>CAVSJF010000007.1:0-974429 GCA_963728155.1 uncultured Thermoleophilaceae bacterium | reverse complement strand
GGCGTCGCGCGAGAGGTTCGTCGTCGTCAAACGTGAAGCCAACCCCGGCGATTGCGCAGCCGTTGAAACTGATGCCGACATTCTCACGAAGCGCAGCTGGGTCTTCGTGACCGCCAAGCGTGAACAAGAAAGCCGTGATAACAGGAACCGGAATACCATCGAGTAAGGGTCGGTCGTGTTTGCCCTTGATGATGTGCAAAACACTTACGACGACAGCGGCGGCGCCTGGCCACTTTCGCCTTCGCTGGGCCGCGTAGATTGTGCCGCCGTTAGCACAGGCAGATGTACCGGAGGCCAGCGTGCCGCGTATCGCCCTTCGAGATCGTTTTTGTGGCAATCATTCCCAGCGTCCCCCCGGGACGAATCAGCGTGAACGAGCGCCGGAAGAAGAACGCGACGACGTCGGCGCTGGCATTCGATTCGGGTGTAGTCGCCGTAAGAAAATCCTCCCGGTAGTACACCCTACCGAGGGTCACACCGATTCTTTGCCTCCCATGAACGGCGGGTTCCCGACGATCGCGTCGAACCCGGGTTCTCCCGCTCGAACACCTCCGGGAACTCGATCTCCCAGTGGAACGGCGCGAGCGGCGGGTCGGCCTGCCGCCACTCCTCGAGCCAGCCGCGGTAGCGCTCGGCCTCGCCGCTCGACGACCGCGTTGCGCGTACTCGCCCGCTTCGCCTCGCGCTCCTTGGCTTCTCGCCCTCGAAGAACGCCGCACCACGAGTCGCCGAAGAGCCGCACCTTGCCGAGCTCGAACTGCGCCTCGTCCCACAGGTCGCGCAGCTCCCAGTCGGACACGTCCTCGCCGGCCTCGCGGATCTGCCGCGCGCAGCTCGGCGACGCTTCGCAGGTGCTCGCGCATGCATGCTCGAACCGGCCTCGAAGCGTCGGCGCGTCGGCGTCCCAGTGGAAGGCCTCGATCTGCCGGCGCGAAAGCCCGACCAGCGAGTCGCCGTGCCGCAGCGCGTGGTCCACGAAGGTGAGCGCGTGGTCCTTCGCGAGCGTCACGAGCCAGAGCGACACCTTGGCGAGGTCCACCGCGACCGGGTTCCGGTCGACGCCGTAGAGGCAGCGCTGCGCGACGAGCCGGCGCGCGAAGATCACCTCGTCCTCGTCGGGCGGGATCGCGGGCATCTCGCCGTGGGCGTGCCACGCCTCGACCAGCGCGTCGCCGAGCTGGCGGCAGGCCTCGACCAGGAACGCGCCCGAGCCCATCGCCGGGTCGCAGACCTTGAGGTCGAGGATCTGCTCGGGCCGCGGCGGCCGGCCGTCCGCGCCGCGCAGGCGCGCGAGGATCGGCTCGAGCGTCGTGCGCACGATCGGCTCGGTGAGCGCGCGCGGCGTGTAGTGCGAGCCCGAGCGGCGCCGCTCCTCGCTCGGCTGCAGCACCATCGCGCCCGTCGGCACGAGGTCGGGCGTGGCGGCGCGGTCGATCACCGGCAGCGAGCGCCGCGTGCAGGTCCTCGAGCGTCGCGGCCGCCTTGACCGCCTTCTTGACCGTGTCGGTGAGCTTGCGGTCGGCGCGGTCCTGGAGCCACTTCGCGCGCTTGGCCGCGGGCTCGCGCGAGCAGCGCCTCGAGGTCGACCGCCGTCGGCGCGCCCTGCTTCTTCTGCGGCCTTGATCGCCACCGAGCGGCCGGTCGCCGTCTCGAGCCGGAAGCCCATCATCGTCTCGTAGACCGAGCCGATCTGCTCGACGTCGAGCGCGCGGTAGGAGATCCGCTCGCCGTCGAGGACGAGCAGCTTCTCGAGCGCGCGGTAGATCGTGCCGTCGGGCACGAGCGGCGGCTCGATCCGCTCGTGGATCTGGCGCGCGCCGCCGGCCGGGCGGCCCTCGAGGAACGGGAAGCGGTCGGGGTCGAAGAGGACGCCGTGGCGCTGCGGCAGCCGCATCGCGCCGGCGCTCGGCGCCGTCGTGGATCATGCGGAAGAGGACGAGGAGCTGCGCCCAGGCGCCGTAGCGCTGGTCCATCGTGTCGGGGAAGAGCGCGGCGTCCTCGCGCAGGCGCTCGTAGAGGCCGGCGAGCGAGTAGTAGCGCAGGAACGTCTCGTCCTCGGGCAGCATGTCCCGCTCCTCGGCGTAGAGGAGGAAGACGAGCCGCAGGATGACGGTGAGCAGCGCGCGGTAGACCTCGTCGGGATGCTCGGCGAGCGGCTCGCGCAGCAGCTCGCCGCTCCGAGGCGTCGTGCGCGGCCTGGAAGCCGCGCAGCAGCTCGTAGAGCGCGTGCAGCACCTGCTCGGCGAGCCGCTCGCTGACCTCGTTCTGGAACTTGCGGCTGTCGTCGAGCAGCGCGGCGAGGCGCTGCGCGCGCGGCAGGCTCAGGAGCCGCGGCTGGCCGAGGAGCAGGCGCAGCGCGGTCGCAGATCGGCCGGCCCGCGGTCTGGACCATGTCCGCGACGCGGAAGTCGAGCCAGCCCGAGCTCTCGCCGCGCGGCGCCGAGACGAGGCGCAGCGCGCGGCCGTTGAAGAGCAGGCCCGCCGGCACGCCGGTCTGGCGCAGCAGCCGCTCCATGCGGCCGTGCGGCCGAGGCCTCGAGCTGGCCGTCGCCGCGCGACGACGCGGTCGAAGTCCTCGCCGGGCTCGAGCGACGCGCACGAGCAGCTGCCACGGCGGACGCGCCGTCCTGCGGCTCGAGCTCGCGCACGGCGAAGTCGGGGCGCAGCGTCTCGCCGTAGTCGGGCAGCGGCACCTCGAGCTCGGGCGGGATCGGGCACTCGGCCGTGCCGGCGTAGCCCTTCGGCGAGAAGCTCCAGCCGAGCACGGACTCGGCGAACGCGCGGAAGTCGGGCAGGCACGGGACCGGGCCCTCCTCGCGGTCGAAGGTGCGCTCCTCGACGCACGCGCGCAGGAGCCGCTGCCCTTCGGCGTCGCGCCGGTCGAGGATCGCGCCCGCGCGCACCAGCGCCGGCGCGGAGACGACGAGGCCGGTCGGCCGGACGAAGCCGAGCCATTCGAGGTGCGCGAGGATCTCGGGGTCGAGCTTGGCCATGGCCATCAGTTCGTCTCCGGCCAGAGGTAGACGAGGCCGACCGGCTCGACGCGCTTGGCGCGCACCTCGTAGAACTCGCGGATGCGCTGCGGCTCGCGTCTCGAGCTCGCGGTCGAACTGCTCGAGGCGGCGTGCGCCAGGAGCGCATGTCGGCCTCGAGCTGGCGCTTCTCGTCGTCGTCGAAGTCGAGCGTGAGCTGCTCGAACTCGCGCTCGTGCTTGGCGAGCTCCTCGCGCACGCGCTCGCGCTGGCGCTCGAGCGTCTCGCGCAGGTCCTTCGCCTCGCGCTCGCCGCGCTCGCGCGAGCTTGCTCGATCGCGAGTGCCGCCAGCTCCTCGGCGCGCGGCTCGAGCTGCGGCAGCAGCTCCTCGATGTCGCGGGCGGCCGCGGCGAGGAGCTTCTGCTGGATCGTCGTCGCCAGGCATGCGGCGCGCCGCGGTCGCCGAGCGACGCGCTCGAGCAGGTCGAGCGTCTTCGCCTCGGCCTCGCGCGCGTAGGCGCTGAGCGGCCCGTTGCGCTGCGACGGCTCGATCCAGCGCGCGGCGAGCGGCACGAGCTCCTCGTGCAGCCGCTCGGCGCCCTGGCCGTAGAGCGACAGCCGGCCGAGCAGGATCGACGCGCGGGATCGAGTCGGCGGCCTGCGCGAGGCAGGCGCGCGAGAGGTCGTGGTGGATGAAGCCCTGCGAGCGGAAGCGGGCGAGCAGGCGCTGGGCGACGCGCTGCTCGAGGTGCAGGTGGACGGTGTCCTCGGTGAGCACGCCCGCGTCCTCGAAGACGACCGGCCGGATCGGCGCCTCGCGGCGCCAGTCGGCGAGCTTCTGGTTCGTGCTTGCGGGGCGCGCGGAGCGTGTCGAGCGTGGCGGCCCAGCTCGGGTCGGTCTCCGCGCGGCGGTCGAGCGGCGGGAAGGTCCAGACCGGCCGGCCGTGCTCGTCGCTGCGTCTCGGCGAGCGGCTCGGCGCCGAGCAGCTCGAGCGAGCAGGAGAGCGCGTCGCGGAACGGCGCCGCCTCGAAGCCGACCCAGCTGCGCGAGCGCTTCGAGCAGGCGTCTGGCAGCGCTCGATCTGCGCCTTCAGGTCCTCCTGGCGCTCGCGCGCGGCCTCGAGCTCCTCCTCGGTGATGCGCTTGCGTCTCGGCGTCGAGGTCGGCCTGCTCGATCTCGCGCGCCAGCCGCTCGGCGTCGCGGTGGCGGATGCCCTGCCCGAGCCGGCGCTCGATGTCGTCGTCGATGACCTTCGAGAGGCTGCCGAGCTCGCGTCTTGATCGTCTCGGTCTTGCGTGACCAGCACCTCGAGGACGCGGTCCTCGGCGCGCTGCGGGTAGACGAAGTAGTGGCAGCGGACCTCGTCGGCCGGCTGGAGCTTGCGGTCGATGCGGCCGTTGCGCTGCTCGATGCGGCCGGGGTTCCAGGGCAGGTCGAAGTGGAAGAGGTCGGCGCAGTGGGCCTGGAAGTTCAGGCCCTCGCGGGCGGCGTCGGTGGCGAGCAGGATGCGCAGCGGGTCCTTCGCGGGGTCGGTGTTGAACCGGCGCTGGATCTCCTTGCGCCGCGCGCCGCTGGTGAGGCCGTCGATCACCTCGATGCGCTCGTCGGCGCGGTCGGTGCCCTCGATCGCCTGCTCGAGGATCGTCTTCAGGTAGCGCTTCGTGCCCTCGCGGTTCTCGGTGAAGATCAGGACGCGGCGGTCGTTCCACTTCGGCGGCGCGCCCTGCGGCGCGCTGGCCGAAGGGCGGCAGGTCGGGGCAGAGGTTCTCGCGGATCCAGTCGATCAGCCGGCGCGATCTTGGCGTCGGGCAGGTGGCGCGTGCGTCTCGGCGATCTCCTGCATCTGGTCGAGCAGCGCCTGCTCGCGGCGCCAGAGCGCTTCGGCCGTCGGCATCGCGCGGGCGACTCGGCCTCGGCGGCGGCGGTGACCGCCTCGATCTGCGCGGCCTCCTCGGCCTCGAGCTCCTCGGCCGTCCACTCGCCGCGCTCGTCGTCGGCGTCGGGCGCGCGTGGTGAAGAGCTCGCGTCGCTGTCGTCGCTTCGGCCGGCGTCGGCCGCGGCTGCGCTCGCCTTGCTCCCACTGCCGCTCGACCGTCGCCCGGTGGACCTTGAGGCTGCGGGCGAACGCCTCGATCGACGAGAGCAGCCGCTGCTGCAGGCCGACGACGAGCAGGCCCGGCGGCGGCCTGCGCCCGGCGCGACGTGCTCGCGAAGCGCTCCTCGCGCGCGCGTGCGGTACTCGTCGAGCAGGCGCGACAGCACGAGCTCGGGCGCGTCGTCGGGCAGGCCGTCGATCGCGACGCGCTCGACGATCGCGCTTCGGGAAGCCGCCCTGGACCTCGCGGATGTCCTCCTTGAGCCGGCGGACCATCACGTCCTCGAGCGCCTTCTTGCCGCGCACCTTGACGCCGCGGGTGAAGCGCTACGGGTCGAGCATCTCCAGCAGCGTCGAGAAGCTGTTCGAGTGGCCGTTGTGCGGCGTGGCCGAGAGGAACAGGCGGTGCTCGAAGCGGCCGGCGAGGTCGCGGACGGCGCGCGTGAACTTCGTCTCGATGCCGTAGCGGCCGCCGCTCGACGGGCGCGGCGTGGTGCGCCTCGTCGAGGATCAGCAGGCTGCCCGGGCAGCAGCGGCCCGAGCCACTCGCGCAGCGGGTCGGCGTAGGTCGGGTCGATCAGCAGGTTGTGCGAGACGAGGAACCGGCTGTGCGTGCGCCACGGGTTGACGCCGAAGCCGCGCTCGCGGCGCACCCGCGTCGAGGTAGTGCGCGGTCGAGGATCTCGAAGACGAGGCCGAAGCGCTCCTCGAGCTCGTCCTTCCACTGCTCGAGCACCGACGGCGGCGCGGCGACGACGATGGTCTTCGCCTTCTTGCGCAGGAGCAGCTCGCGGGCGATCAGGCCGGCCTCGATCGTCTTGCCGAGGCCGATGTCGTCGGCGATGAAGAGGTTGACGCGCGGCAGCCGGAGCGCCTTGCGCAGCGGCTCCATCTGGTAGGCGTCGATCTTGATGCCGGCGCGGAACGGCGCCTGGAAGAGGTTCGGGTCGGTGGCGGTGACGCAGTTCCAGCGGAGCGTGTGGAGGTAGGCCGCGAACTGGCGCGGGGCGTCGAAGCCCTTGGCGGCGAGGTCTGCCCAGCCCTCTTCCTCGAGGATCCGGCGGTCGAGCTCGTAGTCCCAGAAGACGTCGAGCGCCTGGCCCTGGGCGTCGTCGTCGGCGCAGGCGAGGCGGACGAGCGGCGACTGCGCCGGCGATCGTGGCCGCACCTCCTCGACGAGCCATCGCCGCGAGCGCACCTGGACCAGCTCGCCGGGCTCGGGCGCGCGCTCGGGGAGGACTTCAGTGATGGGCATCTCGGTCGAGGTGGCGCATGCACTCGATGTCGGCGAGCGAGTGGAGGTTCTGACAGGGGCGGCCTGCGGAATGCCACACACCGTTGTCCCGCATCAGCGGTACGAGCATGATCGTATGTTCCTCGCCACGGGTCGGCGATCTCCGAAGATCTCCAAGTCGCGCCGTCGGTGAGATCGAGCGCCGACACCGCTAAGACCAGATGCTGGTGGGGTAGCCCGCCTCCCCTTGGCGCAGGCGGTTGACCAGCGCCATCGCCTGATCGAGGCGGCTCTTAGCGCCGCCTTAATTTCTTCGCGCAGCACCGTTCGAAACTCAAGCGGAACCCCGGAGAGTGGGACTTCGAGTTCTGCACCGCCGCCTGGCTTCGTGAATGGCATCAGCACGATGAAGCGACGGTAGAACCAACTGATACGTCTGGACCTTTTGTGGAGCACCTGTTCCCTCATCGGCAGCTGCTGGCAAGACGTGGGCCCGTCGTTAGCCCCCGGTACCGGCGAGGCTGCTTCATCCGGCGGATGGCGGCGCTGCCGTTCAACCCGGAGTAATCCCGACTTCTGCTCGTCGCGCAAAGCAGGAGCGGCCGACTCAGCCGCGTCACTGCTCTTTATCGTTAACCTCGGGGGGCGCGCTTCGGACATCCTCGGGCGCAGAGCGTAGCCCCACGAAGTGGTTCGCCGACAGTTTCCAACTCGTCAGCTTTGGCGCAGAACATGCGGTATTGCGCGCCCCGGGCGCCCGCGCGAAACGCCAGGAGTCAGCCCTCCGAGGGGCTGCTTAGGATCGCGCCGTGCACGATTCCGCCACCGCCCCCCAAAGCGACGCGCTCGTGGGCCCTACGCTGCGGGCGCTCACCGGGCTTGAGATCTTCGCCGGAGCCGGCGGAATGGCTATGGGGATGCACCAGGCCGGCTGCGAGGTCGTCGACCTGATCGAGAACAACGAAGCGGCCTGCGAGACGCTTCGCGCAACGCCGACCTTTACGGCTGGAAGGACCCCAACCAACTCGAAGCCCGAGACGCCAAGACGATCGACTGGACCTCCTACGCGGGGACCGACCTTCTGTGTGCCGGCGCTCCGTGCCAGCCGTTTTCCCGCGGCGGCAAGCGCTACGGCAAGTACGACGACCGCAATATGTTCGGGGAGGTGGTCAAGGCCGTCGCCATCATCCAGCCGCGCGCCTTCGTCATCGAGAACGTCCGCGGGCTGCTGTTCGAAAACCGGTGAGTACTTCCAGTCGATCCTCGCACGTCTTCGCCGACCGACCGTCGAGGACCCGGGCACCAAGGCCAGCGAGGATCTTCACTGGGCCCTGGCGCCGATGGATGGCCCAGAGGACGACTACCGCGTCGACTACCGGCTGCTCGACGCCGCCGACTTCGGGCTTGCGCAGCGACATCCGCGGCTCTTCATCGTCGGCCTCCACCGAGACGTCGACGCTGAATTCGATTGGCCGAAGGGCGACCACTCGCGCGAGAGCCTGATCGAGGACCTGCGCGGAGAGGAGTATTGGCGCGGGTATCCAGAGGTCAGCACGTCTGCGCGCGCCCGAGCCCGTGCCGGCCTCCCCAAGCAGCCGCTCAAACGCGAGGGTAGGCGATGGCGGACGCTCCGTGACGTCCTGACCGAATCGGCCCGCCCGTGGATCGTCCGACGGCGTCCTGCGATTTGTGGCACGTCAAGGTCCCCGGCGCGCGTCTGTACGGCAAGCACACCGGCAGCCCGATCGATTGGGTCGGCAAGACCATCAAGGCCGGGGTTCACGGGTCCCCAGGGGGCGAGCACATCGTCGTCACCAGCCCCAAGCGGTTCCGTTACCTCACCGTCCGCGAATGCGCGACACTTCAGGGGTTTCCGGACGACTTCCGTCCGCCGGAAAAGCGCACGCCCGCGATGCGCCAACTCGGCAACGCGGTGCCAGTCGCCGTCGCCGAGGCGGTGGGAGCGGAGCTGAAGAAGACGCTGGTGGTCCCGCCGGAGGGGAGGAACCGGTGAAAGCGGAAGGCCTAGCAGCAGGAGGAGCGCGACCGTGACGGCCTCAAGGAGGACGGCTACCCTCCCGACCTCTTCGTTGTAGACCAGGCACATCACCTTTCCGGCATCGGCATGTACGCCGACCTGCCTATAGAGCTTGCGGATGTTCCGCAGCTGCAGTTCCCGCTCGCAGCGCCGTCCGGCTGACCCGGTCTACGCTCGGACCGTGGCCGACAAGGTCGACGCCGCCACCCGAAGCATGATCATGAGTCGGGTCCGATCCAAGGACACCAAACCCGAGCTCGCCCTGCGAAGGGCGCTGTGGACGGCTGGGGTGCGCGGATGGCGCTGCCACGTCCGATCCGTGCCGGGGACACCCGACCTCTGCTGGCAGGGCAAGCGCGTCGCCGTGTTCGTCGACTCCGCGTGGTGGCACGGCCATCCGTCGCGGTGGACGCCGGGGCGGCACCCGGTGAAGTGGGACGAGAAGATCCGCGCGAATCGGGGGCGCGACGAGCTCGTCAACCGCCAGCTGATCGATCAGGGCTGGGCGGTCGTACGGATCTGGGACTTCGAGCTTGCGAGCGACTTGGACGCGGCAGTCAGAGGGTGCGCGACGCCCTCGATCGCCGCGCCGCCTGACCCACCGCGACTGGGCCAGTATCGGCGGCTCCCCTACGGTCCGACCCGACCACAGGTGTTGCGTCTCCGCGCGGACGGCCGCAAGCGCCTTCCGATAGGTTCGCGCGCGTGAGCGACGCCGCCCCTACCGACTCCGCGCCGGTGATCGGAAGCGTCGGCGATCTAATGGAGGTGCTTGCGCCGATCACTGCAGACAAGCGCGAGACGTGGTACCGAGGCCATCGGGATCAGACATGGTTACTGGAAGCGTCCGCGTTTCGGACTGAGAGCCATCGGCAGGCTGAGCGAGCGATGCTCGCCCGCTTTCGTCAGGAAGCTGCATCCGCGGGACTGCAGTTCTCATTTGACGAGTGGGGCTGGATCACGTTCGCGCAGCACCACGCGCTCCCGACCCGTCTCCTTGATTGGTCCCAGAGCCCGCTGGTCGCGCTGTACTTCGCATGTGAAACGGCTTCGGACGATGAGGTCGAGCCCGACGGCGAATTCTTCGTCCTTTACGCCAGGGAACTGAATGAGGAGGCCGGTGACGCTGATGGCGGGCACCCGCGTCTCCTTGCAGACCCAGACTCCAAGCTCAGTGACTACCTACCCGGCAGAGACTCTGAGAACCCATCAAGACCACGCGCGGTCGTTGCACCATTCGTATTCGATCGGATTCGATTCCAGACGGGCACGTTCACCGTGGAACAGGTACCGAGTGCGCCCGCAGACTCGGAGCCGCTGAGGAAAGCGGCCGCTCTGCAGTCTTTCCTAGTGGCCGGGGATAAGAAACCGGTGCTTCGCGAAGAGCTTGAAACCCTCGGATTCAACGAAGTGTCCATCTACCGCGACCTCGATCGGATCGCGACACAAATCAAGACCAGTCACTGATGGCCCGTCGATGAAGATCCGGACAGAGCTCCTCCCCGAACTGACCGTTGCTCGATTCCAACGAATGCGGAAGGTCGTCGATTTAAGCCCTCCATACCAGCGCGAGGGAGGAGTGTGGAAGGAGTCCACTCGGAGCGCGCTAGTCGACTCGATCATCAACGGACTTGACGTTCCGAAGCTCTACTTTGAAAAGGCGACCAGTCGCCGGGTGGGTCCTGAAGGTCTCGCGTACCAATACGCCGTGATCGATGGCAAACAGCGTCTTGAGGCGATCATAGGCTTTCTCGACGACGAGCTGAGTCTCGCGGAAGACTTCCTGTTCTTCGAGGACGAGGCCGTGCGGCCGGCGAACCTGACTTTGTCTGAGCTTCAGGCGCAGCACCCGCGGCTGGCGAGACGTTTTCTCGATTACGAGCTGCCGATTGTCAGCGTGACCTCCGACAGGGAGACCTCATCGAGGAGATGTTTCAGCGTCTCAACGCGTCCACCGCCCTGAACGCCGCTGAACGTCGGAATGCGCTAACCGGACCCACTAGAGACGCCGCGAACGCCCTGGCCGACCACCAGCTCCTTGTTTCCGGTCGCCGATTCGAAGCGCACGCTACAAGTACCGGGAACTCGGTGCGAAGTTCCTCGCAATCGAGCATCAACTCGATACCAGAGGACGGATCATCGACACCAAGGCGGACACTCTGTACGACCTGTTCGTCGCGACGCGCGGCAGCGCGCCCTCTGTCTCTCAGAGGCAGATGTCCGGCTACGAAGAGCTGGCGGAGCAGACGCTTGATCGAATGGCGCTGGTCTTCGAGGACGACGACCGGTTGCTCGCGTCGATTGGAACCGTTGTCGTCTATTACATCGTCTTCCGCGACTCGTCAGCTCAGGGCGCCATCGACCGCCAGAAGCTCATGGACTTCGAGGAGCTCAGACGCGAAGCATCTCGGATGCCGGAGGACGATTCAGACTACGGTCGGCCCGCCAACGCACGGCTCCGCGAATACAACGTGTTCGTCCAGTCAACGAACGATGGACGAGCGCTGAGCCGACGCGCGAAGATCATGGAGGCGTATCTCGTCGGGCACACGGCCGATGCGCTGACAGGCTTGGACGATCTAGCGGATGGCGAACTCCCCGACCACGATGAGACTGAGGGCTGAGTTGTCCCGGCCAGAAATGCCCCTCGCGGCCGCATAGCCGCCGAACCTCGGCGCGGCAGCAACGGCCGCGCAGAACGAGACGCCCGGGGGCGTCAGATTCAGTTGGCTCGACGCTGAGTGTTGTTCAGGATTGTTGTGGCCGCCAAAATGCAGGAAGGCCAACCACCGATGGCACTGCCGCCTTCGCGTGAACGCACAATCTTGCCGCAGCCACGCCGGCCGCCGCTCTGAACAACTAGCAATCTCCCGCAGCCGCGATTGCTTGTCCAGATCGCGCGAGCAGAACTCGAGAAGCGCGACTAGCCAAGCAGATGACCCACTGACCCGCCTGCGCAGCCCTATCGACGATCGAGCCACGCGAGATTCCAGTCCATCGGTGGTAGAAACGCCGGCCCCGGTTGGGCCAAGCCAGCGGGCATACGGGCTCGCGGGCGTTTTGGCGCCAACCCGCTCGGGGATACCGACGCATGGCCGAACCGAGGCCCCCGCCCTCCGAGCAGGACGACGTCGAACTCAACATCCCCGAGGACGAGGTCGACACCCAGCGCCGCCGCGCCTTCGTCGCCTCCGGCCTCGGCTGGGGCCTCGATGGCTTCGACTGGACGATGTTCGCCTACGCGCTGCCGGCGATCACGGTTTCGCTCAGCCTCTCGCCCTCCGACGGTCCCTTCGTCGTCGCCTTCAGCCTCGTCGCCTCGCGCCTTCGGCGGCGTCATCGGCGGCACGCTCGCCGACCGCTTCGGCCGCGTCAAGGTCCTCACCTTCGTCATCCTCGGCTACTCCCTCTTCACCGCCCTCACCGCCACCTCGCAGAACCTCGAGCAGCTTCTTCTCTGGCGCACCCTTCACGGCTTCACCTTCGGCGCCGAGTGGGCCGTTGGCGCCGCTCTTCTCGCCGAGTACGCCGAGCCGAAGCATCGCGGCCGCACCATGGGCATCCTTCAGAGCACCTACGCCATCGGCTGGGCCTTCTCCACCGGCGCCTACCTCATCCTGTTCGACGCCTTCAACGACGATCAGGCCTGGCGCTACCTCTTCCTGCTCGGCATCCTGCCCGCGCTCGCCGCCTTCTTCATCCGGCTGACGCACCCGGGACCGGGTCAAGGTCGAGCACCGAGACCCGGATCAAGATCTCCTTCCCGCTCCTGTTTCAGCCCGGAGATGCGGCGCACCACGATCCTGGCCACCCTCTTCGGCGTCGGCGGCCAGGGCACCTACTACTCGGTCTTCGTCTTCCTCCCCACCTTCCTCGTCGAGGAGCGCGGTCAGACCGTGGTCGGCACCGCCACCTACAGCTGGGTGGTGATCGCCGGCTCTTTCATCGGCTACGTGGTCGCCGGGTTCATCCACGACGCCATCGGCCGCCGCCCGACGTTCACCTTCTACTTCCTCGGCTCGGCCGCCGCGATCGCGGCGTTCGTTCTGATCCCGATCGACGGCAGCTTCACCACCTACTCCGTGAGCTTCCTGCTCGGCTTCTTCGCCTCCGGCCAGGCCGCGGGCTATGGCTCCTTCCTGGCCGAGCTGTTCCCGTCGAACATGCGCGCCGGCGGCCAGGGCCTGGCCTACAACGTGGGCCGCGGTCTCGCCGCGCTCGGGCCCGGGTTCATCGGCCTCACCGCCGATTCGATCGGCCTCGGCGAGTCGATCATGATCGTCGGCTTCGTCGCCTGCACGCTCGCGATCACCTGCGTCTGGCTGCTGCCGGAGACCCGCGGCAAGGTCATCGTCGAGCCGGAACGAAGGGAAAGCGGTCGAGAGCAGCAACTCGCCGGGGCGTGATCCGCCCCGGCGGCGGCTACGGCGGCTAGTTGGTGCGGTAGAACACGCAGCGGTAGGGCAAACCGCCGACGGTCGCGAAGCCCGTGCTCGACTCGCCCCGGTACGCGATGACCGGCTCCAAGGAGGCCCGGTCGACCACCTCGCTGGTCCAATGGTTGTCCGTAAGCTGGGTCCCCGGCTGATCTGTGTAGGCAACGACCTCGCTCAGCGTGGGCAGGCGCCCGCCGGCGTTGCCGCAGGTATCGGAGGCGCTGAACCAGGTCGCTATGGAGCGCGAAGCGTTGTCCCAGCAGACGCCGCCGTAGAGCGTGGTAGCCGCCGGGCAGCTGACGAAGAACGCCGAGGGCGGATCGCCGCCGAGCGTTGCGGCGTTATCGGCGTTGGCCGCGTTGGTGGCATTCGCGGCGTTGGCCGCGTTGGTGGCCGCTGTCGCGGTCTCGGCGGTCGTGGCGCTCGTGGCGGTGGTCGCCGTGCCCGCGCTGGTCGCGCGCGTGGCGGAGGCGGCCGAGGTCGCCGAATCCGCCGTGTCGGCCGAGCCAGCCTTGGTGGCGTACTTGGACCGCGACGCGCTCGGCACCTCGCCGAGCCGGCTCTCTTTGATCTGCTTGCTGCCCAGCGTGTTTCTCTTGATCTTCTTCCCGGTGATCGTGTGGTTCTGGATGTCCTTGCCGTTCACTTGCACGGCGGCGTACGCGCCGCCTCCGAGCGCGACGAAGACGGCGACGGAGGCCATGACGTTGGCGTAGCTGAGGTGGCGCATGCCCCTGTCATCGGCGAGACCGGCCGCGTCTTGACTAGCGTTGCCCCGGCGGGGCCTGCCACACCAGCGTGTGCTCCAGGTCGCTCCCTGGGCGCGACACCGAGTTGTTGTGGCGCCGGCTCGCGGTCCGTCCCCAGGAGTCGTCGCCAAACCACTCCGGCACCCCGAAGGGCAGGTCGCGCAGCGGGATGCGCGCGTAGTCGCTCTCGCGGAACTTGGTGCCGTAGTTCGGGGGCAGCGAATTGCCGTCGGAGTCGGGCGTGACGATCGCCCTCAGGTCGTCGATCCCCGCGCGCCACCTGTTCACCAGCGTGTCGGGGTTGCGGCTGCTCGGATGCGGCACCTCGAACACCGGCACGTCGGGCCGCGAGTCCCACAGGTCGAGCGCCGCCTGGGCCTCCCCGCCGAAGGCCACGATCGCCTGCAGATCCGAGCCGCTGACCATGTCGTAGAGCTTGTTGCGCCAGCGCCGGTGGTCGTCGCGCGCGAGAAGCGGCCGGGCGTCGCGCGCCCGCGAGGGGTGCAGCGCGTAGGCGTAGGCGTTCACCAGCACGTACGAGCGCGTCAGCCCCAGCTTGGCCAGGAACCCCTGCACCCGCTGCCCCGCATCGCCCACCAGCGTGCGCCCGGCGATCCGCTCCGTCGGCCCCGGGTCCGACGCGATCCCCAGCACCCGCGCCGATCCGTTGAGCCGGCCGCGGTAGAAGATCGGGCCCCAGTCGTACCAGAAGAGCTCGCGCTTCTCGGCGTAGCTGGGCATCTCGTCGAGGTGGCGGGCCAGCGTCTTGGTGGGACCGGGGTCGAACTCGATCATCGTCCTCTCCTTGGTTGCTCTCTCATGAGAAGATCGGCCCCACCTGCGGGTATTCCTCGATCAGCGCGGCGCGCAGGTCGGACAGGCTGGGTGGCGGCTCGTCGTCGTCCTCCACCGCGGCGCGGAAGCTCGTGTCGAGCAGCATCGGCCGCCCCCACGCGATCACCCGATCCAGGCCCCCGAGATCCTGCGGGCCGGCCAGCTCCATCACCCGCGGCTCGCTCCCGTAGGCCAGGTCGCCGTCGATCATCACCAGCTCCACCCACGACGGCTCGGCGCGCACCACGTTCTCCCACGGATCGGCCTCGCGGCGCTCGAACACCACCAGGTCCGCCGGCCGGCCGGGCTCGAGCGAGCCGAGCATGTCGTCGAGGCCCGCGATCGCCGCGGCGTCGGAGGTGACCACCTCGACCAGCCTCCGCGCCGTCGGATCGGCGCCCTGCTCCTGCAGCGAGCGCCGCGCCACCTTCAGCTCGGCCAGCAGGCTGGTGGAGCCCGACGGCAGCCAGTCCGCGCCCAGTCCCAGCGGGATCCCCAGCCGCATGGCGTCCGCGGCGCGGGTGGTCTCTCCGTACAGGCGCAGATTGGACTGCGGCGACCACACGAGCGAGGCCCCGGCGTCCTTCACGTCGCCCAGCTGCTCCTCGCTCAGCGCCGTGCCGTGGATGATCACCGTGCGCTCGGTCAGGCGCATTGAGCCCCACCAGCGTGTCGAGCTCCTCGCGCGAGCGCTCGTTGTCCGACCGCCCCTCGGCCAGGTGGATGTAGAACGCCCTGACCTTGCCCGACTCGATCCCGGCCAGGATGCTCTCGAGCTCCGGCCGCCCGCGCGAGCCCGACGGCAGGTCGATCATCGAACGCGCCCGCTGCTCGCCGAAGATCCACTTGTCGACGTTGCGCACGAGCGCCTCGTCCTGGTAGCTCGTGGCCTGCCCGCCGGTGCCCTGGATCGCGGTCACGCCGCCCACCAGCGCGCGGATCTCCGCGTAGCGCAGCTGGGTCTTGGGCGGCAGGGCGCCCAGCAGCTTGTTCTGCGGCTCGCGCACCAGCGCCCTGTAGAGGTCGCTGCCCCGCCACGCGTAGCGATTCACGAACTCCCGCGGCGGCTCCCAGGCGGCGAAGATGTTGAACTCGGGGTGGCCGTGCAGGTCGATCAGCCCGGGGCAGATCACGCCGTCGGTCTCGTGCACCGGCACGCCCTGGGGCTTGGTCTCGCTCACCGCCGCGATCGTCCGGTCCGCCCCCACCACCACGTAGCCCTTCTCGATCGCGCGCTCGGGGGTCAGCACACAGCCGCGCAGGGCGAAGGCCTCGGCGGGGGCGGCGCGCACCAGCAGCTCGCGGTCGCTGCCCTCCGGGGGCGCGATCTCCTCGGTCACACCCTCGCTGTAGGCGGCCTCGAAGAGGTCGGTGGGCCCGTACTCGTCGCTCATCGCTTCTCCCGGGTGGATGGCCCAGCATCGCCGAAACGAGGCACGCGAATCAACCCCAGCCACAGAAAGAAGCGCACAACTAAGCGGACAGAAGCTGCAACTTCCATGTAGGGTTGCCCGCGATGAGAAGCATCGCCGGCGGAGGGGTCACCGTCGCCATAGTCACACTCGCCGTTCTGCCCGCCGTCGCCTCCGCTCGAGCGACGGTGATTCCGAGCACGGTCGGCGGCTCGATCAGCGTGCCGGGAGGCGGTTCGCGCGCGCTCACGCTCGCCTGCCCCAAGACCGCCGTGGCCCTGCACGCGGCCCCGGTGCGCCTGCCCGGCGGGGTGAGGGTCACGGAGTCCGGGCCGGGCAGCGAGGCCCGCCTCTGGAAGATGAGCTTCGCCTCCGTGGCGCGAGCGCGGCGCCGGGTCAGCGCCACGCTGCGCTGCGTGCGGCTGAACGTGCCCCGCGGCGTGACCGGCGTGGCCCTGAAGGTGAGCAGCGACAGCCGCTTCAGGGTGCGCGTGCCGGCTCGCTCGGGCGTGGATATCGACATCCGCTGCCCGGCCGGCTACCTCCCCACGGGGCAGGGAGTGGGGATGAGCACGCGCGCGGTGAGGCTGGCCGCGGCGGTGCCCAACCGCCGCGGCTGGACCTTTCGCGTGGAGAACACCGGCGGCTCGCCGACCCGGGCCAGCGCCCGCATCCGCTGCCTGCAGCGGATCGCCGTGGGATCGAGGAACGGCGCCCGGACCACGCTGGCCTTCGGGATCCAGCGCATTTCCTACGACGCCCCGCTCGCCTCGGGCACCACTCGCTCGATCACCGGCTCCTGCGCGCCCGACCGCTTCAGCCTGGGCACGGGCACCTCGCTCGACGGCGAGGGCGAGATCACGCTGCTGGGGAGCTATCCCTTCGACCGGCGTGAGGGCTCGTGGTCGTTTCACAACGGCGGCGCCCCCCAGCAGGTGACCAACTACCTGCTCTGCCTGTCGCGCACCTCGCGCTTTCGCTGAGCCGGCGCGGCACCGCGGCTAGCATCCGCGCCCGGTGAACTTCGACCTGAGCGACGAGCAGCAGGCCATCCGCGCCCTCGCGCGCGACTTCGCCACGGGCGAGGTGAGGCCGGTGGCCGAGGAGCTCGACCGCACCAAGAGCTTTCCCTACGCGATAGTGGAGAAGCTCGGCGAGCTGGGGCTGATGGGGATCCCCTACCCCGAGGACTACGGCGGGGGCGGCGCGGACTACCTGAGCTATGCGCTGGTGATCGAGGAGCTCGCGCGCATCGACTCCAGCGTGGCCATCACCGTGGCCGCCCACATCAGCCTCGGCACCTGGCCGCTCTACGCCTTCGGCTCCGAGGAGCAGAAGCGCGAGTGGATGCCGCGGCTGTGCGCCGGGGAGACGCTCGGGCGCGTTCGGGCTGACCGAGCCCGAGGCCGGCTCGGACGCCGGCAACACGCGCACGACCGCGACGCTCGAGGACGACCACTGGACGATCAACGGCTCCAAGCAGTTCATCACCAACAGCGGCACCGACATCTCGGGCTTCGTGACCATCACCGCGAAGACCGCGCGCGACGACGAGATCAGCAACATCCTGGTGCCCACGGGCACCCCGGGCTACGAGGTCGGCGAGCCCTACCGCAAGATGGGCTGGAACGCGTCGGACACCCGGCCGCTCAGCTTCGAGGACTGCCGCGTGCCCGAGGAGAACCTGGTCGGCGGGCGCGGCCAGGGCTTCAAGCAGTTCCTGCAGACCCTCGACGGCGGGCGCATCGGCGTGGCGGCCATGGGGCTGGGCCTGGCTCAGGGCGCGCTCGACGAGGCGCTGGCCTACGCCAAGGAGCGGATCGCCTTCGGCCGGCCGATCTCCTCGTATCAGGCCATCCAGACCAAGCTGGCCGACATGTCGACGGAGATCGAGGCGGCCCGGCTGCTCACCTACCGCGCCGCGCTGGAGAAGGACATGGGCCGCGACTTCGGCCTCACCGCCGCCCAGGCCAAGCTCAAGACCGGCCGCCTGGCCGTGCGGGCGAGCGAGGAGGCGGTGCAGATCCACGGCGGCTACGGCTACATCGAGGAGTACCCGGTGTGCCGCTTCTACCGCGACGCCAAGGTGCTCACCATCGGCGAGGGGACCGACGAGGTGCAGCAGATGGTGATCGCCCGGGCGCTCGGGTGCTGAGTTCGGCCGCGGGCGCCAGGGTATGAGTTAGACCGGTCGGTCAGCGGGTAAGCCAACCTCGTGGACTCTTCCGACCCGGCCATGGGCCGCCGCCTGGCGACCGCGGCCCTGATCCTGCTTGCCGTAGCCGCCGCGGCGCTGCTGATCGTCCTCGTCGGCGACGGCGGCCTGGACAATCCGATCCTGGTGTTGGTGCTCGCCGCCGCCGCGCTCGCCGGGCTCGGCGCCTGGGCCAACGAGCGGGCTCGGGCGCGCCGGCACGCCGCGCTCGACGAGAAGCGGCGGGGCGACATGGCCGCCCGGGCCAAGGAGCTCGAGACCGAGGCCGCCAAGAACAACGGCGACCACGAGAACCTGCGCAACACAGGTCGATTCCCAGCGCGAGCAGCTCACCAAGGAGCGCCAGCTGCGCCTGCGTACCGAGCGCGCCCGGCGTGCCGAGCGCGAGTGGGCGCGCGAGCTGCGCGAGCAGGTGGTGACGATGTACCGCAGCAACGGCCACAGCGGCGACCTGCGCGAGCTGGTCCTGCAGGTGGCCATCCAGCTCTCCGGCGCCGAGAGGGGGGTACTGCTCGCCCAGCGCGACGCCGACGGCGACGGCAACCTCGACTTGGTCTGCCACCTCGGCTTCGAGCGCGACCCGGGCACGAGCTCGCTGGCCCAGCGCTTCGCCGGCCGGGTGATGGAGCGCGACGAGATCATCCGCGAGGACTCGCCGGGCGAGGGTGACGAGCCCGCCGACGCGGAGATCGACACCCTTGTGGCCATCCCCGTGTACATGAACGACGACTTCCAGGGCGTGATCGTGTGCGCCAACCGCCCCGGCGGCTTCGAGGAGCTCGACGACGACGTCCTTCTGGCCTTGGGCGACCACGCGGGCGCCGTGTTCGAGAATCACCACCTGCACGGCCAGGTTCGCTCCTCCTATCTCGCCATCGTGCGCATGCTGGCCGACGCCATCGAGGCCAAGGACCCGTTCGCGCGCGCGCACTCCGACGAGGTGTCCGCCTGCGTGGAGGCCGTGGCCCGCCGGCTCGACCTCGAGCCGCGGCGAAGCGAGAACCTCGTGTTCGCCGGCCTGCTGCGCGACGTGGGCAAGCTCGGCATCACCGACCGCGTGCTGCTGAAGCCCGGCCCGCTCAACGCCGACGAGCGCCGCGTCGTCCAGCTGCATCCCCTCATAGGCGCCCGCATCGTGGAGCGCGTGCCCGGCCTGGCCGGCCTGGCGCCCGCCATCCGCCACCACCACGAGTACTGGGACGGCAACGGCTATCCGGGTGGTCTGAGCGGGGAGGAGATTCCCCTCGAGGCGCGGGTGCTGGGCGTGGCCGACACCTACGCCGCGCT
The DNA here is from genome assembly GCA_963728155.1 of uncultured Thermoleophilaceae bacterium. GTDB lineage: Bacteria > Actinomycetota > Thermoleophilia > Solirubrobacterales > Thermoleophilaceae > JACVRW01. Next base: position 955,156 of record CAVSJF010000007.1, on the reverse strand, counting down.
CACGTCCACCCGGCCCTACCGCGAGCCCGTGAGCCCCGAGCTGGCCTGCGAGGAGATCATGCGCGCCGCGGGCACGCAGTTCGACCCGCACGTGGCCGACCTGTTCGTGAGGGAGATGCGCCGGCGGGGGCCCGACGAGGCCGACTACGGAACGCTCGCCGAGTCGCTCGACGTGCCCGCGGTGCAGGCGGAGCGAGAGCGCGGCGAACCGCTGCTCGGCCACGGCTCGATCGCGTCGACCGACCACGTGACCCTGCTCTTCTCCCACCGCTACCTCCAAGAGGCCGCCGACGCCGAGGCCAGCCGCGCGCAGCGCCGCCAGCGGCCCTTCGCGGTGGTGATGGTCGAGCTGCTGACCCTGGCCGAGATCAACCGCCGCGAGGGCTACGCCGCGGGTGACCGCGCCCTGCAGGAGCTGGGCCACGCGGTGGGCCGCGCGCTCGACGGAATCGCGGCCACGCCCGGGCGCTTCAGCGGCCGGCGGCTCGCCGTGGTGCTGCCGGGCACAGGCCACCACGCCGCCAGCGCGGTCGCCGCGCGCGTGGCCGAGGGCTTCGACGGCATCCATCCCCCCATCCGCACCGCCGTGGCGGTCTGGCACAACGGCGACCACGGCACGGACGTTCTGGCCCGGGCCCGGATGGCGCTCGACGCCGCCGCCACCATCGCCGACTAGGTCAGCCGCCGCCTCTAGGGTCCGCCGCCCATGCGGCGCACGCTTGCCCTCTGGCTCCTGCTGTTCGGCGTCTACGCGGCCACGATCGGTCTCGATGCCTTCGACGACTCCGACTACGGCGCGGACGAGCCCCACCATCTGCTGGCCGTGGAGTCGCTCGTGGAGGACCGCGATGTGGACGTGCGCGACGAGTACGCCGAGCGCTCCTATTCGGAGTACTACCCCAGGGAGCTCGAGCGCCGAGGGCAACTGACCGAGGGACGGCTGAACGAGCCCTACGGCTTCGGCTTCCCGCTTCTGCTGGTGCCCGCGTGGCTACTGGGCGGCGCGGTGGGCGTCGAGCTGTTCCTCGCCGCGATCGCCGCGCTGGCCGTGGTGCTCGGCTACCGGCTCGCGCGACACGTGGCTCCCGACCCGTGGGCCATCGGAGCGGCGGCGGCGGCCGGACTGAGCCCGCCCTTCCTCGCCTACGGCAGCGCGGTGTATCCCGAGCCGGCGGCGGGGGTCGCGCTCGCCGGCGCCGCGCTGCTGGCGATCCGCCTCGACGCCAAGCCGGATTGGCGGGCGGCCTTCGGCTGCTTCGCGCTGCTCGGCACCCTGCCCTGGCTGGGCCCCAAGTTCCTCCCCGCCGGCCTGGTGATCGGCTTCTTCGCCGCGCGTTCGGTCTGGCGGGCGCGCAAGCGCACGCTCGCGTTCGGGGCGGTCGAGGTGTCGCTGTTCAGCCTGGCGCTCTACGTGGGCCTGAGCGAGGCCTTCTACGGCGGCCCCACCCCCTACGCGGCCTACCCGGAGGGCGAGAGCGCCACCGGCGCCTCCTCGGTCGGGGACTACCTGGCGCGCGCCTACCGGCTCGTGGCCCTCTTCATCGATCGCGAGTACGGGCTGCTGCGCTGGGCGCCGGTGTTCGCCCTGGCCTTCGCCGGCCTGTGGTGGCTATGGCGTTCCCACCGCGACCGCCTGGCCCGCGCGGTGCCTCAGCTGCGCGAGATCGAGCTGACCGGCGACCTGTGCGCCGCGGTACTCGCCGTCCAGCTGCTGGTGGCCGCCTTCCTCGCGCCCACCATGTTCGGCCCGTGGTTCGCCGGGCGCCAGCTCCTGGCCGCGCTGCCGCTGGCCATCCCGTTGGTCGCGTGGGGGCTGCGCCACGCCCCGCGCGTGGGCAGCGCTCTCGCGGGCCTGACCGTGGTGGCCTCGGTCTGGCTCTACGCCGCCCTGCGCGTGGGCGACGGGTCGTTCACCGACGGGCGTCCCGACGCGCCCTGGGGCCCGCTCGAGGCGCTCTTCCCGAGCTTCCAGGCCGACGGCGGCTGGCCCTTCTGGCTGGCCGGGGCCATCGGCCTGGCCGCTGGCCGCCGTGGCCGCCTGGGAGCTGCGCCGCGCGCGGCCGGCGGCCGGGAGTACCGTTCGCTGACGTGGCCGACGAGCAGACCTATCGCCGCCTGCTGCTGGCGCTCCCCGAGGTCGAGGAGGGCACAGGGTACGGCCGCCCGGCCTGGCGGGTGCGACGCAAGTTCTTCGCCGGTCTGCGCGACAACGGCGAGGTCGCGGTGCTCAAGGTCGACAAGGGCGAGAAGCAGCTGCTGATGGAGGGCGAGCCCGACAAGTTCTTCGAGACCCCGCACTACGAGGGCTGGGGCTACTTCCTGGTTCGCCTCGACGCCATTGACGAGGACGAGCTCGCCGAGGTGGCCGAGGACGCGTGGCGGCTGGCCGCGCCCAAGCGGCTCGATCGACCGCTCGCGACGAAGGCTACGAGCTCCCGATGATCACGCCGACCGCGGCCACCAGCACGCCGCCCAGGGTCACCTGGACGAGCGAGCGCGTGAGCGATACGGCTAGGAAGCGCCGCCGGATCCAGGCGATCAGCAGCAGCTCGATCGACACCACCCCGTAGGCCACGGCCAGCGCGGTGTCCACGTCGGCGATCAGGAAGGGCAGCGCGTGGAAGGTGCCGCCGGCGAACGTCGCGAGCCCGGTGATGAGGCCGCGGCGTCAGGCTGGTGCCGCGGCCGGTCAGCTCGCCGTCGTCGGACAGGCCCTCGGACATGCCCATCGAGATCGCCGCCCCCAGCGCCGCGGCCAGGCCCACCAGCAGCGCCTCGCGCGAGCCGGCCAGGTAGGCGGCGGCGAAGATCGGCGCGAGGGTGGAGATCGTGCCGTCGATCAGCCCGATCAGGCCGGGTTGGATGACCTGGAGCAGCAGCTTGCGCTCGTCGGCGGCGCGCCACTGGGTTATGACCTGCGCAGGCGTCACTCCCTTACTATTGCAAATGGTTTAAAGTAAGGGTTCCCTAATGACTGAGAGCGAGCTACAGCAGACGCTTCGCGACCGCGGCCAGCGGGTGACCCCGCAGCGGATCCTGATCCACCGCGCCATCGAGGAGCTCAACCGCCACGCCGGCGCCGAGGAGGTGCTGGAGCGCGTGTCGGCCAAGCTGCCCAACGCGGGCCTCCCCACCGTGTACGCGACGCTCGAGCTCTTCGAGGAGCTCGGCATCGTGCGCCGCGTGTCGGGCGCGGGCGGACGCACGCTCTGGGACCCGCGCACCGACGACCACGGGCACACCGTCTGCCGCGAGTGCGGCGCGGTCGAGGATCTCGACTCCGGTCTCGACACCGAGCAGCTGCTCAGCGCCGCCCGCAAGGGCGGCTTCCAGGCCAGCTCAGCCGAGCTGGTGGTGAGCGGCCTCTGTGCGCGCTGCGCCGGCTGAGGCCGTCCACCAGCGCTCGATGCGCTTGACGAACACGCCGGGCTTGTCGGCGTACAGCCGCGCCCCGTAGGCGAACGCGTCGTCCTGCAGCTCGGCCCGGCGCAGCGTCACGGCGGCCTCGATCGGCGCGCCATCCGCGTTGGCCCTCGCCCAGTCGAGCAGCACGGCGAGGTCGTGATCGTCGCCCAGGCGGTCGGAGAGCTCGTGCGCCTCGTTGGCCAGCGTGCCCATCACCGGCGGCCAGGCCGCCTCCAGCAGCGTCAGGTGGTACCAGAGGTCCTTGGTGCGCTTTCGCCACTCGTGGAGGTTCTCCGCGGTGGGATCGCCGCGCGCCGTGCGCATGTCGCGCCGGCCCCCGCGGTAGATGCGGCGCAGGCCGTCCTCGAACGCGCCGAAGTCGTGGCTCTCCACCGGCCACTCGGCCACGCGCTCGCGCGCGGCCTCGATCTTGACGATCGCGTTCGCGGCAGCCTGCTCGCGCGCGCCCGCCGCGGTGCGGATCTTGTGCGCCTCCAGGGCCTGGCGCAGCGGGCCGGTCTCCTCGGGCGGGAGCCCCAGCGAGCCCAGGGTGGCGATCATCACGTCGGCGTCGCGCACGCCGGAGAGCTCGCGGCCGGCGTCGCGAAACGCGCCGCTCTCGCGGCGGTAGGCCTCGTCGCCGGTCTCGCCGCGCACGATGCGGGTCAGGGCGCGCAGCTTCTTCATGTCCTTGCGCGCGCCGTGGACGGCCTCCTCGGGCGTGGAGTCGGTCTGCCCGTCGAGCTCGTCGAGCGCGTTGTCGATCCGGCCGTAGGCCACGCGCCTGATGCCGTCGGGCACCGGCTCGTCGCGCTCGAGGCGGTACTTGCGCTCGGACATAACGGCTGAAGGCTACTCGCCGCCGGAGCCTTCGCCGACCTCGCGCTCGAGCAGCCGGCCCGCCGCGCTGGCCGGATCGATGCGGCGGGCCACCACGTCGTCGAGCAGCTCCTGAACCGACTCGTCGTCCTGCACCTGGGCCTCGAGGCGGCGGCGCAGCCGCGCCGTGGCCAGGGCCAGCACCTCGTTCATGAGGTTGCGCCGCCGGCGCTCGTCGAGCGTGCCCTGCTCCTTGATGTAGTCGTGGTGCTCGGCGATCTTCTCGGCCAGCTCGTCGACGCCCTCGGCGCGGCTCGCCTCGGTCTTGAGGATCGGCACGCGCCAGCCCTCCTGGGGACCGAGCGAGAGCACGCCGCGCACCTCGCGCACCATCGTGTCGGTGAGCGGGTGATCGCTCTTGTTGATCACGATCACGTCGGGTATCTCCATCACGCCGGCCTTGAGCGCCTGGATCGAGTCCCCGCTGCCCGGCATCAGCACGAGCACCACGGTGTCGGCGTGGTCGATGATGTCGACCTCGGCCTGGCCCACCCCGACCGTCTCCAGCCACACGTCGTCCTTGCCGTTGGCGTCCATGAGCAGCGCGGTCTGGAGGGCCGCCTCGGAGAGCCCGCCCAGCGAGCCGCGGCTGGCCATCGAGCGGATGAACACGCCGGGGTCGAGGAAGTGGTCGGACAGGCGGATGCGGTCGCCGAGCAGCGCGCCGTGGGTGAAGGGGGAGCTGGGGTCGATCGACAGGACGGCCACCCCGCGCTCGCGGGCGCGGGCGTTGTCGATCAGCCGGCCGATCAGCGTCGACTTGCCCACGCCCGGCGGGCCGGTGAAGCCCACCACCCGGGCCTGTCCGGTGCGCGGATAGACCTCACGGACGAGTGCCCAGCCCTCGGGGTCGTCGTTCTCGACCAGCGAGATCGCGCGGGCCAGCGCGCGGCGGTCGCCGGCGAGCAGGCGCTCGGCCAGATCTGCGGCGGTGCGTCCGGGGGGCGGCATGAGGCGCAACTCTACGAGCGCTTGAGTACTCTCGCCCGGGTGACGCGCAAAGCCCTCATCCTCGTCCTCGCCCTCGCAGCCCTCATGGCGTCCTCGGCGCCCGCGGGTGCTCAGGAGCAATACAACGATCCGTTCCAGTGGAAGAAGTGCAACGCCAGCGTGGACTTCAACCTGAAGATCACCGCGGCACGGAACATGCGCTGCAAGAGCGCCAAGCGGGTGATGCGCCGCTTCGACGGGTCGATCAAGCGCAGGTTCGACGCCCCGAGCGGGTTCCGCTGCAAGCTCGTCAGGGGCCGGGTTATCAGCGGCGTCTGGCGCTGCCGCAAGGGAGAGACGAAGGCCTTCCGCTTCGCCTTCGGTGACTGAGCTGCCGCGCCGAGTGTCGACTTAGTGACCGGATAGGCACCTAAATCAACTCTCGGCGCTAGAGGTCGGGTAGCGGCGACTGCTCGGGGAACCGGGACGCCGCGCTCATCAGCGCTCCGCGGGCCAGCGTCCCCGCTCCCACCTCGAACACCCACACCGTGCGCACCGGGCGGCGCGGTTTGCCGGCGCTGTGGGCCCACGAGAGGTGCAGGTGGGCCGGGCAGTTCGGCCTCGGGCGGCAGGTCCGGGGGCTGCCGTGGTTCGGATCGCCGGTCCAGCCCACCCAGCGAAACGGCGGCCGGGGGTGGTTCTGGCGCGGCTCGGCCCAGCGGGCGAGGCGGGCGACGTCGCGCCAGCTTCCGCCCGGTCCGGGCGTCAGGTCCACGGCCAGGCCGAGCGGGTGTTCGCCCAGCGGCTCGTGTCCCGTGGAGGCGTAGCCGTCGCCCACGCGCACGTGGTAGCGCTTGACCAGGTAGAGCAGATCGGGCAGCAGGCGACGGTCGAGGCGCGCCCAGGGCATGCCGGGGATGGGCACGAATCGCCCGCCGCCCCGGAGCGAGCGCAGGCGGCCCACGTTGCCCGGCGGGCCGTAGCTCACCCGCTCGCAGGCGAAGTCGAGCTGGTCGAGCACCTCGGCGCGCACGCTGTCGCGCCCGGTGCCGCACCACGCCGTGTCGGGCAGCTCGTCGAGCAGGACGATCGCATCCGACCCCGCTCCGCCGTAGGCGGTGTCGCTGCCCACCCCGCCGAGCAGGGTGTCGGCCCCGCCTGCGCCGCTGAGCAGGTCGTCGCCCTCGCCGCCGTCGAGGGTCACCGCCGGCGCCAGGGCCGGGTTGATCCCCAGCGTGGCCGTGGCCACGGTGAGCGCGTCGTTGCCCACCCCGCCGAGCAGCTGGGCGGGCAGCGAGGCCGAGAGGGTGAGAGTGTCGTCGCCGTCGCCGGTGTCCGCGTACACCGACGTCACGCCGGCCACGTTGACCGGCGGGGAGAAGTGCTCGGTCACGGTCAGCGTGCCCGCGGGCGCGGGAGCCGGCGCGGGCACGATGGTGAACTCCTCCGACTCGCCCGGTGCGCCGATCACGCGCAACGCCCCGTTCTCCACGGTCACGGTGGCGGCCTCGGCCACCCCGGGCACCACGAGCAGGCAGGCGAAGATCAGCGAGAGGACACGGCGCACACCGACATTCTCGTCACTCGTAGGCCAGAGCTTGAAGCACGTCGAGCTTCGCCGCCCGGCGCGCCGGCCACACAGCGGCCAGCACGGCGGCCAGAGCCGCGAGGAGCAACAGGATCAGGAGCGTCCCGACCGGGTAGGCGAGCACGAAGCCCTCGTCGGCCAGCGGGGCCGACATCAGCGCGGCGAATATCACCCCGAGCACCATCCCCAGAATCGCACCGATCAGCGCGGTGATCACCGCTTCGTAGCGCACCATCGTCCGCACCTGCCGGCGCGACATGCCCACCGCGCGCAGCAGGCCGAGCTCGCGCGTGCGCTCGTGGATCGAGAGCACCAGCGTGGTCACGATTCCCAGGAGCGAGATCACGATGGCCAGGGCCAGGAGCACGTAGAAGAAGGACACGACCATGTTGATCTGCTCCTGCTGCTGGTCCTTGAGCTCCTCCTGGTTGAGGGTCTCGACGGTGGGATAGCGCTCTCCCACGGCGGCGGCGACCGCGTCCTGCACGCGTCCCGCGCCCGCGCCGTCGGCCACGGTCAGCAGCGTGAGGCTTGGGCTCTTCTGGCCGAAGTCCTCGCGCAGCGTGTCCTCGGGGATCACGAGGTTGCCCAGGAAATCGGCGTTGTCCTCGACCGAACCGCGAACCGTGTAGGTCACGCGCTTCTCCAGCGGGGTGACCATCGTGATCTTGTCGCCCACGTCAAGGTTCTGGCCCTTGGCCCAGGCCTCGTCGACCACGGCGTCGCGCGGCCCGAGATCGTCGAGCGTGGACGGGTCGCCGTTCTTCCAGTCGAGGGACAGAATGTCGTTGCCGGTGGCCGGATCGAGCCCGGCCACGCGCAGGTCCTTGCCCTTGCGCTCGGCGCCGGAGTAGAAGATCGACCCCGCCGCCGCCACGCCCTTCACCGAAGCCGCCTCCTGGGCGGCCCCCGCCGGGATGGGCGAGAACCCGTCGGTGTTCTGAAGGATCACGTCGCCCTGGAAGTTGCTGTCGATCGTTCGGCCCACGGATTCGGATATGCCGGCCGCGAACACGGTCACGAACACGACCACCGCCAATCCGATCATCAACGACGCCGCCGTGGTGGCGGTGCGCCCCGGCTTGCGCACGGTGTTCTCCCGCGCGAGGCGGCCCGTGAGCCCGCGGACCTTCTGCAGCGGCCAGCCCGCCACCGAGGCCAGCGGCTTGACCAAGCGCGGGCTGAACAGCGAGACGCCGAACAGCGTGGCCGCCGCGCCGCCGCCCACCAGCGAGGCGGCGGTGTTCGACTCGGCCCCGCCGAACAGGCCCAGCGCCGTGAGGCCCAGTCCGCCCAGGCCCAGCAGCAGCGCTACGGCCGTGACGATCCGCCCGCGCCGCCGGCTCTCGGGCAGATCGGCGTCGCGCAGCGCGGCCATCGGCGTGACCCGGGTCGCTCGCAGCGCCGGGCTCAGGGCGGAGACCAGTGTGACGATGATCCCCACCAGCAGCGCGACCAGGACGGTGCGCGTGGCGATCACCGTGCCCGTGTTGGGCAGGTCGATCCCAAACGACTTGAACATCACGTTGAGGGCCTGGGCGAATCCGATACCGCCGAACAGGCCCAGCACCGAACCCACCACGCCGATCACGGTGGCCTCCGCGAGGACCGAGGCGAGCACCTGACGGCGCGTGGCTCCCAGGGTGCGCAGCAGGCCCAGCTCGCGCGTGCGCTGGGCCACGGTGATGTTGAAGATGTTGAAGATGAGGAAGGAGCCGACGAACAGCGTCACGAAGCCGAATACCAGCAGCACGACGTTGAAGAAGGACAGGTCCTGCGCGATGTCGTCGGACTGGCGCTTGGCCGCCTCCTGCCCCGTCTCGACCTGGACCTGCGGCGGGAGCACGCGGTCGATGCGCTGCCTGAGCTCCGCGGGCGTCACACCCTCGCTGGCGGCGACCGAGATGCCGTCGAACTCGCCCTCCTTGTCGGTGAGGCGCTGGGCCTCCGCGAGCGTCAGCTGCGCGGTTCCGGCGCCGCCCCCGCTCGTGTCGCCCAGGCGCTGGAGGCCGACGATCTTGAACCTGCCCACCTCACGCGCCCCCGCGATGCGCAGCGTGTCGCCGATCTTGAGCCCCTCGCTGTCGGCGGTGCTGGTGTCGATCGACGCCTCGCGCGCGGACTGCGGCGGCCTGCCCTCGACGTAGGTAAGGGTCTCGAAGGGCTCGGGGGCCACGGACGAGATGAAGTTGGGCGCGAAGCCCGGGGTGAGCTTCTCGCCCTTCGCGTCGACGAACTGGCCCACCGAGAAGATGCCGCCCGCCGCGCTGGCAACGCCGTCGACCCGCTTCACGCGGTCGAGGAACTCCTCCGGGAACGCGGGGATGCCCAGGTCATCGGCGTTGCCCGTGGTGGTCGGGGACACCGACACGTCGGTGCCCTTGTAGGCGGTGTCGAAGATGTCGTCGAACGACGCGTTGATCGTGTCCGTGAGCACGTAGCCGCCGGCGATGAAGGCCACGCCGAGGAACACGGCGAGCGTGGTGACGAACGCGCGCAGCTTGCGCTGCGCGAGCCCGCGCAGAGTTACGCGTCTCACCTACGCAACCGCCTTCATCAGCTCGATTACCTCGTCGGCGGTACCCGCCGCGCCGTCGTGCACCACGAGGCCGTCCCGCAACACGATCAAGCGATCGGCGTAAGAGGCGGCCTCGGGATCGTGGGTCACCATCACCACGGTCTGGCCGAGCTCGTCGACCGACCCGCGCAGCATCCGCAGGATCTCTTCGCTGGCCTTCGAGTCGAGGTTGCCCGTGGGCTCGTCGGCGAACACCACCGCGGGCCGCGACACGAGCGCCCGCGCCACCGCCACGCGCTGCTGCTGGCCGCCGGACAGCTCGGCCGGGCGGTGGGTCAGGCGGTCCTGCAGCCCGACGGTCTCCACCAGCTGGTCGAGATAGTCCGACTCGGCCTCGCGCCCCGCGATCGAGAGCGGAAGCAGGATGTTCTCCCGGGCCGTGAGCACCGGGATCAGGTTGAAGAACTGGAAGATGAAGCCGAGCTTGTCGCGCCGCAGGCGGGTCAGGTCGGCGTCGTCGAGCCCGGTGATCTCCACGTCGTCGATCCGCACCGATCCCGAGGTCGGGCGGTCGAGACCGGCGAGGATGTGCATGAGCGTCGACTTGCCGGAACCCGACGGCCCCATGATCGCGCTGTAGCGGCCGCGCTCGAACTCGACGCTCACTCCGGCGAGCGCGTCGACGGCGGCGGCGCCCTCGCCGTAGCGGCGGGTGAGGTCGGAGGCGGTGACGATCGAATCCATGGGCGGCAGAGTTGCACGACCGGGACTTGATCGCGGTACGGGTAACCGCCATGCTGCGATCCATGGATCCGAAGACGATGTGGGGCGCGGGCGATTGGGATTCGGTGGCCAGCCGTATCCTCGGAGTGGGCGAGGTCTGCGTGGAGCGTGCCCGCGTGGAGGCGGGCATGGATGTGCTCGACGTGGCCTGCGGCACCGGGAACGCCACCTACCCCGCCGCCCGGGCGGGTGCGCGCGTTACGGGGCTCGACTTTCAGCCCGACCTGCTGGCCCTCGCCCGTGAGAAGTCGAGCGCGGCGGGCGTGGAGATCGAGTGGGTCGAGGGCGACGCGCAGCAGCTGCCCTTCGAGGACGATCGCTTCGACCGCGTGCTCTCCACCTTCGGCCACATGTTCGCCCCCGACCACGAGCGCGCCGCGGCGGAGCTGAAGCGCGTGACGCGCGCAGACGGCGTGATCAGCATCTGCTGCTGGTCGCCGGACGGAACGATCGGGCGCATGTTCCGTGCCACCGCTGAGGTCGCCCCTCCGCCGCCCGGCGCGAGCTCGCCGCTGCTGTGGGGGACGGAGGACCACGTGCGCGAGCTGCTCGGCGACGGCGATTTCGCGCGTCACGAGGTCGAGTGGATCGATGACTCGGTCGAGACCTACGCCGACTGGATGCTCGAGAGCTTCGGCCCGCTCCTCAACGCGCAGGAGGCGCTGGGGGAGCGCAGCGGCGAGCTGCGAGACGCATACCTGCGACATCTCGAAGCCGAGAATCTCAGCAGCGACGGCACCTTTCGCTATCGCGGCGAATACCTCTCCGCCGTGGTCCGGCCGGGCTAGAGAGCCGCCCGCTCCAGCACGTCTATCTCCTCGAGCGCGTTCCCCGCGCCCAGCACCACGCAGGTGAGCGGATCTTTGGCGATCGCCACGGGCACGTGGGTCTCGACCTCCATGCGCTCGGCGAAGCCGCGCAGAAGGGCGCCGCCGCCGGCCAGGAGAATGCCGCGGCGGGTGAGGTCGGCGGCCAGCTCCGGCGGGGTGTTCTCGAGGGCGTCCTTGACCGAGTCGACGATCTCGGCCACCAGCGGCTCCAGCGCCTCGCGCATCTCGGCGCTCGTAACCTGTGCCTCGCGCGGCAGGCCGCTGGCGGGATCGCGCCCGCGAACCTGGTAGGTCATCTCGCTCGTGTCGGGCTGCACGCCGCCCACCTCGAGCTTCACCGCCTCGGAAGTGGTCTCCCCCACCGCGAGGCGGTGGTTGCGGCGGATGTAGCCGGCCACGGCCTCGTCGAGGTCGTAGCCGCCCAGCCGCAGCGAGCGCGACACCACGATCCCGCCGAGCGAGATAACGGCCACCTCGCTCGTGCCGCCGCCGATGTCGACCACCACGTTGGCGATCGGCTCCGCGATCGGCAGGCCGGCTCCGATGGCGGCGGCCATCGGCTCCTCGATCAGCGTGACCGAGCGCGCACCGGCGGACAGACAGGCCTCCTCGAGGGCCCGCCGCTCGACGTCGGTGATGCCCGATGGCGCGCACATCACCAGTCGCGGATGGGCGAAGCGGGACTTGTGCACGCGGCCGATGAAGTGACGTAGCATCGCCTCGGTGGTCTCGAAGTCGGTGATCACACCGTGGCGCAGCGGGCGGACCGCCGATATCGAGGCCGGCGTGCGCCCGATCATGCGCTGGGCCTCCTCGCCCACGGCGTGCACCTCCTCGGTGTGGGTGTCCACCGCCACCACCGACGGCTCGGACACCTGGATGCCCTCCCCGCGGAGATAGACCAGCGTGTTCGCGGTACCGAGGTCGATGGCGATATCGCGCCCGCCGAAGCGGACGCGATTGCGCCGGCGGCGGGTCATCAGGACCGCAGGAACGTCAGGACCGCGAGCACGCGGCGGTGGTCTTCCGAGGCCGGCACAAGGCCCAGTTTCCCGAAGATCGAGGTCACGTGCTTCTCCACCGCGCGCTCGGTGACCACCATCTGCTCGGCGATCGCGGTGTTCGAGCGGCCCTCGGCCATCAGCTCGAGGGCCTCGCGCTCGCGCGGAGTGAGCGCGTCGAGAGGGTCCTCGCGGCGCGCCCGCCCCACGAGCTGGGCCACCACCTCGGGATCGAGCGCCGACCCGCCCTGGGCCACCCGCTTGACCGAGTCGACGAAGCGATCGACGTCGGCCACGCGGTCCTTGAGCAGGTAGCCGACGCCGCCCGCGGTGTCGCCGACCAGCTCGAGTGCGTAGCCCTCCTCGACGTACTGCGACAGCACCAGCACGCCGGTCTCGGGATGGCGCGCGCGTATCTCGAGGGCGGCCCGCAGGCCATCGTCGGTGTTGGTGGGGGGCATGCGGATGTCGACCACGGCCACGTCCGGCTTGTGGGCGTTGACCTTGCGCAGCAGGTCGTCGGCGTCGCCGGCCTGGCCCACCACCTCGAACCCCGAGCTCTCGAGCAGGCGCACCACGCCCTCGCGCAGCAGCACCGAGTCGTCGGCCACCACTACCCGCATGGGATCTCGGCGGTGATCGTGGTGCCGTGTCCGGGCTCGGAATCCACTTCGAGGCGGCCCTCGATCACGGCCAGGCGGTCCTCGAGGCCGCGCAGGCCGGAGCCCTGCTCCGGATCCGCCCCGCCCACGCCGTCGTCGCTCACTCGAACCACCAGACGGCCATTGTCGCGCTCCACCCCGACGGTGGCGCCGCTGGCGTCCGCGTACTTGGCCACGTTGGTGAGCGCCTCGGACACCACGTAGTAGGCGGCCAGCTCCACGGCTTCGGGCAGGCGCTCCTCCGGCAGGGAGGACAACTCGACCGGAACGGGCGCGCGACGGGCCAGCGTCTCCAGGGCGGTGTCGAGCCCACGGTCGCTCAGGACCGCGGGGTGGATGCCGCGGGCGAGCTCGCGCAGCTCCTCGAGCGCGGCATCGAGCTCGTCGCCGGCGCTGTCGAGCAGCTGCTCCGCGGCCTCGGGCTCCTCGCGCAGCTTGGAGCGCGCCATGCGCATGTTCAGCGCCATGGAGACGAGGCGCTGCTGCGCACCGTCGTGCAGGTCGCGCTCGAGCCGGCGGCGCTCCTCGAGCCCGATACGCAGCATGCGCTCGCGCGAGGCGCGCAGCTCACCCACCTTGGCCCGCAGCTCGGCGTCGAGCCCCTCGTTCTTGAGCGCCAGGGCCGCGGCGGCGCCCACCGCGCGCACGTGGTCGCGGGCGTCGCGCAGCGTGGCGTCGTGGACGATGGCGGCGATGCACTCGCCCTCGCTCTCCACCTTGGTCACCGCCCGCCGCTCGCCTTCGGGCACCTCGAAGTGGCGCCCCTGGGCGTCCACGAAGTGCCCCTCGCCGGGAAGCCAGTAGACGAGCTCGAGCGAGGGATCGCCGAGAGCGTCGGCCAGCGCTTCGCGCAGCCCGCCCGGGCGCGGCGCCTCGCCCAGGCGGGCGATCAGCTCGCCCACCGCCCCGGTCTGGAACATGCGCGCGCGCACGAAGGTGGCCAGGTAGAGGTAGGGAAGAACGGCCAGCGGGACCAGCGAGATGACGACGATCACGTCCTCGGCGTTGCCGCTCTTCGAGGCGGACTGAAGCACGAGCGTGACGATCAGGGTGAACATCAGCACGATGCCCGACGCGTACATCGGCGCGTAGAGCCGCCGCTCGGGCGCCGAGGCGCGGCGCCAGCGCTGGACGAGGTTGACCAGCGTCCAGGCCACCAACACCAAGCCGAGCGCGTTCACTCCCAGGCTCACGGCGTCCACGAGCGTCGGGTTGTCGGCCAGGCGCAGGACGTTCTCGGGGCACTCGGGGCATTCGAGGTCGCGCCGGGAGTCGACGAACAGGAAGAGGGCCGGGACCACGACCGCCGTGAGCAAATATCCGCTCGCGACGGCCCGCCGCTCGCTCCGCGTCTCGAGTTGCCCGTTGGGCGCCGAGAGCAGCATGTGCACCGCGGTGGCGAAGTAGAGCGAGCTGAACGCGCTGCCCAGGCTGAACAGCAGCGGGATGTCCGACAGGCCGAGCCCCGCCAGCAGCCAGGCGAACCCGGTGGCGGCCATCAGCATGCCGACGCGGTTGTCGGGGCGGCGCGACCACGCGAACAGGCCGGCCCCGATGAAGCCCCATCCGATCACCAGGCCCAGGCTCATCGACACCGCCGGCGTCGGCGCGAAGTCGCTGGTCAGGATCAGCGCAAGGTCGATCAGGCCGAACACGAAGCCCGCGCCGGCGAGGCCCCAGAGAGCGCGGCGCAGCGAAGTCAGAGAAGCGACTCCAGAGCTTCGCCCGAAAGCTCGGACTTGGGGATGAAGCCGCGCACCCCGCTCAGCGCGCCGATGTCCTCGAGGTCCCGGCTGGAGGTCAGGATGATGGCCGGGCTCGAACCGTTGGCCGCGGCCAGGCGCGCCGCCACCTCGGGGCCGTCGATGTCGGGGAGCTGGACGTCGAGCAGCACCAGATCGGGCTGCAGCTCGCGCACCGCGGCCAGCGCGGTGAAGCCGTCCTCGGCCTCCCCGACCACCACGTAGCCCTCGCATTCGAGCAGCATGCGGACGCTGGCCCTGAAACTCGGGTGGTCGTCGACGATGAGGACGGACATGGCCATCGCTTCATGATTGTGGCTGCGAGCAGAGCTTTCGCCAATACGGATACCCGCACCGCGGAAAGCTGACCTTCTTATAGTGCGGCGCGATGGAGGGCGCAACCGAGCTGCGCGGGCCTCCCCCGCCGCGGCGCGGCGGGGTGCCGGCGCTGCTGCGGTTCCTGCGGCGCAACGGGATGCTCAACGCGAAGTACCTGCGGCTCGCGCTGCGCCTGGGCATGTGGAAGCTGCGCCTGGGGCGGCGGCTCAAGCTCGACGGGCCGGCGTTCGTCGGCCCGGGCTGCCGCCTCGAGGTGGGCGCCGGCGCCGTGCTGGAGCTGGGCCGCTGGTCGTGGATCGGGCACGGCTGCAAGATCCGTTGCCACGAGGGCACGGTCTCGCTCGGCGCGAAGAGCGTGATGGGCCAGGAGTGCACGATCTCGGCCTTTCAGCACATCTCGATCGGCCGCGAGTGCGTGATCGCCGACCGCGTGATGATGATCGACTTCGACCACAGCGTGGCGGACGTGGAAAAGCCGATCCGCGTCCAGGGGATCTACAAGCGCGACGTGCGCGTGGGCCACAACGTCTGGATCGGCTACGGGGCCTGTGTGCTGCGCGGGAGCACGGTGGGCGACAACGCCGTGATCGGCTCCAACGCGGTGGTAACGGGCGAGGTGCCGGCCAACGCCGTGGTGGGCGGAGTGCCCGCCCGGCTCATACGCATGCGCGAGGCCCCGCGGCGCCTGCGCTTCCAATGAGTGCGGTTATCCGCACACCATGAATCGAGCAGGCTCCCTGGGAACGCCCCTGCGGGAGGCGGATGCTGCGGAGCATGAGAAACGCATCCGACAAGAACCTCGCCGCCCGCGCCGGCCGCTGGAGCGCGCAACATCGCAAGACCGCCGTCTTCGGCTGGCTCGCGTTCGTGATCATCGCCGTGTTCATCGGCGGATCGGTCGGAACGCAGACGCTGTCCGACAGCGACTACGGGATCGGTGAATCCGGTCGCGCCGACAAGGCGGTGTCCAACCATTTTCCGGAGAAAGGAAGTGAAAGCGTCCTCGTCCAGAGCCAGGACGGAGCCCGCAACGGTAGTGCGGAGTTTCGCCAGGTCGTGGGCACGGTCGTAGCCCGTCTGGAGGACACCAAGCACGTAGAGAACGTCCAGAGCCCGTACGCGAAGGGCAACCAGGGCACCCTCTCCGAGGACGGCAAGTCGGCGCTCGTGACCTTCGAGCTCCCGGGCGAGGACACCGCGGACAAGGTCGGCCCCGCGCTGGCCACCGTGTCCAAGCTCGACCGCCAGGAGGCCGGGTTCCGGGTGGAGGAGTTCGGCGACGGGAGCGCGGACAAGGCGCTCGACCAGGCCTTCGAGGACGACTTCCAGAAGGCCGAGGTCACCTCCCTGCCGATCACCCTGATCATCCTCATCCTTGCTTTTGGCGCGCTGCGTGGCGGCCTTCGTGCCCCTGCTGCTCGCCGTGACCGCGGTCGCCGCGGCGGTCGCCCTCATCGGGCCGATCAGCCAGATCGCGCCCGTGGACGAGGCGATCAACTCGGTGGTGCTTCTGATCGGCCTGGCCGTGGGCGTCGACTACGCCCTGTTCTACATCCGGCGGGAGCGCGAGGAGCGCGCCGCGGGACGTAGCGAGGAGGCCGCGCTGGAAGCGGCGGCCGCCACCTCGGGGCGCGCTGTGCTCGTGTCCGGCATCACCGTGATGGCCGCGATGGCCGGCATGTACCTGGGCGGGGCGGCGACGTTCATCTCGTTCGCCACAGGCACGATCGTCGTGGTGGCGATCGCCGTGACCGGCTCGCTCACCGTGCTGCCCGCGGTGCTCTCGATGCTGGGCGACCGGGTGAACAAGGGCCGCGTGCCCTTCCTCAAGCCCGAGAAGCGCACGGGCGAGCCGCGCGTGTGGTCGTGGCTGCTCGACCGCGTGCTCAAGCGCCCGCTGCTCTCGGCGATTGCCGCGGCCGGCGTGCTGGTGGTGCTCGCCATCCCGGTGTTCCACATCCACACCGCGGACTCGGGCGTCGACGGCCTGCCGCGCTCGATCCCGATCATGCAGACCTACGACCGCATGCAGGCCGCCTTCCCGGGCGAGCAGTTCACGGCCGACATCGTGGTCGAGGGCAAGAACCTCGATCGCGCGCAGATCACCGCCGCGGCCGAGGAGATGCGTCAGATCGCGCGTGACTCGAATCAGTTCAACGAGCCGATCACGATCGACCGCAGCCCCGACGGCCAGGTGGCCGTGATCGAGGTGCCGCTGGCCGGCACCGGCAACGACGACACGTCGCTGGCGGCGGTCGACTCGCTGCGCCAGGAGGTCGTGCCGCAGCTGCTGCCCAGCGTCAGCGGCGGCCAGCTGGTCGGCGTGACCGGGTTCAGCGCCGGCTCGGCGGACTTCAACGACCTGATGGCCTCGCGCATCTGGTACGTGTTCGCGTTCGTCTTCGCGATGGCGTTCGTGCTGCTGCTGGTCACGTTCCGCTCGATCGTGATCCCGATCAAGGCGATCGCGCTGAACATCCTGTCGGTGGGTGCCGCCATGGGCATCGTCACCTGGGTCTTCCAGGACGGGAACCTCGAAGGGTTGCTGAACTTCGACTCCACCGGCGCGATCAGCGCCTGGTTCCCGCTGATGCTGTTCGTGATCCTGTTCGGCCTCTCGATGGACTACCACGTGTTCATCCTGAGCCGGATCAAGGAGGCGGTGGACCGCGGCGAGTCGACGTCGGACGCCGTGTCCCACGGGATCAAGTCGACCGCCGGTGTGGTCACGGCGGCGGCGATCGTGATGGTGGCGGTGTTCGGCATCTTCGCGACGCTCCAGTTCATCGACATGAAGCAGTTCGGCGTGGGCCTGGCCACGGCGATCCTGATCGACGCCACGCTGGTGCGCGGCGTGCTGCTGCCGGCCACGATGAAGCTGCTCGGCGACTGGAACTGGTACCTGCCGAAGTGGCTCGAGTGGCTGCCCAAGGGCCCGGCGCTCGAAGGCGCGCCGGAGCCGGTGGAGCCGGAGCAGCGCCCGCCGCTGAAGCCGCGTCACGACCCGCAGCCGGCCGAGGCGTAGCCGCCACGGCCACCGCAGCCCATCCGGAGCCCGCCCATCGTGGCGGGCTCCGGCGTTAGGGTGCGCCCGATGGCAGTCCATGCAGAGGCCCGCGGCCCGGTTCTCGAGATCACCCTCGACCGCCCCAATGCCAACGCGATCGACCTCGAGACCGGCCTGGCGCTGCACGACGCCTTTGCCCGCCTGCGGGACGAGCCGGGGCTGAGGGCCGGGATCTTCACCGGCGCGGGCGAGCGCTTCTTCTCGGCGGGATGGGACCTGAAGGCCGCCGCCGCGGGCGAGGAGAGCGCCTCCTCGGACTTCGGCCCGGGCGGCTTCGCCGGCTTCACCGAGATGTTCGACCTCGACAAGCCGGTGATCGCCGCGGTCAACGGCCTGGCCGTGGGCGGCGGGTTCGAGATGGTGCTCGCCTGCGACCTGATCGTGGCCGCCGAGCACGCCGAGTTCTTCCTTCCCGAGCTGCAGCGTGGGCATCGTGCCCGACGCCGGCGGAGTACAGCGGCTGCCGGGGCTGCTCCCCCGTGGCGGTGGCCAACGACATGATCCTGACCTCGCGGCGCATGGGCACCGAGGAGGCGCTTCGCTGGGGCCTGGTGCGCTCGGTGGTCCCCGCCGAGCGGCTGCTCGACGAGGCGCGCGAGCTGGCCGATCGGGTGGCCGCGGCAGCGCCGCTGGCCACGCAGGCGACGAAGCAGGTGCTGCGCGGCATCGCGGGGATGGACGACGAAAGCGCCTTCGCCGCGATGCGCGAGGGCCGGTTTCCCGCCTACGACCGCGCACTGGCCTCCGACGAGGCGGCCGAGGGAGCGGCCGCCTTCGCCGAGGGCCGCCCGCCCGATTTCGGATGAGCGTTCTCAGCGCCGACGCCAACGCCGGCGCCGTGGCGCTCGTCACCGGCGGCGGCACGGGCATCGGGCGCGCCACGGCGCTCGAGCTGGGGCGCACGGGAGCGCGGGTGGTCATCTGCGGCCGCCGCCCCGAGCCGCTGGAGGCGACGCGGGCCGAGCTCGAGGCGATGGGCGCCGAGTGCGTGGCCCGCCCCACCGACATCCGCGAGCCCGAGCAGTCGGACGCGCTGGTGGAGGAGGCGCTCGGCGCCTTCGAGCGGATCGACATCCTGGTGAACAACGCGGGCGGGCAGTTCACCGCGCCGGCGGAGGACATCACGCTCAAGGGCTGGCGCGCGGTGCACCGGCTGACCCTCGACGCCGACCTGGCAGCTCACCCGCTCGGTCGCCGTGCGCTCGATGATCCCCAACCGCGGGCGGCGTGATCTTCTTCAACGCCTTCAGCCCCCGGCGCGGCATCGCCGGCTACGCCCACGCCGCCTCGGCCCGGGCCGCGCTGGAGAACCTCGCCGGCGGCCTGGCGGCCGAGTGGGGCCCGCACGGCATACGGGTGATCGCGCTGGCGCTGGGCAACATCGCCACCGAGGGGCTCGAGAGCTACGGCGACGACATGGAGGCGATGGCCGCCGACGTGCCGCTCGGGCGCCTGGGGACGCCGGAGGAGGTGGCCCAGGCCACCGCGTTCCTGGCCTCACCGGGCGGGGCGTACGTGAGCGGGACCACGGTCACCATTGATGGCGGGCTGGACGTGGCTTAGGTGCCTACACAGCCGCGGCAAACTCGCGCGGCCCGAGCCCCAGCGCCTGCGCGGCCGCGTCGCGCCCGGTGCGCACGGCGCCCTCCATGTAGCCGGCCACCCACTGGTCCGAGCCGCACACGTAGAAGGGCGGCTCGTGGGTGCCGTGCAGCGGGCCCACGGCCATCACGTCGCCCGGCCGCCACGCGGTCACGTAGCCCTGGGTGAACGGGTCGATTCCCCACAGCCGCTCGGCGTGCAGCAGCGGATGGAGGGCCTCCTCGCCCATCAGCGCCGCCACCGTGGCCAGGTACTCCTCGCGCCGCCGCTCCGGCGGCATGGCCAGGAAGGGGCCCAGCCGGTCGGGCGGGGTCAGCGACGAGAGGATTCCGTCGCGCTGGATCCAGACCGACGTCCAGATGCCCTCCATCACCGCCCCGCCCACCGCCCAGAACGAGGTCGGGTAGGCGGCCACCGTCTTGAAGGCCAGCGCGCTGTGCTGGCGGTGCAGCGACTCCAAGCGCTCGGGCGACACGCCGGTGACCGTCACGTCGCGCAGCGGTCCCACCGGGAGGGCGCACACCACGGTCTCGGCGCCGATGGTCTCGCCGCCGCGCAGGCCCACCGCGCAGCCGCCGGGCGCCACGTCGATCGACTCGACCACGCAGCCGAGGCGCACGCGCTCGCCGAGCTCCTCGGTCATCCGCTGCGCCACCGTGGCCGAGCCCTCGGCCACGCGGAGGGTCTCCCAGCGCGTCTCGTCATAGAAGCCGTGTCCGCCGGCCGCGGCCTCCTTGCGCAGCTGGGCCAGCAGCGAGGTGCGCTCGATCGAGTCGGTGCAGAGCGAGCAGCGCCATCGTCTCGGCCAGGCGCAGCACCCCGGGGCGAGCGCCCACCGAGCGCATCCACGCTCCCACGCTGAGCGAGTCGAGCCGCGCGGCGTCGGGGTGGCTCCAGGGGTCGGCCGGATCCACGCTGCGCGATAGCGCGGCCAGCTCGCCGTCCACGCGCGCGAGATCGTCGAGGTCGGCCGCGTCCATCCAGGGCGCCGTCGTCGCCGATGGCGATGCCCTCGTGCGCCCCCCACGCGTAGGGGAGATCGAGCGCCGTGTAGCTGGGCTCCGACCGTCAGCCCGAGCTCGGCCACCAGCTCGAGATAGGCGTACTGCCATTCGGCTGTGAGCTCGCCGCCCAGCTGCACCGGACGCCCGTCGGGCAGCCACTGCTGCTCCACGCGGCCGCCCGTGCGCGCGCGGGCCTCCAGCACCATCACGTCGGTGCCCGCCCGCGCCAGGTCGCGCGCGGCGGCCAGCCCCGCCAGGCCGGCGCCGATCACAACGGCGTCTCGTGTTGACTTTGTAGTCAGCCGCACGACTATACTGCCGCCGATGGACTCGGGCAACGGGCTGCACCAGAAGGCGGCCGACCACCTCTGGCTGCATTTCACCCACATGGGCGACATGGAGGATCCAGGGCAGCTGCAGGTGATGGTCAGCGGCGACGGCTGCCACCTCGAAGACTCTCACGGCAAGCGCTACCTCGACGCTCTCTCCGGCCTGTTCTGCGTGAACATCGGCTACGGCTTCGGGGAGGAGATGGGCGAAGCGGCCGCGGCGCAGATGCGCGAGCTGCCCTTCGCCACCAACTGGACCTTCGCCCACCCGCGCGCGATCGAGCTGGCCGCCGAGCTGGCCCAGCTCGCCCCCGGAGACCTCAACCGCTGCTTCTTCGTCTCCGGCGGGTCCGAGGCCGTGGAGGCGGCCTGGAAGCTGGCGCGTCAGTACCACGCGGCCCGCGGGGAGCGGCGCTGGAAGGCCATCGGGCGGCGCGTGGCCTATCACGGCACAACCATGGGTGCGCTCTCGATCAACGGCTGCACCGAGCTGAAGACCATGTTCGAGCCGCTCGTGCCCGACACGCTGCACGTGTCGAACACCAACCGCTACCACCGCCCTCCCGACGAGACCGAGGAGCAGTTCACGGCCTTATTGCTGGACGAGCTCGAGCAGACCATCATCCACGCCGGGCCGGGCACCGTGGCCATGGTGATCATGGAGCCGGTGCAGAACGCGGGCGGCTCCTTCATGCCCCCGGCCGGCTATTTCCAGGGCGTGCGCGCCCTGTGCGACGAACACGGCATCCTGCTCTGTGCCGACGAGGTGATCACCGGCTTCGGGCGCACCGGCCACTGGTTTGCCTCCGAGCGCTTCGACATCCGCCCGGACATGATCACCAGCGCCAAGGGAATGTCCTCGGCGTACGCGTCGATCGGTGCGCTGATCGCCAGCGAGCGCGTGATGGAGCCGTTCGCGAAGCCGGGCGCCATGTACTCGCACGGCATCACCTTCGGCGGCCACCCCGTGCAGGCCGCGGTGGCGCTGAAGAACATCGAGATCATGAAGCGCGAGGGCATCGTCGAGCACGTGCGCGAGTCCGAGCCCGAGTTTCGCGCGCAGCTCGAGACGCTGCTCGAGCTTCCGATCGTGGGCGACGTTCGCGGCTGCGGCTTCTTCTACGCCCTCGAGCTGGTCAAGAACTCGGACACCCGGGAGGGCTTCAGCGACGAAGAGTGCGAGGAGCTCCTGCGTGGCTTCGTCTCACCTCAGCTCTTCGAGCGCGGACTGATCTGCCGCTCGGATGACCGCGGCGACCCGGTGGTGCAGATCTCGCCGCCGCTCGTGGCCGGTCCCGAGGAGTTCGAGTTCATCGTCTCCACGCTGCATGACGTGTTGTCCGAGGCGGGCGACCGGATGCAGGTGGTGGCTTGAGCCACGACGCGATCGTCGTCGGCGGCGGGCACAACGGCCTGGCCTGCGCCGGCTACCTCGCGCGCGCGGGCCTCGACACGTGCGTGCTCGAGCGCCGCGACATCCTCGGCGGCGCCTGCGTGACCGAGGAGGTGTGGCCCGGGCAGCGGGTCTCGCGCGCCTCCTACGTGGTGTCGATGCTCCAGCCCAAGGTGATCGCCGATCTCGAGCTGGCCCGCTTCGGCTACGAGGCGGTCCCGCTCGATCCGGCCTTCGCCACGATCGCCGCCGACGGACGCCCCATCATGTTCTTCAACGACTCGGAGGCCACGCGCCGCTCGATCGAGCCGTATTCGCGCAAGGACGCCGCCGCCTACGAGGGATTCGAGGCCCTGCTCACCCAGATGGCGGACTTCCTGCGCCCGCTGATGCTGCGCCCGCCCCCGGCTCTCGGGTCCAAGCGCCCGGGCGACCTCCTCTCGCTGGTGCGCGAGGCCGGCCGTACCGCCGGCCTCAAGAAGCGCGACCTGCACGAGCTCTTTCGCGTGATGACGATGTCGGTGGGCGACCTGCTCGACGAATGGTTCGAGACCGACGTGATCAAGGGCGCCTTCGCCTCCACCGGCGTGGTGGGCGTGTGGGCCGGTCCGCGCACTCCAGGCACGGCCTACAACCTGCTCCATCACGCGCTCGGGGAGCTCGACGGCGTGAGCGGGCTGTGGGGGCACGTGAAGGGCGGAATGGGCGGGATCTCGCAGGCGCTGGCGCGCAGCGCCGAGGCGTCGGGCGCGACCATCCGCACCGGCGCGGCCGTGCGGTCGATCGACGTGCGCGACGGGCGCACCACCGGCGTGACGCTCGATTCGGGCGAGGAGATCGAGGCCCCGCTGGTGGTGTCCGGCGCCCACCCGCGCACCACGGTGCTCGAGCTGGCCGGCGCGGAGCACTTCCCCGAGGAGGTGGTGCGCGACATGGAGCGCTACCGCAGCCGCGGCGGCTCGGTGAAGATCAACTGCATCCTGTCCGAGCCGCCCCGCTTCGACCGCGCCCTGCCGGAGGAGGCCGGCCTGTTGCTGCGCACCAGCCTCGCCCTATGTCCGTCTATCGACTATCTGGAGCGAGCCTGGCAGGACGCGGCGCGCGGCGTGCCGGCCGAGGGCCCCTACGTGGAGGTCGAGGTGCCGACCGCGGTCGACCCCTCGCTCAGCGACGACGGCAGCACCGTGCTCACGATGTTCACCCAGTACGGCCCCTACCGCGAGAGCGACTGGCCCGAGGGAGGGCGCGAGGACTACGCGCGGCGCTGCCTCGACATCGTGGCCGAGCACGCGCCCAACGTGAAGGAGGCGCTGGTGCACTGGGAGGTGCTGGCCCCGCCCGACCTCGAGAACATCTACGGCCTGGTCGGCGGCTCGATCTTCCAGGGCGAGCAGGGGCTCAACCAGATGGCCTTCATGCGGCCCTCCCCGCTGCTGGCCCAGTACGCCACGCCGGTCGACGGCCTCTACCTGTGCGGCGCGGGCACCCATCCCGGCGGCGGGGTGATGGCGGCCTGCGGGCACAACGCGGCGCAGCGGATCCTCAAGGACCGCCGGGGCGCGCAGCGGCGGTCGCGGCTTCCGCTTCAGCGCGGGCGCGTGAGCAGGTCGACGGCGATCCGCTCGTAGGCCGCGCGCTCGCGGGCCGAGGGAGCCGCGCCCGGCTGGGCCGGTAGCTGGCCGTACCAGCCGAGGTAGATGCTGTAGCTGATCGCGCGCCCGGTGGCGCGACTCCGCGGGCGGGAAGCCCATCTCGGAGAAGCACCGTTCGAGGAAGCCCAGCCGCTTGGCCTGCACGCGATCGATCACCTCGGCGATCACCGGGTCCGCCCGCGCGGCGAGCAGCGCGGCGTCGGCCGCGCCGTGCTCGTTGTCCTCGTCGTCCATGGCCGCGGTGAGCAGCCGGCGCAGGCGCTCCACGGGATCGGTGATGCCGCTGAACGCGGTGATGAAGTCATCGGTGCCCTCGCGCTCCCACAACGCCAGAGCCTCGGTCACGAGCTCGCCCCGGTTGGCGAAGTGCCAGTAGAAGCTGCCCTTCGTGGCCCCCAGCTGGACGGCGAGCCGCTCCACGGCCACCTCGGCCGAGCCGCGCTCGGCGATGGCCAGGAGGGCCGCTCGGATCCAGTCGTCTCGGGAGAGCGCCATACGGTACAGTATGGTGCCATACGCAACAGTATGGAAGGAATCGTGATGGGGATAGTTCAGAGCGTGCACTCGAGAGAGCTTCCGGCCGGGGCCGATAGGGTCGGCGAACTGCTGGAGAGCCTCGCCGGCGAAGACGATCAGCTGTGGCCGACCGAGCGCTGGCCCACCACCCCGCTGAAGCTCGACCGCGGGCTCGAGGTCGGCTCGCGCGGAGGGCACGGGGTGATCGCGTACTCGGTGGAGGAGCACGACCCAGGACGCGCGGTCGTGTGCCGCTTCACACCGGGCTCCGGCTTGGAGGGCATGCACCGGATCGACGTCGTTCCGCTGTCCGGCGAGCGCTCACGACTGGTGCACACTCTCCACGCCGGGGTCACTGGCGTGCTCAGCCCCGTTCACACCGTCGCTGCTGGCCATGCACGACCAGCTGGTCGAGGACCTGCTCGACCGCGCCGAGCTGGCCACGTCCGGCCGCATCGCCGCGCAGGCTCCCGTGCCGGGCTGGATGCGAGCCATGAACGCCGTGGAGGCCCGGTTGCTGGCGCGACGCCGCGACCGGCCCGGGCGGGTCGTCCGCGCCGCGGGTGCCGCGGTGCCCGCCGGACTGGGCGCCATCGCCGTGCTGCACGCCGCGTGGGCCCTCGGCTGGCGTTGGCCGGGCGGCAGCGACGAGGCCTTCGCGGAGCGGGTGATCGGCAGCGGCGAGCTGCCGCCCGAATGGGCGACGTGGGCGGTGGCCGGACTCCTGGCGACCGCCGCCGGCATGGTCCGCGCCACGGCCACCGGCAGCCGGTCGAGCCTCGCGCGCGCGGGATCCTGGACGGTCGCCGGGATGCTGCTGGCCCGCGGCGCCGGAGGGCTGGCCGCGTCGACGGCCCATGGCCTGGACGGCGCGTACGCCCGGCTCGACGTGAGCGTGTACTCGCCGCTGTGCCTGGCGCTCGGCGCCGGGACGGCCCTGACGGCTGAGCGCACCTCAGCGGCCGCCGGGTAGGCGCCCCTATAACGTCGTCTCCGTGTCCAAGATCCTCGTCACCGGCAGCGCCGGCCATCTCGGCGAGGCGCTCATGCGAACCCTGCGCGACCAGGGGCGCGACGCCCTGGGCCTCGACCTGCTCGAGTCGCCCTTCACGGACATCGTCGGCTCGGTGGCCGATCGCGACCTGGTGCGGCGCGCCCTCGACGGGGTCGGCGCCGTGCTCCACGCGGCCACGCTGCACAAGCCGCACGTGGGCTCCCATGCCCGCCAGGAGTTCGTGGACACCAACGTCACGGGCACGCTGAACCTGCTCGAGGAAGCTGTTGCGAGCGAGGTGGACAGCTTCGTGTTCACCAGCACCACCAGCGCCTTCGGGCGCGCGCTCGCCCCGCCCCCCGGCGCTCCCGCGGCCTGGATCACCGAGGACGTGGTGCCCGTGCCGAGGAACATCTACGGCGTGACCAAGACAGCGGCCGAGGACCTGTGCCGCCTCGTGCACCAGGACCACGGCCTCCCCTGCCTGATCCTGCGCACCTCGCGCTTCTTTCCCGAGCAGGACGATCGCGACGAGGTGCGCGCGGCCTACGCCGACGAGAACCTCAAGGCCAACGAGTACCTCTACCGGCGCGTGGACCTCGAGGACGTGGTCAGCGCGCACCTGCTCGCGCTCGATCGCGCCGCCGCCATCGGCTTCGGGAAGTACATCGTCAGCGCCACCACGCCGTTCACGCCCGGCGACCTCGAGGAGCTGCGCAGCGATGCGCCCGCCGTTGTGCGCCGTCACTTCCCCGGCTACGAGGAAACCTACGCCCGCCGCGGCTGGACGATGTTCGACAGCATCGAGCGGGTCTACGTCAACTCACTCGCGCGCACGGAGCTGGGCTGGGCCCCGCGCTACGACTTCCGCCACGTGCTCGACAGCGTCGACGCCGGCGAGGACGCCCGCAGCCCGCTGGCCCGCGCGGTTGGAGCCAAGGGCTACCACGCCGTGTCCTTCGGGCCCTACACCACGCGCTGACTCAGCGAACCGTGAAGCTCGTCCGGGCCAGCACGCTGTAGCCGTCGTCCAGCATCAGCGCCGCCGTGTACCGGCCGGGCGCGAGCTTGCCCAGGTCCGCCTGCGTCATGGCCAGGCTCCCGTGGGGGACGGCCCCGACGTAGCTGAAGCCCAGGTAGTTGTAGACGTTGAGCGGCCCTCCGGGGAAGATCCCGACCCAGTCGTACTTGTTGCCCGGGGCGTTTCGCCAGCGCAGGCGGATCGGGTCTCCCGGCGCGTAGGCCGGCCGGTCCACGCTCACGCGCGGCTGCGCTCCCCGGGGCAGCACCCAGAAGCGCGAGGTGGCTTCTACGCCGCCGCGGCCGTTGAGCAGAGCGGCGCGGTAGGTGCCCGGCGGCAGGGAGCTCGTGCCGAAGAAGCCGGCCTGGTGGTCGGAGGCGTCGTAGATGGGAAGGGTGACGATGGGCCGGTCGCCGTGCGCGGGCAGGATGCCGATGCTGCGGCCCCTGTGGCTGGCATAACGGATCGTCAGCTGCTCGCCGCGGCGCACCACACGCTGATCGGTGTCCACCAGCGCCGGAGCGGGCGCCGCTTCCACGTCGAAGGTCGAGGCCACGGCGCGGTGGTCAGAGCCCCAGCGCTCCAGGCCCACGTCGACGTCGGGCCCGCCCAGCTCGCCCACCAGCGAGCTGGTCAAGGTGGTGGCCGGGCCGCGCGCGATCACCCAGTCGATGCGGTCGACGGTCTCCTCCTTGCGGATCCGGGGCGGCGGTGTGCCCGCGGTCCAGGTGAAGCCGGGGCGCGCCACCGGGTCGGGGTGGGCCTCGCGGTAGGAGTCGCGAAAGCCGGCCGCGACCAGAGCCCTCGACACGGGCCACGGAAACGGCTCGTCGAGGTGCGAGGGAGTGTTGAAGTCGCCGGTCAGGAAGGTCGGGATCCCGGCGTCCGACAGGCGCGCCAGCGGGCGCACGTAGGGCGTGATCCCGCTCAACCGGGTCACGCGCTCGTTCTTCAGGATGGCGCGCCGCGACTTGCCGTCGCGCTGGAGCTCCGGCCCGTAGGGACTCGAGAGCAGGTGCACGTTGGTGATCGCCACCACCTTGCGGGGGTGGATCGCGGCGTAGGCGAAGCGCACCCCGCCGCGCTCGGCGGCATAGAGGGGATAGCGCGAGATCAGGTGCAGGCTCTCGTCCACGTAGGGCAGTCCGGCCGCGCGGGCGATCGCGCGCGTGTTGCCCTCCGGCTCCTGCAGGCCCACGATGTCAGCGTCCGCGCGGCGGATGGCGGCGCCGATCTGGGGGAAGTCGACCTGCACGCCGCCGTACCAGACGTTGAAGGTCATCACCGTCAGCGGCTCGGCCGACGCCGGCGCCGCCCCGGCGCCCAGCGCAGCCACCAGCGACGCCGCCACCAGGGCGGCGAGGCGCCTCACCGAAGCACCAGCGAATGCTCCGGACGCCACGACACGCGCAGGCGGTCGCCGATCTCCCAGCGATCGTCGGCCTGGGCGCGGTTGAAGTTCTGGTCGAGGGCGATCATGCGTACTCCGTTGCTGAGCTGCACGATCACCTGTGTGCTGGTGCCCACGTACACGCGCTCGGCGATCGTGCCCTCGATCGTGACCATCCCCTCCTCGGGATCCTCGGTCCAGATCTTCTCGGGTCGCACAGAGAGCTGAACCTCGTCACCCGCGGCGCAGTCGCCGGGCACGTCGGCCTTGCACAGCTCGCCGCTCGCGAGGCGCACGCCGCCGTTCTCCGCCTTGCCCGGCAGCAGATTCGAAACGCCGATGAAGCCGGCCACGAAGGGCCCGGTGGGATGCTCGTAGACGTCCTCGGGTGAGCTGCACTGCTTGACGTAGCCGCCCTCCATGACCGCGATGCGGTCGGACATGGCCAGCGCTTCCTCCTGGTCGTGAGTCACGTAGAGGAAGGTGATCTCCACCTCGCGCTGGATGCCCTTGAGCTCAACCTGCATCTGCTTGCGCAACTTGAGGTCGAGCGCGCCCAGCGGCTCGTCGAGGAGCAGCACCGACGGCCGGTTGACCAGTGCGCGCGCGAGAGCCACACGCTGCTTCTGGCCACCGGAGAGCTCGCGCGGACGGGACTTCTCGCGACCGTGGAGCTCCACCAGCTCCAGCGCCTCGCGCACGCGCTCACGGATCTCGTCCTTGGCGATCTTGCGTCGCCGCAGGCCGAAGGCGACGTTGTCGGCGATGTTCAGGTGCTCGAAGAGCGCGTAGCTCTGGAAGACGGTGTTCACGTTGCGCTCGTAGGGAGGCACGGTCTCGACCGGCTCGCCGTCGAGGTAGATGCGCCCCTCGCTCGGCTGCTCGAAGCCCGCGACCATGCGCAGCGTCGTGGTCTTGCCGCAACCGGAGGGCCCGAGCAGCGAGAAGAACTCGCCCTTCCGGATCTCCAGGTTTAGGTTGTCGACGGCCACCGAGTCGCCGAAGCGCTTGGTCACGCCCTCGAAGCGTATGGCCGAGGAACTCGGCTCTGCCGAGTCCTCACGCTTGAACTTGTCGCTCATCCGCCCTCCCTTCCCATTAGCACTCCCAGCCCGCTCTCGCCGCGTCCCAGCAGGCGCGGCAGCAGCAGCGCGAGCCCGATGGACAGCGTGGAGATGACGAGCATGAAGGTTCCGATTGCGTTGATGGTCGGCCGCACTCCGAAGCGGATCTGCGTCCAGATGCGCACCGGCAGCGGCTGCGGCGACTCGCCGGTGGTGAAGAACGAGAGCACGAAGTCGTCGAAGGACAGCGCGAACACCAGCAGGCCGGCGGCGATCACCGCCGGCCACAGCGCGGGCAGCGTGACCAGCCGGAACGTCTGCCAGCGCGTGGCGCCGAGGTCCATCGAGGCATCCTCGACCTCGCGCCCGAGCGCCGCGAGCCGGGCTCTCACCACCACCGTCACGTAGGAGATCGAGAACGTGATGTGAGCCAGGATGATGGTGGTGATCGACAGATCGAGGCCCACCTGGGTGAAGATCAGCAGGCCCGAGGCGCCGGCCACGATCTCGGGCGTCACCAGCGGGATCAGCATCATCACGTTGGATGCGTCGGCCCAGCGCGAGCGGGTCCGCACGAGGCCGAAGGCCAGGGCGGTACCCAGGATCGTGGCCACGACCATGGTCACCAGGGCGATCTCGATACTCGCGATCAGCGAGTTGCGCAGCGACTCGGACTGGAAGAAGGTCTCGTACCAGCGCAGGCTGAAGCCGTCGAACTTCTGCAGCGACCTGCTCGAGTTGAACGAGAACAGGATCACCAGGAAGATCGGCGCGAAGAGCACGAGGAAGAAGACGCCGGTGAAGACCTTGAGGAAGCGCGGCCGGTCGAAGCCCTTGGGGGGCTTGGACGGCGACGGCTCGGTGCGCTCGCGCGTCACGGGCGGCGATTCGGCGGCGGGAGTGTCGACCGCACTCACGTCTTGAGCTCCTTGGCCTCGCGCGCGGCCGAGCGCAGGTAGAAGGACATCAGGATCAGCAGGAAGGTCATCATCACCACGGTCAGCGCGGCGCCGAAGGGCCAGTTGTCGGACGCCTGGAACTGCTGCTGGATCAGGTTGCCGATCATGACCTCCTGCGGCCCGCCGAGCAGGGACGCGGACACGAAGTCGCCCACCGAGGGCAGGAACACCAGCACCGAGCCGGCCAGCACCCCCTGCAGCGTGTGCGGCCAGGTGACGTGGACGAACGTCTGCCACGGGCCCCCGTACAGATCCTTGCCCGCCTCGATCAGCGAGGGGTCCATCCGGTCGAGCGACGCGTAGATGGGCAGGATCATGAACGCCAGGAAGCCGTAGACGAGGCCGCCGACCACCGCGTAGGGCGTGCTCAGGAAGCGAAGGTCGGTGCCGAGCGCGCCATTCACCAGGCCCTCGTCGCCCAGCATGGCTATCCAGGCGTAGGTGCGCACGAGGTAGTTGACGAAGAAGGGCAGCACCACCAGCGCCAGCAGCACGTTCTTCCAGCGCCCGCCGAAGATGGCGATGTAGTACGCGACCGGGTAGCCGATCAGCAGGCAGATCAGCACGGTGGCCGCCGCGAAGCCGACCGAACGGAACAGCACCGGAAGCAGGTCGGGATCGAAGACACGGCTGTAGTTGTCGAGGCTCGTGCCGTAGATCGCCTCGCCGAGATCGTCGGTGTAGCCGAAGGACAGCGCCACGATGAAGCCCAGCGGCACCACGAAGAGAGCCAGCAGCCAGAGCCCTCCGGGAAGGAGGAAGTTGGCCGCGAAGCGGTTCTCGGTCATCGGCCCGACCGGCTCTCTAGGCGATCCTGAACTCGGTCCACACCTTGTCCCAGGCCAGCCGGCCGTCGCCCTTTAGGTTCTCGAACTGCTGGCCGTCCTCGAGGTCCTCGACGGTCACGTTGATCTCCGGGTCGTCCTTGACGAGTCCCTGGAAGGCCTCCGTGGCCCCGCCCTCGTAGGGCATCGGGTAGCCGATCCACTCCACGTTCTGGGCCGCGTTCTCGGGGTCGAGCATGTACTCCATGAACAGCAGCGCCGTGCCCGGGTGCTTGGCGTTGACCGGGATGCAGAAGTTGTCGCTGCCCACCGGCAGTCCCTCGCTGCACTTCTGGAAGCGGTAGTCCTCGGGGTTGTCGACCTGATAGCGGATGTTCACGATGTCGCCGTTCCAGAGGTGCTGAATCCAGGCGTTGCCGCTGACCATGTTGGTGATGGTGTCCGCGGAGATGCCGCGCAGCTTGGGCTTGAGGTCGACCAGGTAATCCTGTGACTCCTCGAGCTTCGCCTCGTTGACCTCGTTCAGCGGATAGCCGTTGACCAGGTTG
Source organism: uncultured Thermoleophilaceae bacterium (assembly GCA_963728155.1). Taxonomy (GTDB): domain Bacteria; phylum Actinomycetota; class Thermoleophilia; order Solirubrobacterales; family Thermoleophilaceae; genus JACVRW01. The sequence goes on along the minus strand of CAVSJF010000007.1, from coordinate 924,155 downwards.
GCCATGCCGATGCTCTCCTGGTAGTCGTCGAGCAGGAAGGACCGGTTCTCGGTGTCGACGTTGCCGAGGTCGCGCCACGAGCCGGTCATCTCGACCTGGTCGGCGCGGTAGCCGAGGCCGGTGGCGTACATGCCGTAGGGCGTGGAGTGCTCGGAGTTCTTGTCGTACCAGGGGTCGGCGAACTGCGGGTAGACGAGGTCGACGTTCTTGAGCTTGTCCCGGTCGATCTTGCGGATCAGGTTGCCCGAGAGCAGCCGCTGCACGTACTCCCCGCTGGGGAAGATCAGGTCGTAGGCGATCCCCGCGCGCAGCTTGGCCATCATCGCCGACATCGAGTCGAAGTACGACTCGCGCACCTTCACCCCGTGGAGCTTCTCGAAGCCCTTCACGAGCTTGGGATCGACGTACTCCGAGTAGTTGAAGTAGACGAGATCGCCGTCGATCTTCTTCTTGATCGGCTTCTCGGTTTCCGCTTTCGAGCCGGCGTCCACGTTGCCCACCCCGCACCCGGCGAGCCCGAGCCCCACGGCGAGGCCGGCCCCGCCCTGCAGCAGCTCGCGGCGGTTGGGGTTGCGCCTCACGCCGCGGCCCCCAGCTCGCAGCCGAGCTCGCGCTCGGCCAGCGCGAGGCTCAGCTCCTGCGCTCGCTCGGGCGTGACCTCGGTGTCGCCCAGGGCGATCTGCACGGCGAGGCCGTCGAGCAGCGCGCCGAGGAGAAGCGCGAAGTCGTAGGGCTCGGCCGGCCCGAACTCACCGCGCTCCTGGCCGTAGCGAACCACCTCGGCGATGGTGCTGCGCCAGCGGCCGTCGAGCTCGGCGCGCGTGGCCGCGAGCTCGGGATCGCTCAGCGCCTTGGCCCAGAGCTCCATCCACAGGGCCGCGTCGTAGTCGCCCTCGCCCGCCCCCCCGCCGACGATCTTGACCAGCCGGTCGCGGGCGCTCTCGGTCTCGATCAGCTCGCGCTCGAGGTGCTCGTAGTAGCCCTCCTCGGCGGAGACCAGGGCCTCCTTCAGCAGCTCCGCCTTGGAGGCGAAGTAGTAGAGGACCGAGGGCGCGCTGGTGCCCGCGCGGTCGGCCACGTCGCTCACTCGCGCGCGCTCCAGGCCGCGCTCGCGAATCACCTCGGCGGCGGCGGCCAGGATCGCGGGCCGGCGAACATGGTCGAGCCGGGGCCGCGGACTCAAGTCTCCCTCTCGTAAACCTGAACCGTGATTCAAAAAACCTATTACCCGGTCAGGCTCCCGTCAAGATTAAGTTCCTGGGCGAGGTAGCGCCACACCTGCTCTCGGGCGTACTCGATCGACAGCTCCCCCATCAGCACGCGCACGCCCAGCCCGTCGCAGAGGGCGAGAGTGCGGTCGGCCAGCTCCCCGGCGTCGGGGGCTTCGGGTCCGACGCAGGCCTCGATGCCCTCCGAGAGCCAGTCCCGCATCCGCCCGTACAGCCGCGCGGCGGTCGGCGCCAGCTCGGGGTAGCGCACGGTGCGCAGCCAGAGCTCGAGCCAGAGCACCCAGTCCTGGCGCAGCTCACCCGGGTAGGGCAGGCAGTTGTCCACCATGGCCAGCAGGCGGCGCTGGGGGTCGGCGTCCGCTTCCTCGTCCTCGGCCAGCCGCGCCAGCCCCGCCCGCTCGTAGGAGTACTCGAGCGCCTCGCCCAGGAGCGCCTCGCGGGTCTCGAAGTGGTAGTGCACGAGCGACGTGGACACGCCCGCGTCCATGGCCACGCGGGCGATCCGCATGTCGTCGATCCCGTCGCTGGCGATCCGCTCGACGGCCGCGGCGAGGATGCGCTCGCGCGCCCCGCGCTCGGCCGCCGCGACCTCGGTCAAACGGCTTCTCCGAGGTCGGCCCGGATCTTGTCGGCAAACCAGCCCAGCGCCCGTTCGCGCTGCGACAGCGGCCCGGGCTCGAAGCCGCGCGTCTCGAGGCCGGCCTGCTGGTTGGCCACCAGGTCAGCGTCCTCGTCGCTGGTGAGCTTGTTGATCCGGCGGTTGGCCTGCTGGACCACGCGGCTGCGCCTGCTGCCCCCCGTGGGCAGGAGGGTCAGGTTGAGGTCACTCGACTTCAGCGGGCCGTCGGGATTGATGGCCCAGACGCCCGCCTGGTCGGGGTACAGGTCGATCGTCGTGTTGGGGTAGATGAAGATGTAGCGCCAGATGCGCCGGTCCTCCTCGGTCAGGCCGGGCATGGGCTCGACCATGCGCTGGTAGAGGCGCTCGACGCGGTTGCCGGAGGGCTTGTCGCGCAGCGGAGCGTCGTACCAGAGCCAGTTGTCGTGCAGCTCCACGTCGTAGTTCTTGTAGTCGTAGAGGCGCATCAACCCGGGATGGGCGATCGGCACGTGATAGCCCTCGAGGTAGTTGTCGACGACGATCTTCCAGTTGGCGGGCTGGCTCGTTTCCTTCTCCGGCTTGACCTTCAGCCGCTCGAGCCCGAAGCGCTCGAGGCGCTGGGGGAGCCCGTCGATCTGCTCGGCCAGCGGCGTGGCGTCCATATCGAGGTTCACGAACACCAGGCCACAGATCGTCTCCACGCGGGCGGGAAAGAGCCCGAGCTTCGACTTGTCCAGGCCGGGTATCGAACGGCCCTCGGGCACGCCGATCAGCGATCCGTCGTAGCGGTAGGTCCAGCCGTGATACCGGCAGCGGATCGCCTTGCCGCACTCGCCCGAGCCGCTCAGCAGACGCGAGCCGCGGTGGCGGCAGACGTTGCGAAAGGCGCGCACGACGCCGTCGTTGTCGCGCAGGATCAGCACCGGCTCGACGCCGGCCGAGGTGGTGATGTACGCGCCCTCGTCGGGCAGCTGCGACACGTGACCGGCGAACTGCCAGGTGCGCGCGAAGATGCGCGTCTGCTCCAGCTCGAGAACCTCGGGGTCTCGATAGAAGTGCGGTGAGAGGGCGGCGGGAACGGACTCTACGGTGGCCATCGGCTCATCCTGACTTTGTGATCAGTTGCATGATAGTATCGCACCTTGGCTCCGTTCGGCGCCCGCTACGCATGGCTTTCCATCACCCCTGAGCCCGAACGAGAGCTCCCTGGGGCGGTCGCCGAGCTGCGCGGCACGAGCACCGAGGAGGAGCGTCAAAGAGTGGAGGCACTCGTCGTGCGCGCGAGCAGGCGGGCATGGAGCGCCTACCTGCGAGACATATCCGAGCTGGCCGACGCTGCCCCGCCCGGTGAAGCCCGAGCCGTCGTGCTCGACGTGATCGAAAACCACAACAACCTGAAACTGGGACTCCCGGGAGAACGCTGATGACCATCACCGAAGCAACACCGCTGGCCACGGACTTCACGCCCGAGCAGCTCGAGCTCCAGGAGCGCACGCGGCGCTTCGTCGACGACGTGCTCATCCCCCACGAGGTCGAGGCCGAGCTGGCCGGCGGCAAGATCTCCGGCGAGCTGAAGGCGCGCATCAAGCGCGAGGCCATCGAGGCGCGCCTGTCCGGCGGACTGCACTCCCCGGAGTACGGCGGGCAGGGCTGGACCAAGACCGAGTGGTTTCTCGTCGAGGAGCAGCTCGGCCGCTCCACCAACGCCCTTTCCTGGCACATGCCCGGCGCCTACAACGTGCTCGGCAACGGCACTCCGGAGCAGATCGATCGCTATCTCAGGCCGGCGCTGCGCGGCGAGTTGCACGACGCCTACGCGGTCACCGAGGCCGACGCCGGCTCGGACCCGTCGCGGATCGCCACCACGGCGCGCAAGATTGACTCCGGCTGGGTGATCGACGGCGAGAAGTGGTTCGTCACCTACGGCGACATCGCGGCGGTCTACATCGTGATGGCCAACGCGCTGGTCGACGGCGAGGAGCGGCCCACGCTGTTCCTCGTCGACCGCGAGCTCGACGGCATCGAGATCGTCGACGACCCGCCCTTCACCCACACCTACCCTCACGGCCATCCGGCGGTGCGCTTCACCGGCGTGGAGGTGCCCGACGACGCCGTGATCGGCGGGATCGGCGGCGGTGAGGACCTCCAGCGCGCCTGGTTCACCGAGGAACGCCTGGGCATCGCCGCCCGCGGCGTGGGCTCGATGTGGCGCCTGATCGAGGAGACCACGGCCTGGGCGCTCGAGCGCGAGCAGGGCGGCCACCGCATCATGGACTACCAGGGTGTGTCCTTTCCGCTCGTTGACTCGGCCGCCGACGCCGCCGCGGGCCGGCTGCTGACCCTCGAGGTCGCCCGCCTGGTCGATGCCGGCGCCGACCCCAAGGTCGTGCACGCCAAGGCCTCGATGGCCAAGCTGTTCGTGAGCGAGGCGGCGTGTCGCTGCGCCGACCGCTGCGTGCAGATCTTCGGCGGGCGCGGCTACATGCGCACCAACGTGGCCGAGCGCTTCCTCCGCGAGCTGCGGGTGGACCGCATCTGGGAGGGCACCAGCGAGATCCAGCGCCTGATCGTGGCCCGCGCGCTCGAGCGCCGCGGGGTTGAGCGTACGCTCCACTAGTGCGGTCTTTAGAGCGGCTTCTTCACCCGCGCACGGTCGCGGTGGTCGGCGCCACGGATCGCCACGGCTCGTACGCGGGGCAGACCCTGCTCAACCTGCAGACGCTGGGCTACCGGGGTGACGTCTGGGGAGTGAACCCCCGGCGCGAGGAGGCCCACGGGTTCCCGTGTTTCCCGTCCCTGTCCGCGTGCCCCTCCCCACCCGACGCCGTGGTGATGGCGATTCCCGCCGCCGGCGTGCCCGCCGCGGTGGACGAGGCCGGGGCCGCGGGCTGCGGCGGGGCGGTGGTGTTCGGGGCCGGCTTCGGCGAGATGGCGGCCGGCGCGGTGGCGGGCAACGCCGCGGCGGTCGAAGAGGCCGTGACCGGCGCCGGACTGGAGGCTGAGCTGCGAGCGGCGGCTGCGCGCCACGACCTGCCGGTGTGCGGACCGAACGGCAACGGCATCGTCGCGCTGCACGAACGGGCGGCGCTCTGGGGCGACGCCTTGCTGCCGCTGGAGCCCGGGCCGGTGGCGCTGGTCTCACAGAGCGGCAACCTCGCGGTCAACGCGCTGGCCACCCGGCGCGGTCTGCGCCTGCACACCGTCGTGTCCTGCGGCAACTCGGTGGGAGTCGACCCGGCCGAGTGGGTCGCCGAGCTCGCGACCGACGACGGCGTGACATCGGTCGCGCTCTACCTAGAGGGCGACGGCGACGCCGCCGCCCTCTGTGAAGCGCTGGCGCGCTGCGCGGAGAACGGAGTCGGGGTGACGGTGCTCAAGGTGGGAACGTCGGCCAGGGGCTCGGTGGCCGCCGCTGCGCACACCGGCGCGGTGGCGGGCGACCAGCGTGTGTTTCGCGCGCTCGTGGAGGAAGCCGGCGCCGCCTGGGCCGCGGATGCGCACGAGCTGCTCGAGCTGGCCAAGGCGCAGGCTGTACCCCAATCACGCCGCGCCGGAGGGGGCGGCCTTGCCGTGCTCACGTGCTCGGGCGGCGACTCTGCGCTGGCCGCCGACGAGTGCGAGCGCATGGACCTCGAGCTCGCCACCTTGAGCGAGGCGACCTCGCTGCGGCTGCGCGAGCTGCTGCCGGACGCCGCCACCGTCGGCAACCCGCTCGACTACACGGCGCTGATCTGGGGCGAGGCCGACACGCTGAGCCACCTGATCGCGACCGTGGCGGCCGACGACGGCGTCGACCAGATGATGGTCCTGTACGACCAGCCCGCCGGCATCCACGGCGCGGTCGAGGAGTCATGGAGCGCGGTGCGGGAGGGCATCCACGCGGGGGCAGAGGCCGGCGCGGTGCCGCTGATGGTGGCCTCCACCCTGCCCGAGCTGCTCGACGACGCCGCCGCGGCCCGCTTCGCCGCGGCGGGAATCCCGGCGATCTCCGGGCTGCGCACCGGGTTGGCCTGCGCCGCGGTGCTGCGCCGCGAGCCGGGCGATCCCGCGCGGCTGCGCGAGATCGGCCGCGGTGGCCGGCCAGGCCGGCAGGGCCAACGGCAGCGTTGGCCCCCTCTCCGAGCACGAGGCCAAGCAGCTGCTGCGCGGCGCCGGCGTGCCCGTGGTCGAAGGCCGCGTGGCGGTGAGCGAGGACGACGCCGCGCGCGCCCTCGACGAGCTGGGCGCGCCGCTCGCCCTCAAGCTCTCGGCCCCCTCGCTGCTGCACAAGAGCGAGCTCGGGGCGCTGGTGCTCGATCTCGCCAGCGCCGACGACGTGCGCGCGGCCCACCGGCGCCTTCGCCAGATCGGCATCGAGGGAGCCGCCGTGCTGGTCGAGCGGATGGCGGTGCCCGGGGTCGAGCTGCTGGTGTCCGCCCGGCGCGACGGCGTGGTTCCGTCGCTGACCGTGGGCCTGGGCGGCATCTGGACCGAGCTGCACGAGGACGCCGCCGTGGTGCCGCTGCCGGCCAGCGCCGACCGGGTGGAGGCCGCGCTGCGCTCGCTGCGCGGGGCCCCGCTGCTCACCGGGGGGCGCGGGCGCACGCCGCTGGACCTGCGCGCGGCGGCCGAGCTCGCGTCCGGAGTCGGAGGGCTGCTGCTCGAAGCGGATCTCTCGTTCATCGAGTTGAATCCCGTCTTCGTGCACGAGCAGGGAGCGGTGGCGGTGGACGCGGTGGCCGCGTGAGGGTCGCGGTCGTCGGTGCCGGACTCGCCGGCCTGACCGCCGCCCGCGAGCTGGCGCGCGCCGGCGCCGAGGTGGTGGTGCTGGAGGCGCGCGACCGGGTGGGCGGCCGCGTCTGGTCGCGCGAGCTCGACAACGGCGCGATCGTGGAGATGGGCGCCGAGTTCGTGCTTCCCGGCAACACCGCGGTGCGCGAGATAGCTGACGAGTATGGGCTTGGATACTGGGACAAGGGCATGCGCTACGGCCAGCGCGAGCCGCGCGGCGCCGAGACCGACACCGAAGCGCTGTTCGCAGCCGCGGCCGTGGTCGAAGGAGCCCTCCCGACCGTCGACTCCGACATGGGCGCGCGGTCGTTTCTCGAAGGGCTCGACATCCCGCAGGGCGCGCGCGAGGCGCTGCTGGCCCGGGTCGAGATCTCGAGCGCCAACTCGGCCGACCTGGTCGCCGCCCGGGACCTGGGCGGCCTGGCTCACGTGGACGCCGAGCCGGCCCCGAGCGTGGCGGGAGGCAACGACCGGCTGGCGAAGGCGCTGGCCGGGGAGCTGGGCGCGGCGATCCGGCTGAGCTCGCCGGTCGAGCGGATCGCGTGGAACGCGCACGGTGTGCGCCTCTCGGCGGCGGGCCAGGAGCTCGAGGCCGAGGCCTGCGTGGTCGCCGTGCCGGCCAGCGTCCTCGGCGCCATCGAGTTCGAGCCCGGGCTCCCCGCCGAGCTGGCGCGGAACTTGGCCGGCGTTCGGATGGGCCATGCGGCCAAGCTGTTCGTCCCGCTGCAAACGCCCGCTCCGCCCAGCGCTGTGATGTCGGTGCCCGAGCGCTACTGGAGCTGGACGGCCACCGGTGCCGGCGACACTGCGCAAGCCGTGGTCAGCTGCTTCGCCGGCTCCCCCGGCGCGCTCGAGCGCCTCGAGACGGCCGAGGGGCCGAAGCGCTGGCTCGACTCGCTCGCCGCCCTGCGCCCCGAGCTCGACCTCGACCGAGCGGACGCGATGGTGTCGACCTGGGACGACGATCCCTGGGTCCGCGGTGCCTACTCGACCTCGCCGCCCGTATCCCTCGCCGATCTGGCTGCACGCCCGATCGGACCGCTGGCCTTCGCGGGCGAGCACCTGGGCGGCCCGTACGCGGCGCTCATGGAGGGAGCGATCAGGAGCGGTCGCCGAGCGGCGGAGGCCTTGTTCTCTAGGTCTCGTGCTGAAGGTTGACCAGGCTCCTCTCGGGCCGCCGTCGCTCGTATCCGACCGTTCCCTGCACGCTCGAGGGACGCCACTTCCTCCCGCCGCGCACGGTTGGTACACCCTCCTCGTTCAGTCGGTCCGCGATCTCCTGCAGGGTCATGCCGCGCTCATGCATCTCGAGGATGTGCTCCCGCAGCTCAGGGATGTCCTTCACAGCGGGTCGGCTGATCGCCTCACCGCGCTCGCGCGCCGCCTCCATTCCCTTGCGAGTGCGTTCCTTGAGTCGGCGCCGCTCCCAATCGCCCACGGCCTTCAGGGCCTGAAGCGCGACGCGACCGGACTCGGTGAAGGAGTCGAGGTCCGGCTCGACCACGATCACCCGGACCTCGGCTTCCTCGAGCCACCCGAGCACCTCGCTCAGGTCGGTTGAGGAGCGCCCGAGGCGCACGAGCTCCGCGGCCACGAGCGCACGTGCATCACCCGCCCGCAGCCGTTCGACTGCGTACGCCAGGCCGGGTCGCTCGACGCTCGACCCCGTCGGCGTGTCGACGTCCCGTATGACATCCGTCAGCTGAAGGCCGAGTCTGTTGCACTTGGCCTCGATTTCGACGACCTGACTCTCGATATCGGCCTCGCCCTCCGCTTCGCTGCTCGGCACACACACATATCCGAGCACGGCTGTGCCGGCCCCAACCGCCGACCCGTTCTGCTCCGGCTCCGATGCCTCCCACTGAGACTGGAGCGGCGTGCTGACCTCGGAGAGGTCGATGCGATCGTTCTCGCTGTGGCCGGCCACTGGCAGCGGGTTCTCGGTTCGGGTCACCCTGACGTCGTACTTCGACCACAGTCGCCACGCCACCAGACCGAGTGCAGCGAGGGCGAGCAGGATGAGCGCGGCCACGACCGGAACGTCCGGCAGGACGCCGTCGTCGACGGTCACCACGCGCGCTTTCCGAGGTTCCGGGGCAGGTTGCGTCGGCCGCGCTTCGCCGGGCGACGACCGGTCCGGCTCTGAAGCGGGCGCGACCTGCGATGCCTGTCCAGCCTGCGAGGAACCGTCGAGCGCCGCCAGCGTCCTTACCCCGGCCACGCCGTTCGTGGGAAGCCCTTGCGCGGCCTGAAGCCTTTGCACCGCCGCCTCCGTGCGCGGTCCGAACCTTCCGTCGACCGGCCCAGGCGAGTGTCCGCGCCGGCGCAGCTGGCGCTGGAGGCGGCGCACCCGGTTCGAGCCGTTCGCCGCGTTGAAGCCGGAGCCCTGTCGCAGGGCACGGGGCCGGGTGCGACGCAGCGCAGCGCTGGTCTCTCGGCCCACGATGCCGTCGGCGGAAATCCCGGCACGTGTCTGCAGGCGCGTGACAGCCGCCTCGGTACGAGGGCCAAAACGCCCGTCCGCGGGCCCTGGCCGCTCACCAAGCGTCTGCAGGCGCCGTTGAAGCGAACGGACCTTGACAGAGCCGTCCGCGAGGGCGTACCCCGCGCCCTGAGCCAGCGTGGTGCCGGTGTCGGGGCGCTGCGCCGCCGCGGACGCGGCGGGCAGGCAGAGCACGAACCCCACCGCCAGAATCATCATCAGCCCCCTTCGCGAGGGCCCTGGTCGCTTTTCGACCTTCATGGAGACTTCCTTCTCGAGTCAACAGCGATTTCGGACGCGGGCAGCGTCCGATCCTTCGGCTGGCGGCTGCGTCAGCCGGGCCGCTCGAGAATTGCGATGAAGGGCTCGCCCTGGCAGCGATTCAGCGCGGGGGCGAGCTTGCCCAAGCAAAGCGCTGCAAAGCCGACGAGCAGGAGTGTCACGAAGACCGCCGCGGCGGCTCCGCCGGGGGCGGAGCTTGCGGCTGCGGAGGCGCCACCGGGGGCTCCTCCGCTCAAGTTCAAGGAGCCGGGCGGGTCGGCGGAGCTGCTGGCGTCAGCTTCCGCGGGAAGCGGAGCACCTGAGCCCACCTGGGGCCGAATGAGGGCCGCGGTGGGGTCCCCGGGGGCCAAGACGATGCCGAATCCTGTGCGGTCCATCAGGGCGAGGCGCCCGAGGAGGGCGTTACGGAGCGACGGTGAGAGCTGGGCCCCGATCGGCAGGAACGCATGCGAGAGAGGCGCGAAGGCGGCGGGCAGCTGATCCCTGCGTGTGGCGGCAGCAGGCGTGTCGGCGCCGCCGGGCCGATCCGCCGAGGCGGGCGCACTTGCGAAAGGCGCTCCGGATGTCGAGACGGGCACCTGGCCGGCCGACTCGACTTGTGGGACGAAGGCTTCGCTCTCAGCGCGAACCGGGGTCGGATCCGACTTTGTCTCCGCCGCCACGGCTGGGGGATTGACCTTGGGCTCGTCCAGGACCGGAGTGGCCGGAGTGGCCTCCGGGACGGGAAGGCTGGGCTGAGGAGACGGTGCCGGATCGGCCGGGACCGGGAGAGGCTCCGGCTCGGCAACAGGTGGCTCGACCGGCGGCGGTGTGACCGGGGCCGGATCCACGGGAGCCGGAGCGGGGTCGACCGGGGCCGGGTCGACCGGGGGCAGCTCCACCGGAGCCGGATCCACCGGGGCCGGTCAACCGGGGCGGATCCGACCGGAGCCGGATCCACCGGGGCCGGTCCACCGGGGGCAGCTCCACCGGAGCCGGATCCACCGGGGCCGGATCAACCGGGGCCGGATCCACCGGGGCCGGATCCACCGGGGCCGGATCCACCGGGGGCCGGTCCACCGGAGCCTGGTCGACCGGGGGCAACCGGACTCCACCGGAGCCGGATCCACCGGGGCCGGATCCACCGGGGGCAGTCCACCGGAGCCGGATCCACCGGGGCCTGGTCAACCGGGGGCAGCTCGACCGGAGCCGGATCCACCGGAGCCGGATCCACCGGAGCCGGATCCACCGGGAGCCGGGTCAACCGGGGGCAGCTCCACCGGGAGCCGGATCCACCGGAGCCGGATCCACCGGGGCCGGATCCACCGGAGCCGGATCCACCGGGAGCCGGGTCCACCGGAGCCGGATCAACCGGGGCGGGATCCACCGGAGCCGGATCCACCGGGGCCTGGTCAACCGGGGGCAGCTCCACCGGAGCCGGATCCACCGGAGCCGGATCCACCGGGGCCGGGTCAACCGGGGGCAGCTCCACCGGAGCCGGATCCACCGGAGCCGGTCAACCGGGGGCAGCTCCACCGGAGCCGGATCCACCGGGGGCAGGTCGACCGGAGCGGCGGATCCACCGGGGCCGGATCCACCGGGGCAGCTCCACCGGGGCCGGGTCAACCGGGCCGGCAGCTCCACCGGAGCCTGGTCAACCGGCGCCGGATCAACCGGTACGGGGTCCACCGGCACCGGGTCCACCGGGGCCGGCTCGGGCGGGGGCTGGATCCGTAGCCACGGGGGCGTCGGGAAGTGCCGTCTGGGCGGAGGCGGCGGCCGGGATCAGAACAACCAGCACGAAGGCGGCGACCAGCAGCAGCAGCGCAGCAGCCGTCCACGGACCGAAACCTCTCCTGTGCCTACCCATCCTCAAAATGACCCCAACAGCCTCCCTGGTAGCTGCCCGCCCGGCGTTGAGTCGCCGAGACCCGCAGATCATTCCCTAACTGCACAGGAAATGTGCCAATAGGCCGTGCGAAATTTGGACTAGGTCGTCGGCCGACCCATCGGGGACCGGGGCCCGGGCGGGACCGCCCAGGGAGGATCTGACTCGGATCCGATCAAGCGCGCTCCGGTCCGCGGGCCGCGCCTCAGATCAGGCGCGTTACGCAATGGAAACCACATATAGCAGGGGTTTTCTTCTCTCGAGAACCCCTCTTTACGCAACCTGACCGGCGCATTTCGGCACCCGATGTAGCGGGCCAGCGACTACGACAGCCGGCTGTTGGATTATCTCGAGATCGCCGGCGACGCCGCGAGCCGCGGCTACTCGGTCGCGTTCCTGGGCGTCACCGCTGGCCTTGATCGGCGGCGCGTGCGTCGCCTGGCTGGTGCGCCCGCCTACTCCGGGGGGTCCTCATCCGCAGGAGGCCGGCGGGTGATACCCGGCGTGACCCCGGCGCTCGCGTAGGTCCAGCGCGAGCGCCGGCCGAACACCGGCCCCACGTAGTAGCGGTTCTCGCGCCGGACCAGGATCAAGCACGCCAGCGCCCCCAGCAGGGCGATCCCCGCGCTGGCGATAAAGGTGATCTCGAAGGAGTCGACGTGGGCCAGAACGTTGTCCTCGATGGCCACGCGCACCACGCGCGAGTCGACGCTGGTCTGGTTGCGGCCGGCCTGCTCGGCCTGCAGGATGTACTCCTTGAATTGGTCGATCTCCTTCTCGGTCACGTTGATCCCGCGGTCCGCGAGGCGCGACTCGGTGATGCTCTCCGCGGCCCCGACCTCGAGCGCGGTGAGCGCCGCGATGCCCACTGCCCCGCCCAGTTGCTCGCTGGTGTTGATCAGGCCGGCCGCCTCGCCCTGATCCTTCGGCGGCACCGCGCCCAGGCCGGTCGGGTCGTTGACCGTGAGTACCACGCCCAGACCCAGGCCCTGGAGCACCAGGCCCGGTATGAGCGCGGCCACCGTCTGATCGCTCACGCCCACGGCGAGAGCCGCCCCAGAGGCCGCCAGGATCAGGAAGCCGGCCACCAGCGGCAGCCGCCCGCCCCTGCGGTCGAACACGCGTCCCGCCAGTGGGCCGGCGAGGATGATCGGGATCGAGGCGGGCAGCAACGCGACGCCCGCCGCGGCGGGGCTGACCCCGATCACGAGCAGCAGGTAGAACGGCAGCAGGAACCCCAGGCCCAGCTCGATCGCGCCGGCCAGGAGCTGACTGATGTTGGCCGCGAGGAAGTTGGCGTTGCGAAAGAGGCGGAACTCGATCAGCGGGGCCTTCACCCGGAACTCGATCAACACGAAGGCGGCCAGCAGCACCACCGAAGCCACCAGCGGCAGAACGGTCTCGGGCGCGCCCCAGCCGTCGGACTGGCCCTCACTCAGGCCGAACACGAGCGCTGCGATACCCAGGCCGAAGACGGCGGTACCCAGGTAGTCGATGCGCGGCCGCTCGCCGGGCGCAGGCCCCAGCGCCGGGGTGAACAAGAGGGTGAGGATGATTGCGACCAGCGCCAGCGGAACGTTGATCAGGAACACGAGGCGCCAGTCGATGCTGGTCAGCAAACCGCCGAGCACCGGCCCGAGCGCGGCGAAGAACGCCGAGCCGCCGGCCAGGATCCCCAGGGCGGTGCCGCGCCGTTCCTTGGGGTACACGGCGCTGGTGATCGCCACCCCGGTGGGCATCATGAGCGCCGCCCCCGTGCCCTGCACGGCGCGCGCGACGATCATCCAGACCATGTCCTGCGCCCCGCCGGCCCCGGCCGTGCCGACCATGAAGATCACGGCCCCGGCCAAGAACACGCGTCGCAGCCCCAGCAGGTCGCCGAGGCGGCCGCCGAACACCAGCAGCGCGGCCAGCGGGAGGATGTTCGCGGTGAGGATCCACTGGCCCTGGGCCACCTCGCCGCCCAGGTCGGAGATCGCGGGGGCGGTGGCCAGCGGCACGGCGGTCTGATCGACCAGGATCATGCTCGCCGCGACGGTCATGGCGGCGAGCGTGATCGGAGCGCTGCCCGACCTGCCTGCGCCCGCAGCGTCCGCCGTCATCGCGCAAACCTAGCCGTTGTAGAGGCGTCCGGGCTCCGCCCTAGCGTGGCCTTCGATGAGGGAACAGGAGCGGGCTGATCTCGGCCGCATCGTGGCCTTCACCGACGGCGTGATGGCCGTGGCCATCACATTGCTCGTGCTGAACATCGACGTGCCGAACGTGGCGAGCGACGATCTCGGCCAGGCGCTCGTGGATCTGGTGCCCAGCCTGGGCGCGTACGTGCTGAGTTTCGCCCTGATCGGCCGGTACTGGGTCGTCCATCACGGGTTCTTCGAGACGCTGATCCGCTTCGACGGCCGGCTGATGGCGCTGAACCTGGCCTTCCTGGCGCTGATAGCGCTGATGCCGTTCGCCACCGACCTCATGGACCGCTACAACGAGCAGTCGCTCGCGGCGGCCGTTTTCGGCACGACAATCGGCCTCGCCGCCCTCGTCAACTGGCTGATGCACGAGCACACGGTGCGGGCCGGCCTGGTCTCAGCCGAGCTCGTGGACGAGGGTTCGGTATTCGCCAGCCCGACCGCGCTCGGCTTCGCCGTCATCTTCCTCGCTTCGGTGCCGCTCGCCTTCATCTCCCCCCACATCGCTCAGGCTCTCTGGGTCTCGACGATCGTGCTGCGCTACCCGCTGCGCAGGCTCACGGGGCGCACCAGCTCCGCGTAGACCTCGCCCACCTGGCGGGCGACGTCGGCCCAGTCGAAGCTCAGCACGTGCTCGCTGGCCTCGGCCACCAGGCGGTCGCGCAGCTCCTCGTCGGTCAGGAGGCGCTCGGCCATGGAGGCCAGCGAGCTCGGATCGCGCGAGCGAAAGCGAAGGCCGACGTCCTCGTTGGGCACCACCTCGCGCAGGCCGCCGGTATCGGCCACCAGGCAGGGGCATCCCGAGGCCATGGCCTCGAGCGCCACCAGGCCGAAGGGCTCGTAGATCGAAGGCACCACCGTGAGGTCGGCGATGCGGTAGAGCGAGTGCAGCACGTCGTCGCCGATCCAGCCGAGGAAGGTCCCGTGCGCGTCGAGGCCGAGCTGCGTGGCCTGGGCGCGGAGCTCGGCCTCCGCCGTGCCCGAGCCGGCGATCAGGAAGCGCACGTCCCCCACGCGCTCGATCAGCCCCGGCAGCGCCTCCAGCGCCACCTGGAATCCCTTTTCGTACACGAGCCGGCCCACCAGCAGCACGAGCTTCTCGTGAGGCTCGGCGAAACGCCCGCGCAACGTGTCGAGGTCGTCGACCGGCACCAGCTCCGACGGGTCGATGCCGTTGGGGATGACTGCGATGCGCGACTCCTCGAGGCCGTACACGTCGGCCACGTGCTCGCGCATGTACGAGGAGCAGGTGATCACGCGCTCGGCCCGATTGGCCATCCAGCGCTCGACGCCGTGGATGTAGGACTGCGGATGCTTGTCGACCCAGCCCTGGTGGCGCCCGAACTCGGTGGCGTGGATGGTGACCACGAATGGGGCGCGGAATCGGTTGGCCAGGTGGTCGCCGGCGCCCGCCACGAGCCAGTCGTGCCCGTGGACCACGTCGAAGCTGTAGCGGTCGCCGAGTTCGACGCCCCGGGCCAGCATGTCGGCGTTCATGCGCTCGATCCAGGTGACGAACTCGCCGAGGTCGCGCGGCCGCTCGGGCTCGCGTACGCGGTGCACGAGCACCCCGCCGCATTCCTCCTCGGCCGGATCCTCCTCGCGCCCGCGAGCGATCACGTGGACGTCGACGCCACGCTCGCTCAGGTTCTCGGCCAGCTTGCGGACGTGGCGGGCGAGCCCGCCCTCGATCAGGGGCGGATACTCCCAGGACAGGATGAGCGCTCTCATCAAGGTGTGGTCAGCGAGGCCAGGTCGAGGTCGGGCGCCAGGTTGCGCAGCTGAGGCGTGGCGGGGGCGGTTGCGGAGTCTGCCAGAGCCGCCAGAGCGGAGTCGAGAGCGAGCGCGTGGGCCTCGAGCCGGCGCTGCGGATAGTCCGCGGCCAGCTCACGGGTGACCATGAAGGCCCAGTCGCTGGCCTGGAGGGCGAGCAGCTCCCGGGCGGCGCGCATGAGGGCCGCGCGCGGCTCGTGCCCCACCGCGGCCGCGCTCACCGTCCGCAGCTCGGCGTCGCGGGCGGTGAAGGCGAATTCGCTCACCGCCGGCGAGTCCCAGGTCGAGAGGTCCTTGGCGGTGCCCCAGCTCGACGCGGCCAGCTCGACCCCGGCCCTCGGCTCGATGCGCTCGAGGCCCTCGCTCACCGTTACGAGCTCCAATCCCGCCCGCGGAGCTTCCTCCAGCACGGCGGCGAGCCACGCCGGGCCCTCGTACCACCAGTGACCCAGCAGCTCGGTGTCGAGGGCGCAGCAGAGCAGCCCGCCGTGCTCGAGGCGCGCGCACGCGCGGCGCACGAAGTCGCGCGCGTGCTCGCGGGCCAGGGTCCCCGCCGCCTCGGGGTCGTAGGGCCCCCCGTGGTTGTTCCACGGCTTGAGGTCGTGCACGGTGCGCCGGTGATAGTCGCGGTAGGCGCCGTAGGCGGGATAGCCCTCGCGCTGATTCCACACGAGGCCCACCGTCTCCCAGTCGATGGGCACGGCCACCGGGCCGGCGTCGGTGGCCACGGGCCGGAGATGGTCGAAGCCCTCGACCCGGGTCTGATCGACGCAGAAGGCCTTCACCCCGTGGTCGGCGAGATCGCGCTCGAAGCCCGGGCAGGTAGGCGCATTCGGGTAGCCAGAAGCCGCCCTCCCACCCCCCGAAGCGGCGCAGGTGAGACGCGGTTCCGCCGGCCAGCTGGAGGCGGCGGCCCGCGTCGGTGGCCAGCAGCGGCAGCAGAGCGTGAGTCGCGGCCGAGGTCCAGAGCTCAACTCGATCGAGGGCGCGAAAGGCCCCGATCAGATCGCCTCCGCGGCGCTCGAAGGCCGCCTCGGCGCCCGTGTAGTCCCCCGCCGCACGCCGTACCTCGGCGGCGAGAACGGGCTCACCGCCGCGCTCCAGGCCCTCCGCGTCCTGCGCGTGGACGGCGGCGCGGATCTCGCGCAGGAAGCGCAGGTAGCGCTGCCCGGCCGCGCCCTGCATGGCCTCGAGCTGGTCGCAGAGCACCGGTGTCAGCCCCACGGTCACGGGCACCCCGTCGAGCACGTCGAGCAGCGGCAGGTAGACGCAGGCCACCGCCTCCCACAGCCATTCCTCGCCGAAGGGCCAGGTGCCGAAGCCCTCCACGTAGGGCATGTGCGAGTGCAGTACCAGGGCCAGCGCGCCGCGCGGCTCGGTGCTCATGCCGGCATCGGTGTGGGGGCCCGGCCCGCGCGGCGGGCCGCCAGCACACAGCCCAGCATCACGAGGGCGCCCATCACGAGGGCGGGCACGGCGGCTATCTCGAGCGAGGCGACCACGTTGAACGCAGCGTGCGTGGCGATCACCGCGAACAGCGAGCCCGTCCGCTCGTAGAGCAGGCACTGCCCGATGCCGAAGCCGGCGATCACGAGCAGCAGCACCGGCTCGGAGTAGTACTGCAGGTGCACGGAGGCGAACACGCAGCCCGTGATGAGCGAGGCCGACCACACCCGCAGCCGGGTGCGCAGCGCCCGGTAGAAGAACGCGCGGAAGAAGATCTCCTCGGCCACCGGAGCGAACACCACCACCACGATCGCGATGGCGATCGCCGCCAGGCCGCTCAGCCGTCCGAGCTCCTCGAAATCGGTGTCGTCGATGCCGAACAGCTCGATGACGCCGACCTCGAACCCCAGCATCAGCGCAAAGGCGAGGACTGTCCAGCCCAGCGTGGGCCAGAAGGGGGTGGCCCGCACGCCGAAGTGCCACGCCCGCGGTGTCCGGCTGAACGCGGCGAACAGCACGGCGGCGCCGATGAAGACCCCGTCCTGAAGCAGCGCCAGCACGAGCAGGGCGATCGCGCTCAGCGTGTCCGAGATCTCCGAGATGAACAGGAGCGGCAGCACCGGAAGCGCGGCGAACGTGATCGCCACGAAGGTGGCGAGGAGCGAGACCGGCGCATACCACGGCGGCCACGGGGGCCGCGCGGCGGCGGGCAGCTCGGGCGGATCGGGGAGGCGGGTCAACGCAGCACCGCGACGAAGTCGAGCGCGCGGTCGAGACGATCGCCGCGCAGCACGAAGTCGCGCGCCGAGATGGCGGGCACCAGGCGGTCGTAGAAGGGCCGCGTGATGCGCAACGCGCGGTGAACTCGGTCCCAGCCCGCGCGCAGCGCCAGCTCGTGGACGCGCAGCTTGCGGGCGTGGAAGAGGCCGAGCAGCTCCACCCGGTCCGACGCCTCGGCGCACAGCGCGCGAAACTCCTCCACCCGGTACTCGCGCAGGTGCCACGGGTTGTCCGACTTGTCGGCGCCGGGCGGAGCCAGCGTCAACAGGTTCGGGGTGGACACGTAGACGGTGTCGGCCATCGCCTTGAAGCGTTTGAGCAACGCAGCCGGGTCCTCCACGTGCTCGACGGTCTGGAGGAAGACGATGGCGTCGCAGGGTTCCTCGTGACGGTCGATCAGGTCCCGCACGAAGCGGACGCCCGGGCGGGTGTACTTGAGCCGGGCGTGCTCGAAGGCCTCGGGGTTGGCGTCGACCCCGGTCACCGACCGGGCGTGGCGGGACAGCACCACGCTGCCGTAGCCCTCGCCGCAGGCCATGTCGACCACCCTCTGACCGGCGCAGCGCTCCGCGATCCACTCGTACACCGCCAGGTGGCGGCGGAACCAGTAGTTCTCGGCCGGCACGTCGGGCAGGGTGCGCTCGCCGGTGAGCGCCAGCGGTGGTACGCCTTCCGGCTGCCCTTGCTGGACGGTCTCCTGCATCGCGGCGAGGCAGTCTAGGCTCCCGCTCTCATGGCCCGGCCCGCCGAGAGCGTCCTCGACGCCAACGTCCGCTACCACGACCTGGCCGCGCGCCACTACGACGCAAAGTGGGGCATCAGCTTCAACGAGGCCGGCCAGGCGCAGGTCACGGCCAAGCTGGCCAAGGCCCTGGGCCGCGACCCGGGCGTGTTCGGCCGGGCGCTCGAGATCGGGGCGGGAACCGGCTACTTCACGCTCAACCTCATGCGCGCCGGCGTGATTCGCGAGGCGGTGGCCACCGACGTGTCACCCGGGATGCTCGACGCGCTGGCGGCCTCGGCGGGTGAGCTCGGCCTTTCGGTCGAGACGGCGGTGTGCGAGGCCACGACGCTCCCCTTCGAGGCCGGTTCCTTCGACCTCGTGTTCGGCCACGCCGTGCTCCACCACCTGCCCGACCTGCCCGCCGCCTTTCGCGAGTTTCGGCGCGTCCTGCGCCCCGGCGGGACGGTCGCCTTCTGCGGCGAGCCCTCCCGCCACGGCGACCGCCTGTCCGCGCTGCCCAAGCGCGGTGCCTTCGCCGCGGCGCCGCTGTGGCGGGCCGCGCTGGGCGCCCCGGAGCGGCGCGCGAACGGCAGCAACGGCGAGCTCAACGAGGAGGGCCGCCTGGAGCAGGTGGTCGACGTGCACGCCTTCAGCCCCGCCGAGCTCACCGCCCCGGCTGAGGCGGCCGGGCTCGACTGCGTGCGGGTGACCGGCGAGGAGCTGGCCGCCTCGCTCTTCGGCTGGGTCAATCGCACGCTGGAGGGCACGGTCGACCCGTCCGACGTCCCCTTCGCGTGGAGGGTCTACGCCCACCGCGGCTACCTGCTTCTGCAGCGGCTCGACCGAAGCCTGCTCGAGCCGCGGCTGCCGGCGGCGATCTTCTACAACCTGCTGCTCTCGGCGCGGGCGCCGGGCTAGCTCGCCGCCCGGGCCGCGGCGGCGCGGAGGTCCTCCACCACGCGTTCGCCGATCGCGCCGAGCAGCGCGGTGGCCTCCCGGACCGCTCGCTCGCCGGCGGCCTCGGCCGCCGGGCGGATGCTGCCGGTGACCATCTCCAGCAGGACCTCCCCGGGTTCCTCTCCGGGAAAGGCGTCCTCCGGCAGCTCCTCCAAGAGCCCGCCGAGCACGTCGGTGAGCAGCAGCCCCAGCCGTACCGCCTCCTCCAGGAGCACGCGAATCTCCTCTCCATCAACCATGCCCGGTGAAGGCGCGGGGGAGCGAGGTTCGCCCCTCCGGTCAGACCAGGGCCGCGAGCGGGAGCAGCGCAAGCGCAATCAGCAGACCGTCGCGAGCGCGGACGCGCAGCGTCCGGCGCTCGGGCGCCGGAGCGGGCTCGTGCTCAGCCGACTCCGCGACCACCCACCCGAGCACCGCGTCGAGGAAGGGCACCGGGCGCTTCTCCACCCCGCTCACGCGCGCGGCGAGTGTGCGGCCCGCCGCCGCGATGCGGCCCTCGCTGGCGATCTGGTCGAGCACGGCGGCGGCCTCCGGCGCGGCCGGCAGGCGGCGCAGCCGGCCCAGGGCGCGGCGCGACACCTCGCGCAGGCCCTCGGCGCCCGCGGCGCCGCGCAGCCAGGTGGCCACGAGCACGAGCAGCGCGGCACGGCTCGCGCGGCGCAGCGCGGTGTCGAGTCCCAGGCCGCCGCCCAGAGAGAAGATCAGGGCGCCGCCGGCCAGGATGGCGGCAAAGGCCAGGCCGGTCTTGAGAGGGTCCTTGTCCGGCCGCGCGGCGAGCCACGCGATCGCCAGCCACAGCGCCACCGCCGACAGCAGCAGCCAGGAGGTGCTCGCCAGCAGCAGGGTGAAGGCGATCGCTGCGGCCACCGTGATCGCGCGCGGATCGAAACGCCGGCGCTCCGCGGGCGGCATCTCACTCGTCTCACGTAGGGGAGAACTATTGTCCCTAACTCCGGGCAGGTCGACCGCGATCCCGTCCCAGCCGGCCAGCCCGCGCCGGTAGACCAGCACCTGAATCGTGCTGGCGAACGCCGACCAGACCACCAGGCTGATGGCGGTCAGCACGAGCGCGTCAGCGGTGCCCACCTCCAGGCCGACCCGGCGGGCCACGCGTCGTAGGTGCCGGCATAGGCGTCGAGGCCGCCGGTGATCACCCAGATGAAGAACGCGGTGGTGACCGCGTTGTGGAAGATCCGGACGATGGCGCAGGCCAGCACCTGGGCCGCCACGGTCCAGCCCCGGGCCTCGAGGCGGCCCAGCATCGGCGCCGTCACGGCCTGGGTGAACGGGATGCCGAAGCGGGCCGGCCCGATGATGGCCACCGTCTCGAGCATGGCCGCCGCGCTGGCGCCGAAGCCGAGCCGGGCCCCGCGCTGCTGGGCCACGCGGGCCAGGGCCACGCCGCCGGCCAGGGCGATCCAGAAGCCGCCCGAGGGCGCCGCGCGGGCGGCCAGAAAGGAGACCACCGCCACGTGGGCGGGTCCGGCGGGGACGGTGGGAGCCGTGGTCGCCACAGAGCGACCGTAGCGGGGCCGGCTCAGCCGCGATACCGCTCGAAAGCCTCCTCGCGGGCCTCGCGATGATCGACGATCGGCTCGGGGTAGTCGCGGCCGATCACGCACCCGCAGTCCTCCTGGACCTCCTCGGGCATCTCCCACGGCTCGCGGAGGTACTTGTCGGGCACGGGCGCGAGCTCGGGCACGTAGCGGCGCACGTAGTGGCCCTCGGGGTCGAAGCGCTCCATGTGCCGGGCCGGGTTGTAGATGCGCCGGAAGAAGGGCTGAGGGTCCACGCCCACCGAGGCGATCCACTGCCAGTTGCCGTTGTTGTTGGCCTGGTCGCCGTCGATCAGGAGGCGCATGAACCAGCGCTCGCCCTCCCGCCAGTCGATCCCGAGGTCCTTGGTCAGAAACGAGCCCACCACGAGCCGCGCGCGGTTGTGCATGAAGCCCTCGCGGCGCAGCTGGCGCATCCCGGCGTCGACGAGCGGGTAGCCGGTGCGGCCCTCGCGCCAGGCCTGGAGGTGCTCGGGGTTCTCGTTCCAGGAGATCTGGTCCCGGTAGCGCTCCTGGAACTCGGTGTGGGCGTTATCGGGGAAGTGCCGCAGCACGTGGTGGTAGAAGTCGCGCCAGCAGAGCTGGCGGCGGAACGCGTCGGGACCCTTGCCCCGCGGCAGGCGCTCCTCGACCTCGCGTGGCGAGATGCAGCCGAAGTGCAGGTAGGCCGAGAGGCGCGAGGTCTTGTCGCGGCCCAAGGCGTCGTGGTTGTCGGTGTACTCGCCCACGCCGGAGCGCAGGAAGCGAGAGAGCCGCTCGCGCGCGGCCAGCTCGCCGCCCGGCAGCGGATCCTCCACCTCCTGTTCCATTCCCAGGTCGGCCAGCGACGGAATCCGCCCCTTGCGGACCTTCGTGGGCAGGGCGGGCAGCGAGCGCGGGCGGCCCAGCACCTCGCGGCGCGGGACCTGCAGCCAGGAGCGGTGGAACGGGCTGAAGACCGTGTAGGGCTTGCCCTGCTGGGTGGTGATCGCGGTCAGGTCGTCGACCGCGTGGAGCCCGGGGTGCGCGCACGGCTCGACGCCGGCCTCCTCGAGCGCCCGCCAGACGCGGGTCATGCGCCCGCGGGCGAAGGGGCCGGAGTCCGCCGTGAAGTGGACCTCGCTCGCGCCGATCTCCCCGGCAAGCGCGACCAGCTCCCGCTCGGGCGCGCCGTGGCGGATGACCAGATTCCCCTCGAGGCGCTCGCGCAGCTCGCCCAGGCACTCGAGCATGAACTGGGTGCGCGGGCCGGAGGCGTTTCGGCCCCCGAGCAGACGATCGTCGAGGCAGAAGACGCAAACCACCGGGTCGCAGCGATCGAGGGCCGCCCGCAGCGCGGGATGGTCGTGCAGGCGCAGATCGCGCGTGAACCAGACGATGCCCGTCATTGGCAGGAGTACGTAGCCGGTTAGCCTACGGACGATGCGCGAGCGCTTCCCGCTCTTCCCGCTCGGCTTGGTGCTCCTCCCGCACGAGCTCGTGCCCCTGCACATATTCGAGGACCGCTACAAGCTGATGATCGGCGAGTGCCTGGAGCAGGAGAGCGAGTTCGGCGTCGTGTGGCTCTCGGACGACGGGCTCAAGGACGTGGGGTGCTCGGCGCGGGTGACCAGGGTTCTCGAGAGCTTCGACGACGGGCGCATGAACATCCTCGTGGAGGGCACCGAGCCGTTTCGGCTGGTCCGCCGGATCGAGGACCTGCCCTATCCCGCCGGTGACGTGGAGCCGTTGCTCGACGACGAGCCCCTGGGCGAGGCCTCCACCGTGGCCGCCGCGGCCCGGCGCCGCTACTCGGATCTCCTGGACGAGGTGACCGACGAACGGCCGGACGACGACGAGCTGGCGGCGCTCGACGCCTACGGGATGGCGGCCACGCTCGACGTGGCCCTCGACGCGAAGCAGATGCTGCTGGAGCTGCGCTCCGAGCACGCGCGCCTCGAGCAGCTCGAGGGGCTCTTCGCCGAGGCGCTCAGCCGGATACGCCATGCGGAACGCGCGGCCGAGCGCGCCCAGGGCAACGGCAGCGTGCGCTAGCCGGACACGGCAATGGCAGATCGGAGGGGCCGGCCTTGCGACCGGCCCCTCCTTGTCTGCACCCTCGGAGAGAGGAGGAGACGACTCAACGAGGAACTGAGAGCGCTCGGCAGTTCGGTCACCTGCGCGAACGCCTCCGGATCCGCATGGAACCCGAAGTGCAAACGGTCTCGATACCCGAAGATGCCGATGGCGAGGGCGTGCCCCTCGGCCATCGGGACCACGGGATGGGCTTCGATCAGCTCGGCGCCCAGCATGTACAGGGGACGCCGGGACCGGGGATGTTCGAGACCGTCAGGTTGTAGGCGCGAGGGCTCGCGATGGCCCGCGCGGCCACGCCCCGCAGGGCGTTCGGGAGCAGCCCGATGCCGCCCAGCACGGCCTCGGCGCCGGCGGGGCGCCCGTCGCGCTTGAAGGCCTGCGTGCTGCGCCGGATGCGCGCGAACTGCGCTCGGGGCCGGGCGAGGTCGAGCGGGAGGCTCACGCAGGCCATCGAGATGCGATTTCCGAGCGCCTCCGCCTCCTCGTCCATGCGCAGGTTGACCGGGACCATGGCCTTGAGCGGGCGCGGCTCGTCGCCGCGCGCGAGGGTCAGCTCCCGCAGGGCGCCCGTGGCCAGGGTGAGACAAACGTCGTTGACCGTGCCGCCGTCACGCTCCCGTACCTGCCGCACCGCGTCGAGCCCGACCGAATGACGAACGAGGGTACGCCGCGGGCCGATCCGCCCGTTCAGCGCCGACGAGGGGGCCGGGCGCAGCAGATCCTCGCTCGTGGCAAGCGCGGCGCGGCGCAACGTTCCCGCGAGGCGCCCGGCCGAGGCCCGCGGCTCGCCCGCCATGCGCGCGGCCCCGCGCGCGGCGCGCAGCGACTCCTCGGCTCCCATCACGAGCGCGCGGGCTCCCAGCCTGCCCGCTCCGGGCGCGGGGCGCGCCTCGAAGCGGGCAGGCAACGGCGAGACTCCGGTCTGCGGCTCGGCGTCGAAGAGCAGCTGCGCCACCTCCAGCGCCGAGCGCCCGTCGACCAGGGCGTGGTGCATCTTGGCCACCAGGCCGCACCGGCCCGCGGTCATGTGCGGTGCCAGTCGAAACTCCCACAACGGCCGCTCCCGCGACAGCGGCACGGACAGGACGCTGTCGCACAGCATCGCGAAGCGCCGGTCGTCGAGCTCGTAGCCCGAGGTGCCCAGCGGCAGCACGTGTCGCGCGACGTCGAAATCGGGGTCGTCGACCCAGAAGGGCTCGCCCATTCCCGGCAGGGGATAGGCGAGCCGCCGGCGAAAGCGCGGTACCCGTTCCAGACGCGCCGCCACGTGGCGGCGCAGCCGCGCCAGCGTGGGCCGCTGTGAGGCGGCCGGCACCCGCAACGTCGCGCTCCACGCCACGTGCATGTGGGCCGAGGCGGTCTCGACCCGAAGGAAGGACCCGTCGATCGCTGACAGCCGCTCGGTCACTCCTCCAGGATCGGCCAACATGGCCGGGCGGTCATTCGACGCACGTCGGAAATCTCGCCGCCCGTGATCGACACGAGGTCGAGTGGATTGTTATCGCACCACGGTCGCCGCGCCGCCGCGCCGAGGGTCACCGCCGCCACTCAGCTCGCCCGTCTCCGGGTTGCGCGCCACGGCCTGCACGCCGCCGAAGAAGAGGTTCTGCTCGGCCCAGCGCCGCACCGTCCAATCGGAACGCTCGAGGCGGTTGAGCGCGGCCTCGTCGATCCCCGGCTCGGCGTCCGCCTCGCGGCCCTCGACGTGGATTCGCTCGCGCGACACCGCCTCCTGGGCGGCGAGGCCGTCGTCCACCACGCCCATGATCGTCTGGAGGATGGCCGAGCGGATGCGGTTGGACCCGGCGCTGCCCAGGGCGACCTCCGGCCGCCCGTCGCGCAGCACCACGGTCGGGGCCATCATGCTCGGAACCCGGGCGCCCGGCTCGTGGAGGTGGTATCCGAGCGGGTTCAGGTCCTCCTCGCCCAGCATGTTGTTGAGATGCACGCCGGTGCCGGGCACGACCACGCCCGAGCCCGAGCCGTTCGAGCAGGTGACGGACGCGCAGGCGCCGTCGGCGTCCATCACCGCGATGTGCGTGGTATTCCCGAGTTGAGAGCGCACCTCCGTGGCCACCTTGTCCAGCGCGTCCTTGGCCAGGAAGCGCTCGAGGTAGCCCTCGGTGGCGAGCCCGGCGAGGAACTCCTCGTCGCGCGCGCGGTTGGTGGACGCCATCACCTCGGCGATCGCCGCCGGGTCGTGCGGGCCCTCGAGGCGCTCGAGGATGCCGAGCGCGTCGGCGATGAGGATCCCGCCCGAGGACGGGGGCGGGTTGGTGAGCACCTCGCGGCCGCGGTAGCTCACGCGTGCCGGCTCGCGCTCGATCACCTCGTAGGCGGCGAGATCCTCGCCCGTGACCAGGCCGCCGCGGGCGAGCACCCAGTCGCTGCACGCGCGGGCCACGTCGCCGGAGTAGAGAAAGCCCGGCCCTTCCGTGCCGAAGCGCTCGAGCAGGTCGCCCAGCTCGGCGAAGCGGAAGCGCTCTCCCTCTCGCAGCAGCCGTCCGCCGGGCGCGTAGAGGGCGTCGCACTCGGAGGTCGATCTCAGGATCGGCTCGAGCACGGTGAAGAGAAAGGCCTGCATGGGCACCACGTCGATCCCGTCGCGGGCGGCGCGGGAGGGGCGTTCGGTGAGGTCGGCGAGCGAGAGCGAGCCGAAGCGCTCCAGCGCCTGGGTCATGCCCAGTGTGGTGCCGTAGGCGCCGCAGGACGAGGGGCCCACGTTGAAGCGCTGCACCGCGTCATCGGAGAAGCGGATATCGATCGGCGTGAGCGCGCTGGGCTGCACGTCATCGAGCCCTCGCCCCGGGGCGGCCACGAAGAAGTCGAGCAGATGGTCCTCGCCGCCCGCCGTGTGCACGAGCATGAAGCCGCCCGCGCCGGGTCCCGTGAGCGGGGACTCGGCGACGAAGGACATGAGCACGCAGGCCACCGCGGCGTCGACCGCGTTGCCTCCCTCGCGCAGCACATCGGCTCCCGCCTCGGCGGTGAGCGGATGGCCGGCTGCGACCACCCCTTTCACGGGAGCGAGCGTATTAGCGCGGGATGAACTCCGGCACGTCCACGTCGGCCAGCGTTCCCGCTCCGGCGCGTTCCCGCTGGTATCCGCGCCGCACGCGCGGCTCGGTGTCGGCGGGGATCCGCGACTGACGCGTGTCCTCGCGCGGGACGGCGCGGTAGACCGGGCGGTCGCCGTAGCCGGTGGCCACGACCGTCACCCAAACCTGGTCCTCGAGCTTCTCGTCGACCATGGCGCCGAAGATGATGTTGGCCTCCGGGTGGGCCGCCTCGGCCACCGCCTTGGCCGCCTCGTTGACCTCCCAAAGCGAGAGGTCGCGGCCGCCGGTGACCGACAGCAGGATGGACCGCGCGCCTTCCAGCGACGTCTCCAGCAGCGGCGACTCGATCGCGTGCTCGACGGCGTCCATCGCCCGGTGCTCTCCCGTCCCCATGCCGATTCCGAGCAGCGCCTGGCCGGCTTCGGCCATGATCGTGCGGACGTCGGCGAAGTCGAGGTTGATCAGGCCCGGGAGCGTGATCAGGTCGGAGATGCCCTGCACACCCTGGCGCAGCACGTCGTCGGCCACGCGGAAGGCCTCGACCATCGAGGTCGACTTGTCGAGCACCGTGAGCAGGCGCGCGTTGGGGATGACGATGAGCGTGTCGACCTCGCGGGCCAGCTCCTCGACCCCGCGGTCGGCCTGCTCGCTGCGCCGGGCCCCCTCGAAGGAGAACGGCTTGGTGACGATGCCGACCGTGAGCGCGCCGATCTCGCGAGCGATGCGGGCCACCACGGGCGCCGCGCCCGTGCCCGTGCCGCCGCCGGAGCCGGCGGCCACGAAGACCATGTCGGAGCCCTTGAGCAGGCTCTTGAGATGGTCGTAGTCCTCGAGCGCGGCGGCGCGACCCAGATCGGGATTGGATCCCGAGCCCAGCCCGCGGGTGATCTCGCCGCCGATGTGCACGCGGTTGTTGGCCGAAGACTGCTCGAGCGACTGCATGTCGGTGTTCACCGCCATGAACTCGACGCCGGCGATCTCGGCCTCGATCATGCGGTTGACGGCGTTCACGCCGGCGCCGCCCACGCCGACCACGACCAGCTTGGGCTCGGTCACGCGCCCGGCGGAGGGCATCCCGTAGTGAGGGGCCTCGGGCATGAACTCGGGCTCTCGCGGCGCCACCGGCTCGGGGCTCTTGTCGAGGATGTTCTCGGGGATGTCGGCGGAGAAGACCGAGCGCAGGCGCTCCTCGGGCGAGGGCACGCCCTCGTAGCGGCTCATCCCGCGCTCGCTATGGGTGTCCTGCTCGCGGCGGCGGGCCCGCTCCTCGGCGCGCCGCGCGGCCTCGGTGGCGCGCTGGTCGAAGGAGCGCTCGCCGCGGGTCTCGCGCGGCGGCTGGGGGGCCGGTTCGCGGCGGGGCGGCTCGGCCGGCGGGCGGTCGTCCTGCCGCTTGGCCTCGGGCTCGTCCTCCTCGGTCTTGCGAAACAGCTGGGCCAGGGGTCCCTCGCGCATGCTGGCGCGCTTACCGGTTTCCATTGGTCAGGACCTCCTCGGCTAGCTGACGGTAGGCGTAGGCGGCCTTGCCGTCGGGGTCGTACTTGAGCACCGACATTCCCTTCACCGGGGCCTCAGCGAAGCGCACCGTCTTGTTGATGCGCGAGGCGAATACGCGATTCCCGAAGTTCTCCTCGAGGATCTCGATCGCCTCCTTGGCGTGAACCGTCCGGTTGTCGACCAGCGTCGGCAGGATGCCCTCGATCTCGATGTCGGGATTCAGCTCTTCGCGCACCATAGACAGCGTGTTCTGAAGCTGGATCAGCCCACGCATGGACAAATACTCGCATTGCACGGGGACGATCACCTTCTGGGAGGCGGTGAGCGCGTTGATCGTGAGCAGGCCCAGGCTGGGCGGGGTGTCGATGAAGATGTAGTCGTAGTCCTCGAGGATCGGCGCGAAGGCCTTCTTCAGAGCCCGTTCGCGGCCGATCATCGTCGACATGGCGATCTCGGCTCCCGCCAGGTCGATCGACGCGCAGGCCACGTCGACCTCGCGCTTGCGGATCACCTCGCGGATCGAGACCCCGTGAACGAGCACGTCGTACATGGACAGCTCGAGGGTGTCGGGGTCGATGCCCTGGCTCATCGTGAGGTTGCCCTGCGGATCGAGGTCCGTGCACAGCACCCGGTGGCCGCGCTCGACAAAGGCCGCGGCGAGGTTGAGGGTGGTGGTCGTCTTGGCGACACCGCCCTTCTGGTTGGTGAAGGCGATGACCTTGGCCTGGGGCTCCATACGCAGTGCCTATTCGCACGCGCGGGGGCGATTCCTTCTCGTTAGCAGGCGGCTCGGATGCGCCCGGTCACGCAGAACGGAGGCACTCGGCCCACCCGTACGCGAGCGGCCGCGGCGTTACGGCGATCGGCGCGCTCGGGGGAATCGGTGTAGACCACCGCCCGGTTGTTCGTGATGCCCGCCCGTGTCATGCGTGTACGGAAGGTCGAGGTGATGCTACTCCCGGGCTGGAGCCGGGCTATGCGGCAGTACAGGACGCTGCCCGTCACGCAGCTATTGCCCCGGACGCGAGCCGACACCAGGCTCGCGCCGGCTGAGAGGTCGTCGGTCACCACCACCCCTTCGGCCGTGGCGTCGCCGACGTTCCTCACCGTGACCCGGTAGGTCACCACGTCGCCCACGGTCACCCGGGTCCGGTCGGGGACCTTGCTCACCACGAGG
Source organism: uncultured Thermoleophilaceae bacterium (assembly GCA_963728155.1). Taxonomy (GTDB): domain Bacteria; phylum Actinomycetota; class Thermoleophilia; order Solirubrobacterales; family Thermoleophilaceae; genus JACVRW01. The sequence goes on along the minus strand of CAVSJF010000007.1, from coordinate 895,720 downwards.
TCGGGATCGGGGCCGCCCGGGATGTGATCCGGTCCCGGCGGCGGGACGGGAACCGGCACGGTGACGAACGAGTTGGTGAACTTGCAACGCTCGAGCGGCCGGTCGCGCGTGAGCTTGACCACCACGCGGCCCTCGATGGCGGGAACCGCGCGCCCGTTGCAGATCACCTCCACCAGCGACCAGTTGGTCCGCGCCAAGGACGCGGGCTCGAGCTCCTGGATCACGTACGCGCCCAGCGGCAGGGCGTCGGTGTCCGAGCCCGTGGCGCGGGCCGGCTCATCGGGCCGCTCGGTGGTCACGGACTTGCGGTAGCGGGTCTCGGGATCTCCCACGGGCCAGATCAGGAATCCGGTGGTCGTGACCCCTCCGAGCGTGACCTTGTCGATCTGGATCTCTCCGGCGCCCTCGAAGCTGTTCTCGAAGGTGCAGGTGGCCCCGGCGCCGGCGGTGAGCGTGACCTCGGCCTCCCCGGGGTTCGGCAGGACCTGACCGTTGCAGATGACGTCGTCGAGGCGCCACTCCCCGCGGCGGCTCTGCGGCAAGCGCTCGTCGAGGCGATACCGGCCGGGGGGCAGGTCGAGCGGGCTCGGCTGCGCGTCCACCCCCACCCCCTCCTCCTCGGTGGTGGCGGTTGCCTCGACCGCGTCTCCCCCGCCCGCCGGCCTGACCGTGAAGTCGAAGCTGCCGATGCCGCCGCGGGTGAGCTTGCGCAGGAACAGCTCGCCCGGTGCGACCTCGTTCACGTAGGTGCAGACGATGCGGTCGCCCGCCGCGAGGCTGATGTCGGCCACCCCGCCGGGCAGGTCGATGGCGGCTGTGCTCGCCCCCCGGGCGGTGCAACTCAGGTCGGCCAGCCGCCAGCCGGCCGGTACGAGCTCGCGCACCGTCCAGGGGTCGTCGGTGGGACCGGTGGCGGCGCGGTAGAACGTCTGGCTCGCGGCCTTCCCGTTGTCGACGCGCAGGTTGAACAGCCCGCCCTGGTTGAAGCTGAGATTGCCGTCGAAGTTGAAGGTGTGGGTCGCCGGCTCGTCGGAGCGGATCTCCTTGCGAATCACGATCGTTCCGCTCGTGGGGGGCGGCCTCACGTAGTAGGCGTAACAGAACACGTGCTCTGTCCCCTGCGGGTAGGAGATCCACTCCACGTTGTCGCCGTTGAGGTTGTCGACCGCGCAGCGCAGCGCCCCGAACCCGAACTCGCCGGGGAACTGCTGGTCGAGGATCGGGTCGGTCACGGTGCCGCCCTGGATCCACAGCGAGTTGGAGCGAGCCGCGCGCTCGGCCTGAGCGGGGGTCAGCTCGACTGTGACCGCACCGTCGATGGACTGGCCGGTGGGCCGGCCCGCGTAGTCGAGCAGCGGCACCTGCGGCTGCGTGACGATGTTGGTGGCGTAGGGCGACGTGACGATCGAGAGCGACCCCCACGGGCCCGACACGGCCCGCGTGCGGTAACCCGTGCCGAGCGTGAACCGCCAGTCGGACAGCGGAACGCAGTTGGGCTGGTCGGCGCTCTCGATGGCCGGGTCGATCGGCTGGCCGGCCCGGTAGGCGGTGTCGGCGCCCAGGTCCCTGAGGCTTTCCTGGATGTCGTTGCGTGCCCGGTTGGCGGTGATGTCCGTGTAGGTCGGACACTCCCGCGCGACATACGTCACGAAGCGGTCGGTGCCCCTGCCGTTGGCTACCTGGGCGAACGCCGGCGGCGCAGCAACCAGCGCGGCCACGAGCGCAAGCATCACGGCGATCCGTGCCGGTCCTCTCACGACCGGGCAGCTTACCGGCCCGGCGTGACGAGACCGGCCTCGAAGGCCGAGATCACGGCCTGCACGCGGTCGCGCGCGTCGAGCTTGGCCAGGATCCGCTTCACGTGGGTCTTGACCGTGGCCTCGCTCAACACGAGCTCGGCCGCGATCTCGGCGTTGGAGAGGCCGCGAGCCATCAGCCCGAGCACCTCGCGCTCGCGCGGCGTCAGCTCGTCGAGCTCCGCCGCCGCTGCGCTCGGCGGCGCGCTGCGGGCGAACTGCTCGATCAGCCGCTTGGTGACCGACGGGGCAATGAGAGCGTCCCCCTCGGCCACCACCTCCACGGCCTCGATCAGGCCCTCGGGCGACACGTCCTTGAGCAGGAAGCCCGATGCCCCCGCGTGCAGCGCCTCGTACACGTACTCGTCGAGATCGAACGTCGTCAGCATCAACACCGCCACCGATGGGTTGTCCGCCAGCACGCGCCGGGTGGCCTCGAGCCCGTCCATCCCGGGCATCTGGATGTCCATGAGCACCACGTCGGGACGGCGCCGGCGGGCCAGGTCGACGGCGTCGAGACCGTCGCGCGCCTCGCCCACGACCTTGATCTGGCTCTGCGACTCGAGGATCGCCCGGAAGCCGGCGCGAACGAGCGCTTGGTCGTCGGCAATGAGTACGGAGACCATTCGTTCACATCATCCCCCAGGGTGATGCTCGCCCCGGTGGCCGGCCCTACCATGGGCCCATGAAGGCGCTCGAGCGCCGGGGCCTCTCGAGAGTCGACCTGGCCCTCGGCGTCGTACTGACCCTGTTCGGCATCGGGCTCACGCTCGGCGGGCCGGGCTCCGGCGGCTGGATCGCCACGCTCGTGGTCGGGGCCGTGACCCTGCCCGTGATCTGGCGCCGGCGTGCCCCTCTGGCCTGCGCCGCCGCGATCAGCGCCGGGATGGTGATCAGCGGCATCCCGACCTTCGACCAGACCCGCTGCGGAGCGGCCATCCCGGCCGCGCTCTTCATCCTGTTCGCGCTGGCCACGCGCGCCGAGTGGCGGGCGGCGGTGGGTGGGCTGGCGCTGGTGCTCGCAGGCGTGGTCTTCCTGTCCTTCACCGACGCCAGCATCGACCCCGCCGCGCTCTCCTTCCTGCTTCCGCTCTGTGCCGGCGTGTGGGTGGCGGGCCGCGTGGTGCGCGAGCGCGACCGCCTCGCCGCCGAGCTCACGCGGCGCACCGTCGAGCTCGAGCAGCGCCGCGGGCAGACCGCCCGGCTGGCGGTGGTGGTCGAGCGCGCCCGCATGGCGGCCGGACTTGGAGCTCAGTCGCGGCGGGGAGTGCGCGAGATTGTCGAGCTGACCGAGAGCACCGATCCGCCGGGCGAGCTCTTCTCGCGCATCGAGACCGGCGGGCGCGACGTGCTCAACGACATGCGCGGGGTACTGGGGGTGCTGCGCAGCGACGAGCCGCTCGTGCGCTCAGCCGCCCCGCCGGACGCGACCCGCGGTGAGCCCACGCCGCCCTCACCCGCGGCCGCGCCTCGGCTGACGCCCGGCCGCCTGGCGCTGGGAACGGCGGTGCTGGTGGCCGCGGCAGCACTGGTAAGCGCGGCGCTCGGCGTGGGCGAGCTCCCCTCCGCGGTGTTGCTCGTGGTGATCGCGGCGAGCTACGCGTGCGGTGCATACGCCAGCCCGTGGCCGGCGGCCGGCACCGTGGCGGTACTGCTCGCCTGCCTGGTGGGCATCGACGGATCTCCGGTCCCGCTGACCTTCTCGACCGTTGGACCACTCCTCGTGGGGATGGTGGTGAAGTCGCGCCGGGAGCTCGTGGCGGCGCTCGCGGCGCGCTCTCGAGAGCTCGAGGCCGAGGAGGGCGCCTTCGCTCGGCTGGCCGTCCGGCGCGAGCGAGCCAAGGTGGCCCGCGACCTGCACGACGTGATCGCGCACAGCCTCGCCGTCGTCGTGGTCCAGGCCGGCGCGGGCCGGGTGGCCGGGCGCGAGGACGAGCGTCAGCGCCTCGCCGACATCCGCGCCGCCGCGCTGCAGGCCCTGGACGGGATGGCGCGCCTCGGCGAGGTGTTCCGCTCCGAGGACCGGCTGGAGAGCGTGATCGAGAGCGCCCGCGCCGCCGGCCTGCGGGTGAATGTCCTTGCTCGGCCCGAGGAGGTCGCGCTCGATCCTGAGATCGAGGAGATCAGCTTCCGCATCGTTCAGGAGGGCCTCACCAACGCGCTAAAGCACGCCCCGGGCGCCCAGGTCGACGTGAGCCTGCTCGCGCGCGGCGAGGTGCTGTCGGTGGAGGTCAGCGACCGGGGCGCCCGGGGGCCGGTGACCCTGGACGGCGCCGGCGCCGGCCTCGGCCTGCAGGGCCTGAGGGAACGCGTAGCGGGTGCCGGTGGGCAGATCGCCGCCGGCCCGCGCGCGGGCGGCGGATGGCAGGTGAGCGCGGAGCTACCCCTCGGCGCGCGCCCGTTAGCCCTGGCGGGGTAGCCACAGTCCATCCCTGGGGGTGACGACGCGCGAGCCGCGCACCGGCAAGCTCGGAGGCATGGAACTCATAGCTGCCGTTCTCCTCGCCGGACCCCTCGGCTATTTCGCGAAATCGCGCAAGCAGGGGCTGATCCTCTACCTGCTGTTGTGGGCTGTCATCTTCCCCATCCAGACGATCGTCGTGTTCAACGACACCGCGTCGAGCGGGGACGATTGGCTCTACTGGGTGTTCAACGCCCTCATCCTGGCCGGTGGCATCGCCCTCAACCGGCTCGGTGCGTGGCTCAGCGAGCGCCGGGCGCGCCCGTTGCCCACAGCTGCTCATCCTCCCAGTGGCCGATGATGACGGCGTCGGGATCGTGCCCGCCCGCCTCGGCCCGGCGCAGCGCGAGCAGCTGCAGGCGCGCGGTTAGGGGGATCTGGGCCATCAGCTCGTCCTCGGGCTGAGCCTGATCGAGCTCGCGGGTCTCGAGGCCCTCGGCGCGGGCGGCGTTGGCGAGACGGCCGAGGAACTCGTCGCCGTCGCGCCCGCTGCCCAGCACGATCAGCGCGTCGGCGGCGCCGAGCGGCACCGCCGAGCCGTGGAGGAGGAACTCGGCGTCGTAGCCTTCGGCGGCCAGGCGGGAGGCCTCGCGCAGCTTGAGGGCGCCCTCGCGAGCCGTGACCGCGCCGGGGCCCGAGCCGGTCAGCACCAGCAGGCGGTCAGGCTCGGGCACGCCGTCGAGGCCCGGGTCCGCGATCGCCGCCTCGGTGGCGTCCGCCGCGGCCACGACCGCGTCGGGCCCGAGCCCCTCGGCGCCGAGCTCGCCGGCGATCAGCGTCAGCACGGCGAGCGCGGACGTGTACGAGCGGGTGTAGGTGTGAGACCCCTCCTTGGCGCCCGTCTCGATGGCCTCGGGCCACCCCACTCCGTCGGCGGTGATGGCGAGGGTTTCGGCGCCGAGATCGAGCGCGCGCCGGCGCGAGGCCTGCGCGTAGGCGGTCTCACCGGTGTGGGTGATCACCACCACCGCATCGCCGGCGCGCAGGGGCGCCCAGCGCGCGAACTCCATGGATGACGCGAAGCGAGCGTCGATCCCGGCACGCGCGAACATCGCCGCGCCCAGCTCGGCGGCGTGCAGGCTCGTGCCCGTGCCCACCAGCCACAAGCGTTCGCCGGCGCCCAGGCGCTTGGCGTGATCGGGGAGTTTCAGGCCGGCCAGCCGGCGCAGTTCCTGGGGCTGGTCGCGGATAGCGCGTTCAAGCTCGGTCATCGCACGACGATAACTCGGGGCGAGCATGCAACGAGCGCTCGTCATATTCGCCGCACTGCTACTGGTCGCTGTCGCGGCGCCCGCGGCCGCGCGCGCCGCGTGCCCGCCGCCGCATCCCTATCCGGGCGACGACGCGCCCAAGACGAGCCTGGCCGTGTGGATGGCGGCGGGCGCCGCGGCGCGCGACATACCGCCCGAGCTGCCCGTGATGGCGGCGCTCGTGGAGTCGGGGCTGGCCAACCTTTCCTACGGTGACGCGGACTCGCTGGGCTTCTTCCAGATGCGCGAGCGCTACTGGAACCAGGGCGAGTACGCCGGGTACCCCGACAATCCCGACCTCCAGCTCGACTGGTTCGTCGACCACGCCCTCCTGGAGCGCGACCGCCGCGTATCGAAGGGCCTGGGCCTCACCGAGCTCGACTACGGCCAGTGGATCGCCGACGTGGAGAAGCCGGCCGCGCAGTACCGCGGCCGCTATCAGCCGCGCCTCGGCGAGGCCCGCACGTTGATCGGCACTTGCACCGTCGCCATCGGCGACCCGACGTTGGACTCCACCCCGCCCGTCCTGAGCGTGTTCGGCTCGCGCGCACGGCGCGTGCTCGAGCGGCGGCGGATATCGGTGAAGGTCGACTGCGGGACCGAGGACTGCTCGATCACGGGGCGCGGATTCGTGAAGCTCTACGGCGGCGTCTATCGCATGACGGCCCGTCCGGTGAAGCTGACCGGCGGCGAGACGGCCGTGATGCGCTTCCCGCTCAGCGCCCGGGCGGTCCGCGCCGCCGGCCGCGCGCTCTACGGCGGTGCGCCCGTGCGGGTGAAGGTCGCGGTGACGGCGATGGACTCGGGCGCCAATACGGTGACCGAGCGCTGGACCGCTCGCCTGTCCGGCTGACCTGAGGCAGAATCGGAGCTCCGTGCTCCGCTTGGCTCTTTTCACCGGATTCATGGTCACCGCGCTTCTTGCACCGGCCACGGCCGGCGCGGTGTGCCCGCCGCCGCCTCCCTACCCCGGCGACGAGGCAGCGAAGCCCACGATCGCCCAGTGGATGGCCTCCAGCGCCGCCGCGCGCGGCATCCCGCCCGAACTGCCCGTGATGGCCGCTCTGGTGGAATCGAGCCTGAACAACGTTCGGGACGGCTCCTCTGACGCTGCCGGCTACTTCGCCATGCGCGAGAGCGTCTGGAACGCGGGCGAGTACGGCGGCTATCCCGATCAGCCGGACCTGCAGATCAAGTGGTTCATCGACCAGGCCACCGCTCAGCGCGCGGAGCGCATCGCCAACGGCCTCGGAACCGGAGAAGGTCAATACGGCGAGTGGATCGCCGACGTGGAACGGCCGCCGGCGGAGCTCCGCGGGCGCTACCAGCCGCGCCTGGCCGACGCCCGCGAGCTGATAGGCAGCCTGTGCGCCGATGACCCGAACGCGCCCCCGCCGCCGCCCGACACCACCCCACCCGCATTCACGCTGGGCGGAAAGGCACGCCAGCGAGCGCTCAAGCGGAGGGCAGTGCTCGTGGAGGCAGCCTGCGGATCCGAGGCGTGTGCCATCGCGGGGAAGGGGACGGTGCGCACATCCCGCTCGCGCACGTTTCGCATCTCCGCGCCTGCCGTCAGCCTGGAAGCAGGCGAGCAGACCGTTCTGCGCTTCGCCCTCGGCAAGCGCCTGCGCAGGGCGATCGGGCGCGCGCTCGGCAACGGCTTCTCGGTCCGCGCCCGGCTCTCGGTGACCGCGGTCGACGCGAGCGGGAACGCGCGCAGCGGGCGCTTCAGTGCGCGCCTGCGTCGCTGAACGGCAGCAATAACGGTGAGGTCGGGGCGGTTTGGAGGCCACTGTCGTCCTTTACGGGTCTCCTGCGCCCTAAAACGGCGACAGTAAGCAGTTCCGCTGCCAGCGGCAGCTCGCCCCGCGCCGCTGACACAATCGGACCCGGTGTCCGATCTCCTCGACAAGCGCCTGATCGTCGTGACCGGCAAGGGCGGCGTCGGCAAGACGACGGTGGCCGCCGCGCTGGGGCTGGCCGCCGCTCGCGCCGGGAAGCGCACGGTCGTGGCCGAGGTGTCCGAACAGGAGCGCCTCTCCGGGCTGTTCGGCCGGCGCGCGCTCGGCCACCGTGAGGGCCGGCTCGCCGACGGGCTGCATGGAATCTCCATCGATCCGGTCAAGGCCAAGGAGGAGTGGCTTCGATACCAGCTCAAGTCCTCCGCGCTGGCCGGGCTGCTCGGCGGCAGCCGCATCTTCCAGTACCTGACCGCCGCCGCGCCGGGGGTCGACGAGCTCGTGACGATCGGCAAGGTCTGGGACCTGGCCCAGCTCGAGCGGCGGGTGGGCGGCACGCGGCCCTACGACCTCGCCATCGTCGACGCTCCTGCCACCGGACACGGGGTGGCCCTCCTGCGCGCTCCGCGCACCTACGCGCAGATCGCCCGCGTGGGCCCGATCGCCAAGCAGGCGAGGGGCATCCACAACTTCATCGCCGACCCGGCCACCACCAGCGTGGTCGCGGTGGCGCTGCCCGAGGAGATGCCGGTCAACGAGACGATCGATCTGCGCGCCAGCCTTGAAGCCGACATGGGCATGGACATCCACACCACGATCGTCAACGGGATCCTGCCCGACCGCTTCGAGGCGAAGGAGGCCAGGAAGCTGGCCGCCCTCAACGGGAACCTCTCGGCCCCGGCTCGTCGGGCCGTGGCCACCGCGCTGGCCGAGCACGGCCGGGCCGGCGAGCAGCGCGACGAGGTCGAGCGCCTTCGCCGCGAGGGCGGGGCGCCGGTGGTGTGCCTCCCCTTCCTCTTCGAGCCCGACCTGGGGCCGGAAGACGTGGGTGAGCTTTCGCGGCTCCTGGAGGGCGAGCTGTGATCGAGAGCTGGCTCGAGCGCAAGGAGGTCTGCATCTGCGCGGGCAGCGGAGGCGTCGGAAAGACCACCACCTCGGCCGCCATCGCTCTGGGCATGGCGGCGCGCGGCAAGAAGGTGGCGGTGCTCACAATCGATCCGGCCCGCCGGCTGGCCAACGCGCTCGGCCTGCCCGAGCTGGGCAACGAGGAGCGGCGGGTCGACGTCGACGTGCCCGGCGAGCTGTGGGCAATGATGCTCGACGCCAAGCGCACCTTCGACGAGCTGATCGAGTGGCACGCCCCCGACGACGCCACCCGCGACGCGGTGCTCGGCAACCGCATCTACCAGGAGCTCTCGAGCGCCGTGGCCGGGTCGCAGGAGTACATGGCGATGGAGAAGCTCCACGAGCTCCACCGAGACGGGCGCTACGACCTGCTGGTGCTCGACACCCCGCCCAGCCGCAACGCGCTCGATTTCCTCGACGCCCCCCAGCGGCTGTCGGCGTTCATCGACTCGCGCGCGTTGTCGTTCTTCCTCGCGCCGTCTCGCTTTGGGCTGAAGGTGCTGGGACGCGGCACCGGCGTGGTGTTCTCGGTGATGCAGCGCGCCACCGGCGTCGACCTGCTGAAGGACCTGAGCGACTTCTTCTCGAGCTTCGGCGCGATGACCGAGGGCTTTCGCGAGCGCGCCGAGCGCGTGAACCGGCTCCTGACCGACCACCGCAGCGCCTTCGTGCTCGTCACCTCGCCGCGGCGCGACTCGATCGAGGAGGCGCGCTTCTTCCATCGCCGCCTCATGGAGCAGGACTTCCCCTTCGCCGGGGCGGTGGCCAACCGCGTGCACGTCGGCGCCGAGGCCGGGGCCGGAAACGGGGAGCTCGAGAAGCTGGTGGGCTCCGAGCTCGCCGCCAAGGTCGAGGAGGCCGCGCGGGCCGAGGCGGGCCTCGCCGAGCGCGACCGCCAGAACCTCGATCAGCTCAAGCGGAGGCTGAGGCGAAAGCCGCTGATCGAGGTGCCGCTGCTACCGGGCGACGTGCACGACCTCGATGGCCTGCGCCGCATGGGAGAGCACCTCTTTCAGACCGGCGCCGAGTAGTCCTCGGGGTCGTCGAAGCTCCATTCGCTGGACGCCGTCACGCCCTCGAGCGGCGCCTCGGGGCTCACCGGCTCCATCTCGGCGGTGTCGGGATCGTCGGGCTCGGGCTCGGGCTCCGGCTCCTCCTCCACGCGCAGGTCCCGGGCCGTGATCTCCCCGTCGGGCTCGGCCTCGGCCTCGAGCAGGATGTCGTCGGCCACGACCTTGAGATCGGCGTCGAGATAGCCGCAGATCACGTCGCGCAGCAGCGCGCGCAGGTGGGTCTCCACCTCGACCGCCAGCTCGCGTGGCTGGGCGGGCGCGAGCGTGAAGCCGCCCCCGCCCATGATGAACCGCTCCAGCGCCATCGCCGCCTCCATGCGGTCCTGCATCTCCTCGCGCGCGCCCTCCTCGGCGCACAGCGCCGCGATCCGCCGCGCCAGGGTCGCCGGCTCCGGGTCGTCCGTTGCGTCCAGCAGCGCCCGGACGGCCAGCAGGTGATCGGAGAGCGTCTCGTCCTCGCGCATGCGCTCGCAGCCCATCTCAAAACGGCGCAGCGCCCAGGCCACGGTCTGCGGCGGGTCGGACTCGTCCAGCGCGGCGAAGAAATCCTGGAAGGCCTCGACCTCTCCGTGGGGGAGCACCCACGTCGAAGCGTCCGCGCCGAGCAGCCCGTGTCCGACCGGCACGGGCTGCCACTCGCCCTCGTCCCGGCGCTGCCAGGCCGGCCCACCGAGGCTGACGAAGCCCGGGGCCCACAGGCGGAAAGCGGTCACGACGCCGGCGAAGCGCTCGTTCGCCTCGACGGCCGAGATGCCCTCGCCGGCCGGGGCGTCGCGCTCGAGCACGCACAGCACGGCGGCCTCGCTGCCGTCCTCGGCCCAGACCGCCCGCGGCGGAGCGTCGGCGAACTCGCCACGCACCACGGCCAGCCCGGCGCCCAGGTCGATGCGGTCGGCCTCCATCGCCGCGCCGTGCAGCGGCGCCACCACGCGCGCCCGGACCGTGTCGCGGTAGAGCGTGGCCTCCACCTCGCCGTAGACCCGCTCGAAGCGCTCTTCGGGAAAGCCGAAGCTGGTGGCGTCCTCGTAGAGGCGGATGAGCATGGCCTGCAGCGCGGGCTCGGCCTGTTCTGAGTGCAGCCCGTTCACGCGCAGCCACATCGAGGCGCCGGCGCCGAGCTCATCCGCGGCGCGCTCACAGGCCGGAAGCTCGCGCAGGAGAGGCCAGCGCTCGCTGATGTAGCCCTCGATGCGCGGCTTGTAGCGATAGAGGGCGGGGCCCCGGCCGGCGCCCTCGTCGAGCACGTCGAACTCGACCTCAGCGCCGGCGCGCAGCGCATCGGTGAGCAGCGAGGCGGACTCGAGCGCGAAGTCTCGGAGCGCGTCGTGGAGCATGCGGTTGCGCATTAGGGGCGGGTTCGCGCCCGCCGGTCCTGATCCTCTTTACGTCATCCTGGCGTAGAACCCATATGGCCCACAGCACCATCGCCCCCGACCTCGGTGCCTCCTACGAGCACTGCCGGCGTCTTCACCGTCGTTTCGACCCCACCTACTACTGGGCCACGCGGCGCCTGCCCGAGGACGTGCGCCCGGCGGTCCACGCGCTGTACGCCTTCGTGCGGACGGCCGACGAGATCGTCGACGGCCCGGGCCGCCCCACCGATCCGCGGGCACGGCGAGCGGCGCTCGACCGCTGCGAGGAAGAGCTCGCGCTGGCCCGCGCGGGTGGGCGCGCCCACGACCCGGCGGTGGCCGCTCTGGTGGACGCCGCCGAGCGCCATGAGCTGCCGCTCGGCGAGCTCGATCTCTACTTCGAGTCGATGCGCGCCGACTGCGGCCCGGTGCGCATCGAGACCTGGAACGGGCTCGAGGGCTACATGCAGGGCAGCGCCGGCTCGGTAGGGCGCATCCTGGCCGTGCTGCTCGACGTCCCCTCCCAGCAGCGCGACAGCTTCGTGAGCCTGGCGCTGGGCTTTCAGCTGACCAACTTCATCCGCGACGTGCGCCAGGACTGGGAGCTCGACCGCATCTATCTCCCGGCCGAGGATCTCGAGCGCTTCGGCGTGTCCACCGAGGAGATCGCCCGGCGCGAGCCGAGCGCCGGCTTCCGGCACCTCCTGGCGCTCCAGGTCGGCCGGGCGCGCAGCCTCTTCGCCGAGAGCTCGCCCGCCGCCCAGGCCGTGAGCCCCGGTGTGAGGCGCGGGATCTTCATGGCCCGCAGCGTCTACGGAGCCGTGCTCGACCGCGCCGAGCGCCTGAACTTCGACGTGCTGCGCCACCGCACGGAGCTGCCGCCCTGGCGGCTGGCCGAGGCCGTGGCCCAGGGCCTGAGGGCGCGGACGTGACCCGGCGCGCGACGCTGCGCGGCTCCGAGCGCACGCCAATCGAGCACTGCCACGCCGACGTGCTGGTCTGCGGGGCCAGCTTCGCCGGGCTCGCGGTGGCGCGCGAGCTGCGGGAGAGCGGCGCGGACGTGCTGCTCGTGGACCGCTACGAGATCGGCGAGCGGCAGACCTCGGCCTGCGCCGCGCCACTGCCGTGGCTCGAGGCGCTCGGGCTGACCGCCGCCGTGCGCCAGGAGATTCCCTGCATGAGCTTCCACACTCCGCACGGCTCGGTGCGCTACCGACTGCCGTGGAGCTGGGCGGCGTTCGACTACCGCGAGCTCTGCGAGCTGATGTTCGAGGCCTGCGACGCGCGCTTTGAGATCGCCAAGGTGACCGGTCGCCGCGGCGATCGCGTGCTGACCGACCGCGGCGAGCTGAGCGCCCCGCTGGTGGTCGACGCCCTGGGCTGGCGGCGTGTGCTGGCCAGCGACGGCAACCAGCCTCCCGAGGCGCCCCTGTCGCGCGGCCTCGAGGTGCACCCCGACGGCGGCGGCGACGATCTCGACGTGTGGATCGAGCGCTCGCTTGTGCGGCGGGGCTACGGCTGGAGCGTTCCGGCAGCGGGTGAGCAGCGGGTGGGCGTGGGCTCGTACGAGCCGCGCCACCATGTCAAGCAGCCCACGATCGCCCTGGCCGGGCGCCTCGGCCGGCCGGCGGTGCGCTACCAGGGCAATTGGTTTCCCCACCGCCTGCGCCGGGCCGCGCAGGACGGCGTCTTCTTCGTCGGCGATTCCGCCGGGCACTGCTTCCCGCTGTCCGGCGAGGGCATCCGCACCGCCCTGTACTTCGGGATCGCTTGCGGCCGCGAGCTGGGCGCCGTGGTCGCGGGGCGGCGCTCGCGCGACGAGGCGCTACGGCGCTACGCGGCCTTCAGCGCCGGCCACGCGCGCGCCTTCGGGCTGGCCCTGCGCCTGCAGGGCCTCATCCCGCGGCTGCCTCCACGACTGCTCACCGCCGGCCTGAAGGCATTCGGTCACGGACCGCTGGTGCAGCGGGCGTTCTCCTGGTACCTGGAGCAGGCCCCGCCGGACTACGCGACGGCGGCCGCGGCGGGCGTGCAGTCACGCACGCCGAGCCACTCGCTGCCGTAGGAGCGCATGTCCTCGATGAGGGGCACGAGCGCCTCGCCCTTGGCCGTGAGCGAATACTCCACGCGCGGCGGCACCTCGGGATAGGTGTGACGCTCCAGAATCCCCTGCTCCTCGAGCCCACGCAGGCGAAGCGACAGCGTGCGCGGGCTGATCCCGGCCAGGGACCGCTCCAGCTCGCAGAAGCGGCTGCGGCCCTCGGCCAGGTCGCGAATCAGGAGGATCGTCCACTTGCCGCAGATGATCTCCGCGGTGGCGCAGACGGGACATGTCGGGTCCGGCATGCCCCCGATTCTACCTAAGACTTCACAGAATGAAGTACCTCAGCCGCCGAGGCTGTTGAGCAGGCCGCCCCCGGTCGAGCCGCCGCTCGACGGCGTGCCGTACACGCGCCCCTCGCTCGGCTGCACCAGCACCCAGCCCGCGCCCGCGAACGCCATCTGGATCGACTCGCCCGAGCCGCGCCCGATGAGGTTCTTGAGCTTGACGTCGGTCTTGATGCTGGTCTGCACGCTCGAGGCCCAGGTGATGGCCGCCTGCGGGTCGGCGAACGTCGGCGCGTCGCCCGTGTTCAGCAGCACCGGGGGGCCGTCGGAGATGATCGCGACCCAGCCGCTGCCCTGCAGCGCGGTGTTGAAGAGCCCGCCGCCCATCATGCCGCTCGCGCCCTGCACGCGCTGGATGTCCCAGTCGATGCCCGAGTCGAAGGCCAGGAGGTTCTGGCCGTTGACCGTGATGGCGTCGTTCTCGAGCTTGAGGAGGTGGATCTCCTGGGCGGTGTCGGCAAGGAACACCTCGCCCGTGCCGGACATCTTCATGAGGGTGGTGCCCTCGCCGGAAACCGCCTTCTTGAGCATCCGGCTCATGCCGCCCGAGCCCGCATGCTCGAAGCTCACGTCGCCCTGGTAGGCGACCATCGAGCCGGCCTTGGCCTGGATGGTTATCTGGTTGAGGCTGACCTTGAGCAGTTTCGAGTTCTGAAGTGCGAACGCGTCCTGTGACGCCGTCTCCTGGAACTCAGCGAGTGTGCTTTGCAAGTCGGGCTCCTTCTCGAATTTGCGGACCTACCCAGTCTTCGACACAACGATGGCAGTTCTGAAGGCCGCGGGTGATCAGGCCGCAAACACGGAATCGACCGACGTGCTGCGCTGGCCGTCGGAGCTCACGAGCAGCTTGAAGTCGTGGGGGTGGGTGGCCGCCTTCATCGCGTCCTCCATGGCCACGCGCTCCTCCTGGACGTGGTGGAGCAGGGCCTGGTCGAAGGTCTGCATTCCGTAGTAGGCACCTTCGGAGATGACCTCGGGCAGCTTGCCCGTTTCCTCGGGATTCATGATCATGTCGCGCACCCGGCCGGTCATGCGCATGATCTCGCAGGTGGCCACCCGGCCCGCGCGGTCGGGCGTGGGCACCAGGCGCTGGGACACCACGGCCTTGAGCGTTCCGGCCAGCATCGCCCGCGCCTGGCGCTGCTCGGTCTGCGGGAAGAAATCGATGATCCGGTTGACGGACTCCGCGGCGTCGACCGTGTGGATCGTCGAGAGCACGAGGTGGCCGGTCTCGGCGGCCGACAGCGCGGTGCGCACGGTCTCCTCGTCGCGCATCTCGCCCACGAGGATCACGTCAGGGTCCTGGCGCAACACCCGGCGCAGGGCGCGCGCGAAGGACGCCGTGTCCTCGCCCACCTCGCGCTGGTTGATGATCGACTGCTTGTCGAGGTGCAGGAACTCGACCGGATCCTCGATGGTCACGATGTGCTTCGCGTAGTTCGAGTTGATGTGGTTGATCATCGCCGCGAGCGTTGTCGACTTGCCCGAGCCGGTGGTGCCGGTGAGCAGGATCAGCCCGCGCTCCTCGTCGGCGATCTCGTCGATCACGGCGGGGAGCAGCAGCTCCTCGGCGGTCTTGATCTGGAAGGGAATGGCGCGACAGACGATCGAGACCGAGCCGCGCTGGACGAAGGCGTTCACGCGGAAGCGGGCGACGCCGGGGATCGAATAGGAGAAGTCGACCTCGCGCTCGGCGCGAAACGACTCGAGCTTGTTCTCGTCGGTGAGCATGTGGAACAGCGTGCCCTCGGTGTCCTCGGCGGACAGCTGCTCGGCCCCGGCGATCGGAACGAGCTTTCCGTAGCGGCGGATGATCGGAGCGGCGGGGACCTTGAGATGGAGGTCCGACCCCTCCGTCTCGATCACCTGCATCAGGGCGGCGTCGATGTCGAACATGCCCTTGGAATCGGCAGGCGACAGGACACACTGAAGCTGTCAACCGGCCGCCTGGACCGTCCCGTGATCGTGGGGCTGATCGCCGCTCAGGCGACGTCGCGCAGCTTCTGCGCTTCGGCCAGCGACTGCAGCTTCTTGAGCGACTGGTTCTCGATCTGGCGGATGCGCTCGCGCGTGACGTTGAAGGTGCGGCCCACCTCGTCGAGGGTGCGGGGGTGCTCGCCGCCCAGCCCGTAGCGCAGCTCGAGCACGCGGCGCTCGCGATATGAGAGGTTCTCGAGCGCCTCGCGGAGTGCTTCCTTGGTGAGGATCTCCGCCGCCCGCTCGTAGGGCGACTCGGCCCGCTCGTCGGCGATGAACTGGCCGAACTCGGATTCCTCCTCGTCGCCAACCGGCTTCTCGAGCGACACCGGCGCCTGGGCCGAGCGCTTGATCGACTCGACCTCGTCGGGCTCGATTCCCGTGTGCTCGGCAATCTCCTCGGGGGTCGGCTCGCGACCCAGCTCGGTCACCAGCTTGCGCTCCGCGCGGCCGATCTTGTTGAGCTTCTCCACCACGTGCACCGGGATGCGGATCGTGCGGGCCTTGTCGGCGAGCGCCCGGGCGATCGCCTGGCGGATCCACCAGGTGGCGTAGGTCGAGAACTTGAAGCCCTTGCGGTAGTCGAACTTCTCCGCCGCGCGAACCAGACCGAGCGTGCCCTCCTGGATGAGATCGAGGAACGGCAGCCCCTGGTTGCGGTAGTTCTTGGCGATCGAGACCACCAGGCGCAGGTTGGACTCCACCATCTTCTGCTTGGCGTCGAGGTCGCCCCGCTCGATGCGCTTGGCCAGGTCGACCTCCTCCTGCGCGGTGAGCAGGCGTACCTTGCCGATGTCCTTCAGGAAGAGCTGAAGGGAATCGGTGGTCATGTCCGGCTTGAGGTCGATGGCCGCCTTCTTGCGGCGGCTGCGCCGGTCGACAGCGCGCTCGACCTGCGGCTCGGCGGCGGTGGGATCTTCCTCCACGAGGTCGATCTCGCTCTTCTCGAGGTAGCCGTGCAGCTCCTCGATATCCCCCTCGTCCACGTCGACCTCGGCCAGCGCCGTGGCGACCTCGGCGTAGGTCAGCACACCGGTCTGCTTGCCCTTGGCCAGCAGCAGTCGGACCTCTTCAAGCTCTTGCAGTTCGGCTACAGACATCTCTTTCCCACGTTAAAGCTACACACGGCGAAGCGAATCGACCGAAAGCGGATTTTCCGGGCACCACCATAGCCCGCCCCAGCCTCTTTGTCCCCTCCCTTGGTCATGCGTCAAACCCTCTGTACCCGGGACCGCCATCTCTAGACTGCGCGCTCATGGACGACGACGGCGGAGTACTGGGCAATCTTCCCCGTTCTCGGCCCGGGCAGCGCAGCAGCAAGCGCGCGCCCGCGAGCAAGACGGCGGCCAAGCCCCGCGCGAAGGCCGTCCGCAAGCCGGCGCCGCCCGTCCGTGAAGAGCCCGCGAGCACCGGAGGCAACCCCGTCGAGAAGGTCCTGGGCGCCGTATCGTCGGTTGCAAGTGGCGGCGCACGCGCGGCCACGGGGGTCGCGCGTGAGGTTCTGCGCCGCGTACCACGGCCCTAGCCCGTCCTCCTAGCCGGGCGCCGTCCCGTGGCCGAGCTCATCTCCATCGACGAGGCACGCCGCCGGGTGCTCGAGGCGGTGCGCCCGCTCGAGGCGGAGGAGGTCGCCCTGCCCGACGCGCTCGGGCGCGTGCTCGCGCGCGAGATGGAGAGCCCGATCGACGTGCCGCCGTTCGACAACTCGGCTATGGACGGGTTCGCGGTGCGCGCCGGCCCGGCCGCCGAGCTCGAGGTGGTCGGCGAGTCGCGGGCGGGCCGCCCCTCGCCGCGCGGCGTCAGCCCGGGGACGGCCATCCGCATCTCGACCGGCGCCAAGCTTCCCGAGGGCGCCACGGCCGTGGTGCCGGTGGAACGCACCCGGCCCGCGAACGGTTCGGGCGAACGGGTGCGCGTGCAGGCCGCCGCCGAGGGCAACAACATCCGCCGCGCCGGCGAGGACATCCGCTCCGGAGACCGGGTTCTGGCCGCGGGTACCTCGATCGGTCCCGCCGAGCTCGGCGTGGCCGCCTCGATCGGCCGCGACGTCCTGCTCTGCGCGCGCAGGCCCGGCGTGGCGCTGCTCGTGACCGGTGACGAGCTCACCGACCCGGGCGACGATCTCGCGCCGGGCCGGATCTACAGCTCCAACGCCTATGCGCTGGCCGGCCTCGTGGAGCGCTCCCACGCGCAGCTCCTCTCCCGGGTGACCGTGGGCGATTCCGCCGAGTCGACCCGCGAGGCCCTGGCGCGCGCGCTCGACGACGCCGACGTGGTCTGCGTGTCGGGCGGCGTGTCTGTGGGCCCTCACGACCACGTGAAGGCGGCGCTGCGCGAGCTGGGGGTGAGCGAGCGCTTCTGGGGCGTCGCCCTGCGCCCCGGCAAGCCCACCTGGTTCGGCTCGCGCGACGACGCCCTGGTCTTCGGCCTGCCCGGGAACCCGGTCTCGGCCATGGTGACCTTCCTTCTCTTCGTGCGTCCTGCGCTGGCCGCGCTGCAGGGCAACTACCCCCCGGCCCCCCGGGTGTCCGCGGTGCTCGACGACCCAGTCGACCTTCTTCCGACGCGAGAACAGGCGGTGCGGGTGCGCCTGTCGCTGGCCGCGGACGGCTGGCACGCCGCCCCCACCGGAGCGCAGGAGTCGCATCGCCTGACTTCGATGCTGGGAGCGGCGGCGCTGGCCATGGTCCCGCGCGGCGAGGGCGTGGCGGCCCGCGGCACCACCGTCGACATCGAGCTGCTGTGAGGTCACGCGATCCCCGACGCCTGATCGAGCGCCGGCGCCGCGCGCGGGCGCGCGTGAGCATCGTCTCCGCCGAGCAGCCGGGCTACGACAGCGACGGCAGCGTCGGCTCCAAGCAGGTGGCCGAGGTCACCCTGCCGCGCGAGGAGTTCGACAAGCTCTGGTCCGCCCGAGCACCTCGAGCGCCTCGCGCGCACGTACTGGCACTTTCTCTCGCGCATCTCGCTGGGAATCCTGCGGGTGCTCTACACGGAGAGCTCGCGCGAGGTGGTGGCCTTCAGGAGGCCCTTCGTGCTGTTGCGCTTTCGCGCTCCGGAGTACCACACCGAGGCCCTCTGCGGAACGGTCACTTGGCCGATCGACCGGGGCATACTGGTGGCCCCGAGCGGCCGCAACCGCGGCTACTTGCGCCTGAGTGTCCGCCGTCCTGCCGAAGTGGACGGGGGCGCGGACGTCACCGCCATCGTCACCTCTGAGGTCTCCAACTTCTACCCGCTGCTGGCCGGCTGGGGCTGGTACGCGCGAATCGGCAGGGTCATCTACAACGAGACCCAGCTGCGCATCCACGTGATCGTGACCTACGCCTTTCTTCGCTCGCTGGCGAACCTCGACCTGCAGCCGTCGGCCGTGGGCTCGCTCACGCCAGCCGCTCGCCCACGATCTCCCGCAGCTTCGCCCGATCGTGGCGAGCGGTGATGGTGCGCACCGTGCCCGAGCGCGAGCGCATCGAAACCGACTCCGTGGTGGCTCCGCCGCGGGTGAAGTGCACTCCCTCGAGCATCTCGCCGTCCGTGACTCCGGTGGCGGCGAAGAACGCGTCGTCGCCGGATACGAGCCGGTCGCGGTCGAGCACCTCGTCGAGGTCGTACCCCGCGTCCAGCGCGGCCTTTCGCTCCTCGTCGGAGCGGGGCCACAGGCGCCCGAGGATCTGGCCGCCCGTGCACTTGATGGCCGCCGCCGACAGCACGCCCTCCGGCGTTCCACCGATGCCGTAGAGCAGGTCGACCGCCGAGCCCTCTGTGACCGCCGCCAGCGCGGCCGACACGTCGCCGTGGGGGATGAGGCGGATGCGCGCCCCCACCTCGCGGATCTCGGCCATGGCGTCCTCGTGGCGCGGGCGGTCGAGCATGATCACCACGATGTCGTTCACCGCCACGCCCTTCTCCTTGGCCATCAGCTGAAGCGTGTCGCCGAGCGGGCGGTCGAGATCGAGCAGATGCGCCATGTCGCGCGATGTGGCCATCTTCAGCATGTAGACGCAGGGACCGGGGTCGAACATCGTGCCTCGCTCGGACAGCGCAATGGTGGCGATGGCGTTGGGCAGCCCCTTGGCGCAGAGCTCGGTGCCCTCGAGCGGATCGACCGCCACGTCCACGTCGGGCGCCGAGCCGTCGCCCACGTGCTCGCCGTTGAAGAGCATCGGGGCCTCGTCCTTCTCGCCCTCCCCGATCACCACCAGGCCGTCCATGGTCACGGTGTCGAGCAGCATCCGCATCGCGTCGACCGCGGCGCCGTCGGCACCCTCCTTGTCACCGCGGCCGATCCAGCGCGCGCAGGCGATTGCGGCGTACTCCGTGGTGCGCACCAGCTCCATGGCCAGGTTGCGATCCGGCCCGGTGCCGCCGCCCGCCTCCATCAGATCGTCCCCGGAGGCTTGCGCGGGTCGCCGTACACCGCTTGGCGCAGATAGCCGGCCACCAGCATTCCCGCCGAGGCGATCAGCGCCACGAAATAGCCGATGCCCAGACCGATGTCCACCGCGTCTCCGGGCCGGCCGAGGATGATGCCGTTGCAGAGGATGAGCACGAAGGCCGTGATGCCGACGATCATCGTCACCTCGCCGGGCTTCCAGGTGAGCCGGTGCCCGCGGGCGATGATCCAGGACAGGATGAACGGCGCGGTGGCGGCCAGCACCAGCAACAGGTCGAGCGTGCCGAACACCTGCCAGGCGTTCACGCCGTCGCCACCGCTCGCTCCGGCCAGGCGCGAGTTGGGGTTGTCGGCGCTCGTGTTGAACCAGGGGAGCCAGAGCGACAGGAAGAGGACGAGCGCGGCCCCCATCCCCAGGTATTCCCCCGGAGAAAGCCGGGAGCGATCGAGATATCCGGCCGTCCTCTGAGCGCTCGAGGCCTCCACGCCGGGGAAGCTAGTGGCTGAGTAGGCTGCGTACAACCCAAGCCGAGGAGGACATCGTGGCGGTCACCAAGATCATCGAGGTCGTGGGCAGTTCGCCCGACAGTTCGGACGGAGCGGTCAAGGCGGCGCTCGATGACGCCCGCCAGTCGCTGCGAAACATCAAGGCCGTGGACGTGGTCTCCACCGGCCTGCGCGGCGAGAACCTGGACGAGTGGCGGGCGCTGGTGCGCATCTCCTTCCTCGTCGAGCGCGTCTCCGAGTAGCGCCCTCCACTCGCGATGCAGCTGAACGGCGCGGGCGCCCTCGTGGCCGGCGGCGCGTCGGGACTCGGCGAAGCCACGGCCCGCGAGCTGGCGGCCCGCGGCGTCCGCGTGACCGTGGCCGATCTCAACGAGGAGGCGGGCGAGGCGATCGCGGCCGAGTTGTCCGGCGCCTTTCACCGCGCCGACGTGACCGTCGAGGCGGAGATCGCAGCCGCGATCGATTCGGTCGAGGACCTGCGCCTGGCCGTGTCCTGCGCGGGCATCGGCTGGGCCGAGCGGACGGTCAATCGCGAGGGACCCGCGGCGCTGCGGCCGTTCGAGACCGTGGTGCGGGTGAACTTGATCGGCACCTTCAACGTGCTGCGCCTGGCCGCGGCGGCGATGGCGGCGAACGAGCCCGACTCCGAGGGGGAGCGCGGCGCCGTGGTGATGACCGCGTCGATCGCGGCGTTCGACGGGCAGATCGGGCAGACCGCCTACTCGGCGTCGAAGGGCGGCGTGGTGGGGCTCACCCTGCCCGCGGCTCGTGACCTGGCGCGGCTGGGCATCCGCGTCTGCACGATCGCGCCGGGGCTGTTCGACACGCCGCTGCTGGCCGGCCTCCCCGAGGAGGCGCGCGCCGCGCTGGGCGCACAGATCCCCTTCCCCTCCCGCCTCGGGCGACCCGAGGAGTACGCGAAGCTGGCGTGCCACGTGGCCGAGAACACGATGCTCAACGGCGAGGTCCTCCGTCTGGACGGGGCGCTGCGGATGGCGCCGCGCTAGGTCAGTCGGTCGAGAAGGCGCGCGATCGGCCACGCGCCCTCCGAGGTGTTCGAAAGCACGGTGAAAGTGGTTTGGGATGCGGGGTCGTGAACGCTGCGGAAGGAGACGCCGGCGTCCTGGCCCTCCAGCATCACCGCGTTACCGGGCCCGTGCAGCCAGAAGCCCAGGCCGTAGCCGTCATCGTCCTCCTGAGCGTCGCTGCGCCGGCGAACCATCTCCGCCACCCAGCGGGGGGACACGATTCGGCCGGCGAAGAAGGCGCTCCACAGAGCGCTGACGTCCGCCGCCGTCGAGTAGACGCCGCCGTCGCCGCTGCCCCTCACCGGCAGGTTGAAGACGTTCGTCCTCCACACGCCGTCTGCCTGCAGGTATCCGATCGCGGCCCGCCCGGGTAGCTCGTCGGAGCGCAGGAACAGCGTGTCCCCCATGCCCGCCGGCTCGCACACGCACCGCCGCACCAGCTCGTGGAACGGCGCGCCGCCCGCCCGCTCGGCGATCAGGGCCAGGACGACATAGCCGCCGTTGCAATAGGAGAACGCCTCCCCGGCCCGGAACTTGGGGGGATGGCCACCGAGCACAGTCAGGTAGCTCTCCGTCGTCGTGAGCTCGGACACGGGAACCGGCAGCAGGTAGTCGTCCAGGTCGAGACCGGCGTCCTCATCGACGTAGTCGCCGATGCCGGAGCGGTGCGCGAGCAGGTGCTCGACGGTCACGTCGTCTTCGATCAGCGGCAGGTCGTCGCCGAGAATTGCCCGCGCCGGGGTGTCCAGCGCGAGCGCGCCGTCCTCGATCAGGCTCACCACGGTGAGCGCCGTGAGGCCCTTGGTGGCGCTCGCGGTGGCGAACTGTGTGTCGAGGGTGTTGGCGATCGCGTGGCGGCGGTCCGCCATGCCGTAGGCCCTCGCCAACTCGACCTCGCCGGCGCGATCCCGCCGGACCACGCCGGAAAAGCCCTCAGCGGCGGCCAGCGAGTCGACGGCGGCCTCGAGCGCGGTCAGGTCAGGGCACGAGGTCCGTGGGCTCGGCTGGCGGCGCGGCGCGGATCTCGCCCTCGCTGGGGGTGACCGGGGTCGGCGGGACATCGGCCTCGAGGCCCGCCTCGGGCGGGGGCGCGGGTTTGGGCGCGGGCTTGGGCGCCGGCACCGGGGGCGGCTCGGGAACCGCCCCGGCTGGGTTGACCTGAGCGGGGGCGGTCGACTCCTCGACACTTTCCGTTGCGCCAGGCTGCTCGGTTCGCTCGCGAGCGGTCAGGCGCTTGTTGGTGCGCTTTTTCTTCGTCGTGGCGCCCTGGCCGCCGGAGGGCTGCGCGGTCCCGGACGCCTGGGGCTCCTCGACCGCGGGGGCCGAATTGGACTCCGTGGGCGTTGGGGCGGAGCCCTTGTTGCCGTCTCCCCTCAGGCTCTCGAAGCCGGCCACTCCCGCGCCGCCGATCACAAGGGCGGCGGCACCCACCTTCACCGCGGTGGCGATGCCGCCGCCGGCTGCGGCGCCACCGGCTCCGGCCGCGGCGGCTCCACCGGCCAAGCCACCCACCGCGGCCTCGAGCATGCCCTCCTTGAGCGCCAGGGCGATCGGGACCGGAGGCAGCAGCAGGGCCACGCGCCGGCGCTGGTCAGCGACGTCCTCGCGGAAGGCCGCGCAGTCCGGGCAGACGGCGAGGTGGCGGGTCAGCCAGGCGCGGCGCAGCTCGGGACCGCGGGCGATAGCCAGTTCCTCGCGCACGTCGCGGCACGAGATCGAGCGCGCCTCGCGCCACCCGCCCAGGGTCGTGCGGGCCTGGAACACGAGCGAGCGGACCTTGTCGGGCGGACAGCCGATCACCTCGGCCACCTCGGCGTGCCCGAGATCCTCGATCTCCGCCAGCACGAGCGCCGAGCGCTGGTCGTCGGGCAGCCGTTCGATGTCGGAGAGCAGGTCGCGCAGGTCGCTGCGGCGCTCCACCTCCTCGGGCATCCACACGGCCGCCTCCGGGAGACCGTCCTGCGGCAGCTCGCGGCGTGCCCGCAGCATGCTGTAGCAGCGGTTTCGCGCGCTGGCGTAGAGCCACGCCCTCAGGTGATCCGGCGGCCCGTGCTCTACCAGCCGGCGGTGGGCCGCGGTGAAGGTGTGCTGCAACGCGTCCTCGGCCTCCTCCTGCGAACCGAGCAGGTGGCGGCTGAACGTGAGAAGCCCACGGTGATGGCGTTCGAAGATCGCCTCGAAGGCGGCCTCGTCGCCGTCCGCGGCGAGAGCGGCCAGCCGCCGGTCCTCCTCGTGCTCGAGGTCCCCGGGCGACCTGCGAGCGGTCGGCCTCCACGGCGCGCGTACGGCCATCTTCTTGCCCGATTTCCGTTTTTCGCACCTCCCAAACCGCGCTTGTTTCCAACATTCGGCCACCCGGTGCGTCTCAACGGTTGGACTCGAGCTCTCCACCCTCCCCGGGACGGGTCGGGTGTGGCCAGCAGGGGCTCGAGCCGCGTCGCGGGACGGGAGGGTCGTCAGCGCGGAGGGGGCGTCGCCTGAAACGCCCCCTCCGCGGACCCTCCCGTGCTGCCGCAGGGCGGTAGGTAGGCTCTTCGCCATGCCCCAAGCAGTGATAGTCGACGCCGTTCGCACCCCCATCGGACGGGCCTTCAAGGGCTCGCTCGCCCAGCTCCGACCCGATGAGATGGGCGCGTTCGTGATCGACGCCCTCCTCGAGCGGAACCCCGGGGTGGACCCCAGCCTGGTGGAGGACGTGGTGTGCGGCGTCGGCCTGCCGCAGGGGCTTCAGGGCTTCAACATGGGCCGCATCATCGCGCTGCTCTCCGAGCGTCTCCCGATGGGCACCAACGGCGTGACGGTCTCGCGCTACTGCGCCTCGTCGCTGGAGTCGATCCGCCAGGCCGCCAACTCGGTCGTAGCGGGGCAGGGCGACGCCTACATCGCCGCCGGCGTGGAGTGGGTATCGCGCTACAACGAGTCCGTGGAGGGCGCGCGGCCCCAGGATCAGAACGAGCGCCTGCAGGGCAACAACGGTGACCCCGACGCCTACATCTCCATGGGGCTAACGGCCGAGAACGTGGCCGACCGCTACGAGGTCAGCCGCGCCGACATGGACAAGTACGCCCAGCGATCACAGGAGCTGGCCGTGCAATCACAGGAGAACGGGTTCTTCGACCGCGAGATCGTCCCCGTGACCCTTCCCGACGGCACCACGATCGCCAACGACGACGGCCCGCGCGCAAGCTCGACGCTCGAGAAGCTGTCCCAGCTCGACCCGGTGTTCAGGGAGGACGGCGGGAAGGTCACCGCCGGCAACTCCTGCCCGTTGAACGACGGGGCGGCGGCGGCGCTCGTGATGTCGGACGCCAAGGCGAAGGAGCTGGGGCTCGAGCCGCGCGCCCGCATCGTCAGCTCCGCCACGGCCGCGATCGAGCCCGAGTACATGGGCGTGGCGCCGATCGGGGCCATCGAAAAAGTGCTCGAGCGCGCCGGGATGACCATCGACGACGTGGATGCGGTCGAGCTCAACGAGGCCTTCGCCGCCCAGGTGATCCCGATCATGAGCGAGTGCGACATCCCGCTCGAGAAGCTCAACCGCCACGGGGGCGCAATCGCCCTGGGACACCCCTTCGGCATGACCGGCGCCCGCATCATGACCACGCTGCTGAACGGCCTCGAGAGCGACGACGGCACCATCGGGCTCGAGACGATGTGCGTGGCCGGCGGGCAGGGCCAGGCCATGCTGGTCGAACGTCTGAGCTAGGGCGCCTCGGCCACCGGGTTGCGGAGGCTGCCCACGCCGCCCACCGACACCACGACCTCGTCGCCCGGCTTCAGGCTGCGCTTGGGGTCCATGAACTCGCCGCAACCCCAGGGGGTGCCGGTGAGCATCACGTCGCCCGGCTCGAGCGTGAAGGACGCCGAGCAGAACTCGATCAGCTCGGCCACCCCGAACACCATCTCGGCGGTCGACGACTCCTGCATCACCTCGCCGTTCACCGTGGTCTCGAGCGACAGCGCCTGAGGATCGGGCACCTCGTCGGCCGTCACCACCAACGGGCCGAGGGGACAGAAGCCGTCGAAGCTCTTGCCGCGGGTCCATTGGCCGTCGGCGAACTGGACGTCGCGGGCGGAGACGTCGTTGCCGGCGGTGTAGCCGTACACGGCGCCCAGCGCTTCGTCGCGGGACACGCGTCGCGTTCGACGCCCGATCACCACCGCCAGCTCGACCTCCCAGTCGACGCGCTCGGTCAGAGCTGGATCGATCTCGATCGGCGCCCCGGGCCCGATCACGCTGGAGGGAAACTTGGCGAACACAAGCGGGCGCTCGGGCACCTCCATGCCCGTCTCGCGCACGTGGTCGCGGTAGTTGAGGCCTATGGCCACCACCTTGCCCGGCCGCAGCGGGGCCAGGAGGGCGTCAGGATCCACCGACTCGCCGCTGGGCTGCGGGTCGATCAGCCCAGGGTCGCGCATGGCGTCGATGAGCGTCACGCCGGGGTCCGACACCGCCGTCAGGCCCCCTTCGCCCGCGACCACCAGACGCTCCTCCTCGCCCACCCGTGCACACCCGATCCGCATAATGGCCGGGCATCATATGGTCACTCGAGCCGCCGTCCTGCGCGCCTTCGGCGCCCCGCAAGCAATCGAGCAAGTGCAGCTGCGCGGCCCCGGGCGCGGCGAGGCGCTGGTCAGGCTCACCGCGGCCGGCGTCTGCCACAGCGACGTCGGCCAGGCCGACGGCGAATGGGACTACCCCCTGCCCGCGGTGCTCGGGCACGAGGGCGCGGGCGTGGTCGAGGAGGTCGGACCGGGCGTGGCGGTCGAGCCCGGGACGCGCGTGCTGCTCAGCTCGGCCCCCGGCTGCGGGCGCTGCGCCCACTGCCTGAGGGGGCAGCCCATCCTCTGCCAGGACTCCCTCGACGCCATGGGCGCGGGCCGGCTGACCACCGGCAGCTCGCCCATCACCCAGGACGGGGAGGCGATCAGCGCCTACTCGCTGCTCGCCTGCTTCTCACACCACGCCGTGGTGGCGGAGCGCAGCCTGATCGCGCTGCCCGACGACGTGTCCGACGAGGCCGGGGCGCTGCTCGGATGCGCCGTGCTCACCGGCGTCGGCGCGGCCATCGCAAGCATCGAGGTGCCCGCCGGCAGCCGCGGGGCGGTGATCGGCGCGGGCGGGGTGGGCATCAACGCGATCCAGGGCGCCCGGGCGCGCGGCGCCACGAGCGTGCTGGCCGTCGATCCCTCCGCCGACCGGCTCGACTGGGCCCGGCGCTTCGGAGCCACCGAGGTGCTCGACTCGGGCGCGCGGGAGAGTCTCGACGCGCTGCGCGCCGCCGCGCCGCGCGAGGGCCTCGACTGGACGATCGTGACCTCCGGGCACGCCGACGCGATGACGCTGGGCGTCGAGCTGCTGCAGGCCGGGGGGAACCGCCGCCATCGTGGGCCTGGCGCCTCAGGGCCGCCCGGTGCCGGTGGACATGCTGGACCTGGTCACCTACGAGCGCCGGATCGTCGGCTCGGCCTACGGATCGGTCAGCCCGGCGCTGCTGGTGCCGCGCATCCTCGATCTCTACCGCGCGGGGGCGCTGAAGCTCGACGAGCTGGTGGGCGAGCGCTTCGCGCTCGAGGACATCAACCAGGCCTTCGACGCGGCGCGGGCGGCGCGCGGCCTGCGCACCGTGCTCAGAACGTAGCCGTGAGGCCGCCGTCGATCGTCACCGTCTGCCCGGTCACGTAGGTGTTGCCCGGGCCGGCCAGCCACAGGATGCACTCGGCGATCTCGCTCGCCGTGGCGCTGCGCCGCATGGGCACCCGGCCCTCCTCCACGTAGGAGCGCCGCAGCGGCTCGCTCTGGAGCACGTCCACGCCCTCGGCCGAGCCGCCCATGCCCGTGGCCACGAAGCCGGGCGCCACGGCGTTGGCCAGCACGCCATGGGGGGCGAGCTCGATGCCCAGGGTGCGCGTGGCTCCTTCGAGGCCGGCCTTCGAGGCGTCGTAGGCCAAGCCCTCCAGCGCCGACACCCGGGCGTGCACCGAGGTCACGCTCACGATCCTCCCGTAGCCCCGCTCGGCCATCCCGCGCGCCGCCGTGCCGGCCAGCAGGACCGGGGCCTCGAGGTTCACGGCCAGCGTGTGCCGCAATCCGGCCACGGACAGCTCGAGGCTGCCCTGCGGCTCCCAGATCCCGGCCACGTTGACCAGCGCGTCCAGCGGCCCCACGAGCTGCTCGGCCTCCGCGACCAGTCCGGGCAGGGCCTCGGTTTCGCCCAGGTCGGCGACGATCGCGGCGCCGCCCGTCGATGTGTCGGACCCTGCTCGCGGTCGAGCGCGCACACGCGCGCCCCGGCTTCGGCCAAGCGGGCCGCGGTGGCCCGGCCGATCCCGTTGGCGGCGCCGGTTACCAGCACTCCCCGCCCCTCGCGCATCAGCTCGACTCGCCCGCCCAGTGCTCGCTCGCGGCCAGTAGGAGCGGCCCCTGGCCCCAGGGCACCACGGCGCCAAGCGGCACGTTCGCGTAGTGGGAGCGCACGGTGCAGGCCCAGACGTTGGCCGAGACCTGCCGAAGGATTCCGTCGGCGCCGACGTTGCGAGCGGTGCTCGCCCAGGCAGCTCGCGCCGCCGCCGAGTAATCGCGACCCAGCAGACCCGCGCTCACCGCCCGCGCGAAGCCGGCAGCCACGAACGCGGCCGTCGAGCTCTCCGGGCCCGAAGCGGGGTCGCCGATCACCGCGGGCCAGGAGCCGTCGTCGCGCTGGGTGGCGCACAGCGCATCGGCCAGCCCGGTCAGCGCCCGCTCGAGCGGCCCGCGTCGCGGGTGCGCGACGGGCAACAGCTCCAGCACATCGACCAGGCCCAGCAGCGCCCAGCCCTGGCCGCGCCCCCAGCCGTAGCCGTAGCGCTCTCCGCTGCGCTTGAGCCAGAAGTGCCAGAAGGCCCCGGAGTCGTCCTGGAGCAGGTCCACCAGGGCCTGGGCCTGGCCGGCGCCCTCGTCGGTCAGCTGCCCCGAGCCGGTCAGCACGCCCAGGTGCACCAGGAAGGGAGGATCGAAATGGAGGGGATCCACGAACACGCCGGGGCCGGGATCCTCGAGCAGGGCGCGATCGGCGGGACCGAGTTTCTCTCCCCCGCAGGGCTCGCGCAGCGGCGCCCGTTCGAAGGGCAGCGCCACGCCCCGGACCGTACGCCGGGCGGTGAGGTGGGCCGCGGCCTCGAGCGCGGCTTCGAGCAGCAGCTCGTCGCCGTGGCGCTCGGCCAGCTCGCACAGCACCTTGCCGGGCAGCGTGTTGTCGATCTCCACGAAGGGCCGGCGGCGCGCGGCCCAGCCGCGCAGGAGCCCATGTACCCAGGCCTCGTGGCGCTGCTCGCCGAGCAGGGCGCCGATGCGCAGCAGCCCCTCCAGGCCGACCGACTCTCCGTAGTGCCAGACCCGGAAGGGGTAGGCCCGCGCCACATCGGCCGCGGCGCGCAGGTGGGCGCTCGACACGCTTTCGGCGGCCTCGGTGGCCGGGCTCACCCCGAGACCTCGGTCAACCAACGCCCATCGCCCGATAGACCGGAGCGCCGACGGCGCGCGCCGTCCAGATAGCCCTCGGTCAGCTCCAGCCCGTGCCCGGGCTCGCCGGCGGGACGTGCCGCGCCGTCCTCCAGCTCCGGCACGCCGGTCACGATCTGCGGGTAGATGTCGCGCACATAGGGCCGCACGCACTCCTGGATCACCGCGTTGGGCAGGTGCAACGCGGTGTGGACCGCGCTGGCGAACACCACCGGCCCCGCGCAGTCGTGGAGGATCACGCCCAGCCCGCGCGCCTCGGCGTAGGCGGCGATGCGCAGCGCCTCCGTCGGCCCGCCCACCCAGCCCAGGTCCATGCGCACCAGGGCGATCTCGCCGCGGTCGATCATGTCGATGTAACTCGGCAGGCCCGCGCGGTAGTCGTAGCCGGCCAGCGGCATCGTCATCGCCCTGCTCAGCCGCCCGACCGAATCCAGCGCCGAGATGCGCAGCGGATCCTCGAGCCACATGAGCTCGAACTCGGACAGTCCCCGCGCGATCTGCAGGGCGGGAGCCAGCGTCCACATGTTGACCAGGTCGACCGCGAGGTCGAGCCGGTCGCCCACCTCCTCGCGCACGGCCCGAAACGGCTCCAGGTTCTCAGCCAGCTGCGCCGGCGAGATCGACAGCCCGCTCGTGGCCTCGGCCAGCCGTACGAAGGGGAAGAGCTTGAGTGCCGTGAATCCCTCGGCCACCAGCTCGCGCGCCAGCTCGGCCGGGCGTTCGAGCGAGGCCGTCCAGTCCCGGTGGGCGCTCTCCTGGGTGCCGCCAAGGCCCCAGTCGTCGTGATCGGGGTCGACGGACGTGACATATACGCGAATCGCCTCGCGCACGCGGCCGCCCAGCGCTTCGTGGAGGGGTAGGCCGAGCGCCCGGGCGCGCAGGTCCCAGGCGGCCAGGTCGAGCGCCGACGTGGCGCCGGAGTCCACCGACATGGCGCCGCTGTAGGGCCGGTGCCCGTCGGCCGGATCGCCCATGCGCTGCCACAGCTCGGCGATGTTCGTCGCCGGGGCTCCGACCACCTTCGGCGCCAGCTCGGAATGGATGTGCGCCTCGACCGATTCGGGGTGGTAGAAGGTCTCGCCCAGTCCGCTCAGACCGTCCGACGCGTGAAGCAACACGTGCGTCAGCTGAGGGAACTCGGGATGCCGGATCGTCTCCAGCGCCTCGATGCGCCCAAAGGACCCCACGACCAGCCTCAGACCGGCCGCACGGTCATGGCCCAGGACATCGACTCCCCGCGCGCGAGGCGCCGGGCCTGCCCGGCGTCGAGCGCCGCTCCCAGGCCGAGCAGGTGCGGCACCGAGCAGGGCTCGATGCACAGCACCTCGGTCGCGTGGCGCCACACGCCGCCCGTGGCGCGGGCCTCGTGCCACACCAGCAGGTGGGGCAGGGCCTCGGCCGTCCACTCGATCTCCACGCCGTGGCCGCGCACCGGGTTTCGCACCGCGGCGCGGCCCTCGGGAACGTCGCGCACCACGTAAACACGGCCGTGCTGCTCGTCGAGCGCCCGGCGGTCGCCCCTCTCGGTCCCTCCGCCGGCGAGCGCGATCTCCGGCCAGCGCGGTGCCCCTTCGGCCGGCACGGCGGGGCCGAGCGAGTCGTCGAGCTCGGACGCGGGCCCGCCCGGCAGCTCGAGCTCGACGCTCGGCTCGATCAATTCGAGGCCGAGCGAGAGGTGCTCGAGCGCCAGGAGTGGTGCCCCCTGGTCGAGAGCGGTCACCTCTGTCGTGATGGTCAAGGCGTTCGAGACCTCCATCCGCCGCTCAGCGGCCAGGCCGTGGCCCTCCCATCGTACGCCGCAGGCGCCCACCTCCTCGTCGACCACCCGCCACGGATCGTTGGACGCGCGCCCGTGGAAACCGTGTCGTACGGCGTCGACATCGCAGGCGGTTCCCGCGTTGGGCAGGCAGCCCTGCCAGCCCCCGCGCCAGGCGGCGGTCCAGGGATCCTCGTCGAGGTCGCCGGGCGCGGGCGCCTCGGAGCCGAAGGGTGGCCGGCCGAGCAGCTGGCGGCCGCTGCGCAGCTCGACCAGATCGAGCACCTCGGCGCCATGCGAAGGATCGACTCGAACGAGCAGCTCGTCTGATCGGAGGGTGAGCAAACGTTCAGGCCGGCGCGCGAGCGCGCTCGCCGGCCGGAGTGAGCGATTCGCCGCTCTCGGGGTCGAAGAAGTAGAGGTGCTCGGTGCGCACCGCGAGATCGATCTCCTGTCCGGGCTGGATCGCCGGGCGCCCGGCCAGCCGCGCCGTGAAGAGCGACCGATCGTCCTCGGCCAGCAACTGGTCGTCGTCGGAGGCCTGCGCCTCGGCCGCGGCGCGGGTGGACTCGGTGTCCACGCGCGGCGCGTCGACGGCGAAGATCACGTTGCTCTCCGAGCCGAGGCCCTCGACCACCTGGACCTCCACGCGCAGGCGCGGCAACGACGGCTCGGACCCCGGGCCCGGCAGCTCGAGGTCGCTGGGCCGCACGCCGGCGATCACGTCCCGTTCTTGGCCCGCGAGCGGCGAACGCTCGGGCAGAGCGAGCGAGTGAGCGGCGAAGCGCAGCGAACCGCCGGCCACCCGCCCGGCCACCAGGTTCATGGCCGGCGAGCCGATGAAGGCGGCCACGAACAGGTTCACCGGGTAGTCGTAGACCTCCTCTGGTGCAGCGCACTGCTGCAGCACCCCGTCGCGCAGCACCGCCACGCGCTGCCCCAGCGTCATGGCCTCGACCTGATCGTGGGTCACGTAGATGGTCGTGACCCCGAGGCGCTCGTGCAGGCGGGCCAACTCGGCGCGCATGGCCACGCGCAGCTTGGCATCGAGGTTGGAGAGGGGCTCGTCCATGAGGAACGCGGCCGGCTCGCGCACCATGGCCCGGCCCATGGCCACGCGCTGGCGCTGGCCACCGGACAGCGCCGCGGGCTTTCGCTCCATGAGCGATTGAAGGCCGAGAACGCGCGCCACCTCTTCCACCCGGCGCTCGCGCTCGCTCGCCGAGATCCGCTTCATACGCAGGGCGAACCCGAGGTTGCGCCGGACCGTCATGTGCGGATAGAGGGCGTAGTTCTGGAACACCATCGCGATGTCGCGGTCGCGCTCGAGCACGTTGGTCACGTCCTCGCCGCCGAGCCGGATCGTGCCCTCGCTCACCTCCTCGAGGCCCGCGATCATCCGCAGCAGCGTCGACTTCCCGCAGCCCGACGGGCCCACGAGCACGATGAACTCACCGTCGGCGATGTCGAGATCGACGGCGTCGACGGCGCGCACGTCGCCGTCGAATACCTTCGTCACGCTTTCGAGGCGGACCTCGGCCATCAGGCTCCAGGATGAAGCAGGATCTTGGCCGTGGCGTCGGGTGCGTCGGCCAGCCGCGCGAACGCGGCCGGGCCCTTCGGCCAGCGGCATCACCTCGAGCCAGCCCTCGACCAGCCCTTCGTCGCTCAGCAGCGCGAGCGCCTCGGTGAACTCCTCCCGGGTGTAGGCGAACTGCCCGCGCAGGCGGATGCTGCGCCGCACGAGCTCGGCCACGGGCATCGCGCCGTCGGCCTGAGCCAGGCCCACGATCACCACCTCGCCGCCCGCGCGCGTGGCGGCGATGGCGGGCCGCCAGGTGAGCTCGGCGCCCACCGCGTCGACGGTGAGGTCCGCGTCGAGGCCCTTCGCCTCCTCGGCCGTGGCCAGCGTGCGCGACGCGCCCAGGCGCGCGGCCCACTCGCGGCGCGCGTCCACCGGCTCCACGGCCACCACCTCCGCGCCCCGCCGGGCGGCGAGATGGACGCTCAGGAGCCCGATGGGCCCGCAGCCGATCACCAGCACGCGGCTGCCCGGCGCCAGGCTGGCCGAGGCCAGCGCGCCCACGCACACGGCCAGCGGCTCCACCAGCGCGGCGCGCTCGTCGCTCAGGTCCTCGGGGACCGCCAGCAGGGAGTCTCGCGGGACGGCGACGCGGTCGGCGAACACGCCGGGGCGGTGAAGGCCGAGCAGCTGGCGGTGTGGGCACAGGTTCTCGCGCCCGGCGCGGCATTCGCGGCAGGTCCCGCAGACCACCAGCGGGAACACCGACCAGCGCCCGCCGAGGCCATCGACCGTGCCCACCACCTCGTGCCCGAGCACCAGCGGCGGGGTTCGCGGCCCGTGGTGGCCCTTGAAGGGGTGCAGGTCGGATCCGCAGATCCCGGCCAGCCCCACCTCGAGCACCACCTCGCCGGCCGACGGCTCGGGCTCGGCCAGCTCCTCCATCACCAGGTTGCGGCCTCCGTGCCAGACGAGCGCTTGCATCGACAGGTCTGCGAGCATAACATCGGTCCAACTGTCGAATCGCCATTCCGTTAACCGGAACGCTCACAAGGAGTACAGCATGCCCCAGCTGCGGATCCTGGCCGCCCTGATCGTCACCGTTCTCGCGCTGTTCGTGGCCGCCTGCGGAGGCGACGACGAGGAATCGAGCACTGACGAGAGCGATTCGGGCGGCGCGGTGGCCAAGGCCAAGCCGGGCACGCTCGAGCTCTGGGTGGGCGGCAACTTCGCGGGCGCCACGCCCGGCACGCCCTACCGCGAGTGGCTCGACTCGCAGATCGACCGCTTCAAGACCGAGAACAAGGGCTCGGACGTGAAGATCACGCTGCTCTCCACCGACAACGAGCAGGTGGCGGCGAAGCTGCAGGCGGCCTTCCAGGCGCAAGCAAGGCGCCGGACATGATGCTCTTCTACTCGGGCGGCTACACCTCGCCGTACATCAACCAGCTGCTCGAGCTCAACCCCTACTTCGACGACACGCCCGGCTTCTTCGACTCGCTGTCGGGCATGGACCTGTCCTGCGAGAACCTCGACTGCGACGGCGGGAAGGGCAAGATCATCGCGGTGCCCCAGGACTTCGGCACCTACGGGCTCTTCTACAACAAGGCGATGTTCAAGAAGGCGGGTGTCGAGGCCCCGATCGAGAGCTGGGACGACCTGCTCAGCGCCTGCACCGCGCTCAAGGAGTCCGGCGTCACCCCGATCACCTTCGGCGACCGCGACGGCTACTCCACCGACAACTGGGTCACGCTGATGTACGGCTCGTACTTCGACGAGGGCGACGTGGCCAAGGTCAACGACGCCGAGCTGCCCTACGCCGATCCCAAGCTCGTCCAGCCGCTGCAGCAGCTGGTCGACCTGCGCGAGCAGGGCTGCCTCAACAAGGACGCCTCCACGCGCGAGAACTTCGACGCCAACGCCGACTTCACTTCGGGCAAGAGCGCGATGGTGCTGATGTACCCGGCGGTCATCCCCGACTTCATGAAGAAGCTGGGCAAGGACCTCGGCATCATGCCCATCCCCCAGTCGAGCGACGGCCCGCTGGCCGGACGCTCGGTGGGCAACGCCTTCTACAACTACGTGGTCACCAAGCAGTCCGAGAACCCGGGCCTGGCCTGGGAGTTCATCAAGGTGGCCAGCGACGAGACGCGCGGCCGGCGAATTGCTCACCATCCTGGGCACCCCGCCGGCGCTCAAGGGCGTCGACGAGAGCCTCGTGAAGGACGAGTTCGTCCAGTTCTTCGTCGACGCGGCCCAGGACCCGGCGATGCCCGTGCTCGACTCGGTGATCCCGGTGCCCGTGGCGCTCACCTACTACAAGGAGCTCCAGCAGGCGCTCTCGGGCAAGAAGACGCCCGAGGAGGCGATGCAGTCGATGGACGAGCAGCTGCCCACGCTCGAGTAGCCGGGCTCGCTCGATGGCCAACCGCGACCGCCTGTGGGGGATCCTCTACGCCCTCCCGGCGCTGGCCCTCGTGCTGGCCTTCATCGCCTACCCGCTGGGTAGCGTCGTCTATCACGCCTTCACCGAGTGGGACGGCATCGAGCCGTCGGTGTGGATCGGGTTCGACAACTTCAGCGAGCTGGTCGACGACCCGGTGTTCCGCACCTCGCTGCGCAACAACGCGCTGTTCGCGCTGTCGGTGCCCATCCAGGTGGTGGTGCCGATGGTGCTGGCCTGGCTGATCCACGAGCGCATCCCGGGCTGGCGCTTCTTTCGCTCGACCTTCTTCCTGCCCGCGGTCATCTCGACGGTGGTGGTGGGCCTCGTGGCGCAGGTCGTGTTCCGCCTCGACGGGCCGCTCAACGCCCTGCTCGGGACGGTGGGCCTCGAGTCCGTGCAGCAGGACTGGCTGGGCAAGGCTGAGACCTCGATCCCCGCCGTGCTGCTCGTGCTCGTGTGGGCCAACTTCGGCTACAACACGCTGATCTACCTGGCGGGAATGAGCGCGCTCGACCCGTCGCTCACCGAAGCCGCGCGCATGGACGGGGCGCGGCCGGCGCGGGTGCTCTTCTCGATCGTCGCGCCGAACCTCAAGCGCGTGATGGAGCTCGTGCTGGTCACGAGCACGGTCACCGCCTTCGCATTCATGTTCGCCTACATCTTCGTGATCACCAACGGGGCGCCGGGCTTCGACACCTACGTGACCGAGTTCATGATCTACAAGGAGGCCTTCGCGCTCGGCAACAGCGGCTACGCCTGCGCGATCGGCGTGGTGCTCACCCTGATCGCGGCGTCGATCGGGGCCCTGCAGATCCGCATCCTCACGCGCGGGGGAGTGACATGAGCCGCCGCGAGGGCTGGAAGCGCGCCCCGGTGGTGGCCGGGATGGCGCTGATCTCGGCGTCGGCGCTGTTCCCGCTCTACTTCATGCTCTCGAACGCCTTCCGATCCAATGCCGACTACGACGACTCGAAGGTCGGCCTGCCCACCACCTTCTCCTTCGACACGCTGCAGCGGGCCTGGGAGGGCGCGAGCATCCCCACCTACATGCGCAACTCGCTGGTGGTCGTCGCGGGCACGGTGGTGCTCTCCATCGTGGTCGCGTCGATGGCGGGCTACTCGTTCTCGAAGCTGCGCTGGCGCCCGCGCTCGGCGGTCTACCTGTTCGTGCTGGCCTGGATCGCCGTGCCGCCGCTGATCCTTCTCGTGCCGCTGTACGTGCAGATGGTGAACCTCGAGCTCTACGACACGCCGTGGTCGCTGATCCTGATCTACAGCGCAGTCAACCTGCCCTTCAACACCTACCTGATGACGGCTTATTTCCGCGGGGTGCCCGACGAGCTGGTGGATGCCGCCCGCCTCGACGGGGCCGGCCCGCACGGTGTGTTCGTGCGCGTGATGCTTCCGCTCGCTCGGCCGGCTCTGGCCACGCTCGTGATCTTCAACTTCCTGTGGTCCTGGAACGAGTTCATCTTCGCGCTTCTGCTGCTGCCCAGCGAGGAGACCAAGACGCTCACCGTCGGCGTGCTCCAGCTGCAGGGCCGCTTCAACCTCGACCCGACGGCGCTGATGGCGGGCCTGTTCATCTCGACGCTGCCGGTGATCGGCGTGTACCTGATCTTCCAGCGCCATCTGGTGCGCGCCGTGGCGGCGGGAATCGGGCGCTGATGGCCACGCGCACGGACAACTCTTCGCTCACCGGGGCCGACCGCGTCCTGGCGACGCTGAAGACGCTGGCCGGCCACTCCTCGGGGGTCTCGCTCGACGCGATCTCGCGCGAGCTCGAGGCGCCCAAGTCGAGCATCCACCGCGCCCTCGCCGCCCTGCGGCGCGCGGGCTTCGCCGATCAGGACGAGCGCGGCCACTACCGGCTGGGCTCGGAGCTGGTGCGGATCACGTTCGACTACCACGAGCGCCGCGACGAGGTCGACCTGGTGCGGCCGGTGCTGACCACGCTGTGCGACTGGCTGTCCGAGACCGCGCACTACGCCCAGCTCGACGGCGCCGAGGTGGTCTACCTGGCCAAGATCGAGCCCACCGGGCAGGGGATCTCCATGACCTCGCGCATCGGCGGGCGCAACCCCGCCCACTCGCACCGGGGTGGGCAAGGCGATGCTCGCTCACGTGCTCGGCGACGACGCCGCGGTGCGCGAGTACGTCAGCACGCACGGGCCGCTCGCGCGGCGGACCAAGAACACCCTCGTCTCGGCCCGGGCCCTGGCCGCGGACCTGCGCGCTGACGCGCGAGCGCGGCTACGCGCTCGATCGCGAGGAGAGCGAGCTCGGTGTCAACTGCATCGCCCTTCCCGTGTTCCTGGGCTCGGGCCGCCGGCCGTCGGGCGCCATCAGCGTGTCGGCGGTGGCCATGCGCACCGACACCGAGCGCCTCGAGGCCGTGGCCGAGCGGATCCGGTCGGTGATCGAGACGGCGCTCGGCCCGGTGACCCGTCCCGCGGCGGGGCTCCGGTGAGCGGGCGCCTGGAAGGACGGCGCGTGCTGGTGACCGGCGGCGGCCGCGGGCTGGGGCGGGCCATCGCGTTGGCCGCCGCGCGCGAGGGCGCGGGGGTCGGGCTGGTCGGGCGCACGGCCGACACTCTCGAGGCGACCGCCGGCGAGGCGCGCGCCCACGGCGTGACCTCGGCAGCGGCCACCGCGGACGTGGCCGACGCCGCCGCCGTGGAGGCGGCGGTCGAGGAGCTGGCCGCGGCCCTCGGCGGCCTCGACGGGCTCGTGGTGGCGGCCGCGGTGGACTGCGCCTGGGCCCCGACCGGCGAGATGGAGCTCGACGAGTGGGATCGCACGATCGCGGTCAACCTCTCGGGAGCGTTCTACTGCTGTCGCTTCGTACTGCCCCACCTGGTGGCCGCGGGCGCGAGCGCGATCGTGAACATCAGCTCCGTGGCGGGCGAGCGGGCGTGGGCCGAGGACGTGGCCTACAACGCCTCCAAGGCCGGAGTCGAGCTGCTCACGCGGACCATCGCGATCGAGTACGCGTCGCGGGGCGTGCGCGCCAACTGCCTGGCTCCCGGCGTGATCGACGCGGGGATGACCGACGACCTGCCGAGCGGCGAGGAGCGCGAACGGCTGCGCGGGCTGCACCCCGCCGGGCGCTTCGGCACGGCGGAGGAGGTGGCCGAGGCGGCGGTGTGGCTGCTGTCGGACGCGGCGTCGTTCACCACGGGCACGACGCTGCGGGTGGACGGCGGGTTCTTGGCGTAGAGACCGCGGCGCCGCTCAGGCGCTGATCTCGCCGCGCTTGAGCGCCAGCGCCACGGCGTGGACGCGGGTGGCGGCGCCCAGCTTGTTCATCGCGTTGCGCACGTGGGTGCGCACGGTTTCCGAAGACAGATAGAGCTGCTTGGCCGCCTCCTCGCCCGAGAGGCCCTCGCTGAGCAGGCCCGAGGATCTCGCGCTCCCGCGGCGAGAGCACGTGCACCCGGCCCTTGCCGTCGCCGCGGGCCAGCAGCGGCTTGAGCCGGGGATCGATCCACTCGCCACCCTCGGCGACGGTGCGGATGGCCTCCTCGAGCTCGTCGGGGTCACCGCTCTTCAGCGCGAATCCCGCGGCCCCCGCGGCGAGGCCGTCGAGCAGCTGATGCTCGTCGGCGGCCCCGGTGTAGAGCACGATCCGTACGTCCGGATCCTCCTCGAGCAGGCGACGGGTCAACTCCGCCCCGCTCTGCCGCGGGAGCGATAGGTCGATAACGGCGACGTCGGGGCGGCGGCGCAGGATCACCGCTTCCGCCGACTCGGCGTCGTCCGCGGTTCCCACCACGTGGTGGCCGTGGCGGCGCAGCAGCAGCTCCATGCCACGCCGAAGCGCCACATGGTCGTCGACGATCACCACGTTCAGGGGAGTGGCAGGAGAGATCATGCCTGCTCTTGGTGTCGGCAGACACGAACCCGCCCTTTATACCCGCGTCGGCTGGGATTCCTCCACGAACGCGCCAATCAGCCCGGCCAGCCGCTCGGGCTGGTCCTCCGAAGAGAAGGTGCGCGCCCCCTCGATGCGCTCGAAGCGCGCACCGGGGATGATCTTGGCCAGGCGCTCGCCGTGCTCGATCGGGAAGAAGCGGTCGTCGGCTGACCACGCGATCAGCGCAGGCCGGTCCCAGCTCGCGAGCTTGAGCGCCGCGTCGATGGTGTAGCTCGCGTCGAGGCCGGCCATCGCGCGGCGGAAGTCGCGCGCGACCTCCTTGCGCGTGAGTATCGGCAGCACGTAGGAGTCCTCGGCGTCGGCCTCGATCTGCTCGTTCGTGAGCCAGCCGTAGGCGATCGGGAGGCGCCGCAGGGCACGCGCACGCAGGCCACCGAAGACGATGGGGATGGCGCCGGGAATGCGGGCCGGAGCCAGCACGATGCGAAAGAAGCGCGGCGGGAAGTTCTCGAAGGCGTCACATGAGGTCAGCACGAGGGCGCCGATCCGCTCCGGGCGACGCACGGCGAGGATCTGCGTCAGCCCTCCGCCGGTGTCGCTGCCCACGATCGTCACGTTGTCGAGATCCAGCGCCTCCAGGGCGTCGGCGATCAGGTCGGTCAGCCCCACCGGGGTCAGATCCGCGCCCTTGGGCATCGGCTCGAGGTGGGAACCGAGTGGCAGGTCGAGCGTGACCCGCTTGCAGCCGTCGAGGCGCGGCACGACCTTGCGCCAGAGGTTGGCGTTGACCAGCGCGCCATGCACGAAGACCACGGTCGGTCCCTCGCCGGTCACGTGCGCCCTGATCCGGCGCCCGGCGCCCAGATCGACCACCTGACCCGGGCCCAGTGCCGGTGCTCGCCAACTCGCTCGATTGCTCATGAAGCCTCCATACAGGTTGTATGGAGGTAGCATACAGCTTGTATGTCGAGGGGGGACGCCACCCGCGCCGGGCTGATCGCCGTCGCGCGCGAGCTGTTCGCCGAGCGCGGGTACGCGGCGGTGGGCACGGAGGAGATCGTGGCCCGCGCGGGAGTCACCCGCGGCGCCCTCTACCACCACTTCACCGACAAGCGCGACCTCTTCGCCGCGGTACACGAGCAGCTCGAGGCGGAGCTGGTGGCCTCGATCGGCGAGCGCATCCGCAGCATCGAGGACCCCTGGGAGCTGCTCGTGACCGGCGTGCGTGCCTTCCTCGACGCGTGCACCGACCAGGCCCTGATGCGCATCTCGTTGCTCGACGCCCCGGCGGTGCTCGGATGGGCGCGGTGGCGTGAGATCGACATGCGCTACGGCCTCGGTCTCGTCTCCTTCGGGCTCGAGAACGCCATGGAGCGCGGCCTCTTCGAGCGCCGGGAGGTGCGGCCGCTCGCCCACCTGCTGATCGGCGCCATGTCCGAGGCGGCGATGGTGATCGCCAACGCGTCCGATCACGCCGCCGCCCGCCGCGAGGTCGAGCCGCCGTTGATCGCCCTGCTCGAGGGCCTGAAAGCTGTCCCGAAACCTCCGGGATGACCGAGGGCGGTCACGATCAAGCAGGGCGCCGGGCGCGAGCGCAGACGTAGCCGGAGGCTACGGCGAGCATCGCGGATGGCGCCCTGCGCAGGTCGTGGCCGTTCTCGGGCCCGCGGAGGGTTCGGGACAGCGTCTAAGGCAGTAGCACGACCTTGCCGAGCTTGCCGCCCGCACTGAAGCGCTCGTAGGCCGCCTCGGCGTCGTCGAGGGCGAAGCTGTCCGCCACCGGCACAGTGAGCGTGCCGTCCTCGAAGTGGGGAAGCACCTCCTTCTCGACCAGCCGGGCGCAGATCGCCTTTTCCTCTAACGGCCGTGCGCGCAGGGTGGATCCGTGGATGCGCGCACGCTTCTGCATCACGGTCAGCAGGTTGATCTCGCCCACGGGCCCGGTACCCCCCACTCCGATCACCGTGATGCGCCCGCGCAGAGCGAGCGAGTCGAGGTTCTCGGCGAGATTGCCCACGCCCACCAGCTCGAGGATCACGTCGTAGGGCCCGCTCTCCCCGAAGCCCTCCGGCGCGATGGTGCGGGCGCCCAGCTTCTCCACCTCCGAACGGTGCCCCTCGTTGCGCACCGTGGCGGTCACGCGCGCGCCCGCGGCCCGGCCCAGCTGGACCGCCGCGGTACCCACTCCCCCGGCCGCTCCGTGCACCAGCAGGTGCTCTCCGGTGCGCAGCTCGGCCTGGGTGAAGAGGGCATCGTGGGCGGTGGTGAAGGTCTCCGGCAGGCCACCGGCCTGGGCCCAGTCGAGACCGCCGGGCATGGGCATGGCCGCGCGCTCGTGCACCACGGCCAGCTCGGCCTGGGCGCCGCCGCCCACCACCGCCATCACGCGGTCGCCCTCGGCGAAGCGGCCCGCCGCGGGGCCCGCGGCGACCACCTCTCCCGCCAGCTCCACGCCGGGGATGTCGGCCGGCGAACCGGGCGGCGCCGGGTAGGCCCCCATCCGCTGCAGCATGTCCAGCGCGTTGATTCCCGCCCCGTGCACGCGGACCAGAACCTCGCCCACACCGGGCTCGGGGTCTGGCCGGTCTGCCACGATTAGCTTCTGATCTTCGATGGTCAGGGCCCTCATATGAGGGAACATATTCGTACAAACGGTATGAAGGGCCCGACCCTCATCTCCCTCGGCACCCGGCCGCCACTCTGGCGGGAAGCTCGCTTTGGGCTCGAGGCGGCCGCGCTGGTGCGCGACCCCGTGTTCCGCGGCGAAGGACTGTCCGACGGCGGCGGGCAGCCCGTGCTGCTGATCCCCGGTTTCCTGGCCGGCGACGGATCCTTCGGGCTCATGGCGCGATGGCTCAAGCGCGGCGGCTACCGGCCCACGCGGGCCGGGATGCGCGCGAACGTCGACTGCTCGGGCGCCGCCCTCGACCGCTTGGAGGAGCGCCTGGAGCGCATCGTCACCGAGCAGGGGGTTCGCGCGGCCGTGGTCGGGCAGAGCCGCGGCGGAGGCCTGGCCAAGGCCCTCGCCGCCCGCCGGCCCGACCTGATTCGGGGCATCGTGACGCTCGGCTCGCCCCAGGTCGACCCGCTGGCCGTGCATCCCCTCGTGCGCCTGCAGGTGGAGGCGGTCAGCCGGCTCGGCTCGCTGGGCGCGCCCGGGCTGTTCAAGCGCTCGTGCCTTGACGGCGAGTGCTGCGCGAACTTCTGGGAGCAGCTCGCTGCGCCCTGCCCCGAGGGCGTCGGCTACGTGGCGATCTACTCGCGCAGCGACGGCATCGTCGACTGGCGCGCCTGCCTCGACCCGTGCGCCGACGAGCACGTGGAGATCTCGGCGAGCCACTTCGGGATGGCCGTGCATCCCGCGGCCTGGCGGGCCGTGGCGAGCGCGCTCGGCGGATTCGCGGGCGAGGAGAAGCCTCAGCGCCGCAGGCGGGCGTCGCGCCGCGCGGCTTAGCCGGCGCCGTTTCGAACCACGCGCGCCGGAGCCGGCGAGCGCCCGACGTCGGCCAGCGCCGAGAGGCCGTAGCGGCGGCCCTTGCGCGCGAGCGCCGCGAAGCGGCCGGGCAGCTCGAGCGGGCCCGAGATGGTGGCCAGGCCGTTGGGGCCCGTGCGGCCCCGGTACCCGGCGAAGCTCACGCGCGCGCCGCGAACCGGCCGGCCTCCCCGCAGGACGCTCACCGTCACCTGCAACGTGCCCGGCACGGTGGCCCCAACCACGTTCCGCACGACCACCTGGAAGCGCTCGCGGTCGGGGCGGCGAGCGAAATGCAGCAGCGCTCCCGAGGGCCCGTAGGTGAGCTCGCAGCCGGGGTCGAAGGGCGCGATCAGCCAATGCAGGCGCCCACCGAGCGTGGGGATCGTGTCGAGTCCCTCGGACTCGCCGCACAGGCTCGTCTCGAGCTCGAGCCGGCGCGTGCCGCGATCGGTATCCACCGACCAGATCTGGTAGGTGCGACCGGCCGACCCCGCCAAGAGCAGCCGCCCGTGGTGGAACACGGCGCCCGTGATCCCGGTGGGCGGCACCGCGCCGGGCAGGCGCCGGACGGCGCGGATGGGTGCCGCCCCGGGCGCAGCGTTGGCGGGCGAGACGTCGCTCGACCGGTAGGCCAGCAGGTCAGGGCCGCTGCTCGTCCACACCAGGGCGCCGCCCGGCGAGGTCTCGGCCCACATCGCCTTGGGGATCTCGGCCGGATCGAGCTTCACGTAGTAGCGCCACGCGAGCGTCGCCGGGTCGGCCACGCCGAAGGAGCCGGTGCCGCAGGTGTTGCCCACCCCCGGCGTGTAGCACTCGAGCGGCAGGAGCACGCGGCCACCCTCCGCCGGGTTCCAGGTCGGATCCCCGATGTGGTCGTAACCCTCGAGGGCCTTCACCTCCGGTGGAATGGCGTTGCCCACGCCGGCCGTCTGGGCGAGCAGCGGCGTGGTCTGCCAGAGGCCCTCGAACACCCCGACGAAGAACACCCGCTCCCCGGCGGGATCCGAGGTCAGACCCTGCCAGTACGGCACGGGGACCGAAGACGCGCCGGTGAGTACCCAGCGACCGGGGTCCTGCGCACGCGCCGGCGGGCACGTCACCGCGACGAGGAGAGCCACCAGGGCAACGATCGGCCGCAGACCGCGCACGCCTGCAGACTAAGGGCTCGGGCTACAGTCCAGCCATGACCGCAGAGCAGAGCGCGGGCAGCGTGGGGGCCGTGGGCAGCGCGGGCGTGATCGGCAGCGCGGGCACCGTCGCTAGCACGGGCGTCATCGGGAGCGCCGGGACCGTGGCGAGCGCCGGGGTGATCGGCTCCGCCGGAGTCGTGGCGAGCGCCGGAGTTCTGGCCAGCGCGGCCATCGTGGGCGGTCTGGGCAACAGCGGCTGCCTGGCCTGTGTGGGCTGCATCGGGTGCGCCGGATGTGTCGGCTGCGTGGGATGCATCGGCTGCGTCGGCCTTCGCGGCGCGGTGGGAGTGGTGGGCGGATCGTGAGCGAGGGAACGCCGATGCAGGTGGAGATCTGGTCGGACATCGCCTGCCCGTGGTGCTACGTCGGCAAGCGCCGCTTCGAGACCGCGCTGGAGGGCTTCGAGCACCGCGACGACGTGCGCGTGACCTGGCGCAGCTTCGAGCTCGACCCCACGGCCCCGCCCGAGCGGGAAGGCGACCGCGCGGCGCACCTGGCCGAGAAGTACGGCATGACCCACGGCCAGGCGGTCGACATGGAGGACCACCTGACGAGGGTGGCCGCCGCCGAGGGGCTCGGCCTTCGTTTCGACATCACGCGCGCCGGCAACACGTTCGACGCCCATCGGCTCGTGCACCTGGCCGCCGAGCACGATCTCCAGGACGCGATGACGGAACGCCTGTTCGCGGCCTACCACAGCCAAGGCGAGCTGATGACCGATCAGCCGGCCCTCGAACGGCTGGCCGGGGAGATCGGCCTGGCGCCGGTCGTGGTCCGCGAGGTGCTGGGGGGCGACCGCTACGCAGCGGAGGTGCGCGAGGACGAGCGCATCGCGGCGTCGTTCGGCATCAACGCCGTTCCCTTCTTCGTGGTCGACCGAAAGTTCGGCGCCTCGGGGGCCCAGGCACCCGAGATCCTCGGCAAGCTGCTGGACAACGGCTGGGCCGAGCGCGTCGCGATCGCCGCCTTCCGGGCGTGAACCGGTTCGGCCCGCTCGTCGACGCCGACTGGCTCACCGAGCATCTCGACGATCCCGACGTAGCGCTCGTCGACTGCCGCTACACGCTCGGCGACCCGCCGGCCGGCGAGCGGGGCTGGCGCGAGGGCCACATCCCCGGCGCGGCGTTCCTCAGCGTGGGCGGCGATCTCTCCGGCGAGCAGCGCGACGGCGGCCGCGACGGCGGGCGGGCGCCCATCCCCACCGCCGCC
Organism: uncultured Thermoleophilaceae bacterium; assembly: GCA_963728155.1. Taxonomy (GTDB): domain Bacteria; phylum Actinomycetota; class Thermoleophilia; order Solirubrobacterales; family Thermoleophilaceae; genus JACVRW01. The sequence goes on along the minus strand of CAVSJF010000007.1, from coordinate 851,655 downwards.
GACTTCCAGGCCTCCGCGCGCCGCGCCGGCATCTCGCAGAACTCCAAGGTGGTGGCCTACGACGAAGCCGGCGAGGGCGGGGCCTCGCGCCTGTGGTGGCTGCTGCGCCACTTCGGCCACGAGCCGGTGGCGGTGCTCGACGGCGCCCTGGGCGCCTGGACCGAGGCGGGCGGCACGCTGCGCACCGGCGCCGAGGAGACGGCGCCCGGGGATTTCATCGTCGGCCGGGAGCGCCAGGGGGACACGGTTGACCTCGAGGACGTCCAGGCCGGCTCCCTGCGCCTGCTCGACGCGCGCGAGCCCGAGCGCTTTCGCGGAGACACGGAGCCCATGGACCCGGTCGCGGGTCACATCCCGGGCTCGCACAACCTGCCGTCGGCCGAGCTCGCCCCCGGCGGCCGATTCCCCGGTGCGGACGAGCTCAAGGAGCAGCTGGGAGAGGATCCCTTCGTGGCGTCCTGCGGCTCGGGGATCACCGCCACGACGCTGCTGCTGGCCGCGGAGGTCGCCGGGGTCGAGGGGCGGCTCTACCCCGGGTCGTGGAGCGAGTGGTCGCGACGGGGGCTGGAGGCGGAGACGGGCGAGGTCGAGTAGGGCGGGCCTAGCCCCCCGCCGCTCGCCAGAACGCCGCCGCCTCCGGAGCCAGCCGCAGCAGCGGGCCCGGCGGCGGCTGGGAGCGGTACTGGTCGTACTTCGCCGTGAGCGCCTCGAGTGCCTCCGGCGCTTCGCTCAACCCGAGGACGGCCATGCGACCGCGCAGCTCCACCCACTCGAGGCGCGTCCAGTCGTCGTGGTAGGCGTCCACCAGCAGCGTGGCCTCCGGACGTCGCCGCAGGCGGCGCACCCGGGCGGGCTCGGCCGAGCGCTTCGGCTTCTGGTCGATCGCGCTCCAGAGAGACCCTTCGAACGCAACGAAGGTAACCGGCAGGACTCGCGGCCGATCACTCTCGTCGAGCAGCCCCAGGCGGGCGACCCGCGCACTCGCGAGCAACTCACCGGCCCAGGCGGGTAGGTCCCCTAAGGTCACGAGCCGAGACTACGAGAGGAACGAACATATGAAGATCGGCATCGGCCTACCCACCACCATCGCCGGAGTCCGGGGCGAGCAGGTCATCGATTGGGCCCAGCGCGCCGACGCCGCCGGTTTTTCGACCCTTGGGACGATCGATCGCGTGGTCTACCCCAACTACGAGCCCTTCGTCGCGCTCGCCGCCGCCGCGGCGGTGACCGAGCGGATCGGGCTCACCACGGCGATCGCGATCCTTCCCTACCGCCTGAACGCCGCGCTCGCCGCCAAGCAGGCAGCGACGATCCAGGACCTGTCCGGTGGGCGCCTCGTGCTCGGTGTGGCCGTCGGCGGGCGCCCCGACGACTTCGAGGCCGGCGGTGCTCCCTTCGAGAACCGAGGCAAGCGCATCGAGGAGATGCTCGACGACATGAAGCGCATCTGGGCGGGCGAGGAGCGCGGCTTCGCCGGCGCGATCGGCCCCGACGTGTCGGCCGATCCGCCGCAGATCCTGGTGGGCGGCCAGGTCGAGGCCGCCTTCCGTCGCGCGGCGCAGTACGGCGACGGCTGGATTGGTGGGGGCGGGCCGCCCGAGATGTTCGGCGGCGCCCGCGAGAAGCTCGAGGCCGCGTTCCGCGACGCCGGGCGCAGCGAGAAGCCGATCGCCGCTTCGCTGACCTACTTCTCGCTCGACTCCGACCCCGAGGCCCAGGCCCGCTCGACCCTCGGCGACTATTACTCCTTCGCGCCTCAGTACGCCGACATGGTGGTGGGGGGCGCGGCCAAGAGCGAGGACGAGGTCAAGCAGCGGGTCAGCGCCTTCGCCGACCAGGGCTGCGACGAGCTCATCCTCTTCCCCTCTTCCCCGGATCCCGAGCAGGTCGACAAGCTGGCCGCGGCGGTGTTGTAGGGCTTTCCGTCCCCGGCGCCCGCCACGATGCGGGTGGATGGCTTCAGGCAAGCTCGTCGCGGGCGGCGCCGCGGCCACCGCCGCCCTTGGGGTGCGCGTGGCCCGGTCACTGCATGGCCGCTGGCGCATGCTGCCCGAGCGCGACCGCCGTCGCACCGAGAGCCTCGCCGCCGACCTGAAGCACCGGGCGCTCGAGCTGCGTGGAGCGGCCGACCCCGGTCCGGCCACTGAGGGCCTACGCGCAGCCAACGAGAGTCTCGCCGCTGCCCTGGTCGAGAGCGCGGAGTCCGACCCCGAGGTCAGCCACACCGAGGTCAGCGAGCTGCGCGAAGACCTGCGCCGGGAACTCGCACGAGTTGCCGGAATGTCCCGGTAGAAGCAGGGCCTACCCTGGTGGGGCGTGAACCGGCTCCACCACTGGTATTGCAACCGCGAGGCCTGGAAGCGCCATGTGCGCGAGGACCTCGTGCCCGTTGCCCTTGACGGCCTCGAGCTCGGTGATCATGCGCTCGAGGTGGGCCCGGGCTTCGGGCCCGCCACCGAGGTGCTGGCGAAGCGAGTCCCCAACCTGACCGCGCTCGAGATCGACCCGGGGTTGGCCGGCTCGTTGCGGGATCGGCTGGGCGAGCGCGTCGAGGTGGTGGACGGCGACGGCGCCGCCATGCCCTTCGAGGACGGAACCTTCAGCAGCGCGGCCTGCTTCACCATGCTTCACCACGTTCCCTCGCCGGAGGCGCAGGACCGCCTCTTCGCCGAGGTCCAGCGAGTGCTGCGCCCCGAATCGCCGTTCACGGGCACCGACAGCACCGGGCGCGGGTTGGGCTTCAGGTTGCTGCACGTGGGCGACACCCGGGTGGTGATCGATCCGATGGGCCTCTCGGAGCGTCTGATGGCGGCCGGGTTCGTCAGCTCCGAGATCAGCGTGGCGCGCGACGCCTTCTGGTTCCGTGCCTACACGGGGTTCGGGAAGGACCGCTCCCCGGCGATGATCTTCCCGGAGACGGAGTTCTCCGGCGGAGACAGTGGGCACGACCACTGCGAGTTGTAGGCGCAGGACGGGTTGTAGGCGTAATTGAAGTCGAGCGTCGCCTCGCCGCCGTCCGGGGAGATCGTGACGCCCCGGCCGAAGGTGCACTTGACCGTGTCGGTGAGGTAACGCCCGCCGCCGTAGCTCTCGTCGGGGGATGTGCCGTCCCGGAACGGCAGAAAGAGCCCCCCGCCGTAGCCCTCCATCCAGAACAGGGTGAGGCCTCCATAGGGCGTGTTCATCCGGCCCACCCGCTGGTAGCGGACCACGCCGTCCTCCCCTCCGGTGTCGATCTCGAGCGGCTCATCGTTCTCCGGAGGCTCGAGCGGGCAGTGCACGATGGCGCCGCCGTTGTAGGGAAAGTGCGGGAGGCCCTCGAAGGCGGCCCGCTGCTCGTCGTTCAGCGGCGCCTGAGGATGCTCGCGAAAGAGCGCGTCCCGGCCGCGTCGAAAGGCCTCCCAGCCCTCCTCGCCCTCGATCGGAGGCGTCAGGTACAGCTCAGCCACGCGCCGGCGCCAGTCGGCCAGTGCAGGCATGCCTTCGGCAGCCGATAAAGATGAGTGATGCACCAGACGGGCGACCCTACCTCGTGGCCGGCGCCGGAAGCCCCGCGTGCCCCACAGCATTCTCTCTCGCAGGCGCCGCAGGGCAAGACCAGCGGCTTTGCCATCGCGTCGTTCGTGTTCGGGCTGATCGGCGTAGTGATCCTCGGCGTGATCTTCGGCATCGTCGCCCTGCGGCGGATCAGCCGGCGCGGGCTCCGCGGGAGGGGCTTCGCCATCGCGGGCCTGGTGCTATCGGGCCTGTGGACACTCCTGCTCGCCACCATCATTGCCGTCGCGCTGCTCACGGGCGCCGAGCGCGACGCGCAGGGAAGGGTGACCGAATCGGGATCGGAGAGCGTGTTCGATCTGCGTGAGGGTGACTGCCTCAACGATCTCGAGGAAGCGGAGGCCGAGCTCTCGGTGGACGTGACGCCCTGCGGAGAGCCGCACGACGCCGAGGTGGTGTCGGAGTTCATCCTGACCGAGTCCACCTGGCCGGGGCTGGCCTTCGTGGGCCGCCAGGCCGAGCGCCGCTGTCCAAAGGAGGTCGAATCGGCGTCTGCCGGAGCGCCGCGGCCGGACGAGATAGAGACGTTCTACTTCCACCCCACCGAGGAGAGCTGGGATCAGAACAACGACCGCGCCGTGCTGTGCGTGGCCACCTTCCCCAGCCCCCGTCGCGGCGCCCTCTAGCTTTCTTGCCATGGAGTCCGTCTGGGACTACCCGCGACCCCCCGCGGTCGAGCCGAGCGCCAAACCGGTGCGCGTCGAGCACGGCGGCGAGACCATCGCCGAGTCCGATCACGCGCTGCGAGTGCTGGAGACGAGCCAGCCGCCGGCCTACTACTTCCCGCCCGAGGACGTGCGCAGCGACCTGCTGACGCCCGACAACCGGCGCACGTTGTGCGAGTGGAAGGGCCAGGCGCTCTACTGGACGGTCAACGGCTCGCCCGCCGCGGCCTGGTCCTACCCCCAGCCGGCCGAGCGCTACGCGGCTCTGCGCGACCACGTCGCGTTCTACCCGCAGAAGGTCGACGCCTGCTACGTGGGCGACGAGCGCGTGGAGCCCAACGCGGGCGATTTCTACGGCGGCTGGGTGACCAGCGACATCACCGGGCCGTTCAAGGGCGGTCCGGGCACGGCCGGCTGGTAGCGGGCGAGCGCCGCGGCGCGAGCTTGCTCGCCATCCAGGCGTCGAGGCGCCTGAGGTCCTTCTTGCCCCACACGAGGGCGTAGACCAGCAGGCCGGCGATGAACAGGGTGTACGAGCTCACGTGGCCGGTGCTCGCGAAGTCCCACACCCCGAGCCCGATCAGGCCGACCGTATCGAGCACCACCCCGATCACGAACAAGCGCGTCACGCCCTCCATCCCCCAGCGATAGCGGAGAATCAGGAACGCGGCCAGCATCAGCCAGAAGCCGGCTTCGAGTCCGATGGCGAGAATCCACTTGACGTCCATGTCTTTATTTATATCACACGTTTGGTTTAAGCTGTAGGCCATGCCCAAGGTGGTGGATCACGAGGAGCGCAGAGCCGAGCTCGCGGCAGCCGTCTGGCGGCTCGCCTCGCGCGACGGGCTCGAGGCCGTGACCCTCCGGGGGGTGTCGGCGGAGGCCGGCTGGTCGACCGGAGCCTTGAACCACTACTTCGCCGACAAGGAGTCCCTCCTGCTGTTCGCCTTCCAGATCACCGCCGAACGGGTGGGCCGGCGCCTGGCCGTCGCGGCCGAGGTGGTCTGCGAGCCGATCGAGCTCGTGCGCATCATGCTCACGTGCGGCCTGCCGGTCGATGCGGAGCGCCGCGCGGAGGTGCGCGTGTGGTTTGCCTTTCTCGGCCTGGCCCTCACGCGACCTGTGCTCGCCCGAGCCCAGCGTGACGCCTACCGCACCTGGCGTGCCATGGTGAGCCGCGCACTCGCGGAGGCCCAGGAGCGAGGCCAGGTCAATTCGGCGCTCGACCCCGAGCGTGAGGCCGCCGGCCTGGTGGCGCTGGTCGACGGGCTTGCGGTGCAGGCGTCCTTCGAGCCGCGCGCCATCGGCCCTGCGCGCCAGCTCGAGCTGGTGGACGAGCGGCTGGCCCAGCTGGCGGGCACATGACCGCGACGCCGCTGCGCTTCGAGGACGGCGCGCTCCTCGTGCTCGACCAGCGCGCCCTGCCCGCCGAGGAGCGCTGGATCCGCTGCACCGAACCCGACCAGGTGGCCGAGTGCATCCGCACGCTCGCCGTGCGAGGAGCGCCCGGCGATCGGCATCGCGGCCGGCTACGCGATGGCGCTGGCCGAGGACCCGGTGGCCGCCGCGGCGATGCTGCGCGCCGCCCGCCCGACGGCGGTGAACCTCGGCTGGGCCGTCGACCAGCTGCTCGCTGCCGACGACCGGCTCGAGCGCGCACACGCGCTGCACCGCGAGCAGGAAAGCGGCGGACCGGCGACTCGCAGCCCTGGGCGCCGAGCGCTTCCAGCCGGGCGACCGCGCTCTGACCCACTGCAACGCCGGCGCTCTGGCCACGGCCGGCATCGGCAGCGCCGGCGGGGTGCTCCAGGAGGCCTGGGAGCGCGGCCGCCTGCGCCACGTGTGGGTCGACGAGACGCGCCCGCTTCTTCAGGGCGCGCGGCTCACGGCGTACGAGCTCGAGAGGGCGGGGATCCCCTTCCGCGTGGTGGCCGATTCGAGCGCGGGCGCCCTCATGGCGCGCGGCCTGGTGGACCGGATCGTGGTGGGAGCGGACCGCATCGCCGCCAACGGCGACGTGGCCAACAAGATCGGCACCTACCCCCTGGCCGTGCTCGCGGCTCGCCACGGGCTGCCCTTCTACGTGGCGGCCCCCGTCTCGACGCTCGACCCGGACACCGCGCGCGGCGAGGACATTCCCATCGAGGAGCGCGATGCTGCGGAGGTGACCGACCGCATGCCGGCCCTGAACATGGCCTTCGACGTGACCCCCGCCGATCTCGTGACCGCCATCGTGACCGAGGCGGGCGTGCTCGAGCCGCCCTACGAGGAGGCGATCGCCCGTGTCCTTGCGCGCTGAGATCGTGGCCGCGGCGCGCGAGATGCACCGCCTCGGGCTGGTGGCGGGCTGCGCGGGCAACGTGAGCGCGCGCGAGGGGGACCGCATTCACATCACGCCCGCCGGCCTGCCCTACGACGCGACGACCGAGGCGCGACCTGGTGACCCTCGACCTCGAAGGGGCGGTCGTCGCGGGGGAGCGCGAGCCGTCGAGTGAGCGCCGCGTCCACCTCGCCGTGTACGCCGCCCGGCCCGACGCCGGGGCGCTCGTGCACACCCACAGCACCCACGCCACCGCCTGGAGCTTCCTCGGCGAGCCGCTCGACACGAGCACCGAGGAGCTCGAGCAGGCGGCCGGCGGGCCGGTCGCGACCGCGCCCTATGCCCCGACCGGGTCGGACGAGATCGCGGCCGCCGCCGTGGAGGCCCTCGGCGACCGCGGGGCCGTGCTGCTCGGCCTGCACGGCGTGCTCGCCCTGGGCGACACGCCGGCTCGGGCGCTCGTCACCGCAATCGTGGTCGAGCGCCAGGCTCAGCTGGCCTGGCTGCTGCGCGGCGTCAGGCTCCGGGAGGGCTGATGCCCACCCGGCGGGCGAGCTCGCCCAGCGCCGCCGCGTGTCGGCTCGTCCAGCTCGATGGCCCCGGCGGCGGCCCGCCGGCGATTCTCGAGCTCCCCGGGCAAGAGGACCTCGGCCGTGCCCGGCAGCGGGTCGCGCGCTCTTCACCCACTCCGCGAACGCGGGCAGCTGACGCAGATAGTCGGCGCGGGCCGCTTCGCCCGGGTCGATGCACACGCAGCACGAAGGCGTTCGAGAAGGGCGGATCACCGGGACCGCTCATGCCGCCGAGCGTGAGCAGGCCGACCACCATCTCCACCAGCACGATCAGCCCGTAGCCCTTGTGGCCGCCCGCGGGAAGCAGCGACCCGCCCGCGAGGTAGTCGGAGGGCTCGGTGCTTGGGGAGCCCTCCCGGTCGAGGATCCAGCCGTCGGGCAGCGCCTCGCCGTGCTCCTGCGCCTGGTAGACGCGGCCCTCCGCGGCCACGCTGAGCGCGATGTCGAGCACCGCCGGCCCGGGAACACCGATCGAGATCGGGTTGTTGCCCAGGCGCCGCTCGAAGGAGCCGAACGGCGCCACCAGCTGGTCGCCGCCCTGGAAGTTGACCAGGAGGATCCCGACCATCCCGGCATCGGCGATGCGCTCGGTGAAGGCGCCGAGGCGCCCGATGTGACCGGCGTTGCGCACCGCCACCGCGCTCACCGCGTGCCGGGCGGCGCCCTCCAGGGCGAGTCCGGTGGCCCGCTCGCCCACGATCTGCCCGAATCCGTGACGCCCGTCGAGGGCGAGCAATCCGCCCCGTTCCTCCATGACGGCGGGATCGGTGTCGACCGCCAGCTCGCCCCCCTCGATCCGCTCCACGTAGTACGGGAGCTGCCTCACGCCGTGGGAGCTGTGACCGCAGCGGTCGGCCTCGACCAGCGCCGAGGCCACCTGCCGCGCGCCTTGTCGACGCGGAGTCGCGTGCGCGCCCAGCAGCTCCGCGACCCAGCATCTCGAGGGCTCTGGGCTCGATCACGCATCCGTGACCAACCACACACAAGGAAGGGCTCACGGAAGCGAGGCTATATCTGTGCTCAAGCGCCTTCCAGACGGAGCTTCGATCCTCATCCGGCCCATCCGCGCAGACGACAAGCGGATGCTGGAGGACGGGCTGCGGCAGCTCTCCGACGAGAGTGTGCACAGACGCTTCCTAACCCCCAAGAGCAGCTTCAGCCGGACTGAGCTGCGCTACCTCACTGAAGTGGACGGCCGCGATCATGTGGCTCTGGTGGCCGAGTACCCCGGCCATCCGGTTCGCCGCCTGATCGCGGTCGGTCGCTTCGTCCGCCTCCAAGACGATCCCGAGGCCGCCGACGTCGCCATCGTGGTGGCCGACGAGTGGCAGCGCCGCGGTGTCGGATCGGTCCTGTCCGACCAGCTCGCCGCCGAGGCGCGCGGCCGGGGCATCCGCCGTTTCAGCGCCACGATGGCCGCGGACAACGTGGCCGCGCACAAGCTGATGCGCAAGCTCACCAGCCAGCTCGAAAGCCGCGGAACGGCTTCCGGGGTGGAAGAGCTCGTGCTGCACCTCGCGGCGTAGCCACGGCGCGCTAGGAGACGGTCCAGGTCTCGCCCGAGTGGAGCAGCTCCTGCAGCTGCTCGGTCCCGGTCTAGGCGCGGGCCTCGTCGAGCTGCTGCGCCAAGCCCTGCCCATAGACCGGGCGCCGGACCGAGCGGAACACGCCGATCGGCGTCGGCCCGGTGGGCCGGGCCGCCAGGTGAGCCAGCTCGAAGGCCAGGCTCGGCTCGGCGCGCTCGGCGTCGTGCACGACCAGCGCCTCCTCGCCCGACCGTCGGCCACCGCGACCAGCTCCAAGCGCCCGTCCGCGCCGCGGGCCACGCCGCGCTCGCCCTCGGCCCCGAAGCGAACCGGCTGCCCGTGCTCGAGGCGGATCTGGTTGAGCTCCCTCTGTCCCTTGGCCCGGACGGCGTCGAAGGCGCCGTCATTGAAGACGTTGCAGTTCTGGTAGATCTCGACGAACGCGGCGCCGTCGTGGGCCGCGGCCGCGGCTCGCAGCGTCTCGGCCACGTGCTTCTTGTCGGTGTCCACCGTGCGGGCCACGAAGGTGGCCTCCGCGCCCAGGGCCAGCGTGACCGGGTTGAAGGGTGGTCCTGCGACCCGAACGGGGTCGACTTGGTGACCTTCCCCTCCTCGCTGGTGGGCGAGTACTGGCCCTTGGTCAGGCCGTAGATCTGGTTGTTGAAGAGCAGGATCTTGAGCGGCACGTTGCGGCGCAGCGCGTGGATGAGGTGGTTGCCGCCGATCGAAAGGGCGTCGCCGTCGCCGCTGACCACCCACACGGACAGGTCGGGCCGTGACGTGGCCACGCCGGTGGCCAGCGCCGGCGCGCGGCCGTGGATGCCGTGCATCCCGTAGGTGTCCATGTAGTAGACGAAGCGCCCCGCACAGCCGATGCCGGTCACGAACACGACCTTCTCCGGCGAGATCCCGAGCTCGGGCATGAACCCCTGGACCGAGGCGAGGATCGCGTAGTCGCCGCAACCCGGGCACCAGCGCGTCTCCTGGTCGGAGGAGAAGTCCGCCTTGGTCAGCGGCAGCTCGACCGGGCCGTGGCTGAGGTTCTGCTCGCCGGGCTGGCCGAAGCCCAGGTCGCCATCGACGCCGTGGCCGTTGGTGCTCTCGCTCACGCGACCCGCTCCCGGACCGCTTCCATCACGTCGCGGGTGAAGATGGGCAGGCCGTCGACCTTGGTGTAGCTCTCGACGTCGATCAGGAACTCCGCGCGCAGCAGCTTGGAGAGCTGGCCCATGTTCATCTCCGGGATCAGCACCCGCTCAAAGGAGCGCAGCACCGAGCCGACGTTGCCCGGCAGCGGGTTGAGGTGGCGCACGTGCGCGGTGGCCAGCGACACCCCCTCCTCACGGCGCAGCCGGCGCGCCGCTCCCTCGATGGCGCCGTAGCTCGACCCCCAGCCCAGCACGAGCAGGGAGGCGTCCCCGTCTGGGTCGTCAACCGTGAGGTCGGGCACCTCGATCCGCGCCACGCGCTCGGCGCGCAGCCGCGTCATGTGATCGTGGTTCTCGGGCTGGTAGGAGATGTTGCCCGTCACGGCCTCCTTCTCGAGGCCGCCGATGCGGTGCCGCAGGCCGGGGGTGCCGGGCACGGCCCAGGGGCGGGCCAGCTTCTCGTCGCGCAGGTAGGGCATGAAGCTGCCGTCCGCGTTGGGCTCACGCGCGAAGTCCGGGTCGATCTCCGGCAGCTCGGCCGCGTCGGGCAGGCGCCAGGGCTCGGACGAGTTGGCCAGGAAGGTGTCGGACAGCAGGATCACCGGCGTGCGGTGGGTGACCGCGATGCGCGCGGCCTCGATCGCGGAGTCGAAGCAGTTCGAGGGGGTGCAGGCCGCCACCACCGGCAGCGGCGACTCGCCGTGGCGCCCGTACAGGGCCATCAGCAGGTCCGCGGCCTCGGTCTTGGTGGGCATGCCCGTGGAGGGGCCGGCGCGCTGGATGTCCACTACCACCAGCGGCAGCTCCATGGCCACGGCCAGACCGATGGTCTCCGCCTTCAGATCCATGCCCGGGCCGCTGGTGGCGGTCACGGCCAGGCGACCCGAGAAGGCGGCGCCGAGCGCCATGTTGGCGGCGGCGATCTCATCCTCGGCCTGGATGGTGTGCACGCCGAAGCGCCGGTGGCGCGAGAGGGCATGGAGCAGCTCGGAGGCCGGCGTGATCGGGTAGGAGGCGAGGAAGAGCCCGAGGCCCGACTGGACGCTGGCCGCGATCAGCCCGAGGGCCAGCGCCTGGGTGCCGTTGACGTTGCGGTAGGTCCCGGGCGGCGCGGGCGCGGGCTCGATCTCGTAGTGGACGGCCAACAGCTCGGCCGTCTCGCCGAAGTTGTAGCCGGCGCGGAAGGCGGCCAGGTTGGCGTCGCGCAGCGGCGGGGTCTCCTCGAACTTCTTCTCGATCCAGTTGACGCTCGGCTCGGTCGGACGCCCGTACATCCACGACACCAGGCCGAGCGCGAACAGGTTCTTGCAGCGCTGCGCGTCGCGCGACGTGATGCCCTCGATGTCCTCGGTCGCGCGCACCGTCATTGAGGTCATGGGCACCCGGAAGAGCTGGTAGTCGTCGAGCGAGTCGTCCTCCAGCGGATTGCTCTCGTAGCCGGCCTTGCGCAGGTTGTGGTCGCTGAAGCCGTCCTCGTTGACGATCACCACGCCGCCCTTCTCCACCGCCCGCAGCTGGGTGATCAGAGCCGCCGGGTTCATGGCCACCAGCACGTTGGGGTGGTCGCCGGGGGTGAGGATGTCGCGCGACGCGAAATGGATCTGGAACGCCGACACGCCGTGGGGCGTCCCGGCGGGCGCGCGGATCTCCGCCGGAAAGTCGGGGAGAGTGGCGAGGTCGTTGCCCACGACCGCGGTGGCATCGGTGAAGCGGCTGCCGGTGAGCTGCATCCCGTCACCGGAGTCCCCGGCGAACCGGACGACGACGCGGTCGAGCTTCTCGAGGGTCTTCTCTTCCATTGCAGGGCCCGCTTACCCGGCCCTGCGCTGACTATAGCCCTAGCGGCGACTCACCGGCGGGGGGCGCCAGTCGCCGTTCAGGGCGGCGCGCTTGGGCTCGTAGAGGCGCATGATCAGCCGGAAACGGCCCTGGGGCGAAGGGAGCCAGTTGCTCCTCCGGCTGCCCGCCGGCGAGCGGTGCTGGAGATAGAGGGTCAGCGAGCCGTCGGGCCCGCGGCGCAGGCCCGTGGTGCGGTCGCCGATGGCGTAGCGCTCGGCTTTGTTGGCGTAGAGGTAGCCCTCGCTGTCGTACATGGTCAGCGACCAGAACGCCCCCACCGGCGGCAGCTGCCCGCGCGGGAAGCGAATCGTGTACCGGTGGCGCCCGCGCAGCGGCCGGCCGCGGCTGTCGGTGAACGCGGCCGGGTAGATCGTCTCGTCCTCGGTGTTGGCCCCGAGCGCGAACCGGGCCACCACGGCGCGCCCCAGGTAGTTGCGCCCGAAGTCGCCGATGTAGGAGAGCGGGACGAGCCAGCCGTTGTTGCGCCTGCGGCTGTAGGCGTTGGCCCTCGCGACCGCGCGAGTGAGGATCCGGCGCGCGGCAGGGACCGCCTCGCGCTGGGCGGCCTGCTCGGCCGCCGAGGGTGTGATGCCCGGGCCGATTCCGACTCGGGCGAAGGCGCGCAGCGCGCAGCCGTCCGCGGTCGGTGCCGGGTTGTCGGCCAGGTAGGAGCCGAGGGCGCCGAAGAAGGCCGGGCCCCCGGGAAGCTCGAGCGCGGTCTGGTTCGCCGGGAAGGCCGGCAGCACCAGCGGCGACTGGCGCTCGCCCGATGTCCAGCGAGACAGAGGGGTCACGCGGTAGCCGTTCATCAGCGCGGTCACCGCAGGCAGGTCCGCCGCCCCTCGGACCAGCGTCCGGCCCAGCAGCCATACCAGCGGTGTCGGGCTCTCGATTCGCCTCACCCCGGGCGGAAGCGTCCCGCTGAAGCCCGGCGGAACGAGCGCGTACGAGCCGGCCGCGGTGCCCGTGGTGCGCCGGCCGATGTAGCGGAAGGTGTTGGAGTAGGCGTCGAGCAGCTGGAGCACGTAGTAGCGCCCGCGTGTGTCGGGCACGTCGATCACCAGCGGCCCGGCGGCCAGGTTCAGCTGCGCGACGGTGTAGGTGGTGTCGACGTTGGGTGCCACCACCGTCTTGACCTCGGGCTCGACGAGCGTCCCGATGCTGATCATCTGGTTGAGCGGGAAGCGCTGGACAGTCTGGCCGACGCTGAGCGGCGCCACGCCGTACAGATATGCGGCCACGGCGGTGGAGAAGGCCCGCCGCGCGGCGCGGCTTCCGCCGAAGCGGCGTTCCGCGCGCGCGATCTCCCGCGCCTCGAAGCCACGTAGGCCGGGGGCGCTCGTTCCGAGGGCGCAGGCCGGCACACTGGGACCTTGCGCAGGGGCTGCGGCCGGGAGGGCGCCCGCCGCGCCGAGGGCTAGGAGGGCGAGGAGGGCGAGGCGCCGGGACACGGCGCGCAGTGTAGGAGGCTAGATCGCCTGGAGCGGGGCGGCGGCCTCACGCTCGAGCGCACCGAGCAGGTCGCCCAATCGCTCGTCCAGCTCGGGGGAGGCCAGGCGGCCGTCGCCGGCGAAGGCGTCCGCGGCCAGGGCCACGGGCAGCTCGTCATCGAGCACGTGGGCCCCGGCATGGCGCAGCGACTTGCGCAACTCCGCCTGCGCCCACACCGCGCCGAACAGGCCGGTGCTCGCGCCGATCACCGCGGCCGGCAGGCCGTTGAGGCTGTTGTCGGGGAAGGGCCGCGAGGCCCAGTCGACCGCATTCTTCAGCACGCCGGGAACCGACGCGTTGTACTCGGGCGTGCTGAACAGCAGGGCGTCGGCGCCGGCCACCTGCTCGCGCAGACTCCGAACGGCCTCCGGCACGCCCTCGCTCTCGTGATCCTCGTTGAAGGGAGGGATCATCGCCAGCTCCTCGTAGGACACGAGCTCCGCCCCGAGCGGCAGCGCGAGGGCCGCCGCCCGGAGCAGGCGCGTGTTGTACGAGTCGCGCCTGAGCGATCCCGAGATGCCCAGGATGCGCACTGGGCTAGCCCTGCTCGCCGTCGGCCGGGACGAGCGGCAGGTTCACAGTGAGGGTGACGTCGTAGTCCAGGGCGATGCCGCCGCCCGGGAGCTCCATCTGCCACTCCATGCCGAAGTCGCGGCGGTCGAAACGCGCTTCGAGCTCGAGGCCGGCCTTCTCGCCGCCCGGCACGGGGCGCTGCTCGAACCACGTTCCCGTGGCCACCACGGGCTTGGTCGTGCCGGCGATCGACAGCTCACCGTCCACGCGGGCCGTGCCGTCGTCGGCGAGCTCGACCTGGGTGGAGCGGAAGCCGACCGTGGGGTGGTTGGCCACGTCGAAGAACTCCGGCCCGAGCACGTGGGCGCGGAACTGCGGCGGGTTCTGGATGGAGATGGAGTCGACCTCGGCCTCGCCTTGGAGTACGAGCCCGGAGTCGCCGGGCGTGAGGCTCGCGCGAACATCGCTGAGCGTGCCGCGGTAGTCCGAGAGGCCGGAGTAGCGAACGGCGAAACCGAACGATGAGTGGATGGGATCGGCGTGGTAGGTGCCGGTGAAGGGCTGAACGGCGGTGGTCATGATGAGGCTCCCTTGATAGTGGTACATAACCAAGATGGTACACTACCACAGATGATCGCCGCTAACTTAGACCCCGTGACGAAAGGGGTCGCGGGCACGGAAACACGGCTTCCCTCTGGGGTGCTGCTGGCGCGGCTGGGCCAGGATGCGACCGCGCGTTTTCGCCGCGCGCTACGGCCGCTGGGCCTGAGCGCGCAGCAGTTCATCGTGCTCAAGCAGCTGGAGGCCATCGGCTCGACGTCCCAGACCGCCCTGGCCGACGCGATCGGGGTCGACTACAGCAACCTGGCCGCGGTGGCCGGCGAGCTGTGCGGCAAGGGGCTGATCGACCGCAGGCGCGAGGACTGCGACCGGCGCCGCTACGCGCTCGACCTCACGGATGAGGGCCGCACCCTGCTGGCCGACGCGGACCGCGCTATCGGCTCGGGCGAGGACGACATGCTGTCGGCGCTCGCCGAGAACGAGCGCGTCGAGCTGTGGGTGCTGCTGCGTCGTGTGGCCGACTCACTCGAGCTCTGCCCGGGCAGCGAGGCCCAGGCGTGCGCCGAGGCGAGCACGCCCCGGTAGCGCCGCGGCGGTGATCGCCCCGAGCAGCGACAGGCCGGCGGCCAGCCCCACGGCCGCCGCGAAGCCGTGGCTGAACTCGCGTGGGCGAGGCATAGCTCCCGGCGGCGGCGAACACCGCCACCACCACCGCGATCCCGAATACACCGCCCAGCTCGCGCATCGTGCTGTTCGCTCCTGCCGCCTTCCCCAGCTGGGCCACGTCGAGCGCCCCGATGGCCGAGCTCTGACCGGCCGGGATCGCCATGGACACGCCCGCTCCGGCCACGAACAGCGGGATCACGAGCTCCGAGTAGGCGGGCGCGGGGCTCGCGATCAAGGCCACCCACAGTAGGCCGGCCGCCTGTATGAGCAGGCCGGCGAGCAGCAGCGGCCGCTCGCCGATGCGGTCCGCCAGCGCCCCCGCCGCCGGCGCCACGAGCAGGAAGGTGATCGTCCACGGCATCAGGCGGATGCCGGCCTCCAGCGGGCTGTAGCCCAGCGAGGTCTGCAGGAACTGCGCGAACAGGAACACGCAGCCGAAGAGCGCCGCGAAGGTGAAGAAGACCGCGCCGTTGCCGGCCGCGAACGCGCGGTCACGGAAGAGGCTCATGGGGAGCATCGGTGCACGAGCCCGTCGTTCCCAGGCCACGAACAGCGCGCCGAGCCCGAGCCCGCCCAGAAGCGATGCGATCACCTCGAAGCTCGTCCAGCCGGCCTCGTTGGCGCGAACGAGGGCCCACACCACCCCCAGCGCGGCGCCAGTGATCAGGGCCACGCCGGGCGCGTCGAAGGCCCGGTCGGGACCGAAGCTCTCCTCGAGCTTGGCCAGGGCGAGCGGAGCCGCGAGCAGCCCGACGGGCACGTTGAGCCAGAAGATCCATTCCCAGGCGATGCCGTCGACCACGGCCCCGCCCACGAGCGGGCCGCACGCCACGGCGATGCCGGTGACCGCGCTGAACATGCCCAGGGCGGCCCCTCTCCGTTCGGGCGGGAAGGCAGCGGTCAGCAGCGCCAGGCCGAGCGGCATGAGCATGGCCGCACCGGCTCCCTGCAGCGCACGCGCGGCAATCAGGAATCCCGCGTCCGGAGCAAGCGCGCACGCGGCGGAGGCGAGGGCGAACAGGATCAGCCCGGCTGCGTAGAGGCGGCGGCGCCCGAACCGGTCGCCGAGCGCAGCGCCGGTCACCAGCAGCACCGCGAAGCTGAGGTTGTAGGCGTTCACGGTCCATTCGAGCTGCGCCACCGAGGCGTCGAGATCGAGCCGGATGGTGCTCAGCGCGGCGGCCACGACGAGTGTGTCCAGGGCGGCCATGAGCGAGCCGATTCCGGTGAGGGCAACGGTCCAGCGGCGGACTGAGGATGAGGTCATGCCCCTTTAGACCGTCCGCCCACCGGTGAACTCACCGATTAGTTTCCGGGCTGCTCTTCGTCTAACCCAGATGACGACCGTGCACAGCGCAACCGAGACAAGCGAGCAGCGAGGCCTGATCGCCGCCGCCCAGGCGGGCGACGAGCGAGCCTTCCGCGAGCTGGTGGAGCCGCACCGCCGGGCGCTCGAGGTGCACTGCTACCGGATGCTGGGATCGCCTCAGGACGCGGAGGACGTGGTCCAGGAGACCCTGATGCGCGCTTGGAAGACGCTCGACCGCTTCGAGCGGCGCTCGGCGATCGAGACCTGGCTCTACCGGATCGCCACCAACGCCTGCCTCGATGAGCTCGAGCGCCGCCCGCGCCGGCCTCAACCCGTGCATCCCTATCCGGACGAGCGCCTGGAGGAGGCGGCGGCGCCCGTGGTCGACCCCGCGGCCCGCTACGCCATGCGAGAGGGGATCGAGCTGGCCTTCCTTACCGCGATCCAGAAGCTCCCCGGCCGCCAGCGAGCGATTCTGATTCTGCGTGACGTGCTGGGCTGGACCTCCTCCGAGGTAGCCGAGCTGCTCGACTCCACCGTTGCGGCGGTGAACAGCGGGTTGCAGCGCGCCCGGGCGGCGATCGACGGCGAGCTGCCCGCGAGCTCGCGCACGGCGGCCTCCCCACGGCACCGCAAGCTGCTGGCGGACTACATCGACGCCTGGGACCGCGTCGACATCGACGGCCTGGTGGCCCTGCTGCGCGACGACGCGGAGCTGCGCATGCCGCCGCAGCGCTCGATCGCCGGCGCCGGCGCCATCGGCGAGTTCTTCCGTGGCGGCCCCTGCAGCGGCCGCCACGGCCCCACCTTGCTCACGCCCACGCGCGCGAACGGGCGGCCCGCCGTGGCCATGCACCGGCGCGAGGACGACGGAGTGCTGGCACCGCACGGGGTAATGGTCTTCGAGGTCGAGCGCGACCAGATCGTCGCGCTCGACGCATTCATCGACGGTCGCCTCGTGGCCCTGTTCGGGCCGGCCTGAGCGCGTTCAGCGCTCGCTGTCGAGCTCGGCCATCATGGGTTCGGCGTAGCGCGACCCGGCGGCTGAGCCCTCCGGCACCGCGCGGTCGATCGCGGCGTGGTCCTCCGGGGTGAGGGTGATCTCGAGCGCTCCCAGTGCCTCGTGCAGGCGCTCACGCCGGCGCGCGCCCACCAGGGGGACGATGTCGTCGCCGCGCGAGAGGACCCACGCGATGGCCACCTGGGCCACGGTCGCGTCGCGTTCGCCGGCCACCCCGCGCAGCGAGTCGACAAGCGCGAGGTTGTGCTCCAGGTTCTCGCGCCGAAAGCGGGGGCTGAAGGAGCGGAAGTCGTGGTCCGAGAGCTCTCGCTCCGGGTTCCAGTGGCCGCTGAGCAGGCCGCGTGAGAGCACGCCGTAGGCGGTCACGCCGATGCCGTGCTCCCGGGCCGCCGGCAAGATCTCCTCCTCGATTCCGCGGGACAGCAGCGAGTACTCGATCTGAACGTCGCTGATCGGGTGCACCGCGGCGGCGCGGCGGATCGTCTCGGCGCTCACCTCCGAAAGGCCGATGTGCCGCACGAAGCCCGCCTCGACCATCTCGGCGATGGCGCCCACCGTCTCCTCGATCGGCACGTCGGGATCCACGCGGGCGGGACGGTAGATGTCGATGTACTCGGTGCCCAGGCGGTTCAGGGTGCCGGCCAGGAAGTTCTTGACCGACGCGGGGCGGCCGTCGTTTCCCAGCCAGCCGCCGGCCGGGTCGCGCAGGGCGCCGAACTTGACGCTGATCGTGACGTCGTCGCGGTTGCGGCCCTTGAGCGCTTCGGCGATGAGCAACTCGTTGCGGCCCGAGCCGTAGAAGTCACCGGTGTCGATGAGGGTCACGCCGGCGTCCAGCGCCGCGTGGATGGTGGCGATGCTCTCGTCGTGATCGGCGGGCCCGTAGAGATCCGACATCCCCATGGCGCCGAGGCCGATCGCCGAGACCGAGGGTCCTGCCGAGCTGAGTGTTCGAGTGTTCATGCCCGTCATCATGGGACAGATGAGAGCCCGTGTGAAACACCCGTGGGGAGTGATGTCACCCCCGCCCGGCGTAGGCGATGCCTGAGCTGCGGCAGCTGCGCGCCTTCGTGGCCGTGGCCGAGGAGCTGAACTTCACGCGGGCCGCCGAGCGGTTGCACCTCGGCCAGCAGGCGGTGTCCAAGACGGTGCAGCAGCTGGAGGGCGAGCTCGGCGTGGCCCTGCTGGAGCGCACGACGCACGAGGTGAGCCTCACCCCGGCGGGCCGGACGCTGCTGCGTGACGGGCGCGAGGTGCTGGCGGCCGCCGATGCCGCCTTCGAGCGTGCCGCCGGCGTCGGCCGCGGCCTGGGCGGGACGGTGCGAGTGGGCGTGTCCCCCGCCACGGGGCAGGCCGTCCGCGAGGAGGTGATCGAAGTCCTGCGCCGGGGAGCTCCCGAGCTGTCGGTGGCCCTCCCGAGATCCGGCCCGGCGAGGTGGCGCCGATGCTGCGCGATCGCGATGTGGATCTGGTCATCGCCCGCACGACACCCGACGCGCCGGAGGTGGAGAGCGCCGCGCTGCGTCCCTCTCCGGCGGTGCTGTGCCTGAGCGCCGGGCACCGGCTCGCCGCCGCGGGCGCGGTGCGCCTGGCCGAGCTCGACGGCGAGCGCCTGCTCACCTGGAGCCCACCCGGCACCCCGTACACCGACCTTCTCCTGCACCGCCTGTCGGCGGCCGGGGCGACGGTGCAACCGGTGCAGGCCAGGGTCACCGGCGCAGCGGAGCTGTCGGAGCTCGTTGAGTACGGCGCCGTGGCGCTGGTCCCGGAGGGGTGGCCGCGCGGAGGGGACATCATCCAGCTTCCCGTGGAGGACGAGGTCTCCCTGCCCCTGCTGGTGCTGTGGCTCGCGGGATACCCCTCGCCCGCGGTCGAGCGAATACGCGCCGGAATGTCGAGCCGGTAGCATGCCGCGCCCCCGGTGAACGTCTCGGTACCCAAGGAAACGGCGAGCGGCGAGCGGCGCGTCGCGCTCGTGCCGGAGGTGGTCGAGCGCCTGGGCAAGAGCGATGTCGAGGTCACGCTCGAGGCCGGCGCGGGCGAGAGCGCGAGCCATCCCGACTCGGCCTACGAGGGCGCGGGAGCGACCCTGGGCGACGGGTTCTCTGGCCCCGTGGTGGCCAAGGTGGCGCCTCCGAGCGCGGAGGAGATCGCGCGGCTTTCCAGCGGTTCGGTCTTGATCGGGTTCCTGGCGCCGCTGACCGCCCACGACACGGTGCGGGCCCTTGCCGAAGCCGGGGTCACGAGCTTCGCCATGGAGGCGATCCCCCGCATCAGTCGGGCGCAGTCGATGGACGCGCTGTCATCGCAGGCCACCGTGGGTGGGTACCGGGCCGCGCTGATCTGCGCCCAGGAGCTGCCGCGCTTCTTTCCCATGCTCACCACGGCGGCGGGCACGGTACGACCGGCGAAGGTGATGATCCTGGGCGCCGGGGTCGCCGGCCTGCAGGCCATCGCGACCGCACGCCGCCTGGGCGCGATCGTGTCCGCCTTCGACGTGCGCTCGGCGGTCAAGGAGCAGATCGAGTCGCTCGGTGCGCGCTTTCTCGAGCTCGACATGGGTCTCGAGGACGCCGAGGCCGCCGGTGGCTACGCGCGGGCGCTGACCGAGGAGGAGCAGGCCAAGCAGCGCGACCTGCTCGCCGAGGAGATCGGCAAGGTCGACGGCGTGATCTCGACCGCCGCGGTCCCGGGCCGGCGCGCGCCGCTGCTCGTGACCGAGCAGGCGGTGAAGAACATGAAGCCGGGTTCGGTGATCGTGGACCTGGCGGCCGAGACCGGCGGCAACTGCGAGCTGACCGAGCCCGGGGAGACGGTGGTGCGTGAGGACGTGACGATCGTGGGCCCGCTCAACCTTCCCTCGACGATGCCCGACCACGCCTCCTCGCTCTACGCGCGCAACGTCCAGTCCCTGCTCGAGCTGATGGTGACCGACGGCGAGCTGTCGCTCGACTTCGAGGACGAGATCATCAAGGGCGCCTGCATCACCCACGAGGGAGAGATCGTGCACGAGCGGCGCTCGGGAAGCGGCGGCAGCCTAGACATGGATCTCCTCACCGAGCTGACCATCCTCGTGCTGGCCGCGTTCGTGGGCTTCGAGGTGATCTCCAAGGTGCCCAACACGCTGCACACGCCGCTGATGTCGGCCACCAACGCGATCCACGGGATCGTCCTGCTGGGTGGCCTGCTGTTGATCGGTGAGGCCACCGGCTTCCTGGATGAGTTGCTGCTCGTGATCGCGATCGCCTTCGGCACGATCAACATCGTCGGCGGCTTCCTGGTGACCGACCGGATGCTCGAGATGTTCAAGAGGCGCGATTGACGGTCACCGCGTCGTTCCTGACGGACCCGGACTTCATCCGCGTCCTCTACCTGATCGCCTTCGCGCTGTTCATCTTCGGGCTGCGGCTGCTCAACCACCCACGTACCGCGCGCCGGGGGAACATGTTGGCGGCGGTGGGGATGGCCGTGGCCGTCGTGGCCACGCTGCTCTACCCCTTTGTCGGCGACTACCTGCTGATCGCGCTCGGCATCGCCATCGGCACGGCGATTGGGGTGCCCGCGGCGCGCAGCGTGAAGATGACCGCCATGCCGCAGATGGTGGCGCTGTTCAACGGCGTCGGCGGCGGGGCGGTGGCGCTGATCTCGTTCGTGGAGTACCGCGAGTCGATCTCCCTCGGGTTCAACCCCGAGCTCGAGACGCTGATCCCCATCCTGTTTGCGGCGATCGTCGGATCGATCTCCTTCTGGGGCTCCAACATCGCCTTCGGAAAGCTCCAGGAGATCCTGCCCGGCCGGCCGATTCAGCTTCCCGGCCAGCAGTTCATCAACATCGCTCTGCTGGCGGTGGCGATCGGCTGCGCCGTGGCCATCGCCGCCGGCACGGAATCGCAGTTGCTCTTCCTGGTGATCCTGGTGTCCGCGGCGGCGCTGGGCAACATGTTCGTGCTGCCGATCGGCGGCGCCGACATGCCGGTGGTGATCTCGCTGCTCAACGCATTCACCGGGCTCTCGGCCGCCGCGGCGGGCATGGCGCTCGACAACGTGGCGCTGATCGTGGGCGGCATGCTGGTGGGCGCCTCGGGCACGATCCTCACGACGCAGATGGCCGAGGCCATGAACCGCTCGGTGGTCAACGTGCTCGTCGGGGGCTTCGGCGGCGTGACCGTGGTCGGCGGCACGGGCGAGGACGGCGAGGCCAAGCCGGTGCGATCCACCGACGCCTCCGACGTGGCCATCCAGCTCGCGTATGCCTCCCGCGTGGTGGTGGCGCCGGGCTACGGGATGGCGGTGGCTCAGGCCCAGCACACGGTCCGCGAGCTGGCCGACGAGCTGGAGAAGCGCGGCGTGAGCGTGAACTACGCCATTCACCCCGTGGCCGGCCGTATGCCCGGTCACATGAACGTGCTGCTGGCCGAGGCCGACGTGCCGTACGACCATCTCAAGGAGATGGACGAGATCAACCCCGAGTTCCCCCAGACCGACGTGGCGCTGGTGATCGGGGCCAACGACGTGACCAACCCGGCCGCCCGCGAGAACGAGGGATCCCCGATCTACGGCATGCCGATCCTCGACGTCGACAAGGCGGGCCAGGTGATCGTGCTCAAGCGCTCGATGAACACGGGCTTCGCCGGAATCGACAACCCACTCTTCTACAACGAGAACACCGCGCTGCTGTTCGGCGACGCCAAGGAATCGGTGGCGGCGGTGCTCGCCGAGGTCAAGCAGCTCTAGAGGAGCGTTTCCTGGCCGGCCGCCGCGGTGCGGCGGCGCCGCGGAATGCCGGCGGCCTCCGCCAGCGCCTGCTCGACGTCGACCATGATCGCCCGCTCCGAGCGCGAGGCGACGATCGGCTCGCTCAGCCCGTCGACGTGCACGTAGGTGCGCCGGCCGTCACGGCGATCGGCCCCCTCGAGTGGAACGAGGGCATACACACGGTCGGCCCGGACGAACTTCCCGTAACCGAGGTGAACCATGCGGGGGTCGCGCTTGGGCATTGCCGTCCTTGCGGACGATAGCCGCCGGCCCGGCCGCCCGGGCGGGGGCGAATGTTGTCGCTGTCTCGTGTTTGCCACCGTGTGGGTGGGAAAGTCGTGACAGCGGAGCGCAGAGTGGCCGGTTTGGCGCGCCGTTCGCATGGGGTGGTCACGCGGCGGGAGTTGCTCGCGGAGGGGATCAGCGGCCGGAAGATCGACGGGCGGCTTGGATCGGGTGCCCTTATCTGCTGTCTTTCGCGGCGTGTACCGAGTGGGTCACAGCGCTCCAAGCGTCGAAGCGCACTACATGGCGGCGGTGTTGGCCTGCGGCGATGAAGCGGTGTTGAGCGGCCGCGCGGCCGCCTACGTATGGGGGCTGATCAAGGGTCCGGCACCGCCTGCGGAGGTGACGGCGCCGACCAGGCGCCGGGTGAAGGGGGTCAAGACCAGCCACGCACGACGAGCAAAGAGGGAGAGCACGATCTGGCGCGGCATCCCGATCACCACCGTGGCCCGCACCCTGGTCGACCTGGCTGCTGCCGTAGACGAAACGGAGCTAGCGCGCGCCTGTCACGAAGCAGGCGTGCGCCACCACACCACGCCCAAGCAAGTGGAGCGGGTGCTGGCCCGACACCCCAACGCCAAAGGCGCGAGGACACTGCGCGCGATCATGCGCGGCGAGGTCAAGGTCACGCTGAGCAAACTCGAGCAGCGCTTCCTACAGCGTCTAGGCCAAGCCGGCCTGCCGCTCCCGCAGACCAACCGACCCGCGGGCAGCAAACGCGTCGACTGCCGCTGGCCCGACCCACCACCTCACCGTCGAGCTCGACAGCTACCGCTACCACCACTCCCGCCACGCCTGGGAACAAGACCGCCGCCGCGAGCGAGAGGCGCACGCCCGCCACGACCAAATCCGCCGCTACACCTACGCGCGACGTCTACGAAGACCCGGAACCGATGCTGGCCGAGCTCGAGACTCTGCTCGCCTCGCCGCCCGCCCCCACCGGCGCCGAGGCCTCCTCGACGCCGCGCTCGCGCACGTCGTCGGCGAAGAGGCGGTCCGCTTCCGCCGCGCGCTCGTAGGAGATTCGGTCGAACAGCGGGGCCAGCGCGGTACGGAGCACCAGGAGTGCTCGAGACCAGCCGGGCACCACCACCCAGCGGCGGCGCTCGGCGATGCCCGCGGCTATGGCCTCGCCCGCCGCCGAGACCGGGTAGGTCTTGCCGAACGGGCCGGGAATCTCGCCGCGCAGATGGCCCAGCTTCGGATGGGCATCCCCGCCGCGGACCATGTCGGTGTCGATCCAGGAGAAGTAGCCCACCCCGACGTCGACGCCGAGGTGCTTGACCTCCACTCGCAGCGAGTCGGCGAAGGCCTCGGCCCCGGCCTTGCTTGCCGCGTAGGGCGCCAGACCCGGGCCGTGCATGGCCGCGGCCAGCGAGGCGATCACGAGCACGTAGCCGCGACGCTCGACCACCTGCGGCAGGCACGCCCGCACCGTGCGCCACACGCCGAGCAGGTTGATCTCGACCGTTCGCTCGAACGCGCTCGGGTCGGTCGAGCGCACCGGGCCCGCCGTCGCGATGCCCGCGTTGGCCACCACCACATCGATGCCGCCGAATCGCTCCACCGCGCCCTCCACGGCCCGATCGACCGCGTCGGAGTCCCTCACGTCGCACTCGAACCAGGCGGCGTTCGTGCCGCACTGGCGCGCGACCCGCTCGAGCTCCTCGGGCTCGAGCCCGGCCAGGGCGACGTTGGCGCCACGCGCCGCCAGCCGCCGGGCCGACTCGGCGCCGATTCCGCGCGCCGCCCCGGTGATGAGCACGGTCTTGCCTTGCAGATCCATATGGGCAAGCTATCCCAGCTCGCGCACCAGCCGCCGGTAGGCACCGAACGCGGGCTTGCGCTCGCCGCTCGACTCGAGCAGGCCGAAATGCTGAAAGAGCAGCGGCGACTGCGTGTCGCCGTCGCGCAGGTTGAACCATCGGTAGTCGCTCACGTTGAAGACGCCGCGGAAGTCGTGCACGGCGCGGATCATCTCCTCGAGCCTCTCCGCCTGCTCGCGATAGCTCCGCAGCGGCGGCGCGGTGGGCCACCCGTTCTCCTCGACCTTGATCGGCACGCTGCGCGGAATGCCGGCGCGGCGCGCGAAGCAGCGCAGCGAGGCCAGCGCGCTGACCATCGCGTCCCGCGTGTCGTCCAGCGCGAGCGGCACCGGGAAGACCGTGCCGGGGTAGGCATCGAGGCCCACCCAATCGACGGCGCGGGCGAAGGGCGGGCCCCCGCGGTCGCGCAACTCGGCCCAGAAGTCGCGCTCAGTCGCCGGGTCGAGACGCCAGTACCAGTTGAACCCGATCTTCAGCCGCACCAGGCCGAGGCGCCGAACCTCGCGCTTGGCGGCGATGACCCCGGCCACCAGCGCCGCGCGTGCGCCGCGGTACGCGCCATCCGACGAGTCGGGCGAGAACGTCAGGTTCACCTCGTTGGCGATCTGCAGGGCCACCACCCGCCGGATGCGCCCGAAGCGCCGCACCACTTCGCGAACATGCGCACGCCAGGCGGCGAGGTCACCCTCCTGAGCGGGGGAAGGGTGGTAGCGCACCTGCAGCTCGACCAGGTACCCGCGCCGCGCGAAGCGCCGAGCCAGCCCGAGATAGCGCCTGAAGGCCGCCTCGCCGCCGGACCAGAAGAAGCGGTTGAGCCGCAGCACGAAGGGGCGGTCGCGCCCCCGCAGCGCGTCGAGCGCGGCGTGGGTGACCCCAGGCCGCTCGGGCACCGCGGGCGCGGGGTCGGCGCCCGCCTGCCCGGCCTGCACCAGCGGCCCGATCCCGAAGCGGAGCGGCGCCTCAGTCGGGGTGCGGGAGACCTGCTCCGCGCTCAGGCTGCGCGTGCACGGCTGCGCCGTCGCCGCCGGGCACGGGAGCAGAAACAGCAGCGGCAGCGCGCAGAGCGGGCCCAAAAAGCGCTTCACCGCTCGAAGTATTGCCCAGGGCCAGCAACTCTCCGAGCGTGTCGAGGAACGCGTCGAGCACTACCGGATCGAATTGCGTGCCCCGTCCCATGCGGATCATCTCGAGTGCCGTGGCGAGTGGCATCGCCTGCCGGTAGACGCGATCGTGGGTCAGGGCGTCGAACACGTCCATCACGGCCGTGATGCGGCCCTCGATCGGGATGGCCTCACCCGAGAGCCGGCGCGGATACCCCGAGCCGTCCCAGCACTCGTGGTGGGTCCAGGCGATCGTGGCCGCCGTCTCGAGCAGATCGCTCCCCGAGCCGGTGAGCAACCGATAGCCGATCTCCGCGTGCCCCTCCATGCTTGCGCGCTCGGAGTCGGTGAGCGCCGCGGACTTCAGCAGGATCTCGTCGGAGATGCCGATCTTGCCGACGTCGTGAAGAGGAGCGGCGAGGCGGATGAGCTCACAGCGACCGGGGTCGAGTCGCAGGCGCCGCGCTATCAGCGCGGCGCCGTTGCCGATGCGCTCCACGTGCTCGCCGGTCTCACGGCTGCGGAACTCGATGGCCAGCGAGAGCCGGCGGATCGTCTCCTCGCGCGAGCGCCGCAGCTCCTGTGTGCGCTCCTCCACTCGCTGCTCGAGCAGCGCGCGGTGGTCGCGGTTTTCGAGCTCGAGCCGGCGCCGGCCCAGCGCGTTCGCCACGTTGATCTGGACCTCGTGGCGCTTGAACGGCTTGACCAGGTAGCCGTATGCGCCGAGCTCCAGGACCGATTGGGCGAGCTCGGGATCGTCGATGCCGGTGGCCATCAGCACCGCCACGTCGGAGTGGTGCTCTCGGATCCAGCGAGTCAGGTCGGTACCGGACTCGCCCGGCATGTTGACGTCGCAGATCACCACGGAGAATTCGTCGCGCGCCAGCAGCACGCGCGCCTCCGCCGCGTCGGCGGCCGTCTCGCACTCCCATTCGCCGCCGGACGTGACCATGCGCGCGATCATCACCCGTACCGGCTCCTCGTCGTCGACGATCAGGACCCGCTCGATGTCGCCCGACCAGCCCAGCGCTCTTCCGGCGAAGCTCACAGCGCCACACGGGCCCGCTGGAGGCTTTCGGCGACCCGTCCCAGGAGCTCCTCGGAGCTGAATGGCTTCTCGAGTACACCCACCTCGCTGTCGCGGGGGCCATGGCGCAATACAACATCGCTGGTGTAGCCCGACATGTAGAGCACCTTCGTGTCCGGGCGCACCTCGAGCAGGCGCCCGGCGAGCTCGGCGCCTGACATCACCGGCATGACCACGTCGGTCACGAGCAGGTCGATGTGCTCTTGATAAGCCGCACTCTGCTCGAGGGCCGCCTCGCCGTTGGCGGCCTGGATCACGTGATAGCCGTGCCCGCCCAGGATGCGGCTGGTCAGGGCCCTCACCTGGGGCTCGTCCTCGACCACGAGGATGGTCTCGCCGTGGCCGGACGGCGGGCCGGCGCCAGCGTCCTCGCCCGGCTCCTGCGGTACCTCCTCGGCGGCGGGCAGCCATATGGAGACCGTGGTCCCCTTCCCCACCTCCGACTCGATGCTCACGTCACCTCCGGCCTGAGTGACGATCCCGAAGACGCTGGCCAGCCCCAGCCCGGTTCCCTGACCGTGCGGCTTGGTGGTGAAGAAGGGGTCGAAGGCCTGTGTCGCCACACTGGCCGGCATCCCGGTGCCGGTGTCCTCGACGGTCAGGTGCACCCAGCGCCCGCGCGGTAGGTCGGGCGGCGCCACCTCGGTGTTGCGGGTGCGTATCGTGAGCCGGCCGCCGTCGGGCATCGCGTCGCGTCCGTTCACCGCGAGGTTCACGAGCACCTGCTCGAGCTGCCCCCGCCGGCGAGGGTGGGCCACAGGCCGGGCGCCGGATCGCTGCGCAGCTCGATGTGCTCGCCGATCGTCCGGCGCAGCATCTGCTCGGTGCCCGCGATCGCCTCGTTCACGTCGACCACGCGCGCCTGAACCGGCTCGCGGCGGCTGAAGACCATGAGCTGGCGAGTGAGTCCGGCGGCCCGCTCGGCGGCCCGCCTGATCTGGTCGATGTCGGCGTGCTGGCTCGAGTCCTCGTCGGCCTCGTCGAGGGCGAACTCGGCGAAGTTGAGGATGACCGCGAGGAGGTTGTTGAAGTCGTGAGCCACACCGCCGGCGAGCTGGCCGACGCTCTCGAGGCGGCGCACGCGCTGCAGCTGGTGCTCGAGCTGCTCCTCGCGCTCGCGCGTGACGGCGGCGCCGAGCACGTTGGCCACCGCCGACACGAAGTTGAGGTCGTCGGCGGTGAAGCCGCGGGCCCTCTTGGTGTGCACCCCCAGCAGGCCGAAGGCACCGTCCTTACCGGGGATCGTGACCGACACGCCGCTGCGGACCCCGCGCTCGAGCAGCGCCGGTGGGGCCACGAACCTGCTCTCGGCGCTCAGTTCGGAGATCACCACCGGCTCGTCCTGGTCCAGCGTGAACGCCGCCAGGCCCTCGTTGGCCGGAAGTCGCAGGTGGCCCACGGCCTCCGCGTCGACGCTCGCCGCCGCCGTCAGCAACACCTCGCGGCGTCCCGGCAGCAACTCCATCACGCTCGGGTACTCGGCGCCGAGCGATTCCTCGAGCACCTCGACCGAGCGGCGCATCAGGGCGTGGGTGCCCGCGCCGGTGAGACCGAGCCGGCCCAGGTCGGCGACCGCGGCCTGCTGTTCTGCCCGCCGCGCGAGCTCGGTGGCGATGCGCTTGCGCTCGGTGATGTCCACCGCCACGCCCACCATGCCCAGCAGCTCCCCGTCGTCGTCGCGGACGGGAGTGGCGGTGAGGTACGCATCGAAGCGGCTGCCGTCGCGCCGCGTGAGCCTCAGCTCGACGTCGTGGTTGTGCCCCTGCGCCACCCGTGCGCGCACCGCCGGCAGCGTGGCCGCCGCGCGCGGGCCAAATCCCTCGAGGTCCTCGGCGCGCCGGCCCAACGCATGCTCGGCGGTCCAGCCGAGCATGCGGGTGGCTCCGTCGTTCCAGTGGGTCACTATGCCGTCGAGGTCCGTCGCGACGACGGCGGCATCGACCTGATCGAGCAGCTTGGCCTGGAAGCGCAGCGCGCGCTCGGTTTGGATCTCGCGGCTGGGCCTGGCGAACGGGCGCACCACTTATCTGCTATCGGTCCTCACGGCGGGACCTTGAGCTAGTTTTCGGATGGTTGACCGACGCGGCCGACAGCGAAGAGGAGATTTCACCCCGGCGCGCCGCTGAGCTCGTGGCCGGCGGGGCCCAGCTGGTGGACGTGCGCCAGGACGAGGAATACGCCGCAGGGCACATCGAGGGCTCACAGCACATCGAGCTCGATCGCCTGCCCGGTGAGGCCGCCGCCATCGATCGCGACCGGCCGGTGGTGTTCTACTGCCGTGTGGGGTCCCGCTCCGCGCTGGCCACCCAGGCCTTCAACGCCGCCGGCTACGAGGCGCACAATCTCAGCGGCGGCCTGGTCGCCTGGCGGGAGAGCGGGCTACCGCTCGAACCGCCGGACGGCCGCGTGGCGGGCCCGCAGGCCTGAGGGGCGCGCCTAGGCGCGCAGCTGCCCCGTGAAAGGACCGCGGCCCGTGAGGCAGGCGGCACCGCAGCGCGCGGCCAGGCGCGCGGCGTCGGCGATGGCCAGTCCCGTGCCGAGCCCGTACGTCAGGCCCGCCGCGAAGCTGTCGCCGCAACCGTACGCGTCGCTCACCGGGCCGGGCAGCGGCGTGGCTTCCCAGCGTCCGGTCTCGCCCCCCGGCGCCTCGAACTCCCCGCCGTCCGGGCCGTCCGTGCGCACCACGTGCAGCGGGGCGGGGTCGAGCTCGCCCGTCGAGTAGGCCTCGCCGGGATCGTTCGCGCTCGCGACCAGGGCGTCGAGCTGGACGCCTGCCTCGGACAGCGTTTCGAGCCCGCGTGCCGTGGAGACCAGCGTGGCCGCCTGGCGAGCGGCGCGGGCCGCGGCCGCGTCGCCGGCGGTGAAGTACACGGCGTCGATGTCGCGCAGCTCATCCCAGGGCAGGTCATCCGCGCCCACCGGGCCGAGGCGGCTGCCGATCACGGTGATCGTGCGCTCGCCCTCCCTGTCGACGTGCACGAAGCCCCGGCGCTGAGCCTCGGGCCGAAACACGGCCTCCACCCGAAGGCCAAGCTGCTCGAGTCCCTCCTTGGCTCGATGACCGATCTCGTCGTCGCCCAGCGCGGTGTACAGGGTGGCGGCGCCGGCCAGCTTGCACAGCTGCACTGCGGCGACGGCTCCCCCGCCCGCGGGTTCCTGCCAGGACTCGGACACGTGGACGATCTCTCCCGGCGCGGGCACGTGGTCGACCCGCCCGAACTCGATCCACTCGACATGGCCCACCACCGCGGCACGCATGCGAGCCAGTCTCTCACCAACCACAGATCCAAAACGGCGGTCGCTGCGAAGGAAGAGCGTAATTCCGGTCGAACCGAACCGTCAGATAGGCTATGACCCCCACCACGCAGACGATCCGAGACCAGGCCTTTCGCGCACTCGAGTGCGACATCCCGGACGGCATGACGATCGCCCAGTATCGCGCCGAGCGGGCGCCCCAGCCCGCTCCCGTGCGGCGCCGCCGCCGGCCGCGCCTTCGCCGCCGCTGAGCTGGGCACGCATTAGCGTGCGGGCGCAATGAGCGCCCGGCTGCACATCGCCCGCGATCTGGAGCTCCCGCTGTCCGAGGTCGAGCTGCGCGCGAGCCGCTCCTCCGGACCGGGGGGACAGCACGCGAACGTGACCGCCTCGCGGATGGAGGCGGTGTTCGACGTGGACGCCTCGCAGGTCTTGGACGAAGAGCAGAAGCGCCGCATCCGGGCGCGCCTCGGCCCGACCGTGCGGGCCACGGCCCAGGACACCCGCAGCCAGGCCCGCAACCGCGAGCTGGCGCTGGAGCGGCTGGCCGGGCGGCTGGCTTCCGCCCTCGTGGTGCAGCGCCCGCGGCGCGCCACCAAGCCCTCGCGCTCGGCCCGGCGTCAGCGGCTGGAGGGGAAGCGCCGGCGCAGCGAGCTCAAGCGCGCGCGGCGACGCCCCGAGGCCGGGGACTAGCCGTCGCCCGAGGGGGGCGCGACGGCGCCCCCGCCCTCGCCACCCTGCGGCGGTGCGGGCGCGGGGGTCGTGGGGACCGGCTCGGGCGGCGTGGTGGGCACGACCGTGCCTCCTCCGCTGCCGTCCGCCGGAGGCGTGACCGGAGCGTCCGGGGTGGTGTCGGTGTCGGTCTCGTCGGTGTTCGTCCGGTCGGTGTCCGTGCGGTCGCTCGTGGGCTCCTTGACGGTGGGCACGCCGAGATCGGCCGGGTTGGTCTTGGGCTCCTCGTCCTCTCCGCCGCTCGCCCCCGCGATAACCACCACGAGCAGCAACAGGACGATCGCGGCCGCACCGGCAGCCACCATGCGGCGGCGCATGTACACGGAGTCGGGCTCCCGGCCTCCGCCGCCCTCACCCCCGGATTCGCCATCGGGCTCACGCGGCGGCCCACCCGGCGGCCGCCCTCCGCTGTCGAGACGGCGTGTGGGCTGGTCCTCCAGAGCCACCCAACGTAGCACTTGCGCATGCGCGCGGGGAGGGCGTGCAAGCCTCCGTCCGAAGCTCCTACCCGCGCGGGCCCACCCGCGCTCAGGCGTAGTGCAGATCGGCCGACTCGTCGTCGACCGGTCGCTCACAGGTGGGACACCACCATCGCACCTCCACCGGCGTCCCGCAGGCCTCGTGGCGGGGCGGCTCTACGGCCTCGCGGTGGCGCGCCCCCCAGTCGGCGAGCAGCCGCAGGGATCCCGCCAGCTCGTGGCCCGGCGCCGTGAGCTCGTACACGAACCGCGGCGGTCGCTCCGAGTAGGGCTGGGCCACCACGATGCCCTCGCTCTCCAGGCGTCGCAGGCGCTGGGTGAGGATGTTCGGGGCAATGCCGGCGAGCGCGTCCTGCAGATGACCGAACCGCTGCGGCCCGTCCAGCAGGGCCTCCACGACCAGGAGCGTCCAGCGATCGCCCACGCTGTCGAGCGCGGCGGCCAGCGGGGTGGGCTCTGGTACGGTACTCACTAGCAATCTGCAAGTTACCACGGAAGGACCTGCACGGTGGAAACTCTCACGGCAATGCAGCAGGCGATCGGCGAAGCAGCGCAACGAGTGGGACCGTCCGTGGTGGGCCTCGGCCGCGGCTGGGGCCTCGGCAGCGGCGTGATCATCAGCCCAGGGCGCGTACTCACGAGCGCTCACAACCTGCGCGGTTCCGAGGTCACCGTCGGCTTCGCGGACGGTGGCCGGGCGCGCGCGGAGGTGGCCGGCACCGATCCGGACCTCGACCTGGCCGTGCTCGAGGTGGACACGGGCGACGCCCCGGCGGTCAGCTGGGAGCCCGGCGGTCACCCCGGTCTCGGGGCGCCCGTCCTCGCCGTGGCCAACCCGGGAGGTCGAGGCCTGCGCGTGACCCTCGGTTTCGCGTCCTCGGCCGAGCGCAGCTTTCGCGGGCCGCGCGGCCGGCGCATCCAGGGCGCCATCGAACACACGGCGCCGCTCCCGCGCGGCTCCTCCGGGAGCCCGTTGGTCGACCCCGCGGGCCGCCTGCTGGGACTCAACTCCCTGCGGCTCGAGGGCGGCCTGATACTCGCCGTGGCGGCATCGGCCGCGGTGCGAGAGCGCGTGCTCGCCATGTCCCGCGGCGAGGCTTCCACCTCGATAAGGCTCGGCGTCGCGGTGGCCTCGCCCCGCGCGGCGCGCCGGATGCGCCGGGCCGTGGGGCTCCCCGAGCGCGAGGGCCTGCTCGTGCGCGGCGCCGAGTCCGGCGGACCGGCCCACACGGCCGGGATCGAGAGCGGCGACCTGCTGGTGGCCGCCGCCGGACGCGATCTCACCGGCGTCGACTCCCTCCACGAGGTGCTCGACGGCCTCTCGCCGGGCGACTCCGTCGACCTGACCGTGGTGCGGGGGACCGAGGAACGCAGCGTCACCGCCCGGTTCGCCGCCGGCGGGAGCGAGGAGCAATGAGCGCCGTGCTCGAGGGGCCGCCCCCCGTGGAGCCCAGCGACGCCGAGGCGCTCGACGCCTACTCGCGAGCCGTGGTCGCGGTGGCCCAGAGCGTCGGGCCGGCGGTGGTGAGCCTGAGCGTGATGCGTCGCGTGCGGGGCGGCCAGGTGCCCACCGGAGCGGGCAGCGCGGTGGCGCTGACCCTCGACGGCTACCTGCTGACGTCGGCCCACGTGGTGGGCCGCCGCGCGCGCGGTGGGCGAGCCACCTTCGCCGACGGGCGCGACGAGCGCTTCGCGGTGGTGGGCCAGGACTCGCTGTCCGACCTCGCGGTACTTCGCGTCGAGGGCCAGGCCCTGGAGGCCGCCACCCTCGGCAGGGCGGAGGAGCTGCGCGTGGGCCAGCTCGTGGTGGCCATCGGCAACCCGCACGGCCTCGGCGGCTCGGTCACCGCGGGAGTGGTGTCCGCCCTCGGGCGGTCGCTGCCCGCGCGCTCGCGCGGCGCGGCGCGGATCATCGACAACGTGATCCAGACCGACGCCTCGTTGAACCCCGGGAGCTCGGGGGGCGCACTGGCCGACTCCCGCGGCCGGGTGGTCGGGATCAACACCGCGGTGGCCGGCGTCGGCCTCGGGCTGGCCGTGCCCATCAACGACTCGACACAGACCGTGATCGCCGCCCTCATGCGCGAGGGCCGGGTGCGCCGCGCCTATCTCGGAATCGCCGGCGGCCCGCGGCCGGTGCCACCGCGCGCGAGGAGCCTGGCGGGTGCCGAGAGCTGCGTGGAGGTGGTCGACGTGGTCGAGGGAAGCCCGGCGGCCAAGGCGGCCATCCGGGCGGAGGATCTGATCCTCGCGGTGAACGGCACCCAGGTCACACGGGTGGAGGACCTCCAGCGGCTGATGGTCGCCGACCTGATCGGGGTCCCCGTGACGGTGCGCCTGCTGCGGGCGGGCCGCCCGCTCGAGGTCGAGCTCGTGCCGGCGGAGCTGGGCTAGATGAGCGAGCGCGTTCCCACCCTGTACGAATGGGCGGGCGGCACGGAGGCCTTCGAGCGCCTGACGGAGACCTTCTACGAGAAGGTCAGGCGCGACGACGTACTCGAACCGGTGTTCCGGGGCATGGACGAAGACCACCCCAAGCACGTGGCCTGCTGGCTTGCCGAGGTGTTCGGCGGCCCGAGCCGCTACACCGAGCAGCGCGGCGGCTACCCGAACATGCTCGAGCGGCATCGCGGCCGGGCGCTGACCGAGGACATGCGCCGGCGCTGGGTGAGCCTGATCTGCGACGCCGCCGACGATGCCGGGATGCCCAGCGACCCGGAGTTCCGCTCCGCGTTCGTGGCCTACATCGAGTGGGGAACGCGCCTGGCGGTGGCCAACTCGCAGCCCGGCGCGCAACCGCCGCCGAAGGCGCCGGTGCCGCATTGGGGCTGGGGCGAGGCCCCGCCCTACAGGCCGGGCACGTGACGCACGGCAAAGCCCGCCGTGGAAACGGCATCCTCCTGCCAGCGAGTGCCCGCCCGGCCCTGCCCGCTGGTGTCGAAGCGCAGCCCGGCCACGACCATGAACACGTGGCCGCCGTTGGCGTAGATGGTGATCCAGCGCCCGGTTCCGGGGCGCCCGTAGCCCGCCAGCAGGCCTGATGTGAGCGGGCGGTCGAGCAGACCGGCGCCCGCCAGGGCGAAGGACACCGATCCCGAGCAGTCGTAGCCGTTGTCGCGCCAGGCGCCGTGGCCGCCGCCCCACTTGTAAGGGAACTTCGCGATCAGGTTGGCCGCCAGGATCACCCGCTTGACCGGCTCAGGCGCCTCCTCGGGCGCCACCGCCGTGCCGTCGGGCAGCACGCGGGCCCGCGGGCCGGTGCGCAGGAACGCGGTGGTGTTGAGGTACTGGCGGAAGCGATCGAGCGAGGCGCGGGCCTCGCGCAGCTCGGTGCGGACCTCGGCGTCGGTGGGGGCACCGGGGCTCGGCGCGTCCTCGGCGAGGTCGACGCCGTCGAATCGCTGGCTCGGCTCCGGCCCCCAGCAGCTCGACCGCTCTGGCCTGGGAGCCCTGGCTGGGGCCCTGCTCGCGTAGCCGCTCGCGCCCCTCGGTCGCGGTCTCGGGCGTGAGGACGACCTCGTCCTCGGCCGCCGTGGCGGTGTCGTCGCCCCCGCTCCTCCCGCAGCCGGCCACGGCCAGCAGGCAGAGGCCGAGCGCGCAGACACGGACTATTTCTGGTGGCGCGATTTCCACTCCTCGTAGGGCATGCCGTAGACGATCTCTCGCGCCTGAGGGTCGCTCAGCTCGAGCCCCCGCTCCTCGGCCGCCTCGCGATACCAGCGCGAGAGGCAGTTGCGGCAGAACCCGGACAGCTCCATCAGGTCGATGTTCTGTACATCGGATCGTTCGCGCAAATGCTCGACCAGCCGCCGAAAAGCGGCGGCTTCCAACTCGGTGCGGTCAGCCCCTTCCATCGATCTGGAACCATAGGGAGGTGACCCATAGCGAAGAGCAAGAACCGCCCCACGACATCCTGGCCGCCGATGAATTCGGCATCGGGACCCGCGACGAGCGCCTACCGCCCGATCCCTCGGGGATCACCGAGCCGCACGACGTGCTGGCGGCGGAGGAGTTCGCCATGCCCGCCGGCGGCGAGGCGCAGTCCGCCCGCAGAGCCCGGTCCCCGAGCCGCGCACGCTCGTGCCGCTGGCGGTGCTCGCGGCCTTCGTGGCCCTGCTGGTGCTGCTCGCCCGCCGCCGCACCTGAATGGCAGAGCTCTCGGATCAGAACCGGATCGCGGTGAACGTCGATCGCGCCCTGTGCATCGGCTCGGGCGACTGCGTGGACACCGCCCCCGACGTCTTCCAGCTGGACGACGAGGACAAGGCGGTGGTCGTGGACGCCGACGGCGCGCCGACCGAGGACGTGATCGCCGCGGCCGGCAACTGCCCCGTCGCCGCGATCTTCGTGACCGGCGAGGACGGCGACCTGTACCCCTGAGCCGCGCTCAGCGGCGGTTCACGAACGTGATCATCCGCTGGATCAGCTTGGTCTTGCGGGCCGAGTAGGGCAGCATGTGCAGGTCCCTCTTGGGCGCGAACCGCGTGACCACGAGCGCCTGCTTCTTGGTGTACTTGCGAATCCCGTCGGCGCCGTGGCGCGAGCCGAGCCCCGACGACTTCCAGCCCCCCATGGGCAGCTCGAGGGCGACGTAGTTGATCTGCGCGTCGTTCACCGTCACCGCGCCGGCCTCGATTCGCCGCGCCAGCCGCTCGCCCTTGGCCACGTCCTTGGTCCAGACCGACGCCTGGAGCCCGTAGTCGGTGTCGTTGGACAGGCGCACGGCCTCCTCTGAGTCCGCGACCTTCATGATCGGCAGCGTCGGGCCGAAGGTCTCCTCGCGCATGCAGTCCATGCCGTGGTCGACGTCGACCAGCACGGTGGGCTCGAAGAAGTGCCCGTTCTCGTCGCGGCGCGCTCCGCCCGCCACCACGCGCGCTCCCTTCTCGACCGCGTCCTTCACGTGCGCCTCGACGATGTCGGACTGCGGCGGGTGGATCATCGCGCCCACGTCGACGCTGCCCGCCTCTCCCGGGGCCCCCACCCGCAGCTCACGGACCTTCTCCGTGACCAGGCTGACGAACTCGTCGTAGATGGGCTCCTCCACGTACACGCGCTCGGTCGAGATGCAGGTCTGGCCCGTGTTCTGCATCGAGTAGTGGACGGCCGCGTTGGCGGCGCGCTGGAGGTCGGCGTCGGCGCAGACGATCATCGGGTCCTTGCCACCCATCTCGAGCGCGACGGGCGTGAGCGTCTGCGCGGCGCGCTCCATCACCTTCTTGCCGGTGGCGGTGGAGCCCGTGAACATGACGAAGTCGACCGCGTCGATCAGCGCCGCGCCGGTCTCGCCGAACCCGGGCGCCACCTGGTAGACGCCCTCGGGCAGGCCGCACTCGCGCATCATCTCGCCCATCAGCATCGACGTGAGCGGCGTGACCTCGCTGGGCTTGAGGATCACCGCGTTGCCCGCGGCCAGGGCCGGGATCGCGTCGCCGAAGGAGTTGGAGAGCGGGTAGTTCCAGGGGCTGATCACGCCGACCACGCCGACCGGCGCGTAGCGCACGGTCAGCTTGCGGCCCTTGACGAAGGGCGCGGCGGTCCTGACCTTCTCGTCGGCCAGGAACTTCGGGGCATTCTTGGCCCAGAAGCCGAGGGCGCCCGCGGCGTAGTTGACCTCGGCGATGTACGCCTCGTCCCAGGCCTTGCCGGTCTCCGAGACGATCGTCTGGACGACGCGGTCGGAGTTGTCGATCATCCACCGCTGGGCCCGCTTGAGCACCGCCGCGCGGCCCTCGAAGCCGAGCGCCTCCCAGCCGGGCTGCGCCGCGCGGGCGCGGGCCACGAGCTCGCCGAGCTGCTGCGCGGAGACCACGTCGACGCTCGCGATCACCCGTCCCGTGGCCGGGTTCTCGACCTCGATCTGCTTCGGTGCGGCAACGTCGCCGCCGCCGTTGTCCTGCACCTCGGGAATCGCTGTGGCCACGTCTTCTCCTGGTCGAGTTCAGGGCGAACCCTAACGGCGCTTCGCCCGCCGTCGCTCGCCCAGCTTGCGCAGCGGCTCACCGGCGCGCCACGGCGTGCCGGCCCGCCAGCGCCGTGCCGCGCGCGGCCCATCCGCGCCAGCGCGGGATCACCAACACCAGCCGCTTGGAATCGATCAGCCCGACCACGGCCTCGGCCACCTCCACCGCGGAGAGCATCCGGGGCGCCGACCAGATGATCGCCGAGTCGGGCTCGCGCCGCGCGCTCGCTGGTCATGTCGGTGTCGGCGCCGTCGGGGCACACGGCGTGCACCCGGATCGGCAGGCCCGCCGCCCGCAGGTCCCCGGCCAGCGACGCGGTGAAGCCCAGCACAGCGTGCTTGGTCGCCGCGTACACCGCCAGGCCCGGCACGGGCGCCAGCGCGGACATGGAGGCCAGGTTGATCACGTGCATGTTCTCGCCGCCGCGGTCGCGCATGGCGTCGATCGCCGCCCGGGAGCCCCAGATCACCCCCATACGTTCACCTCGGCCAGCAGGCGCACCTCCTCGTCGCTGTGCTCCCACGCCTTTCGCGTGCGCAGAATCCCGGCGTTGTTGACCCAGACCTCGAGCGGCCCGCGCTCCACCGCGATCCGCGCCGCCTCGCGGTGAGCGTCCGGGTCGCGCACGTCGAGCTGGGCCGCGAAGCCGCCGACCTCCTCGGCGGTGTCGCAGCCGCCGCGTCCCCGTCGATGTCGGTGGCCAGAACCGTGTAACCGCGTCCCGCCAGGAGCCTGGCGATCTCGCGCCCGAAGCCGCGGCCGGCGCCGGTGACAACGGCCACGCCGGGCATCTCTACAGCGCCCGGGCGGGCTCCCGCGGCCGCTCGCGACCGGCGGGCAGTGCGCGCT
This sequence comes from uncultured Thermoleophilaceae bacterium, assembly GCA_963728155.1. GTDB lineage: Bacteria > Actinomycetota > Thermoleophilia > Solirubrobacterales > Thermoleophilaceae > JACVRW01. The sequence goes on along the minus strand of CAVSJF010000007.1, from coordinate 814,138 downwards.
TCACGCCCTCGCGGCGCTTTCGCTCCTTGCGAAGCAGCCGCATGTACGGGTAGTAGTCGACCTGGATGGTGTGCCGGGTCGAGGCGACGTAGCGCTTGCGCATGGCCGCCTCCTCGCTCTCGATCTCGCCCTTCATCGCTTCGGGCTCGGGCAGCGCCGCCCTGCCCTGGAAGAGGTCGGCCACCCACTCCGCCTGGAGCTCGGCGATCGGCATGACCGCCCCCAGCGGCTGCACCAGCCCGATGAAGTAGAGCCCGGGGGCCTCCGGATGGACCACGCGGCGGAACAGAGGCACGTGATTGCCCTCGGCTTCCATCACCTCGCCCCGCAGGAAGGGGAACGTGATGCGGTAGCCCGTGCACCAGACGACGGTGTCGATCGGCAGCGCTGGTGCCGTCGGCGAAATGGACACGGTCGCTCTCCATGCGCGCGATGTTGGGCTTGGGGGTGACGCGGCCGTGGCCGATGCGCGCCAGCAGGTCGGCGGAGATCGTCGGGTGGGCCTCGCCCAGCTTGTGGTCGGGCTTGGGCAGGCCGTAGTTCTCCATTGGGCCCTGCACGTGCTTGAGCTCGCGCATGAACAGGGCACGGGTGACCCAGAACGGCAGCAGGCTCATCCACTTCGGGCCGAGCTGGTCGGTGGGGGTGCCGGCGATGTACTTGGGCAGGACGTGCGCCCCGCGGCGCATGGCCAGATAGGTCATCTCCGACACGCGCGAGGTCTCGACGGCGATGTCGGTGGCCGAGTTGCCGATGCCGAGCACGAGCACGTTCTTGCCCTCGAAGCGCTCGTCGGGCTCGCGGTAGTGGTGGGCGTGGATCTGCTCGCCGGCGAAGCGCTCCTGCCCCGGAAACGGGGGGCTCGGGGTACTTGGGGTCCCAGTGGTGGCCGTTGGCCACCATGACCGCGTCGTAGAAGTTCTCCTCGCCGTCGTCGAGGGTCACCAGCCAGCGCCCCCGAGCCGTCGGGGTCGACCGCCGTGACCTCGGTCCTGAAGCGGATCCGGTCGCGAAAGCGGAAGTGGTCGACGAAGCTGTCGAAGTAGCGGGCTATCTGGCTGTGATGCGGGTAGTCCGGATAGTCCGCCGGCATCGGGTAGCTCGCGTACTCCATCATCTGGCGCGAGGTGTTGATGAAGAGCGAGCGGTAGGCCGACGACATGCCGTTGTCGTTCTCGTAGCGCCAGTTGCCTCCGACCCCCGAGCCCTTCTCGAAGCAGTCGAAGTCGATGCCGCGCGCGTGCAGTACCTGGCAGGCGGCTATCCCCGACGAGCCCGCGCCGATGATGCAGACCTTGCCGCCCACGAGGGCGAGCGTACCAATCCTGGCCGGCTGGCCAGTTTCGGCCGATCGCTAGCCGAACGTGAACGCGTAGCCGCTCACGCCGGCGGGCAGACGCAGCGTCAGCCGGCGGTCCTCGACCCGGTCGAGCTCGACCAGGCGGTAGAGGCGCTCCCCGGTCACCGTCACGCGCCCGCCGCGTACGTCGGCGCCCGCCTCCGACGCCGTCACCGGCCGCCCGTCCAGCAGCACCTCCACCTGTCGCGGACGCTCGTCCTCCGAGCTCAGCACCAGGAAGACCTTGCGCGCGGTCACGCGCGCGTCGATCTCGGCGCCCGCCACCGCCTTCGCGGCTTCCTTGGTCACGTTCCAGGTGCCCGACAGCGCGAAGCTCACCGGCGGCAGCTCGTCCACGCCCGGATACCGCCCCAGCCGCGGCGCAGCGGGCCGGGCAGGAAACCCTTGGCGCGCTCGTAGCCCAGGTAGGTCTCCGGCGTGGCGAGGTCGCTCGAGGCCGTCTCCACGTCGGCCCGAGCCGGGGCCCCGAGGCGGTCCGCGCCCGGCTTCAGCCAGCAGCGCGCGGATGGCCGAGTCGGTCTCCTCGTACATGCCCTCGCCGAAATGCGACGTAGCGCACCCGGCCCGCGCGCGTCGATCAAGTACTTGGCCGGCCAGTACTGGTTGCCCCACGCGCGTCCAGGTGGCGTAGTCGTTGTCCTGGACGACGGGGTAGCGCAGGTGGTTCTGCGCGATCGCCCGCTCGACGTTGCTCGGCGTCGCGCTCGAAGGCGAACTCGGGCGTGTGCACGCCCACGACGGTCAGCCCGCGCTTGCGGTAGCCCTCGTCCCACGCGCGCAGGTAGGGCAGCGTGCGCAGGCAGTTGATGCACGTGTAGGTCCAGAAGTCGATCAGCACCACCCGGCCCGCGCAGGCCTTCAGGTCGAGCGGCGCCTGCCCCTTCGTGTTGAACCAGCGGCCGTCGCCGGCGAAGTCGGGCGCGGTGCCCGAGCACGGGAAGGCCCGCCGGACGCAGGAGGTCTCGCTCGAAGCGCGAACGCCCGCGCAGCGCGGCCAGGCGGTCCTCCACCGAGCCCGAGCGCTCGAGGCCGCGGGTGGGGTTGGTCACGAACGCCGGGAACTCGTTGGCCAGCGCGGTCTGAAAGCGCACGTCGAGGTCGGCGGCCACCGCCACCGCCGTGGCCACCATCACGGCGCCGAGCGTGCGCTGCACGACCGGACCGCGCCCCGCCGCCCGCAGCCGGCCGATCAGCTTGCGTCCTCCGTACGCGATGGCCAGGAGCACCAGGGCCGAGCCCGCCGCGTAACCGAGCGCCACCACCACGAGCTCCCCGGACGCTCCCTGCGTGGCGGAGACCGAGACCACCGCGGCCAGGATCGGGCCCGCGCAGGGCGCGTAAACGAATCCGAGACCGCCGCCCACCACCAGTCCCGACCAGAACCCCTCGCCGCGCCCGCGCGGCCCGAAGCGCGCCAGCCGGGTGAGCGGCGCCTCGATGCGTGCCGCCACCGAGGGCACGAGCAGCGACAGGCCGAACACGAGCAGCACCACCACGGCCAGCGTCCGCACCGCGCCGTCGGGCAGGCCCACCCCGTCGATCACGGACGCCAGCGCGACGATCGCGATGGTGTGCGTGATGGCCAGCCCGAGGATCACCCCGAGCGGCCGCCGGCGGCCGCCGGTGCCGGCCGAGGCCAGCAGGCCCGGCAACACCGGCAGCACGCAGGGCGTGAGCGCGGTGCCCGCGCCGGCCACCACGGCAAAGAGAACAAGAAGGGTCATCCCACCACATCATTCGCCAGAGAGCTTGCGATCGGATGACATTAGGCTCTGAGCACCATGCCGACCATCGAAGCCAACGGCCAGACGCTCTACTACGAGGTGCACGGCGAAGGGGAGCCACTGCTGCTCGTGATGGGACTCGCCGCGGACACGCTGGCGTGGATGCTGCAGGTGCCCGCCTTCTCGGCTCGCTACAAGACCGTCATCTTCGACAACCGCGACGTCGGGCGCTCGTCGATGGCCGATGGCCCCTACGAGGTCACCGACATGGCTCAGGACACCCTCGCCCTTGCCGACGCGCTCGAGCTCGATTCCTTCCACCTCGCTCGGCGTGTCGATGGGCGGCGCCATCGCCCAAGAGCTGGCGCTGGCCGTGCCGGAGCGCGTGCGGACCCTGACGCTAGCCGTGACCTGGCCACGCGGAGGCGCCTGGGCGGCCAAGCTCAGCGAGCTCTGGAGCGCGCGCGTCGAGCAGATGTCGCGCGAGCAGCGGGTCGACGAGCTGATGCTGCTCACCCTGTCCGAGGGCTTCTTCGAGAACGCCGAGGCGATCGCCTGGCTGCGCGACCTCATGCTGCAGAACCCCAACCCTCAGCCGCCTGACGCGTTCGCCCGCCAGCTCGACGCGTCGAGCCGCCACGACACGGTCGACCGGCTCGGTGCGCTCCAGATGCCCACCCACGTCATAGGCGCCGAGCACGACGTGCTCGTGCCGGTCTGGAAGTCGGCTCAGCTCGCCGAGCTGATCCCCGGCGCCCGGCTGAGCGTGATGGAGGCCTGCCCGCACGGCGCCCAGGTGGAGCGGGCCGAGGAGTTCAACGCGGCTGGTGCTGGACTTCCTCGAGGATCAGTCGCGCGACAGCTCGGCCACCGCGTCCTCGACCGTCTCGTAGATCGGCGCCGCGCGGTCGAACTCCACCAGCTCGAGCACGCGCTGCACAGGCGCGCCGGCCCGGGCCACCACCCGCAGTTCCTGGCGGCGGCCGTTGAGCTTGCGGGCCAGGCTGAACATCATCGCGATCCCGCTCGAGTCGATGAACTCGAGACCGGTCAGGTCGACTACCAGGGCGCGCGCCGAGGTCGGCACGGCCTCGGATATGGCATCGCCGGTGGACGACGCGCCGACTATGTCGAGCTCGCCCGTCACGTGGGCGACCACGATGTCCTGCGCCCCATCCTCGATCTCGAGTCCGACCAGGTCCACCGACCCCTCCGTTCAGCGTCCGTCCGTGGCTATTCCAGCGTCCGCGACAGGCGCACCGTAGTGCCCTGTGCAGTCGATGTTACGTCGAGTTCGTCCACCAGCGCACGCATCAGGACCAAGCCGCGGCCGCCTTCACCGTCGCGAGGAGGGCGCCAGGCGCCCCGATCGCGCAGGGTCAGCTCGACCTTTCTGCCCGCCAGGCGGCCGCTGAGCTCGCAGGGAATGCCCGCGGCGGCACCCGAGTGCTCGATCGCGTTGGTGGCCGCCTCGCCGCAAGCGGTCACGATCTCGGCGAGCTCGTTGTCGTTGGCCCCCGCGTGGCGCAGCCAGCGCCGCAGGAGCTCGCGCATGGACGCGAGCGCCTCGGGCTCGGGCGCGAACTCGACGTTGAAACGGTCGGACATGGGAACGGTGCGCAGGGCCAGGAGTGCCACGTCGTCGGCCGGCGCGCCGTCGGGGATGAGCGAGCTTCAGCAGCAGGTCACACAGAGCGTTGGGGTCGCCGCGCTGGCCGTTCACGAGCTTCGCGAGCCGTTCCAGCCCGAGGTCGATGTTCTCGCCCGGGCGCTCGATGAGACCGTCGGTGTAGAGCACCACCGTCGAGTCGGCATCCACCTCCACAGAGCTAGCCCGGAAGCTCGGGAAGGGGAGCACCCCGAGGGGCACCGAGCTCGCGCCCTCCAGGAACCGGGGCGGCTCGCTGCCCATGGCCAGCAGCGGCGGCGGGTGGCCGGCGTTCACCCACTCCACCCGGCCCTCGGCGGGGTCCACGACCATGAACAGGAGCGTCGCCATCTGGCCCTCCTGCGCCTCGGCCCAGATGAGGCGGTTGAGCCGGCCGACGGCGAGTTCGGGCGAGTGTCCCTCCAGCGCGTAGGCGCGCAGAGCGCTGCGCAGGCGGCCCACCATCGAGGCAGCGGCCAGGCCCTTCCCCGCTATATCGCCCATCACGAGGCCGACCCGGCCGCCGGAAATCGTGAGCACGTCGTACCAGTCGCCTCCCACCTCGGCCTCCGCCGCGGCGGGCAGGTAGCGCGCCGCCACCTCCAGGCCGGGAAGCCCGGGCAGGCGCTCGGGCAGCAGGCTGCGCTGCAGGGTCTCGGCGATCTTGAGCTCGCGTTGGTAGAGGCGCGCGTGATCGATGGCCAGCGCCACCCGGTCGGCGGCCAGGCGCAGCAGGTTGAGGTCGTCGGGGCTGAAGTGGCGGGGGGCTGCGGCGCACACCACGAGCACTCCGGTCAGCTCCCCGCCCGCGAGCAGCGGCACGCCGATCATCGACGAGTCCTCGGCGTCGTCGAGCATCGCCTCGCGCCGTTCGGCGACGCGGCCGGCGAAGCTCTCGCCCGGGGTCCCGCCCGACGCGGCGGCGAGCTCGAGCTGATCGCGCTCCTCGGCTAGGTAGATGGCGGCGGAGTCGGCCCTGAGCACGGCGTGCAGACGCGCCGGCGAGCACCGGGAGGATCTCGTGGAGCGAGCGATGGGCGAGCGCCGCGTCCACGAGCTGCTGCATGCCGCTCACCATCCCCGCCACCCGCTCCGCCTCGGCGCGGGCGGCCTGCTCGCGCATCAGCGCCTCGCGCTCGGCCTCGCGGCGCAGCCGGTCAGTGGCGTCACGCAGGAAGCCGGCCGCGAACACCTCGCCGCGCACGGTCACCCGCGAGGCTCTCACCTCGGCCGGGAAGCGGGTGCCGTCGCGGCGCTGAAGCTCGAGCTCGAGAACTCGCGTGGCATCGGCTTCAGTCGGATCGAGGAGGTTGCGGCGCAGCTGGTCGTTCTCCTCGCGCAGCTCCGGCGGAATGATCAGCGTGCGCAGCGGCTTGCCGACAGCCTCGGCCGCCGACCAGCCCAGCATGCGTTCGGCAGCCGCGTTCCACGTGCTCACCACCCCGTCGCGATCGATGGCCACGAAAGCATCCGGTGCGCTGTCCAGCACGATCCGCGTGCGTGCCTCGTTCTGCTGGAGCAGCGACTCGCGCTCGCGCGTGTCGACCTTCTCGGCGCGCACCTGCTGCAGCAGCCGAGCGATGAGGAGCCCCGCCACCGTCGGCGTGCCGATCGCGAGCAGCCAGCGCACGTACGGGCTCGGCAGATCTCCGGTGGCCAACACGATCACGTAGGCCACCGCGGCGAGCGTGACGTGAGCAATGGCCGCGGAGCGCTCGAGGAAGTAGAACGCGTAGAGAATCGGCCAGCTGAAGAGCAGCGGGTAGAGAGCCGGTCTGGCCGGTGAAGTCGTTGGCCAGCGCGACCATCACCGTCCCGGCGGCGAGCGCCAGGTGCAGCTGCCACATGGCCGTCCGACCGGCCCCGAGCAACAGGGCCAGGCCCAGGAGCGCCGCGCCCGCGGCGATGAGGCCGAGGCCGGTGTCGTCGACCGAGGCGGCGTGGGGCAGCGCGATCGTCAGGCCCGCCATCAGCGCCCCGGCGCAGAAAAGGTAGGCGAGCGAACGCGCTCTCAGGCGTTGGCCGAAGAGCTCGGGGAGGCGGTTCAGAGTCCGCTTCCGCGGGCCGACAGGCGAGCCAGCGCCTCGTGACACTCCATCACTCGCCGTTTGACCACATCGTCATTTCCGCGGTCGTGCACGAGATCCCACGTCTTGTCGGCCGCGTCCCGCGCGGTCTGCGGAGTGGCCTGCGCGCACAGCATGTCCACCAGCTTGAGCTCGAAGTCCTCGAGCTGCCGCTCCGGCTCGCCAGGTGGCATGCGCGGCAGCGGATCGGTGGTCGCCTGACGCCACATCTGGGTGGCCATGACCAGGCGGTTGCGCAGCTTCATCTGGTCCACGTGCGCGCAGGCTAACGCGCCCGCCCCGGCGAGCACGCGCAGCATCGGCAAGGGGTCGAGCGGCTTGCCGGTGGTTCCCCGGCCCCTGCGCATCTCGAGATGAAGGTGATCGCCCCAGCAGGAGCCCGTGCACCCCACCGCCCCCATGCGCTCGCCCGCCTCGACCGGCTCGCGCTTCCTCAGGCGGGTGGGTGCTCGCATGTGGAGGTAGACGTAGGTCGTGTCGAGCTCGGGGCTCCATATCGCGATGTAGTTGCCGCGCCCACCGTCGTTGCCGGTCTCCACCACCGTGCCGCTGCGAATCGAGACCAAGGGCGTGCCGGCCTTGGCGAACACGTCCTGGCCCTCGTGCCGGCGCCCGTACCTCGACGCTCCAAACCGCGCATCAGCCTCGCCGAAGTCGACGATCCCGCGCACCGGGAACCAATCCACGGGCCGCGGCGGCTCCACCCGCAGCTCCTGCGCGCTGCGGGTGACCGACTCGAAAATGGAGGAAAGCTCGGGGGCGGCTTGGGCGGGGGCGGCGACGGCCAGCAGCAGCGCGAGCGCCGCGAGGGAGGCGCGGAGCATCGCGACAACCTACTCGGTGACGCGGCCCTAACTCTCCTCCAGCAGCACGAACTCGCGCCGCTTGTGGGGGTCGAACTTGATGGTCACCGTCTCGCCCTCGGCGGGAATGCGCCCTCCCGGCAGGACCACCGTTCGCCGCGTTCGGTAGGCGCTCTCGTTGCGTGGGCTCACGTCGAGTGAGACCCGCGCGGTGCGGGTGCCGCCCGCGTCGAGCGTCGCGTCCTCGACCTTGCGAACGGTGGCGCTGGCGGGGCGGCCGAAGCGATGCAGCTCGTTGCTCGCGAGCGACTTGTCCCAGCCGCTCGCGAGCCAGATCATGAGCAGCCCCGGGCCGGCGACACACGCCAGCATCAAGAGCCCGAACAAGACTGAGCCGGCCGCCACCGAGGCGGCCAGCGTGGCCGCCCCGAGGGCGACCATCAGCCAGCCCGACCAGATCAGTGCCCGCATCTATCCGATGACGAGCTTGGATGGGTCGTTGGCGTCGACCCTCACGCTGAAGCTTGCCCCCGGCTGGAAGCGAGCCAGTGCCGCGTGGGCGATCAGCTGGCGGTGCTTGACCGCGTAGGGCTCCCGGCCCGGCACGGTCACCGTGAGGTCGAGCTCGCACACCGGGGCCATGTTGATCTGCGTGCCGGTGTCGTTGATGGCGTTGACCACCGCCATTCCCGGCGTGCCGGAAAGGTAGGTGGCGCCGAACGCGGCCGGGTCGGCCACGCCCGCCTGTTGCGAGATCACGGCGTCGTCGTAAGCCGCGTTGGCCATCTTCACGCCCTCGAGCATGCTGCGCTTGGGCTGTGCGTCCGCCTTCTTCTTGAGCTCCTTGAGCTCGTCGCTGCGGACGGTCTGGACCATGTCCTTCATGTCGCGGAACATCCCCATGGAGGCCCCCTACATGAACGGCTTCTCGCCGAAGGCGATCTTCTGCGAGTCGGCCGGGTCGATTCGGCAGGCCAGAGACGTCCCGTCGCCGTAGTAGCTCATCGACGCCGAGGACACGATCTCGCGGTGCTGCACGGTGTAGGCCGCGGCTCCCTCGGGCGACACCTCTAGGTCGAAGACCCAGACGGGATTGCCCGCCACGTTCTCGCCGGTGTCCACGTGGCTCTTGATCAGCGCCATGCCGGGCTGGCCCACGGACAGAATGCGATTCTGCTCGTGTGCCTGGTCCTGCAGCGAGTTGCGGGCGGCAACGCCGCCGGCCACGTCCGTGCCGTTGAGGCCGCCCGACTGCCCCTGGTACTGCTGGGCCTGGCCCACTGCGTCCTTCATCTTTCCTAGAAGCCCCATTGGCTCTCCTTCGGTCGCTCAGCCCTCCATTTCGGCCCGGCCGGGCCGATCTTGAGCTCTCAGGAGTAGAAGTTGCGCACCCAGCGGTGGCGGTGCAGCGCCTCGCGCTGGTCGGCACCGAGTCCGGCCCCGTCGGAGACCGCGACGTTGCGCTCGACGTTTCGCTTCGAGCGCATGCCCGGAATCACGGTGGACACCGCCGGCTCGCCGAGCACGTAGCGGAGCGCTGTCGCCGCGACCTCGTCCTCGCCGATGCCCAGATCGGACACGATCGCCTGCACTCGCTCGTACACCTGGCCCGGGCGGTCGCCGCGGAAGTAGTGGGAGCGGTGATCGTCCTCGGCGAACTCGCTGTCGGGCTCGAGCGTGCCGGTCAGTCCCCCCTCGTCGAGTGGCACGCGCGCGATCACCCCGATGTCGTGCTCGAGACAGGCTGGGAACAGCTCGTCCTCCGGCGACTGGTCGAACACGTTGTAGATCACCTGCACGGCGTCGACCGCCCCGGACTCGATCAGCCGCAGCGCGCTCGCCGGCTGGTGGTCGTTGATTGACACGCCGAAGAAGCGGATCGCGCCCGCGGAGCGCAGGTCCTCGATGGCCTCCCGCCAATCGCCCTGATCGGTCCAGGCGTCGTTCCAGACGTGGAACTGGAGCAGGTCGATGGTCTCGAGGCCGAGGTTCTCGAGGCTCCGGCGAGCGCATTCGCGCACATGACCGGCGGGGAAGGCGTCCTCCGCTCGGGCATTGTCGGGAGCGGGCCAGACCTTGTTCTGCGGGGGAACCTTGGTCGCCACGTGCACGGTCTCCGGGCGCGAGCGCACCACCTGGCCGACGAGCCGCTCGCTTCGCCCTTCGCCGTAGGCCAGCGCGGTGTCGATGAAGTTGAGGCCGAGATCGATCGCGTGGCCGAGGGCGGCGATCGATTCGTCGTCGTCCGCGCCACCCCATTGCGCCCCGCCGATGCCCCATGCGCCGTACCCGATCTCCGACACCTCGATGCCGGTGCGGCCCAGGGTTCGGTACCTCACGCCGGGGCCTTCCTCACTCCGGGGGCGGACTCGAGCAGCTCGTAGGGGAAAGCCTCCACCCGGTTGCCGTCGCGCCCAACCATCGCGTCGGCGCGGCAGAGCGCGTTGAGGATCGCCTCGTGGACCACCTCACCGGCGGCCTCGAAGAGCCGGCGCAGCGCGGCGGAGTCGTCACGCAGCAGCCGCAGGTCCTGCACCGGCGAGCTGGCGCTGTGGGCCACGCGGTGGGCGGTGGAGAAGGCGATCACGTACTCGCCGCTGGCGTTGGCGGCGAACGAGCCCGCCCGGCCGAGGCCGAAGGTGGCCCGCGCCGCGAGTCGCCCCAGCTGGCGCTCCGACAGGGGAGCGTCGGTGGCCAGCACGACCATCGCCGACCCGCCCTGCGCCGGTGGCTCGGGACCCGCGGAGGAGGCCCGCGCGGCGGCGTCGAGCCCGACGAGGAGGTGCAGATCGCGCCGGGCGCCGTAGTTGGGGTTCACCAGGCAGCCGATGGTCAGACCGCCGGCGCGCCGCGAGGCGTGGCCGATCCCCGCCTTGAAGCCGAAGGTGGTGGTGCCCGTGCCGGCGCCCACAGAGCCTTCGCTCGTCTCGTCTGTGGAGGCCGCGGAGATGGCCTCCAGCGCGTGCTCGGCCCGAACGGGGAGGGAGCGCGCGTCCGAGAGCCAGCCGTCGAAGCACTCGCCCACGATCACGTTGAGCGTGTCCGCGTCGCGAGCCGCATCCGGGCTGTGGCGCAGCAGGTGCATGAGCCCGCCCTCCCAGACCGGCCCCACCGACAGCGTCGAGGTGAGCAGCAGCGGGCTCTCGATCGTCCCCAGCTCCGCGAGCTGCGACAGCCCGGTCGCCTTGCCGTAGCCGTTGATCACGTGGCACGCGCCGAGCACCTTCTCCTCGTAGACGTTGCCCTCATGGGGCAACACAGCCGTCACCCCGGTGCGCAGGCGCTCGCCGTCGTTCAGCGTGCAGTGCCCAACCCGGACGCCGGGCACGTCGAGCAGCGCATTGTGCTCGCCGGTCGGAAAGCGGCCGACGGTGTAGCCGAGGTCACGAAGGCGTGCCCGGCGCGAGGGCGCGGGCTGGCCCGCGCCGGAGCGTTTATCTCGCACGCGCGCAGCATACGAGGCCGTCGACAAAGCGCTCGAGCGTGGCGCCGTCCTCGGATCCGTGGAGAGGATTGAGCTCGGTGATCGTGAGCGCGCTCAGCCGTTCGCTTGACAACAGCACCGAGAGAGCGGCGAACGCGGCTTCGAGGGGGAGCCCTTCGTTGCGCCCGGTGTTCTCCGACAGCGGAGCGTCGGTGAAGTCGACGCTGTCCACGTCGAAGTGGACGAGCAGGCGGTCGAAGCGCGAGGCGAAGCCCTCCAAGGCTCGCGTGGCCGCCCCAGCCGGGTCGCTCGCCACGTCGGCAAGGGGAACGTTCTCGATTCCGCGCGCCCGGATCTGCTCGTGCTCGAAGGGCCGGGCCTGGTCCTGGCCCCAGCCGAACAGGAGGACCTGGTCGTTGTCGAGCAGCGGGGTCCGCGGTCCCACCCCGCTCACCACCGGGTCCACGCCGTCCACGCCGAGCATGTGGGCCACGCCCATCCAGTCGAAGGCGCCTTCGTGGACGCTCTCCGGCGTGTTGAGGTCGGGATGCACGTCGAAGTAGACGAGGCCGATCCGCTCGCCGTGCGCCACGTGGCCGGCCACCGTGCCGAGCCCGACCGTGCAGTCGCCGCCGAGCACAAGCAGGGGCCGGCCGCCGTCGAGAGCGTGTTGAACCCTTTCGGTCGTATCCCGCGTGATCGCCGCGACCGCGTCGCGGTTCTGCGCGCGCGGGCTGGCGGGATCGGGACGCCAGCGCCACACCGGCGAATCGCCAAGATCCTGGACCTCGATCCCCGCCTCGCCCAGCCGCTCGACCAGGCCCGCGGCGCGCAGCGCGGCCGGCGCCCCCTCCTGGCCGGGCGCGAATGCGCCGGCGCTGGTGGGTACTCCGAGAATTTTCACGGGGGCGTCGAGCCGCTCGGCGCCAGCGCCTTGAAGCGCTTCATGTTCTCGGTCATCGCCACCTCGGTGGGGAGGCGCTCCATCGACGAGGCGCCGAAGAAGCCCGCGATTCCGGTGGTGCGCTCCAGCACGTAGGCGGCGTCCTCGGGCTCGGCCAGCGGGCCGCCGTGGCAGAGCACCAGCACGTCGGGGTTCACCTCCACCGCCGCGTCGCGCATGGCCTGGATCAGCTCGACGCACTCGTCGAGCGTCTTCGCCGTGTGGGCCCCGATCGCCCCCTTGGTGGTCAGGCCCATGTGCGGCACGAGCACGTCCGCCCCCGCGCGCGTCATCGCCTCCGCCGAGTCCGGGTCGAACACGTACGGAGTGGTCAGCAACCCGCGCTCGGCCGCCGCCCCGATCATCTCGACCTCGAGGTCGTAGCCCATGCCGGTCTCCTCGAGGCCCTGGCGGTACTCGCCGTCCATCAGGCCCACGGTGGGGAAGTTCTGCACCCCCGCGAAGCCCGCCTCGTCCACCTCGCGCAGGAAGTTGGGCATGATCCGAAACGGGTCGGTTCCGCACACGCCGGCCAGCACCGGGGTGTCCTTCACCACGGGCAGCACCTCGCGCGCCATGTCCATCACGATCGCGTTGGCGTCGCCGTAGGGCATCAGGCCGGCCAGCGAGCCCCGGCCCGCCATCCGGTAGCGCCCCGAGTTGTAGATGATGATCAGGTCCGTGCCGCCCGCCTCGGCGCACTTGGCCGACAGGCCCGTGCCCGCACCCGCGCCGATGATCACGCCGCCGGAGTCGACCGTCGCCCGCAGCTTGGCGCGCGCCTCCTCGCCCTTCACGATTCCATCTTCATGTACTCGTCGAGCTTGGCCACCATCGCGTGCGCGAACTCGGGCTCGTTGATGTTCATGTCGAGCTCCACCAGCTCCACCCCGTCGCCCACCTGGCGAAGCTCCTCGAACAGCGCGGCGTCGGCGGCGGGATCGTGGAAGGGCTGGCCCTCGGCATCGATCATCGAGACCCCGCCCAGCGGCAGGAACAACGCGGTCGGCCCGGTCGCCGCCGACAGCTTGCGCGCGATCCGCCGGCCCAGCTCCGCGTTCTCCTCCTCGGTCGTGCGCATGAGGGTGATCGACGGGTTGTGCACGTAGAGGTTGCGCTCCTCGAACTGCGCCGGGACGGTGTCGCGGGCGCCGAAGTTGACCATGTCGAGCGCGCCCACGGACACCACCTGCGGGATACCCAAGCGGCCCGCCATCTCGAGCCGGTCGGGGCCCGCGGACAGCACGCCGCCCACCAGGTCGTCGCACAGCTCGGTGGTGGTGGCGTCGAGCACGCCCTTCAGGAAACCGGACTCCATCAGGCCCTCCATGGCCATGCCGCCCACACCCGTGGCATGGAACACCACCGGCTCGTAGCCGAGCGCCTCGAGCTCCTCCCGCGCCGCCGTCACGCACGGCGTGGTCACGCCGAACATCGACGCCCCCACCAGCGGGCGCTCCTCGGTCAGCTCGACCGCCGGGGCCTGGACCATCCCCGCCATGGCGGCGGCGGCGTTGGCCAGCACGCGCGCCGAAACCGCGTTCAGCCCGGCCACGTCGGCCACCGAGGCCATCATCGCCACGTCGCGCGCGCCCACGTAGTCGCGCGTATCGCCCGCGGCCATGGTGGAGACCATCAGCTTGGGCACCCCGACCGGCAGCGCCTGCATGGCCCGGGTGGCGATGGCCGTGTTGCCCGATCCCCCCGCGGCGAGCACGCCGTGGATCCGGCCCTCGTCGTGCAGCCGCTTGGCCAGCACGGCCGCGGCGTCGGCCATCGCGGTCACCGCCGCTCCGCGGTCTCGCGCCTCGGCCATGGCGCCCACATCGGCGCCCGTGCCCGCGGCCACCTCCTCGCGCGAGATGTCGGCCTCGATGCGGGGCGCATCGAGGCTGCCGACGTCGGCCACCAGCACCTCAACGCCCGCGTCGCGCAGGCGATCGCGCAGGAAGGCGTACTCGTCGCCCTTCGTGTCGAGGGTCCCGATCAGCAGGACCGTGGGGCTCATGTCAGGCCTCGAGGGACCAGTCGGGCCCGGCGCCCTCGCGGAAGTCGGGCAGGTCGCGCAGGGCCTTCTCCGATCCGCCCGGGTTGTAGATCGCCAGCAGCCGCAGCGGCTGCCAGCCCGTGTTCACCGTCGAGTGAAACATCGCCGTGGGCACGTAGATGGTGTCCCCGGACGAGATGGCGAAGCTGCTCTCACCGCCGTCATCGAGCATCTGCTCGCCCTCACCCGCGAGCACGTAGAGGATCTCCTCCGCGTCGGGGTGGTTGTGGCGCTCGTGGCCCTTGCCCGGAAGCAGCACCACCTCGCCGAAGGTCAGGTTCGCGCCCTCGGTGTCGTCGGGGTTCACGTACCACTTGATCACCCCCCAGTCGAAGGACTGGACGGGCCTTGAATTCTGGTCGACGGCGTTCATGACGAAAGAGGCTCCACTCCCAGGTAGCGACGCTGGGCGTCAGCGTCGGCGTTGAGCTCGGTCGCGGTGGTCTCGACGGCGATCTCAACGGCGATCTCACCGCCAACCATTACCAGTTGGCGCTCCGCGAGCGACGCCCGCCTCCACGAGCACGACCTCGGCGCCGGCCTCCCGCACGCGGTCGCGCATGTACTCGAGCTCGTGCCTCTTCGTGTTCAGCGTCCCTACGAGGACGACGACGGGGTCAGCGGCCATCAAGCCCTCTCGACGCCCAGGTAGCGGCGCTGGGCCTCGGGATCGTTCGCGATCTCGCTGGCCGTGGTCTCGGTGAAGATGCGGCCCGCCACCATCACCAGCTGTCGCTCGGCCAGCGCTGTGGCCACGGCAAGGTTCTGCTCGACGACCAAGATTGCAAGCCCCTCGCCGCTCAGGCGCCGGAAGGTCTCGATGAGCGACTCGATGATGGCCGGCGCGAGCCCCTCGGAGGGCTCGTCCATCACGAGCAGCCGCGGGTTGGTGAGCAGCGCCCGACCGATCGCCAGCATCTGCTGCTCACCGCCCGAGAGCTGCATGCCGCCGTTTCGGCGGCGCTCGGCGAGGCGAGGGAAGAGCTCGTAAACGGCGTCGGGGGTCCAGCGCCGCTCACCGCGCGAGGCGATCATGCGCAGGTGCTCGTCGACGGTGAGCGACTCGAAGAGCCGCCGGCCCTGCGGGACATAGCCGATGCCCGAGGCCGCGATCTTGTACGACGGGCGCCCGACGCATTCCTCGCCCCGGAAGCGGATGGAGCCGCGGGTGGTGGCCGGTCGGATCTGCATTATCGCGTTGCAGAGCGTCGTCTTGCCCATGCCGTTGCGGCCGATGATGGCCACCGGGTCGTCCCCCATCGTGAAGGTCACGCCCTGCAGCACGTGCGCCGGACCGTAGAAGGCGTCCAGGCCCGAGACCTCGAGCAGCGCGCCGTCGTCGGGATCGAGCTCGCTGACGACGTCGGCGTCGCCGTGCGGGGCCCTGCCTTCGCTCTCGGCCGCCGCGCTCAAGTCTGCTCCTCGTCGTCGCCCACGCGGCCGCCCAAGTAGAGATCGTGCACGAGCTGGTTGGAGCGGATCTCCTCGGGGGTGCCCTCGACGATCTTCTGGCCGTCGTGCATCATCGTCACCCTCTCGGCGACCCGCAGGGCGACGTCCATGTCGTGCTCGATGAGCACCAGGGTGATCTCCGGGTCGAGCTCGAGGAGCATGTCGGTCAGCGCCACGCGCTCGCCGCGCGAGAGCCCGGAGGCCGGCTCGTCGAGCAGCATCAGCTTGGGATCCACGGCCCGCGCCATGCCCACCTCGAGCTGACGCTGTTCGCCGTGGGAGATGGACCCCACGAGCGTCCCGAGCTTGGGGGCCAGGCCGACCTGGGCGGCGAGCTCACGCGCACGCTCGCGCAGCTCGCCATCGACCGCCCGGCGACGCAGGCGCAGGTGGCCCTTGCGCGTGCCGAGCACCGCCAGGTAGAGGTTGTCCTCGACCGACAGGCCCAGGAACAGCCGCGACTTCTGGTAGGTGCGGCCCATGCCCAGTCGCGCGCGGCCCGGCGCCGAGATCTCGGCCACGTCCCGGCCGAGGAAGAAGATCGAACCCGAGCTGGCCGGCATGTCGCCCGAGATCACGTTGAATAGCGTGGTCTTGCCGGCCCCGTTGGGACCGAGGATCGCACGGCGCTCGCCGTGCGCGACGTCGAGGTCGACGTCGCGCACGGCATCGAGGCCGCCGAACCGCCGGCCGACCCCGCGCAACCGCAGGATCGGCTCGGCCTGTTCGGATACTGCCTCCGTCACGGACTCCCTAGCCCCCGACGACCTTCGGCTTCTCGGTCTTGCCGAGCCACGGGATGCTCCGCTTCTCGCAGGGCGGGTACGTCCGTCCCGGCGCCGGGCTCGAATCGCTGAACGTGCCACCGAACGTCTGGTCCACGTCGGGCACGCTGCCCACGGTCTTCGTGGCCAGCCCCTGGTCGCCCTCGACCAGCTGCAGGTAGTACTGGTCGGTGATCGCCTGGCGGTTCTCGTCCAGCGTGATCTTGCCGTACGGAGCGTTCAGCGAGACCTGCGCCAGCGCGTCCTGCAGTTCCTTCTGGCCGCCGGAGATGTCGCCCTTGACCTGCTTGAGCGCCTCGATCAGCCCCCACGTGTTCACGAAGTAGCTGTACGTGAACACACTGGCCGCCTGGGGCGCGGAATCACCACCGGGCGGGATCTCCTTGAACCACTTGCCGACGATGCCGTTGCCGTAGTACTGGGCCTCCGGCGTATCCAGATCGCCGGCCGTGCCCGCGCCGCCGGCGTACACGCCCGCGACCCGGGGGCCGAGCTGCTCGAACTGCGACGGCGTGCCCCAGAACACGTTGCCCAGGAACTTCTTGGCGTCGATCGGCCCCTTCGCCTGCTCGTAGGCCTTCAGGAACGGGATGAGACCCGCGCCGCCGACGGCCACGAACGTGCCGTCCACGTCGTCCGGCAGTTGCTGCGCGAAGGACGAGTAGTCCGTCGTGTTCAGCGGCGGGAAGACCCGCTTGGTGACCTGTCCGCCGGCGGCGCAGAACTCCGAGATGAAGCCGGCCATCGACGTCCAGCCGAAGCTGTAGTCGTCGCCGATCACCGCCGCCGTCTTCCAACCCAGCTTGTTGTAGGCCAGGTCGCCCAGGCCGGCGTTGAACTGCGCGCCGTCACCGTTGAAGCGCGCGAAGTTCGGCGCCCGCACCTTGAGCGTCGTGTCCTGCGCCCCGGCCGCACCGTTGACGAAGGTCTTCTCCGGGTGCTGCTTGGCGTAGTTGGCCACCGCGATCGACTCGTCTCCCGACAGCGGGCCGATCATGACGTCAGCGTCGAGCTGCTCCATGAGCCGCCGCGTCTCCTTGATCGCCGTGCCCGACGTGTCGTCGCCGCAGCCGACGCCCACGAGCTCGAGCGGGTGCCCGTTGATCGCGCCTCCGGTCCAGCCGTCGCGCGGCTTGTTCGGGTTCTTGGGCTTGGCGCCGGCGAACTGAGCCAACGCCGAGACGGCTCCGGCCATGTTCTGGTTGTCGAAGGAGCCGAACGCGCCCTTGCACTCGGAGAGCACAGCGACCTTGATCGGCGTCCCGCTGCCGCCCGTCTCCTGCTTGACGGCGGCGTACCCCGGGGGCGCCTCCGCGGTGCTCGGCGCCTCCTCGGAGGCCGTCTCGCCTCCGCCGCCGCCCTCGTCGTCGTCGTCGCCGCAGGCCGCAAGCGCGAGCGCCGCGATTCCCAAGAGAAGCGCAAACCACATCAGGCCGCGCCTCCGTTTCGTTACCTCTGACATTGCCTTTTCTCCTCTTCTCGCCGTGGGCCCATCCCCCGGCGGTGTCGTTCTACGAGCCCGTGAGCGTCGATGATCCACGCTCACCTGCCGGCACAGTGCCGGCCGAACTTCCTTCCCCGGTCTCACCCGGGCTGGACGGACCGCGCAGCCGCCCGACCGTCCGCTCCCACAGGCCGACCAGGCCGTCGGGGGACACGAGCACGATGACCAGGAAGATCAACCCGATCAGCGTGTGGAACCGCTCGGCCACGAAGCCGACATCCTGCGCGTAGTTGTTGATCAGGACGAATACGAACGCCCCGACCCACGCCCCCTCGAGCCGGAACAATCCGCCGATGACGGCGATCAGGAGCACGTCGATCGTCGCGGTGAGGTCGATGGTCGACGGCGCGATCTGCGCGTTCCACCAGACGAAGAGAATCCCGGCCAGCGCAGCGACGAAACCCGCGAGGGTGAACGCGAGCAGGCGGTGCAACGTCACGCTGTAGCCCAGGGAGCGCATCCGCACCGGGTCGTCGCGAATCCCCTGCAGGGCCAACCCGAAGGGAGTGCGGCCGACGTAGCGCAGCCCAAGGTAGACGAGCGCCGCCACCAACAGCGTCGCGAAGTAGAGGCGGTCGGGGTGGACCGTGCGGTCGAAGAAGTTGGGGATGGGGATCCCGCTGATCCCGCCGAACCCCGACACGCTCGTCACCTGGCCGAAAGAGAGGTTTGCGATCACACTGAAGACGAGCGTGATCATGAGGAAGTAGATGCCGTAGCTGCGGCTGGCCAGGACGCCGAAGATGAAGGCCACCGCGACCGCAATGGCGATGGCCATGAGGATGCCGGGCACCGGCTCCCAGCCGAGGTTCAGGCCCTTGGTGTTGCCGGTGGTCGTGAGGTTGCCGAGTGCGAACCCCGCGATGCCGTATATCGCCACCTGGGCGAGGGACACCATTCCCCCGTCGGCCGAGAGGAAGATGAGGCTGGCCGCGACGATGCCGAGGAACATCGTCTGGGTCAGCAGCGTGCCGACCCAGTACTCGCTGACGATGAGCGGTGCTAACAGCGCGAGCATCACGAGAAGCGCTCCGACCGCACGGTTGGGCGTGAGACGGAAGCTCGCCGCAGCGTTCATGCGGGCCGGCCGAACAGCCCGAGCGGGCGTACGGCGAGCACGACCGCCAGCAGCACGAACGTGAAGATGATCGAGTAGAACGTGTAGTTGGACGGGAGGTAGGCGGCGGCGAAGTTCGTGGTCAGCCCCAGCAGCAGCGCCCCGATGGCGGCTCCACCAAGGGATCCCATGCCGCCGATGATCACGACCACCAGCGAGTTGAGAAGCCAGAGCCCGTCGACCCCGGGCGCGAGGCTGGCGAACGAGCCGCCCATGGTGCCCCCGATGCCGGCGAGCGCCGACCCGATGAAGAAGGCAATCGCGAACGTCAGCTGGATGTTCACCCCGAGGGCGGAGACCATGTCGCGGTCGTCGACGCCCGCCCGGATCACCATCCCGGTGCGCGTGCGCTTAAGCCAGAACCACAGCGCCCCCCCGATGAACAGGCCCACGCCGAGGATCACGAGGCGCGTGAGCGTGTACTGCACCTCCGCGACCTGCAGATCGAGGAACTTGTCGAAGGTCCGGGGCCACGAGATGTCCTTCGCGACGCCGCCGAAGTGGGCGAGCATCTGATCGGCGGCGATGATCGAGATCGCGATCGTGATCAGCGCTTGGCGCAGCTCCTGGCCCTGGTTCCAGCGCAGGAACGCCTGCTGCATCAGCAACCCGACCCCGCCGACGATGAGACCGGCCGCCAGCAGGGGCAGGAACCAGTTCATGAAGCTGACCTGGGCGCTCGAGACGCCGAGGGCCGACCCGGCACCCGGCACCAGATTACGCTGCAGCTCGAGCGCGATGTAGCCGCCCAGCAGGAAGAATGCTCCGTGGGCCATGTTCACGACGCGCATGAGGCCGAAGATGAGGGTGAAGCCGCTGGCGACGATGAAGTACAACGCCGCCGCCGTGACGCCGTTGAGCAGCGTGATGAGGAAGTCCTTGGGGTCGTCGACGGCCGGGCCGAAGGTGGTGTCCGACGCGATGAACAGGACCCAGACGATCGGGAACGCGATGACCAGCGCAAGCAGCACCAGGCCCGCGATCCGCAGCGCCCGCCCCAGAGACACACTGGTGGAAGCCAAGCTGGGCGAAACTAACACCCCCCCGCATTCAAGCGCAAGTTGTATCCGGACGCTGCTGGATCGAGAGACCCACGAACCCGATCGCGATCGCAGCCAGGACGATCGGCACGAGCCAGCCGAGCAGGTCCTACCCGGACGAGCCGCCCGAGGGTGAGCTGAGGCTGATGTTCAGCCCCTCGCTCTCCTCGGTGAACCAGCCCTTCTGCATCTCCAAGGCGAGGTAGCCGCCGAGCAGGTACCAGGGCGGCGGCCCCCAACACCTTCGGCAGGCTGTGGGTCCCAGGGAGTGCTTCCACGGAGGGATCAGCGGTCGCAGCTTGGTTACGCCGAAGCGGGAGACGCATAGACTTGACACGTATTGAAAACTAATGCAATGTTCGTTGTCAAGTCCTGAAGACTGATGACGGGTCTTTGCAAAGGAGCTCTTAACACTGCACACCTCCACCGTCACCGACCGGTTTCGAGCCGAACTGGATAGCGAGCTCGGCGATGGTGCCGTCAGCCAGGCTCCCGAGCAACTCGATGCCTATGTGACGGACACCTACTGGCTCGGCCTGCACGCACAGGCGCAGGGAGAGCCGATCGGGCGCCCCGAGCTCGTGGCGCGTCCGACGACCGAGGCCCAGGTGACCGCCGCGGTCCGCGTGGCCGCCGAGCACGGCGTGCCCGTGGTGGCCTGGGGCGGCGGGTCGGGAACCCAGGGCGGATCGGTGCCGGTGCACGGCGGCCTGGTGATCGACCTGACCGGACTCGACCGGATCGTCGAGATCGACGAGCGCTCCTACACGGTCACTTGCGAGGCCGGTGTGAACGGAGACCGCCTCGAGCGCGAGCTGAACGCGCGCGGGCTCATGCTGCCCCACTACCCGGCCTCGTCGCAATGGGCCACCGTCGGCGGCTACGTGGCCGCGCGCGGCTCCGGGGTGCTCTCCACCCGCTACGGCAAGATCGAGGACCTGCTGCTCTCGCTGCGCGTGGTGCTCGCGAGCGGCGAGCTGATCGAGACGGTGCCCGTGCCGCGTCATGCGGTCGGGCCGGAGCTGACCCAGCTCTTCGTCGGCTCGGAGGGAACGCTGGGGGTGATCACGCAGGTGACGCTGCAGATCGTTCCACTTCCCGCCGCGCGGCGCTTTGCCACGGTGCGGTTTCCGACCGTGGGCTCGGGCGTCGACGCCATGCGGCGCGCGCTGGCCGCCGGCGCGCGTCCCTCGGTGATCCGCATGTACGACGACGAGGCCACCAGGCTCGCCCTCTCACCCGTCGTGGGCGAGAACCTCGACGGCGTCTGCACGGTCCTGTGCTTCGAGGGCGAGCCGGGCATCGCCGAGGCCGAGGAGACCGCCACCCTGGCGCTCGCCCACGACGCCGGAGCCACCGAGCTCGACCCGGCTCTGGCCGAGACCTGGTGGGACCGGCGCTACGACTTCTACGTGCCACCCCACCAGCCGGTGCTGCCGTCGGTGTGGGGGACGATCGACGTGGTCGCCACCTACGCGAAGATCGAGGCGGTCTACGACGCGCTGCGCGCCGCGGTCAAGGAGCCGTTCGCCGACGTCGACCTCCAGCTGCGGATGCACTTCTCTCACTGGTACCAGTGGGGAACGATGATCTACGCCCGCTTCGTGGTCCCAGACGGGGGCGGCGGACCGGGCGCCGTGGAGCTGCACGACCGGATCTGGGCCGACGGCCTGGAGGCCGCCTTCACCGCGGGCGGCGTGATGAACGACCACCACGGGGTGGGGCTGAAGCTCGCGCCCTACATGGAGCGCCAGCACGGAGCCTCGCTGGAGGCCATGCGAAGCATCAAGCGGGCGCTGGATCCCGACGGGATCCTCAACCCGGGAAAACTCGGACTGTAGGAACGAAGGAGAGGAGAACCTTTGAAGTTCGCCATGCACAACTGGATGCGCGCGGAGCCGATCGGGGACACGATCGAGCGCCTCGGCAAGAGCGGCTACGACGCGATCGAGATCTCGGGCGAGCCCGCCGTGTGGGACACCGACGAGGTCAAGGGCCTGATGGACAAGCACGGAGTGGGCTGCTGGGGCTCCGTCACGCTGATGACCGGCGGGCGCGACCTCGTGCACGAGGACAAGTACGTGCGCCAGGGCTCGGTCGACTACGTCAAGGACACGATGAGCCAGATCGCGGCCTGGGGCGGGGAGATCATCACGATCGTCCCCTCCACCGTGGGCAAGGTCGTGCCGATGGGCTCGCCCGAGGACGAGTGGCAGTGGGCGATCGAGTGCCTCAAGGAGTGCCAGGCCCACGGGGAGGAGCTCGGCGTGCGGATCGGCATCGAGCCGCTCAACCGCTTCGAGACCTACTTCGTCAACCGCACCGACCAGGCCCTCGCGCTGGCCGAGGACGTGGGCGGCAACTGCGGCGTCAGCCTCGACATCTTCCACATGAACATCGAGGAGGCCGACTGGGCGGAGGCCATCCGCAGCGCCGGCGACAGGCTCGTGGACTTTCACGTGGCCGACAACAACCGCATGCCGCCGGGCCAGGGCTCGGTGGACTGGGAGAAGCTCATGCAGACCCTGGACGAGGTGGGCTACGACGGCTGCGTGACGGTGGAGTTCGTGGCCACGGTCGACCGCAGCCGCATCTCCGAGCGCACCGAGATCACGGACGCTTCGGAGAGCGAGGGCTCGCAGGGCATGGAGCAGTTCCTGCGCGACCACGGCACCGGGACCGTGCCCGCCGCGCTCTACGACCAGTACGTGCAGGACTCGATCGACCGGCTCAAGAAGGCGGCGGAGTCGGTGGGCCAGGCCGTTTGAGCAATTCGCCCCGGATCGCGCTGATCGCCACGCTCGACACCAAGGGCGAGGAGACGGCCTACGTGCGCGACCGCATTGCCGCGCTCGGCGGCCAGGCGATCGTGATCGACTCGGGCATCCTCGGCGAGGCCCTGGGATGCGAGGCCGACGTTCCGCGCGCCGAGGTCGCCCGAGCGGGTGGACGGGAGCTCGACGCGGTACGCGCGGCGGGCTCCCGCGGGGCGGCCGTGGAGCAGATGCAGGAGGGCGTCCGCGCGGTACTCGAAGGCCTCTGGGCCGAGCGCCGCGTGGACGGCGCCCTGTGCCTGGGCGGCGCCGAGGGCGCCCTGCTCGGCGCCGCGGCGATGGCCGCGCTGCCGGTCGGCGTACCCAAGCTGATCGTGTCTCCCTCGGCGTCCGGACGCCGGCCCTTCGGCCCGTTCGTGGGCGAGGGCGACACGCTCGTGATGCACTCGGTGATCGACATCCTCGGGATCAACCCGATCTCGCGGGCGATCTTCGACAACGCGGCCGCGGCGGTGGTGGGAATGGCTCGCGACGCCGGCCGGCCGGCCGAGGCGCTCGGGGAGCGATGCGTGGGAATCACGATGCTCGGGCACACCACGCCCGCCGTGATGCGGATGCTTCCGGCGCTCGAGGCCGGGGGCCAGGAACCGGTGGTCTTTCACGCCAACGGGGTCGGCGGCCCCGCCATGGAGCGCCTGATCGAGGCGGGAGCCATCTCGGGAGTGATCGACTTCACGCTCTCGGAGCTGGCCAACGCCATGCACCCAACCGGCATCCACGCCACCGGGCCGCGGCGCCTGACCGTGGCCGGCGAGCACGGGCTGCCCCAGGTGGTGGTGCCCGGCTGCGTCGACTTTTTCAACCAGGGCGCTCGCGCGGAGCTGCCCGAGCGCTACCGCGAACGCAAGCAGTACTTCCACAATCCCGTGGCCACGCTGGTGCGGCTGAGCGCCGAGGAGGAGGCCGAGCTCGGCCGCATCGTCGCCCAGCGGCTGGCGGGCGCACACGGCCCGGTGCGGGTGATCTGCCCGACCGGTGGGTTCTCGCTCGCCGACGTACCAGGCGGCGACCTGTGGGACCCCGAGGCGGACGCCGCCTTCATCGACTCCCTGCGCGACGCGCTGCCGCCCGAGATACCGCTCGAGGAAGTGGACGCTCACGTGGATGACCCCGAGTTCGCCGACCTCGTCGCCGAGCGCTACCTCACCCTGGCCAAGGAGACCTGCGTTGTCTGACCAACCCGTATCGAACTGCCTGCTCGACCTTGCCCCACCGGACATCGAGTGGTTTCGCGAGCGCTCGGACATCATCCTGGTCCCGATCGGCTCGTGCGAGCAGCACGGCGCTCACCTGCCGCTGGGCACCGACACGATCACCGCGCTCGAAGTGTCCAAGCGGGCGGCCGAGAAGGCCGAGGTGCCCTATGCCCCGCCCTTCTGGGCCGGCTATTCGCCGCAGCACATGCGCGAGCCGGAAACCGGTGTGGGCACGATCACCTTCCGGGCCTCGACCGTTGTCGAGGCCTGGTACGACATCGCCCGCTCCCTGATCCACCACGGCTGGAACAAGCTGATCTTCGTTAACGGGCACGGCTCCAACACGAAGGTGATCGATCCGCTGCTGCGCAGGATCAAGTACGAGACGGGCGCGATCGTCGGGCTGTACAAGCCCTACGCCGAGCGCTACATCGGCATGCTCGAGGACCTGCTGGAGAACCCGCCCGAGGAGACGCCGGGCTGGCACGCCTCCGAGCTCGAGACCTCGCAGGTGATGGCCCACAACCCCGCTCTGGTGCGCATGGACCGCGCCGAGAACGACCGGGCCCAGGTGCCGAAGTGGCTGCCTCAGTCCTTCGTCAAGCGCGATGGCGCCCCCGACGTGGCCTTCCAGGGCTACCAGTACTTCACATTCCCGATGGATCACAACGAGTTCTCGCGCACGGGTGTGATCGGGAACCCGATGACCGCGACGCGCGAGAAGGGAGAGGAGGCGCTCGAACGCTTCGCCGACCACCTGGTGGCCGCGATCGACGAGTTCCGCCCGCTCGAGACCGACATCAAGCGGCGCGAGTTCGAGGACCGCGTGTGAGGTGAGCCCGACCGTCCCACCCGCTCTGCGCCGTGCGCAGATGCTGGAGCGGATCCGCCGCGAGGGCGGCGTGTCCATCGCCAACCTCGCCGATGCGCACGACGTGTCGGCCATCACCGTCCACCGCGACCTGGCCGAGCTGTCCGCGGAGGGCCTGATCGAGCGCGTGCACGGTGGCGCGCGAGCGATCAACGGGCAGATCGGCGAAGAGCGCATCGAGACGGCCTGGGACGGCCGCGTGGCGCAGAGCCGCGAGGCGAAGTCCGCCATCGCCGGGCACGCCGCTCGGCTGGTCACCGACAACGCGACGATCTTCCTCGACTCCTCCTCCACCTGCCTGGCCCTGGCTCGCGCACTCGAGGCGAACCCTCCCCAGATGATCACGCTTGTCACCAACTCGCCGGCCATCGCCTTCGAGGTGTCGGCGGAGTCGATCCACGTGATCGTCACGCCGGGCGAGGTCGACCCCCACATGAAGCTGATCGGCGGGCGCTGGGCCTACGAGTTCCTGTCCGGGCTGAACATCGACCTGGCCTTCATATCGGCGGCCGGGATCACGCTCGAGCAGGGCCTCACGACCTCTCGCCGGCCGCTGGCCGACGTGGTGAACGCGGCACGCGGGGTGGCGCGCACCTGCGTGGCGCTGATCGATTCCAGCAAGTTCGGCCGCTCCTCCCTGCTGACGATGTCGCGCGCCGACGAGCTCGATCTGCTGATCGTCGACTTCGGCCTCCCGGCCGCGACCGTGGACGAATACCGCCGTGCCGGCGTGCCCATCGAGGTGGCCGGCGACCCTGAAACCGCGAACTGAGAAAGAGAGCAACGATGGCACGACCCGTCACGCTGTTCACCGGCCAGTGGGCCGACCTGCCGATCGAGGACCTGGCCGCGAAGTGCGGCGAGTGGGGCTTCGACGGCCTCGAGCTGGCCTGCTGGGGCGACCACTTCGAGGTCGACGAGGCGCTGGCCGACGACGGCTACGTGCGCGCCAAGCGCGAGCTGCTCGAGCGTCACGGCCTGCAGTGCTGGGCCATCGGCGCCCACCTCGTCGGGCAGGCCGTGTGCGACCCGATCGATTCACGTCACGGAGCGGTGCTGCCCCCCGACGTGTGGGGCGACGGCGACCCTGAGGGGGTCAGGCAGCGCGCCGCCGAGAAGATGAAAGACACCGCGCGTGCGGCGGCAAAGCTCGGCGTGGACGTGGTCACGGGCTTCACCGGCTCGCGTGTGTGGCACATGCTCTACTCGTTCCCGCCCAACGACTGGGACGAGGTGCAGCGCGGCTACGAGGACTTCGCCGAACGCTGGAACCCGATCATCGACGTGTTCGACGAGGAGGGCGTGAAGTTCGGCCTCGAGGTGCACCCCACCGAGATCGCCTACGACTTCCCCACGACCGAGAAGACGCTCGAGGCGATCGGCCGGCGCGAGGGATTCGGCATCAACTTCGACCCCTCCCACTTCGCGCATCAGTTCCTCGACTCGGGTGCGTTCATCGAGCAGTTCGCCGACCGCATCTACCACGTGCACGTCAAGGACTCGATCAAGCGCCTCGACGGGCGCCGCTCGATCCTGGGCTCGCACATCGACTTCGGGGAGCCCGAGCGCGGCTGGACGTTCGTGTCGCCGGGCCACGGTGACGTCGACTTCGAGGACGTGTTCCGCGTGCTCAACCGGATCGGCTACGACGGGCCGTTGTCGATCGAGTGGGAGGACTCGGGGATGGACCGCGACTGGGGCGCGCCCGACGCGCTGGGCTTCGTGCGCGCCACCGACTTCGCGCCCTCGACCGTGGCCTTCGATGCCGCGTTCGCGCGGGAGGACTGATCGCATGGCCGAAGTGGAGGAGATCGGGATCGGCATGCTGGGCTACGCCTTCATGGGCAAGGCCCATTCCAACGCCTACAAGACGCTGCCCTACATGGCATGGCCGCCACCGTACGTGCCGAAGCTGGTGGCCATCGCCGGGCGCAACGAGGAGGCGGTGTCCGAAGCTGCGCAGCGCTACGGCTTCGAGAGCTACGTGACCGACTGGCACGACCTCGTGGCCGACGACCGCATCCAGGTGTTCGACAACTCGGGCCCGAACAACCTGCACACCGAGCCGTCGATTGCGGCCGCGGAGGCGGGCAAGCACGTGATCTGCGAGAAGCCACTGGGGCGCGACGCGGATGAGTCCTACGACGCGTGGCAGCGCGTCGAGGCCGCCGGGGTCAAGCACATGTGCGCGTTCAACTACCGCTTCGTGCCCGCGGTCCGGCTGGCGCGTCAGATGATCGAGGCGGGCGAGCTCGGCGAGATCTTCCACTTCCGCGGGCGCTACCTGCAGGAGTGGGGGACGGTCGACGACGAGGTCTGGCGCTTCGAGAAGGCGGCCGCGGGCTCGGGAGCCCTCGGCGACCTCGGAGCGCACGTGATCGACCTGGCGCGCTACCTCGTGGGCGAGATCGGATCGGTGGCGGCCACCACCGCCACCTTCAAGCCCGGGCGCGAGGTCGACGACGCGTTCGAGTCCGTCGTCGCGTTCGACGACGGCGCGGTGGGCACGATCGAGGCGTCGCGCTTCGCCACGGGGCGAAAGAACGCCCTGAGCTGGGAGATCAACGGCTCAAAGGGCTCGATCGCCTTCGACCTCGAGCGCCTGAACGAGCTGCAGGTGCACCTCGCCGAATCGACCCCGGCGGAGTCGGCGCAGGGCTTCCGGACCGTTCTCGTGTCGGAGGCCGACCACCCCTTCTGGGAGTGGTGGTGGCCGCACGGCCACATCATCGGCTGGGAGCACAGCTTCGTGCACGAACTGCACCACCTGCTCAGCGCGATCCGCGACGACTCCGGCGTGGCGCCGCACGGAGCGACGTTCGAGGACGGCTACCGCTGCGCCGAGGTGTGCGACGCGATCCTGCGCTCGGCGGAGTCGGGGGCGCGCGAGGAGGTCAGCTACCGAAGCTGAAGCCGCTCGCACGCAGGGGAGTCGGCCGACCTGTTCGCACATACGGCGGTTAAATCGTCCAACCCCCTCCGCGCCGGCGCTGCGCGCCCGCGCGCAATCCGCGATCATGTGCCCATGGTCGGCAGCTTCGAGGTGACCACCGGGATCAAAACCAAGCGGGGCGACTTCGGGCGGGCGATCAAGGCCGCCGTAGAGGCCTCCTAGCCGAGGCTCGAGTCGGCATGCAGATCGGCAGGACCGGGCCGGCCGTGAGCCACGTGAGCCGCGCGTACTCCGACAGGGTCGAGGTACGGGGACGCGACCTGTGTGGCGACCTGATGGGACGCCTGAGCTTCACCGAGTACTTCCATCTCCTGCTCACCGGCCGGGAGCCGACCGAGGACCAGGCCTTCTTCCTCGACCTGCTGCTCGTGGCCATAGCGGAGCACGGCATGATGCCCACCAACGTCGCCGCGCGCATGACACTGGCCGCCGACCCGGGATCGCTCCAGGGCGCCGTGGCAGCGGGGATACTCGGGGCGGGCCCTGTCGTCCTCGGCACTTCCGAGGCCTGCGCGGAGCTGCTCGAGGCGACCCAGCGCAAGGTGGCCTCCGGGGCCGAGGCGGCCGCCGCGGCGGGAGAGGTAGCCCGTGCGGTGCACGCCGAGGGAGAGAAGCTGCCGGGCTTCGGCCATCCGCTCCATCGTCCGCTCGACCCGCGCGCCGAGCGGATCCTCGAGCTGGCCGACCAGCGCGGGGTCAGCGGTCCTTACGTAGCGCTCGCCCGATGCCTGCGCGAGGCGGCCGCGGAGGTCTGGGGCAGGCCCCTTACGATGAACGTGGCGATGCCCATAGCGGCGGTGATGCTCGACCTCGGCTTCTCGTCGGCCACGGTCAAGGCGGTGCCGATCCTCGCGCGCACGGCGGGGCTACTCGCTCACCTGGCCGAGGAGCGCGAGCGGCCGCTTGGGTTCCTCATGGCCGCCAGAGCCGAGGAAGCGGTGGAGTACAAGCCCGGCGCCGGCTGATGGCCGTGTCGAACCAGGAGAGGAAGCCGTGGGCGGAGCAGCTTCGCTCAGACGACGCGTCCTACCGCGGCCAGCTCGCCTACCTGCTCGAGCGCTCGGCCTTCTACCGCGACAAGCTCGGGGTGGCGTCCGCCGCACAACTGGGCGGCCTGGCGGACATCGCAGGCCTTCCGCTGACCGAGAAGAGCGAGATCCGCGCCACCTGCACTCCGGCCGATCCCATCGGCGCGCACCTGTGTACTGACCCATCCGAGATCGTCCGGATCTACTCGACCAGCGGGACCACCGGCACGCCCAGCTACATCCCGCTCACCGCGGGCGACCTCGAACGCTGGGTCACGGCGTCGGCCCGCAGCTACGCGGCCTCCGGCGTGGTCGCCGGCCAGGGCGTGGCGAGCACCTACAACGCCGGCCCGTTCGTGGCGGGGGTGGCGCTGGCGGCCTTCGACCGCCTGGGCCTGTGCCACATCCCGGTCGGCACCGGCAACACCGAGCGCCTGATGCGCGTGATCGAGGCCCTTCGCCCCCAAGCCGCGGTCATGACCCCGTCGTATGCCCAGCGCCTGGTCGAGTGGGCGGCGGAGCGGAGGTTCGACCTGGTGGGCTCGAGCGTCGAACGCGTGCTCGTGGCGGGCGAGCCCGGCGGCGGCGAGCCGGGGTTCCGCGCGAAGCTCGAGGAGGGCTGGGGCGCTCGGGTGACCGAGGCGATGGGCATCGGCGACATCGGCGTCTCGCTCTGGGGAGAGTGCGAGGAGCAGGACGGCATGCACCTCGGCGCGCGCGGCGACGTACACCCCGAGGTGATCGACCCGGACTCCGGGTCGGCGCACGAGCTCGAGGACGGGGCCACTGGTGAGCTCGTGCTGACCCACCTCCGGCACCGGGCGGCGCCGCTGCTTCGCTTTCGCACGCGCGACCACGTCGAGGTTCGCACGAGGCCGTGCCCCTGCGGGCGGACCGGGCCCCGGGTGCGCTGCGTCGGACGCACCGACGACATGCTGATCGTCCGCGGCGTCAACGTGTTCCCGTCCGCCATCCGGGAGGTAGTCGGCGAATTCGCCCCCAGGACCAGCGGGCCCATCCTGGTCAGGCCTCGGGGCGCCGGCGTAAAGCAGGATCCGCCCCTGCCGGTCAGCGTCGAGCTCGCGGCCGGCGAGAGCGCGCAGGCCGAGTTGGCCGAGGCGATCCGCGAGCGCCTCCGCAACACGCTCGTGGTCCAGACGCAGGTGGACCTCGTACCGTGGGGCAGCTTGCAGCGGAGCGACTACAAGTCCAAACTGCTCGAGCACTAGATCGGGAGGGCAATGCGAAAGTACCGATCGCCCAAGGGGACCGCTACCAGTAGGAGGAGCGCATGGCCGAGAACACCCTGAGCGTGCTGTTGCCCAGCGTGAACAACCTCACCGCCCGGATCTTCGTGAGGGCCGCGGGGCTCGACTTCGAGGAGAGGGACGTGTGGGGCAAGAAGAGCACGCGTGAGTTCCTCTCAAAGGACCCGGCCGACCTCACGCCGCTGCTCGAGGAGGAGGGCCTGCCCAGGGGCTCGATCTGGGAGAGCTGCGCGATCATGCAGTACCTCTGCAACAAGCATGGGCTGGACCGGCTCTACCCCACGGACCCGGGCGAGCGGGCGATGGTAGACAGCGCGATGTTCTACCTCGTCGGCACCTTCTACCCGCTCATGGCGCGCGCGACCTACCCCGCGCTGGGCTTCCCACAGTATCCAGGCGAGGTGGCAACCTCCGACGCCGGCGACGACCTGAAGGCCAAAGCGCGAGAGGACGCCGAGGAGGCGCTGGGCGCGCCGCTCGAGGCCTTCCGCGACTGGTTCCTCGACGCCAGGAGGTTCGTCGGCGGCGACCGGCCGTCGATTGCCGATATCCGCTGGGCGGCGACGCTCGAGTTCCTGCGCGGGATCGACTACGAGTTCCCGGCCTGGGCGGAGGACTACATGGATGCGGTCGAGTCGGCGCTGGGCGAGGCCTATTCGGAGCCGGCCGCGGACGTGCGCGGGTTCATCGGCCAGGTCAAGGCGCCCGCGGACTGACCGCCGGCGAGCGCGGGATAAGCTGCCCCGCGTGTTCGCCGTCTACGCCGCCCGCACTAACGCCGACGACCCGCTCTCCGGATTGGAGTCAGGGGAGCGTCCCGACCCCGAGGTGCCGGACGGCTGGACGACCGTGACCGTCAAGGCCGCCGCGCTCAACCACCACGACCTGTGGTCGCTGCGCGGGGTCGGCCTGGACGAGAAGAGCCTGCCGATGATCCTCGGCTGCGACGCCGCGGGGCTGGACGAGGAAGGCAACGAGGTCGTCGTCCATTCGGTCATCTCGAGCCTGGGTTGGCGCGGCGACGAGACGATGGATCCCAAGCGCTCGCTGCTGTCGGAGCGACATCCCGGCACCCTGGCCGAGAAGGTGGCCGTTCCGCTCGGCAACCTCGTGCCCAAGCCGCCCGAGCTGTCCTTCGAGGAGGCCGCCTGCCTGCCCACGGCGTGGCTGACCGCCTACCGCATGCTGTTCACGCGCGCGAATGTGGCGCCAGGGGCGACCGTGCTCGTACAGGGCGCGGGCGGCGGCGTGGCCACCGCGCTGATCGCGCTCGGCCGCGCGGCCGGATTGCGGGTCTGGGCGACGAGCCGCTCGGAGGACAAGCGGGCCCGTGCTCTCGACCTGGGAGCGGACGAGGCATTCGAGTCCGGCGCCCGGCTGCCCGAACGCGTCGATGCCGTCCTCGAGACCGTGGGCGAGGCGACCTGGGGCCACTCGCTGCGCTCCCTCAAGCCCGGCGGCACGCTCGTCGTCTCGGGTGCGACCAGCGGGCAGGCGCCGCCGGCCGAGCTCAACCGCATCTTCTTCCTCCAGCTGTCGGTGGTGGGCTCGACCATGGGCACCCGCGACGAGCTGGTCCGCCTGGCGCGCTTCTGCGCCGACACCGGCGCCCGCCCGGAGATCTCCTCGCAGCTCCCGCTGAAGGAAGCGCGTCAGGGCTTCGAGGAGATGCTTGCCGGCGACCTGTTCGGAAAGGTCGTCTTCACCCCGTGACCACGGGCCCCGGGCGGCTCGACTCCTACGCCCACGGCACCGGCGCCATTCCGCTGCTGGGAGAGACGATCGGCGCGAACCTCGAGCGCACCGCGGCGCGGGTTCCTGACTCCGAGGCGCTCGTGTCCTGCCACCAGGAAGCGCGCTTTACCTGGGCCGAGCTCAATGCCGCCGTGGACCGTCTGGCGCGCGGCCTGATGGGTCTGGGCCTCGAGAAGGGCCACCGCCTGGGCGTGTGGAGTCCCAACCGCTACGAGTGGGCCCTCACGCAGTACGCCACGGCCAAGCTCGGCGTGATCCTGGTCAACATCAACCCGGCATACCGCACCTCGGAGCTCGAGTACGCGCTGCGCCAGTCGGGCTGCCGCGCGCTGGTGGCCGCCCCGGAGTTCAAGGGCTCGGACTACGGCGCGATGGTCGAGGAGGTGCGCGGCGAGCTCCCCGACCTGGCCCACGTGATCCTGCTCGACTCGCCCGAGTGGGAGGCGCTGGCCGCGGGCGAGGACGGACCCGGCGAGGCCGACCTGCGCGCGCGGATGGACGAGCTCGACTTCGACGACCCGATCAACATCCAGTACACGAGCGGCACCACGGGCCGCCCCAAGGGCGCCACGCTCACCCACCACAACATCCTCAACAACGCGCTGCTGCTGAGCGACATCCTCGGCTACACGGAGGCCGACCGGGTCTGCATCCCCGTGCCGCTCTACCACTGCTTCGGGATGGTGATGGGCAACCTGGCCTGCAGCCTGACCGGGGCCTGCATCGTCTATCCCGAGGACGCCTTCGACCCGGAGGCCACGCTCGAGGCGGTCGCCGGCGAGCGCGCCACCAGCCTCTACGGAGTGCCGACGATGTTCATCGCCGAGCTCGACCACCCGCGCTTCTCGGAGTTCGACGTGTCGAGCCTGCGCACCGGGATCATGGCCGGCTCGCCCTGCCCGATGGAGATCATGCGCCGGGTCGGCACCGAGATGGGCATCGAGGAGATGACGATCGCCTTCGGCATGACCGAGACCTCGCCGGTCACGACGATGGTGCGCCGCGACGACACGATCGAGCACCGCTGCGAGACCGTCGGCCGGGCCATGGCGCACACCGAGATCAAGATCGTCGACCCGGCCGGCGGCAAGACCGTCCCGCGCGGCGAATCGGGCGAGTTTCGCGCCCGCGGCTATCCGGTCATGTCGGGCTACTGGGCGGACGCCGAGCGCACCGAGGAGGTGATCGACTCGCAGGGGTGGATGCACACGGGCGACCTCGCGACGATGGACGAGGACGGCTACGTGCGAATCGTCGGGCGCATCAAGGACATGATCATCCGCGGCGGCGAGAACGTCTACCCGCGCGAGATCGAGGAGTTCCTCTACGGCCACCCCGCCGTGGCCGACGTCCAGGTGGTCGGGGTACCCGACGAGCGCTACGGCGAGGAGATCATGGCCTGGGTGATCGCCCGCGAGGACGCGACCGTGGACGAGGACGAGCTGCGCGAGTACTGCCGCGGCAGGATCGCCCACTTCAAGATTCCGCGCTACGTGGCGAGCTGCAGCGAGTTCCCGATGACCGTGACCGGGAAGATCAAGAAGCACGAGCTGCGCGAGCAGGCGATCGAGAAGCTCAGGCTTTCGGCCGCCGCGCCATCCGCTTGATCCAGGCGCTGAGGCGCGGGTGGCCCGACACGTCGAGGCGCTCGTTGAGCACGCGGTGGAACTCCTCGTCGTCGTCGGGCTCGATGCGCACGGCGTAGCGCAGGAACGGCCAGGCGGCGCAATCGGCGGCGCCGAACTCGCCGAACAGGTGGTCGCGGTCGTGGAGCAGCCCCTCGAAGAGGTCGAGGCGCCGCTGCATCCGGTCGGCCCAGCGAGCGATCGCCTCGGAGTCGCCGGCGCCGTCGGCGATCAGGTTGGGCTCGCGCTTCCAGACGCGGTTGAACCAGTCGAGGAAGATCTCCACCTCGGCGGCCCGAGCCGGGTCGCGCGGGAACAGGGGCGGGTCGGGTTGCAGCCTCTCCAGGTGGTGGAGGATGCGCGTGGAGTCGGTGATCACCAAATCGCCGTCCTCGAGCACGGGAACGAGCTCCTGGCCACTGGCTTGGCGGATCGCCGTTCTGTCGCATGCGTCGACGTCGACCCATTCGACCTCCATGGCCTTGTGCCCCAGCGCCAGCGCCACGCGCTCGACGTTGGTGGAGTAGGGGATGCGGAAGACGCGCAGCATCGCGGCGCGCCACAATAGCCGCGCCCCGTCGCCGCCAGGAGGACACCATGACCACCCACGCAACCGTCGAGCCCGTCGCCGCCGTTGACGGGTGGCTATCGAGCTTCGAGGAAGCCCTGGCCGAAGGCGACAGCGCCGCCGCCGCAGAGCTCTTCGCCGCGGAGAGCTTTTGGCGCGACCTCGTCGCGTTCACCTGGAACCTCAAGACGGTGGAGGGCCCCGACGGGGTCAAGGACATGCTCGATCACACCCTCGAGCAGGTGAAGCCGCGCAACTGGCGCACCAGCGAGCCGCCGGCGGAGGCCGACGGCGTGATCCAGGCGTGGATCGACTTCGAGACCGAGGCGGGGCGCGGACACGGGCACCTGCGGCTCAAGGACGGCAAGGCGTGGACCCTGCTCACGACGCTCCATGAGCTGAAGGGTCACGAGGAGCCCGCGCGCGCCAACCGCCGCAAGGGCGTGGCGCACGGGGCCGAGCCCGAGCGCGAGACCTGGCTCGAGGAGCGCGAGCGCGAAGCCGAGGAGCTCGGCTACACCACGCAGCCCGAGGTGGTGATCGTCGGCGGCGGTCAGGGCGGCATCGCCCTGGGCGCCCGGCTGCGTCAGCTCGGCGTGCCAACGATCATCGTCGAGCGAAACGCGCGGCCCGGCGACTCCTGGCGCAACCGCTACAAGTCGCTCTGCCTGCACGATCCGGTCTGGTACGACCACATGCCGTACATCAAGTTCCCGGACACCTGGCCGGTCTTCTCGCCCAAGGACAAGATCGCCGATTGGCTGGAGATGTACACGCGGGTGATGGAGCTCAACTACTGGGGCTCCACCGAGGCCAAGAGCGCGCGCTACGACGAGGACGCCAAGGAGTGGATCGTGGCCGTCGAGCGCGACGGGACCCAGCACATGCTGCGGCCCAAGCAGCTGGTGATGGCCACCGGCATGTCGGCCAAGCCCAAGGTCCCGGACATCCCCGGCCGCGACGTGTTCAAGGGCGACCAGCACCACTCGGCCGACCACCCCGGGCCCGACGCCTACGCGAACAAGAGGGCGGTGGTGATCGGCTCCAACAACTCGGCGCACGACATCTGCGCGGCGCTGTGGGAGCACGGCGCCGACGTGACCATGGTCCAGCGCACCTCCACGCACATCGTGCGCTCGGACACGCTGATGGAGATCGGGCTGGGCGCGCTCTACTCCCAGGAGGCCGTGGAGTCGGGTGTGACGACCGAGAAGGCGGACCTGATCTTCGCCTCGCTGCCCTACCGGATCATGCACGAGTTCCAGATCCCGCTCTACGACCAGATGCGTGAGCGCGACGCCGACTACTACAAGCGTCTCGAAGACGCGGGCTTCGACCTCGACTGGGGCGAGGACGACTCGGGCCTGTTCATGAAGTACCTGCGGCGTGGCTCGGGCTACTACATCGACGTCGGCGCGAGCGAGCTGGTGGCCGACGGGAAGATCAAGCTCCAGAACGGCCAGGTCGACCATCTCACCGAGGACGCGGTGGTGATGGAGGACGGCACCGAGCTGCCGGCCGACGTGGTGGTCTTCGCCACGGGCTACAGCTCGATGAACGGCTTCGTTGCCGATCTCGTGTCGCAGGACATGGCCGACAAGGTGGGCAAGGTCTGGGGCCTGGGATCAGACACGAAGAAGGACCCCGGGCCCTGGGAGGGCGAGGAACGCAACATGTGGAAGCCCACCCAGCAGGAGGGCCTGTGGTTCCACGGCGGCAACCTGCACCAGTCGCGCCACTACTCGCAGTTTCTCGCGCTACAGCTGAAGGCGCGAGCGGAGGGCATCCCCACGCCGGTCTACGGCCTTCAGGAGGTCCACCACCTCAGCTGACGGGGACCAAGGCGGGCTGCACGAGCGACTCGGCCACGGTCGCCAGCTCCTCGGCGTTGCGCACCACCTCGACGCGGTCGCATATCGGCTCGTAGCGCGGCATGTCGCAGCCGCCCAGCGTCCAGCCCCACTTGGGCTCGGGCGTGATCCAGATGAGCTGCCGCGCCCGCGCGGCGATCCGCTCCAGCGCCGCCTCGTTGGGCGGGCGGCCGTTGTTGCGCCCGTCGCCCAGCACCACCACCGTGGTGCGCCGGTTGAGCGCCGGCGCCAGCCCGGTGACCATCTGCTCCGCGGCGCGGCCGAAGTCGCTGTTCTCGTCGACGTCGATGAGCTTGCCCGAGAAGATCGCGTCGACGGCGCGCTCGAGTGGATGCTCCTGGAAGAGCTGCGTGACCTCGATGGCGTCGGCCACGAACACGAACGTCCGCACCTTGGAGAACAGGTCCTGGAGGCTGTAGACGAGATGCAGCCAGAAGCGGGCCAGGTTGCGGGTGGACAGGCTGACGTCGCACAGCACCACCAGCCGCGGTCGCTGCTCGCGGCGGCGGCGTAGCACCGGCTCGAAGGGCACCCCCTCGTAGGCCAGGTTGCGCCGCAGCGTGTGCGCCACGCTGATCTTGCCCACGCGGTCCTTCCGGAGCCGGCGCGCCCGCGCGCCGTGGATCTGGCGGCCCAGGCGCCGGATCGCGGCCTCGAGCTCGCGCTGGTCGCGGGGGGACAGGTCGAGCAGGCGGCGCAGCGAGCGCCGGGTGATCTCCTCGTCGGCCAGCGCGTCCTCGGTGAGCTTGCGCCGCCGGGCCAGCATCTCCTCGAGCAGCCCGGGCAGCGCGCTCAGGATGTCGTCGGCCTGGGCCATCAGCGCCCGCACCAGCCGGTCGTCCACGCCGAGCTCGCGCAGGTCGTCGGCCAGCTCCTCGAGCCCCGCGGCGGGCAGCTCGATGGGCAGCTCGTCGGCGCCGGTCTCGGGCGCCACCGCCCCCGGGCTGAACGAGCGCGCGCGCTTGACCTTGAGTTGGTGGGTGGCGCGCTTGAGCGCCTGCTGCAGCGCGTCGGGGTTCTTGTTGAGCATCAGCTGCTGCCCGAACACCGACAGGCGCAGCCGCTCGGACTCGCCGTGGATGTCGTGTGAGGGGCGCAGCTGCTCCTCGTCGAGGAAGCGGCGCAGGTCGATCGGCTCGGGGCCGGCGTGCGAGTGATCGTGGTCGCCGTCGTCGGGGTCCCCCTCGAGGTCCTCGCCAAAGCGCAGCTCGGTGGCGGTGCCGCCCGGGTCGTGCACGTGGGGGTGCAGGTGCGCCGGGGCCGCGGGCTCGGGGGTGAGCCCGAAGAACAACTCGAACATGCGCTCGAAGGTC
Source organism: uncultured Thermoleophilaceae bacterium (assembly GCA_963728155.1). Taxonomy (GTDB): domain Bacteria; phylum Actinomycetota; class Thermoleophilia; order Solirubrobacterales; family Thermoleophilaceae; genus JACVRW01. The sequence goes on along the minus strand of CAVSJF010000007.1, from coordinate 776,922 downwards.
TCGAGGTCGTCAGAGCTCTTGATCAGCGTCGCGCGCAGTGTGTCGCGCACCCCCTCGCGCTCAGCCAGGCCCACATGGCGCAGCCCCTCCAGCGCGTCCAGGCCCTCGGCCGGCGACACGCGCACGCGGTGGCGGCGCAGCAGGTCGACGAAGTCGTTGAGGACCCGGTCCACGGGTGTTGCTCAGTGGTGGTGGCCGTGGGCGGCCGCAGCGGGCTCGCCGTCGTCGACGGCGAGGCTCCTCCGAGCCTTCTCGGCGTCGCGGTCGTACTTGATGATCACGCTCAGCGTCTCCTCGATCAGCTCCTTGCTCAGGTGGTCGGCCCCGAGCACCACGAGCGCCTGGGCCCAGTCGAGCGTCTCTCCGATGCTCGGGGCCTTGCGCAGCTCGAGGCCGCGCAGGCGCTGGATCGTGCTGACGAGCTCGGCGGCGAGCTCCTCGCGGATGCCGGGAGCCTTCAGCCGCACGATCTCGAGCTCGACCTCGGGACCCGGGTAGTCGAGCTGGAGGTGCAGGCAGCGGCGCTTGAGCGCCTCGCTCAGCTCCCGGGAGCGGTTGCTGGTGAGCACGACGATCGGGATGCTGCGCGCCTCGACGGTGCCGATCTCCGGGATCGACACCTGAAAGTCCGAGAGGAACTCGAGCAGGAACGCCTCGAACTCCTCATCGGCGCGATCGATCTCGTCGAGCAGCAGCACGGAAACCTCCTCGGAGCGCAGGGCCTGGAGGATGGGGCGCTCGACCAGGAAGTTCTCCGAGAAGAACACGTCCTCCTGGCCGCGCAGCGCGGCCGCGGCCTCGTGCAGGTCCCGCGTCGGCCCGATCAGCTCTCCGATCTTCTCGCGCAGCACCTGGGTATAGAGCAGTTGCTTCCCGTACTCCCACTCGTAGAGCGCCTTGGCCTCGTCGAGCCCCTCGTAGCACTGCAGGCGGATCAGGTCGACCCCAAGGGCGCCGGCCAGCACCTTGGCCAGCTCGGTCTTGCCCACCCCGGCCGGCCCCTCCACGAGCACCGGCTTGCCGATCCTCGTGGCCAGGAAGACGACGGTTGCGAGCTGCCGGTCGCAGACGTAGCTCTGCTGCGCCAGGCGCTCGCGAACGTCGTCGATCCCCTCGAAGAGGGGCAACTCAGCCGCCGGCCATGTGCGATTCGCTGCCGACGGTGGCGCCCGGGGGCAGCTCCTCGGTGCCCAGCCGCGGAACCGTGGCGCCGGTGCCTCCGTGCTGGGGCCGCCCATTGAGCGGCTGCCCGGCCTTGCTGTCCATGCTGTCGAACGCGCAGTCGCGCAGGATCTCCTTGCAGGTGGCCACCGTCACGTTGCGCGGGTTGGCGGGCGTGCACAGGTCGTTGAACATGTGCTCGGCCATGTTCCCGAGCACGTCGTCGTCGGGCTCGATGGCGGTCGCCTTGTCCTCGTACCAGCCCTTGCCGATGCGCGACTTGGGGTACTCGGGCGCGCTCTCCCAGTTCTCGGGGATCCCGCAGTCGCGGGCCAGGCGGATCACCGCGTCGATGGCCGCGTCGGCCTTCCCGATGCGGCTCATGCCGGGCGTGGTGGCGTGCATCGCGTCGGCGATGTCGGCGAAGCGGTCGGGGGTGGCCTGGACGTTGTAGGTCCACACCCGCGCGATCCCCACGCCGTTGTTGAGCCCGTGATGCACGTCGTAGTAGGCGCACACCGCGTGTGAGAGCGAATGGATCAGGCCCAGCAGCCCGGACGAGAACGCCTGAGCGGCCATGTACTGCGCCCACATCATGTTGTTCATCGCGAAGTAGTTGTGCGGGCTCGCGGTGGCCTCGCGCAGGTTGTCCTCGACCAGCGTCACCGCCTTCAGCGCCTGAGGAAGCGCGCCGACGTACTGCACGCGGTTGGTGTAGCACTCGGAGGCGTGGGCCAGCGTGTCGAAGCCCGTGTAGGCCACGTACTCGGAGGGCTGGGTCATCATCAGCGTCGGGTCGTTGATGGCCAGTGTGGTTGTGGCGGCCCGGTCGAACCCGACCCACTTGTGCGGCGCGTTGTCCGACGTGGTGTCGGTGATCACGTACGCGGGCGTGGTCTCCGAGCCGGTCCCGTTGGTGGTGTTGATGGCGATCTGGGGCGGGTTCTCGAGCTTCTCCGACATGTTGATGCCCGCGAACTCGTTGGTGTTGCGCCCGTCGTGGGCGGCCACGATGCGCGCGCCCTTGGCGGCGTCGTGCGAGCTGCCGCCGCCGACTGACACGAAGCCGTCGCACTTCTCCTCCGAGAAGAGCTGGTAGGCGTCCATGACGTTGTAGTCCTTGGGGTTGGACTCGACCTTGTCGTAGATCGTCACGGCCACGCCGGCGTCCTTGAAGTTCTGCTCGACCTCCTCCACGATGCCGGTGCCGGCGAGGCCCGAGGTCACGAAAAGCACGTGCTCGAGCCCCATGGCGGCGGCCTCGGGGCCTCCCGCCTCCCATGCGCCGGGGCCCAGCAGGCAGCGCGGCTGGCGCCAGTGCTCGAGGACCGGATACTCAAAGACCTTGGTGGTTTCCACCCTCTCCTCCTTCTATCGCAGACCTGCGTGGCCCTACCCATTGCCGTACCCGCCATAACGGCGCGTGCGGAACGGGCGCATTGACTCTCACGCGCGCGGGTAGAAACCCAATGACCCCAGAAGGAGGAGACGCATGTACGAGCACAACGGCGACAAGTACTTCGTCATGGACAGCCACATCCACTTCTGGGACGCGAGCCCCGAGAACTGGGTCAAGGGCCAGGAGCGCTACGCGGAGGGCTGGATCGAGTGCTTCCACGCCTACATGAGCCTTGCGCCCGAGGACACGCATTGGCCGATCGAGAAGTTCCGCAAGTACTCCGAGGAGGACTTCGTCAAGGACGTGTTCGAGGACGGCCACGTGGACGTCGGCGTGTTCCAGTCGACCTATCTGAAGGAGTGGTACGCGGACGGCTTCAACACGGCGGAGCGCAACGCGCGACTGGCCGAGAAGTACCCGGACCGGTTGATCGTCAACGGCCGCTGGGACCCGCGTGAGGGCGAGGCGGGGCTGGCGCAGCTGGAGGAGGACGCGGAGCGCTACGGGCTGAAGGGCGTGAAGCTCTATACCGCGGAGTGGCGTGACGGGTCGAGGGGCTGGACCCTGAAGGACCCGGAGGCGGTGCCCTTCCTGGAGAAGTGCCAGGAGCTCGGGATCCGCAACGTGCACGTGCACAAGGGCCCGACGATCTGGCCCTTGGACAAGGACGCTTTCGACGTGTCCGACGTCGATCAGGCGGCCACGAGCTTCCCCGAGCTCAACTTCGTCGTGGAGCACGTGGGCCTTCCGCGGATCGAGGACTTCTGCTTCATGGCCACTCAGGAACCCAACGTGTACGCCGGCCTGTCGGTGGTGATCGGCGGATTGATGCACGCCCGGCCGCGGTTCTTCGCCAAGGTGATGGGCGAGCTGTTGTTCTGGGTGGGCGAGGACAAGATGCTGTTCGGCAGCGACTACGGCATCTGGGAGCCCAAGTGGCAGGTCGAGGGCCTGGTCGACTGGGAGTACCCGGACGACACGTTCTCCGACTACCCGGCCGTCACCACCGAGTCCAAGAAGAAGATCCTGGGCCTCAACGCCGCCGCGCTGTACGGCGTCGAGGTGCCGGAGGAGCTGCAGCTGCCCGACGACGCGGGAACGCCCGCCGCGCGGGAGGACGCGGAGCTGGTCGAGGGCCGCGCGTGACCAGCCGCGCACAGGTGATCGACGCGCTCGGGGCGGTCTATGACCCCGAGCTCGACGAGCCGATCACGTCGCTGCGCTTCGTGTCCTCGTGTGAGGTGTCGGCGGGTGGGGACGTGGACGTGCGGCTGCGGCTGCCAACTCCGCAGTGCGCCCCGAACTTCGCCTACCTGATGGCCGCCGACGCGCGCAGCGCAGTGCGCGGGCTGGCGGGGGTGCGCGAGGTGAGGGTGGTCCTGGAGGACCACTACACCGGCGAGGAGATCAACGCCGCCCTCGGCCGCGGCGACGGGTTCGCTCAGGCGTTTCCCGGCGAGACCGAGGGCGAGTTGTCGGCCTTGCGCGAGCTGTTTCTGCGCAAGGCGCTGGTGGCGCGCCAGTCGCGTCTGTGCGAGGCGCTCATGGACGCGGGCGCCGGAGCGGAGGAGGTGACGGCGCGGCGGGTGGCCGACCTCCCGGCCGGCGACCCCGACGCGCGGCGCTGCCTGGAGCTGCGCGAGCAGTTGGGCATCGCGGCGGCGGCCGATTCGCCCGCCTTCGTGCTGCCCGATGGCCGCCCGATCGCGGCCGGGGACCTGGCCCACTGGCTGCGCGTCGCGCGGCTCGTGCGCCTGAGCCTGGAAACCAACGGCGGCCTGTGTCGCTCGCTGCTGGCGGCCCGCTATGACCTGGACGATGATCCCGAGGAGGTGGCCGCATGAAGGCCGCGAGACTGCACGCCTACCACGAAGCGCTCAAGCTCGAGGAGGTCGACGAGCCCCAGGTCGAGGGACCGCTCGACGTTGTCGTGAAGATCGGCGCCGCCGGCCTGTGCCGGACCGACCTGCACATCCAAGAAGGACAGTGGGCCGAGAAGTCCGAGGTGAAGCTGCCCTACACCCCGGGCCACGAGAACGCCGGCTGGGTCCATGCGGTCGGCTCGGGGGTGACCAACGTCGAGGTGGGCGACACCGTGATCGTCCACCCCTTCATCTCCTGCGGGCTGTGCAGGGCCTGCCGGCGCGGCGACGACATGCGCTGCCTCACCGGTTCCTTTCCCGGCATCAACCGTGACGGCGGCTTCGCCGACTTCCTGCTCACGAGCGCACGCTCGGTGGTCAAGCTCGACCCCTCGCTGGAGCCCGCCTCGATCGCCGCGCTGGCCGACGCCGGGCTCACCGCGATCCACGCCGTGAAGAAGGCCATCCCCGTGCTCGGCCCCGGCACCCGCGCAGTGGTGATCGGGGCCGGCGGGCTCGGCCACATCGGCATCCAGTGCCTCAAGGCGATGACCCCCTGCGAGATCATCGTCGTCGACCCCAACGAGAAAGCGCTCGCCCTGGCCGGCGAGATGGGAGCCGACCACACCGTCCAGGTCGACGGCACCCACGTGGACACCGTCAAGCAGATGACCGACGGCCTCGGAGCTGAGGCCATCATCGACTTCGTGGGCGAGAACGGCGCCATCGAGGACGGAGTCGAGATGATCCAGGACGGAGGCTTCTACTACGTCATCGGCTACGGCCAGAACATCGACATCCCCACCATCGACGTCATCTCCCGCGAGATCTCGTTCATCGGGAACCTCGTGGGCACCTACATCGACCTCGAGGACCTGATGACGCTGACGGCTCAGGGCCAGGTCACTCTGCACACCAGCACCTACCCCCTCGATGCCATCAACGACGCCATGGCCGACCTAGACCAGGGGCGGCTGCAGGGGCGGGGGATTCTGGTGCCGGCGGAGGCGTAGCCCGGGCCTGTGTGATCGAGCTCACGTAGCCTGCGCTCGAGCCGCGTAGCGTCGCTTGGATGACCGAGTTCACCGCCCACACCCCACTTGGATTCAAAGTCGATCCCGGCGACGGCGAGCGCCTGCGCTTCGGCGAGGTCGAGGTGATCGTCCGTGCGACGGCGCAGGACACGGGCGGCGCGTTCTCGCTGTTCGAGGAGGTCGATCCGGCCGACACTCCGCTTCACGTGCACGAGCACGAGGATGAGCTGTTCTACGTCCTCGAGGGCGAGCACGTGTTCACGGTCGGCGGCGAGGAGTTCCGGGTTGGCCCCGGCGGCGTCGTGTTCGCCCCCCGGGGCGTGCCGCACGCTCAGCGACGAGTGGTGCCGCGCACCGGCAGACAGGTGGTGCTCACCTTTCCGGGCGGTTTCGAGGGCTTCTTCCTCGAGCTGGCCGAGGCGGATCGCGCGGGCGAGCTGGGACCGGACGCCTACGCGCGGGCGTCGAAGCGATATGGCATCACCTGGCTGGACGACTAGCCCGCTAGGGAACCGCCCGCAGCTTCGGCTTGCGCTTGGGCTTCGAGACCTTGATGGAGAAGGCCCGGAAGGGGTTTAGCGGATTGATCTGATCGACCTTCATGGCGATCAGCCGCGCGTTGTGGACGCCCGCGGGCCACTTGCCCCCGACATATTGGAGGCAGGTGAGGGAGATCTTGTTCGAGGTCCCCTGGAAGCTGTGCATCACGTTCGCGCTGACGGTCTGATACGCGCTCTGGTGGTTGGCGCCGGCGATCAGGTTCGCTCGCCCCAGATCGCTCGATTCGCCGGCCTGAACGGCGCACCCGAAGATGGTGGCGGCCAGCCGGCGCTCGTTGTGCTGGAGGTTGCAGTAGACGATCTCCGTGTTCGGTGCGCAGGAGAAGCCGGGCACGCTGAGCGCGCCCACGGCCTTGCCGAAGATCACGTAGTTGCCGCGTGGCACCGTGAGGGAGAGCACGGTCTTCTTCTGGCCCGGATCGGGCAGGGCCACGAGCTCAGCCTTTGACTTTCCGTACGTGGTCCCCAATCCGGGGGGTCCCTGGGGCCCGGCGGCTCCGGGCTGGCCCCTCTGGTTCCAATCGAGCGCTGTCTCACCGCCCCGGCACACGCCGCTCGCCTCGGTGTCGATCACCCGCATCGCGCCGGTGACGTTGTCGTAGCAGCTGTGGATGACACCGCCGCCGTCGGGGATCGCGCTGTAGGCCACGCCGCCGGTGGCCGCAAGGGCGACTCCCAGCGCCAGGTAAGCGACGAGATTGCGCCGAACGTGTGACTCAGTCGTTGGTCGGGACATAGGGATTGCCTTTCTCAATTCCCTGACTGGTAGTAGCCAGAGAGCGGGATCGCCGTGATCTTGCGCTGGCGCACGTAGGTCTGCTTACCGCTGTAGTTGCTGCACTTCAGGCGCATCTTTCCCCCGTCGGGCAGGTTGACCAGCCGTTGAATCGACACCGTGCTGGCCACCCTCTCCGATTCGCCGCCGCCGAAGCCCTCGTCGAGGACCGCGGCCTTCCCCGCCCGGAACAGCTCGCAGTCGTAGTTGGACCCCTCGAGATTGGCCTTGGCGATGACGAGGTACTTCCCGGGAGGAAGGAGCAGGTTGAGCACAGCCGGCTTTCCGTTCTCGATCCACTGAAGGGGGGTCTTCGACGCTCCCTGGGCGAGGCCAAGCCCTTTCGGTCCCGGGGGACCGGGAGCACCGGCTACGCCCGGCGGCCCCGCCGGACCCTGGATCGACCACGACCTGAAGAACGAGCGCTCCGCGCAGGGCAACTCCGTCTCCGGGACGATCCGCGTGTTCGGCCCTGTCGGGTTGTCGGAGACGCACGCGTAGATGACGTTCGGTGCGCTCTGGGCTCCTACCAGCGTCCCGTCGGCGAGCAGGCCGAGGGCTACGCCGGCGGCGAGCAGTCCGGCCATCCGCTTCGGCCATGGTCGTGACATAGCTGCGATGTTCCCGGCGCCCGGGGCCGCCGTCAGTGCCAGGTGGGTCCCACTTGAGTGTCAGACGGCTACATGAACGGCTTGTCGCCGAAGGCGATCCGCTGCGGATCCATGGGATCGATCCGACAGGCGATCGTCACGCCGTCGGGGAAGCCTCCGGTGACCGCGGAGGAGACGATCTCGCGGTGGCGGACGCGGTAGGGACGACCGCTCCGCGGCGTCACCTCGAGCTCGAAGATCCAGACCGGGTTGCCCTCCACCCGCTCGCCGGTGTCGAGATGGCCCTGCACCCGAGCCCGGCCCTCGGCGCCGATGCTCAGGATGCGGTTGAGCGCCTCGGCCTGGCCGTGGATCTTCGATTCCGCGCTGCCCACCGATTCGACCCTAGGCCTCCCCCGGCGTCTGCGCAGTACCACTCCAGTCCCGTCTGGGTCTCAGGACGAGTCGCCGGCCCGCACGTACTCCGCCAGGCGATGCGTGGCCGTCTTCAGGCGCCGGAAATACGAGGAACGGCTCATATGGAGCTCGTCCGCCGCGGCTTCCTGGCTGGGCGCGGGATCCAGGTAGCCGCGGATCAGCACCCGGCGCAACAACCGCTCGTCCTCGCTCTGGCCGAAGGCTCCCTCCGCCGCCTCGGCGAGCAGATTCTGCACGTACGCCGCCCGCTCGCCGGCCCCCTCCCCCCGCGCCAGCTCGCTGGTCGCCAGCTTGTGCGGGAGCTGGAGGTTGCGCAGCGCCTCGCGCACCGTCTCGTCGGGGATCGTGCTCGGCCGGCTCGGGGCCGCGGGACGCGGGGGCGCCAGCCCGAGCTCGGCGTAGACCACCGCGCGCTGGGCGCCGATCAGGCCGCCCGGCCCGTAGTCGATCACGTGACACTCGATCTCCACGCCGCCGATCTCCAGATCCAGCTCACCGAGGTGCGCGGCCCCCAAGGCCGCGCTGAACTCGAGAGCGCCGGGCAGGCGCGGATTCACCGGCAGGTAGGCGAAGCGAGGGTTCTCGAGGCCGGAGCGCAGGATGCTGGCCATGCCGAGCAGAGCCTGGACGCGGGCGCGGGGGTTGTCGGTGAAATCGATCGAGACGCTGCACAGGATCGCCTCCTGACCGTGCGCCCGAGCTCGCGCATGCGCGAGCCAGGGACCGAGCAGCGGGTGGCTCTCAGCGAACGCCGGCGCGTTGCCCGGTGTCACCGTCACCTGATAGCCGCATAGCCGGTCCGCGCTGTCGCGCGCCACGGCCACCCGCTGGGGCGCCTGGTGAAAGAAGAGCCTCGACTGGGCGAACCAGCCTCCGTGTCCGCGCTCCGCGAGCAGGGCCTCGATCCTCGCGGAATCCCCGGCGCGCAGGTCGTCGATGCGGTGGTGAACGCTTCCCTCCCAGCTGTAGCCCCAGCGGATCGCCTCGCTCTCCACGAGGTGGGCGAGATCGATTGAGAGAAGCAGCCGGCCATCGATCGCCCGCTGGTGGAGGTGGTCGGCGATCAGGCGCCGCAGTACCCGCTCACGCTCGGGATCGCGGCGCCGGAGGTCCGCGTACATCGCCTTTCGCACCAGCTCATGGAGTGTCAACCCGTCCCCCAGCGGCTCGGTGAAGCTCCGCGAGGCGAGCCAGTCGAAGGCCGCTACCGGATCGTCGGCGGGCAGCACGTCCCGCAGGAGGTCGACGGTGGTCACCCGAGCGGTGGCCGCTACCCCCAGCGCGCCCACGTGGGCTGCGTCGAGCTCGGTGTCCGCCAGCCTCCGGATCAGCGACTGCAGGATGTGCGGGCGCTCGATCGCGTTGTGCGGGCTCCAGGCCGGTGAGCGATCCACGGTGTCCGCGCCCAGGGCCAGAGCCAGGGGCGAGCCCTCGGCCCAAGCGATCAGCTCGGCGACGATCCGCTCCTCGACAACGCCGTGCAAGCGCAGCAGCTCGAGCGACTCAGGCTCGGACAGCGGGCCCAGCTCGAGTTCGAGGGTGAGGTTCTCCCAGCCACCCTCAAACCACGCTCGCTCGGGCGACCGGCGTCCGGCGATCACCACCAGCGTCCGCTCGGGCAGCGAGGGCAGGAGGTCGCGACGCAGGTATCCGCCCAGGGCGCTCATGCGCTCGTACCCGTCGAACATCACGAGAGGCCGCTCCTGGCCTCGTGCCGCCTGCACGGCGCGGTCGAGCGCGTCCGGCACGGGCGCCAGCTCCGGGCCCTCCACGAGCGTCGCCGTGAAGCCGCGGCGCTCGGCCCGCCTGGCCACCTCGCGCAGCAGCGTGCTCTTCCCGATGCCTCCCGGGCCGTGCACGAGCACCACGCTGGCGGCCGGATCGTCGACCAGGAGCTCGTCGAAGACCGCCAGCTGGGTGTCGCGGCCGACCAAGCGGCGGCTGTCGCGCTGCGACAGCCGGGTGCCCAGGGTGGCCTTCATGCCCCATACAACGGGCGGAAGGCGGCCCGAGTTACGGTCAGAGGCCGAGGATGAGATCCACCGACAGCTGATCGATTCGCTCGTTGCGCGTCTCGCGGGCGCCCAGCGCGTCGATATCGAACTGCGCGGTCAGCAGCTCGTCGACCTTCTCACGCGAGTAGGGCCCGACCGTCTCCATCGCCAGCTCGGGCACCTTGGCCTCCTCTAGCGCGGCCTGGATCCCGGCGTCCCCGTGCCACTCCTCCGCCTTCGCCTTGAGCGCCAGGTAGGTGCGCATGCAGCCCGACGCGAAGTCCCAGATCCCCTCCTCGGACTCCACGCGCAGCGGCCGCGCGTCGAAATGGCGCGGACCGTCGTAGCCGGAATCCTCCAGGAGCTGGACGAGGAAGAAGGCGTCCTTGAGGCCGACCGCTCCGAAGCGGAAGTCCTGGTCGTAGCGGCCCACCCGCTGGCCGTTGAGGTCGATGTGGAAGAGCTTGCCCGCCCACATCGCCTGCGCCACGGCGTGCAGGAACGAAAGCCCGGCCATCGTCTCGTGGGCCACCTCGGGGTTCACGCCCACCATCTCGGGGTGCTCGAGGCGCTCGATGAAGGCGAGCATGTGCCCCACGGTGGGCAGGAAGATGTCGCCGCGCGGCTCGTTGGGCTTGGGCTCCAGCGCGATGCGCATGTCGTAGCCCTGGTCGCGCACGTACTCGCACAGGAAGTCGAGCGCCTCGCGGAAGCGCTCGAGCGCGTCGCGGGCCGGCTTGGCGGCGTCGGCCTCCACCCCCTCGCGGCCACCCCAGAAGATGTAGAGCGGAGCGCCCAGCTCGGCCCCCAGATCGATGCCGCGCATGGTCTTCTGGATCGCGTAGCGGCGGACGTCGCGGTCGTTGGAGGTGAACGCGCCGTCCTTGAACACGGGGTGCGTGAAGAGGTTCGTGGTGGCCATCGAGACCTTCATGCCGGTCTCGTCGAGCGCCGCCTTGAACTCGCTCTTGATGCGCTCCGCCTCGGAGTCGTCGGTGCCGAGCGGGATCAGGTCGTTGTCGTGAAAGCAGACGCCGTAGGCGCCCAGCTCGGCCAGCTTGCGCACGCTGTCGGCGGGGTCGAGGCCGGGCCGGGTCTCGACGCCGAAGGGATCGTTGCCCTTGTGGCCGACCGTCCACAGGCCGAAGGTGAACTTGTCCTCGGGGCGCGGGGTGAGGTCAGCCAACTCTCTCTCCTCTTGCAATTGGTGGGGGTGCGCAACAGACTGCGCGGGTGGCCGACCCTAGTCAATTCGTGGCCGGCGTGGACTGCTCGACCCAGGCCACCAAGGTGCTGGTGGTCGACCCCGAGGACGGCTCGGTGGTGGCCGAGGGCCGCGCCCCGCACGAGGTCACCGGCTCGGGCGGCGCGCGCGAGACCGAGCCGGCGGTGTGGTGGGAGGCGCTGCGCGCGCGCGCTGGCCGAGACCGGCCGGGCCGCGCGAGGTCGCGCGCCATCTCGGTGGCGGGCCAGCAGCACGGCCTGGTGGTGGGCGGCGAGGACGGGCGGCCGCTGCGCCCGGCGGTGCTCTGGAACGACACCCGGTCGGCGCCCGACGCCGAGCGGCTCCGGGAGGAGCTGGGCGCCGAGCGCTGGGCGCAGGACGTCGGCGTGGTGCCCGTGCCCTCCTTCACGGTCACGCGCTGGGCCTGGCTGCGGCGCACCGAGCCCGAGGTGGCGGAGCCGGGCGCGGTCGGTCCGGCTGCCGCACGACTGGCTGACCGAGCGCCTCTGCGGGCGCGGCGCCACCGACCGCGGCGACGCCTCGGGCACGGGCTGGTGGTCGACCCGCGACGAGGAGTACGTCGACGAGGTGCTCGGGCTGCCGGACGTCGAGCTCGACCCCGCGCTGCTTCCGGACGTGCTCGGCCCGGGCGAGGCGGCAGGCGAGGTCGGCGCCGAGGCCGCCGCGGAGCTCGGCCTGCCCGAGGGCGTCCCCGTGGGACCCGGGACGGGCGACAACATGGGTGCGGCGCTGGGCCTCGGCCTCGCCCCCGGCGAGCCGGTGATCAGCCTGGGCACGTCGGGCACCGCCTACGCGGCGATGAGCGAGCGCGCCGTCGACCCCAGCGGCATGATCGCGGGCTTCGCCGACGCCACCGGCGGCTTTCTGCCGCTGGCCGCCACGCTCAACTGCACCCTGGCCGTCGACCGCGTGGCGGGGTGGCTCGGCCTCGACCGCGAGGCGGTGGCCGAGAGCACCGAGGTCACGGTGCTGCCCTACCTCGACGGCGAGCGCACGCCCAACCTGCCGCGCGCGGCGGGAACCATCACCGGCCTGCGCCACGACACCACCCGCGAGCAGCTGCTGCTGGCCGCCTACGAGGGCGCGGCGGCATCGCTGATCGAGGCGCTCGAGCTGCTCGCCTCGGTGGGCTCGGGACTGGACGCCGACGCGCCGGTGGTGCTGATCGGCGGCGGAGCGCGCGGGCGCGCGTGGCAGCACACGGTGGCCCGCCTGGCCGGGCGCTCCGTGCAGGTGCCCGAGGCCGAGGAGCTGGTGGCGCTGGGCGCGGCGGCCCAGGCGGCGGCATGTCTCAGCGGCGAGCCGCCCGAGCAGATCGCCCGGCGCTGGGACGGACGGCGCGGCTCGACGGTGGATCCGCCGGAGGAGGTGGATGACCAACGCTCGCGCGCATCCGCTCGGTCCGCGAAGCGGCCCGCGATCTGCTCGACCCATAGGCTGCGCCCGGATCTCGCGTGTCCGACCGCTACGAACAGACCGAGGTCACGAGCCGCGAGCAGTGGCGCGAGTGGCTGGGCGCGAACCACGACAGCTCGCCCGGAGTGTGGGTGGTCACCCACAAGAAGGCCGCCGGAGCCCGGCACGTGCCCTACGACGACATCGCCGCGGAGGCGATCGCCCACGGCTGGATCGACAGCCTGGGGCGCAAGCTCGACGACGAGCGATCGCAGCTGCTCGTGACGCCCCGAAAGCCCAGGAGCGGCTGGTCGCGAGTGAACAAGGAACGCGTGGAGCGCCTGCGCAAGGACGGCCTGATGACCGAGGCCGGCGAAGCGGCCATCGACGTGGCCAAGAAGAACGGCGCGTGGAGCGCGCTCGACGACGTGGAGAACCTGGTCGAGCCCGACGAGCTGCGCGCGGCGCTCGACTCCGATCCCGCCGCGCGGCGCCACTGGGACGAGTTCCCGCGCTCCGCAAAGCGCGGGATCCTCGAGTGGATCTCCACCGCGAAGCGGCCGGAGACAAAGGAGAAGCGCATCACCGAGACCGCCGAGAAGGCGGCGCAGAACATTCGCGCGAACCAGCCTCGGCAGCCCAAGGGGCGCTGAGCGGCGGGGCGCGCCGCGCCTGCTGCGCGGTGCGAGCCGCCGGGCGCTGGGACCGACGCTTTACGACAGCAAAGAGAGTCAGGTGAGCTGCCGCCGATGCGCCGTCACGCCTGTGGCGGTTCGGTAACACTCGCCACTCAGACGGGGCCGCGCGGCCGCGGATTCGGGTGCTGTCCTGCTTTGACCCTCGTATAGGGGGTGAAGTCAGGACAGCGACCTCCAAACCGCGTTACGGCAACGCGACAAAGCAACAGCCCGGCCGAACCACCTTTATTGCTGCCGTTCAGAAACGCCCGAGCCCGGCGCGGGTGGCCCGCACCCGCCGGCCGAACAGCGACCCGCCCACGAACAGCACCGCCACCACCAGGGCGGCGAGCGCCAGGAGCGCCACCAGCCGGAACGACCAGTTGAGCCCGGAGACGAAGGCGTCGCGCACCACCTCGAGCAGGCGGTCGCCCGTCTCCCTGCCCTGGCGGGCGATGATCTCCGCGGCCGACTCGGTCCCGGCCAGCGTGCCCTGGATCTCCTCGACCTCCTTCTCGCTCAGTTGCTTCGCATCGCGCTGGAGGCGGTCCTGGGAGGCGGTGGTGAACACCGTCGTCGTCAGCCCGAGCCCGACCGAGCCGCCGGCCACCTGGAACATGTAGACGATCCCCCCGGCCAGGCTCGAGCGGGACGGGTCGACCGCCGTGACCGCGGCCGTGGTGATGGCCGAGTAGAAGAGGCCGATGCCGATCCCCGTCACCACCATGCCGGGCACGAGCGCCGCCCAGCCGGAGTCGATCTCGATCAGCGAGATCAGGAACATTCCGAGGCACACGAACGCGGTGCCCGCCGTGACCGTGACCTTCGCTCCCACGCGTTCGTACAGCGGCGCCGCGCCGAAGGAGGTGATCGCGAACACGCCCATCAGCGGCAGCAGCCCGGCGCCGGCCTGCAGCGGCGAGTAGCCGAGGATCTTCTGCATGAACTGGGGCAGGAACAGCAGCACCGCGAAGAAGACCGCCGACATGAACAGGGTGGTCAGGCAGGCGGCGCGGAACGCCGGGTTGCCCATCACCTCCCGCGGGATCAGCGCTCGCGCTCCCGGCGCGGCGCTCGACCAGCGCGAACGCCGCCAGCAGCAACACAAAAACGGCGAACAGTCCCAGGATGCGCGGGTCGGTCCAGCCCCAGGTCGTCACCTGGTCGAGCGCCAGCAGCAGAGCCACCAGGCTGATCGAGAGCGTAGCCACGCCCGGCACGTCGATCCCCTCGTCGGCGCCCGCGCCGGTGCTCTCGTGCACGCTTCGCCAGGTGACGAAGCAGGCGAACGCGGCTATCGGCAGGTTGACGAACAGGATCCATCGCCAGCTCAGCACGTCGGTGAGCACGCCCCCGAGCAGCGGGCCGGCCGCGTTGCCGAAGCCGGCCGAGCCGATGATGAGCCCGCCGGCCAGCGCCGCGCGCTCGGCGGGCAGGATGTCGTAGGTCATGCCCAAGAACCGCGGGCCACATCATGGCCCCGCCCACGCCCATCAGCGCGCGGCAGGCGATCAGCCAGATGTCGCTCTGCGCGAACCCGCCCAGAACGGAGAAGGCGGCAAAGATGGCCGCCCCGATGAAGAAGATCCGCCGGCGTCCCAGCATGTCGGCCAGTCGCCCGCCGGTCACGATGAGCACGCCGAAGACCAGGGCGTAGGCGCTCACCACCCATTGGATGGTCGACACGTCGGAATCGAGGTCCTGCTCGATCTGGGGCAGGGCGACGCTCAGCGCCGTCAGGTCGTTGGCGATGACGAACACGGACATCGCCATCGCTCCCAGGGCCAGCCAGGTGCCGCGCGTCACCGCGCGATCCTACGGGCTCAGCGCGAGAGGCGCAGCCGACGCTCGAGCGAGGCGCGGTTGCCGCCACGGTCGACGGCCACCACGCGCACCCGGTAGGAGCCCGGGCGGCCCTTCAGGCGGTAGAGCAGCCGAGCACCGCCGCACCGCGCTCACGCGGCCGCCGTCGACGAACATCGAGAGCCGCTTCACCGTGCCCGCGTCCCGGGCCCGGGCCACCAGTACCACGCTGCCATGAGCCCGCCCGCCTGTGCTTGAGGCGAATCACCGGCGGCCTGCGGTCGCCCCGCTCGGCCTGCGCGTGGCGGCCTCCGCGATCGAGACGACGTGGGGTGCCGAGGAGGCGCTGCGGTTGCCCGCGGCGTCCTCGGCAAAGACGGTGTACACGTGCTGCCCCGCAGGCGCGCCGGGGTCGTCGACCTGGGTCGAGGCGCTGGTGGCGATCTGGGCTCCGTCGCGGAAGACCGCGTAGCCCTGGACTCCCCTGTTGTCGCTGCTCTCTGTCCACGCAAGCCGAACGGTCCGTCCGGCCATGACAGTGTGCCCGATCGCGCTGGGCGCGGAAGGCGCTCGGGTATCGGGCAGCGGCGGACCCATCACCACCTCCACGGTGGCCTCACCGCCGTTGGCCGAGACGGTCGTGATGTTCACCTGGCCGTCGCTGAACGTCTCGCCCGGAGCCAGCGGCGCATTGGCGATGCCGCCCGAGTTCGGGTGGGCGTCGAGGAGCTTGGACCGCGTACTGAAGGCCGGGTCGTCGTTCACGCGGATGCTCACCCCGCCAAGCACCGAATCGCTGAGCGAGAAGTCGTCGAACACGCCTCCGCGCGCGCGTATCTCCAGGTAGTACCAGTCGAGCACGTCGCCATCGGAGTCGCGCGTGCGCGGGATGCGCAGCGTGGTGGGCTGGGCGGTCGGCGCGAGCGCCGAGGTCATCGATGTACGTGCCCGGCGCGGTGACGGTCTTCACGTTCGAGGGCTGGAGCACCCCCAGCCGCTCGAGGTGCCAGCCGTGGCTGTGTCGATCACCTGAGCTGCCCATGTTGTCGAACGGGTCGTTGTACTCGCTGACCGTGCACGTCGAGGACAGCGTCACCGGCGCGCCGCCGCTGGTGCAGTTCCAGCTGCCCGCGTGGTTGAGGCCCAGGTTGTGCCCGATCTCGTGGCCCGTCACGCGCACGGTCAGATCGCCGTTGATCCACGACTCGCTTCCCGGCAGGTAGGCCAGGCCGGCCCAGTTGCACGCGCTCCGGCCGGGGAAGACGTACATCACGTGCTGGTAGCCGGCCGCGGCGAAGCCGTCGGCCGCGGCCGCCGCCTTGGCCTGACTCGCCCAGCTCGTGAAGTTGCAGCTGCTGCCGCCGGCCGGCAGCGTGTAGTAGCCGTAGACGTCACCGTCGACGTTGCCGGCCTTCCCGGTCGAGCCAGAGCTGGTCGTGGCTTTCCTCGCGAAAGAAGGCGCTGGTGGACTCGGTGCCGGTGAACACCCGCTCGCGCACCACCGCCGGCGTCCAGGGCTGGCGGGTGTCGTCGGCGAAGTTGAAGACGATCACGGCGGTCTTGCGCCCGCCGAGCGTAGGCGTCGCGGCGAGCGCGGCGGGGCGCACCGCGCCCACGACCGTGTTGCCCTCGCGCTCGCCGTCGACCTCGACGTAGTTGCTGCCCGGTGCGAGCGCGGGCAGCTCGGTGGGCAGCACGGTCAGGCTCTCGCGGCCGGTGTCGAGGCGCCAGCGCGTGTCCGATTGCCCGGAGTCGAAGTCGTCGGAAACCAGGCCGCTCAATTCGCCGTCGATCGCGTATGCGGGACCCGCGAGCACCGAGAGAAGGGCCAAAACGACGCTGAAGCTGGTGAAGAGGGGGCGCAGCCGCACCCACTTCCTACTCGGGTGCGCGCGGGGGGTTCTGAACCGGTGCGCCCGAAACTGGCCGTTTATTCGGGCTCGTCGTCGCCCTTGATGTCCTCCGCCACCCGCTCCTTGAAGGGCCGCAGCTTCTCGTAGAGCTCCTCAGGGGGAACTTCCTCGCGCGGCTCGGACTCCCCGACCAGCCAGGGCGCCGCCTCCACCGCCGTGCGCCAAGCGGCTTCGTCGGGATCGGTCCGCCCGCCACCGCCCTCTTCGGCCGGTTGCTCGGGCGCGGCCTCCACCTTGTCGAGGTACACGTTGGTGTACTGGCCGCGCTGGTTCTCGTGGTATTCGATGCGCACCCGGGCACCTTGGAGGCGCTTGGCCTCGTCGCCGATCCCCTCGCGGAATGTCGTGTACTCATTGCCGTCGGAGTCCTTCATCACGTAGCGAACGTTGCCGCCCCTCGTCTCGAAGGTCCGGACCTCGGCGATCTCGACCACTGCCTCCATGCCGTTTGGTTGATACCCACCCGGCATACACTGCACGCACCTTGCGCCGCCTCGCCGCCCTGACGCTGGTGCTGGCGCTCGCCCTCGCGGGCTCCGCCCAGGCGCGCGACTTCCCCCGGAACTTCCTCTGGGGGCCCGCCATCAGCGCCTTCCAGACCGAGGCGGGCGGCAGCCCGGCCAACGCGGACCGGCGCAGCGACTGGTGGGTCTGGTCGCACGACGCGCAGAACATCGCCGCCGACCGGGTGAGCGGCGACCGGGTCGAGCGCGGGCCCGGGCACTGGCGCGCTGTACGAGCGCGACGCCCGGCTGGCCCGGCGGCGCCTGGGCGCGAACGCGTTTCGCTTCTCGATCGACTGGAGCCGCATCTTCCCGCGCTCCACCGCCGGCGCGAGCACGCCGCGCGAGCTCGACGATCTGGCCAACCAGGCCGCCGTGCGCCGCTACGGAGCGCGAGCTGCGAGCGATCCGGCGCCGCGGCATGACGCCGGTGCTGACCCTCAACCACTTCACCCTGCCTGATCTGGCTGCACGATCCGATCGCGGTGCGCGACGCCTTCGCCGGCGTGGGCCCCGACGACCCGCCGCCCGCCGTCAAGCGAGGCGGCTGGCTCAACCGCTCGACGGTGCGCGAGTTCGGCAAGTTCGCCGCCTGGGCGGCCTGGAGGTACCGCCGCCAGGTGCGGCTGTGGGTGACGGTGAACGAGCCGATGGTGGTGGCGGTGAGCGGCTACGTGAACGTGCCCGGCGCCTTCGCCGGATGGTTTCCGCCCGGCGTGTTCTCCTTCCCCGGGGCCATTCGCGTGGTGCGCAACCTGGCCAAGGCCAACGCCGTGGCCTACGACGCGGTGCACCGCCACGACCCCCGGGCCCGGGTGGGGCCGGTGCACAACATGGTCGCCTTCACCCCCTCCGACCCGGGCTCCGCGCTCGACCGCCGCGGCGCCCGGCACGCCGACTACATCTTCAACCGCGTCTACCTGAACGCGGTGGTCACGGGGGTTCGACGACCGCGACGTGGACGGCGTGGTCGATCCCGGCGAGCGGCGCGCCCGACCTGCGCGGGCGAGCCGACTTCATCGGCCTCAACTACTACTTCCGCAGCCGCGTGACCGGGCTGGCGGCACCGGCCAGCACCACCGTTCCGCTGTTCGACTTCCTGCCCACCAACGCCTACGCCCATCCCCAGAACCCGACCGGCCCCGCCCTGCCCCACCACCTGCACGGACTTCGGCTGGGAGATCTACCCCGAGGGCTTTCGCCGGGTGCTCGCGGATCACCGGGGGCTACGGCAAGCCGGTGTACGTGACCGAGAACGGGCTGGCCGACGCCGACGACGACCTGCGCGCCCGCTACCTCGTCGACCACCTGCGCCAGATGCGCGCGGCCATGCGAGCGGGCGAGGCCGACGTTAGGGGCTACTTCGCCTGGTCGCTCGTGGACAACTTCGAGTGGGCCGCCGGCTACTACCCGCGCTTCGGCTTCTTCGGCTACAACCCGCGCACGCTGCAGCGCCGCGAGCGCCCGAGCGCTCGCGTGTTCCGGCGCATCGCGCGCTCGGGCGACCTGCCGGGCCCCTAGAGCTCCTCGGCCGAGAAGGTGTCGCAGGCGCCGGGATCGCCGGTTTCGCGACCGGCGTTGAACCAGCGCGCGCGCTGCTCGGAGGAACCGTGGGTGAAGGAGTCGGGGTTCACGCCCCCGCCCGCCCTGCCCTGGAGGCGGTCGTCGCCCACCGCCTCGGAGGCCCCCACGGCCTCGCGGATGTCGCCCCGCTCGAGGTCGCCGCGCGTCGTAGACCGTCTTGGCCCAGACACCCGAGTAGCAGTCGGCCTGGAGCTCGAGGCGCACCGACAGCTCGTTGGCGTCGCTCGGGATTCTGGCTCTGCAGGCCGCGCACCTCGCGGCTCGTGCCCAGCTGGTTCTGGACGTGGTGGCCGATCTCGTGGGCGATCACGTAGGCCCAGGCGAAGTCACCGGGCGCGCCGAGCTGGCGCTCCATGTCGCCGAAGAAGGAGAGGTCGAGGTAGACGCGCTGGTCGGCCGGGCAGTAGAACGGCCCGACGGCGGAGGAGGCGCTGCCGCAGCCCGTCGACACCCCCTGGCGATAGAGCACGAGCTGGGCGCGTTCGTAGTTGCGGTTGGCGCCGGCGAAGATCTCCTCCCAGCTGTCCTGCGCCCGCGAGAACACGTAGGCGCTGAAGTCGCGCAGATCGCGCTCGGGGTCCTGCGCGGCCGGTATGCCCTGAGCGTCCGCGGCCGCCGGCGCCTCAGTGGGGAACCCGCTGTCGACCCCGAACGCGCCCAGGCCGCCCCCGCCCCCGCCCAGCTGGGAGATCAGCAGGTAGACGATCAGGCCGACGATGCCGATCGCCCCGCCGGCCCCCGCCCGGCCCCCGGGGAGGCCTCCGCGCGGGCTCATTCCCCCGCCGCGCGCGTCGATCACGTCCCCGCTGCGGCTGCGCCGTTCCCATCTCATGGTGCACTCTTACCCGCGAGAAGTAGGTTCGCATGCCTTCTAGCGGGGAAAGAGGGATGCGACATCGTCGCCACCCAAAGGAGGCTGTCGTGTACATCGGAATCGGAACAATCGTCCTGATCCTGATCATCGTCCTGCTGATCGCTTTCGTCTTCTAGACGCGTTCGGCTTCACAGGTCGGGGGGCGGCCGCGCTCAAAGCGCGGCCGCTTCTCACGCTTCGGGGCTGTATGTGCCGAACGCCCAGACGTTGCCCTCGGGGTCACGCACGGCGAAGTCGCGTGATCCGTAGTCCTGATCGGTGGGCTCCATGACGACCTCTGCCCCCGCCTCCTTCGCGCGCGCGAAGAGCGGATCGGGATCGCCCACGACCACGTAGACGGTGGTCCGCCCTGCACCCTGGTTGAAGCGGGGATCGCCTTCGCTCACGGAGCTGAGCCCGATCACCTCGCCGGCGTAGGCCAGCTCGGCGTGCGCCACCCCTCCGTTGTCGCCCTTGTGGACCTCCTGGCGCTCGAACCCGAAGGCGCGCTCCAGGAAGTCGATCGCCGCGGGGGCGTCTTCGTAACTTGAGTACCGGATGGAATATCTGCATGACCGAGCACCCTACGACGGCACCGCGGACGCCGTCTTGGACGGAATTTACCCCGCGACACCGCCGCCGGGCGGCAGCCGCCGGGCCAGGTACTCGCCCGGAGTGGTGCCCGCGAACTGGCGGAAGTCCCGGTTCAGGTGGGCCTGGTCGTAGTAGCCGCAGTCGAAGGCGACCTCGGCCAGGCGGGGTTCCTCCACGTCCTGGAGCAGCCGGGAAACGCGCTCGAAGCGCAGCACGCGCCCGATCGCCTTGGGCGGTAGGCCGATTCCCTCTCGAAAGCGATCGATGAGGCGGCGGTTGCTCCAGCCGAGCTCGGTGGCCAGCGCGCCCACGCGGGCCCGCCCGGCGCTCGAGCGCAGCCGCCCCCAGGCCCACGACAGCTCGGGCTGCGGCGGCGCGGCGCGCTGGGCGCGTGCCGCGAACGTTGCGTCGAGGATGGCGAAGCGCCGCTCCCAGCCGTCGGCGTCCCAGAGCCTGTCGATCAGCTCGTGGGCGCCGGCGGCCGAGCAGGTCGTCGAGCTCCACGACGCGGTTGGTCAGCTCGTGCATGGGGACGCCGAACAGGGCCCGCGCTCCCAGCGGAGTGAGGTGCACCTCGATGCCCTCCTGCCGGCCCTCGTGCTCGACCAGCGTGTGCGAGTCGTGCAGCGCCGCCACGAAGGAGGTGTGGCGGCCCTCGGGCAGGCGCAGCCTCGTTTCGGGGCTGAGGATCAGCGTCACGTCGCCGCTCGGAACCTCGCGCCGGCACAGGGGCTCGGCGCTGCGCTCGATGTAGCCCGTGTAGTTGCGCACCAGCCCGCGCAGCGGGCGTCCCGCGGCCGCGGTGACCATCTCCCACGAGAGCTCGGGCGACTCGTGACGGGACACCTCGCCATCAGCGGGGGAAGGGCAAAAAGGCCTGCTCGGCCAGGTTGTCCAGGCTGTTGGCCTCGAGCCCGAGCTGGGACAGGGTGAACAGGCGCCCGCCCACCACGAACGACCGCTCGACCGGCCAGGGGTAGCGGTCGGTGTCCTCGTCGTGCGAGGCGCGTCCGCGCTCCGCGATCCCGCTCGTGCGGTCCACCCCGAAGCCGATGGCGCCGCTGAACGGCGGCGCGTCGTCGAAGTCCGCGTAGGGTGGACCGGCATCACCGCCAGCTTCGACGGGCCCCACCAGAGGAAGGCGTGGTGGTCGTACTCGACGTCCGAGCTCGAGTTGCGCTCCACGGTCAGCTGATGCAGACGGCGCGGCCGGCCCGGGTCGCCCACGTCGAACAGCGAGAGCTGGGTGCCGAGCCGGCTTCCGCGCGCCGTGGCGTCCTGGCCGACGCCCAGCAGGAGGTCGTCGTCGACGGGGTGCAGGTAGGCCGAGTAGCCCACGGATCTTCAGCTCGCCCGCCACCGTGGGCGCCGAGGGCTTGGAGAGGTCGAGCGTGTACAGCGGATCGGTCTCGCGGAAGGTGACCACGTAGCCGCGCTCGCCGATGAAGCGAACGGCGTAGATGCGCTCGCCCTTGCCGAGTCCTCCCGCGCGCCCGAGCTCGACCAGCGCGCCCGAGCGCTCGCCGAGCGTGGTCACCCGGCTCTCGCTCTCGTCGTCGGTCGGGCCGGTCCACCACGAGGGCTCCTCGGTGCTGGCCACCCTCAGGACGCCGTCGTGCTCGGACATCGAGAACTGGTTGAGCAGGTAGCCCGGCACCCTCCCGCTGGCGCTGTAGGTGGTGCTGCCGGGCTTCGAGATGTCGAAGCGGTGGATCAGCGTGCCCGCCCGCTCGGGTGGGTACTCGGACCCGTCGGGCGTGGGTATCCACTCCGTCGTGGCCACGTACAGGCTCGAGGCCGACGCGTAGGCGATCTCTCCCCCGCTGAGCACGGCGTCGGAATCGACGGCGGGCAGGCCCTTCGACGATCGACGGTCAGCACGGTGAGCGTGTCGGTGCCGGAGAAGCTCGCCGGGCGCAGCACCTGGCGGCAGCGCGCCGCCTTGCGGACGCTGTGACGGCTCGTGACCCGGCTGCGCGTCACCCTTCGCGGAAGCCAGCCGCGCAGGCGGCCGCGAAACGCGGGCTCGAGGGCGGCGCGGGGGCGCGACCACACGACCACGCGTGCTGTATGGCCCGTGAGACGTGCACTCACGTGGACGCCACGGATGCGCTCCGTGCGCAGGATCGTCATCGCCGCGGGGTCGCTCACGTCGACCTCGGTGAGCACGGTCACCTCGTCGTAGGTGCCCGAGTAGACGTCCCTCTCCCGGATGCCGAGGGGCGCCTGCTGCGAGATCACCAGCAGCTTGTCGCCCGACAGCAACAGCTCGTGGCCCCAGCCCTCGAGCTCGACCGAGTCGAGCATGCTCGGCCCTGCGGAGTCGACGGAGTGCAGGCGGTCGCCCGCCACGGCGAAGATGCGGCCGCCGGCGGTCTTCACGATGTCGGGCTCGTCGACCCCGGCCTCCTGGACGTTGGTGCCCGAGTCGCCGGTCTCGCTTCCGCCCGCGGCGCTGTCCTCCTGCGCCATGGGCTGGGCCGGCAGCGGCCCGCCATCGGGCGCGCGCAACAGCGGGGGTGGCGAGAAGGCGAAGTCTTCGACGAAGGGCTCCTGCGGCCCGGCGCCCGGGCCGCGCTCGGAATAGCGCCGCCCGTAGCGGATCAGCCCGGTGCACGAGTCGAACGACTTCAGCCGCAGCAGCTTGGCGGCGCGCGTGCGCTTGGACACCGCCTCGGCGTCGGGAGAGGCGGCCGACGCGCTGGCGGGGGCGAGCGCCACGACGGCGAATACGAGCGCCGCGATGGCGCGTTTGACCATGGGATGAGCGTACATGCGCCTACTACGCGCGGTCCGGCAAGCTGTCACGGCGCGCTCAGGACACGGCGCGCAGCAGCGCGGTCACGCCCGCCGCCACCACCACACAGCCCACCACCGACTCGGTGCGCCAGGCCACGAGCGCGCCCGCGGCCACGCCCGCCGTGTCGGGGCCGATCGCCCACTCGTCGGCGTCGGCCAGCGCCGCCGTCACCACCAGCGCCGCCAGCACGGCGGGCGCCATGAGGGCGATCACTCCGGTCAGCCGGTCGGGCAGCTCGCGCCCGCCCAGCGCCACCGGGCCGACGGCCTTGATCGCCGCCGTGACCAACGCGCAGCCGGCGATCGCGAGCGCGATGGTGCTCATGTTGCCCTGCGGTGCAGACCCACCAGCGATGCCACGCTGGCCACCATCACCGGCACCCCGGCCGGCGCCACCGGCACCAGCGCCAGGGCGATCAGCGCGCCCAGGGCCGCGACCCCGATCGCGCGCCGGCTCTTCATCTCGAGCAGCAGCAGGGCCACGAAGAACGCGGGGAATATCGCGTCCAGCCCGAGCGCCTCGGGGTCACCGAGCTTCTCCCCAGATCGCACCGGCGATCGTGCCCAGAGTCCACGCGCAGTACCCGATCGCCGACGAGCCGAAGAGCATCATGCGGTCGAAGCTGCCGTCGCCCCGCGCGGCGAGCGCCCACGACGCGTCGATCACCGCCTGGCCCTGCGCCGCGCGACTGACCGCGCCACCGCGCAGGGAGGGCCCGAGCGCCGCACCCATCGGCAGGAAACGCGAGTTGACCAGCGCGGCGGCCACCACCACTGCCCCGGCGGTCCCGCCCTGGGCGATGATTGCCACGGCGGCGAACTGGGCCGAGCCGGCGAACACGATCGCCGAGAAGACGATCGCCGCAATCTCCGAGAACCCGGCTTCCTGGGCGACCACTCCGAAGGAGATCGCGAGCATGAAGCCCGCGACCGCGTAGGGGACCCCGGCGCGAACGCCGTCGGCGAACGTTGATTCCTCGACCTGGGTGTCCACGCGCGAAGACTCTAGGCGGCGGCATATAACTCCGGACATGCGACACGACATGGTGGTTGTGGGCGCCGGCCTGGCGGGCCTTACGGCGGCGCGGGGGCTGGCGAAGGGCGGCGCCGACGTCGTGGTGCTCGAGGCCCGCGCGCGCCCCGGCGGACGCGTGGAGCAGACCGAGCTCGCCGACGGCCGCCTGGTCCAGCTCGGCGGCGAGGTGGTCGCGCCGTTCCACACGGCCTACGCCGACTGGTCGAGGAGCTGGGGCTGACGATCGTGCCGGGCTTCCCCTCGCTGCCGGGCGAGGAGACCTTTCTGCTCGCCGATGGCGACGCCTCGTGGGCGAGGGCTTTCCGTTCTTCGACGACGAGGACCGCCGCAGCTACGAGCAGGTGGAGGCGGCGTTCGCGCGCCTCGCGCAGTCGCTGGATCCCGCCGATCCCTGGTCGCACGCGCGTGCGCGCGAGCTGGACTCGGTCTCGGTGTCCGCCTGGCTGCGCTCCCAGGGCGCCACCCGCAACGTCGTCCGCGCGCGCGAGCTGGTTGCCGGCGCCCTGGCCGCCGAGTCCAACGAGCGCACCTCGCTGCTCTCGGACCTGCGCAAGGAGGCCGCCGCCGGCGCACACGGCTTCTACGACTACGACGTGTGGGAGTGCCAGCGCGTGGCCGAGGGCTCGGCCACGGTCCCGCTGCGCGTGGCCGCCGAGCTCGGCCACCGCATCCGCTACTCCACCCCCGTGACCCGCATGCGGATCGACCGCGCCGGCTGCTCGGTCACCACCGCCACCGGCGAGCGCTTCGAGAGCGAGGCGGTGGTCTGCGCGCTGCCGGTCGGCCCGCTGCGCCACGTACAGGTCGACGGGGTGTCACGCGAGCGGATGGACTCGCTGGGCCGCCAGAAGAATGCGCTGGTGGCCAAGCCGGTGTTCGTGTGGGCGGACTCGTTCTGGGAGGCACAGGGCCAGAACGGCGACGTCTACGCGGAGACCGGCCTGATCGGCGGCACCTGGACACAGCGCGAGGGGATCATGTCGGCGCTCGTGCCGCCGGAGCGCTTCGGCCCGTTCCTGGCCACGCCGGAGGCCGAGCTGGAGGAGACGCTGCTCGAGGAGATGGTGGCGGCGTTCGGCGAGCGGGCGCGCGAGCTGCAGGCCTTCTTCCTGCGGCGCTGGGGCTCCGATCCCGTGGACGCGCGGCTACATCACCTCGTGGCGACCGGGTGACGTGATGGCCGTGGGCCCGCTGCACGGAACCCACGAGCCGCCCTTCTACGTCTGCGGCTCGGACCAGTGGGTGTGCGGCTACATGGAGGGAGCGGTGCGGACGGGCTCCTCGGCCGCCGCCGCGGCGCTGGCCTTACAACGGCCAGTGGAAGGCGGGAGTGCCGGCGTTCCGTTGAGGTTGGTGGCCCTGATGATCAGGCGGTCATTGCGGGCCGCATCCGCGGAGGAAACACCCATGAGTGTGTCGGGCGAGGGACTGGCGTCCGTATTGCCAGTGCCGACCACCCAGGCACACTGCCTCAGCGGGGGAATCGAACTGCAGCACGATCGAGCTTGGATTCACGGCGACAAGACTTACGCCGGGACTGGAGCGATCGAGCCCG
Source organism: uncultured Thermoleophilaceae bacterium (assembly GCA_963728155.1). Taxonomy (GTDB): domain Bacteria; phylum Actinomycetota; class Thermoleophilia; order Solirubrobacterales; family Thermoleophilaceae; genus JACVRW01. The sequence continues at coordinate 751,151 of CAVSJF010000007.1, read as the reverse complement.
TCGCGGTAGACCGCCCAGTACTTCGCGTCCACGGGTCCCTTTGGTCCCTGCGGGCCGGCAATCCCCTGAGGTCCTGCCGCCCCGGTCTTGCCTTGCAGCGAGGCGGGCCGCTTGAAGTCGCGGAGCGCCAGCGAGCGGTTCTTGACCTTAGCGCTCGTGACCGCGCCGTTCCTGATGTCCTTGGTGCCGATCTTCACCGCGGCGTAGGCACCGCCGCCGAGGGCGAGGAAGAGGGCCAGGGTGGCCCGCGGTTGGCGTAGGAGAATGCCGGCTCAGTCGTCGCATTTGCCCGGTGATCGACACTGGGCGATGAGGCTTTAACTACTGAACGACGGCCGCGGCCGGCGGTGACGGTAGAACTCCACGTGCTCGGCCGCCAGCGGCGTGTTGCCGAGGATCAGGTCGGCCGCCTTCTCCGCGCGTCATCATCACCGGCGCGTAGATGTTGCCGTTGGTCACGTAGGGGAACACCGACGCGTCCACCACCCGCAGGCCCTCGGTCCCGTGCACGCGCATGGCTCTCGGGTCGGTCACCGCCATGTCGTCGGTGCCCATGCGGCAGTGCAGGAGGGGTGGAGAGCGGTCTCGGCGTCCTTGGCCACCCATTCGAGGATCTGCTCGTCGGTGTCCACCTCCGCGCCCGGTGACAGCTCGCCGCCGCTGAACGCCGCGAAGGCCGGCGCGACAGGATCTCGCGCGTCTTGTGGATCGCCTCGATCCACTCCCGGCGGTCGTTCTCGGTCGAGAGGTAGTTGAAGCGCAACGCCGGGTGCTTGCGCGGATCGGGTCGACGATCTTGCACCGTGCCGCGCACGTCGGAGTACATCGGCCCCACGTGCACCTGGTAGCCGTGCCCGCCCCCGCCGGGCGGCAGCGTGCCGTCGTAGCGAACCGCGATGGGCAGGAAGTGGTACATGAGGTTGGGGTACTCGACCTCTTCGTTGCAGCGGATGAAGCCGCCGGCCTCGAAGTGGTTGGTGGCGCCCGGGCCCGACTTTCGCAGCAGCCACTCGGCGCCCACCTTGGGGCGGTTCTTCATCGCGAAGTAGCGGCGCCATCGACATCGGCTGGGCGTCGAGTGCTGCACGTAGACCTCGAGGTGGTCCTGGAGGTTCTCCCCCACCCCGGGCAGGTCGTGATCACCTCGATGTCGAGCGCGCGCAGCTCGGATGCCGCGCCCACGCCGGAGAGCTGCAGGAGCTGCGGCGAGTTGATCGCGCCGCCACAGAGGATCACCTCGCCGCCCTTCACCTGGCGCGTGCGCCGGCCGGGCCGCGCGTACTCCACGCCGATCGCCCGCGAGCCGTCGAACAGGATCTTCGTGGTCAGGGCGAAGGTCTCGACCGTGAGGTTGGGCGGCTCCATCACCGGATGCAGGTAGGCCTGCGAAGCGACAGCCGCCTGCCCTTGTGGACGTTGCGGTCGAAGGCGGCGAACCCCTCCTGGCGATAGCCGTTCACGTCGGCGGTGAGCGGGTAGCCCGCCTCCTGGACGGCGGCGAAGAAGGCGTCGAAGAGCGGGCCGCGTGGCCGGACCGCGCTCGAGCACCAGCGGGCCGTCGTGGCCGCGGAAGGGATCGTCGGGCGCCGCGGCCAGGCAGGTCTCCATGCGCTTGAAATAGGGCAGGCAGTGGGCGTGGTCCCACGTGCCCATCCCCTCGCCCGAGGCCCAGCGCTCGTAGTCGAGCGGGTTGCCCCGCTGGAAGATCATGCCGTTGACGCTGCACGAGCCGCCGAGCACCTTGCCGCGCGCGTGATAGATGCGCCGGCCGCCCATGTGCGGCTCGGGCTCCGACTCGTACTTCCAGTCGTAGAAGCGGCTGCCGATCGGGAAGGCGAGCGCGGCCGGCATGTGGATGAACACGTCCCACGACCAGTCCGGCGCCCCGCCTCGAGCACGAGCACGCGGTTGGCCGGATCCGCGCGAGAGGCGGTTGGCGAGCACGCAGCCGGCCGAGCCGCCGCCGACGATGATGAAGTCGTACGAGGTGTCCATACCTGCGCATCATCTCCATTCAGGGGTTTGCCGTCCACCATCGAGTGAAACCAGTGGAGCGGCCGCTCGGGAGCGTCGCCCGTCGAGCTCCGGCGCGCCGCGGCCCTGCTCGAAATCGTCGCGGTTGACGGTTCGCAGCTCCACGCTCACCCGTGCCTCAGCGGACGTGTTGGGCACGTCGCGTGGAGGTGCGCGCCGGAGAAGCAGAGCAGGTCGCCGGGCTCGATCACCATCCTCAGCTCCGAGCCGGTGTCGACCGGCTCGGCGGGCTCCGGGACGAGCTCGCCACGGGCTTTCCCGCCCGGCGGCGCTCGACGACCTCGGAGAGGCTCCAGCTCGCGCTCGTGTTGGCGAGCGGCTTCGACCAGTACTCCGGATAGAAGGCGATCGTCCGCTCGCTCGTGAGCGGCCGCAGCGGCAGCCACCAGTTCGCCTGGCGAGCAGGTTGGACCCCCAGGTATCGCGGTGAAAGCCGAGCGTCCCGACGCCGCGTTCGGAGCGCGGCGGGACGATCCGCAGCTGGGCCGGTCCCAGTACGTTCGGTGCGGACGACGCCGACCTGCTCGAGCGCCTCGCGCATGAGGCGCTCGATCCGGGCGTCCTGCGTGAAGCGGGCTTGAATCTCGCCGATCTCGTCCTCGCCAGGCGCGGCCGGGATCAGCTCGTCGCCCACCGCGGCCGCCTCCACGAGCGCGGGGACCCGCTTGAACACCAGCAGGTCCCCGCCGAAGATCAGCTCACTGCGCCGCTCCTCCGCCAACGCCCCCGAGAGGACGTGGACGGCGGTGCTCAGGAGGGGTCGGCGGCGCCCGCCGTGACCTCCTGCTTGGGGGTCTCCTTCTCGGGATCGACGAACGGCTTCTCCACCACCACGGCGCCAACCGTCTCGTCCGGCTTCTCGATCTCGAACTCGTTGCCGAGCTCGGAGTGCTCGGTCGGCACCATCGCGAAGCCGATGTTCTTCTCCAGGCGCGGAGACCAGCAGGCGGAGGTCACCTCTCCGATTCGCGCGCCGTCCTTGTGGACACCGAACACGTCGATCATCGCGCCGTCGTTGAACGACCCGAGGTTCGCCCCCTCGATCTCCACTCCGATCAGCTGGCGCTTCGGGCCTTCCTCCTTGATCTTGTGCAGGGCGTCCTTGCCGATGAAGTCGGCGCCCTGCTCGAGGTCGACCATCCAGTCATAGCCCATGCCCACCTCGTACGGGTTCGTGTCGAACCACATGTCGCAGCCCAGCGCGAGGATTCCTCCCTCGATGCGGCGGATGTGGCACGGGCCGATCACCGAGAGGTCGTGGGGCTTGCCCGCCTCGAGCACCGCGTCCCACAGCTTGACGCCGTTCTTGCTCGCCTCGTAGAGGTAGATCTCGTAGCCCAGCTCGGCCGTATAGCCCGTTCGCGACACGAGCACGTTCATGCCGTCGACCTCGAAGGGGCGCATGAAGTAGTAGGGGATCTCCAGGATGTCCTCGCCGAAGAGATCCACCATCACGTCCTTCGACTTGGGTCCCTGCACCTGCAGGGGACCGACGTCGATCTCCTTCACCGTCACGTCGTAGTCGTTGCCGTACGCCACCCCGCGCGCCCAGAGCTCCACGTCGCTGTCGGCGAGCGAGAGCCAGAAGCGGTTCTCCTCCACCCGCAGCAGCACGGGATCGTTGATGATCCCGCCGTCGGGCAAGGTGTTGAAGACGTACTTGCACTGCTCGACCTGGCACTTGTTGAGGTCGCGCGCGACGATCAGATTGGTGAAGTCGAAGGCGTCCGGCCCGCTGATCTCGATCTGCCGCTCGGCCCCGCCCACGTCCCACAGGGTCACGCCGTTGAGCAGCTGCCAGTACTCCTCGACCGGGTCGCCGTAGTGGCGCGGGTGATAGCGGTGGTTGTAGGTGCTGTACAGCTGCACGCCGTGGCGGCGCGACGCGTAGAAGTACGGCGACTTCTTGATCCGGGGGTAGAGCAGTACGCCCGGGTTTTCGTTCACCTGTGCCAAGGGTCGTTCCTTCCGGTCTACGTGCGGGGCAAGAGGGCTGATATATCAGTTCGCCGGGGCTTGGGTCAAACCGCCAGCAAGGTGAGTGCCTCATCGAGCTCGACTCGGCGGTACGTCTCCACCGGGACGCCCTCCTCCATGAGCTCGTCGCGGTTCCGCTCCCCCGTCGCCTTCGAGTGCTCCAGAACGGTGTCCACGTAGCCCTCGACCACCTGGTTGCCGGCGATGCTGGACGTCGCCGTCGGCCACACGCCCGGACGCCGAGTAGGCCAGACATGTGACGATGCACGAGCGCACGCTGGCCAGGTCCTCGTCGTCCAGCGCCGCCTCGGCGGGGTCGCCGTCCTCCACCACGAGCCGGGTGATCCCGCGGTCGACGATCGCCTCGAGCACCTGCTGGGGCTCCTCTCCAACCACCACCTCCTTGCGCGGGGGCCAGATGTCCAGCCAGCCGTGGTCGCCGAGCTGACGGCCGACGTGAAAGAGGTAGTAGTCGGGGTAGATGAAGAAGTCCGGCCGCGCGCCGGCGCTGGACGTCGTAGAAGGCGGTGACCGCGGCCGTGATTAGGGCGCTGGCCCCGATGGCGCCGCAGGGCCGGCTCAACACGAGGCCCAGGCGGTCGTGCTCGGTAAAGCCCTCGAACAGCTCCTCCAGGCGGGCACGCCGGCCGTCCACTTCGATCTCGAACATCGAGCTGCGGAGCTCCTGCGCTGAGTGCACAGGTGTGATATATCAGACCGTCCGCCCGCTTCCAACCCGCGAGGTGACCCTCGGTGGAAAACTCAAAGGCTCGCGCCGTCGTGATCGGCGCCGGCATCGTCGGTAACAGCCTCGTACACCACCTGGCCCGGCTCGGCTGGACCGATCTCGTGCTCGTGGACAAGGGGCCGCTGCCCAACCCGGGCGGCTCCACCGGGCACGCCTCGAACTTCATCTTCCCCGTCGATCACTCGCGCGAGATGACCGCGCTGACGCTCGATTCGATGCGCCAGTACGACGAGCTCGGCGTGACCACCACCTGCGGCGGCATCGAGGTGGCGCGCACCGAGGAGCGGATGGAGGAGCTGCGCCGGCGCATGTCCTCCGCGGCGTCGTGGGGGATCGAGCCGGTGTCGCTGGTCACCCCGGCCGAGATCAAGGAGCTGGTGCCCTTCATCGACGAGAGCGTGATCATCGGCGGCTTCTACTCGCCCGCCGTATCGGTGGTCGACTCGCTGCGCGCCGGCACGCTCATGCGCGAGCGCGCGCAGGAGGCGGGAGCGCTCACGGTGTCGGCCAACACCGAGGTGCTCGGCATCGACGTGGAGGGCGGCCGGGTGAGGCGCGTGCGCACCGACCGCGGCGACTTCGAGACCGACACCGTCGTCATCTGCTGCGGTGTCTGGAGCCCGCGCGTGGCGCGCATGGCCGGCGCGTCGATCCCGCTCACCCCCGCGGTCCACCAGATGATCGACATAGGCCCGGTGCCCCATTTCGCCGATGCGAAGAGCGCGATCGACTTCCCGATCGTGCGCGACATGGACACCAACATGTACGAGCGCCAGGACGGCAGCGGGCTCGAGGTCGGCTCGTACGCCCACCGGCCGATCCTGCACGACCCCGACGAGATTCCCTCGATCGAGGAGTCGGCGCTCTCGCCCACCGAGCTGCCCTTCACCGAGGACGACTTCGTGGTGCAGATGGAGCACGCGCTCGAGCTGATGCCGGAGATCGTGGGCGACGAGTCGGTGGGCATCAAGTACGCCATCAACGGGCTGCTCTCGCTCACCCCGGACGGACAGCCGATCCTGGGCGAGACGCCCGAGGTCGGCGGCCTGTGGTCGGCGGCGGCGGTGTGGGTCAAGGAAGGGCCCGGCGTGGGTCGCGCGGTGGCCGAATGGATGGTCGAGGGCGAGCCCGAGATCGACCTGCAGGCGTCGGACATCGCCCGCTTCTACGAGCACCAGAAGAGCACCGCGCACGTGAGGGCACGCGCGGCGGAGGGCTTCAACAAGACCTACGGCATCGTGCACCCGGGCGAGCAGTGGGGATCGAACCGCCAGGTGCGGCTCTCGCCCTTCAACGCCCGCGAGGAGCAGCTCGAGGCCGTGTTCTACGAGGCGGCGGGCTGGGAACGGCCCCACTGGTACGAGTCCAACCGCGGCCTCTTGGAGGACTACGGCGCGTCGGTCAACGGGCGCGAGGCGGAGTGGGACTCGCGCTGGTGGTCGCCGATCATCAACGCCGAGCACCTGGCCATGCGCGATCGCGCGGCGATGTTCGATCTCACGGCGTTCTGCATCTTCGACATCGTGGGCCCCGGCGCGCTCGAAGGCGTGCAGCGCGTGGCGGTGCGCCAGATGGACGTGAAGGTGGGCCGTGTCGTCTACACCCCGGTGCTCACCACGCGCGGCGGCTTTCGCTCCGACCTCACGATCATGCGCCTCGGCGACGAGCACTTCCGCGTGGTCACCGGCGGCGCCCACGGCATGGCCGACCTCAAGTGGTTCGCCGACCACCTGCCCGTGGACGGCAGCGCGCAGATCTTCGACCTCACCTCGAGCTGGTGCACGCTCGGGCTGTGGGGCCCGCGGGCGCGCGACATCTTGGCGAGCACCACCGGCGCCGACCTGTCCAATGAGGGCTTCCCCTTCGCCACCTGCGCCACGATCGAGATGGGATCGCTCCGCGTGCACGCCTCCCGCATCTCCTACGTGGGCGACCTCGGCTGGGAGCTGTACGTGCCGATCGAGCAGGGCGCGAAGCTCTGGGACATCGTCTGGGAGGCGGGCGGGCCGCACGGCGTGGTGCCTGCCGGGATCGGCGTGTACGGGACGACCGGGCGGTTGGAGAAGTGCTACCGCGCCTTCGGGTTCGAGCTCGACGGCGAGTACAACGTGGTGGAGGCCGGCATGGCCTGGGGCAAGGTCAAGGAGCAGGACTTCGTGGGCAAGGAGCCCTACGTGGGCCACCGCGAGACCGAGCCCGCAGCCGTTCTCTGCACGCTGACGGTGGACGAGCACAGCGTCAACGGCGGCCCTCCGCGCTTCATGCTGGGCGGCGAGCCGGTGCTCGGCCGCGACGGCTCTCCTCTGACCGACGCCCACGGGCGCCGCTCGTTCGTGACCAGCGCAGGCGCGGGGCCGTCGGTGGGCAAGCACATCCTGATGTCCTACCTACCGCCCGAGCAGGCCGTGGTCGGCGAGACCCTCCTCGTGCAGTACATGGGCGAGCGCTATCCGGTGACCGTGGCCACCAACGACTCGACGCCGCTGTTCGATCCGGACAACGAGCGCGTCAAGGCATGAGAATCCTGGTCTGCGTCAAGCGCGTGCCGCTCACCGGCGGCCGGATGGTGCTCACTTCCGACGAACAGGCCATCGAGACGCGCCACCTCGGCTTCACCATCAGCCCCCACGAGGAGTGCGGCGTGGAGGAGGCCGTGCGGATCGTCGAGGCCCAGGGCGGCGAGACCGTCGTGCTCACGCTCGGCCCGGCCGAGGCCGAGGAGCAGGTCCGCGAGACGCTGGCCACCGGCGCCGACCGCGGGGTCCTGCTGGAGGTCGAGGGCGAGGAGTGGGACCCCCAGGCCACCGCCGCGGCGATCCTTGCCGCGATCTCGGCCGAGGAGGCGTCGGGCGGCGCCTTCGACCTGATCGTGTTCGGCAACGAGTCCGCCGACTCGGGCAACTTCCAGGTGGGCATCCGCGTGGCCCACGCGCTGGGGCGCCCGGTGGTGACCGGGCTCAAGGGGCTGACGGTCGAGGATGGCCGGGCGCGCTGCGAGCAGGAGGTGGCCGGGGGGCGCGACGTCTACGACGTGCCGCTGCCCGCCGTGGTCACCGTGCTCGAGGGCATCAACCTGCCGCGCTACCCGTCGGTGCCGGCCAAGCTGCGCGCGCGCCAGAAGCCGATCGAGCGCAGCTCGCCCGAGCGAGCCGATTCGCGCCTCGAGAAGCTGCGGCTGGTGGTGCCGGGCGGCCCGGGCAAGCAGGCGGAGATCCTGGGTGAGGGCCCGGATGCGGCGCCGGCCGTGGTCGGCGTGATGCGCGACCTGGGAGTGGCGCCGTGAGCGTTCTTGCGCTGGTCGAGCACGAGGGCGGCCAGGTCGACGAGCTGTCGCTGCAGGCGCTCTCGCTGGCGCGCGAGCTCGCGGGCGACGACCCGCTGACCGCGCTGCTGGTGGGCGAGGGTGGCCGTGAGGCCGCGGGGCAGCTGGGCTCGCACGGCGTGGCGCAGGCGCTGGTGGCCGAGGAAGAGCGCCTCGGCGCCTACGCCCCCGGGGCCTGGGCGCGCAGCGTGACCGACGCGCTCGAGCGCAGCGGCGCGGGCGCCGTGGTGGCCGCGGGGACCACGCGCGGCAACGAGGTGCTGAGCCACGTGGCCGCCCGGCTGGACCAGCCCTTTGCGGCGAACTGCACGCGGGTGAACGAACGCGAGCCACTGGAGCTGACGCGGATGCAGGTGGGGCGGCAGCCTCCTCGAGGAGGCTCGCCTGCACGGATCGCCCGCGTTGCTGTCGGTGGCGCCCCACACCGTGGCCGCCGCCACAGTGAATGGAGCGGACGCCCCCGCGGTGGAGGAATTCGAACCCGCCCTCGACGAAGCCGACCTGCTGGTTCGCGTGAGCGAGCACGTCGACGCCACCACCGCCGGGATCTCATTGGCCGAGGCCAAGGTCGTGGTGAGCGGCGGGCGCGGCGTGGGCTCGGCCGACGGCTTCGGAATCCTCGAGGAGCTGGCCGAGCAGCTGCACGCCGCGGTCGGCTGCTCGCGCGTGGTCACCAGCGCGGGCTGGCGCCCGCACACCGACCAGGTGGGCCAGACCGGCACAAAGGTCTCGCCCGACCTCTACATCGCCTGCGGAATCAGCGGCGCGACGCAGCACATCGCCGGCTGCAAGGGAGCGAAGAAGATCCTGGCCATCAACTCCGACGCCGAGGCGCCGATCCTGGCCAGCGCGGACTACGCCGTGATCGGCGACCTGACCGAGATCGTGCCCGCGATCACCGCCGAGCTGCGAAAGGGCCGGGCGTAGAGGTACTCGCCGGAGCGCTGGCGCTGGCCGCGGTCCTCGCGATCAGCGGCTTCCTCTTCGCGCGCCGGGCGAAGCTGCTGGTGGACCTCGTGCAGATGGGCAAGCCCAGCGACCGCTCGGGCCACATGCCGCAGCGCGTGCGCAACGAGGCCGAGATCGTGCTGGGCCAGCGCAAGCTGCTGCAGCGCCTCGTGCCGGGCCTGATCCACGCCGCCATCTTCTGGGGCTTCCTCGTCCTCTTCCCCACCATCGTGATCGCGATGATCGGCGCCGTGGACCGCGAGGCCACGCTGCCGTGGCTGGGCGAGCAGGGCTGGTTCGCGCTGATGGTCGACGCTTTCGCCGTGCTCGTGCTGGCCGGCGTGATCGGGGCGGCCTACATCCGCAAGGTCGTGCGCCCGGCGCGCTTCCAGGGCAGCCACCTGGGCGAGGCCGACCTGATCCTGGCGATGATCGCCGGCATCGTGACCACGCTGCTGCTCTGGCACGCGTCGCGCATCGCGCTCGGCCTGAACGAGTGGCCGGCCGGCTGGTCGCCGGTGTCCGACGCGCTGTCGAACCTCTTCGGGGACGGGAATGTGACGGAGGTGCTCGAGCGCGTCTTCGTCTGGGCCCACGTGCTGATCATCCTCAGCTTCCTCGCCTACCTCCCCCACTCCAAGCACCTGCATATCGCCACTGCGGCGGTCAACGTCTTCTTCGGGCGCACGGGCGCGCCCGGCCGGCTCGAGCCGCTGCGCTTCGACGGCCCGGAGGAGGAGATGCGCTTCGGAGCGGGCACGGTCGCCGACCTCACCTGGAAGCAGACGCTCGACACCTTCTCCTGCACCGAGTGCGGGCGCTGCCAGGACGTCTGCCCGGCCTGGACCACGGGCAAGGAGCTCTCGCCCAAGCTGCTCATCATGGCCCTCCGCGACCAGGTCTTCGAGGATGGCCCGCCGCTCGTGCGCGGGGCCGACGGCTTCGAGGCCGCGCCACTCGTGCCGGGCGCGGTGAGCGACAACGTGGTCTGGGACTGCGTGACCTGCGGAGCGTGCGTGCGCGAGTGCCCGGTGTCGATCGAGCACGTGGACCACATCATCGATCTGCGCCGCCACCTGGTGATGATGGACTCCCGCTTTCCCGGCGAGGCCGAGCCGATGCTGCGCGACGTCGAGCGCGCCTCGAATCCGTGGGGCAAGGCCCAATCGGAGCGCGCCGACTGGGCCGAGGAGCTCGGTGTCCGCGTGCTGGAGCCGGGCGACCCCGCGCCTGAGGTCCTCTACTGGGTGGGCTGCGCCGCCTCCTTCGACGAGCGCGCCCGCGCCTCTGCGCAGTCGACGGCGAGGCTGCTGCAGGCCGCCGGCGTGGACTTCGCGATCCTCGGCCCGCGCGAGTCATGCACGGGCGACCCGGCCCGGCGCATGGGCAACGAGTACCTCTTCCAGGCCCACGCCGAGCAGAACGTGGGCACGCTCAACGACGCCGGCGTGACCAAGATCGTGGCCAGCTGCCCGCACTGCTTCAACACCCTGGGCAACGAGTACGGCGACTTCGGCGGCGACTACGAGGTGATGCATCACTCCGAGCTGCTGGCCGATCTGGTCCGCGACGGGCGGCTCCAGCCCGACAAGAACGGGGGCACGATCACCTACCACGACTCCTGCTACCTGGCTCGCCACAACGACGTCGTGGCCGACCCGCGCGAGCTGGTCGAGGCGGTGGGCGAGCCGATCGAGATGAAGCGCAGCGGCAAGCGCACGTTCTGCTGCGGGGCGGGCGGCGCGCACATGTGGATGGAGGAGCGCGGCGGCAAGATAAACGAGGAGCGCGCCCGCGAGGCCGCCGAGACCGGAGCCGACACGCTGGCCGTGGCCTGCCCCTTCTGCACGGTCATGCTCGACGACGGAGTTCGCCAGCGCGGCGACGACCTGCGCGTGGCCGACGTGTCGACGCTGCTGGCCGAGAGCCTGCCGCCCACCCCGCCGCCGCCAAGCGACTGAAGCCCGTCCCGTGCTCGAGCTGACCCCGGAGCAGCGCGAAATCCAGCGCGTGTGCCGCGACTTCGCGGCGCGGGAGATCCGCCCCGTCTCCCTGGCCGTCGACGAGGCGGACGTGGAGACGCCGTGGGAGGTCTGGCACAAGGCGGCGGGGATCGGGCTGACCTCCTTCATGCTGCCCGAGGAGGTCGGTGGTGGAGGCCTGACCGACTGCCTCACCGGCTGCCTCGTTCAGGAGGAGCTCTCGCACGGCTGCGCGGGAATCGGCAACCTGATCACCTCGAACGGCTTCTTCGCCGAGGCGGTGCTCGCGCTCGGCGATCCCGGCCAGCAGCGCCGCTGGCTGGCGCCGCTCGCCGGCGAGCGACCGCCGCTCACCGCCCTGGCCACCACCGAACCCGAATCAGGCTCTGACGCCGCGGCGATCAGGACCGCGGCCAGGCGCGACGGCGAGGGCTACGTGCTCAACGGCCAGAAGAGCTGGATCTCCAACGGCGGCCTGGCCGACTACTACGTGGTGTTCGCCACGGTCACGCCGGGGGCCGGCCACCGCGGGATCACCGCGTTTCTGGTCGAGAAGGACGACGAGGGCCTGTCGTTCGGCCGGCCGATGCGCAAGATGGGCCAGCGGGCGATCGTCAACTGCGAGCTGTTCCTCAACGACGTGTCGTCTGCCGGATGACCGCCGCCTCGGCGCCGAGGGCGAGGGCTTCCGCGGCCTCATGCGCACCTTCGACCGCTCCCGGGTCACGCTCGGCGCCTCGGCCACCGGCCTTGCGCGGGCCGCCCTCGAGTACGCGACCGCCTACGCGCGCGAGCGCGTGCAGTTCGGCAGGCCGATCGCCGAGCACCAGGCGGTGGCGTTCCGGCTGGCCGACATGGCGCTGCGGGTGGACGCGTCGCGGCTGCTGGTCTGGCGCGCCGCGCGACTCCTCGATGCCGGCGAGAGCGCCACCGTCGAGGCGGCCATGGCGAAGCTCCACGCCTCCGAGACGGCGATGTGGTGCACCTGGGCGGCCGTGCAGACGCTGGGCGGCTGGGGCTACTCCCGCGAGCACCCGGTCGAGAAGTGGATGCGCGACGCGAAGCTCGAGGAGATCGAGGAGGGAACCTCCGACATCCAACGCCTGATCATCTCTCGGGGACTGCTGCGAGGCGCTTGATCGCCTCCCGGCGCCAGCGCTCCGTCTTCGCCACCTCGTTGAACGTGTAGAGGTGAAAGCCGGCCACGCCCAGCGCCGGATCGGCGACGGCCGGGGTCAGATCGCGCAAGAGCGCGTCGGGCTTGAACTGCCGAACGAGCAGGCGGGAGATCCAGTTGCCGTGGTGGCGCAGGAAGCGGGTGGACTCGCCCAGCCCGATCTTCATCGAGATCCGCATCAGCTTCGCGCGGTCGACGGTACCCGGCATGCCGATCCAGATCGGCAGGTGGGTGCCACGGGCGCGCACTTTGGCGATCCAGTCGAGGATGGTCGGGGCGTCGAAGCAGATCTGGCTGATGATGTGGGTGGCCATGGGCGCCTTGGCGAACATGGCCTGGATGGTCTCCTCGTCGGAGATCAGGTGATGGCTCTCGGGGTAGCCGGTGATGTCGATCTCGGTGAACTCCGCGCGGCGCGGGCCGATCGCCTTCAGCAGATCGATTGCGCTCTCGAACTCGCCGGCCGGATGCTCGGCGTCGCCGGCGGGCACGAACAGCTCACGGATTCCGGCCGCGAGAAGGCGGTCCAGCAGCTCGTCGAGGTGAGCCTGGTCGCGAACGAGCCGCGCGGAGAGGTGCGGAACCACCCCGTAGCCCGCGCCCACGAGGCGCTCGCTGAGATCGACCGTGGCCTCGAGCCCCTTGGCTGGGCGACGCTGTCACGGTCAGCTTCACGTCCCGGCCGAGGTGGTCGCGTACCTCGCGCTCGATGCCTTCGAGGGGCAGGATCTCGAAGCGCGAGCGGCGCAGGAGCTCTGCGACTTGGTCTCGGCGAACTGATATATCTGACTCGGGGATGGCCACCGAGATTTCGAGCATACCCGGGCCCGAGAGCCCTTCTCCGGCTCTGGTGGCCGAACGGGCCTACCTCGAGCTGCGCAACCGGATCGTCACCCTTCGCCTGGCGCCGGGCACGGCTCTGCGCGAGGACGAGCTCATGCGCGAACTGGCCATCGGGCGCACACCCCTGCGCGAAGCGGTCAAGCGCCTGGCGCACGAGAACCTCGTGGCGGTTCAGCCCCGGCGCGGCACCTTCGTCACCGCGGTCGAGGCGGCCGACATCGTCAACATCACCGAGGTCCGCGCCCAGCTCGAGAGCTACGCCGCCGGCCTCGCGGCCGAGCGCATGGACCCGCCGTCGCGCGTGGCGGCCGAGGCGCTCCTCCACGAGGTGGAGCACCTGAGCCGCCCCGAAGACCAGGACTGGCTCATGCGCTTCGACGAGCGGATTCACCACTTCACCTGGGAGCTCTCCGGCAACCCGTACCTGGTAGGAACGCTCGAGCGCTACTGGACGCACTCGCTGCGCATCTGGTACCTGGTGCTCGACCGGGTGCCCGGGCTGGGCCATGCCGTCCACGACCAGACGCAGCTGGTGCAGGCACTGCTCGACGGCGATGCGCAGTCCGCGCGCACGACCATGCGCGAGCACGTCCTGGCCTTCCAGAGCGAAGTGCTCGCCGCCTTCAGCCAGGAGGACGCCACAGCTCCGAGCCCCTGAGACGGCGCTGCGCGGCGGTGAGCGCGGCGGGGGTCGCAGCGCCCGTAGCCCTCGAGGTGGGTGGCCAGCCCCAGGAACACCTGAGCGGTGGTGAGGGCGTCGCCCTCCGCCTCGTGCGGACGGTGAGAGGGCAGCCCCAGCGCGCCGGCCACCGCGCCCAGGTTGCACCAGCCCGGATCTTCCTCCCCGCGGTCGAGGCACAGCAGCCGCCACAGCGCCGCGGTGTCGACGCATCTTCGCGGGAACGCGCCGCCCACGGCTTCGAGCGGCCGTTGGAGGAAGGCCCGCTCGACCCAGGCCGCATGCGCAATCGGGATCCGCCCGCGCAGTTCGGCGGCGAGCGGAGCCAGAGCCCCGGGCGGCTGCGGAGCGTTCTCCAGGTCGGCGGCGCGCAGCCCGTGGATCTCGATCGACTCGGCCGGTGCGGGGCCACCCGCGGGCGAACCAGGCCGCTGATCGCTCCGCCCGACACCACCCGCCCCTGCTCGACGGGCACGGCGGCGAAGGAGATGATCTCGTCGGCTGCCCGCGTCGAGGCCGGTGGTCTCGATGTCGACGGCGAGGAACCGCGCCGCCCGCCATGAGCCTCGCCACGCCACGGTCAGCGCGGGGCGAACCCGAGTTGCAGCGCCACGCCGCGCTGCACCCGGGCCACCGCCCGAAAGGCCTCCTTGAGCGCCGTCCGCGTGAGCGGCGGGAGATCCCGCGGATCGATCAGGTTGTCGGGAGGCCGGCCGGCACGCAGCTGCTCGACCTGGTGCTCCATCCGCAGCTCGCTCATGAGCGTGAAGGCGTCGCGCAGAATCGCCACGTCCTCGGCCCCAAGCGTTCCCGCCGCCTCCGACGCGCGCAGGCGCGCCGGAGTCGAAGCGGCGCCCACGCCCGCGGTCATGGCGCTCCACCGGGCCAGCGACTCGATGGGAAGAAGCCCGCCGTGCTTGATGTCGAGCACGCCCTTGCGGTCGCCGCTCGAGTGCAGGACGAAATCCCGCAGGAAGCCGGTGGGCGGGCGCTCGTGGAGGGCGGCGGCGGCGAGCCGGCGCAGGAGCAGGTCGCGGTCGGGCGCGCGGGCGAACGCGAGCGCCAGGCGGTCGGCGGCGCCCGCCACGCCCCAGACGGCCTGGCTCTCGACGGCCACCGAGCAGAGCATGAGACCGCGGTCGCGGTCTGGGTCCTGCACCCACGAGCGCGCGGCGTCCTCCCAGCCGGCCATGGATCGGGCGAACAGGAGGCTGGACGCCACGGCGCCGTTGCTGTCCGGAGGCAGTCCGGCCACGGCCAGGCCCTCGAGAACCCGTTGGGCCAGCGCGGTCATCGTCCCGATCAGCTCGGGATCCTCGTCGGCCCCCTCCCAGGCGAGCGCGCAGTCGACGTCGGACCCCGGACAGGGCTCACGCCGCCCGAAGCTGCCCATCGCCAACCAGGTGTAGGGACGGGGCGGCGGGCCGAGCTCCTCATGGACGAGCTCGATCAGGCGGCGCGTGACGGTGTCGTGCACGCTGGCGATCGCGCGGCTGATGGCCGCGGTCTGCAGCCCGCCGTCGTGAAGGGCGATCACGGTGTCGGGCAGCTCCCGGGCGACGCGGGCCACGCCCTCGACGTCCGAGGCCTGAGCGATCTCGGCTCGTAGGCGGAACGGGGCCCGCCGCTCGCTGGCCATGAGATCGACGTCGTCCAGCACGCCGAGGAGCCGTCGCCGGGCGTCGACAACGGGGAGGTGACGCACGCCGTGCTCGAGCATCAGCAGCAGCGCCTCGGTGCCGGTGCGATCGGCCGCGATCGTCCAGGCGGGCCGGGTCATCACCTCGGAGATCGGCGTGTCCGGCCCCGCCCCCGCGGCCACCACGCGCGTCCTCAGGTCGCGGTCGGTCACGATGCCGAGCTCATCGCCGAGATCCACCACCACGCAGGTGACCCCGGCCTCGGCCATCTGCTCGGCGGCGCTGCGCACGCTCGTGTCCGGCGGGCAGAGCAGCGGAGTGGCGCGAGTCAGCTCCCCCGCCCGGCGCGCGCTCGGCGACTCCAGTGGCTCCGGGCTCTGCCCGGCGAGCAGGCGCACGCCCTTGTTCATCGAGTGGGCCACGAAGCGCACGGCAGCCGGGCGCTCCAGCACCGGCCGGATCGTCTCGGCGGAGAAGCGGTAGATGAGCGTGTCCTCGGCCGCCCGCGCCACGAAGCCGAGCGGGCCCTCGTCCAGCAGGGACGCGAAGCCGAACATCTCCCCCTCGTGGAGCAGATCGAGCAGCCGGTCGTCGATCAGCAACTCGACCGATCCGCGGCGCACGACGTAGGCGAACTCGGACTGCGCGGCGGCGCGATCGAGGATCAACGAATGGGCGGCGTGGAACTCGATATCCGCCCCGGCGCTCACGCGCTCGAGCTCGCCGGGCTCGAGGCTGTCGAACGGCGGGTGGCGGCGCAGGAAGTCGGCTATGTCATGCATCGCTCAAAGCTGATATATCACCCTCGCCGTCAACGCTCACCGAGGAGAGGATGCGCATGGCCACCAACACGGTGGACGACAGCTCTGACGATCTCGCCGAGTTCGGCTACAAGCAGGAGCTCGACCGCAGTATCGGCAAGTTCGCGAGCTTCGCCGCCGGGGTCAGCTACATCTCGATCCTCACCGGCGTCTTCCAGCTCTTCTACTTTGGCTTTGCCTTCGGCGGGCCCGCATACTGGTGGACCTGGCCGATGGTGTTCGTCGGTCAGCTGATGGTCGCGCTGTCCTTCGCCGAGCTCGCCGCGAACTTCCCCGTGGCGGGCTCGATCTACAACTGGGGCAAGCGGATGGGCAGCGCCACCGTGGCGTGGCTGGGCGGCTGGATGATGCTCACCGCCTCGATCGTGACGATCTCGGCCGTCGCGCTCGCCTACCAGATCACGCTGCCGGAGATCTGGAGCGGCTTCCAGTTCTACGGCGACGGCAACGGCGAGTACGACTTCGCGGCCAACGCGGTGATCCTGGGCACCGTTTTGATCATCTTCACCACGGTGATCAACGCGCTGGGCGTGAAGCTGATGTCTCGCATCAACAGCACGGGCGTGTTCATCGAGCTGATCGCCGCGGTGTTGCTGATCATCCTGCTCGCCGCCAACATCACGCGCGGGCCCGACGTGCTGTTCGAGACCAACGGCACGGGTGAGGGCCACGACTGGGGCTACTTCGGCGCCTTCCTGGCCGCCTCGCTGGCCTCGGCCTACGTGATGTACGGCTTCGACACGGCTTCCTCGCTGGGCGAGGAGACCAAGGACCCGCGCCGGACCGCCCCGTTCGCCATCCTGCGCGCGGTCAACGCCTCGTTCATCCTCGGCGGCCTGATTCTGCTGTTCGCGATCATGTCGGTCAACAACATCAACGCTCCGGAGATCGCGGAGTTCGGCGGCCTGCAGTACATCATCCTCGACGTGCTGGGCAACACGATCGGCAAGATCTTCCTGATCTGCGTGGTGATCGCGGTCACGGTCTGCTGCCTGGCGGTGCACACCGCCACGATCCGCATGGCCTTCGCGATGGCGCGCGACAACAACCTGCCCGGCGGCGAGCGAATCGCGACGATCAATCCCAAGACCAAGACGCCGATCGTCCCCGCGGTCATCACCGGTGTGCTCGCGATTCTCATCCTCGTGGTGAACATCCGCCAGCCGCAGATCTTCACCGTGATCACCTCGATCGGGATCATCATGATCTACATCGCCTACCTGCTGGTGACGGGGCCGATGCTGGTCAAGCGCCTCAAGGGGGAGTGGCCTCCTAAGGACGCCAGACAGAAGGGCTACTTCACGCTGGGCAAGTTCGGACTGCCGATCAACATCCTCGCGGTGGCATGGGGCGTGTTCATGGCCGTGAACCTGATCTGGCCGCGCAAGGACGTCTACAACGCGGTCGAACCCTTCCACTGGTACCTCCAGTACGGCGCCCTCCTGTTCATCGGCGTGGTCTTCTTCGGCGGCCTCGCCTACTACCGCTTGGTGCAGCGCCACAAGACCGGCGTACTGGCCTCGCACGCGTTCCAGTCGTCCTCGCCCGCGGTACCCGACACCGAGCCCGAGGCCGCCACGTGAACACGCGGATGTTCGTCGACGGCGAGTGGTGCGACGCCGCGAGTGGCGCCACCGTCGAGGCCACGAGCCCGGCCACCGGCGAAGGGCTGGGGCCGGTGGCCGAGGGTGACCGTGAGGACGCGCGGCGCGCAATAGCGGCGGCCAACGCCGCCTTCGGGGCATGGAGTGCCCGCACCGGCTACGAGCGCGCCGAGCTGCTGCACCGGGTGGCCGACGAGTGCGAGCGCCGGGCCGCCGAGCTGGCGCACGTGCTCACGCTCGACCAGGGCAAGCCGCTGAAGGCCGAGGCCGAGGTCGAGGTCGGCGAGCTGATCGAGTTCTTTCACATGGCCGCGGAGGACGGCAAGCGCGTGGAGGGCATCGTCCCCCAGAGCGCCGCGCCCGGCCGGCGCGTTCTGCTGCTGCGCCGCCCGCTCGGCGTGCTGGGCCTGATCACCCCCTGGAACTGGCCCTACACGATGCCCGCCGAGGTGCTCGCGCCCGCGCTGGCGTGTGGCAACTGCGTGGTCTGGACCCCGGCCCCCTCGACCGCGGTCTGCTCGGGACTGCTCGCCGAGTGCGTGGCCGCGGCCGACCTGCCTCCGGGCGTGTTCAACTTCGTGCTCGGCCCGGGACCCGAGGTGGGTGACGAGCTGGCCGTGAGCTCGGGCACGCACGCGGTGGCGTTCACGGGCTCCACGCAAACCGGGCTGATCGTCGCCCGCCAGGCGGCGGGCAAGGCCCAGCTGCTCGAGATGGGCGGCAACGGCCCCTTCGTGGTGATGGAGGACGCCGATCTGGCCGCGGCGGCGATCGCGGCGCGCGAAGGCGCGTTCCTCGGTGCGGGCCAGAGCTGCTCGGCGGCGGAGCGGCTGCTGGTGCACGAGGCGGTACGCGAGGAGTTCGTGGAGCTGCTCGCGGGCGAGGTCGAGCGCGAGGTGCGCCTCGGCGACCCGCTCGACCCGGCCACCACCATGGGTCCGGTGAACAACGAGCCCGGCGCGCTCAAGATGGACGAGCACGTGGCCGACGCCGTTGAGCGCGGCGCCACCGTGGTCACGGGCGGAAGCCGGGCGGGCGGGTTTCCCACCGCCCTCTACTGGCAGCCCACCGTGCTCGACCGCGTGCCCGCCGAGTCGATCGCCGTGACCGACGAGACCTTCGGGCCGATCGCCCCGGTCGTCGCCATCAGCTCACTCGAGGAGGCCATCGAGCAGACGAACGCGCAGACCTTCGGGCTGATGAGCGCCATCTTCACCGCCGATCTCGCGGGCGCGATGCGCTTTGCCGACTCGGTGCACATGGGTCTCGTGAACATCAACGAGACCACCAACTACTGGGAGCCCCACCTGCCTTGGGGCGGCAGCGCGCGTTCGCAGAGCGGCATCGGCCGCGTGGGCGGGCGCTATCCGATGGACACGCTCACCGAGCTCCAGACGGTACTCATTAACTCCTGATTACCCTCGCCCGACCGGGCGAGGCGCTGATATATCATCGCGCCCTTGAACGATGAGACAGGGCAGTCCCTGGGCGACGGCGCCGCCACGCTCGCCTTCGTCGAGGTCACCAAGATTTATCCCGGTCGCCGAACGCCCGCGGTCTCCGACCTGACGCTCGAGATCTCCGCCGGGGAGATCTGCGTGCTCATCGGTCCGTCGGGCAGCGGCAAGACCACAGCGATGAAGGTGGTCAACCGCCTGATCCCGATCAGCTCGGGCGATGTGACGATCGACGGCCGCAGCATCCTCGACCTGGACGAGACCGAGCTGCGCCGCGGCATCGGCTACGTCTTTCAGCAGATAGGGCTGTTTCCGCACATGACCGTGGAGGGAAACGTCGGCACCGTGCCGCGGCTGGCCGGCTGGTCCAAGGAGCGCATCCGCGATCGCGCCCGGGAGCTGCTCGAGCTCGTGGGCCTCGATCCCGACGAGGACATGGGCCGCTACCCCGGTGAGTTCTCGGGTGGTCAGCAGCAGCGGATCGGGGTGGCGCGCGCAATGGCCGCGGATCAGCCGCTGATGCTCATGGACGAGCCGTTCGGGGCGCTCGACCCGATCACGCGCGACCGCCTGCAGGACGATTTCCTACGGCTGCACGCCGAGGTGCCCAAGACCGTCGTGTTCGTGACTCACGACATCGACGAGGCGATCAAGATGGGCCACAGGATCGCGATACTGCGCGACGGCGAGCTGGTTCAGTACGACACCCCCGATCGCATCCTGGCCGCTCCGGCGAATGACTTCGTGGCCGATTTCGTGGGAGCCGACCGGGGCCTCAAGCGCCTCGTGGTCTGGCGGCTTCGCGACGTCCCGCTCGACTCAGAGGCGCCGGAGGGGGAGACGGCGCCCTCCGCGCGCGAGGACATGTCGCTGCGTGACGCGCTCTCGCTGATGCTGACCGAGGGGGTCGAGCGCCTGGCCGTGGTGGACGGCGACGGGCACGCCAAGGGCGCGATCGCTCTCTCCACGATCACCCGCCTCATCGGCCCCGATGAGCCCGCCGTGCGAGCGTGATCACGCTTCTCGCCCAGCAGGGCCCGGTGATCCCGGAGTTCGAGCGCGGCAGCGACTGCGTGCGCGAGAACGGCCAGTTCTGCACCGAGTGGTTCATCGACAACTTCGACCGAGTCTTTGCCCCGCGGCTGGTCGAGCACATCGAGCTCACGGCGATCGCCGTCGGCGTGGGCTTTGCCATCGCGTTCGCGGCGGCGCTGACCGCGTACACCTTCGGGTGGTTCGAGACGCCGTTCGCGATCTTCGCGGCGATCCTCTACACGATCCCGAGCCTCGCGGCGTTCCAGCTGCTGGTTCC
This sequence comes from uncultured Thermoleophilaceae bacterium, assembly GCA_963728155.1. Classification (GTDB taxonomy): domain Bacteria; phylum Actinomycetota; class Thermoleophilia; order Solirubrobacterales; family Thermoleophilaceae; genus JACVRW01. Next base: position 730,607 of record CAVSJF010000007.1, on the reverse strand, counting down.
CATCACCGGTTTGACCGTGTTGAGCGCCGAGATCGCTCTCGTTTCCTACACGCTGCTGATCCTGTTTCGCAACATCATCACCGGGCTCCGGGAGGTGCCGGCGGACGCGCGCGAGGCGGCGCGCGCCATGGGCTTGACGTCGCGGCAGATCCTGTGGCGCGTCGACCTTCCGCTGGCGCTGCCGGCGATCATCGCCGGCATCAGGATCGCCGCGGTCACGATCATCAGCCTGGCCACCGTCGCGGCGTACATCGGCGTGGGGGGGCTCGGCCAGCCCATCTTCAACGCCATCCAGAGTGGATTCAAGACCCAGTTCGTGGCCGCCGGGATCCTTGCCGTGCTGCTCGCGCTGGTGGTGGACGGCCTGCTCGTGCTCCTCCAACGGGGATTGGCGCCCTGGATGAGGGCGAGGAGGGCCTGAGTGGACACCTTCGTCGACGCGATCCAGTTCCTACGCGACAACACCGGGCTCATCTGGGACAAGACCGTCGAGCACCTGGTGCTCTCCGGCGCAGCGATTGGCGTGGCGATGGTGCTGGCAATCCCGCTCGGCGTGTGGCTGGGCCACCTGCATCGCGGCTCGTTCCTGGCCATCAACGTGTCCAACGTCGGCCGCGCGCTGCCGAGCCTCGCGGTGATCTCGATCGGGCTCGCCTTTCTCGGGGTCGGCTTTCTCAACGTGCTCGTGGCACTGGTGATCCTGGCCGCGCCGGTGATGCTCACCAACGCCTACGTCGCCGTGAACCAGGTCGACAGGGACGCCGTGCAGGCTGCCCAGGCGATGGGCATGCGGCCGCGCCAGGTGCTGCTGCAGGTCGAGATCCCGATGGCGCTGCCGCTGACCTTCGCGGGCATTCGCACCGCGGCCGTCTACGTCGTCGCAACGGCGACGCTCGCCGCCCTGGCCGGCGGCGGAGGGCTCGGGGACATCATCGTCAACCAGGCGACCTATGGCCCAGCGGGCGTCGTGGCGGGCTCTATCGCAATAGCCGTCCTCGCGTTCGCCACGGAGGGCGTGTTCGCACTCACGCAGTACCTGGTTACACCCCGCGGGCTGCGCAGGCGCTCCGAAGGCGTCCTGCTGGAGCCCGCGCTCACCCCCGCAACCAACCAATAGGAGGATCCAATGAGATCAGCCACGTTCCGCCTGCTACTCATGCTGGCGCTGCTCGCGAGCCTCGCGCTCGCGGCGTGTGGTGATGACGACGAGGACACGGGCGGCGGAGGCGGAGGCGGCTCCGAGGAGAGCCAGTCCGCCGACCAGCCCGGAAAGGGCAAGCCCCCGGTGACCCTGGGCACCAAGGACTTCACCGAGGAGTTCGTGCTGGGCGAGCTCTACAAGCAGGCCTTGGAGGCCAAGGGCTACACCGTCAACCTCAAGAAGAACATCGGCGCCACCGAGATCATCGACAAGGCGATGACCGGCGGTGAGATCGATGGCTATCCGGAGTACCTCGGTGTGTCGGTCGCGGTGGTGGCCCGCAAGGACATCGTGCCGAAGAGCGATCAGGAGACCTACGATCTGGCCAAGGAGTTCTACGAGGGACGTGGCCAGGTGATCAGCGAGCAGACGCCGTTCTTCGACGTCGACGCGATCGCAACCACGAAGAAGTTCGCCGACGAGAACGGGCTCAAGACCGTGGCCGACCTCAAGAAGCTCGACAGCTTCACGGTAGGCGCGCGGCCCGAGTTCCGGAATCGCTTCCAGGGGCTGAAGGGGATGCGCAGCGAGTACGGGCTGACCAACGCGCAGTTCAAGCAGCTCGCGCTGGGAATTCAGTACCAGGCGCTCGACAACGGCGACGTGGACAGCGCCAACGTGTTCTCCACCGACGCCCAGCTGGCCAGCGGCAAGTACACGGTGCTCGAGGACCCGAAGGGGATCTTCGGCTACCAGCACGTGGCCATGGTCATGAACAAGGACAAGTACGAAGAGCTCGGCGGCCAGGCCTTCTTCGACGTGATCAACGAGGTGAGCGCGCTGCTCACCAACGAGGCGATGATCTCGATGAACAAGGCGGTTGCCATCGACAAGCAGGACGAGGCCGAGGTGGCGCGCAGCTTCCTCGAGGCCAACAACCTGCTCTAGCAGCATGGACGCGGGCGAGCGGCGCCGGCGGGAAGCATCCTTCCCGCTCGGCGCCGCCGTCGGCCTCGAGCAGCTCGACCTCGAGCCGCATCCGGTGCTGGCGCTCTTGCGCCAGCGTGAGCCCGTCTCGTGGCTACCTGCCCTCGACGCGTGGCTCGTCACCCGTCGCGACCTCGCGCTGGCGGCGATGCGCGACGCCGAGACGTTCACCGTCGACGACCCCCGCTTCTCCACCGCCCAGGTGGTGGGCCCGAGCATGCTCAGCCGCGACGGGGCCGAGCACGCCCGCCACCGCGATCCGTTCGCACGCGGCTTTCGCCTCGACGCCGTGCGAGCGCGCTTCACCGCGCTCGTGGAAACGGAGACCAACCGTTTGATCGACGCGATCGAGCCCGACGGGCGGGCGGAGCTGCGGCGCAGCGTGGCCGGGCCGCTGGCGGCGAGCGTGGTGGTGCAGGCGCTCGAGCTCGAGAACACCGACAGCGATGAGGTTCTCCGCTGGTACGAGGCGATCGTGGCCTCGGTGACCGGGGTCACCGCCGGCGCACCATTGACCACCGCCGGGCGCGACGCCTTTGCGGAGCTCGCCGCGAGCGTGCGCCCAACGGACACCGGCGAGCTGGCCCCCGAGGAGGTGGTGTCGAACCTCGCGGTGCTCATGTTCGGCGGCATCGAGACGACCGAGGGCATGATCGCCAACGCCGTCCTCCATCTTCTCTCGCACCCGGAGCAGCGCGCGCTCGTCGATGCCGATCGCGGCCTGCTGCCCAACGCGGTGGAGGAGTCGCTGCGCCTGGAACCGGCGGCCGCGGTGATCGACCGCTACGCCACGCGCGACGTTCGCCTGGGCGGCGCGTCTATCGGCCGCGGCGAGCTCGTGACGCTCTCGATCGCCGCCGCGAACCGCGACCCCAGCGTCTTCCCCCAGCCCGACCGCTTTGACGTGACGCGCGACAACGCGCGCCTGCAGATCGCCTTCGCGCACGGGCCGCACGTGTGCATCGGGATGCACCTCGCGCGCCTGGAGGCGCACACCGCGGTCGGGCGGCTGCTCGACCGCCTCCCCGGCCTGCGCCTCGATCCCGCCCGCCCCACCGCGCCGCGCGGCCTGGTGTTTCGCAAGCCGCCCACGCTGCGGGTGCTGTGGGGGTAGGCCGGCTGGGCAGCCGCGACAAGCCGGACAAGCCAACTAATGTCGGCCCAATGGCACGGCGCAGCGTGATCATCGACGGGCGCACGCTCACGCCCGAGCAGGTGGCCGCGGTTGCGCGAGAACAGCCGGCGGTGGAGCTCGACGAGGGAGCGCGGGCTCGCAACGCCGCCGCTGCCGAGGCGCTCGCCTCGCTGCTGGAGAGCGGCACGCCCGTGTACGGGGCGACCACCGGAGTCGGCGCGCTTCGCTCGCGCGAGCTCGACCCCGGCGAGCGCGAGGGGCAGCAGCTGCGCCTGCTGCGCAGCCACGCCTGCGGCGCCGGGCGCCCGCTCTCGCCTCAGCTCGTGCGCGCCGCGATGGTCGTGCGCGCCAACCAGATCGGTGCCGGGGGCGCCGGGGTATCGGACGACCTGCTCGCGGCGCTGGTGGCAGCCCTGAACGCCGGCTTTGTCCCCTTCTCACGCGAGCTCGGACTCGCTTGGCACCGGCGATCTCAGCGTTCTGGCCGACATCGCCCTGGGGCTGCTCGGCGAAGGGCGGTCGTGGCGGGATGGACGTCCCGTGGCGGCGGATGGCGCGCTGGCCGAGGCGGGCCTGGCGCCGCCGCCGCTGGGACCGCGGGACGGGCTCGCGTTCATGAGCAGCAGCGCAGCCACGATCGGACGCGGCGCACTGGTGGCGGTGGACGCGAACCGGCTGCTCGACGCATCCCTGACCGTGGCGGCACTCTCGTTCATGGCGGCCGAGGCCGACCCGGTCGTGCTGGACCCGCGCGTCCATGTGGCCCGCCCGCACCCGGGTCAGGTGGCCGTCGCCGCGCGAATGCGCGAGCTGATCGGCTCCGACGCCGGGTCGGCCAGGGCACGCGGAGTCGTCCACGATCCCTACCCGTTTCGCGCGCTCGCTCAGGTGGAGGGCGCGCATCTCGACGCCCTGCGGGAGCTCGAGGCGTCGCTGGCGATCGAGCTCAACGCTGCCGGTGAGAACGCGCTGATCGACCCGGGCGGGCCGGACGCGCTGGCCAACGCCAACTTCCACACCGGGGTGATCGCGCTCGGGCTCGACCGGGTGCGCGCGGCGCTCGCGCAGTCGGCCTCGCTGGTGGCCGCGCGCGTGAGCGCCCTGCTGGATCCCGGCCTGATGGGACTGCCGCCCGCGCTGGCCGAGCGACCCGGCCAGGACTCGGGGGCGATGATGCTCGAGTACACCGCGCACGCGGCCGCGGCGGATGTCCGCCTGCGCGCCGGCCCGGTGACCGCCCAGACCGTCGTCGTGGGCGGCGGGATCGAGTCGCACGCACCGTTCACGCCCTTCGCCGCGCGTGGCACCGAGGAGGCTCTCGAGTCGGCGGCGGTGGCGATCGCCACCGAGCTGGTGGTGGCGGTGAGGGCGCTGAGGATGCGCGGCCGCACCGCGGTGTCCGGGCCGGCGGGGGAGCTCCTGGCCGCCGCGGCCGAGCGCCTGGGAGATGACCTGAGCGATCGCGCGCTCAGCGACGACATCGAGTCCGCTCGCGGGCTGGTGATCGGCCGCAGTGGTGCGTAGTATGCAACTGTGGTTGCAGATAGCGGGAGCGTCCCCAGAGCGCTGAGCGTGCTGCTCACCCTGGGCGAAGACGAGGCTGTGGACAACGGCGGCCTCGGTGTGATGCGCGTGGCTGAGCTGCTCGGCCGCGAGAAGAGCCAGGTGTCGCGCACGCTGAAGACACTGGCCGCGCACGGGTTCGTCGACCGCGACCCCGACACGCTCGAATACCGCCTGGGCTGGCAGCTCTACACGCTCGCCGCCCGCACGGGGCGCAGCCGGCTGCTCGCCCTGGCGCCCGCCCATCTGCGCCGCCTCGTGGATCAGCTCGGCGAAACCGCCCACCTGTCGGTGCTGGACGGCGATGACGTTCTGACCCTCCTCTCCGAGCGCTCCCCAAGGCTCCTGCGGGCCAGCGACTGGAGCGGCCACAGGGTCCCGGCTCATTGCACGTCGTCGGGCCGCGCGCTGCTGTCCGACCTCGGCGAGCTCGGCTATGCCGCGGTGGACGGCGAGTTCGAAGCCGGCCTGGTGGGCGCCGCGGCGCCGGTGCGGGACTTTCGCGGGCGCGTCGCGGCAGCGCTCAACGTCTCAGGGCCGAAGTTCCGGCTCGGCGATCGCCTGGACGAGGCGGGCGTCGCGGTCAAGCAGGCCGCCGACGAGCTGACGGCACAGATGGGCAAGACCGATCAATCCGAAGGAGACACAGATGGCTGACCTACTGGAGCGGCTCGAGCACGGCACGGTGATCTGCGCCGAGGGCTACCTGTTCGAGCTCGAACGGCGCGGATACCTGCAGGCCGGGGGCTTCGTGCCCGAGGTCGTGCTGGAGAACCCGGACAAGGTCGCGGAGCTCCACCGCGAGTTCGTGCACGCAGGCTCCGACGTGGTCGAGGCGTTCACCTACTACGCCCACCGCGAGAAGCTGCGACTGATAGGCAAGGAGGACCTGCTCGAGGAGATCAACCGCCGCGCGCTCGACATCGCCAAGGAGGTGGCCTCGGAGTCGGGCACCCTCCTGGCCGGCAACGTGTGCAACACCAACGTCTACAGCGGCGAGGAGGCGCGCGACACCGTCCGTGGGATGTTCACCGAGCAGGTCGGCTGGGCGGCCGAGGCGGGCGTCGACTTCGTGATCGGCGAGACCTTCTCCTGGCTGGGGGAGGCGCTGGTGGCCACCGAGGTGATCAAGGAGGCCGGGCTGACGGCGGTGATCACCCTCATCGCGCACAAGGATCCGCAGATGCGTGACGGCGCGTCGCCCGCGGAGGCCTGCAAGCGTCTCGAGGCGGCGGGCGCGGACGTGGTCGGGCTCAACTGCGGCCGCGGCCCGGCCACGATTCTGCCGCTGCTCGAGGAGGTGTGCCGCTCGGTCTCGGTACCCGTGGCCGCGCTCCCCGTGCCCTACCGCACCAACGACGAGCAGCCGAGCTTCCAGTCCCTCGAGGATCCGCAGGCCGGGACGCTCCCCGAGGGCCGGCCCTTCCCGACCGCCCTCGATCCCTTCACCTGCAACCGCTATGAGATCGCGGAGTTCACCATGGCGGCCTACGAGCTGGGCGCGCGCTACCTTGGGGTCTGCTGCGGCGCCGCCCCCCACCACATCCGCAGCATGGCCGAGGCGCTCGGTCGCACTCCGGCCGCCAGCCGCTACACGGCCGACATGTCCAAGCACGCCTACCTCGGCAGCGACCCGAGCCTCAAGGCCGAGTACCGCGAGTATGCCAAGCGGCTCTAGTCAGACCGTTCGCGTCGCCCTGGGTCAGGCCGCGCCCGCGCTCGGGGACATCGCCGAGAACGTGCAGCGCAGCCACGAGTTGCTGGAGCAGGCGAAGTCAGAGGCCGTGGACCTGGTGGTGCTGCCCGAGCTCATGCTCACCGGCTACTCGCTCGGCCAGGTGAGCGAGGACGTGTCCCTCCCCGTGGGAGCCGCGGAGCTCGGGAAGCTCGCCGAAGCCGCCGAAGGGACCGCCTGCGTGGTCGGCTTCGCTGAGGAGGGGCGGGTCCACACCTATAACAGCGCCGCCTACCTGGAGGGCGGCGAGGTACGCCACGTGCACCGCAAGCTGTATCTACCCACCTACGGCATCTGGGAGGAGCGCAAGCACTTCACGCCGGGGGACGCGATGCGCGCCTTCGATACCGCCATCGGCCGGGTCGCCATCCTGATCTGCAGCGATGCCTGGCAGCCGGCGCTCGCCGTGCTTGCCGTCCAGGACGGGGCTCGGGTGCTGATCGTGCCGGCCAACAGCACGAGCCGACGCGGTGAGATCGAGGCGGAATGGCGCGACATCAACCGCTTCTACGCCCGCATGCTGGAGACCTACGTCGTCTTCGTCAACCGCGTGGGCGACGAGGGCGAGCTCTCGTTCTGGGGCGGCTCCCACGTCTACGACCCCTGGGGCGAGCTCGTGGCCGAGGCGCCCCTCGGTGAGCCCGCCTTCCTGACGGTCGATCTCGACACCACCGCCGTGCGCCGGCGCCGGCGCGAGATGCCGCTGGTCAAGGAGGCGCGGCTCGCGCTGCTGAGCAGGGAGCTCGATCGCCTGGCCGCGGAGGGCGGCGACCTGTAGAGGTCAAACGACCCCCAGGTAGCGCATCGCGGCGACCGCGATGCCCTGCGTGCAGGCCAGGAGATCGCGGACCGGCACGTGCTCGCGCACCCCGTGGGCCAGGTGAACGTCACCCGGCCCGTAACAAACCGCGGGAATGCCCGCCTCCACCGTCAGCATCGCCCCGTCGTGCCAGTTGTCCATTCCCCCGATGGTCCCCGGCCGGCCCAGATCGCGCTCCGCGCCCACCAGCGCTCCGACCACCGGCTCGTCGGGCGAGACTTCCGAGGGAGGCACTCCGCCAACCCGCCACTCGACCTGAGGCGGATGCGCGGCCAGCCACGGGTCGGCCGCTGACGCGCGCGCGATGCAGTCCTCGAGCTCGCGCTCGACGAGCGCGCCCCAGCCCTGCTCGTCGGCCTGTCCCGGCAGGTACTCGATGTGGCAGTCCAGCACGCAGCGCGCCGGATAGCTCACGATCCACTCGCCGCCGGTGATCATGGTGGGCACGCATTCGGCCGCGGAGAGGTGGGCGTGACCGGGTCGCAGCGCCCAGTCCTCGCGCATGCGTCGCAGCGCCTCCAGCAGGTATACGGCCTTCTCGATGGCGTTGACCGAGCCCCCCTGGTCGGGGTGACGCGGGGGGATGCCGGCGTGGCCCGCCCGCCCCTCGACGGTGATCGTGGCCAGCAGGGAGCCGCGGCAGGCCACCAGCACGGCCAGTCCGCTGGGCTCGGGGACGATGGCCGCGTCGGCGTGCAGGGTGCGCGCCGACGCGAGCCCTCCGGCGCCGCTCGATTCCTCGTCGGTCGTCGTGTTCACCACCAGTTCGCCGGCCAGCCGGATGCCGAGCTCCGCCAGCACCTCGGCGGCGGCGACCATGCAGGCCACGCCGCCCTTCATGTCACAGGCACCTCGTCCCCACACCGCACCCTCGCGGACCACGGCCGTGAAGGGTCGCTCGCCCAGAGGTCGCGCGGCTCGACGTCGACCACGTCCACGTGCCCGTTGAGCAGCAGGGTGGGGCCCTCGCCGCCCGCCGGGAAGCGCGCCACCAGCTGAGGGCGCCCGGCGAAGGTGAAGCCCTCGGGGACGATGCGGTGCCGGGCCACGAGGGCCGGGTCGGGCTCCTCGACGGAGACCTCGGCGCCCCGCGCCGCCAGGCGCTCGGCCAGGAAACGCTGGAGCGCTTCCTCCTGGCGCGCCGCGGCGCCCGGGGTGTGGGTGACGGTGTCGAAGCCGATCAGCGTGCTCAGGAGGCTCACGATCTGCGCCTCCCGGCCGGCGATTTGCTCGCACACGCGCTGCTCGAGCGGCGAGAGCCCGCCCGCGAGCCCGGCCGTCCCGCTCATCGCAGGGGCCGGCCCGCCAGGGCCGGGACCGGATCGCCCTCCGCCGCGCCGGCGCCGCCGCCCAGGCCGGCCGGCTCGGCCTCGAGCGCCGCTCCGGCCGCCGCCCGCCCGGCCTGGAATACCAGCCAGATGCGGCGCTCGTCGAGCAGCAGCTCGGGCTCGTCGAGAGGGTCGCCGTCGACCACCACCAGGTCGGCCGTCATCCCCGGAGCGATCACGCCGATGTGATCGTCGAGGCCACAGGCCCGCGCACTGCCCGAAGTGCCGGCCACGATGGCCTCCATCGGCGTAAGCCCCGCCCGGGCGAGGCGAACCAGCTCGAGCGCGTTGCGGCCGAGGGGCTGGGAATCGAAGCCCATGGCCAGCACCACCTCGGCCCGGCGCGCCGCCTCGACCGTGCGGTGAGCCTCCTCGAGCTGTTCATGCGCGAGCTCGACCAAACTGGGCGCCCACCGGGCGCCTTCGTTCTCGGAGATGTGGAAGAAGCACGAGAGGGTGGGGACCAGGACGCGCCCGGAGCGAGCGAGCTCGTCCAGCAGCTCCGGCGCCCGGTGCAGCTCGAGTCCGTGCTCGATCGTGTCGACGCCCTCCTCAACCGCGAGGAGCGTGCCGTCGAGGCCCTCGCAGTGGGCCGCCACCCGGTAGCCCATCCGATGCGCCTCCTCCACGATGGTGGCGATCTCGGCCCTCGTGATCTGGGCGGGTGAGCTGTTCTCGAGCTCGCAGGAGCGCGCGCCGGTGGTCATGATCTTGATGAAGTCGGCTCCGCGCCGGAACTGCTCGCGCGTGGCTTTTCGCATCTCCTCGGGGCCGTCGGCCTCGCGGTACATCCCGTCGAAGTGCCGGCCTCCCGCGGAGGTTGCGGAGACGATCCGCCCACACGCCAGGATCCGCGGCCCGGGTATCGCTCCCAGCCGGATGGCCTGCCGGGCGTGCAGGAGGCCGTCGCCGAAGCCCCCGACGTCGCGTGCTGTCGTGATCCCCATCCGCAGCATCCGGCGCAGGCCCTGTGCGATCAGGTGGTGCACGACCTCGGGCGCCACCGCCTGCTGTCCCTTCCGCACTCCGGGCATGTCGAACGCATTCACGTGGACGTGCGCGTCGACCAGGCCCGGCATCAGGGTCCGTCCGCTCAGGTCGAGCTCGGCCGCGCCCGCAGGGACGGGCCCGGCGGCCGCGTCCACGCTCCTCACCCGGCCGTCCTCGACGACCACGGTCGCGCGCTCGAGGGGCGGTCCGCCGCTGCCGTCGATCACGCGCGCCGACGTGAGGTAGAGCGCCTCGGTCGTCACGGCGCGCCCGCCAGCTCGGCGTCGAGCACCGCCACGGTGCGGGCGCCCTCGCCGCGACGAAGGCGCCCGAACGCCGCGTCGATTCCATCCAGGTCGGTGAAGTCGGTGACCACGTCGGCCACGGGGAAGCGCCCGTCCGCCACCAGTTGGGCGAGCAGGCCGATCTCCACGGCCGGGTTCGATGAGCCGTAGTAGCAGCCCTTGAGGCCCTTCTCCGACAGGAACTCCAGTGCGGGCAGCGTGACCTCGGCCCCAAAGGGGGCGATGCCGACGACGATGCCGGTCGCGCCCGGGCGCAGCACGTCCCAGGTCAGGCGAATGGTGGCCGGCGAGCCGACCGCCTCGAAGGCGTGGTCCACGCCCCCGGGCACGAGCGCCCGCACGGCGGCCGCCGGATCCCCCTCCGAGGCGTCGACCGTGTGGGTGGCACCGCGCGCGCGGGCCAGGTCGAGCTTCGCGGCGTCGCGCTCCACGGCGATGATCGTACCCGCGCCGACCAGCCGGGCCGCGGCCACGATCTGGAGCCCGATGCCGCCGCAGCCGATCACGCACACGCTCTCCCCCACCGCCACGCGCGCCGCGTTGCGCACGGCACCCACCCCCGTCACCACGCCGCACCCCAGGAGGGCGGCCTGCCAGAGCGGCAGCTCGCGCGGGATCGGAACGGTGGCGGCGGCCGGGACCACGCAGCGCTCGGCGAAGCACGACACGAAGATGAAGTGGCGCACCTCTTCGCCCCCCGGGAGGCTCAGCCGCGTGGTGTCATCGAGCAGCGTGCCGGTCCACGCGTGGGCCGCGGCCGTCTCGCACAGGTTGAATCGCCCGGCGCGGCACGCGCGGCAGGCCAGGCAGGAGGGCACGAAGCAGAAGGCCACGTGGTCGCCCGGGCCGACGTGGTCGACGCCGGGCCCAACGGCCTCGACAACCCCCGCGCCCTCGTGGCCGAGCACGATCGGGAAGCGTCCGGCGCCGAGGTGGCCGTCTGCCAGGTGCACGTCGGAGTGGCAAACGCCCGCCGCCGCCACCCGAACGAGCACCTCGCCCGCGCGCGGGGGCTCGAGCATCACCTCCTCCACGCTCAGGGGCGCCTCCGGCTCGTGCTGCACGGCGGCGGAGATGCGCATCATCCGACTCGGTAGCGCTCGAGCGCGTCGAGATCGGGCTCGACACCGAGCCCGGGGCCGGGCGGCGGGGCGATCGTGCCGTCGGCGGCGATCTCGAGCGGTGCGGGGAGCAGCCAGTCCCGCCGCGCCGGGGTCCACGCCGGGGGATCGAGGGGCACCTCGACGTACGGACACGTGGACACCGCAAGCGCGAGGTGCAGGTTGGCCAGGAGGCCAAGCCCGTTCGACCAGGTGTGCGGCGTGAACGCGCGGCCGTAAAGGTCGGCCAGCGCCGCGATCCGGCGACAGCCGCCCAGCCCGCCGGCCAGCACGGCGTCGGGCTGGATCACGTCCACGCCGCCCCGGACGACCAGGTCGCGCGCCTCGAACGCCCCGCGCACCATCTCCCCGGCGGCGATCCGCAGCGAGGTGAGCCGGCGCAGCGTGGCGTAGCCCTCGACGTCGTCGGTGCGCAGCGGCTCCTCGAGCCAGTAGACACCCAGCGGCTCGAGCGCACGGGCGCATTGGCCCGCCGTGGCCGCGTCCCAGCGCGTATCGCGGTCCCCCGCCATCCGCCAGCCCTGATTGGCGTCGACCATGAGCTCGACATCGGTGCCGACCGCGTCACGCACCTCCTCCACCACCTCCACGTCGCGGCGCCAGTCGGCCTGGTGGAAGCGCAGCTTCACCGCCTTCACGCCGGCGTCGCGCAGCGCGATCACCCGCCGCGCGCGCTCCCCCGCGTCGGCGAGCTCGCCGCTCGAGGCGTAGGCGAGCAGGCGCTCCGAGCGGCCCCCGAGCATGCGCCAGAGCGGCACGTCGAGCGCGCGGGCGGCCAGGTCCCAGACCGCGGCCTCGGCGGTCCAGGGACGGCCGCCGTGGAAGTCGACCGTCTCGCACAGCTCGCGCACCACCTCGGTGCGCAGCGGGTCGAGGCCCTTCAGCAGGCGCTCGAGCAGAGCCGCGTCGGGGAGGCGATCGCCGCTCGCGTAGCCGCTCAGGCCGTCATCCGAGCGCACGATCACGAGGCTCGCCTCGGCCTCGGTGCGCGGCACCGGGTCCCACGCGGCCCGGAAGGGCGGGTCGAGCGGGAACGAATACCGGCGCACTTCGACCTGCGCTATGCGCAAAGCGGATGACAGCCGGGGGCTCGCGCCCCGGACCCCGCTGATTCCTGGCCGGGGACTCACTGCCCCGAGTAGAAGTCGTTCCCCGCCTCTTCGCGCCGCTCCGCGAGCGCACGCACCGCGTCGGCGGACGGCGGCTGGAGCGCGTCGGCCACGGCATCGCGGGTCGCCGCCCGGTTGGCCTTGCGTACCGCGGTCTCGTCGTGTGCCTCGGGATCCACCCACACCGCGACCAGTATGAGCACGTCGGCCGCCTCGCCCGCGTCGAGCAGCCCCTCGGCCACGGCGTCGAGCACGCCCTGGGCGATGCCCAGCTGCGCCGCGCCCCAGGTGATCCGCCGCAGCCGCTCGTCGTCGATGGTCACCTTGTTCACCACGATGGTCGCCGGGCGCACTGGTGTGCCGGCCCCCTGCAGGCAGGCCATGATCGGCAGGTGCCCGGGGCGCGGGCTGGCCAGCACGGCGGTGGCCGCCGCCGCGGTGGGCGATCCGCGCCGCGCCAGCACCAGGTTGATATGGCTGCCGTTCGGCACCTCGCCCGACCACGCCTCGCCCACCGCCCCGTCGAGCGCGTCGCTCACGCCGCCACCCCATCGAGCTCGAGCACAGTGCGCAGAGCGGTGGCGGAGCGAAGGTCCTCGCACGCCTGCTCCACCCCCTCGAGCGGAACCCGCCGCGAGATCAGGCGGTCGAGCGGCAGGCGCCCGCGCATGTAGAGGTCGAGCAGCGCCGGGAAGTCACGCTCGGGGCGTGCCGACCCGTAGAGGGAGCCGAGCACACGCCGCTCCGACCGCGGGATCAGCTGGGCGGGCAGGGCGAGCACCGCGTCGCCGCGCGGGATCCCGATCAGCACGGCGGCGCCGCGCGGCCGCGTGGAGAGAAACGCCGCCAGTCCCGCGTCCGTGCGCCCCGTCGCCTCGATCGCGTAGTCCACCCCGCCACCGCTCGCCGACACGATGCGCTCGGCTGTCGCCTCCGCGCCGCCCGCCCAGAGCACGGCGTCGGTGGCCCCGAGCGAGAGCGCCAACTCGAGCTTGTCCTCGTCGATGTCGACCGCGACGATCGGCGCCGCTCCCACCGCCACGGCGCCCAGGATCGCGCTCATCCCGACGCCTCCGCAGCCGATCACGCAGACCCGCTCACCGGGGCGCACGCCGGCCGTGCGCCAAACCGCTCCGGTGCCGGTGGTCACGGCGCACCCCACGAGCGCGGCCACGTCGAACGGCACCTCCGGCGCGATCGGCACGCAGCAGGTCGCGGGCACGACCGTGCGCTCCGCGAACGAGGACAGGAAGCTGTAGTGGAACACCGGCTCGCCGCCTCGAGACAGCCGCGGCGTCCCGTCCAGGAGGCCTCCGGTGGCCATGGCCGCCCACGCCGAGCGGCAGAGGTGCCGCAGGTCGCGCCGGCACTCCGAGCACTCGCCGCACGCGGGCAGCCACGAGAGCACCACGTGGTCTCCGGGACCGACGCCATCGACCCCGGGCCCCACGGCCTCCACCACGCCCGCGCCCTCGTGGCCGAGCACGGCGGGGCACGGCGTCGCGGCGGTGCCGTCGATCGCGTTCAGGTCCGAGTGGCAGACGCCGCTGGCGTGCAGGCGAACCAGCACCTCGCCCGCGCGCGGCGGCTCGAGGTCCAGCTCGGTCACCTCGAGCGGCGCGCCGACGCGCTCGAGAACCGCGGCGCGGAGCTTCAGTGTTCGTCCTCTGAGGTTCCCGGCCCGGGCCGGTTGCTGACCCGCAGTACGCGCTGCTCACCCTCCTCAGTGGGCTGGTCACCCTCTCCTGCGGGCTGCTTCTCCCCATCCGGCGACCCGTTCGGATTCCCGCTCGGCGCGCTCCGGCGGCGCCGTCTTCTGAAGCTCGCGCAGGTCCTCGAGCGAGTAGTGACAGCGCCAGAAGTGGCCGGGCTCGACCTCCTTGAGCTCGGGCTCCTCGTCCTTGCAGACGTCGCCGATGTAGCGCGGGCAGCGGGTATGGAACACGCACCCCGAGGGCGGATCCGCGTGGCTCGGGATCTCGCCGTGCAGCCTGATCCGCGGGCGCTCGGATCCCTCCTCCTGGGGCACGGTCGACAGCAACGCCTCCGTGTAGGGGTGGTGGGGCGACGAGTAGACCGTCTCGGCGCCACCGAGCTCCATCAGCCGCCCGAGGTAGAGCACCGCGATGCGGTCGGAGAGGTAGCGCACCACCCCCAGGTCGTGGGAGATGAACAGGTAGGCGGTGTCCTCCTCCACCTGCAGCTCGGCGAGCAGGTTGAGGATCGCCGCCTGCACGGACACGTCGAGCGCGGAGGTGGGCTCGTCGCAGACCACCACCTTGGGATCGCCGGCGAAGGCGCGCGCTATCGCGGCGCGCTGCTTGAGGCCGCCGGAGAGCTGCGACGGCTTGGCGCGGATGAGCCGCGTGTCGAAGCGCACCGAGTGCGCCAGGTCGCGCAGCCGCGTGTCCATCTCCTCTCGCTTGCCTCCGACGAGCATGTGCAGCGCCCGCGCGATGATGCGCTGGATCGTGAAGCGCCGGTTGAGCGCCGCGTCGGGGTTCTGGAAGACGATCTGCAGCGCGCGCACCTGCTCGCGGTCGCGCTTTCCGATCTCCGCCTCGATCGCGGTTCCCTCGAGCTCGACCACCGAGCCCTCGTCGGGCGCGGTGAGGCCCAGCAGCAGGCGGGCCAGCGTCGTCTTTCCGCTGCCCGACTCGCCCACCAGGCCGAGCGTCTCGCCCGGCGCCAGATTGAAGGTGATGTCCTCCACCGCTCGCACGTCGTGACCGTCCTGGTGGAAGGTCTTGCGCACGTTGCGCGCGCTGATCACCGGGGTGCCGTTATCACTGTCCTTGTGCTCGGACACGAGGGCCTTGGACTCGGTGTTGCGGGGCAGCTCCTGCGCCTTCTCGTGGAAGTGGCAGCGGCTGAAGTGCCCGTCGCCGAGGTCGATCAGCTCCGGCTCCTCCTGGCGGCAGATGTCCTGCGCCAGCGCGCAGCGGTCAGTGAACACGCAGCCCTGCAACTCAGCCCCGAGCCCGGGCAGGAAGCCGGGGATCGTGTCGAGCGCACCCTGGTCCTTGCGCGCGCCCGCGCGCGGGATGCAGCGCAGCAGTCCGACCGTGTAGGGGTGGCGAGGGTTGTCGAAGACCTCCTGGGCCTTCCCCTGCTCGACCACGCGTCCGGCGTACAGAACGCCCACGCGGTCGCACATGCGCAGGATCACGTCGAGGTTGTGGCTGATGAACAGCACACTCGTGCCGAACTCTTGGCGCAGCCCGGCCACGAGGTCGAGCACCTCGCCCTCCACGGTCGCGTCGAGCCCGGTGGTGGGCTCGTCGAGGATCAGCAGGGCCGGATCCTTGGCCAGCGCCATGGCAATCACCACGCGCTGGTTCATGCCGCCCGAAAGCTGGTGCGGGTACCGGCGCATGACGCGCGCCGGATCGGAGATCTGAACCTTCTCGAGCATCTCCTTCGCCCGGTCGGTCGCCTCCTTGTCGCCTACACCCTGCAGGGTGTAGACCTCGGCCACCTGGTCGCCGATGTGAATCGTGGGATTCAGACGCCGAGGTCGGGTTCTGGTAGACCATCGAGACCCGGCGGGCTCGCATCTCGCGCACGTCGGCTTCGCCCATCGCCAGCAGGTCCTCGCCCGCCACTCGGATGCCGCCGTTGCTCACCCGCCCGTTGCGCGGCAGGTAGCGCAGCGCGGCGAAGGCGGCGGTCGACTTGCCGCAACCCGACTCGCCCGACCAGGCCGTAGGACTCGCCCTCGGCGATCTGGAGGCTGACCCCGCGCAGCACCTGCTTCCAGTTGCCGCGGACACGGTAATCGACCTCGACGTCTTCGAGCTCGAGTGCGAGATCGGTGGCCACGGACGCGGTGCTCATCGCTCGAACGCCTTGGCGATGCCGTCGGCCAGCAGGTTGACGCCGATCACGAGGATGCCGATGGCCAGCGCGGGGAAGAGAACGGGCCACCAGTATCCGCCGCTGATCAACCCGTAGTGCTCTTGCACCTGCAGGCCCCAATCCGGGGCCGGTGGTTGGATGCCGAAGCCGAGGAAGCTCAGCGTGGCCACGGTGAATATCGCGTAGCCGAGGCGCACCGTGAACTCCACCATCACCGGCCCCATCACGTTGGGCAGGATCTCCGCGAACAGGATGTAGGGCGTCCTTTCGTTACGCAGCTGGGCCGCCGCCACGTATTCCATCTCGCGCTCCTGCAGCACGGCGGCGCGAACGGTGCGCGCGATGATCGGGGCGAACACCAGGCCGATCACGAGGATCACCGTCAATTTCGAGGCGCCGAGGGCGGTAATCACCAGAATCCCGATGATCACCGTCGGGAGGGCGAGAAACGCGTCGATGAAACGGCTCAGGGTGTCGTCGATGGGCCCGCGGAAGTAGCCGGTCACCAGGCCCAGCGCGGTGCCCACGACCGTGGCGAGCAGCGTCGCGGCCGGTGCCACGATGAGGATGTCGCGTGCGCCGACGATCACCCGCGAGAGGACATCGCGTCCCACCCGGTCGGTGCCGAACAGGTGCTCGCTGCCGGGCGCCGCGAGGTCGTCGAGCGGGTTGGTGGCCAGGGGGTCGTCCGGCGCCAGCGCCTCGCCGAAGAGGGCGAAGAGCACGAACATCCCCACGATGATCGCGCCGGCGATGAACGTCGGGGAATGCGTCAGCAGCCGCAGCCGTTCCTTCTGAGCGGTCCGCTCGGTCGCTGCGGGTGGAGCGGCGGCGGGGCTTGCCGCGGCGACGTCTGTTCCAGAGGCTGATGTGCTCATTGCTCGCTCCCGAGGCGCACGCGTGGGTTGAGGACCGAGTAGGCGATGTCGGCGATCAGTGTCGCCACGAGGTAGACGATGCCGACGATCAGGATCCCGCTCTGCAGCATCGGGAAGTCCTTCTGTCTCGCCGCCTCGACCAATGACTGCCCAAGGCCGTTGTAGTTGAAGATCAGCTCGATCACGACCAGGCCGCCGATCAGGTAGCCCAGCTGAGTCGCCACCACCGCGATCGTCGGCAGCAGTGAGTTGCGCAGCACGTGGCGGCGCACGACCGTCCGCTGCGGCAGGCCCTTGATCACCGCTGTCCGCGTGTAGTCGGCGTCCAGCGACTCGATCGTCCCGGCACGCGCCATGCGCGCGATGTAGCCGAACAGCACGAACACGAGACAGAGGGAGGGCAGGATCAGGTAGTAGACCTGGTCGAGGAAGTTGGACCCTGGCGGCGCCGTGGCGGTGGAGGGGAAGATGCCGAGTGTGAGGGCGAAGATGATGATCAGGAACACGGCCCACACGAAGTCGGGCACGGCGGTGGCCGAGAGGCCGCCGATCGAAACGAAGCGGTCGCGGAAGCTCCCCTCCTTGAGCGCCGCCCACACGCCGCCGGCGATGGCCAGCGGTACCACGATGATGAACGCCAGCACCGCGAGCTTCGCCGAGTTGACCAGCGCCGGGCCGATCACGTCCTCCACCGGTTGGCGGAAGGCGATCGACTCGCCCATGTCGCCCGTGAACAACCCGCTGATCCAATCCCAGTACTGCGTGAAGATCGACTGATCGGCGCCCAGCTTGGCGTTGAGCGCGTCCACCGACTTCTGATCGGCGAACGGCCCGAGGATGTTGCGGGCCACGTCGCCCGGCAGCACCTGGGCGCAGGCGAACACGATGAAGCTGAGCAGCAGCAGAGTGACGAGGGCCAGCAGGATCCGCCTGAGGATGAAGCGTCCCATGCCTAGGTGAGTCCCGCGCGACTGACGTCGGTGTGCCCCATGGCGTTCGTCTCCACGCCGGCCACGTAGTCCTTCGCGCCCGATAGGAAGTAATAGAAGTAGGTGAACATGATCGGCACCTCGTCGAGCAGCAGCTCCTGGATCTGCTTGGCCGAGCGGCGCTGTTCGTCGAGGTCGACTGACGCGACGTAGTCCTTGACCAGGCTGTCGTAGCGCTTGTTCTTGAAGTGCGCGCTGTTCCAGGTGCCCTTGCTGTTGAGCGGTGCGCCGAGCAGCACATTCGGCACGCCGCGGTGGCCGTACTCGGTGATCCCCATCGTCGAGTCCAGCCAGCGCGAGTTGCCGAACGTCGCCTCGCCGTAGTAGGACGTGGAGTCGGTGATGCTGAGGTCGACGTTGATGCCCGCGGCGCGGACGTTCTGCTGGATGAGCTGCGCCAGGTCCGGCATCTCGAAGCCCTGCCAGGTGGACAGCTGAATGCTGAAGCCATCCTCCTTACCCGCCGCGGCGAGCAGCTCCTTGGCCTTGGCCACATCCTTCTGGCGCTGCTCGACCTCGGCCGTCGTGCGATAGACCGGGGCGAACGGGCTGTCGTTGCCGTAGTCGGACTTGGTGTCCAGCAAGCCGTCGACGAGCGCGCGGCGGTCGATGAGCAGGGCCATCGCCTGGCGCACGCGCTTGTCCTGGAAGGGCTCCTTGTCCGTGCGCATGTGGATCTGCCGGTGAGCCGAGGACGGCAGCTCCGTGGTGATCACGGTGGGGTCGGTGAGCAGAGCCTTGCCTCCCGACACCGAGAACTGCACCACCACGTCCACCTCGTTGCCCTGGAAGCCGAGCACCAGGCCCTGCTCGTTCGCGTAGAAGACGATCTCGGCCTTGTCGGCCAGCGCGCGGCGGCCGGGCGCCCAGTACTCCTTGTTGGGCACCAGCGTGACGCCCACTCCCTGCTCGAAGCGCTCGAGCTTCCAGGGACCGGTGCCGATGAACGTCTTCTCCCAGTCGCCGTCGTAGTCCTTGGGCAGGATGATCGCGTTGTAGTTGTCGGAGCTCGTGAGGTAGGGGAAGTTGCCGTTCGGCGCGTCGAGCTGGAACTCCACGGTGCTCGCGTCCACGGCCTTCGCCCCGCCCTTCGAGAGCACCCCGGTGAACACCGAGAGGGCGTTGGAGCCGTTGTCGGGATCGGCGAGGCGGTCGAACGTGCTCGCCACGTCCTCGGCGTCCATGGTCTTGCCGTCGTGGAACTTCACGCCCTGGCGCAGCTTGAAGGTCCAGACGCTGCCGTCGGCGTTGGGCTTCCAGCTCTCCGCGAGCCTCGGCTCGGGGTTGAGCTTGGGGTCGGACCAGATCAGGTACTCCCCGGTCTGCCCCAGCACCACCAGGCCACCCTGGTTGTTGACCGACACGGGGTCGAGCGCCCCCGAGGGCTCCTGCTGGCCCATGCGGATGGTGCCGCCCGCCTTCGCCTTGGCGGTCTGCGGCTGGTCCTTCCGTTCGAGATCCTCCGTGCTCACTCCGCAGGCGGACGCGATGAAGCCGAGCGTGGGGATGGACATGCCGACGATGGCGCCGCGCCGCATGAACTCACGCCGTCCGATCTTGCGGGCGCGCAGCTCATCGATCAGGTGATTCTCCAGCTCGGTGCTGCGAAACCGGAGCTCGTCGACGCGGGATTGGCGTGGGTCCATTTCTCAGCCCCCTTCGGGGGGGACCCTACCCCATTCCGGGGAGGGTCTACCGCACTGCGACGGCGGTCAGCTCGCCGGACCGAATCAGCCCGCGGGCCACCTCTACGTCGGGCGCCAGCGAGCGGTCGCAGTCCACCGCCTCGATGCCGCTCGCGGCGATGTCGATCACGGCGGCCAGAGCCGGCGACAGCGCCCGGGTGCTCAGCTCGCGAGCTTGGCGCAACGCCACAAGCTCGTAGGCGAGCGCCAGCTCGAGATTGTCCAGCAGGCGACCCAGCTTGTCCGCCGCGAGGGCGGTGAAGGCCTGGAAGTCCTCCTGGCCCGCGGAGGTGTCGCCCGCGTGCACCGACGCCGGCGCCGCGAGCAGCCGGTTCTCCGCGCTCAGGCCGACCACGGCCTTGTGGAGGGCCACCAGGCCGCAGTGGCCGCGCTCGGGCCCGGGCGACAGTTGCTCGGGGAGCCCCGAGAAGCGGTTGTCGAGCAGCCGGTGGAGCCGCTTCTCGGACAGCGACGCGACCTGAGTGAAGGCGATGGCCAGGGCGTCGAGGATCACCGAGAGCGCCTGGGAGTGGAAGTTACCGCTGGAATAGAAGCCCTCGGGCTCCCCGTCCTCGGCCCCGAGATAGAGCGGGCTGTCGGTCACGGCGCGCAGCTCGCGCTCGACCTGCCCCAGCAGGTGGGCGAGCTGGTCGTGCGCCGCGCCGTGCACCTGGGGGAGCACCCGCAGGGACACCGGAGCCTGGGGGCCCTCTTCCGGAGGGTCGCCCGCCAGCTGGGCTAGCCGCGCGTGCACGAGCTCCTGCCCGGGGTCGCCCTTGAGGCGCCCGATCCGGCGCGAGTAGGGCCGCGCGGGCACTCCCATGAGCGCCGCGGCGAGCGCGCCGAGCAGCGTGGCCTGCTCGAGCAGGGTCCCGGCGCGGATGGCCAGCGAGGCCGCGAGCGCGGGACCGAGTGGCGCGCCGTTGATCAGCGCCAGCCCCTCCTTGAGCTGGAGCTCATAGGGCGCGGCCCCGCGGCGGGCGAGGGCGGCGGCGGCGGGTGTCGGCTCGCCGCCCTCGAGCACCTCGCCCTCGCCGACGAGGGTCTGGAAGAGATGGCAGAGGTGGATCGTCTCGCCCGCGCTCCCCGGCCGGCTGGCCGGCACCACCGGATACCAGCCGTCGTTGAGCCGCGCGGCGATGAACGCGCAGAGAGCCGAGGTCACACCCGCGTGGCCGCTGAGGAAACCCGTCAGCCGCAGGAGCATCGCGCCCCGCACCACCTCTTCGGGCAGCGGCTCGCCCACCGCCACCGCACGCCCGACGAGGATCGAGTGCTGAAGCGCAAGCCTGTCCTCGGCCGCGATGGCACGCGCGGTGAGGTAGCCGAGGCCGCTCGTGACGCCGTAGCCGGTGCCGCCGCCGTCGAGGTGGCTCTCCATGGCGCGCCGGCGCTCGTCGACCTCGCGCAGCGCATCCGCGGAGATCTCGACGGGCTCGTGCTCAGACGCGACGCGGCGATAGTCGTCGAGGTCGAGCTGGTCGTGCCGCTCGAGAACGATCACCGCGTCAACGGTAGTGCAGCATGGTGCCCACCTCGCGCTCCACCGCTCGCTCGTAGAGCAGCTGCCCGACGGCCAGATCGGTCGTCGCCAGGCCGCGGTGCCAGAACAGGATGCGCTCGTCGTCGCGCTCGCGCCCGTGCCTGGCTCCGGCGACGATCTGCCCGAGCTCGGCGTGCAGGTTGTCCTCGCTGAGCAGGCCCCGCTCGACGTGCGCGCGCAGGGATCCGAAACGGCCCTGACGGCACTGCTGCCAGTCGTCGACCACGATCTTGTCCATCACGGAGGTGAGCGACAGCTCCACTGCGCTCATCGTGCCGTAGGGCACGGTGAGCGTCCCGGGCTCGATCCACTCCGTCCGCACCAGCGGCTCGGGCTCGACGAGGCGCGTGGCCTCCACCACGATGTCCGCGCCGAGCACGGCCTCCTCGGCCGAGGCGACCACGCGCACCGGCTTGCCGAGCGCCCGCTCGAGCTCGGCGCCGAAGGCCTCGCGCGACTCGGGGCGGCGGCTGGTCACGCGGATCTCGTCGAAGTCGAACTCGCTGTCCAGCATCGTCACGTTGGAGAAGGCGGTTCCGCGGGCGCCGAGGTGCCCGAGCACCTTGGCATCGCGCCGTGCCAGGTAGCGCGCCCCGATCGCGGTCACCGCGCCGGTGCGCCGCTCGGTGATCTCGGTGGCGTCGACGATCGCCAGCGGCACCCCCGTGCGCGGGTCGTAGAGGGTGAGCAGCGCCAGCTCCGACGGCAGGCCGAGCTTGTAGTTGTCGACGTAGTCGCCCACCACCTTCACGCCCGCCACGCCGAGCGGCCTCACGTAGGCGCGCAGGATGTTGAAGTGGCCGTTGAACGCCGGGTCGGGCACGAGGTGCTCGCGCGGCTCGAGCACCACCTCGCCCTCTCCCTGGGCCCGCAGAGAGGCCTCGACGGCGCCGAGAACGTCGGCCGGGGTGAGGGCCAGCTCGTCGACGTCGCGCGCCGAGAGGAAACGGATGTCGATGGGCTCGGTGACGCCGGTCAGCGTAACGCTGCGTGTGAGAATGGCGGGCGTGAACCGCACGGTGCGCCGGGGAGAGGTCGCCGACGCCGAGGCGATCGGCCGGCTGCTGCACGACTTCAACAGCGAGTTCGACGAGCCCACGCCCGGTGCGCCGCGGCTGGCCGCGCGCGTGCGGGAGCTGCTGCCCGCGGGCGAGATCACCGTGCTGCTCGGCGGCGCCGGGCCCGACGGCATCGCCGTGCTGCGCTTCCGGGCGGACATCTGGACGCAGGGCCTCGAGTGCTATCTGGCCGAGCTCTACGTGGTCCCCGACCGACGCGGGCAGGGCCTCGGCCGCGCGCTGATGGAGGCGGCGATCGAGTTGGCCCGGGAGCAGGGCGCCGTGTACATGGATCTCGGCACCAGCGAGGACGACCGAGCGGCTCGCGGGCTGTACGAGAGCCTCGGGTTCAGCAACCGCGGAGGCAAGCCGGGCGGACCGGTGAGCTACTTCTACGAGCGCGAGCTCTGAATCGATCCCTTACGGCAGCGCCCGCTCGATCGCCCGGGCCGCCTCCCGGACGGCCTCGCTAAGCCGCTCGGTCTCCGGCCTCACCCGCTCAGTAGGCCCGGCCAGCGTCACCGCGGCGAGGGGCCGGCCACCGGCGGCCAGCACGGGCGCGGCCACCCCGCTCACGCCCGGGTCCAGCTCGCCGTGCGTGACCGCCACCCCCGTCTCACGCACGCGAGCGAGATCGCGGCGGACGCTCTCGGCGTCTCCGTCGAGAGACGCGAGCACCCGCTCCACCGAGCGGTCCGGCAGGAAGGCCAGCAGCACCTTTCCCGACGCCCCAAGATGCATCGGGGCCACGCGCCAGCGCCCGAGCGAAAGGCGCACCGTGCGCGGTGGCTCCACGGAGTCGAGCCCGATGGCGAAGGGCCCGGCCGGGGCCGTGAGCAGCACCGTCTCGTCGTGCTCGCGCGCCAGCTCGCGCATGATTCCGCGAGCGGGCTCGAGCAGCGAAGGCGCCAGGCGGTCCTCGATCCTTCGCGCCAGCTCGAGGATGCGCAACCCGAGCCCCAGCCCTCCGTTGTCGCGCTCGATGAGACCGTGGCCTTCGAGCTCGTCGGCCAGTCGGTACGCGGTGCTGGACGGGA
Source organism: uncultured Thermoleophilaceae bacterium (assembly GCA_963728155.1). GTDB lineage: Bacteria > Actinomycetota > Thermoleophilia > Solirubrobacterales > Thermoleophilaceae > JACVRW01. The sequence continues at coordinate 707,325 of CAVSJF010000007.1, read as the reverse complement.
GGTCGGCCCGCCGGGCGAGCTCTGGTATCGCCAGCGGTTCGTCAGCCTCACCGAGCTCGAAGAGCATGGCCAGCGAGCGGTCCAGCACGCGGGTTCCGCCCGCGGGCCGCGCGCTCACGGCGATTCGACGCCGCCGCCGTCCTCGGAGGTCGCGACGCCCGGTCCCTCGTGAGCCTCGAGCGGGGCGCGCTCGCCGGCGTCGGCCGCCACCCGCGCCGACAGGTCCCCGTTGGCCACCAAGTCGACCAGCCGAGGGACGTCCGGCTCCCACGCCGTCTCGTCCACCAGCCGGGGAACGCACTCACGCACGCATTCGTAGGCCACGCGCGTGCCCTGGCCCAGCGGCTTGCGGCCCCGCAGGTCAACCGCCTGCGCTGCGCAGATGAGCTCGTGAGCGACCATCCGGTGCCCAAGCGAAACCAGCTCCGAGGTCTTGCGCACCGAGAGGGGCGCCATGCTCGCGTGGTCCTCTACGCCCTCGGCCAGCTGAGCCCCGTAACCCAGCGAGACCGGGTTGGCCACATGGCGAGCCTCGGCCCCCAGCGCGGCACACCAGCGGCCCAGCGGGCGCAGGCCGCCGGTCGGGCCATCCTGTGGAGCCAGCCCCGTGGGCAGGCCGCTGAACGCGTTCCAGAGCAGCTTCTGCACCCGCTCGTCGGCCACCTTGAGCGCACTGGCGATGCCGAGCCGCAGGAGATCGAAGGCCATCGCCAGGGCGGACACGTCGAAGTTGCCCACCGAGATGATCGCCTCGTCCTCCACCACGACCAGCGGGTTGTCGCTGGCCGAGTTCAGCTCCACCTCCATCTCCCCGCGGGCGAAGAACAGTGCGTCGTTGAGCGCGCCGTGGGTCTGGGGGACGCAGCGAAAGGAGAGCGGGTCCTGGAGGTTGCGGGCCGCCCCGGGGTCCCACAGGTGCGAGCCCGCCAGCAGCTCGCGCAGGCGCCCGGAGGCCTTCATCTCCCCCGCGTGAGGACGCATCCGCGCGGCCGCGGGGTGGATGGGCGAGAGGTTGCCGGCGAAGCCCTCGAGCGACAGGGCCGCGGCGATCTGGAAGGACTCGGTCAGATCGGCGGCGTCGACCAGCACGAGCGAGCCGTGGCCGAGCGTCACTCCGTTCGCGCTGACCAGCGCCAGCGCCTCCTTGGGCGCCGGGCTGATCGGCTCGAGGCCCACGGCGGCGAGCGCCTGGTCACCCGGGAGCACGCGGTCGCCGACCTCCGCGAACCCCCGGCCGATCATCACCTTGCCGATGTCGGCCATCTCGGACAGGTCGCCCTGGCCCACGGATCCCAGCCGCCGCACGACCGGGTGGACGCCCGCGTTCAGGGCCTCGACCATCTGGACCACCACCTCGCGCCGCACTCCCACCCCCGCTTTGGCCATGCCGTTGGCGCGCGAGACCATCATCGCCCGCACGATGTCCCGGTGCAGCGGCTGCCCGTACGAGGCGGTTTGATCGGCGACGGTGGCGAAGGAGAACTGCTCCAGGTCATCCAGCGCCACGTGATGGCGGGAGAGCGAGCCCAGCCCGGTGTTCATGCCGTAGACCGGCGTGCCACGGGCCAGCACACGCTCCACCACCGAGCGTGCCTGGTGCACGCGCGCGAGCGCAGCGTCGGATACGCGCACGCGAGCGCCGTGGCGGGCGACGGCGACCACGTCCTCGACCGTGAGAGTCTCCCCGGTCAGCTCTATCCGTTTCTCACTTGTCGAGAGAGAGTCGGTGGTAGCGTGCATATGCGAGGAGCAATCCTATCGACACGTTCTCGACAGATGAGAGAGAGTCCACCAACCTCGATCTCGTGGTGCGCGGGCGGCTGGCCCTGCCCGGCCGCGAGCCGGCCCCGGGCCAGGTGGGAGTGGCGGACGGCCGTATAGCGGAGCTGGCCGGCCCTGCGCCGCCGCTCGCCGCCGCCCGCGAGCTCGACTGCGGCGACGCGCTCGTGCTGCCCGGGGCGGTGGACGTTCACGTGCACACGAGCAGCGCCGCCGACGAGGGGATCGCCGCGTGCACGCGCGCGGCCGCGGCGGGTGGCGTGACCACAGTGGTCGACATGCCGTACGACCACCACCGCATGGTCGTGGATCCGGCCGCCTTCGCCGCCAAGAGCGGCGAGGTGGAGCGTGAGGCGGTGGTCGACGTCGCCCTGTGGGCCACGGTGCCGCCGCAGGGGCCGCTCGACCACGTGGCCGAGCTGGTGGAGGCGGGCGCGTGCGCGTTCAAGCTCTCGACCTTCGACACCGATCCCCGCCGCTTCCCGCGGGTACCGGACGACCAGCTGCTGGCCGCCTTCCACGCCATCGCGCAAGCCGGCGGCCTGGCCGGGGTGCACTCCGAGAACGACGAGATCGTGCGCGCCGGCATCGCTCGGCTGCGGCACGCGGGACGCCGTGACGCGCCGGCCCACGCCGAGTCGCGCCCGGCGGTGGCGGAGACCGAGGCCATAGCGCGCTGCCTGGAGCTGGCGCGCGCCACCGGTGTGCGCCTGCATCTGTGCCACGTGACCGTGGATCGCGGCGTGGAGCTCGCCCGGCGCGCCTGGGACGACGGCGTCGACGTGAGCGTCGAGACCTGCCCGCATTACCTGCTGCTCGACGACGAGGAGCTCGCGCGCCGCGGCGGAGAGGCCAAGATCAATCCCCCGCTGCGCCCGCGGGCGGAGGTCGAGGCGCTGTGGCGGCGGCTCGCGGCGGGGGAGATCGACCTCGTCAGCTCCGACCACGTGGGCTGGCCGGCGGCTCGCAAGCGGGGCGACGACGTATTCGAGCTGGCCTCGGGAGCGCCGGGCGTGGAGCTGATCCTGCCGCTCATCCACGACGCGCTGGCCGCGCGCGGCCTTCCTCTCTCCCACCTCGCGCGGCTCCTCTGCGAGGGGCCGGCGCGGCGCTTCGGGCTGTGGCCCCGAAAGGGCGGACTCGTGCTCGGCGCTGACGCGGACCTGGTGATTCTCGACCCGGAGCAGGAGTGGGTCGTCGATCCGCTCGCGCTCATCTCTCCGGCGGGCTGGAGCCCGTACGCCGGGCGGCGCCTGCGCGGCCGGGTGCGGCGGACGCTCGCCCGCGGGCGCGAGGTCTTCGACGGCAGCGCCGTGCTCGGCGAGCCCGGTTGGGGTGGGCACGTGAGACCGGTCACGGCGACGGAGCGTGCCCATGCCTGAGCTTCGGTGCCGGGGCTGGCGCCAGGAGGTGATCCTGCGGCTGCTCGAGAACGTGCTCGCGCTGGCCGAGCGCCCCGACGACCTCGTCGTCTACGCGGCCCACGCGCGGGCCGCCCGCGACCACGAGAGCCTGGAGCGAATCGTTCGGGCGCTCGAGACGATGGACGTGGAGGACACCCTCGTGATCCAGTCCGGCAAGCCGGTCGCCCTGATGCGGACCGGCGAGCGGGCGCCGCTGGTGCTGATGGCCAACGGCAACCTGGTGGGGCGCTTCGCCACGCCGGAACGCTTCTACGAGCTGGAGGCGGCGGGGCTCGTCACGTGGGGCGGCCTGACGGCCGGAGCCTGGCAGTACATCGGCGCCCAGGGCGTGATCCAGGGAACCTATGAGACCTTCGCCGCGGTGGCGCGGGAGCACTTCGCCGGCGACCTCGCCGGCCGCCTGGTGGTGACCGCGGGCCTCGGCGGGATGGGCTCCGCCCAGCCGCTCGCCGTGGCCGCGATGCTCGGCGGAGTGCTGCTGTGCGCGGAGGCCGACGCCGACAAGCTCGAGCGCCGGCGCCGCGACGGCTACGTCGACCGGGCCACGGCGGACGCCGGCGAGGCGTTGTCGTGGGCTCGGGCGGCGGCGTCGGAGCGCCGGGCGCTGTCGATCGGGGTGGCCACAAACGCGGTGGATCTCCTCGAGCGGCTCGTGCGCGACGAGTTCACCCCGGACGTGGTCACCGACCTGACCGCCGCCCACGACCTGCGCCACGGCTACGTGCCCGCGGGCTTCACCGCGGCCGAGGCCGACGGGTTGCGGCGCGAGCACCCCGAACGCCTCGAGGCGCTGGGCCGCGAGTCCGTGCTGCGCCACGTCCGGGCGATGCTCGAGCTGCGGCGGCGCGGAGCGGTGGTGTTCGACTACGGCAACAACATCCGCCCCCAGGCCGAGGAGGCCGGCCTGCCGGAGGCGCTGGAGCTGGACGTGTTCACCCAGCGTTACCTGAGGCCGCTGTTCTGCCGCGGGATCGGGCCGTTTCGCTGGATCTGCGCCTCCGGCGACAGCGCCGACCAGGCGATGCTCGACGACCTCTGCGCCGAGACCTTCGAGGACGTGCCCAGGGTGACCGAGTGGATCGAGCTGGCGCGGCGTCACGTGCCCGTCCAGGGACTGCCCGCCCGCATCGCCTGGCTGGGGCACGGCGAGCGCGGCCGCTTCGCCCGCGCGGCCAACGACGCCGTGCGCGACGGCCGCCTGGCGGGGCCGGTCGCCTTCACGCGAGACCACATGGACTCGGGGGCGATGACCCACCCCTACATCATCAGCGAGGGCATGAAGGACGGCTCGGACGCCGTGTCGGACTGGCCTCTGCTCGACGCCATGCTCGTCACGGCCTCGGGCGCCGACCTCGTGGCCCTGCACGCGGGCGGTGGCGGCTACGCGGGCTACTCGGCGAGCGCGGGCGTGACGGTGATCGCCGACGGCAGCCCCGCGGCGGGTGAGCGGCTGGAGCTGGCGCTCGACGTCGACACCGCGCTCGGCGTGGTGCGCCACGCCGAAGCGGGCTACGCCGAGGCCATCGAATGCGCCGAGGAGTTCGGGCTGGGTCTACACGAGGAGCGCCAAGATGCGAGAGCTTGACCATCACGCCGTCGACGCCGCCGTGGCCGGTGGGTCCGTGCTGGCCGCGGGGGGCGGGGGCTGGGTGAAGCACGGATATCTGGTGGGACGCACCGCGGTGGGCTACGGGACGCCGCGCCTGGCCACCCTGGACGAGATCGGCGGTGACACCCCGGTAGCCACGGTCAGCGCGATCGGCGCGCCCGCCGCCCGCGACTGGGAGATGCGCCCCGGCGACTACGTCCGCGCGCTGCGGCTCCTCATGGAGGCGCTGGACGAGCCCGTGGTGGGCACGATCACCGCACAGAATGGCTCCAGCACCACCTGCAACGGCTGGGTGCAGTCGGCGGTGCTCGGGACGCTGGTGATCGACGCCGCCGGCGACGGCCGCGCCCACCCCACCGGCAAGATGGGCTCGATGGGCCTGGCCGCGGATCCCGGCTACCAGACCGTTCAGGCGGCGGCGGGCGGAAACCGCGCTCAGGACCGCTACCTCGAGGTGGTCACGCGCGGGACCGTGCGCCACACCGCCGAGGTGCTGCGCACCGCGGCCGTCGCGTCGGGGGGCTTCATCGCCGCGGCGCGCAACCCGTTGCCGGCCTCATACGTGCGCGAGCACGGCGCGGTCGGCGCCATCTCCTTCGCGCTCGAGCTGGGCGAGGCGATGCTGGCCGCCGAGTCCTCGGGAACCGAGGCGGTGATCGAGGCGATCGCGGACTCACTGGGCGGACGCATCGCCGGAAGCGGCGAGGTGCGCGACAAGGTGCTCCGCACCGAGGGCGGCTTCGACATCGGCACGCTGTGGGTGGGCGAGCTCGAGCTCGGCTTCGTCAACGAGTACATGACCGTCGAGTCGGGCGACGAGCGCCTGTCGACCTTCCCCGACGTGATCACCACGCTGAGCGCCAGCGACGGGCGCCCGGTGTCGATCGCGGACATCGCCGAGGGCGACCATGTGGCCGTGCTGGCGGTGGACAAGTCGCGGGTGCCGCTCGGCGCTGGCGTGAAGGAGCCGTCGGTCTATCCCGAGGTGGAGGAGATGCTCGGCAAGCCTCTCGCCGAGCAGGCCTTGGCCTGAGCGGTAGCGTGCGCCCAATGCCTACGCTGGGCGAGCTCGAGGCGGTCGCGCGAGGCGCCGCACCGCGTGCCCTCGACGACGCCGACCGCGAGCGCATCGGCGTCGCGCGAGCGGTGGTCGAGGAGGCCGTGGCCTCGGAGCGGCCCGTGTACGGGGTCACCACCGGCTTCGGGCAGCTCGCATCGGTGCGCGTGAGCTCGGCGGACGCCGCGCGGCTGCAGGTGAACCTGCTGCGCTCCCACGCCGTCGGTTTCGGGCCGCCGCTCGACGAGGGGGTCGTGCGCGCCATGATGCTGCTGCTGGCGGCGTCCCTGCGGCGCGGCCACTCGGGCACGCGGCCGGAGCTCGTGGGCCTCGTGCTCGACCTGCTCGAGCGCAATGTCGTGCCCGTGGTCCCGAGCCGGGGCTCGGTCGGCTCCTCGGGCGACCTCGCGCCGCTCGCCCACCTCGCGCTCGTGCTCATCGGCGAGGGCGAGGCCACGGTCGAGGGAGAGCTGCTTCCCGGCGCCGAGGCGCTCGACCGCGCCGGGCTTCAGCCGATCGTTCTGACCGCCAAGGAGGGCCTCGCGCTCATCAACGGCACTCATCTGATGGCCGCCGCGGGCGGCCTGGCCGTAAGGGAGGCCGCCCGGCTGGTCGACGCGGCCGTGGTCGCCGTGGCGCTGTCGCTCGAGGCCTTCAAGGGATCGACCGTTCCCTTCGACGAGCGCCTGCTCGCGATACGCGGGCAGCCCGGACCCGCGCGCGTGGCCGCGCGGCTGAGGGAGTTGCTCGCCGGGAGCGAGGTGGTGGCGAGCCACGCCGACTGCGGCCGCGTGCAGGATCCCTACACCCTGCGCTGCGCACCACAGGTGATCGGTGCGATCGACGACGCGCTGCGGTACGTCGAGGCATCGCTGGAGCGCGAGCTCGACGCCGTAACCGACAACCCGCTGGTCTTCCCGCCGCAGGAAGGCGCTCCGGGCGAGGTGCTGGCGGGAGGCAACTTCCACGGCCAGCCGCTGTCGCTGCCGCTCGACCACCTCGCGCTCGCTCTCTGCGAGCTCGCGTCGTTCAGCGAGCGGCGTACCTACGCGCTGCTGTCCCCCGGCTACGCCGGCCTCCCGCCCTTCCTGTCTCCGCAGCCGGGCCTCGGCTCGGGGCTGATGATCGCCCAGTACAGCGCCGCCGCCCTGGTGAACGAGTGCCAGGTGCTGTCCCACCCGGCCGGGGCGGGCTCGATCCCCACGTCCGCCGGCACCGAGGACTTCAACTCGATGGGCGCCTACGCCGCGCTCAAGGCGCGGGAGGTGGCCGAGCGGGCCTCACACGTGATCGCGATCGAGCTCGCCTGCGCCTGTCAGGGGCTGGAGTTTCACCGGCCGCTGCGCACGACCCCCACGCTCGAGCGCGCGCTGGCCCAGGTGCGTGAGCTGGTGCCCCGGGTCGAGGAGGACCGCTCGCTGAGCGTCGAGCTCATCGACCTGGCGCGAGCCCTGAGAACCGGCGCGCTCATCCTGGGGGACGGGGCATGAGGTGCCGCGGCTGGCAGCAGGAGGCCGCGCTGCTGATGCTCGAGAACAACCTGCATCCCGACGTGGCCGAGCGCCCCGACGAGCTGATCGTCTACGGCGGCCTCGGCAAGGCGGCGCGCAACCACGAGTGCTACGACGCGATCGTCCGCGAGCTGCAGTCGCTGCGAGACGAGGAGACACTGCTCGTGCAGTCGGGCAAGCCGGTGGCCGTGTTCGAGACGCACCCGGGCGCTCCACGCGTGCTGATCGCCAACTCGAACCTCGTGCCCGAGTGGGCCAACTGGAAGCACTTTCGCGAGCTCGACGCCGCCGGACTGATGATGTACGGGCAGATGACGGCCGGCTCCTGGATCTACATCGGGAGCCAGGGGATCCTCCAGGGCACCTACGAGACCTTCGCCGCGCTGGCGCGAAAGCGCTTCGACGGGACGCTCGAGGGCCGGCTGGTGGTGACCTCGGGGCTGGGCGGGATGGGCGGAGCGCAGCCGCTGGCCATCGTGATGAACGGAGGCGCGGCCCTTTGCGTGGAGGTGGACCTGCGCCGCATCGAGCGGCGCATCGCGGAGGGCTACCTCGACGAGCGTGCGGGCTCGCTGGACGACGCGCTGCAGCGCTTGGAGGGCGCCCGCTCGCGGCGCGAGGCGCTCTCGATCGGCCTGCTCGGCAACGCGGCCGAGGTGATCCCCGAGCTGGTCCGGCGGGGAGCCGAGGTCGACGTGGTGACCGACCAGACGAGCGCCCACGATCCGCTCAACGGCTACGTGCCGGCCGGCCTGACCGTGGAGCAGGCCGACTCGTTGCGCGACTCGGATCCCGACGATTACCTGCGCCGCGCGGGCGAGAGCGCGCTCGCCCACGTGGAGGCGATCCGCGCCCTGCAGACCGCCGGCGCCGAGGCCTTCGACTACGGCAACGCCCTGCGCGGGCTCGCCGCCGAGTACGGCGACGACGACGCTTTCGCCTATCCCGGCTTCGTGCCCGCGTACATCCGCCCGCAGTTCTGCGAGGGCCGAGGCCCGTTTCGCTGGGTGGCGCTCTCGGGCGACCCGGCCGACATCCACGCCACCGACGCGGCCATCCTCGAGCTGTTCGGCGAACAGGAGTCGGTGGCCCGCTGGATCCGCCTGGCGGGCGAGAAGGTGCGCTTCCAGGGGCTGCCGGCACGGATCTGCTGGCTGGGCTACGGGGAGCGCGACCGCGCCGGGGTGCGCTTCAACGAGATGGTCGCCTCCGGCGAGCTGCGCGGCCCGATCGTGATCGGCCGCGACCACCTCGACGCGGGATCCGTCGCGTCACCGGAGCGCGAGACCGAGGGCATGCGCGACGGCTCGGATGCCGTGGCCGACTGGCCCGTGCTCAACGCGATGCTCAACACCGCGACCGGCGCCAGCTGGGTCTCCTTCCACCACGGCGGCGGGGTGGGGATGGGCAAGTCGCTGCACGCCGGCCAGGTATGCGTGGCCGACGGCTCGCAGGCCGCGGGCGAGCGCATCGGCCGCACACTGCGGGCCGATCCCGGCCTCGGCGTGGCGCGCCACGCCGACGCGGGCTACCCCGAGGCGATCGATGCCGCCCGGCGGCTGGGGGTGCGGGTGCCCATGCTCGACGGGGCGGATGACTGATCCCGCCCAGGCACTCCTTGCCGCCGCGCGGGACGTGTGGGTGCGCGACGCCGCCCAGATACTCCGCCCGCCGCAGGACGGGCTCGGCTACCTGCGCCACGACCGGGCCGGGGAGATGGAGCTCGAGGGCGGCACCCTCGCGGTGGAGGACGGCCGGATAAGCGGCTTCGAGGCGGGCGGCGGCGCCGGCCTCCAGGTGGACGCCTCCGGCTGTGCCGTGATCCCCGGCCTCGTCGACTGCCACACGCATCTGCCCTTCGCGGGCTGGCGAGCCCAGGAGTACGAGCAGAAGGTCACCGGGGTGCCCTACGACGAGATCGCCCGCGCGGGTGGCGGGATCGCCGCTTCGGCCCGGGCCTTCGCGCCAGGCCGACGACGACGCGGTGCTCAGGCAGGCGCGAGGGCTCGCGGGGGAGATGCTCGGGCACGGAACCACGGCCTTCGAGGGGAAGTGCGGCTACGGGCTGGGGGTCGAGGCCGAGCTGCGCTCGCTGCGCCTGGGGGACCGGCTGGCCGGACAGGTGGCCCAGCAGACGACCTCCACGGCACTGCTCGCCCACAGCGTCCCGGAGGGCTTCAGCGCCGACTCCTGGATGGACGAGGTCGAGGCCATGCTGCCCCGGGTGATCGCCGAGACCGGCGCGTCGGCGCTCGACATCTTCGTGGAGGCGGTGGCCTTCTCGAACGAGCACCTGGCCCGCATGGGCGTGCTCGCGAGCGCCCACGGGCTGGCCCTGCGCGCCCACGTGGAGCAGTTCGCCACCCATCGCTCGGTGCCCGTGGCGCTGGAGCACGGCGCGCGCTCGGTCGACCACCTGGCCTGCCTGCACCCCGACGACCTCGCCCCGCTCGCCGCCGCCGAGTGCGCGGCCGTGCTGCTACCCGGAGCCGAGTTCATGGGCGCCGAGGAGCTCGCGCCGGGCCGCGAGCTGGCCGACGCGGGGGCGATCTGCGTTCTGGCCACCGACCTGAACCCGGGCACGTCGCCGGTGGCCTCGCTCCCGGTGATCCTGGGGTTGGCCGTGCGCCGCTACGGCTGGAGCGTGCGCGAGGCGCTTCTGGCCGCGACGCTCAATGCCGCGTGGGTGATGGGCCGGTCAGGCGAGCTGGGCTCGCTGGAGCCCGGCAAGCGGGGCGACTTCCTGCTGCTCGACGGGCCGGTGGAGCACATCCCCTACCGCTTGGGCCACAACCCGGTCGCGGCTTGCTTTGTCGACGGGCTTCCCGTGGTGGTGCGTCCCGACGCGGCCTGGCGGCTCTCCGCGGGCGGATGATCAGCGCCGCGGACCTGGCCGAGCTGCTCGGCGGCCTGGAGGGATCGGGCTGTCCGAGCGCGGCACCAGCCGGCTCGCCTGGACGGCCGAGGACGAGGCCGCGGGAGCCTGGTTTGCCGAGACGGCCGCCGCGTGCGGCCTCGTAACGGAGCGCGACCCGGCGGGAAACCTCTGGGCTTGCCCCGCGCAGCCCGGGCCCTGGTGGGCGGTGGGATCGCACCTCGACAGCGTCCGTGACGGCGGCCGCTACGACGGAGCGCTCGGGGTGGTGGCCGGCTTCGCCATCGCCCGCCACACCTCGGCGCCCACGGCGGTGATCGCCTTCGCCGACGAGGAGGGCGCGCGCTACAACACCCCGACCTTCGGCAGCCGCGCGCTCGCCGGGCGCCTCGACCCCGCCGATGCCCTGGCCCGCGTGGACGAGAACGGGGTGAGCATGAGCGATGCGATGCGGGCCGCCGGAGTCGACCCCGGCGCCCTCGAGAGCGCACCGCGGTGGCTCGACCGCCTGCGGGGGCTGCTCGAGCTGCACATCGACCAGAGCCGCGACGTCGCCGGACTCTCGGTGGCGGCCGGCGTGGTCAGCGGGCTGGCCGCGCGAATGCGGGTTCAGGCTGAGTTGCGCGGCGCGGCCGATCACGCCGGCACGACCTCTCGGGCCGAGCGCCGGGACGCCCTGTTGGCGGCGGCGCGGCTGATCCTGAGCGCCGACGAGCTCGCCGGCCCCGAGATGGTCACCACCGCCGGGCGCATCCTGGTCGAGCCCAACGCCCCCACGACCGTGGCCTCGCACGTGCGGCTGTGGCTCGACGCCCGCGCCCCGCGCGCCGAGCAGGTCGACGCCTGGTGGGAGGGCATGGAGGCCGCCGGGCGGGACGTGGAGACGGCGACGCGAGTGGACGTGACCCTGTCGGTGGCCTCGCTCAACCGCGGCACCAGCTTCGATGAGACGGTGCGCTCGGCGCTGGGAGCCGCCGCCGAGGAGCAGGGCCTGCATGCGCCCGAGGTCGTGTGCTTCGCCGGCCACGACGCCGGCGTGATCGCGCAGCGCCGGGCGTCCGGCATGGTGCTGGTGCGCAACGCCACGGGCGTGAGCCACGCTCCCGACGAGCACGTGGACCTCGAGGACGCCGCCGCGGGAGCGCGGGTGGTGCAGGCGGCACTTGAGGCATTGGCGTGACCGGCGCGCCCCGGACCGCCGCGGTGCCCGCCATGGTCAACGCGCACTCGCACGCCTTCCAGCTCGACCTGCGCGGGCGTGGCGAGCGCCCCGCCCCCGAGGCCCACGCCGCCGACGACTTCTGGAGCTGGCGGGAGGCCATGTACGGCCTGGCCGCGGAGCTCGAGCCCGAGTCCATGCGCGCCGTGGCGTCACGGGCCTACGGCGAGATGGCCGCGGCGGGGTATGGCGCGGTGGGCGAGTTCCACTACGTACACCACCGCCCCGGCGGCCGCCCGTACGACGGGCCCAACGCCCTGGCCGTCGCGGTGGCCGAGGCGGGGGCGGCGGCCGGCCTGACCGTGGTGCTCCTGCCCGCGGCCTACCACCGAGCGGGCTGGGACGGCGCCGACCTGCCGCCCACCGAGGGCCAGCGCCGCTTCTGCGACCCCACGGTCGATCGACTTCCTCGAGCCGTGTCGACGCCTTGCGCGAGTGGGCAGCCGGCCGGCCCGGCGTGCGGGTGGGCGTGGCCGCGCACAGCGTCCGGGCGGTGCCCGCGCAGTGGCTCACCACGATCGCCGAGTACGCCGACTCGCACGGCCTCGTCCGCCACGTGCACGCGGCCGAGCAGCGCCGCGAGCTCGCGGAGTGCGAGCGCGAGCACGGCTGCTCCCCGGTGGAGCTGCTCGAGCGCACCGGCTTCCTGGGCGAGCGCGCGAGCGTGATCCATGGCATCCACGTGTCGGCCCGCGACATCGACCTGCTGGCCGAGAGCGCCGCGATCGTGGTGTCCTGCCCGACCACCGAGGGCAACCTGGGCGACGGCCACCTGCCGGCCCTGCGCTACCGCGAAGCGGGCGTGAGGCTGGCGATCGGCAGCGACTCCCAGGTCCGGATCGACCCGTTCGAGGAGGTCCGCGAGCTGGAGACCGGAGCGCGGCGCGAGGGCGAGACGCGCCACGGTCTGCTCGCGGGCAGCGGAGACCTCTGGGGAGAGCTGGTGCGTAACGGCGAGGCGAGCCTGGGCCTGGAGAAAGGAGCTGCGGGGAACGTGGAGATCGACCTCGACCACCCCACCCTGGCCGGGGTGGCCGAGGAGGATCTGCAGCTCGCGCTGGCCACCTGCGCCACCGCATGCGTCGTCGCCGGCAGCCGAGCCGTTCCCTAGCGCAGGCCCCGTGCTACTCGGGCTCAGCGCATGCGCTCGACGCGGCGCACGCGGTCGGCTCGCTTGCCCGGTTGCCCTTGCCCTTGCCGCGGTCGACGCGCGCCCGGTCGCGGCCCTTGCCTCCGTCGACGCGGTCGCGGCGGCGATCACGCGCGGCAAGCCGGTCCCGCCCCACCCCGCCGGCGAGCCGGTCCTTGCCCGCGCCGCCGGACAAGCGGTCGCTCCCGCGCAGGCCGAGCAACAGGTCGGCGCCCGACTTCCCGGCCAGCCCGTCGTTGCCGTTGGCTCCGTCGATGATGTCCTTGCCGCGACCGCCGGTGATCCGGTCCTTGCCGCCGAGACCGCAGATCACGTCGTTGCCGCGCGTGCCGCGAATGCGGTCCTTGCCCGGCGTGCCGACGATCGTGCAGCGTGCGAGCGGCACGAGCGTTCCTCCCGGCCCGGTCCCGACCCCGGCGGAGAGCGAGAGCTGTCCGATCAGGTCGTCGATTGCGCGCGCGCCGAGCGGGGGCGCCACGAACGAGACCCCATCCGAGCCCGATGCGCCGCCCGGGTCGGGCACGCCGAGCCGTACGTTGTCGTACTCGACCTCGACGGTGCCGAGCACGCCGAGACGCGCCACGGTGGTGGTGGTCGAGGAACGAAACTCGATGTGGTACGAACGGCCGGCGACGAGCGTGCCTGCCGGCACGGTCGACCGCCGCGATACGAACGTGCTGTCGGCGGGGGTGAGGCTCTCGCTGCCCAGCGAACGCGCCGCGGAGCCGGTGTCGTCCACCAGAAGCGCCTCGATCGCGGTCCGCGGAGACAGCGTGACCAGACCCTCCACCTCGAAGCGCCGGTCGTACTGCAGCACGCCTATGCCCGATCCGGCCTGCGCCACGAACGACGGGGATCGCCAGGTGCTCTCACCGCGGAACAGCTGTCCAGCGTTGACCACCACGCGCGTGCGGGCGGCTATTGACCCCGGCGGGTTGCCGTCCTGCGGGTCGTGCGCGTTCTCTTGGGCGCAGGCGGCGGTACCGTTGGCCACCGAGCACTCGGCGCGCAGGCTCGACCAGCCCTGCGCGTCGGCGTCGAATCCGCTGCCGCCGGCCTCCGGATAGGTTGCCGCCTGAGCGGCGCCCGTGGCGCACAGCGCGACGCCCGCTACCAGCGCGCTGAGCGCGCTGCGGTGGAGCAACATCATGGTTCCTTCCGTCGGGGGGGACTGAGGGTCCATCGGCTCATCCCGGAACGCACCCCGAGTGCTGCGCGGGAATGTGGACGCGTGTGCAGGGACCCCTAGGACGAACGTCCGGGTTTTGCAGGCGCAACTGGACCGAGCTCCCCAGCCTGCCGAGAGGTGCCCATGGTGCGCAACCTCGTGCTCATGCTGGTGGCTGCGCTCGTGTTCGCCGGGTCGGCCGAGGCTGCCGATCCGAGAGGGGTCGATCCCGAGAGCCCCAACCCGCTGCTCGGCCTGGAGTTCTTCGTCGACCGCGATGCGCCGTCGTGGCTGCAGTGGCAGGCCTACCAGCGAGCGGGCGACGCCGTGAAGGCGGACCTCATCTGGAGGATCGCCCGTGAGCCACGCAACATGTGGCTGGGGCGCTTCACGCACCCGAACTTCGCCGTCAAAGTGCGTCGCCGGATCGACGCCGCCAAGGCCGAGGGCTCGCTTCCGCTCTTCACCGTGCTGCGCGCGCAGTCCACCGGGTGCTCACCCACCTACCAGGGTGGCGGCCCGGCCGAGGACGCGGCCACCCGCCGTTGGTACGACGACCTCGCCCGGGTGATCGGCGACGACCGCGTGCTGATCGCCTTCGAGCCCGACTCGCTGGGCACGATCGATTGCCACGCACGAAGCCGCCGCGACGACCGGATCAAGCTGCTGCGCCACGGCGTGGACGCGCTCTCGCAGCTACCCAACGCGACCATCTACCTCGAGGGCGGCGCCTCCGACTGGGAGGCCCCCGAGCGCACGGCCAACCAGCTGAGGGCGATCGGGATCGCGAAGGTCCGTGGGTTCATGCTCAACGCCACCCACTTCGACTGGACGAGCGCCAACATCAAGCACGGGCTCGAGCTCTCGCGCCTGACCGGTGGCAAGCACTTCGTCATCAACACGGCGGAGAACGGCCGCGGCCCGGTGTCCTACCGCGCCGCCAACGGCCGGCGCATCAACGTCTGGTGCAATCCCGGCCTGCGCGGCCTCGGGCCGCCGCCGACCACTGAAACGAGCCACCCCATGGTCGACGCCTACCTCTGGATCAACCGGCCCGGCTACGGGCAGTCCTGCGCCGGGCAACAGATCGCCTGGCACACGCCGCGAGCTCTCGCCTATGCGCGCGAGGCCACGGACTGGCAGAGCCCGCCCCCGGGAACTCGCTTCGGCCACGTCGAGCGCCATCCCCTCAGCGAGTTCGGCATCCCCCGCTGACCGGGAGCTCTGGACGAATGGCCCAGGAACCGCGAGACCCCGGCTCGGCCTACCGCAGTATCGAACCTCGATCCTCCACCGTTCCCGTGCCCGCGCCGCCATCCGGAGTAGATCGCGCGGACAATCGAGGCATGTCAGTGATCTGCGGGCCACGCGGGGAGCCCGGCGTGACGAGCTTGGTCAGCGAGCTCGCCGGGGCCGACGACCACACCTGGGCGCACTCGCTCGATGTCGCCGCGTGTGCCACACGAGTGGGGCAACACCTGGGTCTCAGCGCGGCGGAGATCGACGAGGTCTGCGTGGCTTCGCTCCTGCACGACGTGGGCAAGGTCCGGCTGCCCCCCTACATCCTGAGCAAGCCGGGAGCACTGACTCCCGAGGAGTGGCGGCTGGTCCGGCGACACCCCGAGTGGGGTGCAGAGCTGGTGGTGAAGATCCCCGGGCTCGAGGCGGCGGCCAACGTCGTATTGCTGCACCACGAGCGCCCCGACGGCCTCGGCTATCCCTTCGGCCTGCGCGGCGAGGAGATCCCGGTGGCCAGCCGGATCGTGTCCGCCTGCGACGCCTTCGAGGCGATCACCAGCGGGCGGCCCTATCGCGCCCCGCTCGACCCGGCATCCGCGATCCGGGAACTGCGCTCCGCCGCGGGCACCCAGTTCGACCCCGAGGTCATCGAGGCCCTCGCGGTCAACAACGCTCCGCGCCGGCTCGCCGCCTAGGCGAGCCCGCTATCCCGTCCCCGGCTCCGCCGCTGCCGCCGGGCGCCCGCCGCGCATGATCCACGCCGCGGGGAGGGTCACCAACACCGCGCCGCCGATGGCGAGCGCGGCCACGCCGAGCACGTCGAGCGCGAGCCCGCCGAGCAGGGCCAGTCCGGCTCCCGTGGCGCCGGAGAGCAGATCGTTGAAGCCGAGCAGGCGCCCGCGCTCGCTCGAGTGGGTGCTGTCGGCCAGCTCGGCCGTCGCCGCCACGAAGGAGAAGTTCCAGCCCAGCCCGAGGGCGAACAGGGCCAGTGCGGTGAGGGGCACGCTCTCCACCCAGAGCAGGCTTATGGCCGAGGCCGCCATCACCATCAAACCGCCCGCCAGGGAAGGCGTGCGCCCGAGACGGTCGATCACGTCGCCGACCACGATCACCAGCGCGTACATGCCGATCACGTGCGCGGCGATGATCGGGAAGACGTGGTGCGCGGCGTGGCCCTGGTAGTCGACGACCACCGGCCCGGTCAGCGTCATCAGCGCGACCATCACGGCGAAGCTGGCCTGCGCGGCGAGCAGAGCGGGAATCACGCCCGGCCGGGCGAGCAACTCGCGCAGCGGCGCGGCCGTGCGTGTGACCAGGGGGTCCTCGTTGCCGAGCAGGCGGGCGATCTCCTTGGGGTCGGGGCGCACGGCCGACACCAGCGCCAGGCCCACCAGCATGAACGCCCCGCCGGCGAGCCAGAGCGGCGCCAGCGCGTCGCCATCGAGGTCCTTGCCCGAGAGCAGCGGGCTGAACACCGACGGTCCCAGCAGGGCGCCGAACACAGCTCCGAAGAGCACCAGCGCGATGCCCCGGGCGCGGCGCTCGGGGGGATACATGTCGCCGGCGGCCGTGCGGGCGAGGAGGGAGATCCCGCTGGCCGCCCCCACACCCATCAGCCCCACCAGCACCACGGGGGCCGAGCCGGTGGCGCTGCCCAGCGCGGCGAGCCCGCAGCCGGCCACACCCAGTCCATAGCCCGTGGCCAGCACCGGGACGCGACCGAAGCGATCCATCGAGCGCCCTGCGGGAAGAGCGGCGAGCGCGCCGGAGCCCAGCACGATGGCCGGCCCAAGCCCGAGCAGGCCCTCGATGTCGAGCACGAGCACCAGCGTGAGCGAGGCCACGGCCGCGGACAGCTGGAGCATCGCCGAGTTGAAGGCCAGGGCCGCGGACAGCAGGAAGGTGTTGCGGCGAATCGGCAGAGCGGGGGGCTGCGACATCAGAAGGGCCGCTCGCCGCAGCGGAAGAAGAAGGGCGGCGCTCCCAGCGGCGCGCGCACGGTCGCCCGGCCCGGGCCGCGGAAGCGCCCGGCCGCGTCCTGGCGCTGCCAGCAGCCGCCCGGGAAGGACACGCGGCGCCTCGTGGCCCCCTCCTCCACCACCGGGGCCACGAGCACGTCAGGACCGAGCAGCCACTGCTGAGCCTCGCGCGCCGCGCCGGGCGCTTCCGGCGCGGAGAGCCACAGCGGCCGGGTGATGGGCAGGCCCGTGCGCCGGCCGGCGCGCCACAGGCGCCGAATGTAGGGGGTGGCGCGCGCGTGCAGAGCGGCGAGGCGCTTCCAGCGCCGCAGGGTGACCGCGCCGTAGGACCAGGGCATGCGCGTGCCGCTCACCGCCGAGTTGTGCACGCGGAAGTAGGGCGTCAGCGCGGCCCACTCGCTCCAGCGAGTGAACAGCTCCGCGTCGGGTGGCCCGGTCGCGAAGTCGATGTAGCCGCCGATGTCCGCGGTGAAGCCATAGGCACCGCCCACCGCGCGGTTGAGCATGTCGGGAGCCAGCGAGCGCAGGCCGGAGGCCGCGCTCCAGTCGGTGGTCTCGTCGCCGGGGAAGTTGGCCATCTCATAGGCCGCGCTCCCCGGGCGGCCGCTGTAGCCGGAGCGGGTGAAGAACCAGTACGGCTCCTCCTCGCCGTTGCGCGCGGCGAGATCGTCGAGGATCCTCCGGCTGGTGCGATGCCAAACGACCGGATAGCGGTTGTGCATCGTCCTGCCGGTGCTGCCGTCGGCGAAGTGCATGTCCAGCTGCACCTGCTCGCCGAAGTCCTGCATGAAGCCGTCCGCGCCCGCGTCCACGAGCAGCTTCAGGCGCTTGCGCCACCAGCGCACCGTTCGTGGGTTGGTGAAGTCGAGCAGCGTGGCGGGGGCGCCGCCGTTGGACCCGAAGACGTATGGCTCGCCGGTCGCGGTCTTCGCTACCAGCCCGAGCCGCCGGGTCTCGGCGAAGTCACCGGCGGGCTGGGTGGCCAGCGCGTCATCGGACACGTAGGCCCGGTGATAGACGATCGCCCGGATGCCCTTCGAGCGCAGGCGGCGGATCACGCTCTTGACGTAGTCGAAGTCGCGCAGGAGAGCCCAGCCCTCGAAGGCGTAGGCGCCGAGCTTCAGGTCGTGGCGCTCGATATCGGCCAGGTCGCGCTCGACGGCGGCGCGGTAGCTCTCGCTCGTCTCGACCGCGGGCAGGCCGGGAAGCGCGGGCACCCGCACTGCGCGTGACAGCGTCGGCCCCTGAGCCCACCTCGGCGGTAGGCGGTGGCGGCCGGTGATCGCCGAGAGGCGCCGCACGGCGCGCCGCGGGCCCGGCCCGAAGCTGACTGTGTAGTCGAGCTTTCCGGCGGAGGCCTGCACCTGCCACGCGCCCCGGCGAACATCCGCCATGCGCCAGCGCGAGAACTCGCTCTGATTGAGCAGGAAGCCATAGCCGCGCGACGAGACGAACTGAGCCTGCGGGTAGTAGGCGGCGTTGGGCCCGTTGGGGTACATGTAGCGCTCGAAGCCACCGGGCAGGCTCTCGGGAATCTCCGGAACGCCGCCGAGCTGATCGACCGTGTAGTCGCTGCCTCCTTCGACCAGTGTGGGCAGGAGGCTGAGACCCAGCGTGAGGGTGCCCTTGCCCCCCAGGTTCTCCTGCTCGGTGAAGCCGTAGAGCTTCTCGCCGCGCTTGTTAACGCTGCCGTGGCGCCCGCCGAAGCCGTAGAAGCCCTCCCGCGCAGCCGCTCTGAACGAGCTGCCGGTGGTGATGATCCCGCGCGAGGAGGAGGGTCGCACCCGCACCCGCACGGCCCCGCCGCGATCGGGAGCGACGGTGATGCGCAGGCGGCGCCGGGCGTCGGTGGTCGCCACCACGAGGCGCACGCCGCCCCCGGCGCGCCGGGCGCTGAGCACCCTGCGCGCGAAATGTGTTGTCCCCGACCGCCGCGAGAACAGCACGTTGCCGTTCCACAGGCCGCCGTTCCACTGCTCGAGCAGCTCCTGGCCGACCTCGAAGCTGAGCGGCGCGAAGACCGCGTTGTCGGGCTGTAGGTCCAGTGCCCCGGGCTCGGGATCGAAGGTGGCCGCTAGCCGGCGCGGCCGCGCGGGCGCCGGGCCCGCGCTCTCGAGCAGCACCCGGCCGCGCTCGTCGAGAAAGCGGATCCCGAACGGCGCCCTGTCGACGATGGCTCGGCCGGCGCCGGTGGACACGACGATCTCGTTCGCCCCCACCCGTACCGAGGCGGGGGCCGGCGCTGCGGCGCAGAGGCTCACCATCGCGGCGCAGAGCCCGATGGCGGCGCGGCGCCGCGCGGTCAGGACACCGTGCGGCGAAACAGCAGGCCGCAGATCGCGGCCACGATCACCGCCAGGATCGGCAGCCACCACCCGAGGATGCCGACCACGGCCAATACGACGCCCGCGACGGCCACGGTGGCGGCCGTTCCGCCGGCCACCACGAGCCGATAGGCCCGCTGCTCACGCGAGCGCCGGGAGGGAGGGCCGCCGGAGCGTGGAGCC
The DNA here is from genome assembly GCA_963728155.1 of uncultured Thermoleophilaceae bacterium. Lineage (GTDB taxonomy): Bacteria > Actinomycetota > Thermoleophilia > Solirubrobacterales > Thermoleophilaceae > JACVRW01. The sequence continues at coordinate 687,808 of CAVSJF010000007.1, read as the reverse complement.
AGATCACTCATGCCATCGACTATCCCACACCGGGCACGACGAAAGCCGCCACCGCCGCGAAGTGGGCTGCCGCGGCCACGACCACCAGGACGTGAAAGATCTCGTGGTAGCCGAAGCTCGCCGGGCGGGGATCGGGGCGGCGCCGCGCGTAGACCACGGCGCCGGCGGTGTACGCGATGCCACCGGCCGCGAGCAGGGCGAGCGCACCCACTCCCGCCTTCTCGGTTATCTCGGGGATGGCGATGATCGAGAACCAGCCGAGCGCCACGTAGGCCGCGGCGGTCAGCCACTTGGGAGCGTTGACCCAGAGCAGGGTGAAGACGATGCCGGCCAGTGCTCCTCCCCACACCCCGCCCAACACGATCGCGTTGAGTGGCTCGTCGAGCACGAGCACGGCGAAGGGCGTGTAGGTGCCGGCGATCAGCACGAAGATCATCGCGTGGTCGAGCCGGCGCACCCACGCGCGCACGCTCGGGCGCCAGGTGACGCGGTGATAGAGCGCGCTCGTGCCAAGCAACCCGGCCAGTGCCACCGCGTAGACGGCGGTGGCGGCGGTGGCGCGCCCCGCCGGCGCCCACGCCACGAGGCCCGCCCCGGCGGCGAGGGCCACGAAGAACGACCATTGGTGGATCACGCCGCGAAAGCGGGGGCGCGGCAGGGGAAGCGGCTCAGACACTCCCAAGACCGTACTAGCCGGCCATGGTGTCCAGCTGCGCACGCTCGAGGTGCCCGTCGGGGAAGCGCAGGTGAGCGTCGTCGCCCAGGCACACCACGCTCTCGGCCTCCTCACCCAGGGCCATCGCCGCCAGCAGCGCGGCGGCGATCCGGTGGACGTCGCGGACCCGCCCGAGCTTGAGCAGCGAGCGCGTCTCGTTGGCCACCGCACCGTCGCCCACCCGCAGCACCAGCCGCACGTCCTCGTGTATCCCCCGGGCGGTCATAGCGGCCGAGATGTTGACCAGATCGTCCGAGGTCACGGCGGCCACGGCCCGGGCGCGGTGCAGGGACAGACGCCGCATGACCGAGGGATCGGCTCCCCGTCCCACCACCACCGGCAGGCCCATCTCGCGCGCCAGGCCGACGGTCTCACCGTCCTCCTCGCGCTCGATGGCCACCACCGGGATGTCGCAGGCGCGCAGCAGCGAGCACAGGCGCAGGCCGACCTGACCCAAGCCCACCACCACCACGTGGTCGCGGCGCGGAACGGCGCGGCGTCCGACCAGCCCCGTGAGGCGCCGGCCGGTCACCCGGTCCACGAGCCCGGCCGTGAAGGCGGCGGCGAACACGAGCGCAATCAGCATCGAGACGGAGGTGAAGATCTTGTACCAGCCCGGGCCCTTGGAGACCTTGAGGTTGGGATCGACGGTCACCAGAGTCTTGGCCGAGCCGTAGATCGCGTCGATGACCTTGTCGTCGAGCACGAACACGGCGGTGATGGTCTCGATGAGGAACACCGTCACGAGACCGATGGCCCCGAAGAGGAGCAGCCCGGCGCTCTTGTCGTAGGGAGTGAACAGCGCGCGGCCGAGGGCCGCGGCGCGGTGCGGCTTGGGGTCGGGGATGGACTCCTCACGGATGTCCTCGCCCTCCTCGACCAGGCCGACTGGCGTTTCGTTCTCGAAGACGACGGCCGTAAAGCGCTCTTCGACGCACGGGCCCGCAAGCGAGGGAGCGACGATGTCGGCCAGCGAGGTGACCTGCGTGTTGCCCAGCTCACGCTCCATGATCCGCGCCATCGTCGGATCGAAGATCGTCAGGAGCAGCGGGACCTCGTCGTCCACGTCGCGCACCATCAGCGCGTAACGCAGCACCACAGCATCGGTGCGTCCCACCACCGCGACGGTGTCGACGTCGCCGTCGAGCGCCTCCCGGACGTCGTCCTGTTCGGGCTCCTCGAGGCGGGTGACGTCGGCTCCCAGCGCCTCGAGAGCCCCGGCAACCTCCTCGGTGAGATCGCCGTCACCGACCACGACGACGCTCCGGCCGGCGCCCTTCTCGCCCTCGCTCCCCTGCACGAGGCGCAGCGTACTCTCGCGGCTTTGACCGCGGCCGGGCCGCGCAGGCCGCGCGCCGCCGCGCCTACCCCACCTGCGGGCCGAACAGCTCGCCGCGCAGGCTGGCGATCTCGGTCACTGCCGCGCCGACGTAGACGCTGCGGACCGTGGCGATCTCCTCCTCGAGGTCTGCCATGTAGAGGTCCACGCCGGCCAGCGGGGTCGAGCGTGCGAGGGCGCGCTCGATCTCCAGCTCGCCCAGCTGGGTGCGGGCTTCGAGCGCGGTCATCGTCCGCTCAATCCTGCGGCCAGACCGCGGGGCCCGGCCGGGCGGGAGTCGGAGGGCTGGGGAGCCGGCTCGCTCGGGGTCGAGGCGACCGCGCTGGCCTTGGAGCCGCGCAGCTGGGGACCGAAGGCGATCGCGCCGGCCACCGCGGCCTCGTCCTTGGTCTGAACGCCCTGGCCAGTCGTCGGCGGGGCGCTCAGCACGATCACCTTGGCCGGCGGCCGCGCGAGCTCGTTCGAGTCGGCCAGCGCAATGGCGCCGGCGGACAGTGCAGCACCCGCGAGCAGGGCAGCGATCGGCACGGCGAGGTTGGGGCGGGAATGAGTGAGGGGGAGTGTGGTTGCGTTCATGGGGCTGTTCTATGGCCTGGCCAAGCCGGGTTGAGCGACGCGCGTCACATACGGACCAACGTCACACTTCAGGTGCACCCGGCGGTGACGGATCAGGAGCGCGAGCGCCGCGGCCAGGAGGTCGGCCACCACCACGCAGCCGGTGGCGAGCATCGGCTCGTCGGCCACCACCCATCCAGCCACTCCGGCGGCCGCGATCGCGATCATCGCGCGCTCGGTCGCGCTCACACCACCCACGCCCCGTCGGATCGCCAGCACGAAGACCCCACCGGTCAAGATCGTCTGGGCGGCGGGCATGAGAAGGCTCCACGAGGCCCCGTCGGCGTGCTGGGACAGGCAGACGACGATCGCCAGGACGCTCCAGATGAGCCACGTCCCCCGGTGCGGGCGGGTCACGCCACGGAGGGTGTCCCGGACGTAGGGGATCGTGTTGGCTACGCCCGCCACCACCGCGAGCACGCCGAACACCGGAGCTATCTCTGACATGAGGCGGTTCTAGGGCCCGGCGCTGCGGTGCCGAGCGTGCGGCGTCACACTCGGAGCGATGTCACTCAGGGCTCAGTACCGCCGCGCGGGCGCCGACGCACCCTTTGCCGACCCCGGCCGTGACCACGGCGCGCCGATGGAGGGCTACTACTGGCGCTTCGTCGACGCCGCCCGCGAGCGGGTGCTCGTGGTGCTCTGCGGTGTATGCCGCGGACCGGCCGGGCGCTGGGCGCTGGTGGCGCAGGCGCATCACCCGGGCGGCGAGGTTCGTCATGCGATCGCGGAGCACGCCGCGGGCGATGCCCGGCGCTTTGGCGTGACCGCCGGGAACGTGCTCGACGGCTCGCTCGAGCACCTGCGGGTGCGCTTCGACGCGGACAACTGGATCGACGCCCGGCTGCATCCGCTGCTCGCCTGGCCCCGCCGCGCCTTCGGTGCGCTCGGTCCCGCCCACCTGCTCCCGGGCCTGACTCAGTACTGGCATCCGCTGCTGCTCGATGCGCAGGTGAGCGGCGAGGCCTGCGTGGCCGGGCAACGATTCGAGCTCGGCGGATCCCGGGCCTACGCCGAGAAGAACTGGGGCCCGGGCTTCGCCGGGCGCTGGTGGTGGGGCCAGGCGAGCGCGTTTGGCGAACCGGGCCTGGGCGTGGCCTTCGCCGGGGGCCGGCTACCGCTGTTGGGCGCCCAGCCCGCCCCCACCGCCGTGGTGGTGCGCCTCGGTCCGCGTGTGATGAGCTTTCGGCCTCCGCTCGCCCGCACGCGCGTGAAGGTGGGCGGCGGGGAGTGGCGGCTGCGGACGAGCTCGCCGCGCTACCGGCTCGAGCTCGAGGGCGAGGCGGGCGGCGCCGCGCCCCACCTCCTGCCCGTGCCCGTGCTCGGCACGCCGCGGGTGGAGATGCGCTCGCGGCAGCTGCTCGCCGGGCGTATCCATCTCCGCCTGCGCCAGGGCCGGCGCGTGCTCATCGACGCGAGCTCGCCCCTTGCCGGCCTCGAGTTCGGGGAGCCGCTTCGGCCTGACGCACCGCCGCCGTGAGCGCCTCCGACCCGACCAGGCGCTCGAAGGGTCCGATCGCCGTCCACAGCGCCCGCAGCCGCCGCCCGGCCCCGCCGTCGACCGGCTCCACCCGTGCCTCGGACACGAGCTCGGCGCTGTCGTCGCCCTTGGCCTCCACCCAGTGGCCGAACAGCACCCGGACGGTCCCGCTCTCGTCCCAGTCGGCGAACGCATCACGGCCGGCCAGCGCGGGGTAGTCGCGCTGTGAGGGTCCAGATGCGCCCGCACAGGCCCGACACCAGCAGGTGGGGACCTTCGTCGAGCACGGTGAACGGATAGGAGCGAAAGAGCTCGCCGAACGTCCGCTCGCCCTCTGTGCCGGGAATCCGCCAGCGGATCAGGCGACCGAGCGCCCGCGTGTCCGAGAGGCGTACCTTGAGGGCTGCGTTCCACAGATCCTCGGCGCCGACTCGGCCCGTGCGCCGGTGGTGCGTTTGCACGACCGGATCCGGCAGCCAGTCGTCTAGGCGCGGAAGAGCCATCTCATTTCCTACGCGTACCCGAACCAGGAAGGCCACACGTTGCGGTTGATACAGCACAAGAAGGAGGCGCTCTGGTTCTACCGCTTCGTCTCCCCGCTCTACGACCGCTGGGTCAACCCCCTGTTCTGGACTCCCCCGCTACGCACGGAGGCCCTGACCCTGGCCCGGCTCGACGACCGCCGGCTGCGCACGCTCGACGTGGGAGCGGGCACCGGCTTCTCCACCGCCGGGGTGGTCGAGCGGGTCGACGCCGACGCGGTGACCATGCTCGATCAGAGCCCCGATCAGCTCGGGCGAGCGGCCAAGAAGCCGGAGCTCGCCGCCTGCTCGAAGCTCCTGGGCGACGCCGAGCAGCTGCCCTTCCCCGACAACAGCTTCGACCGCTACGTGTCGTGCGGCAGCATCGAGTACTGGCCCGACCCGGGCCGCGCGATCGCGGAGGCCCACCGCGTCGTGGAACCCGGTGGGACGGCGCTCGTGGTGGGCCCGCTGTCTCCACCCGGCCGGCTCGCGCGGCTGGTGGCCGACGCATGGATGCTGTTCCCCACCGAGTCGCAGTACCGCGAGTGGTTCGCCGCCGCCGGGTTCGACGAGATCACGACCTTGCGTCTCGGCGCCCCGTGGACGGGCGAATCGGCCCAGCCCGCCTACGCCCTCGCGATCGCCGGGCGGGCGACCGAGGCCGGCCCGCCGCCCTCGGCTGCCGCGCCGGCCGAGCGAGTCGACGAGCCCTGGAGCGTCACGCGCCTGCTTCGCTTCGGCGCCGGCGCGCTGGCCGGAGCGGTGTTCATACCCGTGGGCCTGTTCCTGAACCTGCGCGCCCGGCGCGCCCGCTCGAGCTGATCTCTCCGCTGTCCGCGCTCTCCACCCTGTGGAGGTTCTCTCGCCCCCACACGCTGATCGTCACCGCCTTCAGCATCCTGGGGATCTACGTGATCGCGGCCTCGGTGCTGCCCGGCGTGGCGGTGGGGGACGGCCTCGGGGACCTCGCGCTGACGTTGCTGGCGGGAGCGGCGGTGAACATCTACATCGTCGGCCTCAATCAGTGCGAGGACGTGGAGATCGACCGCATCAACAAGCCGTGGCTACCCATTGCGGCGGGCCGGCTGAGCCTGCGCGGCGCATGGGCCATCGTTGCTGCGTGTGGCCTCCTGGCCGCCGCGATGGCGGTGAGCCAGGGGTGGGTGGAGGTGGTGGCGGTGGGCAGCGCGCTGGTCGTCGGCACGGCTTATTCGGCCCCTCCGCTGCGCCTCAAGCGCTTCCCGGCGCTCGCCGCCGCGAGCATCTCACTGGTGCGCGCCTTCGTGGTCAACCTGGGCGTCTACCTGCACTTCGCCGCGTCGCTGGGCGGGCGCCCCGGACTGAGCCCGATCCCCGACGCGATCGTCGCGCTGACCCTGTTCGTGCTGCCGTTCTCATTCGCGATCGCCGTGCTGAAGGACGTGCCCGACGCCGAGGGCGACCGGCGCTTCCGTATCGGCACCTTCACGGTGAGGCTGGGCGCCCGCGCGGCGTTTCGGATGGGCATGGCCGCCCTGGTGGTGGGCTACCTGGGCATGGCCCTCGCCGGGCCGCTGCTGGTAGACGACGCCTCGGGCTGGGTGCTGGCCACCGGTCACCTGGCCTTGCTCGCCGTGCTCCTCGGCCTCGCCCGCGGCGTCGACCTCGACGACCCGGCCCGCTTCACCCGCTTCTACCTGAGGGTGTGGGCGCTGTTCTTCGCCGAGTACCTGCTGGTGCCGGCGGCCGTCCTCGTCAACTAACCCGCGGGGCAGTCCAGCAGGTATTCGAGGACCTCGGTGCAGTTCGCGGTGGCCAGCCCGATGCGAGTGTCCGCCGCGCCGTAGTAAAGCGACAGCGTGTCGGTCTCGTCGTCGCGCACGAGCCCGCAGGGAAAGACCACGTTGGGCACGTCGCCGGTCACCTCGAACTCGGCCTGCGGGCCGAGCACCCACTCCTCGGAGCGGTGCAGCACCTTGGAGGGGCGCTCGAGGTCAAGCAGCGCCAGGCCTGCGCGGTAGAGGCCGCCGGCCACCGTCTCGCGCACGCCGTGGTAAACGACCAGCCAACCGTTGTCGGTCTCCAACGGAGGCGCCCCCATGCCGATGCGTGCGGAATCCCACCAGCCCCCGGGCCGGCGAGACATCACCAGCTCCGGAGTGCTCCAGCTCTTGAGGTCGAGCGAGCGCGAGATCCACACGTCGGCGGTCTGCCGCGAGGTGGGGCGGTGAAAGAGCACCCACTGCCCGTCGACGCGCCGCGGCAGCAGTACTCCGTTCTTGTCCTCGGGCGTCATCGCCAGCCCGAGGCGCTCGAAGCTGCGGAAGTCGGAGGTCTTGGCCAACGAGATCCCCGGGCCGCCGGGGCCGAACGCGGTGTAGGTGATGACCCAGGCGTCGAGCTCGTCCACGCGCGTGACGCGCGGGTCCTCCAGGCCCCACTCCTCCTCGGGATGGCTGCCGTCGTAGGCCAGCGCGGGCTGCTCGTCGACGATCCAGTTCGACGCGCCGTCGCGCGACCAGGCGCAGGTGAGGTGTGAGAACCCGCGGCGGTCCTCGGCGCGGCAGACCAACACGGTCTGGTCCTCGAACCGGGTGGCGCCCGCGTTCATCACGGCGTTGATCGGATAGGGCCAGCGCTCGGGCGAGAGCAGCGGGTTGCCCGGGTGCCGGGTGAAGAGCGAATCGCTAGTGGCCACCCAGGACCCCCTCGTACACGCGCACGTAGGAGTCGACCATGCGCTCGGCGCTGAAGCGCTGAAGCGCAGCCGCCCGACACGTGGCGCGGTCGAAGCCGGCCGCGCGCTCGACCGCTGCCGCGGCGCCCGGCACGTCGCCCACCAGGGTTCCGGTCACGCCTTCTTCCACGATCTCGGGCATAGAGCCGCGAGGATAGGCGACCACCGGGGTGCCGCAGGTCATGGCCTCCACCACCGACAGGCCGAACGGCTCCTCGAAGGCGATCGGGTGTAGGAGACAGGCGGCGCCGCCGAGGACCGCGGCCCGCTCAGCGGGCGCCACCGAGCCGAGGTAGCGCACGCGGTCGCCGTCCACGTGCGGCTCCACCCGCTCGCGGAAGTAGCTCTCGTCCTGCACGGGACCGCAGAGCGTGAGCCGCCGTCCGGCGCGCCTCGCGATCGCTATCGCCGCGTCGGTGCCCTTGTCGGGGTGGATGCGCCCGAAGCACACGAGGTCCTCGCCGCCCGCCTCGGCGAACGGAAGCGGCGTCGGATCGACCCCGTGATACACGGTCGCGACGTAGTCCAGCTCGGCGGAGCGATCGGAATCCGAGATCGAGACGAAGGTGCTCTTCGACCGCCGGTAGGCGGGCAGGATGCGCGACGAGGAGAAGCCATGGATCGTGGTGACCATGGGCGTGTCGCTGAGCGCGGAGAAGGCCAGCGGCAGCCAGTCGAGATGGTTGTGGACCAGGTCGAAGTCGCCGGCGCGCGCCAGCGCGTGGGACACGTGCAGCGCCTCCCACACCCTCCCGTCGAGCTCGGGGTCCTCCTCGTATGGGCGGGGGCAGACGCCTTCGAGCGCGGCCCGAGTTACCGAGTCGAGCGTGGCGAACAGGGTCACCTCGACCCCGCGATCGGCCAGGCCGTCGGCGAGCAGACCGGTCACGAGCTCCCACGGGCCGTAGTGCCTCGGCGGGGTGCGCCAGGCGATTGGGCCGAGCAGCGCGATCTTCATTCCGGCAGCGTTGCCTTGAGCCCGGCCGCGTCGACCGCCAGCAGCGCTTGCAGATAGGCGAGTGTCGCCTCGGCCCCCTCGTTCACGTTCACTGTCGTTTCGCCCAGCCCGTCGTGGCACCCACCGGTGGCGAAGTCGTAGACCGCTGTGTTGAGCCGGTTGCGGCCGAGGAACCACTCGAAGGCCCGCACGGCCCTGGAGGCCGCCGCGTCGGACCCGGTGGCCAGATACGCCTCGACCTGAGCCTCGGTCAGCGCCGCGGCGTTCAGCGGCTGCTCGTCGCCCGAGCCTGGGTGGGCGGTGCCTCGCGCACGGTTGTGGTGGCCGACGTGGCGACTGAAGGGCGTATCGAGGCCCACCTCGGCCGAGTACCACTCGAGCGAGCGCAGACCCTCGCTCAACAGCTGATCGTCGCCGAGGCTCGACCCCGCGGCGATCAGGGCCTGAGGAAGGCGAGCGTTGTCGTAGGCGAGGAGGTCCTCGGCCCATATCCAGTCGGGCGCGGCGTTGGCGCGCTGCTGTGCGGCCAGCTTCTCGGCCAGATCGCGAACCACCGCGGTGGCCTCCTCTCCCAGGTGCTCGAGCCCGGCATGGGTGAGGCCGAGGATGGCGAAGGCCATGGTCCGCGGCGAGCGCTGGCGGGCCAGGGCGGGCAGCATCTCGAGCAACAGGATCCGGCTCGGCTCGAGCAGCGCCGGGGGTGGCTGGGCGCCGACCACCTCGCCGAGCGCCCACGCCGCCCGCCCCAGGTGATCGCCGTCGTGAGGCTCGTCGAGCCAGCGCCGGTCGTAGGACAGGAAGTTGTGCATGCCCTGCCGCTCGGGGTCCCACGCGTGGCGCAGGAACGCAAGGCTGAGCGCCAGCATGCGGTTGTGCTCCTCGGTGCCCGCGGTCTGGCGCAGGCCGAGCGCCACGATGACCAGCCGCGCGACGTCGTCGACGCAGTACCCGGAGGACCTCGCGGGGATGATCCCGTCGGCGTGCTGGATGATCCCCACGTCGTCCACGAGCGTCAGCAGGTGGGACGTGCGCGCCCTCGGGAGCACAGGCGGCGGAGACCGGCGAACGGTGGCCGGCGGACCGAGCGCGATCGCCTCGCGCAGCACCTCGGCCGTCTGCCGGCCCACCTGGGGCCACGACATCTCGTTGCCCACCTCCCGCGCGCGCCGCCGTACGCCCTCGAGGCGCTCAGGGTCGTCGAGGAGGTCGTTCACCGCCTCGGCGAGCGCCTCGTGATCGTCGAAGGGCACGATCACCCCGGCGCCCGATCCCAGCAGGTCCTCGGCGTAGAAGTAGGGCGTCGAGACGGTGGGCAGGCCCGCCACGATGGCGAAGGTGAGAGCGCCAGACACGATCTGCTCGCGTGAGCGGTAGGGGGTGAGGTAGATCGTGGTGGCCTCCAGCATCTCCGCGAGGTCCTCGACCGTGAGAAAGCGATCGTCGAAGATCACGTGCTCGCCCAGGTCGAGGTCGCGGGCCAGGCGCTCCAGCGACAGGCGGTACTCCTCCCCGTGCTGCTTGGCCACCTCGGGGTGGGTCTGGCCGGCGACGACGTAGACCGCCTTCGGGTGACGCGCGACGATGGCCGGCATGGCCTCGATCGCGGTCTCGATGCCCTTGCCCGGGGAGATCAGCCCGAAGGTGGCCAGCACGCACCGGTCCGGGTCGATGGAGCGCGCGGGCTCGTCGGCGTGGCGGCGCGGCAGCCGCAGGCGCCGGCGACCGTTGCCCTTGGGCAGTAGCTCGGTCGGCCCACCGTGCGGAACCACGCGAACCCGCTCGGGCCGCACGAGGCGGGCGTCGAGGACCATGCGCCTCGCGGTCTCGGTGAACACGCACACGAGCGTGGACAGGTCGCACAGGGCGCGCAGCGTCTCCGCCTGGCCGACGGAGGGCACCGACAGGACGGTGTGCAGGGTCAGCACTATCGGCTGATGCAGCTGGCGGGCCAGCGACAGCACGTGTTCGCCGTCGGGGCCGCCGAAGATCCCGTACTCGTGCTCGACCACCACCACGTCGACGCCGCGGCGGTCGAGCAGCCGGGCGGCCGCCGAGTAGTCGCCGCGCTGATCCTGCTCGATCACCACCGCCACCTCCGGGGCCTGCTCGACAGTGGGATCGCGCACGATCGCGGCGAGGTCGACGGCGGTCACCCCGTCCGCGCTCAACAGGGAATCACGCAGGTCGCGGGAGAAGGTGCCGATTCCGCACGCGCGCGGTGGATAGGTCGAGACGAGAGCGACGCGCATGGAGCGCCGAGTCTATGGGCGGCGCGGTCCGCGCCGGACGCGCGTCAGTCGGAAGTTCGTTCGAGCACGACCACGGGGATCTCGCGGTCGGTCTTCTTCTGGTAGTCGTCGTAGTGGGGCCAGACCGCGGTCATGGTGCGCCACATCTCGGGCCTCTCGTCGGGCGTGGCCGTGCGCGCGTGCGTGCGGAAGTGGTCGGCCTTGACCTGCACCTCGGTGTCGGCGTTCTGCTCGAGGTTGAGGTACCACGCGGGGTGGCTGTCGTTGCCACCGTCGGAAGCCACCACGAGCAGGTCGTCGCCGAAGGACTGGTAGATCAGCGGCGTGGGCTTCGACTCGCCCGAGCGCCGGCCGGTGGTCCAGAGGATCAGCGCCGTCGTTCCCTGCCAGTCGTGGCCCTCCTCGCCGTCGGTCGCCACGTAACGGTCGACGTGTTCCTTTCCGAAGAGCATGGCCGGGAATCTAGTGGGCCGTCTCCAGCGTTGCCGGAAGCCGCATGAAACGCCCGAATCGCTCGACCACGGCGTCCAGCGCGTTCCTCTCGTCGTCGGTCAGATCGACGAACAGCGTGACCTCGATCCGCGCCGCCCGGGCCGAGATGGCCCGCTTCCAGCTGCCCACGGTCCGGCCGTCGATCACGATCGGGCGGCTCAGCATCCCTTCGCGCGGCGGCGTGCCGGCCATCACCACGCGCAGGTCCTGGTGGTAGCCCATGCCGATCTCGTCGTACATCGGGATCAGGAACGCGCCGGTGGGCGGCGCGGCGCCGCCGACCGGCTCCCCGGAGATCCAGGTCGTGTCGTCGTCGGTCTCGGTATGCAGTTGGCCCTCCACCATGCCCAGGCCCTTCCTGGCGTCGGTCAGCGTGAGCCCCGACCAGACGCTGAGGTCCCGGACCGTGGCCGGCCCGCGGCTGCGAAAGAAGCGCAGCGTGAGCTCGGCCAGCGCCTCGTCGCGTGAGCGCTCGGGTGTCTCGCCAACCCGGTCCTCGAAAGCGGCGTAGGTGTGCTGCCTGCCTCGGCGCGGGCCGCTGCAGATCAGAGCGTCCAGCTCGGCGTGCATCAGGATGTAGCCCAGGCGCAGGCCGTCGGCCTCGATCCCCTCATTCGCGAGCGCATCGTGGAGCTCGGGGCGGGTGAGCGACCGGTGATCAGCCAGCGACCGGGCGATGATCTCGTGGGCGCTCTCGATGGTGGCGTCGGGCAGTTCCAGCTTGCGGTACATGTAGCGGTTGGCCGCGTGCACGCGCGGCGCGCTGAGGCGCAACATCCAGCGCAGGTCGGCTGGGGTCACGAAGTGCCAGGTCGGCCGCAGGATGTGGGTGCGCAGGATCTCGCCGCGCGCCACGGCGTCCTCCACGTCGGCGTCGGTGCAGCCCTGGACCCGCTCCCCGATCGACCATTTCGCCTCGGCGTACTCCTGCGCCTGCAGGGCGCCGAGCCAGCGCACGGCCTCGGCCGGGCTGCTCAGATGACCCGAGGCCAGACGCTGTGAATGAAGCCGGCGCTGAACGATCGCGAGCGGGTCGCGGGGCACCGCCCGACCCTAGTGGCGCGCCCGGACCCGCCTGCGATCGCTGCGTCAGCGCTTGTCGCTGTGCCCGCCCCAGCCGTGTGCGCCCCGGTCGAGCTGGGCCCTGATCTCGCCCCCGGGGTACTTGGTGCTGTGAACGTTGGCGTAGGTGGCGCCGGCCCGGATGGCGTCGACCAGCTCGCCGAACTCGCCGGGATCGATTCCCTGGCCCGCCGGGCCGATCACGTCGGCTGCCTCGAGCGTTCCCGAGACGGTGCCGTCGGGCATCGGGCAGGGCGGGGTGCCGGGGGGCGGGCTCGGCAGGTTGGAGCACAGGAACACCGCGATACCGCCGCTCTGTGCGCGGCCACCGAAGTGGATATGGGCCTGCGTGACCGAGCCCTCGAGGCCCTCGTAGGCGAGCCGGTAGAAGATGCGGCCCCCGGACCGGTCGATCCGGGCCTGAAGCGTTCCCTTGCCCGTCGTCGACAGGGCCAGCGGATCCTCCTGGTAGCCGGTCAGGTGCTCACGGATCTCCTTCCCGCCGCCCGCGACCGCCGAGGTAACCACCACCGCCAGGGCAGCGACCACCGCCACCGCCACCGCAAGCCTCAAACGTCCCTTCATCCCCTCACCTCCTGCTCGGAGTTGCATGCGGCAGGGCATACGTCCCGGGAGGCGGAACGGTTCGATCGCGCCGAAGTAGCGTGGCCCGGGTCAGCGCGTCGGCGCCGAAGCGCTCGCGAACGTCGTCGAGCAGACCGTCGATCGCGCGCCCACCCGGGGGACCCAGCGGCAGCACCAGCTGTTCGGCGCCCTTGCTGCCGTCGAGGTTGGTCACGGTCACGCCGAGGAGCGTGAGTCCCTCGCGGTCGACCAGCGGCCGGACCACCCGAAACAGCGCCCTCAGAGTGGTGAGGATGGTCTCGCTCGCGGCCGTGGGCTGCTCGAGCGTGTGCGACCTCGTGGCCCGCGAGAAGTCGTCGAAGCGCAGGCGCAGCACCACCGTGCGGCCCACCCGGCCCGACGAACGCATGCGCCGCGTCACGCGGTCGACCAAGCCCACGAGCACGGCGTCGAGTGCGTCCGGCGACCGCCGCGCGCGCCCCAGCGCGGACTGCGCACCGAACGAGCGCCGGCCCTTTCGCACTCGCACGGGATGGACATTGCGGTTGTGCGCCAGGGCATGCAGGCGCCGGCCCGACGCGCGCCCGACGATCGATATCAGCGCGGCCTCCGGGAGCCGCGCCGCCTGGCCGACGGTGGTGATTCCCCGGGCCTCCAGCTTTCCCGCCGTGGCGGGCCCGATTCCCCAGAGCCGCTGCACCCCGAGCGGGTGCAGAAACTCGAGCTCGCCCTCGGGCGGAACCACCAGCAGGCCGTCGGGCTTGGCCACCCCGCTGGCCACCTTGGCGAGCAGCTTGGTGCGGGCCACCCCGACCGTGATGGGCAGCCCCACCCGATCGCGCACCTCGCGGCGCAGCCGCCCCGCGACCTCCTCGGGTGAGCCGAGGAAGCGCTCCGTGCCCGCCACGTCGAGAAACGCCTCGTCGATGGAGAGCTTCTCGACCACCGGGGCCGTCTCCTCGAAGACCTCGAACACGGCCTTGCTGGCGGCGGAATAGGCCTCCCACCGCGCCGGGACCACCACGGCCTGCGGGCACAGCCGCCGGGCCTTGGTCGCGCCCATCGCCGACCTGACCCCGCACGCCCGCGCCTCGTAGCTCGCGGCGAGCACCACCCCGGGGCCGACGATCACCGGGCGGCCGCGCAACCGCGGATCATCGCGCTGCTCGACCGAGGCGTAGAAGGCGTCGAGATCAGCGTGAAGAATCGTGGCCCGGCCTGACACGAACGCATGTTCGCATCGGCTGCGGACGCAACCGATTCAAGGACAGTTCGTGTCCACGCTCCGCGTCTTGGACGCCGTGTTGCCCTGCGAGTCGGTCACCGTCGCCGTCAGCTCGTGTGACTTGGTATCGACGAGCTTGAACCCGCGGCTGTGGCCGAAGCAGGTATCCCACACGTTGCGGCCCTGGTTGCCGCAGTTCCACGGCGGGCTCGTCTGCGGGTCGAGCGAGTTGCTGCTGTTCCCGTTGACCACGAACTCCGCTTTCACGAGCCGGTAGTCGGACTCGGCCCTTACACGGCACTCGGCCAGCGAGTCGTTCGGCTTCGGCGGGGTGTACTCGAATGAGGTGATCTTGAGCAGGGGCGGTGCGAAATAGCCGGTGGCCGCCAGAATCGCCCCCACCACCACCAGGGTGCCGAGCACCCCGGCCGCGAAGCCGGCCTTGCCACGATGGCGCTGCACGAGCCGGCGACCCTGCGCCGCGCCACGCCGCACGCGCCGCCGCAGAGGGCTGCTCGGGGGCCGGCCGGCCTCCGAGGCTTCCGCGAGGATCCTCTCCAGGACGGCGATGAGCCGGTTGACGTCGTAGTCCCAGCGCCCCTCGCTCAGCTCGACCGCCTGGCGGCGAACCAGGGGCTCGAGCGCCTCGGGCAGGTCGCCCGAGGCCGGCATCTTCGCGTCCTGCACGAGGGTCGGGATCAGCCGGACACTGCGGTCGAGCGCCGCCTCGATCTCCATGCGGTGGACGTCGGCCGGATCGTCGATGCGCCGCTTGCCAGCGGCGTCGGTCACGGTCAGCCACTCCTCCCCGATCAGGGCCACCAGCGCCCCGCACGAGCCGACGGCCGCCTGGATCGTCTCCGCGAAGTCGACGCCTGGCTCCATGGTCACGTCCATGAACACGCGCTCGGCGCCGAAGTGCTCGACCAGGCCGTCGTAGAGCCGGCCAGCGTGCCCCGCCGTTTCGCGGCGGCGGTAGCTGATGAAGATGCTCGCCTGCGGGGAAGAGTCGCTCACCCTCGTCCTCCATTCGAGCTCTGGGCGTCGGCCCAGGCCGTCGTCTCCTGACCCACCAGTGCCTCCACGCGCTCGGCCAGGGCGGCATCGCGCCCGTCGACCCCCGCGTAGGGACCGGCCGAAGCGAGATAGAGGAACTTCTCGTGCTTGAGGGCCTCCGCCGTGCCGCGATAGCCGATCCAGTTCTGCTGGAACTGAAAGAGCTGCTGCAGGCCTTCCAGGACCACGATCACCGCGCCGAGCGCTCCCGCCACCGCTGCGCCGGCGCCCGCGGCCACCGACGCGGGGATAGCCGCGGCCACCACTATCTGGGCCACCTTCAGGCACTGGTACCAGAGCTGGTGGTGGCGGCTCCGCTGCTCATACCAGTTCAGCTGGTCCTCGAGCCGCTCCATGGACCCTCGAGGATACGACGAAGTAGGGTCGCGGCCGTGTCCTGGGACCCGCTGCAGTCCGAGCGCGAGCTGAGGGAGGCGGTCAAAGGCCTCGACCGTGCGCGGGCGGCCGAGCTGTGCGCCCAGCTGATCGCCCACCTGCGCGCGCACGATGCTCCGTACGAGCTCAGCTCGGCGAGAACCATCATCGGGCTGCTGCGGGGCGGGCGTCACTTTCTGTTGCTCCAGCAGGTCGCCGGCGAGTTCATCCTGACCGGCCTCGACGATCCCGCCATCCGCACCGCCTACACCCAGGCCCTGCTCGACCAGGGCAACCTGGTGGCCGCCGTGGCCGTGCTCGAGCGCCTCGAACGGGACACCGCTGGGCAGGACTACGAGCAAGCGGTGGCGCGCGGACTGCTGGGCCGGGCCTACAAGCAGATGTACCTGTCCGCGGGACCGGCAGCGCCGGAACGCCGGCGGCTCTTCCTCGAGCGCGCGCTCGCCCAGTACCGGATGTCTACCGCGAATCGCGCCGGCGCTGGCACGGCATCAACACGGTGGCGCTGCTCGTGCGGCGCAAGGCGGGACGGCATCGATCTGCCCGGGGAGCACGATCCGCTCGCCGAGGCCCAGGCCACGGCCAGGGAGATCCTCGATGCGATCGACGAGCCTCGGCGACGAGGCCACCACGTGGGACCACGGCATTGCCGTGGAGGCCTGCCTCGCGCTGGACGACGCCGATGGGGCGCTGCGGCGCCTGAACTCCTACCTCGCGGTCGAGGAGAGCGCCTTCGAGCTGGCGAGCACGCTGCGTCAGCTCACCGAGGTGTGGGCGCCTCGATGCGCCACGCGCGCTGGTGTCGGTGCTCAAGGCCGCCCTGCTGGACGACACCGAAACCACCAGCGTGGTGGTCGGCTCCTCCGACATCGGCGCCGCCACGCGCCGAGCCGTGCGCCCGACCCGAGCTTCGAGAAGCTGCTCGGGGCGGAGCGCTTCGAGAGCCTGCGGTGGTTCCAGACCGCCCTCGAGCGCTGTCGCGGGGTGGCGCGGATCGAGGATCCGCTGGAGGGCCCGGTCGGGAGCGCCTTCCTCGTCGATGGCGCCTCGATCCATCCCGGCTTCCCGCCCGTCGTACTCGTCACCAACGCGCACGTGATCAGCCCGGAGAGCTCCCTGGCGCACGACCGCGCGCGTGTCACTTTCCGCGCGCTCGACGACGCGACCGCGAGCTACGGCATCGCCCGCATCCTGTGGTCGTCGCCCCCGCAGGAGCTGGACACCACGGTCATGGAGCTCGACGGCCGCCCGGCCGAGGCCACGGCCGCGCCGATCGCCCGCCGCCGGCCGCAGCTCGACGTCAGCCCGCCGCCGCGGACCTACATCATCGGCCACCCCAGCGGGGCCGACCAGGTGATGCTCTCGGTGGCCGACAACCAGCTGCTCGACGCCGACGAGGTGCGCGTGCACTACCGCACGCCGACGATGGGCGGCAGCTCAGGCAGCCCGGTGTTCAACCGCTCGTGGGAGCTGATCGCCGTCCACCACTCGGGGTCGACGCAAATGCCGCGGCTGCACGGCAAGGGGGGCACCTATCCCGCGAACGAGGGGATATGGCTGGAGCGGGTTGTGGCGGAGGTCAAGCGAGCGCTGGGCTAGAAGTCGAAGGTGAGAAAGCGCCGACGCTCGGCTTCGGAGAGCTCGCGCGTGACGCGGCGGCGGGCGCGGAGAAGCAGCTCCTCGTCGGACCCGCACAGGTCGCAGCGAAAGATCCGCGCGGTCCCGTCTTCGGCCGCGGTCACGACCAGCCTGCCGTCGGGGGAGAACTCCGCGCTGAGAAGCTCGTCGTCGTGACCGCGCAGCTCACCCAGCGATTGGCCGCCGGGAAGCGCGAACAGCCTTGCCGTGAGATCCTGGCCGCCGGTTACGAGCGTGCGGCCGTCCGGAGAGAACGAGGCGCTGAACACCTCGCCGTCGTGATCGCTGATCTCGGTCACGGTGCGGCCCGTCTCGGCATTCAGTACCCGGGCCACCCCGCCCAGCGGCACAGCCAGCATGGTTCCGTCGCGACTGGCAGCCACATCGACCACTCCGCTGCCGCGATCAAGGCGGAAAGTCCGCTGCGGCGGTCCTCCTCGGGCGCCCCAGATCCGCACGGTGCCGTCCTCACCGGCCGTGACCACGCGCCGGCCGCCGGGCATGAAAGTGGCGGCGTTGACCGCGCCGCGATGTCCGCTCAGAACGGCCAGCTGCCGCCCCGTCTCCGCCTGCCAGACGCGCGCCGTGGCGTCCTGGCCCGCGGTGACCAACCGTTCACCGTCGGGGCTGAAGTCGATCTCGAGGACCGGTCCCTCATGACCTTCGAGTGACGCGACCCTCGCGCCGGTGCGCGCCTCGTGCACGAACGCGGTTCCTCCGTTGCCTGCGGAGGCCACCCGCCGCCCATCCGGGCTGAAGGCGGCGCTGTTCGATGAAGCTGACGTGGCTCGTGAGGACCGCGCGGGCCAGGCACGAGAAGCTCGCTGTATCGGGCAAGCCGCAATCGGAAGGCCGCTTGATCTCCTCTCCGCTGCGAGCGTCCCACAGGCGGACGGTCCCGTCGGTCGAGGCCGTGAGCACCGTGCGTCCGTCGCGGCTCACCTCCGCGGAGTTGACGCCGGCCACGACGCTTGCGTCGTCGCCACCGTGCCCGCGCAGGATGATCTGACCGCTCACGTCCCATCGTCGCGCCGTGCCGTCGTCGCTTCCGGTCACGCAGCGTCCGCCCGTCGCGGCTGAAGGCCACGGCTACCACACCCCCGACGTGACCCCTGAGAACGGTGAGGGCGGCTCCTTGGTCGGCATCCCAGACGCGTGCGGTCTGATCTTGCCCGCCGGTCGCCACGAGCTTGCCGTTGGCGCTGAAGGCCAGGGCGGTAACAACGGCACCGTGGCCGACCAGGCGGGTAGACGCCCCTGTCTCCACGTCCCATAGCGTGACGCCGCCGTCGATTCTGGTGGTGGCCACGGTGCCGCCATCCGGACTGAAATACCCGTTGAAGGACGTGCCACCGAGCCGTCTGAGGAGGCGTCTGCTCGCGGTCTCCCAGATACGGGCGGTGCCCTTGGCGTCGATGGTCAGTGCCCGCCGGCCATCCGGGCTGAACGACGCGCGAAACACCGGGCTGCCGTACCGCGCCAGCACCGCGCCGCGAGCGGAGGAGGGCTCCCAGATACGGGCCGTGCCGTCCCCGCCGCCGGTGAGCACGGTGCGTCCGTCAGCGTTGAAGCTCGCGACCTCTACCGGGTGGCCCGTGCCTCCCAGCAGCGCCAGCCGGCGGCCGGAGTCCGCGTCCCAAACCCGAGCGCGGCCGTCGTCCCCTGCGGTGAGTATGCGCTCGCCGTCGGCGCTGAAGGAGGCGGAGCGGATCGGGCGCCCGTCGTGGCGCAGGGTCAGGAGCGAGCGGCCGTCGTCAAGGTCCCATACGTGTGCCGAGCCGTCTTCGGCGGCCGTGATCACGCGCCGGCCGTTGGGGGCAAGCTCGACGGCCGAGATCCGCCCGCGGTGGCCGCGCAGCGCGCTGATGGGCCGCCCGCCCTCGCGTGTGTCGAATACGTACGCGATGCCGTCGCCGTCGGCGGTGATGAGCCGGCCGCCGTCGCGGCTGAGGGTGAAATCGGAGACGGGGCTGCCCCGGGCGCGCATGACCGCGCGCACATGCGACAGCGGGAGCGCACGCCGCAGGGCATCGTCAGCAAGGGGGCTGGGGCCGATCGCCCGGGCCTCCAGTGCAAGCAGCAGGCCGCGTTCGGGATCCACCTCGACCTGCTCAGAGGCGCGCGCGGCCACCTCGCCCGAGCGGGCCCGGTCGCGCAGGCCGGCGGCGTCGTTGCGGGCGATCAGGGCCAGCACTGCCAGCGCCACGGCAACCGCCAGCGCCGCCGTCGCGGCGGCTCCAGTGTTCCGTATCCGCCGCCGCTCGCCGCGCCGCCCGGCCGCGATGTACTCCGCCTGCAGTTCGGTGGGCCGCGGCCGCTGACCCCCGGCCGCACGGGTGAGCCAGCGCTCGGCGGCGTCGAGCTCGCTCCCGCGCAGGAGGCGGCTGCGCTCGCGCCCGCCTTCTGACCAGCGCAGCGCCAGCGCCAGCCACTCGGTGTGCTCGCGCACCCAGTCCTGGTCGACGGTGATCGCCTGGTCGAGCTGCTCGACCACTCGCTCGGAGCCGCCGCCCTGGGCGTCGATGTACTGAATCGCGGCCAGCTCGTCCGGCACGCCGGTCGCGGGCCGGTAGAGCACGGGCACCAGGCGCTTGCCGAGGGCCAGGGCGCGGTCGACCTCCTCGGCGCACTCCGGGGAGGCGACCGAGTCGGGGCTGATTACGAACACGAACACGTCCGCGGCCTCGATCCCCGTGCCCAGCTCCCGCCGCCAGGGGGCGCCCGCCGGGATGTCGTCGGCGTCGATCCAGACGTTGCGACCGCGCTGCTCGAGCGCCTGGGTGAGGCCGACGACGAAGTCCTGATCGCGGCGCGAGTAGGACACGAACGCGTCGAGGCCGCCTCCCGGGCGCGGCTCGTTCGCTACCTGCTCAGGCTCCCGCTGGTCCATGGCTTGCCACGGCCAGAAGCTCATCCTCGATCTCCTGCGCCCACGGCAGCTCCTCGCCGCTCTCGGCACGCGCTTCGCGGATCAGGCGCAGGTTGTTGGCGGTGCTCTCGGGCTCCCAGGGCTCGCGCACGGCGGCGAGCGCGTCGCTCGCCGCCTCCTGGGCCGCGTCCGCGTCGCGGGCGATCACCGCGAGCTCGATGCGCGTCGCGTGGTCCCAGTAGTCGGCCCGACCGTCGTCGAGCCGGCGCTCCACGGCGTAGCGGACCACGGGCACGAGCCGCTGCTGCTCCTGGCCACCCGGGTCGAGGATCTCCATCAGCGTGACCGTGTTGATCCCGGGGTAGGCGTCGCGCCAGTCGGCCTCGAAACCGGCCCGGTAGGCGGCGATGGCCTGCCGGAGAAAGCCGCGCGCTCGCGTGCGGCTGTCATGGCGCTCGGCCATCCAGCGGTCCTTGTACACGCGGCCCAGCAGTGAGTTGGTCTCGCTGCTCGCGCCGCGCTGCTCCAGCACGCCCAGGAGGACGGTCTCCGCCTCCTCGCTGCGCCCGGCGCGGTTCAACGCCAACCCGAGCTGCTCGCGCACCATCACCGTCTGCGCGAGCGGACGCGGCATGCGCTCCACCAGCCGGATCATGTCCTCCCACGACTTGACGGCGCGATAGGAGATCAGCAGGTCGACCACAACCCCGGTCTCCACGTCCTCGAGGGGCCCGAGCTGGCCCTCCACGTCTCGCAGCGCGTCGCCACCCTGGCGGCGCGCGTCGGCCAGGCGCCGCTTGGCGCCCGCCGAGTACGCGGCCTGGTCGCGGAAGACGTCGGTCTTGGCGCGGTCGATCTCGGGAGTCGGGAAGGTCGTCCACCAGGCTGAAAACCGGGCTGTCGGTGGACGGCTCGCGGGCCAGGTCGAGGGCGGTGACCAGTCGCTGCAGCTCCTCCGGCGGCGCGGTCGGCGAGCCGCTCGAGTCGAGGGTGTACGGAAGGACGCGGTCGGGCGCCAGGTCGAACGGTGTCCGGCCCAGGTCGGCGGCGATCAGGACGGTGGTGTGCGGGCGAACCGCGTGGCGCACGCCCAGCTCGTAGAACACGTTCGCGTTGGCCGTGGTCAGGTCGGCGACCGCGTAGTCGGACATGATCAGCCGCTCGAACATGGGCTTGTGCACCATGCCGCCGATGTGCTCCTCGTCCCCCCGCAGAGGTTGCAGCTTGGCCTGCGCGATCGCCGGTGCGATGAGCCGCTCGTAGACCGCGTCGAAGTCGATCGTGCCGCCGCGGCCGTCGGGCTTCACGCCGAACGGCATGACGACGAAGCAGAGGGGCTGGATGGCGGTGGTCACGGCGGGAACCATTCGCTCATCGGCTCTCGGACGGGAGCCGTGCCAAGGTACTCGCGGATCGCGTGATGGGTGAAGCTGCCGTTGCGCACCGCGAAATCGGTGCAGGCTTCCGGCGGTGCGTACTCCGGTCGCACGGTGGGGTCCAGGGCGACGACGTCCCGGCGATCGGCCACGTTGCGCCACGCCACCACACCGGCAGGCACCTCCAGGGGGCGGGTGATCAGGTCTTGGATCTCCTGCACGGCGAGCGGCGAGCCCGCGGTCAGGAGCAACGGGATCTGCCGATCACCCTCGGCGGGCTCCCGCAGCACGTCGTAGGCGATGATCGAGCCGAGACTGTGCCCCAGCACGATGACCGGGCCGTCGAGGTCACGCAGCGTGTCGCGGACGACCTTTCGCATCCGCTCCTTGTCGCCACCGAAGAAGTAGCCCCACACGTCCTTGAACACCAGCTCCACCAGCCCTCGGAAGAACAGAACGCGATCGTCACGCTGGAGGGGCAGGACCTCGGCCTGCCCCTCCGCCAGCGCGTCCGCGGTGTAGCTCATGCGCTCGAGCCAGCCCGCGAGCGGGTCCCCGGCCGGCGCGATCTCGAGCCCTTCGCCGGTCTCGGACCTCACGCGCGCGATGAACGACTCAGTCGGCTCGGCGGCGGGCGCGGCGGATTCGAGCTCGGGCTCTTCGGACAGCTCGGGCTCGCCCCAGGCCCTGCTGTCGGGCAACGGCTTGTCGTATCGCAGCGAGGCCCAGTACGCCATCCGTGAGCGCTCGCCCATCTCGCGCCCGAACAGCGCTTGGTCCCAGAGGGCCTTCAGCAGCTCGGCGCGCACCTGGTTCCCGTTCCCGTGGACGTAGACGATCGTGGCCGGCATCCGTTCCCTCGCCGGCCACCGTAACATCGCGCGCGATGCCGGACTGGTCGAAGCTCCTGCACGATCACTCCCCACTGCTCGTGTACGACTCGCGCGAGACCTACTTCGCCGACGCCGCGTCCTCCCTGGTGGGCAACGCCTTCGACGCCGGGCCCGGCGCGCCGTACCGGACGCGGCTGTTGCGCGGCGGGCAGGAGCTGACCCTGCCGAGCGGCGCGCTCGACCTCGACTCCCTGAGCGACCGCTACACCGAGGACTCCGACGCCCACGAGGACGATTACCTGGTGCCCGGCCCCGAGCCGGCCGCCGACGCGCGGCGCCTCCACCAGTCCGAGGATCACGCCAACGTCATCTACGGTCACGTGGCTCCGCGCGCCGCCGGCGGGCGCTGGCTGCAGTACTGGTTCTTCTACTTCGTGAGCGCGAAGGGCGTGCCCGGCGTCCGCAGCGCCACCGGGCCGCTGGGCTTCGGGCTGCACGAGGGCGACTGGGAGATGATCCAGATCGCCGTGCCCGAGGATGGCGGGACGCCGGTCGCCGCCACCTACGCCGCCCACGACCACGGCCACTCGATCGGCTGGGACGAGGTGGAGCTCGAGCCCGGGCTGAACGCGCCGGTGGTCTACGTGGCCCTGAACTCGCACGCGTCGTACCCGCGCCAGGGCCGCTGGCGCGGCCAGAAGGTGCTGGGGCTCAGCCTCGACGTACTCGACGACTGGTGCGACGGAGGCGGCGCGCGCGTACGGCCCGCGGTCCAGGAGGTCGACGAGAAGACGACGCCCTGGCTGCGCTGGCCGGGCCGCTGGGGCAGCACCGACGACGGCATCCGCACCAAGAGCCCGCGCGGCCCCGCGCACCAGGACAAATGGAGCCGCCCGGACCACATGCACGAGCATTCGACGCCCTGGAGTGAGCGCTGGGCGGGCCGCCCCGGCGAGCTCGAGTCGATGGACACCGAGGAGGCGCCTCCGCCCTTCGCGGTGACCGTGACCCGCGAGGGCGCGCGCGTGACCGTGAGCTTCGACGTGCCGGAGGGGTTCGAGGAGGAGTGGGCGGGTCAGCTGACCCTGGCCGTGAACTCGCCCGCCGGACCTCCCGCCGCTCGCGTCTACGACGTCACCGCGCCCGGAGTGCAGCGATGATCGCCGACCTCCACGCCCACTACGCGATGCACCTGGTCGACGAGAGCGGGAGCGTGTGGAAGCTGCTGTCCAAGCCGCGCGGCAGCGGCAGCCTGCTCGACCGCAGCCGGGCCGTGCTCGTGGGCCTGGCCAGCCGCTTCGCGAACTATCGCGATCTCTTCTCGGGGCCCCGGGTGACCCTCAGCTCCCTGCGCGAGGGCGACGTGCGGGTCGTGCTCTCGGTGGTCTACTCCTTCTTCGACGAGCTCGAGCTCGACGAGGCCTACCCCGCGCGGCCCAAGCGGGCCTACCTCGACTCCCTGCTCGGACAGCTCGAGCTGGTCGAGCGCGACCTCGGCGCCAAGCACGGGAGCACGGCCGTGGCGGTGCGCACGCCGGACGAGCTCGCCGAGGCGCTCGAGGGCGACCGGGTGGCGTTCGTCCACTGCGTGGAGGGCGGGTTCCACCTCGGCTCGAGCGCGGCCGAGGTGGACGAGGCGGTGACCAAGCTCGCCCGGCGGGGAGTGGCCTACATCACCCTCGCCCACCTGGTCTGGCGCCACGTGGCCACCAACACCAACGCGCTGCCCTTTTTGTCCGAACGCGACTACCGGACCTGGTTCCCCCAGCCCGAGGAAGGCCTGTCGGAGCTGGGCCGGGCGGCCGTCACCGCCATGCTGCGCGAGGGGGTGCTGGTCGACCTGTCCCACATGAGCAGCCGCTCGCTGGCCGACACCTTCGCCCTGCTCGACGAGCTCGACCCCGCCAAGTCCCGGCCGGTGCTCGCCTCGCACGCGTGTTTTCGGTTCGGCTCCCAGGAATACGGCGTCGACGAGCCCACGCTGCGGCGCATCGCCGACCGCGGCGGCGTGGTCGGGCTGATCCTGGCCCAGCACCAGATGAACGACGGCGTGGCGGGGCCGAGCGGCCGCGGCCTCGACGCGTCCTTCGAGGTGATCCGGGCCCACATCGACCGGATCTGCGCGATCACCGGATCGGACGAGCACGTGGCCATCGGCTCCGACTTCGACGGCTTCATCAAGCCCACCATGTCCGGCCTTCAGTCGATGAGCGACCTGGCTCAGCTGGAGAGCCGCCTGATCGCCCACTACGGCGAGGCCAAGGCCGCGCTCATCTGCAGCGGCAACGCGCTCCGCCTGCTGCGCGACGGCTGGGGCCAGACGCTCGACCTCTAGGCGCTACTGCACGCTGCTGGCGGGCACGGTCATCGGTATCACCGGAAGCATCACGCCGCCGTCGACCGGCGCGGCGTGCGGCACCAGCGTGCCCTCCTCGGCCAGCTCGATCAGGTCGGGCAGCACGTAGGGCTCGGCCGCGGCCAGATCGACCGTGTAGCCCATGTCGCCCAGGCTCGCGGCGGTCATCCGGCTCAGGGGGTTGCCGGCCGCGGATATGAAGCCCGACATCAGCTCGTTGCGAAACACCGTCTCGCGCCAGTGACCGTCCGCCGTTCCGGGCCCGCCGGTGTTCTCCACCGGCACTCGCCGCTTGCGAGTGGCGTTGCGCAGCAGGCGGTATTCCTCCATCGCCGCCGCTCCGGCGAACGTGGGGTTGGCGGTGCGGGGGCGCTTGAGCAGGCCCTTCAGCTCCCAGATCGTGCCGATGCCCAGCACGTGACCCATCTCGTGGGCGATCACGTCGTTGAGCGTGCCGTCGGTGGCCATCTTGGTGAGGTCGGCGGTGTCGAAGGACATGAGCCCCTTCACCGGAAGCGACGCCACAGCTCCGGCCCCGGCCGGCCGGATATGGGTGGGGCCGGCCTGGCCGAGGATCCGGCCCGGCCCATCGATCGCGGAGCCCTGCGCGAGGATCAGCACGTCGTCGATCAGCTCGCCGTCCACCCGCACCGCCGGGAGGTCGCCGACGATGATGCGCGTCCAGCGGTCGGCGGCCTTCTTGAAGGCCGAGCGCTGTCGCGCGTTCAGACCGCCCACGAAGCGGATCTGGATCTTGAACGGCGAGGCGGTGGCGGCGAGCTCCTTCGCGCGCGCCGAATCGGCTACTGCGTCGTATATCTCGAAGTCGGCCATGGGCGTATCTGACCACATTCGCCCTGGTGCTCGCTCATAGCTGCGCGCTCACCGGCTCGCTGACGTTGCCGTCGGCATCCGCCGCGCTGACCAGCACCTGGTACGGCTGCTCGGAGAGCTCCAGCGGATGCTCGATCTCGCCGCTCATCGAATCGATCCAGGCGCTGTAGGTGGCGGGCGGCAGGTCGTCATCGGGCGAGTCGACGGTCACCACCAGCTGGGCGGGCGTGGGCAGGTCGGGCTGAGGCGAGAAGCGATAGCTGATCAGCGCGCGGTCCTCGACCCTGCGGGCGCTGATCTCCGGGGCCGGCGGCGCGGGCGGGAGCAGCTCGGGGGCCAGCTCGCGGGGGTCGAACTGGTCGCACTCCTCGTAGAAGGTCGCCGGCTGGGCCCACTTGCCCTGGTGGGCGGGGCCGCGCGGGCTGTTCGACTCGAGCACGCTGCGCGCCTTGCTCGAGCCCCAGCGCCCGGGCCAGGCCACCCAGCCGGGCTCGTCGTCGGCGATCACCTCGAGCGTCGGATCGGCGACCTCGGGTCCCCGGCCGTCGGCGTGATCGGGGATCACCGGCGCGTCGTGGCGGCCCGGGGCGGCGTAGGAGGCCTGGGAGCCGCGCGCGACGTAGACCACCGGACGCGGGCCCCGCCGCTCCACGAGCTCCCACCGGCAGCGCTGTCCGTGACTGTGCTGAGCGAAGGCCATCCCCGTGGGGTGCTCGGCCCGGTCGAGGCGCAGCTGAACCATCTCCCAGTCGCCCTCGTGCAGGCCGAAGCCCAGAAAGGCCTTGTTGTTGTAGAGGTAGAAGAACCAGTACTGCAGCCAGGTGCCGCCGTCCTCGGCCTCGACGGCGCGGCCGTACACGCGGTCCTTGTACTCCCCCTTGTGCATCTGGCGGGCCTGAAGGACGTAGTCGCGGCCCACCGCGTCAAGGTGGTCCGAGCGTCGCGCCTTGACCCCGTTGCCGTACTTGGGAAAGTCGAGCAGGCCGAGCGTCAGCCGGTTCGCGGGCGCGCCCGCCGAGGCCACCAGTGTGCCGTCGGCGCGCCTGAGCAGGTTGGCGGGCTCGCCGGAAGGGTCCACGCGGTCGGTGAGCACGCCCGGCGAGTCCGCCATGAAGCTGCCCTGCGAGTCGTAGCGCAGCACCGGCAGGTGGCGCTCCAGCAGGTCCAATGGTCAGTCCGGCATGTCGGCCAGAACGGCCGAGATCAGGATCCCCTCGTTGCGGAAGTGCGTGGAATCGTCGCTCGGCTGGGGCAGCCAGCCGCCGCTGTGGTGAAGGGCGATGCATTCCCAGTCGTTGTCGAACACGGGCGAGCCGGACGAGCCCGGCAGCGTGTCGGTGAGGTACTGCGCCACCGAATCGTCCACGTACTCGATCTCGTTGTCCGCGATCGCGATCTGCTTTGGCTGCCCGCCGGGATGCTGGATGATCGCCACGTCCTGCTTGGCCTGCACGGTCCGGTCGGGCTTCAGGTCGAGGAAGCCCCACTTGTCGCCCGGGCTGCCCGACACGTGCACCACCGCGTAGTCGAGATCCTCGCTGGTGTGGAAGAACGTGTCCGGGTCGGCCTCGTAGTCGTCGGTGTCCAGGGAGCGGCCGGCCAGGTCGGTCTGGAAGTTGAACTGGATGGTCGCGCCCTGCGCCTCGTCGGCGGAGCCGAACACGTGGTTGTTGGTGAGCAGGCGGTCGGCGCTGATCATGAACCCGGTGGCCACGCCTCTCCCCGGGAGGGTTATGCGGGCGACGGCGCGCGAACGCTCCACTCCCGCCTCCAGGAACGCGATCGGCCGCAGGTTGTTCTCGCCGATGAGCTTCTCCTGCGTGTCGATGGCCTCGCCGAACGACTCCGACTCGCTCGCGCCGAGGGCCTCCTCGGTGACCTCCGTGCTCCCCGTATCGTCGCCCTTCCACTCGACCGGCGGGCCCTCGATCGGGCGCAGGGTCTCCGTACTCGCCGACATCCTGTCTCCTTTGTTGTGGGGCGGGCGCGAGCCTACGCCCAGGCGGTGGCGAAATCCACCCGCTTGGCCCAATCCGGATGGTCGATAAACGGATTGCGGTTGCCCTGCATCTCGGCGATGGCGGCGTTGCGGTGCTGCTCGTACTCGCTCACCCCATCGTCGTCGTGCCAGTCCAGCAGCGTCGCCAGACGGTCGGGCGTGAGCTCGCGCGCGGCATCGCCCACCACGCCGGGGTAACGCAACAGGAAATAGAGCGTGGCCCGCGCGGCCGGACCCTTGCCCTCGACGGGCTCGAAACCCTCCGCCTCCCGGCGCCCGCACTCCTGGCGAGTGGCCTCGTCGTCGTCGTCGAAGTCGAAATAGGGAAAGTTGCCCCGAAAGCTGTTACACCCCGATTCGCACGCGAACAGGTGATGCAGGTCGCCGCGCATCGGCTCCCTCGCGGCGAACCAGGACTGGGGCACCACGTGCTCGCAGTTGAAGGGCAGCGCCGCCTCGAGTGCCCCCATCTCGGCCTCGAGCTCCGCCGGACCGACGGCGGTCTCGTTGCGCACGAACTGCTCCAGGCGCAGGGTGCGCGCCGCCTCCACGGCCACGTCCGCCCTGATCAGCTCCTCCGACGTGAACGTCCTGCCGGAGTAGAGGCCGCGCAGGAGGCCGTCGGGGTGCAGGTCGACCCAGGGGTAGACGAGCAGCGCCGGCTTGTAGGCGGGGCGCGGCTCGTGGGTCCGCTCGAGCAATCCGGACAACGCCGTGTACAGCACGGCGCCGGCGGCGTCCGCGTCGACCTGCGCGTAGTAGCTCTCGCGCGCGAGGGCGTCGGCGTCCTCGTCGTAGTACGGCCGCCGTTCCGCCGCCGCCGCGGCGGCGAGCGCGGCCTCCAGGTCGACATCCTCCTCGGGCCGCGGCCGCGGCGTTTGCTCCTCGCCGGGGGGCGGGCCGGCCTCGAGCAGCTGAGCGCGCAGCGCGTCCGGCGCGCCGGTCATCGGCACCTCGCGCAGCGTGCCCACCACGCGGCTGATACGCACGCCCTCGTTGGCCTTCCAGTCGAGCCTCTGCTCACCCATGTCGCTCGTCCAACGCGAGCCGTCGATCGCCAGGTACCGGCCCTCCGCGTCCTTGCGCGGCACGCCGGAGTGATGGAGCGCGACCACCTCCCACTGGTCGTTGAACACGGGCGAGCCCGACGAGCCGGGCGCGGTGTCGGTCTCGTAGTGCAGGAAGTTCTCGAGCCGGTCGACCACCTTGTTCTCGCGCAGGGCGAGCTGCTTGGGCTCGCCGTTGGGGTGCTGGATCACGTTCACGAACTCGCCCAGCACGATCTTGCCCTGCGCCTCGATCAGCCGCAGCCAACCGAAATCCGACAGCGCGGCGCCGCCCTCCTCGCGCTCCGCAACGGCCACGAACGTGAAGTCGAGCTTCTGGCTGGTCTCGAAGAACGTGTCGGGCTCGAGGTCGAAGGCCACGGGCCGCAGAGCACGGCCGTCGAGGCCGGCCTGGAAGTTGAACTCCACGTAGGCGCGCGCGGCCTCGTCGCGGTCGCGCAGCACGTGGTTGTTGGTCAGCAGGAGTCGCGGCGAGACCATGAAGCCGCTGCCGTAGTGAGCCTCCGGCGAGCTCACGCTGATGCGGCCCACCGACCGGCTGGCCAGGTGTCCGCGCTCGAGAAAGCCCACGTCCACGAGGTCGTTGCGACCCATCAGCCGCTCGAGGCCCAGCACGTCGGCGCCGAAGCTCTCGGGAGGAAGGTTCTCTTCGAGGCTGCGCCCCGTGCTCGCGACCTCGGGGGTCCGCTCGATCGCCTTGGCCAGGTCGATGTCGACGCCCAGCCGCCCGAGGCGCATCTCCACCCGCTCGGGGTCGTCGGCGTAAAGCACCCCACGCTCGTCGAGCAACCGTTGTGTCTCCTCTCGCTCCGGCTCGCGCTTGTCCCATCGGCGGGTGCTGTCCGCCAGGGTGTCGAGAAACGTGTTGGTGACGATCACGTCAGCGGCGCTTCTCGCAGCACCGAACCGTCGGGGGCCCGGACCACCTCTTTCAGGGAGGGGCCGTCGAACTCCAGCGTGAGATAGCCGTTGGGGCCGTAGCGGTCCTCGTGGCCGGTGACGTAGCGGTTGGGGGTGTCGAGCAGCAGCCCCGCCGGCACGAGATTCTTGGCCGGGATGCGCCGCCAGCGGTCGTCGCCGCCCTCGGGCTCGTAGCCCGCCACGTCGTCGCGGTAGTAGGGCATCCCGCCGTGCCCGATGCAGCGGCCGTGCAGGCCCCATGCCGGATGCCGGTCGTAGAGCACGCAGCGGTGCTCGTGGCCCCAATACCAGGCGAAGATGCGCCCGCTCCGGAGCAGCGGGGCCAGCTTGCCCACCAGCTCGGGCCCCTGCTTGCTGAGCAGCGAGAAGGGCTGGTGGTGGCAGAAGAGCACGACTCGCCGCTCGCCCGCGCCCTCGATCAGCCGCGTGAGCCAGGCCGCCTGTCCGTTCGCGAGGTCGTGGTCCTCGTAAGCGCTGTCGAGGCCCACGAGCAGCCAGTGGTCGGTCTCGATCGCGAACGGCGTGGCCTGCTGGCCGAACGCGGGCAGCGTCTCCTTGAACAACCCCTCTCCGCCCGAGTACATCTCGTGGTTGGAGTTGCACGCGCGGCTCACGGCTGCGGGCACGCTGGGCCACAACGCGAGGAAGTTCTCGCGCACCTCCTTGGGCGTACCCGAGTAGTACACGTCGCCGAGATGGATCAGCAGGTCGTAGCGCCCGTCTTCCTCGATGCTCGCCGCGATCGCCGGCGCCCCGTAGAGGCCCGTTCCCCAGTCGCCCACCACGGCCACACGAAGCGCGGCGCCGTCGCCGATCCGCTCGGGCTGGGCGGACGGTGCGCGCCAGCTCTCGGGCTTGATCCTGCGCCACCACTCGAACAGGCTGCCCACCCAACCCGTGATGTCTCCCTCGTCGAACTTCACCTCGAGGGTCCCCGCGTCCTCGGGCGGCACATCCGGCGGGTTCTCCACCAGGTGGCTCTGCATGAGCGAGGCCAGCTGATGCTGCGCCGTCACCAACACGCCTTCGTCGGTCCCCTCGGCCTCCAGGGCGGCCAGCGCTTGGGTGAGCTGGGCCCGATCGATTCCATCGACCGTCCCGAGCTCATTTGGTGAATCGAGGCCCGCCAGACAGGCCTCGAGGCTGCGGTGGGTGACTATCTCCACGGTGCGAGCATGGCCTTGGGGCCGCAGGCTACCGCGGCCCGGCCCTACCCCGCGACGTCCACCTTCCACTCGCCGCCTTCCTTGCGCAGCCGGGCGGGGTCGGTCCCGGACGCGATGCTGGTGACCGTCGCGGTGTTCCCGTTCACCTTCACCGTGTCGATCTCGAATTCCTCGAGCTGCTCCTTGGCCTTCGCGTCGATGAGCTTGGACGCCTTCTCCCACACATCCGGGCATCCACCCTTGGCCTCGAGGGCCTCGCCGGCTCGCTCGAGCTGGGCCTTGGAGGCCTTGGTCATCATCGAGCAGACCTCGTCCCAGTTCTCGTCCTTGAACGCCGTTACGAAGTTCTCGGACGCCGCGCGGACGTCGTCCTCGGGGGAGCCGCCGCTGCCGCAGGCGACGATCGAAAGGGACAGCACGGCCGCGGTGGTCAGAAGCGAGAGCCTGCGAGAGCGGTTCATGACCCTCTTGATCGGCACCGGCCGGGTCCGGCTTGATCCGTGATATCAGACCCCTGTGAGCGAGGGGGCACTGGGCGTCGACGTCGGCCTGACCGGAGTGCGGGCAACCGTGGTCCGCTCGGACGGCACACCGGCCGCCACGGCTCGGCGTCCACACGGACGAGTGCGAATGGGCGAGGGCGTCGCCGAGCACGACCCCGCGGACTGGGTCGAGGGAATGGCCGCCGCGGGCCGTGAGGCGGTGGCGCAAAGCCGTGACGTGCGCATCGCCGCCATCGGGGTGGCCGCCCTGGGCCCCGCTCCGGTGCTCGTCGACGCCGCCCTGGCCCCGCTGACCGCCGCGCCGCTGTTCAGTCTCGACCGCCGGGCCGAGTCCCAGCGGCGCAGCATGACCCGGGGGCTGGCGCCCGAGGCGGCCGCCGGCACCCTCGACAACGCGCTGCCCAAGCTGGCCTGGTGGCGCGACAACGATCCTGCGGCCGGCGACCGCGCGGCCTGGGCGCTCGACGCCACCGGCTTCCTCGTGGCCTGGCTCACCGGAGTGCCGGTGATGGACACGGTGACCGCCGGGGACTACCGCCTGCCCGGCATAGAGGCGCCGTTCCCCCTCCCGGAGGCGATCGACCCGCTGGCGGTTGCGGGCGAGCTGCGGGCGGACGCGGCGCGGCGCCTCGGCCTCGACGCCGGCCTGCCGGTGGTCTGCGGCACCTACGACTCCTTCGCCGACATCGCCGCCGCCGGAGTGCGCGGGCCGGGTGACGCGGGGATGGTTCTCGGCAGCACCATGATCGTGTGCCGCGCGGCCGAGCAGGCCAAGCCCCGCGACGGGCTCGGCGTCTCCCCCTACCCGGGCGACGGGCTGCTGCTCGGCGGATGGACCCTGTCGGGCGGGCTCGTGCTCGACTGGTTTGCCGGCGGCCTGGGCGGCGGTCGCTCGCAGGACGCACTCGCGGACATGGCCGCCGAGGTCGATGCCGGCGGCGTGGTTGCCCTGCCCTATCTGGCCGGCGAGCGCACGCCGCTGTGGGATCCGGACGCCCGCGGCGCCATCCTCGGTCTGGGCCTCGACAGCCGCCCCGAGCACGTGTACCGCGCGCTGGTCGATTCACTGGCCCTCGTGGCCCGCGATCACACGCAGCGAATCGAGCAGGCGCTCGGGCCCTGCCCGGAGTGGCAGATGACGGGCGGGGGCACGCGAAACCGCCTCTGGCTCCAGGCAACGGCCGACGCCGTGGGCGCGCCGCTCCAGGTCGCGGCCGGCGCCGCGGACGCGACCGGTCCGGCCCTCCTCGCCCTCCGCGCCCTGGGCTTCGATCCCCGGCGCGAACCGGTCGAGACCGTTGAGCCCGATCCGGTGCGGGCGGCGCGCTTCGAGTCCATGCTTGCCCCCTTTCGAGAACTGAGCAAGGAGCTGCGACGGTGATTCCCCAAACCATGCGAACGGCCCGCCTCTACGGCGCGGGCGATCTGCGCCTCCAAATGGTGCCGGTTCCCAAGCCCGAGCCCACTCAGCTGCTGGTGAGCGTGGAGGCATGCGGGGTCTGCCCCACCGACGCCCGCAAGTACGCCATCGGCACGAGCGACGGCCGCTATCCCCTCAACCCCGGACACGAGTGGGTGGGCCAGGTGGTGGCCACCGGCCGCGAGGTCGAGGGCTTTCGAATCGGCGACCAGGTCTACGGCGACACCTATTCGGGGTACGCCGAGTTCGCCGCCATCGACACCCGGCCGCAGGGCTGGTCGCGCGGCGCGCTTCACGCCGGAGGCCTGCCCACCGAACGCGCCGTGTTCGTGGAGCCGCTGGCCGACTGCCTGCACGCCGTGCACGACCAGGGACAGGCCGGCCCGGGCGACCGCGTGGCGATAATCGGGGCCGGTTCGATGGGCCTGCAGATGGTGGCCGTCGCGGCGCACGCGGGCACACGGGTGCTGGCCGTGGAACCGCGCGCTGACCGGCGCAAGCTCGCCGAGCGCTTCGGCGCTGAGGCCACCCTCGGCGCGCCGGAATGGGCGAGTGAGGTGCGCGAGTGGGCGGGGAACGCCGGGCCCGACGTGGTGATCCTGACCGTACCCCGCGCGGAGCTCGTGGCGGAGGCGGTCGCGGCGTGCGGCCCCGGCGGACGGGTGGTGCTCTTCGCCGGGTTCGGCGACGAGGGGCCGGCGCTCGTCGATCTCAATCGCCTCCACTACGAGGAGATCGCCCTCCTGGGTAGCGAGTGGGTGGGGGTTCCGCCGCGCCAGCGCTTCGAGCGCTACGAGCAGGCCCGCGACCTGCTGAGCGGCGAGGGACTCCCGCTCGAGGAGCTGGTGTCCGACTCGGTGGGCTTCGAGGGGATCGAGCGCGCGCTGCGCGCAGTGCGCGAGGGGGAGAGCCTCAAGACCATCCTGTACCCGGGGAAACACCGGTGAGCGCGCAGCCCCTGCTCGCCGCCGACGGCCGCTGCCTGGCGGTGGCCATCGACCACCCCCTCTACTCCTGGCCGTGCGCGGGCCTCGAGGACCGCGGGCGCGTGCTGGGCGAGGTCACGGCGGCCGGGGCCGACGCCGTGATCTGCTCCTACGGGACCCTGCGCGACCTGCGCGAGAGCTTCGGGGCCGCGGCGCCGATCATGAAGCTCGACCTAACCACGATCAGCGTGGGGGGCGAATATCCGGTGAGCGAGTACGTCCAGGCCTACGCGGTCGAGGACGCGCAGCGCCTGGGCGCGGCGGCCGTGCTCACCTACGTCCAGCTGGGCGCGCCGTTCGAGCTCGAGGCGCTGCGCACGGCCGCGAGCGTGGCCGCCCGGGCCGACCGGGCCGGGCTCGCCTACGTATGCGAGATCATGCCCGTGGAGAGCGCGGCCTACCCCGACCCGGCCGCGCCGGTGGCCATCGCGGCCGCCGCCCGCAGCGCCGCCGAGCTCGGCGCCCACATGGTCAAGACGACCATGCCCAGCTCACCCGAGGCGATGCGCGACGTGGCCGCCTGCGGCGTGCCGGTGATCCTGGCCGGCGGCGACTTCGAGGCCGACGGCGGAGGGCTGCTCGACACGGTGGCCCGCGCGCTCGCCGCCGGCGCCGCCGGAGTGGCCCACGGGCGCAACGTCTGGGGCCGCGAGGATCCGGGCGCCGCGGTGTCCGCGCTGCGCGAGGTGGTTCATGGCTGATCGCATCGCGCTGGTCACCGGCGCGAGCCGCGGCATCGGACGCGCCACGGCGCTCGCGCTCGCGGACTCAGGCGCGCGCGTGCTGGCCGTGGGCCGCAGTGCCGACGCGCTCGAGCAGCTCGCCCGCGAGGCGGAGATCGAGCCGATCGTGGCCTCGATCGACTCGCCCGAGGGATGTGCCGAGGTGGCGGCCGAAGCCCACCGGCGGGCGGGGCCGGTGACGATCCTCGTGAACAACGCGGGGCGCGGCGGCTACCACGATCGCCCGATCTGGGAGCAGGACCGAGAGGGCTGGCGCGCCTCGATGGACGTGAACCTCGACGCCCCGTTCGAGCTGACCCGCCTGCTGGTGGGCGACATGCTGGCCGCGCGCTGGGGCCGGATCGTGATGATCTCCTCGACGGCCGGCCAGGTCGGCGCGCCCGCCATGTCGCCCTACTGCGCGTCGAAGCACGGTGTGATCGGGCTGATGCGCTCGGTGGCCCAGGACGTGGCCGCGCACGGGATCACCTGCAACGCGATCCTTCCCGGCTGGGTGCGCACGGAGATGGCCGACCAAGACGCTCGGCAGGAGGGCGAGCGCCGCGGACTCAGCGCCGAGCAGGTGTGGGCCGAGCGCGCGGCCGACAACCCGGCCGGGCGGGTGGCCGAGCCCGGCGAGATCGCCGGCGTGGTGGCCTACCTGGCCTCCGACGCGGCCTCCGCGGTCAACGGGGAGGCCATCACGGTTTCGCTCGGCAGCCCGTGGTGAGTCAGCCGAGGGACAGCACGACCATCCCCACCAGCACGCCGCCCACCCCGACCAGCTGGTACCAGGCCACGCGCTCGCGATAGGCGATCAGCCCGACCAGGATCGGGATCAGCGGATAGGAGGAGGCCGCCGCGCTGGTGATGGCCACCTCGCCGAGCTCGGCCCCGCGGTTGAACATCAGATAGCCGAATGCGTCGAGCGCGCCCGCGGCCACGCACGCCAGCACGATCATGTGGCTCAGCGGGCGCCGGTCGCCGTCGGGGCGGGCGGCGAAGAAGGCGGCCATGAGAGCGACCGCCACCGCGCGGGTGAGCAGGATGGGCAGCAGCCAGCCGAGGTCGTCGGTGAGCGTGGTGAGCGCGAACAGGTAGAGGCCGAACACCACCGTGGCGGCGAGCGCGAGCCGGATGCCGCTCGCCCCCGCGAGGCGCTCGGCTGCCGGCTCCACGGAAGCCAGGACGATGAACACCAGCACCAGCACGATGCCCAGGGCCTGCCCCGCGGTCAGCGACTCGCCGAGCACGATCACCGCGAGCACCACGATCATCGCTCCGTTGGACGAGGCGATCGGGCTGACGATGGCGAGCGGGCCGAGCTCGAGCGCCTTGTAGAAGCCGGCGTACGCGCCGATCGACAGCGCGCCGAGCCCGGCGATCGCCGCCCACTGGCCGCCGCTCAGCGACAGGTCCTCGCCCAGCACCACCGCGAGCACGGCGAGCATCAGCACTCCCGACGCCTGGACGACGAGCAGAGTGCGAAAGAAGCCCACCCGGCGGGAGGCCTGGACCACGAGGATGTCGCCCAGTCCCCAGACGAGGGCGGCACACGCCCCCAGCGCGAATCCGCTGTTCACGCCCCGGCGGGAGCGGGAACCAGCTCGCGCAGTCGCCGCAGCGCACCGCGCAGCCGCTCGACCTGATCGCGAACGTCTCCTCGGTTGTCGAGGCCCTCCACCGCCAGCGGCAGCTCCCGGCCTCCCAGGCCCGCCGCCAGCGCGGACCAGAGGGCGGGCAGATCGGCGAGGCCCTCGCCGGGATAGCGGTAGAGCACCGAGAACCCGCGCCGGTGGTAGCCGTCGTCGTTGTGGATCGACTCGAGCACGAAATCCTTCACGTGGCCGGCCACGGCGAACGGCGCGAGCTGTTCCACCACGGGCACGGGATCCTCGAGCGCCGCGACCGGGTTGATCACGTCGAGGAACATCGCCGCCCGCTGGTCGTCCACCGCCTCCAGGATGGAGCGGTACTCGGCGGCGGTGAAGTCGGAGTGGTTCTCCAGCGCCAGGGTCACGCCGGCGTCGCGCGCGGCGGGCAACGCGGCCGAAAGAGCCTCGATCGCCCAGAGCCGCTCGGCCTCGATCGCCCCGGGGATGCCACCCAGATCGGCGCGGTAGAAGCTCGAGGTCACTCGCAGGATCGGGCTCCCGAGGGCCACGGCGCGCTCCAGCCAGGCGGCCACCCGCTCGGCCGCGGCTCCCGGAGGGTCGCCGAAGCGTGCCCCGCCCAGGAAATCGCCAGACGCCAGCACGCGCATCCCGAGGTCCGCGGCCCGGGCGGCCAGCCGCTCGAGTTCCCCGGGTGTGCGTCCGCGCGCGTGGTGAAGCGTCAGCTGCACGTACTCGGCGTCCGCCTGAGCGGCCTCCTCGAGCAGGTCCTCGAGCGACAGGTCGCCGGCCTCGAGACGCAGGTGCCAGCAGAGGGTGTCCACGCCCAGAGTCAGCCGCGGTGCCCCGCTCACGGGCGAATCACCGTGCCCCCGTCGGCCACCAGGGCGGCCCCGGTGACGAAGCTGGCCTCGTCGGAGGCCAGGAACAGGATGCAGTTGGCGATCTCACGAGCGGTGCCGAGGCGGCCCATCGGCGCCACCGCGGCGTACTCGGCCCTGAGCGCGTCGGGATCCTCTGCGTCGGCGAGGAACTGATCGGTCAGCGGGGTGTCGATCACGCCGGGGCAGATGCAGTTGGCCCGGATGTTGCGCGCGACGACATCGAGGGCGACCGAGCGCGTGAGCTGCAGCACCGCACCCTTGGATGTGGTGTAAGCGCCGTCGTTCTCCCAGGCCACGAATGAGTTGATCGAGCCGACGGTCACGATCGCGCCGCCGTCGGGCATGTGGCGAAGCGCCGCGCGGATGGCGTAGAACATCCCGTTCACGTTCACGCGCATGATCCGGTCCCAGTCCTCGTCGCTCGTGTCGGCGATGTTCGGGGTGTGGGGGAGCTCCACGCCGGCGTTGGTCACGAGCACGTCGATGCGCCCGTGATGAGCGGCCGCCTCCTCGCAGGCCGCGTCGACGGCGGCGCTGTCGGCCACATCGAGCTGGAGGCCGAGCGGACGCTTCCCGGCCGCGCCCTCGACGGCGTCGCAGGTCTCCTCCATGTGCGCCGCCGTGCGAGAGGTCACCACGACCGCGGCGCCCTCCTCGGCCAGCCGGACGCAGGTCGCGCGCCCGATTCCGGTGCCCGCGCCGGTCACGAACGCGACCTTGCCCTCCATCCGGCTCAAGCGCTCAAAGCGTCTCCTTGCCGAACTCCGAGTACATGCCCGCGTCGACCAGGCGCACCGGGCCGTCGCCGGCGTCGAGGTCGCGAGCGATCTCCTCGAGCGCGGCCCACGAGGGCAGGCCCCAAACCGCGATGCCGCGCGGCTCGGGACCCAGGCGCCCGATGCGGTCGAGCAGCACGTTGAGCTTCAGGTCGCCGTGGTCGCTCGCCCGCTCCTCGTAGGCGGCGCGGACCTCGTCGCGGCCCGCCCCCTCGGCGAAGTCGAAGAACTCGAGGTAGCAGCGCTCGGTGTCCACCGGCACCGGCTCCAGCAGCGCGTCGTAGGAGCCCCCGCGCTCGATCCGGGCCGCGAGCCGGAACGGCTCCTCGAACTGCTCGGCCACGCCGGAGCGAAAGATGCGCTCCCAGTCGTCGAAGCGGTCGAGGCCCTGGCCTGCGTGTACCAGAAGGCGATGTACTCGGGCTCGGGCCCGGTGCGCCACGAGCGGCCCAGGTTGGCCAGCAGGATGTCCTCGGTGTTGTCGCCCGCCCAGCCGGTCTGACCCTGGCCGGCCACGGCGTGGAACTGCTCCAGCGAGACGCCGGGCCGGCGGCTGATGAACTCGAGGTAGATGAGGCTCAAGTGGTTCCTCCCGGAACTGTTGTGTCGACGTTGCGGCCGAAGCTGGCGCCCTGGCCGTGTGTGGAGTAGCCGCCATCGACCACCAGCGTGTGGCCGGTGACCCACGCCGCGCGCACGGGATCGCACAGGAAGGCCACGGCTTCGGCGATGTCGCTGGTCTCCCCCACTCGCCCGAGCGGGCTCGCGCTCGCCTCCGACTCCTCCACGCCCGGCAGCGCGAGCTCGCCCTCCGTGGCCGGTGTGCGAACCGTGCCGGGAGCGACCGAGTTCACGCGCACTCCGCTAGGACCGAGCTCGTAGGCCGCGCCCTTCACGAGGCCGTCGATGGCGGCCTTGGAGACCGTGTAGTGCGCGGACTCGTCCCACACGAGCCACGACGCGGTGGAGGAGATGAAGACCACGCTGCCCGTCCCGCGCGCGGCCATCGGCGCGGCCGCCAGCCGGCAGACGTTGAAGGAGCCGTCGAGGTTCACGTCGAGAACGAGCCGCCAGGCGGCCGGATCGAGATCGAGGAAGTGCACGTTGCGATAGACGCCCGCCACCTGCACCGCCGCGTGAAGGGGACCCTGGTCGCGCTCCACGGTGGCCACCAGGTCCTCGACGGCGCTCCAGTCGCGGATGTCGCACTCGTAGGGCACTGCGGCGCCGCCGCTCGCGACGATCGCCTGCGCGGTCTCCTCGCACGAGCGCACGTCGGCCACGGCCAGCTCGTAGCCGTCCGCGGCCAGGCGCCGCGCCACATCCGCGCCCATGCCGCGCCCGGCGCCCGTGACGAGCGCCACCCGCTTCGACCCCTGCGTCACCCGCCCGGCTCCGCCGTGATCTCGAGGTCGGGCTCAGCCGCGATCGGCGGCGGCGGGGGTGCGGTCTCCGAGGGCTCGCGTTCGAGCAGCCAGCAGGCGTCGCCGTCCCATTCCACGGCCACGGACTCGTCGACCTCGTGGGCCATCGCCGCCGCCCGGGTCTCGGCCTTCACGTGCAGGCCCAGCGCGGGCAACTCGATGCGGTAGGTGAATCCGCTCCCGCGGAAGGCCACGTCGCGCACGCGCCCGGTGAGCGCGTCGGGAACCCCGTTGACCCCCGATCCGGCCACGCGCACCGCCTCGGGGCGCAACACGAGCCACGCCGGCCCGGTCCCGGCCGGCGAGCAGGCCACCCGCATCCGGTGCTCCCCGATGGCCAGCAGCGAGTCCGCCGCGCCGGCCTCGACCACCTCCACGGGAAGCACGTTTGCGTCGCCCACGAACTGGGCGGCAAACACCGTCGACGGACAGCGGTAGACCTCGGTGGGGGTGTCGACCTGCTCGACGTGGCCGTCGTTCATCACCACGAGCCGGTCGGACAGCGCCATCGCCTCGCGCTGGTCGTGGGTCACGTAGACGAAGGTGGCGCCGGTCTCGCGGTGCACCCGCCGCAGCTCCACCTCCATCTCGAGGCGGATCTTCAGATCGAGCGCCGACAGGGGCTCGTCGAGCAGCAACACCGCGGGCCGGTTCACGAGCGCCCGCGCGAGCGCCACGCGCTGCATCTGGCCGCCCGAGAGCTCGTGCGAGCGGCGCTTCTCGTAGCCGTCGAGGCGCACCAATGCCAGCGCCTCGCCCACGCGCGAGCGCTGCTCGGCCTTGCTCACGCGGGCCACGCTGAGGCCGAAGGCGACGTTGCCGAACACGTCGAGATGCGGGAACAGCGTCGGCCGCTGGAAGACCAGGTTGGTGGGACGCTTGTTGGCGGGCACCGAGGTCACGTCGTCCCCGTCGATCAGCACGCGCCCCTCGCTCGGGCGCTCGAAGCCGGCGATGATCCGCAGCAGGGTCGTCTTGCCGCATCCCGAGGGGC
Organism: uncultured Thermoleophilaceae bacterium; assembly: GCA_963728155.1. Taxonomy (GTDB): domain Bacteria; phylum Actinomycetota; class Thermoleophilia; order Solirubrobacterales; family Thermoleophilaceae; genus JACVRW01. The sequence continues at coordinate 648,015 of CAVSJF010000007.1, read as the reverse complement.
CGAGCAGCGTGAGCAGCTCGCCCGGAGCGATATCGAGCGAGACGTCGTCGAGGGCGGTGACCGCGCCGAAGCGGTGCGTGATGGCCTCGGCGCGCACGCGCGGCTCCGCGGGGTTCATGTGGCTCCCTCGGCCACCGGCGCAAGCGCCAGCGGATCCTCGGCCAGGCCACGCCCGCGCCGCCGGCGCTCGCCCCACGCCGCGAGCGCGAAGGTGACCATGAACAGCAAGAGCGTGAACAGCAGCAAGAGCGAGGAGATCGCGTTGATGCTCGGGTCGACGGTGCGACGCAGGCTCGACCAGATGTACAGGGGCAGGGTCGAGTCCGGCCCGATGACGAAGAAGGTGATCACGAACTCGTCGAAGGAAAGCGCAAAGGCGAGGCAGGCCGCCCCCACGAGGATCGGCCAGACCTGCGGGATGGTCACGCGCCGAAACACGGTCAGGCGGTTGGCCCCCAGGTCGGCCGCGGTCTCCTCCAGGGCCGGGTCGAGCCGCTCGAGCGCGGCGCGGGCGATGATGAAGAAGAAGGGGAACACGTAGACGAGGTGGGCGATCGTGACGGTGACCAGCGACAGCGTCACCTCCAAGCGCGAGAAGGCCACGAGCAGCGCGATCCCGATGAACAGGCCGGGCAGCGTGATGGGGAGGAAGAACAGCAGGGCCAACGGCGCGCGCAGACGCGAGTTGGAGCGCGCCAGCCCGTAGGCCGCGAGCGTCCCCAGCAGGAGGGTGATCAGCGCGGAGGAGGTGGCCACGATCAGCGAGTTCTGCGCCGCGAGCCTGACCTGGGGCGAGTTGAAGATCTCCTCATACCAGCGCAGCGAGAAGCCCTGGAAGGGGAAGGTGAGCGAGCCGGTGCTGTGGAGGCTGAACAGCACCACCAGCAGCAGCGGCGCCCACAGGAAGATCACGCCGAGGAGCGTGAAGGCGCCGGCCAGTGGACTGCGCTGGGCGGAGCTCACGCCGCGAACCTCACGCGATCGAGCCGGGTGAGGCGCAGGCCGAGCGCCATCAGGGCGTAACAAACGAGAAAGCCGGCCAGCATGGCAAAGGAGATGGCCGCCCCGGCTGCGTAGTCGCCGGTCCCGACGAAGCTCACCTGCACCTGCACGCCGAGCAGGGCGCCGTTGGTGCCCCCGAGGAACTGCGGCGTCACGTAGTCGGCCGCCGACAGCACGAACACGAACAGCAGGGCGCTCGCCGCCGGCGCGGCCACCAGCGGGAGGATCACCCGCCGCCAGCGCTGGACCCAACCCGCGCCGAGATCCTGGGCGGTCTCCAGGTAGGACGGCTGCAACGGCGCCAGCCCCGCGTAGAGCACCAGCACCACGTAGGGCAGGTAGATGTGCACCAGCGCGATGATCACCGCAAAGCGGTTGTAGAGCAGGAAGTCGAGCGGCTGGTCGATCAGCCCGAGCTCGGTCAGCCCGCGGTTGATCAGCCCGTTGCCGCCGAGGATGCTGCGCCAGGCGTAGATGCGCACCAGGTAGCTGGCCAAGAAGGAGGCGACGATCAGGAACAGCACGACCGCCCGCCACCGCCCCGCGGCGTAGCGCAGCCAGTACGCGATCGGGAGGGCGAAGGCCACCGCGATCACCGCCGACAGCGCCCCGACCACCAGCGAGTTGCGCCCCAGCTGGCGGTTGAGGTCGGAGTCGGCCACCTCCCCGTAGTTCTCGAGCGTGAGCGGGGCCTTGACGTCGTACAGCGAGCCGGTCAGGAACGAGTAGACGGCGAAAGCCGCCAGCGGGGCGATGAAGAAGACGAGCAGGCCGAGCGTGGCGGGCGCGGCCAGCGCAAGCGAGCCACGCTTTTTCATGTCAGCTGGGAGCGGCCGCCTTGACCTCCTGCCATTGCTTCTGGACCTCCTCGAAGGTCACGTATTCGTCGGACTCCACCGGCGGGTTGTTGTAGAAGGGCGAGCGCTCCAGCAACGAGTCGAGCTCGTCGTATTTGTACAGCGAGGCCACGTTGGCCGGTAGGTTCGCCACGGCGTCCTCGACGGTCACTCCTCCCACCAGCACGGTGGCCGCCTCGGCGTTCACCTTGGGGTCGAGCGACTCGTTCATCCACGACAGCGAGGCGTCGGCGTTGTCCGCTCCCTTGGGCAGCGCATAGGCGTCGCAGAAGGAGAAGCTTCCCTCCTTGGGCACCTCGGTCTCGAACGTCTTGACGCCGGCGTCGGCGGCGAACTGATTCATGGCCGCCCAGCCCTGCCAGCAGATGTCGGCGTCGCCGGAGGTCATCTTCGAGGTGGCGTCCCCGAAGGTGGGCGCGATGCCGTTGCTCTGCGCGATCACCTGGCTGAGCAGGTCGAACACCTTCTTGCCATCGGCCTTCGAGGTGGTCGACGGATCGAAGCCGAGTACGTGGGCGGCGAGGGTGAACGAGCCGACCGGGTCGTCGGGCAGCGTGACCCGGCCCTTGAACTCGGGCTCGAGCAGGTCGTACCAGGAGGTCGGCATCGACTTCACCCGGCGCTTGTCGATCGTGATGCCGATCGAGCCCCACGTCCACGGCACGCCGGTGCGGGTGCCGTCGGGATCGAGCCAGAAATCCCCCTCCTCGCTGGCGAAGTAGGGGAAGAGGTTCTTCAGGTTGGGCAGCTTCTGCTCGTCGAGCGGCTCGATGATGTCGAGCTCTTGGTAGAGCGGCTTATAGCCCTGGTAGTAGGTGATGATGTCGTAGCCGCCACCGCCGCCAGCGGCCTTGAGCTTGGCCTGGATCTCGTCGTGGTTGGCGATGTAGGTGGCCTTGACGGTCACATCGTTCGTGGTCTTCCAATTCTTGAGCGGGTCGGGGATGTCGTAGCCCTCCCACGACAGAAAGTCCACGCGACCGCTGGCCTTCGGGGCCTTCGCCGGGCCGCTGGCCGCGGTCTCGGCCGGCTCCTCGTCATCCGAGCCGCAGGCGGCCAGCAGCGTGGGCCCGGCGCCCACGGCCATGGTCACGAAGCCCGCCCTCCTGAGAAACTGGCGCCGCGTGTTGTACTCGCGGATGTAGCGCTCGAAACCCCCGGACATATACCTCTCCTCGTTTCTCACGATGCGAACAGACCAAGCCAGCCTGCGATAACTTACTGCGGTGACCGTGGTGGAGTCAACCGGTCCCGTGGGGGTGGGCGTAATCGGGGCGGGGAACGTGCTGCCGGCCTATCTCCAGGCGCTCGACCGGCTCACACCGCGCGGCCTGGCCGTCGAGGGCCCGGTCTGCGCCCGCCGGCGCGAGATCTGGCCCGAGCTCCAGCGCCAGCGGCCGGGCATCCGGCTGGTCGAGCGGCCCGAGGAGGTGTTCGGCGCCGACGGCGTCGACCTGGTCGTGATCCTCACCGCTCCGGCGGCACACGCCGATCTCACGCGCGCCGCACTGGAGGCCGGGCGGCATGTGCTGGTGGAGAAGCCGCCGGCCGCGAGCGCGGGCGAGGCCGCCGCCCTCTTCGAGCAGGCGCACGCGGCCGGCCTGGTGCTGATGGCGGCGCCCTTCGTGCAGCTCAGCCCCACCTTCCGGCGGCTCTGGACGCTCGTCCGCGACGGGGCGATCGGCTCCGTCCACGCCGCGCGGGCTCACTACGGGAACGCCGGGTCGACCTGGGCGGCCTGGTACCACCGGGATCGGGCCGCGACGCTGGGCGACGTCGGGGTCTACAACCTGAAGTCGCTCGCGGCGCTGCTCGGCCCGGCGACCGCGGTCACGGCCGTCTCCGCCACGGCGATTGCTCGACGCGCGATCGGCGGGGCGGAGGTCGACGCGCGCGATCCCGACACCTGGCAGCTCGTGCTGCGCCACGAAGGCGGCGCGCTGTCCTCAGTGCTGGCCTCGCACGTGACCCGGCGCTACCGCAGGCCGGGGATCGAGCTCTACGGCACCGAGGGAAGCGCCAACCTGCTGGGCGACGACTGGGACCCCCAGGGCATCGAGCTGTTTCGCGAAGGCACCGGCAGCTGGGAGCTGATCGAGCCCGACGACGCCACCTGGCTGTGGACCGACGGGCTGCGCGAGGCCGTGGCCTCCATCAGCCACGGGCGGGCGCCGCTGGGCGACCCACAGCTCGACGTGCATCTGCTCGAGGTGATCGAGGCGGCCACGCGGTCCGCGGCGGAAGGGCGGAGCGTCGAGGTGGAGAGCCGGTTTGCCCCGCTCGAGGGGCTGCGGCTCGAGGCCGGCGCCGGTGGGCACGTGCACGACCGGACTCGGCCGGCGGCAGAGCAGTAGCGCGGCCCGCCGGCGCTCAGCCCGCTCCGGCGGGATACACCCGCCGCGGGGGGATCCGCACCGCGGGGATCTCGATCAGCTCCGTGTAGATGCCGAAGAGCTCGCGCGTGTCGAAATAGGCGAAGCCGCCGTCGCCCTTCTCGCCGTAGCCCCGTCCCCACTGGACGGGCCGGTGGCCGTCGCGTGCCATCTCGGCGAGACCGGCGCCGAGGTCCTCCACGTACACGCCGATGTGGTGCAGCCCGGGGCCGTGCTCGTCGAGCCACTCGTGGTAGATGCTCGGTCCCCGGATGGGCTCGATCAGCTCGATCTGCGGACTCTCTCCCCACAGGGCGATGTTCATCTCGTAGCTTGCCGGCTCACCGTGCAGTCCGAGATCGGGCACGGTCTCCGGACCGTAGGTCCAGCAGCGCCAGGGGAAGAGACCCCAGTCCTCGGTGTAGCGCTCGAGCGCGGCATCGAGGTCGCCGACCACGATCCCGATCTGACCCGGCGGGCGCCCCGCCATCGCGGATAAGGCGGCGCTCACGCCGCGACCGGGCGTCCCCCGCCGACCGGGTCGAAGCCAAGCCCACGCGAGGTGTTGCGCGCGGCCGTGATCATGGCCTCGATGTTCGCCTCGCGGCGCTCGCCCAGCACGCTCGGCTTGGGCCCGCTGAAGGAGATGGCCGCGCGAACCCTGCCGCGGTAGTCGAAGATCGGCGCGCCGAGCGCCGCCATGCCCACCACCACGTCCTCGTCGCTGACGGCGTAGCCGCGGTCGCGGGTGAGGCGCAGGTCGGCGAGCAGCGCGTCGGGGTCGGTTATCGAGTTGGCGGTGAAGGGGGTGAGGTCGCCGCCCGCCAGGTACTCCATCCATGCCTCCTCGCCGAGGAAGGCCAGCAGCGCGCGTGGGCCGCCGCCGATGTGCAGGGGCAACCCGCCGCCCAGGGTCAGGGCCATCGATTGCACCCAACGGCCCTCGATGCGCTCGATGCATACCGCCTCGCGACCGCGCAGAACGCTGAGGAACACGGTCTCCTCGGTGTGCTCGTGCAGGCGCTCCATGGCCGGCAGTGCGGCACGTCGCTCGTCGAAGCGCGAGATCACCGCGCCGGACAGCCGCAGGAGCTTGATGCCCAGCCGGTAGGTCCCGTGCCGCCCCCCAGGCTCGACCAGCTCGGCTTCGCGAAGGCCGGCGAGCAACCGGTACACCGAGCTGCGCGGCTCCTCTGCGGCGTCGGCCAGCGCCTGGACCGTCATGTCGCCTCCCTCGGCCAGGAGGTCCAGCATGCGTGTGGCCTTGCCGAGAACGCGCACAGGGTTTTCCTGCGCACCCATGGACGGCGATGTTATCGTGATCCGGCTTTGGCGTCCACGGAGTGAGAATCGAGGCGAAAGCAAGATGAGCACCAGCACCGCCGGACCGAGCCCCGATACCGACAGCGCGGAGCTCGAGCGCCTGTTCGTGGCCATGGCCCGCATCCGCAGCTTCGAGGACGCGGTCATGCGGGCCTTCAACTCGGGGGAGATCCGCGGAACCACGCACCTCTGCAGCGGCCAGGAGGCCGCTTCGGTGGGCGTCTGCGAGGCACTGGGCCCGCGCGACGTGGTGGCCGCCACATACCGTGGCCACGGCGCGGCGCTGGCCCTCGGCTGCGACCCCGAGGCGCTCTTCGCCGAGTTCCTCGGCCGGGAGAGCGGAATCTGCGGAGGCCGCGGCGGCTCGATGAACGTGATCGACCTCGAGCACCGCCTGCTGGGCTGCTTCGGCATCGTCGGCGGCTCGATCGGGGCGGCCACCGGTGCGGCGCTGGCCGCGCAACTCACCGCCGACGGCACCGTGGCGGCCGCGTTCTTCGGCGACGGGGCGGTCAATCAGGCCTACTTCCACGAGTGCCTGAACTTCGCGGGCATCCGCGGCCTCCCGATCGTCTACGCGTGTGAGAACAACCTCTACGGAGAGTGGACTCACATGTCCGAGACCACGGCCGGCAACGGGCTCGTCTCGCGCGCCGAGGCCTACGGCATCCGCTCGGAGACCGTCGACGGCAACGACGTGCTCGCCGTGCGCGCGGCCGCCTCGGAGGCGGTCGAGCGCGCGCGGGCCGGAGAGGGGCCCGCCTTCCTGGAGATGCTCACCTACCGCCACCACGGCCACTCGCGCAGCGACCCCGGCAAGTACCGCCCGCGCGAGGAGGTGGACGCCTGGCTCACGCGTGATCCCCTGCTGAGGATGGGGATCGCGCTGGACGACGAGACCGCGGCCAGCCTGCGCGCCGGTGCCGAACGCGAGATGGAGGTCGCGCTCGACGCCGCTCGCGCGCGCCCACCCTCGGACCCCGGCCGCGCCGCCACGGCGCTGAAGGAGGCGTCATGACCGAGATCGCCTACCGCCAGGCCGTGCGCGACGCCCTCCACGACGAGATGGAGGCCGACGAGCGCGTGGTGCTGCTCGGCGAGGACGTGACCCAGGGCGGCGTCTTCAACGTCACCCCGGACCTCTCGGAGCACTTCGGAGAGCAACGGGTGGTGGACACGCCGATCTCCGAGCTCGCGTTCACCTCGGCGGCCTTCGGCGCGGCCGTCCGCGGGCTGCGCCCGGTGGTCGAGATCATGTTCGGCGACTTCCTCGGGCTGGTGCTCGACACGCTGGGCAACCAGGCGTCGAAGTACTGGTACCTCTCCAACGAGCAGACGTCGGTCCCCCTGACCGTGCGCAGCGCGGTGGGCGGAGGCGCGAGCTTCGGCCCCTGCCACTCGCAGACTCCAACCGGCTGGTTCATCGGCGAGCCCGGGCTCAAGCTCGTGGCTCCGTCGACGCCGGCCGACGCCTACGCCCTCACCCGGGCCGCGATCCAGGATCCCAATCCGGTGGTTGTGTTCGAGCACAAGGCGCTCTACGCGCGCAAGGGCGAGCGCAGCGACAACGGCTCCTCGTCCGCGATCGGGCGGGCGGCGGTCCGTCGGACGGGCTCGGACGTGACCGTCGTGGCCGCCCTCGCCATGGTCGAGCGCGCCCTGGAGGCCGCCGAGGCGCTGGCCGCGGACGGCATCGAGGCGGAGGTGATCGACCTGCGATGGCTGCGGCCGCTCGACGCCGAGACGATCGGCGAATCGGTCACGCGCACCCGGCGCCTCGTGGTGGTCGAGGAAGGTCCGCCCCAGGGCGGCTACGCGGCCGAGGTGGTGGCCCTTGCCGTGGAGGCGGCCGGCCCGATCGCCGCGCGCCGGGTCACGATGCCCGACCTACCGATGCCCTTCGCCCCCACGCTGGAGGCCGCCGCGCGACCGGACGCGGAGGGGATCGCGGCGGCGGCGCGGGAGCTGGTCAGCGCCTGAGCCGTCGCGTTAGCCCTCCGCCGCCGCCAGCGCCGCGCCGATCACAGCCCCGTCCGCACCCGTAACGGCAACCACGATCTCGACCCCCCGGGTCTCCGCGGCGTAGATCAGCGGCCGCGCCGCCTCGGCCACCGCCTCGCGGTAGGAAGGCACCGAGCCCAGCCCGCCGCCCAGCACCACCACCTCCGGATCGAGCGCGTTCACCAGCACGGCCAGCGTCTCCCCGAGTCGCGCGGCGGCCTGCGCCACCACTTCCGCGTGCCTCGGGTCCGACAACACCTCCTCCGCGGACTCCACACCCGTGGCGCGCGCGAGGCCCAGGCCGCTCGACCACGTCTCGACCGGGGGCGCGCCGGTGACGATCGCGTTGCCACGTGCTCCCGCCAGCGGCCGGCCGCCCACCACCATGGTGTGGCTCACCCCGCTGCCCACGTTCACGTAGAGCATCGACGCCCGCCCTCGCCCCGCGCCGAAGCGCGCCTCGGCCAGCGCCGCGGCCCGAACGTCGGACTCGACCACCGCGGGCGCCACAGGCGAGAACGCGCCGATGACGTCGAGCGCGGTCCAGTCGACCGAGACCGAGCTGGCGATCGAGCCGTCCGGGCGCACGAGCTCGCACAGCGCCACGCCCACGGCCTCCACCCCTGGGCGGTGCAACGCGTCCGCCAGGCGAACGCAGTCCTCCAACACCGCGGGACCGTCGCGAGCGGTGGCGACGCGCTCCCGCGCGAGAACCTCGCCGCTCTCGGTGTCGACCAGGCCGGCGGCGACCTTGGTGGCGCCGACGTCGATGCCGACGCAGAGCATCAGGGCAGATAGCCGGGCGCCACGCCCTTGATGGCCCGCGTCATCGTGCTCCCGTAGTTGGCGTACAGATGGGTGGCGCCTTGGGGCAGGTAGCAGGCGTCGCCGGGACCCAGCTCGAACACCGAACCCTGTTCGCCCTCCCAGGCCCGCACGTGCAGCGTCCCGTCGACGACGTAGACCAGCTCGTCACCGCCGTGGGAGTGGACCTGAGAGACCTCCCCCGGGTTGAGCTCGAGCCGCATCGCGGTGAGCTGACCGGTGCTGAAGAGCACACCCGCGAGCACGCCGAGGTCGCGGCGCCAGACCACGTTCTCGTCGCGCACCACGGTCAACGTCGGCGGCCGAGGCTTGACGTCGGGCCAGGTGCCCAGCAGGTCGTCGTCCGCGTAGGAGGAGGTCTCGAGATACTCCTGCTCGCGCGCGTAGGCCCCGGTGCTGCCGGCGGAGGGCGGCGGCGCGAGAAACTCGAGAACACGCAAGGCCTCGGGTCCGTGGGCGAACGCGTGATGCCAGGTGCCCGGGCCGAAGGTCACGCTCTGGCCGGTTTCGACCCTCTGCACCTCGCCCACCTCCGGGTTGGCCAAGACGAGCGTGCCGCTGAGCACGGTCAGCACCTCGTCGGCGCCGAAGATCGTGCGGTACTCCGGCGAGTGGGTGAACGAGCCTCCCGGCGCCAGCCCGAAGATCAGGCAGTGGATCCGCTCGGTGGAGGCATAGATCCAGTCCGCGACCTCACCCGACCGCTCGTCGCCCCAGATGTGCCTGGTCACCGCCTGGGCCGAGATCAGCGCCGGCCCGTCGAACGTCGGGCGGGGCGACGGCGAGTAGGGGCGGTCGCCGCTCAGCGCCTGCGCGCCACCATCGCGCGGCCTCCGGTGACCCGGAACGTCTGGCGGTTTTCGGCCTCGCTCGACGTGTTGCCCACGTACACGTTGATGCGCCCGTTCTCCACCACCAGCCGGCCGCGGTTGTCGTAGAAGCCGACGTCGTCGCGGTCGAGCGTCCAGCTCACGGTTCTCGTCTGACCGGGCGCCAGGGTGACGCGCGCGAAGCCCCGCAGGCGGCGCACCGGCTGCGAGATGCTCGCCACCGGATCGTTGATGTAGAGCTGCACCACCTCGTCGCCGGCGCGGGCGCCGGTGTTGGTCACCTCGGCGCTCACGGTCACGCTGCCGCGGCGGGCGTCCATCGTGGTCGAGCTCAGCCGCGCCGGCGAGATCTCGAACGTGGTGTAGCTCAGGCCGTGGCCGAACTCGTACAGCGGATCACAGCTCTCGATGTCGCGGTGGCGCGAGTTGTACCTCGAGCCGACATCGCAGGGCCGGCCGGTCGGCTTGTGGTTGTAGTAGATCGGCACCTGGCCCACGTTGCGGGGAAAGCTCACCGGGAGCTTGCCGCCCGGGTTGACGTTGCCGTAGAGCACGTCCGCCACCGCGTTACCGGCCTCGACGCCCGGGAACCAGGCCTCGAGGATGGCGGGAGAGTCTCGGTCGACCGGCTCGAGCGTGAGCGGGCGGCCGTTGAACAGCACCACCGCGAACGGCTTGCCCGTGTTCTTGATCTCCGCAACCAGCTCCTCCTGCAGGCCAGGCAGATCGAGCATGGAGCGCGACTCCGCCTCGCCGCTCATCTCACGCGTCTCGCCGAGCGCCAGCACGACCTGTTCGGCCGACTGGGCGGCGGCGACCGCAGGCCCGAAATCGGCGTCTGTCATGCACTCGTTCTCCGGCACGTACAGCTCGCTCTCGCTGATCGTGCAGGCGGGGGTGAACGTGGTGTTCGGGTTCTGGGCGCGCATCCCGGCGAGCAGGGACACCGCGTCGTCGTCATCCCCGCGGCCCCACCAGGGCCCGAGCATCGCGTGGGCGTTGTCGCCCAGCGGGCCGATGATGGCCGTCGACTTCGACGGGTCGAGCGGCAACAGGCCGCCGTCGTTCTTCAGCAGCACCATCGAGCGCCCGGCGGCGCGGCGCGCCGCCGCGCGGTTCTCGGGCAGCAGCTGCTTGCCCTCGGCCGCGCCGACGTCGACGTAGGGGTTCTCGAACAGCCCGGCCCGGAACTTGATCCGCAGGATGCGGCGCACCGCGTCGTTGATGCGGCGGATCGACACGTCGCCGCTGGCCACGAGCCGCCGGCCGAAGTCGCGGTAGTTGGTCGACACCATCTCCGAGTCGGTGCCCGCGTTTAGCGCCAGGCGGGCCGCCTCGCGCCCGTCCTCGGCCACGCCGTGGCCGCACGGGCCCTCATCCGGGTCCACGGGCGGGCAGGCGCGCAGCTCGGCCACCGCGGTGTAGTCGCTCTCGACGAAGCCGTCGAAGCCCCAGCGCCGCTTGAGCACGTTGGTCTCCAGGTAGCGATTCGCGCAGCCCGGCACGCCGTTGATCGCGTTGAAGGAGCACATGAGCGTGTCCGACCCGGCGTCGATCGCGGCCTTGAAGGGCGGCAAGTAGAAGTTCCAGAGCCGCTGGATCGACATGTCGGTGGTGTTGTAGTCGCGGCCGGCGTCGGGCTCGCCGTAGGCGGCGAAGTGCTTCGACGCTCGTCACGACCTTGTCCGGCGCGCTGTAGTCGTTGCCCTGCGCGGCCTTCACGCGCGCCGCGGCCATCACGGAATTGAGGTACGGGTCCTCACCCGCGGCCTCGGCGATCCGGCCCCAGCGCGGCTCGTGGGACAGGTCGACCATCGGGCTGTAGATCTGCTTGAGCCCGACCGCCGCCGACTCGAAGGCGCCGATGCGGTGGTCGGCCGCGGCCACGCCGGGATCGAAGCTGCTGGCCGCGCCGAGCGGGATGGGGAAGATCGTGCGGAAGCCGTGGATCGTGTCGAAGGCGAAGAGGATGGGGATGCCCAGCCGTGAGTTCTCGACCGCGTCGCGCTGGTAGTTGTTGATCAGCACCGGGTCGGTCTCGCTGAACACCGAGCCCACGGGCTTGCGCGCCTCCGCGGGGTCCTCCTTCATCTGCCCGTCGGACAGCAGGGTGAGCTGGTTGAGCTTCTCATCGAGGGTCATGCGGCGGATGAGCGAGTCGATGCGGCGCTCGATGCTGGGGTCGAGGCGCTGCTTGACCGCCTGGAGCGCGGCCCGGTCGCGGGTCGGCTTGGCCCCCGGAGCTCCGGACGCGGTTACGACCAGGCTCAGCAGGATGACTGCGGCAAGACCGAGTGCCTGCAGACGACGCGTTCCACTCATTGCGTGACCTCTCCCCCCGCGGACGACGTTCTGGAGCGGGTTATATCTCAGAGCGATGGCGCTGCGTCAGGTGACCAGCGTGATCGCGCCGGCGGCGATGAAGCTCGCCGCCCAGAGGTGGTCGGAGTTGATCCAGGCCTTGCGCAGGATCCGCACGCCGAGCTTGTCGTAGACGAGCAGCGCCACCACTCCCATCACCAGCAGCATCGCGCCCACGTGCAGCGACACGGCGAGCAGCGTCTCGGGCACCGACAGGGTGCCGAGGCCCATCTCCTCCACGGCGTGGGAGTGCGTCTCGCCGGCCGACGCCTCCGCCGCGCCGGTGCCGATCAGCACCGGCGCCACCATCAGCCCCGCCCCGTGCGCCGTCGACATCAGGAACGACCAGACGGTCAGCTCCTTGCGGTTCACGCGCCCCTTGACCCAGCGAAAGTGAGCCCGCGGCTTGGCGAAGCGAAAGATCCCGAAGGCGATCAGCACCACGGCGGCGGCGATGTGCAGCACGGTCGAGTCGGTGAGCACGCCGAGGCCGATCACCAGCGCGGCCACGAGCGCGATCGACAGCTCGTGGCCCACGGCGATCGGCATCAGCGCCCGGGTGACCGAGCGCCGGTCGCGGTCCTGCATGCCCAGGGACACCGCGAACAGCCAGCCCATGGCGGGATTCAGCCCGTGGTAGGCGCCGAGGCCCGCCATGACCAGCCATGGCCAGAGGCCCTCCATGGCTCTAGTCGGGGAAGCAGTACGAGTCCGAGGAGGCGTCTCCGCCCTCGAGGCGTACCTGGTGCGGGCGCTCTCCGTCGAACTCCACGAAGATGTCCGGGTCGAGCGACAGGCCGCCGCCCTCCGGCGCGTCGAGCCGCGTGAGCCAGCCGTCGACGCCCTCGGGATAGAACTGCGCGTCCCAGGAGGCGTAGAGCGAGTTGGTCAGGTAGACCCGCCGGCCGTCGCGCGAGACCTCCACCATCTGCGGCCCGCCGTTCACCGGGCCGGCGGCGGGGTGTGCGGCGCGCTCCACGATCCCGCCCAGCCGTACCGAGCCGGTCTCGCGCGGGTTGTGGGGGTCGGAGACGTCGAAGCGCTTGAGCTCTCCCGTTCCCCAGGCCGACACGAACAGATCCTTGTCGTCCACCGACAGGTCGATGTCGGTGATCAGCGGGGGCACGGCGCCGAACGGCTTGAGCGCGGGCGGAAGCTGATCCTCCTCGGCCGGCTCGGCCGGGATCGAGATCACCTTCTTGACCGAGACGCTGCCGTCGTCGGCGCGCTCCCACAGGTACACCGAGGCCGACAGGTCGGCCGTGGACACCACCACGCCCACGAAGCCGTAGGTCTTGTTCGGGTTGTGCGCCGGGCGCAGCTCGAGCACCATCTGCTGGTCGGCGCCCAGGTCCACTGCCTGGCGGTGGGAACGCGACTCCAGATCCCACACGTGCAGGTGGTGGCCATACTTGCCGCCCAGCAGCAGCTCGGGGTTCACCCCGTCCTCCACCATGTTGGGCGTGCCCCACTCGCTGGAGATGAGCGTGCCGTAGTTGAGGTGCCACCAGAAGTCGTAGGCCAGCTCCTGGGGACCGCGGTCGTTCTCCCACGCGTGCTTCACGTCGAAGTTCTCGTGGTCGAGCAGGAAGATCCCGCCCGGGCCGTCACCGTCCGGCGCGCCCAGCGCCGACACGTAGATCCCGTCGGGGCCGCAATGGATGGTGTGCGGGCGGCTGTAGCCCGTCTTGCTCTCGATCTCCTCGCGCTCGATCACCTTGACGATCTCGGGCCGGTGGCGATCGGCCTTGGTGTCGATCACGTGGATGCGCGACGAGCGCAGGCCCGGCACCAGCAGGTAGCGGCGTTCCACGTGTGGGTGCGCGGCCCACGGGCAGAGCGCGGAGGAGCACGCGTTCCAGCCGAAGTGGTGGAGCTCGTCGCCGACGTTGGGCATGTCCACGCGGCCGACGAGCTGGCCGAAGGTGGACGAGCCGGGCTCGAGGTCCAGCACCGAGAGCGCGTCGGGAGCGCTGTCGCCGTTGGTACCCGTGTTCAGGGTGGCCACGTAGGCCAGGGTTTCCGGAGGGGCCTGCTGGGCCTCGCCGGGGGTCGCGTAGAAGGTGGGATCGGGCTTGAGGAGAGCCATGGGCGAATCTAACCAAAATGGCTAGTGTTTTTGGGGGATTTACACCGCACGACAACAGCAGGAGGATGTGGCAAATGGCTCTGACAATCGGCGACACCGCCCCCGACTTCGAGGCCGACTCCAGCGAGGGCCGGATCTCGTTCCACGATTGGCTCGGCGACTCGTGGGCCGTGCTCTTCTCGCACCCGCGCAACTTCACCCCCGTCTGCACCACGGAGCTGGGCTACATGGCCAGCATCAAGCCCGAGTTCGAGAGCCGCGACGTGAAGGTGATCGGCCTCTCCGTCGACCCGGTCGAGAACCATGAGAAGTGGGCGGCCGACATCGAGGAGACCCAGGGCACGGCGCCCAACTATCCGATCATCGCCGACAGCGACTTCGAGGTGTCGAAGGCCTTCGGGATGCTCCCCGCCGACGTGAGCGGCGACCCGACCGAGCGCACGCCGGCCGACAACGCGACCGTGCGTAACGTCTTCGTGATCGGCCCCGACAAGAAGATCAAGCTGGTGCTGGTGTATCCGATGACCACCGGCCGCAACTTCGACGAGGTCCTGCGAGTGATCGACTCGCTGCGCCTGACTGCCGAGCACCGCGTGGCCACGCCCGCGCAGTGGCAGGACGGCGACGACGTGATCATCGCCGGCTCGGTCTCCGACGACGAGGCGCGTGAGATCTACCCCGACGGCTGGGACTCGCCGCGACCCTACATCCGGATCGTCCCCCAGCCCAGCTGAGGGGGCAGCGGCAGCCGAGGTGATCCTCAAGCAGTATTACCTCGGCTGTCTTGCCCATGCCTCCTACCTGATCGCCGACGAGGAGAGCGGCCAGGCCGCGGTGGTCGACCCCCAACGCGACGTCGACGCCTACGTCGACGACGCGCACCGCCTCGGCTGTTCGGTGGGGCACGTGTTCCTGACCCACTTCCACGCCGACTTCATCGCCGGCCACCTCGAGCTGCGCGACCGCGAGGGGGCGCGAATCTATCTGGGAGCGCACGCGGCCGCGGACTACGACTTCGCGTCGCTCGGCGACCGCGATTCGGTGAGCCTGGGTCAGGTCCGGCTGGAGGTGCTCGAGACCCCCGGGCACTCGCCCGAGTCGATCTCGATCCTCGTGTACGACCTCAGCGAGGACGAGCGGCAGCCCCACGCCGTGCTGAGCGGTGACACGCTCTTCATCGGCGACGTCGGCCGCCCCGATCTGCGCGCCTCGCTGGGCTGGAGCGCGGAGCAGCTCGGCGGCCTGCTCTACGACTCGCTGCACGCCAAGCTGCTCAAGCTGCCCGACCAGACCCTGGTCTACCCGGCGCACGGTGCCGGCTCGCTGTGCGGCAAGAACCTGAGCACCGACACGGTCTCCTCGATCGGGGTGCAGCGGCGCTACAACTACGCGCTGCAGCCGATGACCCGCGACGAGTTCGTGCGGGTGATCACCGCCGAGCAGCCCGACACGCCGGACTACTTCAGCTACGACGCCCTGCTCAACACCCAGGAGCGCCCGACGCTCGAGCAGTCCCTGGGCCAGGAGCTGAGGCCGCTCTCGCTCGATGAGGTCCTCGCGCTTGAGACCGAGGGAGCGCAGCTGCTCGACACGCGCGACCCGGCCGACTTCGCCGGCGCTCACCTTCCGGGCAGCCTCAACGTCGGTCTCAACGGCAGCTACGCGACCTGGGCCGGGACCATCCTCGACCGCGAGCACCCCATCGTCATCATCGCCGACCCCGGCCGAGAGCAGGAGGCGGCGATGCGGCTGGGGAGAATCGGATTCGACATCGTGCTCGGCCACCTCGCGGGCGGCATGCAGGCGGCCGGCTTGCGCGACGAGGTGGTGGGACGCACCGAGCGCATCACCGCGGCCACGCTCGCGGAGCAGCTCGGCTCGCCCGGCGGGCCGGTGGTGCTCGACGTGAGGACCGAGAGCGAGTGGCACGCGGAGCGCATCGACGGCAGCCTGAACATCCCGCTGAGCCGCCTCGCCGATCGCATGGGCGAGGTCCCCCGCGACAGGCGAGTGGTCGTGCACTGCGAGACGGGCTACCGCTCCACGATCGCCGTGAGCCTCCTTCGCCGCGACGGGGTCGACGACCTGGCCGACCTCGTGGGCGGCTTCGGCGCCTGGCTGGCCTCGCGCCCCAACGGGGGCAGGCGGGCCGGGCGGGCGCCCGCCGGGCCGGTGGCGGAGCGGCTCCCGGCGGCGGTGGCCAAGCATCCCTCGCTCGTGGTCTGGACGGAGGATCCACTCAACCTGGAGACGCCGCTCGATCTGCTGTGCGAGTCCCCCACCACACCGACCGACCTGTTCTACGTGCGCAACCACGGGCCGGTGCCGGAGCTGGATCCCGCCTCCTACCGGCTCGAGGTCAACGGCATGGTGCAGGCGCCGCTGCGGCTCTCGCTCGGGGACCTGCGGCGGCGCTTCGAGCGCGTGGAGCTGAGCGCGACGCTCACCTGCGCGGGCAACCGGCGCAGCGAGCTCATCGCCGTCGACCCCATCCCGGGCCAGGTGCCCTGGGGGCCCGGTGCGACGGGGAACGCGGTGTGGGGCGGCGTGCGCCTCCGCGACGTGCTGGAAGCCGCCGGGCTGGACGCGGGGGCGGCCCACGTGGCCTTCACCGGCCTCGACCAGTGCGCCGAGGAGGGCGAGCTGCTCGAGTTCGGGGGCTCGGTCCCGGTCGAGAAGGCGCTCGGAGCGGACGTGCTGTTGGCCGACGAGATGAACGGCGGGCCGTTGCCCCCCGCGCACGGGTTTCCGTTGCGCGTGGTGGTGCCCGGGTACGTCGGCGCCCGCAGCGTGAAGTGGCTCGCGGCCATCACCGTCCAGCGCGAGCCGTCGGCGAACTACTTCCAGGCCCGGACCTACCGCCTATACCCCGCGCGCGTGAGAGACGAGGCAACGACGGGCGAGCACGGCTTCGCGCTCGGCGAGCTGCCCGTGACCTGTGCGGTATCTCGTCCGGCCGACGGCGAGGTGCTGTCGCAGACGAGCGTGGTGGCCCGCGGCTACGCGCTCACCGGGGGCACGCGCCGCATCGAGCAGGTCGAGGTCTCGCTCGACGGCGGCACCACCTTTCAGGCCGCCGAGCTGCTCGACGACGACGGGCCGGCGAGCTGGCGGTTGTGGCAAGCCGAGCTCGAGGTCGCGCCGGGCCCGTGCGAGCTCGTGGTGCGCGCGTGGGACTCGGCCGCCGCCACCCAGCCCAAGGACCCCGCCGACGTCTGGAACCTCAAGGGCTACATGAACAACGCCTGGCACCGGGTGAGCTTCACCGTCAGCGGATGAGCTCCAACGGCCCTCCGGTCACGGGCACGGTCGAGACGGTGAACGTGGGGCGCCAGCGCCTGATGCGGGTGAGCGGCCGGACGATCTCGACGGCGATCTGGAAGAAGCCGGTCGAGGGCCGGGTGGAGCTGCAGGGCGTGAACCTGCGTGGCGACGAACAGGCGGACCGCGGCGTACACGGCGGCCCCGACAAGGCGGTCTACGCGTACGGGGCCGAGGACACCGAATGGTGGGAGGCCCAGCTCGAGGTCGCACTCGGCCCCGGCGCCTTCGGCGAGAACCTCACCGTCCGCGGCATACCCGTGTCGGGAGCGGTGATCGGCGAGCGGTGGGCCGTCGGCAGCACGCTCCTGGAGGTCGCGCAGCCCCGCGTGCCCTGCTTCAAGCTCGGCCTGCGGATGGGCGATCCTCGCTTCCTGAAGCTCTTCGCCCTGGCCAACCGGCCCGGCACCTACCTGCGCGTGCTGCGCGAGGGCGACATCGGCGCCGGCGACCGGATCGACGTGCTGAGCCGCCCCGAGCACGGAGTCACGAGCGCGCTGGTGTCGAAGGCGTTCCTGCAGGATCCGGGTCTCCGTGCCGCGGCCCTCGAGGCACCGGAGCTGGCCGGCGATTTTCGCGACATGCTCGAGCAGCGCGCTTAGCGGGGCGCTTTCGCCTCGCGCACGACGTTGCGCAGCGGCTCACCGCGGGCATAGCGCGCGAGTTGCTCGGCGCCGAAGCGGATCGCCCGGTCCTCCGCGGCGGGCGAGTCGCCGGCGTTGTGGGGAGTGATGGCGAGGGAGAGCTCCCACAACGGATGCTCGCCGGGAAGCGGCTCGGGCTCGACCACGTCGAGCACCGCGCGAAGCCGCCCGGACTGCAGCTCGGCGACGAGCGCACCGGTGTCCACCACGCCGCCGCGCCCGGCGTTCACCAGCAGGGCGCCGTCGCGCATGCGCGCGAGCACCGCCGCGTCGATCATCCCTCTCGTCTCGCCGGTGAGCGGCGCGAGCACCACCACGGCGTCGGCCCGTTCGACGAGGGCGGGCAGCTCGTCCGTGGCGTGAACGCCCTCGCGGGCATGGCCGGCAACGCGGATCAGGTCGACGCCGAACGGCTCCAGGCGCCGCTCCACCGCGCGCCCGATCGAGCCAAACCCGACGATCAGCACCGTCGCGCCCGACAGCTCACGCGGCAACGCGTCCGACCATCGGCGCGCGTGGGCGGCGGCGAACTGCCCGTAGGCGTCGCCCAGCAGCGCGCCGACCACCCACTCGGCCACCGACGCGTCGCGCGTCCCACGTGCGTTGCACAGCGTGGCCCAGTCCGGGACGCGCTGCTCGATCCAGTCCGTGCCGGCCGAGAGCGCCTGCACCACCCGCAGGTGCTCCAGCCGCGGCAGGGCCTCGATCGTCGTCTTGTCCCGCCAGTCGGGCAGGACGAAGGCGGCCTCTTCGCGTCCGTCGGGCAGCCGCCGCAGGTCCACGCCATCGGGGGCGAGCTCGGCGGCGGCGGCTAAGGCGCGGGCGGTGACGGCGGCGATCAACGCACCCGCACGGCCACCCGCGTCGGGCGAGTGGGCTCGGCGAGCGACAGGAAGTCGCGCACGGGCCCGGCGTGATCGCAGTAGCCGCACGAGAGCGAATCCGCCGGCGACATGCCTCCGGGACCGGCCAGCGCCGGGGCGTCGCAGGCCGGGCACGCGAGCGTTCCCGTGGCCACGCGCCGGCCGTTGCGAGACGGGCGCAGCTCGTGACGCCCCGCGAGACGCTCGACGCCCTCGGGCCGCACGGGTCCGGCCCCCTCGATCTCCCGGTGCAGCGCCACGCCGACGAGTCTACGGACCCGCCCCGAACACGACGTAGTTCTCCACGTCGTAGTGCGCGGGCCGGATCTGGCCCGGCTCGAGGCCGTTCTCGGCGATCACCCCAAGCCGGCGTTGGTCGCGCGCGGCCGCCTCCGAGCCGTCCCTCGACGGCCACAGGTTGACGATCACCAGGCCCTCCTCCGCCCGCGCCGCGGCGTGAAGGATCAGGCCGTGGTCGCGGCCGACCCCATTCATCGTCTCCGCCGACCGGCGGTAGCCGGCGAGAAGGTCGCCCGGCTCCCCGTCGATGCGCGTGATCGTGAGGTAGCCCATCAGGCCACCTCCTCGAGGCCGCGCGTCAGCTCGATGCCGTGCTCGGCGGCAAGGGACATCACGTCGCTCACCTGCGGCTCGCCGTCGGCGGCCAGAGCCCCGGCCGCGCGCGTGAAGCGCTCCATCGCGGCGCCGGGTGAGAACACAACCAGGGCACGGGCCTCGTGCCCGGACTCGTTGCGGATGGTGTGCTCGCGTCCGCCCGGGATCGGCACCACGCTGCCCGGTCCCGCGGTGGTCGCCGCCACCCGGCCCGCGTCGTCCTCCAGGTAGAAGGTGAACTCCCCCGAGTCGACGCGGTAGAGCTCGAACGCATCGTGGCGGTGAAGCACCGGCGGCCCGCCGCCCGGTGCCATGACGACCTCGAAGGCAAGCAGCGCGCCCCCGCTCTTCTCGCTGGTAACCCGGTAGGTGAGGGTGTCGCCGCCGACGGTGACGGTCTGCATGGTGTTCCTTTCGCTCGGAGAAGGACAGGTGTCCTGTCTAGTTGAGGCGGTAGTATAGACAGGCAGCCTGTCTTATGTCGAGCGACCTCCCCCACACCGACGCCCGGCGGCGCCCCGAGAACCTCGGGATCCTGCTGCGCGAGCCCTTCCGCCTGGCCTCGGAGCAGCTCCACGAGCGCTTCGCCGAGCGCGGCCATCCCGAGGTCCGCGCCCCGCACGGCAACGTGCTCCAGTACCTCGACGACTCCGGCACACGCGTGAGCGTGCTGGCCCAGCGCGCGCAGATCACCAAGCAGTCGATGGCCGAGCTGGTGGCCCACCTCGAGCGCCACGGCTACGTGAAGCGCGTCCCCGACCCCGACGACGGCCGCGCCAAGCTCGTGCGCGCCACGGCGCGCGGCGGGCAGGTCTACGCGATCGCTCGGGAGTTCGTGGCGGAGCTCGAGGAGGAGTGGGCGACGGAACTCGGGAGGGACAAGATGGGGCAGCTCCGGGCGCTGCTCGAGGAGCTGAACGATGTGGTGGCGAGCCCGCCTACTTCAGCGGGTCGTGACCCCAGTTCTTGAGTGACTGGGTCCACCTGGTGTCCTCCAGCTCGCCCTTCGGCTTCTTCGGGCGCTGCTTCAGGTGCCTCGACACGTAGCCGTTGACCTTCTTCATGTGACCCAGGTCCACACCCGAGAGGTCGCCCTTCCTCGTGCGCAGGATGTTCACGATCCTGCGTCCCGAGTCGTGGCCGACCGATTCGCCGCCCTCCTTCTGCCCGACCGCCTTGGACTCGTCGGTCCCGAGCCAGCGCTCGAGCTCGGAGGCCGTCATGTTCACGTGGTCGCCGAACTCCCGGCGGATGTCGTCGGCCTCGTCGGATTCGGGGTCGACGGGGTTGACCTTCTGCGCCACCTCACGACCTCCGCTTCAGGGCGTCGGGCTTGTGCACCGCCGTCCCGCCCGACTTCTCCGACTTCACCAGGTACTGCGGCTCGTCCTTCGAGGCCCGCACCTTGCGCCCGCCCGCCTCGGTGTCCGAGGTGATCTTGCGCTCGACGGTGCCGACGCCCTTGCCGCCGTGGCTGTTCCACTCGACCTTGTCGCCCTTCTTGAACTCCTTGGCCATGTCGCCCTCCTGGATTAGCTCGACTGGCCGAATACCCCGAGGCGGGAGCAACTACCGCCGGTTGGCGCAACGGCGCTAAGCGAAAGCCGCGAAGACGAGAAAGGCGCAGAACAGCCCGCCCCATACGGCGCATGCGGCCGCCCCGAAGTGCCGCCGCCCGACCATCACGTAGGCCAGCGCGCCGCCGGCCACCGCGAACACGGCGGCGACCACGGCCGCCGACTCGAGGTCCCAGGACGTGAGCACCAGGCCTATCGACACCGGCAGCGTCGCCTGGAACGTCATGGCGCCGGTCACATTGCCGAGCGCCAGCTCGTCCTTGCCCGCGCGGACCCAGATCACCGAGTTGATCTTCTCCGGAAGCTCGGTGGCCAGCGGCGCCAGCACGAGCGAGAGCACCAGGGTGGTCACGCCGAGCGAAGTGGCAACCGCCTCGACCTCGCTCACGAAGAGCTCGGCGCCGAGCACGATCGCGCCCAGCGATACCACCAGCTGCCCGACGACGGCGAACGTGGTCGGTGGATCCTCCGGGGTGCGGTCGAAGCGCAGCGGCGCGAGCTCGTCGGCGCTGCCGGCGCCCGCGTCCTGGCGCGCGGTGCGGACCGCGTACGCGAAGTAGCCGCCGACCAGAGCCGCCGCACCGGCCACCCGCAGCCACAGCGGCGTCCCAAGCCCGAGCAGGATGGCCACCGGAAAGCAGACCAGGAAGACCCGGAGGTCGCGCTGGGCGGTGACCGGATCGATGGCCAGCCGGCGGCCCGTCTCGCGGCGCCCCTCATAGGCGACGGCGGCCAGGGCGATGAGGAGCATCGCCAGCGTGCCGAGCAGGAATGGCGCGCCGATGATCGAGCCGATGGCGATCTCCTCGGCCGCCGGTCCGCCGCCGCTGACCAGCGCCACCACGGGGATCAACGATTCCGGCAGCGCCGTGCCGACCGCCGCCAGCAACGCCCCCGCCGCCCCCTCCCCGAGGTTGAGGCGCTGACCGAGCCACTCGACCGCGTTGGTGAAGAAGAGGGCCCCGGCGACGATCAGGACGAAGGAGGCGAGAAGAAGGGGCGCGGTCATGCCGTGTGGGGGAAGATCGCAGGATGTCCGCGCCGTGGAACCTCATGCGGGAAGCGTTTCGCACCGAGGAGCAGGGGCTCGAGTGGCGGGCGGGCCTCGCCGGCGGGCTGGCCACCATCGCGCCGCTCGCCATCGGCATGGTCTCAGGCGAGGAGGTGCTGGGCCTGATCGCCGCGATCGGCGCTCTCAACACGGCACTGTGCGTACCTCGGGCCGGCCTGCGCTCACGGACCTGGTGGGGCTGCCTCGGGGCCGTCGGCTCCATCGCGGCCTTCGCCCTCGCCAACCTCGTCCGAGACCACCCATGGGCGGTGGTCCTGGCGACGCTCGTATGGGTGACCGCGTGGGCGTTCGCCCGCGCGGCCGGGCGAGCTGGGCGGCATCCTCGGCTTCGCGACCGCGGCCGTGCTGGTGGTCGTGGCCGGCATCCCGGCCAGCCCCGAGCCCTTCGGCGAGAAGCTGCTCTGGTTCTCGCTCGGCGCGGTCGTGTCGCTCGTCCTGATGGTCGCCGCGCGCAGGGCACCCGAGCCCTCGAGGCACGTGGCGAGAGACTCGCTGAACGCGGTGCGGGAGGCGCTCACTGGCCGCGACCCGGCGCTCCGTGACCACGCGGCCCGGCTCGGGCTTGCGGTGGCCGCCGACACGCTCTTCTACCTGCTGATCGATCTCGCTCACGGCTACTGGGTGCCGCTCACGACCCTCGCCATCCTCCAGCCCGGCGAACACGCCACGCGCGTACGCAGCGTCCAGCGCGCCGTCGGCACCCTTGCGGGGCGGCGTTGATAGTCGCCATCACCCTGACCACCCACGAGCCTTGGGCACTGGCTGCGGGTGCGGCCGTGACCGCCTTCGGCCTCTTCGCGCTCGACGAGCGCGGCTATTTCTGGCTCGTGGTGCTGATCACGCCCACGGTTCTGTTCATGCTGAGCGCCGTCGACTTCCAGGGCGACGAGATCGGCCTCGAGCGCGTGGCCGACAGCTCGCTCGGCATCCTCATCGGCCTGGCGTTCGGCGAGATTGCCTGGCGATTGTGGCCGCGCGGCATGATAGGCCGGTGAGCGATGGCCAGAGAGCGCTGCGCGCGGACATCCGCGAGCTCGGCGACCTCCTGGGCCGGGCCCTCGTCCGGCAGGAAGGGCCCGACCTGTTTCGGCTGGTGGAGGATGTGCGGCAGCTGATTCGCTCGAATCGCCAGGCCACCGCGGGGCTGCTCGCCGAGCTCGACAGCGACTCGGCGACCAAGCTGGTCCGGGCCTTTCTCATGTATTTCCACCTGGCCAACGTGGCCGAGCAGGTGCATCGCGGCCGCGAGCTCGCCGCGCTTCGGGCAGCGAACGGCGGTTGGCTGTCGCAGGCCGTTGACCGCATCGCCGCCGCGGAGGTGCCCGCGGACGAGCTGGCCGACGAGCTCTCGCGGCTCGCCGTGCGTCCCGTTTTCACCGCGCATCCCACCGAGGCCGCGCGCAGGACGGTGCTGTCCAAGATCGCCGACGTGGCCGAGCTGCTCGACCACCGTGCGCTCGCGGGTGATGATCCGGCCGCCCAGCGCCGGGTCTCCAGGCGCCTGGAGGAGCTGATCGATCTGCTCTGGCAGACCGACGAGCTGCGTATCGCGCGCCCGGACGTGGTGGATGAGGCCCGCAACGCCGTCTACTACTTCGACGAGCTCCATCGTCATGCGGTGCCGGACGTGCTCGAGATTCTCTGCGAGCAGTTCGGGCGCCTGGGCTTCGAGCCTCCACTCGCCGCTCGCCCGCTGACCTTCGGCACCTGGATCGGTGGCGATCGCGACGGGAATCCGAACGTCGGGCCGGAGGCCACCGATCAGGTGCTCGAGCTCCAGCACGAGCACGGCATACGCGGAGCGCTGGCGCTGATCGACGAGCTGCGCAACGACCTCTCGACATCGGTTCGAATAAGCCAGGTCACTCCGGAGCTGAGGGCCTCCCTGGAGCGTGACCTGACCGAGCTCCCCGAGGTCGAGCCGCGCTATCTGCGCCTCAACGCTGAGGAGCCCTACCGCCTCAAGCTCACCTGCATGGGGTTGAAGCTCGCGAACACGCGCGCCCGCCTAGCCGACCGCCGCCCCCATGAGCCGGGCCGTGACTACGAGGGGCCTGAGGAGCTGATCGCCGAGCTGGGCCTCGTGCGCGAGTCGTTGGTCGAACACCGCGGCGGCCTCATCGCCGAGGGGCGGCTCGAGCGCGCGACGCGCACCATCGCGGCGTTCGGTCTGCAGCTGGCCACTCTCGATGTCCGCGAGCACGCGAGCATGCTGCACCGCACGGTCGGCGAGCTGTTCGACCGGCTCGCCGACGAGGGCGCGCCCTACGCCGATCTCTCGGCCGAAGACCGGCGCGATCTGCTCGCCCGCGAGCTCACCTCGCGCCGCCCGCTCGCCTACGGGCCGGCGGCCCTGAGTCCGGAGGCCGCCCGCACCTTCGGCGCCTTCGAGGCGATCCGCGAGGCCCAGGACCGCTACGGCCCAGGGGCGGTGGAGTCGTACATCGTGTCGATGTGCAGGGGCCCGGACGATCTGCTCGCCGCCGTTGTCCTCGCCCGCGAGGCGGGGCTCGTCGACATACACGGCGGGGTCGCGCGGATCGGATTCGTCCCGCTTCTCGAAACCGATGTGGAGTTGCGCGCCGCCGGCACCATTCTCGGGGGCCTGCTCGAGGATCCCTCGTATCGCCGCGTGCTGGCGCTGCGCGGCGATGTCCAGGAAGTCATGCTCGGCTACTCGGACTCCAACAAGGCGGCCGGCGTGAGCACCAGCCTTTGGGAGATTCACCGAGCCCAACAGCGCCTGCGCGACACCGCTCAGCCCCGGGGCGTGCGCCTGCGGCTCTTCCACGGCCGCGGCGGAACGGTGGGCCGTGGCGGAGGGCCCACGCATGCCGCGATCCTGGCTCAGCCGCCACGCACGCTCGACGGCGAGATCAAGCTGACCGAGCAGGGCGAGGTGATCTCGGACAAGTACCTCCTGCCCAGCCTCGCGCGCGAGAACCTGGAGCTGATGTTGGCCGCGGCGCTCGAGTCGACGGTGCTGCACCGTCGCCCGCGCATGTCGCCGAACACGCTGCGCACCTGGACGGAGACGATGGAGCTGATCTCCTCGGCCGCGCTGGAGAGCTATCGCTCTCTGGTCGAGGATCCCGAGCTGGCTGAGTACTTCCTGGCCTCGACGCCGGTGGAGCTGCTCGGTGAGCTGCACCTCGGCTCACGTCCCAGTCGCCGCGCCGACTCCGATGGCGGCCTCGACGGTCTGCGGGCCATCCCGTGGGTGTTCGGCTGGACGCAGTCGCGCCAGATCGTGCCGGGGTGGTTCGGCGTGGGGAGCGGTCTCGCAGCGGCCCGCGAGGCGGGGCGCGGCGAGCTGCTGGGCGGGATGCAGGCGGACTGGCAGTTCTTTCGCAATTTCCTCTCCAACGTCGAGATGACGCTGGTGAAGACCGACCTGGAGATCACCGAGCGCTACGTGACCAGGCTGGTGCCCCAGCACCTGCACCGCTTCCTGGACACGATCAGGGCCGAGTACGAGCTCACGGTGGCCGAGCTGCTGCTGGCCACCGGCGAAGACCAGCCGCTCGGCTCCAACCCGACCCTGGCCACGACCCTGAGCGTCCGCGACGCCTACCTGGCGCCCATCCACGAGCTGCAGATCGCGTTGATCGAACGCTGGCGGCCCGGCCACGCGGCGCAGCGCGACCCGGACCCAAAGCTCGCCCGCGCGCTGCTGCTCACGGTCAACGGGATCGCGGCCGGTCTGCGCAACACGGGGTAGCGCCCGCTCCAGGCGGGTAGGAGCAAGACGACATGGCTTCAAACGGAGACGCCCCTCAGCGCGGCGCCGGTCCCGCGCTGGACGCGATGCTGACCGACGCGGTGATGGGCACGAGCGGGCGCTGGGTGCCCGGCCTGGCCGGGGTCAAGGCAGCAGCCAGGCTCGCCGGACGGCCGCGGAAGGTCGCGCGGCGGGGCGCAGGTCTGGCGGCCGAGCTGGCGAGGATCGCAGTGGGCCGCTCCGAGGTGGCACCGGACAAGAGCGACCGCCGCTTCAAGGATCCGGCGTGGTCGGGCAACCCGGCCTTCAAGCGACTCGGCCAGTCCTATCTCGCAACGGGTGAGGCCATCGACGGGGTCCTGGCCGACGCCGGCCTCGACTGGGCCGACGAGCGCCGGGTGCGCTTCACGGCCGAGAACCTCGTGGCGCTGGTGGCGCCGAGCAACTTCCCGGTCACCAACCCGGCGGTGCTGAAGGCGACAATCGACTCCGGTGGGCGGAACTTCGTCAGGGGCGCGCGCCGGTTCGTGTCGGACATGTCGAGCCGTCCCCGCATCCCGAGCATGGTCGACACCTCGCAGTTCGCGGTGGGCGAGAACATCGCGGTCACGCCGGGTGCCGTGGTGCACCAGACCGAGGTCTTCGAGCTGATCCAGTACCAGCCCCAGACGAGCAAGGTGCGGGCCACGCCGCTGCTGGTGGTGCCGCCGATGATCAACAAGTACTACATCACCGACCTCGCGCCCGAGCGCAGCATGATCGAGTACCTGGTCCAGGGCGGCCAGCAGGTGTTCGCCATCTCGTGGCGCAACCCCGACGAGCGCCACGCCGACTGGAACCTCGAGACCTACGTGCAGGCGACACTCGAGGCGCTCGAAGCCGTTGAGAAGGTCAGCTCGAGCGACCAGTCGCATGCCGTCGGCCTGTGTGCCGGCGGCATCACGCTGGCTGTGGCCGCGGCGCACCTCGAGCAGAACGGCGAGGGTGACCGTTTGGCGGGCATCACGCTCGGGGTGTGCATCCTCGACAACGAGCGGGCGGGGATGGCCACAGCGCTCACCGATCGCAGCGTCGCCCAGCTCGCGATGGCGGAGTCGGCACGCAAGGGCTATCTCGACGGTCGCGCGCTCGCCGGGGTCTTCGCCTGGCTGCGCCCCAACGACCTGATCTGGAACTACTGGGTCAACAACTACCTGCTGGGCAAGGAGCCGCCGGCGTTCGACGTGCTGTTCTGGAACGCGGACGCGACGAACATGCCCGCGGCGCTGCACCGCGACTTCATCGAGCTGTCGCTGGAGAACTCGCTCCTAGAGCCGGGCGGAGTGGAGGTGCTGGGCACCCCGATCGACCTGTCCAAGGTGACCACCGACTCCTATGTGATGGCCGGGATCGCCGATCACATCGCGCCCTGGGAGAACTGCTACGCCACCACGCAGCTGCTGGGCTCCGAGCCGCGCTTCGTGCTCTCCACGAGCGGCCACATCGCATCCCTGGTCAACCCGCCCGGCAACGAGAAGGCCAGCTACCAGACCGCCAAGAGCAACCCGCCGAGCCCGGACGAGTGGCTCGAGTCGGCGTCGAAGCAGCGCGGCACCTGGTGGGACGACTGGCTCGAGTGGCTGGGCGAGCGCTCGGGGGCAGAGAAGCGAGCACGCAAGACGCTCGGCGCCGCCGGCCACCGGCCGCAGGAAGAGGCGCCGGGCAAGTACGTGCTCGCCGCGGCCGGGGACTCAGGAGGGATAGGCGATGTGGCGGCTGACCGACGAGCAGCGTGAGCGGCGCGAACGGATAAGGGAGTTCGCCCTCGAGGAGGTGCGGCCGCGCATGCTCGAGATCGATGAGACCTGCGAGTACCCCTTCGACGTGCATGAGGCGATGAGGCGTGAGGAGCTGATCGGGCTCGCCATCCCCGAGGAGTACGGCGGCGCCGGCACCAACAGCGTCACCTTCTGCTCCTACATCGAGGAGCTGGCCAAGGTGTCCGCGACCGCGTCGCTCATGGCGGCGTACGTGAAGCTCACGGCGCTGCCCATCATTCTCGCGGGCAGCGATGAGCAGAAGCAGCGTTTCCTGCCCGGGCTCGCCTCAGGGGAGGTGCTCGGCTCCTACGCCCTCACCGAGCCGGGCGTGGGCTCCGACCCCGCGGCTCTCCAGATGCGGGCCGAGAGGCGCGGCGACGTGTGGGTCCTCAACGGCGAGAAGCGCTTCATCGGTCATGCCGGGATCTCGGGCCTCTATGTCGTGTTCGCGCGCACCGGAGAGCCGGGCTCGAAGGGCATCAGCGCCTTCGTGGTGCCGGGCGACGCGGACGGGCTGAGTGTCGAGCGGCTGCAGACCATGGGCATGCCCGGCTGGCCCCTCGGGGCGCCCCGCTTCGAGGACGTCGAGGTGCCCGAGGAGAACATGCTCGGTGACGAGGGCGCCGGCTTCAAGATCGCCATGACGACCTTCGATCAGTCCCGCCCGACCGTCGCCTCTCAGGCCGTCGGGGTGGCACAGGGGGCGATCGACCTGGCGCTCGACTACGCGCTGCGCCGCCATTCCTTCGGGCAGGCGCTGTTCGCGCACGAGGGGATCCAGTTCAAGCTCGCCGGCCTGGAGGCGGAGGTGGCCGCCGCCCGCGCGCTGGCCTATCAGGCGGCCACGTTCGTGGACGAGGGCAACCCGCGAGTCTCGAAGATCTCGGCCGCGGCCAAGCTGTTCGCGTCCGACGTGGCGATGAAGGCCACCACCGAAGCCGTGCAGGTGCTCGGCGGCAACGGCTACCTCAAGGACTTCCCGGCCGAGCGGATGATGCGAGACGCCAAGGTGCTGCAGATCTACGAGGGCGCGAACGAGATCCAGGCCCTGGTGATCGCTCGCCAGATGCTCCAGCAGGCCGGCGAGCGCGACCCGATCTGGCCCGAGTCGATGCCCGGCGCCGAAGGCATCGCGAGCGGAGCCACGGCCTGACCTAGCGGCCGGCCGTCTCGCGGGCGAGCGTGTAGGCGAGCTCGCGGTAGACCTTGCGATTGAACGCGAGGCCCACGTGGCTGCCGCCGACCTCCACGCAGCGGGCGTAGTCGACCAGGCAGGCCCGCCAGCGCACCACGCCGTCGCCCTTCGAATAGATCGATGTGAGCGGCACCGCCTCGGTGAACGCCGCGCTGTAGTCGCGGGTGAACCCGCAGACGCACTCGACGGTGAAGCAGCCGTTCCGGGCGATTCGGTCCCTCGTCCGGGCCTGCACGCCGCGCAGCGCGGCGACGGCCGCCTGGGTGGGGACGCTGATGTCGAACGGGTTGTCGAGCCCGGCGCCGAGCGAGACCGCCGACGACACGAGCTCCGGGCGCCGGTTGGAGAGCGCCTTGACGAAGTGCGCGCCGCGGCTGTGCCCGACAAGGGCCACCCGGCGGCCCGCGGCTCGCGACAGCGCCTCGATGCGGCGCTCCAGCGCATTCACGGCGCGGTCGGCGCAATCGACGTTCGCGACGATGCCCGAGCTGTGCGCGCCGTACCCCACGCGGCGCAGCCAGCCGCGCATGACGGCAAGGGAGGAGTCGCCCGCCAGCAGCCCCGGGATCAGCATCACGGGCGCGCCGTCGCCGTGTGGCACGCCGCCTCCCCGGAACACGGGATCGGCCACCAGCCGGGCCAGCTCGAGCTGCCAGCGAAGCTCCCCGAGATGGTTGCCCCACCAGCGCTCCGCGGGCGCCGCCGGCGCGGGCGGCGCGACTGGGACGGACGAGGCTTGCTCCACTACTCGACGGACGCCTTCCACACCCACGAGGCTAGTAGCGTCCCGGCCATGGGATTCGATCAGTATCACGAGCCACCGGAGGAGCTGCCTCCCGAAACGCGCACCTTCGCGCGGCTGTGCGCATCGCTGACCGAGGAGGCTGAGGCGATCGGCTGGTACGAGCAGCGGCTGGCCGTCGAGCCGAACGCCGTCGCTCGCGCGGTGATGAGCAACGCGGTGGGCGAGGAGTTCAAGCACTTCAGCATGGACCTCGAGTTCCTACTGCGCCAGAAGCCGGAGTGGCGGGAGATCGCCAGGGGCATCCTTTTCCAGGAGGGCGACATCGTCGAGCACGGCGAGGCGGCCGAGGAGGCCGCCGACGACGACGACGTTACGCTGGATCCGGCGCCGACCGGTGCCGACTCACTGGGCATCGGGAGCCTGAAGGGACGGCGGCGATGAGCCAGACACATCTGCTCCGCGAGCACGCGCCCATCACCACCGCCGGTTGGGAGCTGATCGACGAGGAGGCCAGGGAGCGGCTGGTCGTGGCGCTGGCGGCACGGCAGCTCGTGGACTTCTCCGGACCGCACGGCTGGACCCACTCGGCCACGAACCTCGGACGCACCGAGCCGATCGCCGAGACGCCGTGTCCGGGCGTCGACGCGGTCAGGCGCCGCGTGCTGGCGCTGGCCGAGCTCCGCGCGCCCTTCGACGTCGCGCGGGAGGAGCTCCGTGCCGGCGACCGCGGCGCGGAGGACGTGGACCTCGACGCGCTCGACGCCGCGGCCCGCAACCTGGCGGTGGCCGAGAACAAGGCGGTCTTCCACGGTTGGGAGCAGGGCGGCATGCAGGGGATCACCGAGGCCTCCCCACATTCCGAGGTCCTGCGCACCGACGACTTCAACGAGTACCCGAGCCACGTCGCCAAGGCCGTGGAGCTGCTGCTGCGCAGCGGGATCGCCGGCCCGTACGGGCTCGCGCTGGGAACCGAGGACTACACCGGCGTCATCGAAACCGCGGAACACGGCGGCTACCCCCTCTTCGACCACCTGGACAAGATCCTCGGCGGGCCGATCGTCTGGTCCCCAGGGGTGGACGGAGCGGTGGTGCTGAGCCAGCGCGGCGGCGACTTCCTGTTCGAGTCGGGTCAGGACCTCGCCGTCGGCTACGACCACCACGACGACGAGGCGGTGCACCTCTACATCGAGGAGTCCTTCAGCTTCCGCGTTGCCACGCCGGAGGCGGCCGTGGCGCTCGCCCCTGCCTGAGGCACCAGGACGCACCTGCGTCTACCGTCATTGGGGTGAGCCTTAGGCCCCGTTCGTTCTTTCTGGCTGCCTGCGGGTGCGCCGTAGCGTTTCTCATCCTGCTCGCTCTGGCGTACCTGTGGGACGGTGGGCGGTCACTCGATGCCCGAGCCTTTCGAGGGTTCCTGGACGTGGGCGACTACGGGAACTACAGCGTTGTGCGCATCGCGACGCTGGGGGATCCCTTCGAGGTCGGAGTGATGGCCCTCGCGCTCGCCGCCATCGCGCTGGCACGCGGCCGGCCGCGGCTCGCCGTCGCCGTGATCGCCCTGCTCGCGGCGACCAGCGTCTCCAGCCAGGTGCTCAAGGCGCTGCTGGAGTACCCGCGCTACATCGGGGTGGTGGATGGCCCGACCCCGTCGCCCGCCGCCTTTCCAAGCGGGCATGCGACGGCGGCCATGTCCATCGCTCTCGCCGGCGTGCTCGTGGCTCCACCGCGCGCCCGGCTGTTGGCGGCCATCCTGGGGCTGGCCTTCGCGCTCGCGGTGTCGTTCAGCATCGTCACGCTCGGCTGGCACTTCTCGAGCGACGTGGTGGGCGGTTTCCTGGTTGCCACCTTCTGGGCGCTCATCGTCGCGGGCGGCCTGCTGGCGATCAACGAGCGCTGGCCCGAGAGGACGGGCAGGACCCGCCTCACGGCGTCACTGCAGCGCGCCGTGGATGCCGCGACCACGCTCGGCGTGGCCACGCTGGCGCTAGCCCTGCTACTCGGCATGGTCCTTGCGGCGACCGTGCTCGTTGTCACCCGCGGGGGCGACGTCGTGGACTTCGCCCGTGACCACAAGGTGGTGCTGGCGGTCGGCGGCGCCATGGTGGTCGCCGCGGCCGCGCTGCTCGCCGGAGTGACGGCCGCCCTCAGGCGTTCCTGAGCGCCAGGCAGCTGATCCCCATCACCATCGCGACGAGTAGGGCGATGACCGTCCCTGCCAAGAGACCGAAGGAGGAGACAGCCACGGCTTCCACGATCGCCGCGCCCGCCAGCACGCTCACCGCGACGGCGGCGGCCGCCAGGAAGGCCTTGATCGTGCCCGACGCGTCCCACGATGAGTAGGGCTGGGAGCTCCCGTCGAGCCACTGCCAGAGCCACAGCGTCAGCAGCGCGATGACGACTGCGCCGACAATCAGTGCCAACTCGAACCACATGATCACGCCTCCTGGCTGGTGTCGTGCTGATAGGCGCGGACCGCCAGGGCGATCAGAGCGATCGTCCAGAGGGCCATCACGAGCCAGCCGTGGATGCCCCAGCCGGCGTCGCCGAGCCCGACGTGGCTGGCCTGCACGAGCCAGTAAGAGGGCAGCACCTGGGCCAGGTCGTGAAGGAAGCCGTGGCCGCTGATCGGAAACCAACTGCCGCCGAGCAGCGCGAGCACTCCGACCAGGCCGCCCACGGCGGGGCCGATCGAGTCGGAGTCGAGCAGATGCCCGAGCGCGATTCCCAGGGCGGCGAAGGGGATCAGACCGATGAGGAGGAGACCGGTCATAGCCAGCCAGCGGCCGGCAGGCAGGCTCACTCCGAGCGCCGCCCCGCACGCGTACAGGACGATGATGCTGAGCCCGGCGAGCAGGTAGCCGGTCAGGACCTTGGTGCCGATGTAGGCGGAGGGCGAGAGCGGGCTGACGCGCAGCTGGCGGTTCCAGCCGACGGCGCGATCGGCGGCGATCCGGCCGCCGCTGGCCAGCATCGCGTTCATCGTCGCGAACGTGGCCAGGCCGACCATGAAGTAGAGCGGCAGTGAGATCCCGGTGCCCGAGAAGTCGCTCACGTTGCGGTTGGGCGCGGCGATCGCCAGGAAGAGGATCACCGGGAAGGCGAGGGCGAAGATGAGCACGCGCCGGTTGCGAATGGTGCGCAGCAGCTCATAGCCGGTGTATGTAGCGGTGCTCATGCGAAGACCTCCTCGTTGACGGCCGGCTGGGATCGGTCGCTGGTCAGCGCCAGGAAAGCCTGCTCGAGCCCCGCGCCGGCGATCTCGATGTCCTGCGCGTCCTCGAAGCGTTCGAGCAGGGCGCGGATGGCAGCGTCGGAGTCCGAGCAGGTCAGAATCACGGTTTCGCCGTGCCGCTCGGCCAAGGTCACCCCCGGCAGGCCGCTCAGCAGATCGGCGTCGGCGTCCGGCAGCGTGGCCCGGATCGTGCGGGCGCCGACCATGGCCTTGATCTCGGTGGTCGGGCCATCGGCCACCACCCGGCCGTGAGCCATCAGAATCACCCGGTCGGCGTAGGCGTCGGCCTCGTCCAGGTAATGGGTGGCGAACAGCACCGTCTTGCCGCGCGCGGCGAAGGAGCGCATGGTGGCCCAGAAGTCGCGTCGTGCCTCGACATCGAGCGCGACCGTGGGCTCGTCGAGCACGAGCAGCTCGGGATCGCTCACGAGCGCGAGGGCAAGTCGCACGCGCTGGGTCTGGCCGCCGGAGAGCTTCTGCGTGCGCTGGTCGGCTACGCCGAGCACGCCCGTCATTCCGAGCACGTCCTCCACGTCCAGCGGCCGTGGGTACAGCGAGGCCATCATGGCGACCAGCTCGCGCACCGACAGGTCGCTGATCAGCGCGCCCGTCTGCAGCATGGCGCCGATCTCACCGGCGGCGACGGCACCGTGAGGGTCATCGCCGAAGACCGAGACGGCGCCGGCGTCGGGCTCGCTGAGGCCCAGCAGCATGTCCAGAGTGGTCGACTTGCCCGCCCCGTTGGGCCCGAGCAGCGCAACCGTCTCGCCGCGCTCGATCGAGACGTCGATGCTCCGCACGGCTCGCACGGGGCCGTGCGGGCCGCGAAAGGACTTGGCCAAGCTCTGGAGGGCGACGGCGGCGTCCGCCTGCATGGAGATGGAGTCTGGGTATTCGGCCATGGGCCCATTCAACGAATTCCCCATGAGAGAACGATGAGCGCAGCCAACTAGCCGCTGTGGCCGCGGCGCCGCCTGCCGGGGAGGCTGAGCCACCCGGCGCGGCCGAACGCGACCATCATCACGAGGGCGGGCAGGGCCAGCCCGCCCACCCCGAAAGCCAGAAAGCTGCCGAAGCCGTTGATGTGTTCCACCAGCCAGCCGAAGTTCTGGCCGAAGAACCCGGTTACGAAAGTGAGCGGAAGGAAGACGGTGGCGATCAGGGTCAGCCGCTGCATCACCACGTTGAGGCGATTCGAGCTCATGGAGAGGTACACGTCCATCGCGCTGGTGAGCACGTCGCGGTAGGAGTCGATCTGCTCTGAGGTGCGCAGCAGGCGGTCGTAGACGTCGCGGAAGTAGTCATGCGTGTCGTGGTCGAAGCCGGGCAGCGCCGCGATCTGCTCCGGCGCGCGCTGGAACACATCGCGCGCCGGGCCGACCAGCCGCCGCAGGCCCGACAGGGCGCGCTTGAGGCGAAACAGCCGGGCGAGCTGCTCGTCGGTAGGGGCAGCAATGATCGCCTCCTCGAGGCCATCGAGCTCGTCGTCGATCGACTCGAGCACCGTCACGAACGAATCGGTCAATTCATCGAGGATGCGGTACACGAGCCACTGAACGCTCGCGGCGCTCTGGCCGCCCAGGTGCCCGCGCAGCACTTCCAGCGGCCCGCACCGATCGCGATGCAGGGTCACGACGGATTCCGCGCACATGAACACGTGCACCTCCACCGGCTCCGGCTCCTGGTCGTCGTTGAGGCGGGCGCCGTAGAAGACGAGCAGCAGATGGTCGTCGTACTCGTTGAGCTTGGGCCGCTGGCCGAAGTTGCGGGCGTCGCGGAGGGCCAGCGGGTGGAACCCGAACAGCTCGCCGAGGGCGTCCACCTCTGCGTCGCTGGGCGCAAAGAGATCGAGCCACAGCAGTCCGGAACGGCTGCGCACTTCCTCGATCGCCGTCCGGTCCAGTGTCGTCAAGAACGAGAGGGGCCGGCTTGTTGTTTCCATGAGTGTCACGCGTGCCGGGGGATTGCACGCCCGCCGCATGAGAGAACGGTGAGCCGTCATTGCGGCCGAGCGTCGCCCCCGCCATGCTTCGTGGTCGATGCGCGTGCTGGTTGTCGAAGACGAGGTCAAGCTCGCCAAGCTGATCCGCCAGGGCCTGCGCGAGGCGGGGCTGCTGGCCGACGTGGCGGTGACCGGCGAGGACGCGCTGTGGATGGCCCCGGCGAACGCCTACGAGGTGATCGTGCTCGACGTCAACCTGCCGGGAATCGACGGCTTCGAGACCTGCCGCAGACTGCGCGACGACGGCCTGCACACGCCGATCCTGATGCTGACGGCTCGCGACGGCGTGGCCGATCGCGTGACGGGGCTCGACACGGGCGCCGATGACTACCTTGTCAAGCCCTTCGACTTCGATGAGCTGTTGGCACGACTGCGCGCGCTCGCGCGGCGCGGGCCGGTGGAGCGCGAAGCGGTCATCGAGGTCGGCGACCTCGTTCTCGACCCGGCCAGCCGGGAGGTGCGGCGCGGCGAGACGAGGATCGAGCTGTCCACCAAGGAGTTCCAGCTGCTCGAGGTGTTCATGCGCCGGCCGGGCCAGGTCCTCTCGCGCTACGAGCTGATCGAGGGGGCCTGGGACATGGAGCTACGAAAACCGTTCCAACGTGGTCGACGTCTACGTGCGATACCTGCGCGAGAAGGTCGACCGGCCGTTCGGGCTGGACAGCTTCGAGACCGTGCGCGGCGCCGGCTACCGGCTGCGCGCGGCGGGCTGACGCCCCGCCGGCCTCAGGCCTCGGGCAGCGTCAGCCACACGTCCGCGCCACCGTCGGGACGGTTGCGCGCCGCGACGGTGCCGCCGTGCGCGCGGGCGATCGTCTCGACGATGGCCAGCCCGAGGCCCGCCCCCTGTGGGCCCTCGCCGCCGCCCGCATCGCGGCTGAAGCGCTCGAAGGCGTGCGAGAGGAACTCGTCGCCAAAGCCGGCGCCGCCATCGATCACGTGCAGCTCGACCATTTTCCCGGCGTGCTCGACGGTCAGCTCGACGCGGCCGTCGCCGTGTCGCAGCGAGTTGGCGATCAGGTTGTCGAGCGCCTGGGCCACGCGGTGCGGGTCGGCCAAGACGACGAGAGCGCCGGAGCTGTCGTCGCGCGCTTCGATCGAGCGCCCGGCTTGTGCGAACGCTCCTTCGGCGCGGCGAGCCGCGGCCACCACGAGATCCCGCGCCGCCCAGGGCTCCGGCCTAAGCGGCAGCCCTCCCTGGTCGGCGCGCGCAAGCACGAGCAGATCGTCGGCCAGCGTCGAAATGCGCCGGGCCTCCTCGTGGGCGGAGGCGATGGCGGCGCGCAGCTCGGCGGCGGTGCGCTCGCCTCGCAATGCCAGCTCGAGCTCGGCCCGCAACGTGGTCAGCGGCGTGCGTAGCTCGTGGCTCGCATCGCTCACCAGCCGGCGCTCGCGCGCCAGCGCGGCCTCCAGTCGGCCGAGCATCTCATTGAGTGTGTTCGCGAGCGTCGCGATCTCGTCGCGCGCCTCGGGCACCGGCAGCCGCTCGGAGGGGTCGCTCTCGCTGATGGTCGCCGCTCGGCTGCGCATACGGTCGACGGGGCGCAGCGCCGCTCCGGCCACCTCGTAGCCGGCGAACGCGGCCACCAGCAGCGCGAGGGGCAGCGCAATGAGCAATAGGCGGTCGAGCGAAGCGAGGCTGGAGTCGCGCAGGCGAAGCGAGTCGCCGATCACAACCACCCCGCGTCGGCCGCTCTGCAGCATGGCCGGGACGCTGACGAGGCGCAACTCGGTGCCGTTGACCGCTCGTCGCTCGACGGTCACCGGCGTTCGCGTGGCGGCCCGCACTTCGCGGGGGTCGAGCAGCCTGCGCCGGCGGACGGGCCGGGTCGACGCCAGCAGCTGGCCGTCGGCGGCGTACACCTGGGCGTAGCGTTCTCCGCTCGCCAGCAGGGCGGCCGAGGTCGCCGCGGCCCGCACCAGCGCGACGATGTCCTGCGCCTGGGCACGCTGACCCGTGTCTATCGATCGGTCGAGATCGCCCTCGAACTGGCGCGCGAGGAAAACGCCCGCGACCAGGAGCACCAGCGCGATGACTCCGGTGAAGGCCAGAGCGAGCCGCAGGCGAATCGGCAACCGCGCGAGCGTCCCACCCAGCTTGCGCATTCCACGATCACACTACTGGGGGAGGATCGCTCTCGTCGGGGGCGGGATCGCCGGCCAGCCGAATCAGCTTGCGCGCGAGCGCGAGCAGCGCGACCACGATGAAAGCTCCGACCAGGGCGGTCGCGCCGCCGCTTCGGAGGGCGACCAGGGCAGCAGCTCCGCCGGGCCCGCCGAGGCCGAAGGCGACGTCCTGCTCGGAGGTGGGACTCGAGGCCATGAGCGCAGAATCCAAGCCCCGAATGAGGGCTTGATGAGAGGCTCATCGTCCGCTCATCTCAGGCGGCCACGGTATGGGCATGGCCGCCATCAGCATCGAGGCCGGAGTGCTCACCGCGAGGTTCCGCGGACTCCACATGTTCTGGACGCTCAGGCGCCGACTCGACGTTCCGCTGGAACATGTCGTCGATGCCCGGATGGACCCGGCGCTGGCAGCAAGCTCGCCGGGCTGGCGGCTCCTCGGAGCAGAGTTCCCAGGCGTGGTCGTGGCCGGCCGCTTCATCAACGACGGTGAACGCGCGTTCTGGGATCTGAGGCATCCGAACAATGCCGTCGTGATCGAGCTCCGCGGCGAGGGCTATAAGCGCCTCGTGCTCGAGGTCCGCGAGCCCGAGAAGGTCGTTGACGCCATCCATCGCGCCCTTCGCGCCCTTCCGCAAAGTACCGGCGCCCGGAGCGTGGTCTGCAGCTAAGCTGCCTGTGATGTCCCTCGGGTATGGGCGGTTGCGGGGTTGGTGGGTGCCGGTCATGGCGGCAACCCTGCTGGTCGCTGCCCTGTGCGGGTTGGAGTCCACCTTCGCCTACACCCTGCCGTTGCTCTTGGTGCTCCTGCCGTTGCTGGCCGGTCGATATCCGGGTGAGGAGAAGCTGGCGCGGTCCTCTGCGGCGGCGCGTCAATTCGAGCTGCGTCCTCGCTCGGCGGCGGTGCCCGAGGCCTGGTCGCGCGAGCATCGGCCGGCACTGTGCGGCGGCCGGCTGATTGCGCTGGCGCTGGCCATGCGGCCGCCGCCCCGCCCGATCGTGCTCTAGGCGCCCGGCTGTCTGTCTGAGGCTCGGGCGTGGTTCGCTCGAGTCCAGGAGGCTTCGTGTCGCGTGTTCTGGCCGTGGCGGTTGTGGTCACGGCACTGGGCTGGGTCGCATCGGTTGCGTCCGCCCATGAGGGAAATCCGAACTTCCGCTCCGACGTGCGGGGGGTCGCCCCTGCGGTGGAGGGCGTGGACGTGCGGGTGGTCAACTACGACGACAGCCTGGAGCTGAGGAACGGGAGCAGCGAGCCGGTGACCGTCTTGGGCTACCGCAATGAGCCCTACGTACGCATCGGCGCCGACGGAGCTGTGGAGGTCAACCGCCGCTCGCCCACCCTCTACCTGAACGATGACCGCTACGCCGAGGGGGTTCGGGTACCGGCATCCGCGGATCCCCAGGCGCCGCCGATGTGGGAGCTGGTCGATGGCAGCGGTCGCTACGCCTGGCACGACCATCGCATCCACTGGATGTCGCGCACCGTGCCGCCTCAGGTGAAGGATGAGGGCAAGCGGACCAAGGTCTTCGACTGGCGCGTCCCGCTCGACGTGGGCGACCGGCCGGTGAAGATCAGCGGGACGCTGACGTGGGTCGGCAAGCCCGGCGGCGGCTTCCCGATCGGCGGCGCCATCTCGCTGGTCGCGGCCACGCTCGCCGGCCTCTTGCTGGTCGTGGTGGTACGTCGCCGTCGCAAGGGGGCCGGCATTCCAAGCCCGGCGCGGGAGGCGTGGTGACCGCGTCGCTGGGGCGCCTTCTGCTGGGCGTGGCTGCGGCGATCAGCCTCGGCGCCTGCATGGCTCCGTCGGCGTGGGCCCACGCCACCGTGGAGGAGACCGTGCCGGTACGTGGTGCGCAGCTCGACCGGGCCCCGGAGCGGGTGACGTTTTACTTCAGCGAGCCGGTGGAGGCCGCCTTCGGTGCGGTCCGGGTCTACGACGAGCAGGGCGCGCGCGTGGATCGCGGATCGGCTGTCCATCCCGGGGGCAGAGGCGACGAGGTTGCCGTCGCACTGCGGCCCGGCGTAGGCGACGGGACCTACACCGCCACGTTTCGGGTCGTCTCCGCCGACTCCCATCCGGTTGCGGGCGGGTTCGTCTTCAGCGTCGGGGAGGGCGGGGCGCCTGCTGCCGCCCTGGACGAGCTGATTGACGCCGGGCGGGTGGGTCCGATCACGGAGGTCGCGTTCGGGATCGTGCGGGGCCTGTCCTATCTTGCGCTGGCGCTCGCGGCAGGGGGAGCGGCGTTTCTCGCTGCCGTGTGGAGGCCCGCGCTACGCGAACGCGCCGGCTGGGGTGAGGGCTGGCTGGAGGCCAGCGAGGCGTTCGCCCGGCGGGCCCGGTCCATCGCGCTGGTGGCGGTGGGACTGGGAATCTCAATGTCGGCGCTCGGGATCGTGTTCCAGGGCGCCGTGGCCTCGGGGGGCACGTTCTGGCAGGCGCTCGACCCGAGCGTGATCGGCGACGTCGTCGACACCCGGTTCGGAACCGTGTGGCTGCTGCGACTTACCGGCTGGGTGATGGCCGGCGCCCTGATCGGCCTCCCGTTCATGCGACTGCGTCCCGCGGTCCTGCGGCCGGCGTCACTCGGGGCGACGGGGCTGATACCGGCGGCGCCTGCCCCTCCAGCCGCGGCTGCGTCCCTCGTCGTGGTCCTCTTGTTTCTCTGCCTGACGCCTGCCCTCGCGGGTCACGCCTCGACGATCTCGCCCACCTGGCTGCTGGTGCCCGCCAACTTCCTGCACGTGGTGTGCATGGCGATCTGGGTCGGCGGTATCGCGATGCTGCTGTGGGCGCTTCCGGCGGCTACCCGGCAGTTGGAGCGGCCCGAGCGCACGGGATTGCTCGCAGCGGCGGTGAACCGCTTCTCGACGATCGCGCTGTTTGCCGTCGCCGGGCTCGTGGCGAGCGGCACGATCCAGGCGATCGTGGAGATCGACTCGCTCGCCGACCTGGTCGACACGGCATTCGGGAGAGCCGTCCTGATCAAGATCGGCCTCGTTGTCACGCTGATTGCGCTCGGTGCATGGAATCGTCAGCGGATCCGGCCGCGCCTGGCTGCCTTCGACGCCTCCGGGGCCGCCCCGGGGCAGGCCGGTGTCGCGTTGCGCCGAACGATCCGCGCGGAGCTCGTGCTGATGGTGGCCGCCCTCGGGGTGACGGCCGCGCTGGTGTCCTATCAGCCCGCCGGCGCACAGACCGGGCCGTTCTCGGCCGGCGAGCGGCTGGGGCCTGCCCGCCTCGAGCTGACCGTCGACCCGGCCCGCGCGGGCGCGAACGAGATCCACGCCTATCTCTTCGACCGCCGAACGGGCGCGCAGTTCGGGCGCGTGAAGGAGCTGACCGTCACCGCGCGCCTGCTGTCCCGCAAGATCGGCCCGCTGCGCCTCGAGGCCGAGCGCGCCGGACCCGGCCACTACGTGATCCGCAACGCCGCGCTTGCACCGTCCGGCGATTGGCGGCTGGAGCTCAGCGCCCGGGTCTCGAAGTTCGATGCGTATGTGACCCGGATCGAGGTGCCGATTCGATGACGCCCGCGGTGGCACGAGACCTACTCAAGGCAGAGCAGCGGCGAATGGCACTAGTGGCGATCCTCAGCGCCGTCGGAGTGCTGGCGCTGGTCGGCCTCGGTGCGGCCGATGCGCTCGGGTTCATAGCCCCGACGCTCGGATTGCTCACCTTGCTGGTGCTCGGCCGCTACCCCGGCGCCGAGCCGCTCGAACGGCTGCTTGCCCGCGAGCCCCGCCCACGGGCGGGGCGTTCACGCTCTTCTGCATCCCGGCACCAGCTCGCCTGGCCACTCGCGCTGAGGCTGCTGGAGGGGAGTCTCGCCAGTCGTGGCCCACCGGTTCCCTGTCTGGCTTAGACGTTGATTTCACAACGAAAGGGAACGACAAGCATGAATCGCATTCTTAGAAGGGGAGCCCTCCCGGTGATCGCGGCCGTAGCGCTCCTGGCGGTCGCCGTGCCGGCGGCCGGCGCCCACCCAGTCA
This sequence comes from uncultured Thermoleophilaceae bacterium, assembly GCA_963728155.1. Classification (GTDB taxonomy): domain Bacteria; phylum Actinomycetota; class Thermoleophilia; order Solirubrobacterales; family Thermoleophilaceae; genus JACVRW01. The sequence goes on along the minus strand of CAVSJF010000007.1, from coordinate 607,454 downwards.
AGGTTGTGGGCGGAAAGACCAAGCTCGCGCTCTCGGCGAAGGCCAAGGCGGCGCTCCAGTCGCTCGGCATCACCGCCACGGGCACCACCTACTCCGCCACGGGCGGGACCTACTCGTTTCACGCACTCAACGACGAGGGCGGCGGCACGATCAAGCACTCGGGTGGGCTGGCGCTCAGCAACGGCTCGGTGACCGCCAGGCTCTCGCGACTGTGGATCGAGATCCCGGTCGCCGAGCACGAGGGTGACGAGGGTGACCACCACGCCACTCACTCGCATGGCGACAAGAAGGTCCTCGAGGCGGCGGTCGGCGGAAAGCGGATCGCGGTCGCGACGCTGAAGACCAAGTCGTACCGAGTGCTCGACGAGGAGCCTGGCTTCAGGGGGCTCACCGTCGTGCTCAACAAGCCCGGAGCGAAGCTGCTCAACCAGAGCTTCGGCACGACGGCCTTCAAGAAGGGGCTCGTGCTGGGCACGCTCAGCAACGAGTCCAAGGTCAAGGAGATCGAAGACCACTCATGACGAGCAAAGTGATCGGGCTGCTTGCGACCGTGGCCATCGCGCTCGCGGTGGCGCCCCCCGCGCAAGCGCACGTCTACATCAGCAAGCGATCGCCCGGAAAGAACGCGACGACCTCGCCGACAGTAAGCAAGGTGAGGGCCGTGTTCACCGCCCAGATCATCAAGGGTTCGGTGACCGTCAAGCGGTCCTCGAATGGCGCCGTGGTCGCACGCGGAGGCAGGCTCGACGCCCGCACGATCGGGGCGACGTTCGGGTCGCGACTCGCGCGCGGCACCTACAAGGTGACGGTGAAGATCACTGCCGGTGACGCCCACCGGCAGAGCTTTCACTGGAGCTTCAAGGTCGCATGAGACACCGGCGACCGAAGCGGCGAGGGTTCAGCGTCGTGGCCGCCACGGCCGCGGCGCTGGCCCTCGCCGCCGGCCCGGCGGCGGCTCATATCCAGGTTCGCCCCAGCGAGGCGGCTCCGCTGGATCCGACGCTGTGGACTGTGCTCGTCCCCAACGAACGCAACGTTCCAACGACCAAGATCGAGCTGCAGGTGCCCAAGGGCGTGGTGCCGTTCTCGTTCCAGGACGCGCCGGGATGGCGGCGCACGGTCACGCTTGCGCCCGACAAGAGCATCGCCACGATCGTCTGGCGCGGCCGACTACCCGAACAGGGCCTGGCGCTGTTCACCTTCCTCGGCACCACCCCCGACCGCGAGGGCCGGCTGGCGTGGAAGGCCATTCAGACCTACGGCGACGGCAAGGCGGTCCGCTGGATCGGGCCGCCCGACTCCGAGGAACCGGGCTCGTACACCACGGTGAGCAAGTCGAACCCGCGCCAGAACGCGGGCGGCGAGGGAGCCGGTGACGAGTCTTCAGCGGCGACGCCGGCGTCAACCCCCGTAAGAGCGGCCGAGAGCGGGGATGATGGAGGCGGTGGCTCCACGCTCGCGCTGGTGTTGGGCGCGGTTGCATTGTTGACCGCCATCGCCGCGCTGGCGCACAGCGTCCGCCGAAGCGCTCGCGCGGGGGACTCCGGCTCATGAGCCCCCAAACGCAGCGCACGCGCCGGCTCCGATTGCTGGCCGCGGCAGCGCTGGCGGCGCTGGCCGTCATCGGAGTGCTGATCGTCGTCAGCCAGAGCGGCGAAGACGATTCCAGCCCCGGGCTGGGCGGCGGCGGAACCCTCAGTGGAGCCGTCGCGGCAAACCGGCTCTTCGACGGCATCCCGCAGTCCGGCGCGACACTCGGCGAGCCCGGCGCGCCGGTCAGGCTCGTCGAGTTCGTCGACCTCCAGTGCCCGTTCTGCGCCGAGTACACCGTGAACGTCCTCCCGACCATCGTCGAGCGCTACGTCCGCACCGGACAGGTCAAGATCGAGCTGCGACCGCTCGCCTTCATCGGCGACGACTCGGTGAGGGGCGCCGCCGCCACGAGCGCCGCGGCGCGGCAGAACCGCATGTGGCAGTTCGTCGACGTGTTCTACCGCAACCAGGGACAAGAGAACTCCGGATACGTCACGGACGCGTTCCTGCGCCGCGTCGCGCGCTCGAGCCGGCTCGAGGCGGCGCCGGTCGTCGCGGCGGCCGACGGAGGAGGGAGGCCGCCGCTGCTCGCCAAGGCAGAGCGGGAGGCGAGACGCCACGGAGTCGACTCCACTCCCTCCTTTCTCATCTCCGCGAACGGGCGGCCTCTGGAGCCGCTGCCGGTGAGCGCTCTGACTCCGGAGGCCTTCACCGAGCAGCTCGACCGCGCCATCCAGGGAGGATGACCGACCGCCGCCTCACCACCTTGACCGTCGTCCTCGTCATGGTCGGCGTGGCGATCGCCGGCTACCTCACCTGGGTCCACTACGCCGGGCTGGAGCCGATCTGCGCGGGCGGCGGAGGCGGCTGCGAGAAGGTGCAGTCCTCCTCCTACGCCGAGCTCGTCGGCGTGCCCGTCGCGCTTCTGGGCCTGATCGGCTACATCGCGATCGGCGCGTCGCTCGCCGTCCCCGGAGAGACCGGCCGGTTCGGCGGCGCCTTCCTCGCCCTGGTCGGCCTGGGATTCAGCGCCTACCTCACCTACGTCGAGCTGGTCGAGGTCATGGCCGTATGTCAATGGTGCGTCGCCAGTGCCGTCGTCATGACCGCGCTCGCCGGAGTCACTGTGGCGCGAGTCCTGCGCGCTGACGTTGCGGCGACGCCAGCCCGGCCACCGTAGGATTGCGCCCGTGCCGTTCACGCACAGGAACCTCAGGGAGGACCTGGAGGACGTGGGTTCCAACTTCGACGGCGCGCCGGACCTGGAGTTTCGCTTGGCGACCCAGGCACTCGAGCTCGAGCAATCCGGCCTGGGCTACCAGCACGTCCCGCCCGGCTATCGCTTTCCGTACGGCCACACGCACAAGAGGCAGGAGGAGGTGTACGTGGTCCTGCGCGGGAGCGGGCGGATGAAGCTCGACGACGAGATCGTCGAGCTGAAGCAGTGGGACGCCGTGCGCGTCTCGCCCGGAACGTGGCGAGGCTACGAGGCCGGGCCGGATGGCCTCGAGATCCTCGTCATCGGCGCGCCCAACCTCGGCGAGAACCCGCGCGACGACGTCGAGGGCCGGCGCGACTGGTGGGCTGACTAGCCCCAGGTCTGTGCCTGCGACGGCCGGCGCGTTGCGGTGTGACACGCTCTTCGAATGCCTTGGATACCCGAGCTCTTCTCCGCGAGGGCGCTTCAGCAGTGGGAAGAGAGGATGCGGCGGGAAGAGCTCGCAACCGTGCCCTACTTCGACGGCTTGATGGCCGACGAGCCCGATGCCCTAATCGATTCGTTCGCCGGCGAGCCTGAGCTGCACGATCCGGAACGGGGACGCATCAAGGGCGTGCGGGCATTCAGGGCGTACGCGACCTGGATGAACGGAATGCTCAACCAGCACAACGTCTCTGTCGAGAACGTCAGTCAGGTCGCCACCGAGCGAGGAGGCTTCGGAGAGGTGGTCCTCCACCTGGACGGTGAGCTTGGGCAGGTCGCTCTTCCGGTTGCGGTCGTCGCCGACAAGCACGCCGACGGACGGATCATCGAACTACGGCTCTACTCGAGCAGCTGGCCACTCACGGGCCGCCATGCCCATCGCCCACCGCTGCTGCAGCGCGATCCGGAGCTCCAAGCGTCGGACGTGATCTCCGAATACCAGTGCGCGCTGTCGGCCGGCGACGTCGACGCAATGCTCGCGACGTTCGAACCGGACGGCTACGCACGTGAGCCGGCGGGCGGGGAGCACACCCACAGAGGTCGCGAAGGTCTGCGCGCCTTCTACGAGCTGCTGTTCTCGAACGACGGCGGCATCCCGCTGGAACACTGTGCACTCTTCGACGACGGGCGTGTGTGTGCGCTCGAATACAACGTCGTGCGATGGGGCAAGACGGAGCTGAGGCCGGAGGCGGGAGTCGCCGTCTACGTTCGGGGTGAGAGCGGCAAGCTCGCGGCCGCCCGCATCTACGACGACTGCGAGCCGCCACTCAGTCAGTAGAGCTGCTGGCCGCCGTCGATGTCGTACGTCGCGCCGGTCAGCGCCGTGTTGGCCATCAGGTGCACCGCCAGCGCGGCAACGTCATCCGGTCCGACGACGCGGGCGATCGGCAGCGTCGCGCGAAGCTCTTCGCGCCGCTCCTCGAGCTGGTCGCCGAGAAGCGACGCCGACAGTGGCGTGTCCACGAAGCCGGCGGCGATCAGGTTGACCCGCACCGGCGCGATCTCGAGCGCCAGGCTGGCGGTCAGGGCGGGAAGGGCCGCGGTCCCCGCCGTGATGATTGAGCCGGAGCTCGGCCGGCGGCCTCCGGTGCCGCCCATGAACAGAAGCGTGCCTCCGGGGCGCACCTTGGAGGCGGCGTAGCGGGCGACGCCGAGCATGAGCATGGGATGCGCCGCCAGCCCTCTGCGCGCCTTGTCGAAGTCCATCTCGGCCAAGGGCGCGTAGTACGGGCCACCGGCTGTCGCCAACACGTGGTCGATGGGTCCCTCGAGGCCGGCGAAGAACGCCTCCAGGGCCGAAGAGTCGTCCGCGTCGAACGTTGCGGTGCTACGGGCGCCGAGCTCGGCTGCGGCCTTTGCAAGCCGGTCGGGATTGCGGGCGGCGAGTACCACGTCGGCCCCCTCAGCCCGCGCAAGTCTCGCCGTCTCGAGCCCGATGCCCGCGCTGCCGCCGATCACGACCACGGTCTGCCCGGCTAGTTGCGGGTCGGTCATGAGGCGACGATGTGCTTGACCTCTGCCATATAGCGCCCGGCGGCCGCGGACGCCTCGTCCGGCGTTTGGCCGGCCTGGCGAGCATCCATATACGCGGCGTACCAATCCCACCAGTCGTGCTCCGGGGCGCTCTTCTCGTATGGGTCGTGACGCTCGGCTGTCTCGTGCAGCAGCTCCGCCAGAGTTGCGATGTCCATATGTGAGTCCTCCTGTGTCATCGGCCTGGTAGCCGTTCCTTGATCTCCTGCAGCAGCCAGCCGTTGCCGTCCGGGTCACTGAACGAGGCGAACGAGCCGTAGCTGGCACGGTCGGGGGCGGGGCCGGCCGCACGCCCGTCGGTCCCGGCATGGTGGAAGACCCCGCCGGTGTCGTGGAAGATCTCACTCACGTCGACGCCGCGGCCGACGAGCTCGGCCCGGGCCGCGTCGATGTCCAACACGGTCAGCTGCAGGTCCTTAGTCGAGCCCGGTGCGCCCGCGGTGACGTTCTGGCCGAAGATGATCGAGCACTGCGACCCCGGGGGAGTGAACTGCACAACCCGCAGCTCATCGGTTGCGAAGTCGGCATCCTCGCGCCAGCCAAGCCCGCCATAGAAGTCCTTGGCTCGATCGACGTCCGAGACGGGCACCACCACGACCTCGAGCTTCATCTCCACCTCGCTACTGCTCATCCGTGCCCCCTTAGGTAGGTATCGGCTGCTTCATGGTGTGGCTCTCGAGCTCAGTCAACGTGGACAGGAACGCTTCCGAGAAGCTCGGGAACGGCTGGATCACGTCGAACAGCACGGGAAGCGGCACACGCGCGCGAATGGCGACCGTTGCTTGCTGGAGCCACTCCCCCGCCTCGGGTCCTAGCGCATACGCCCCGGTGAGCCGCTTGCCGTCCGAGAGGAGGGTCATGAAGCCGGGGCGCTCCGCGTATGAACGCGTGTAGGTGGAGGTGCGCGGCACCTCCGACAGCGGGACCGTCGCGGACAGAATGCCCTCGGCCTCGCCGACGGCTGCTGCCTGCGGATCGGTGAAGACCACTCTCGGAACGGCGTCGTAGTTCGCGGTCCGGTCGCGTCCGAGGATGTTGTCGGCGGCGACGCGGCCCTGGTACTTGCCCATGTAGGTCAGCGGCCAGACGCCGGTGGCGTCGCCGATCGCCCAAACACCGTCCGTCACCCGCATCCGCTCGTCGACGGGGACCCCCTGCCGCGCCGGCTCCACGCCGACGGTGTCGAGGCCTAGGCCATCGGCACGCGCTCGTCTGCCGGTGGCAACGAGGAGGCGCTCCCCGCGCAGGTCGTCGCTCCCGGCAAACTCGACGACGTAATCGTCACCATCGCGGCGGACGCCGCTAGCGTGCTCGCCGAGGTGGAGCTCGATTCCGTCTTCTGCGAGGGCGGTACCCAGCGCGTCGCCCAGCGGCTTCGGTTCGCGCGGCAGAAGGTGGTCCATGCCCTCCACGAGCGCCACCGACGCACCGAGGCGCCGCACCGCCTGCGCCATCTCGACCCCGACCGGGCCGCCGCCCAGCACGAGCAGCCGCCGCGGTACCTCGGTCAGCCCGGTGACCTCCCGGTTCGTCCAGACGCCCTCGAGCTCGTCCAGCCCGGGAACGGGCGGAACACCGGGTCCGACCCGGTCGCGATCACGACATGAGGCGCGGCATAGGTCTCGTCGTCCACCTCGACGCGCCCCGGTCCGGCCAGACGCCCGGTCCCGCGAACCACCTCGATTCCCTTCCCCTCGAGGTAGGCGGCCTTGGCCCCGTCCTCGTACTCCGCCACCATGAAGTCGCGCCACTCGAAGGCGCTCTCGGGTCGCACACCGCCGCTCACGGCTTCACGGGCGCCCGGGGCCTCCCGGGCCGCCTGCAAGGCCTCGCCTGGCCGCAGCAATGTCTTCGAAGGGATGCAGGCCCAGTAGTCGCACTCGCCGCCGACAAGCTCGCGTTCGACGATCGCCACTCGCAGTCCGGCGTCCGCCAGACGCCCCGCACAATGCTCCCCGGCCGGACCAGCACCAATGACGATGACATCGAACTCGCGGGAGCTACCCATCGTTGACCTCCGTGCGGGTGGGTCCGCCCAAGGCTATAACGGCCCCAGAAAGGAAGTCGGCTAGGTCGCGCCGAGGCGGGCGGCAGGAACGCGAGCGAGCTGGTTGCGAGAGGTGATGTCGAGCTTGGCGAAGACCTTGCCCAGGTGGTACTGGACGGTTCGGGGGCTGATGAAGAGCTGTGCGCCGATACCCGGGTTCGAGAGGCCGTCACGAGCGAGGCGGGCGATCTGCGCCTCCTGGGGTGTGAGCGCGTCGCGGGTGTCCACGCTGCGCCTGCGCGCCGCCTCGCCGGTCGCTTGGAGCTCGCGACGGGCGCGCTCGGCGAACCCTTCGGCCTCGATCCGGCTGAAGGTGTCATGGGCGGCTCGAACGGCGATGCGGGTCCGCCCGAGCCGCTCGATCGCCTCACGGTAGAGGGACGCAGTCCACAGCCAACGAAGCTGCTCGGCCGGCGCGTCCCCGCCCTCCACAAACGCGTGTAGCGCTCTCGTGAGCGAGGGGAAGGCCTCCTGGTAGGACTCGGTAAAGCGCTCCGTCAAACCGTCCAGGAGTAGGTCCACCGGCCGGGGGGGCCGCGGCGCGGCGGGCGCGGTGAGAGCGGCGCGAGCAGCCTCGACAAATCGATGCCGCTCTCACGACCGGCGAAGATCGCCGCGCCGAAGACCTCGAGGAACGTTCGGGGGCCGCCCCGGCGTCGAGCGGTTCGAAGCGCTTGGCGGCGTCAAGACGGCACGCTCGAGATCCCCGGCGCGTCGCACGCGATCACGGTCTCGCACCCCGAGGCCGTCGCCCACCAGATTCTGGAGGCCGCGGCGGTTCAGGTAGCCGCCTGACGCCCGATCCGACTAATCGAAGCCGCCGCCGGTTCTCAGGCGATCGGCGGCGGTTTGCTCTGGGCGCTGTCGGACAGCGCTGGGTCCCAGTCGCAGACGAGGCACGCGTGGCGGAAGGCTGAGCGGGCGAACTCAAGCACGGCGGCTCGGGGATCGGGGGCGCTGCGGAGGTCGGCCCAGTCGAGCAGGTACTCGCCGAGCTGATCGTCCCAGCGGGCGGCGGCGGGGCTTAGCTCAGCCTGGGCGAATCCCTCCGGTGCCGGGTGGGCGTAGGCGTAGAAGGCCGCGCCGTCGTAGCGCTCGTCGCCGGGCCACCAGCCGATCGCGACCTCCTGTGCGTCCATCGCGTTGCGCATGATGAAGTCATCCGACGGCGGGTCGGCCGGCAGCCCCGAGAACAGGTTCACCGCCAGGTCGAACGAGCCCCACCACGCGTTGACCGGCGTCGAGCGGCCGCGATACGGCGCCCGAAACGCGGCCAGGACGATCGCCGCCTGAGTGGCGGCGGCGAAGTAGGGCGCCACCTGGGCGGGGTCGTAGGTCGCGTGCTCGTAGTCCTCGTCCAGCGGCACGCTCCACGACACTTCCTGGGGGGTCGGGTTGACCTCGATCGCGCCGCCCAGTTTCCGCACGGCTCCCAGGACGTCGCGCGTCACGTCGCCGACCGGGCGGTCCGGGGTCAGCGCGATCCGCATGCCTTGACCATTGCTGTGCTCGACCGCGACCTCGTGGCGGTGCAGATCGAGCGCGATCACCAGCACGCCAGAACCGTCGGGCGCGGGCAGCGGCAGTGTCTCCCAACCCCGCGCCGTGAGACGCGACGCGGCGTGCTGCAGCTGGGGCTCCGGCGCCGCCAGCGCCACCGAAAGCTTCCCCAGAAGCTGCGTATGTGCGTGCAACGTGTCACACGTCGCGCTCCAACCGGAGTAGGCCAGCGGCGGCCAAGACGAAGGCATCGCCCCAAGCTACCGACCCGCCACCCCCGGCCGCACCCATTCGGTCGGTTATGGTCAGCCACCGTCCGACCTCGACCAGTCCGGCGGCTGCCGGCCGCCCAGGTAGAAGGGATCCACCATGGCCGGGATCACCGAGCGCGAGCAGCGCCAGATCGATCAAGCCAACTCGAGCGGCAGGACGCCGGTGGTGTTCGTCCACGGGCTCTGGCTGCTGCCGAGCAGCTGGGACAACTGGGTTGGTCTGTTCGAGGAGAACGGCTACGCGGGTGTAACACCCTCCTGGCCTGACGACCCGGAAACCGTGGCGGAAGCCCGCGCCAATCCCGATGTCTTCGCCAAGAAGACCCTGAAGCAGATCGCCGATCACACCACCAAGGTGATCGGCCAACTCGACAAGAAGCCGGCCGTGATGGGCCATTCCACGGGCGGCCTGCTCACCTTCATGATCGCCGACCGGGGGCTCTCAGCCGCGTCGGTGGCCATCGACCCGGGGCCGTTCCGAGGCGTCCTGCCCCTCCCGCTCTCGGCGCTGAAGTCGGCCAGCCCGGTGCTGAAGAATCCGCTCAACCGAGGCCGGGCGATCACGCTCACGTTCGACCAGTTCAAGTACGGATGGGCCAACGCGCTCGACGAGCACGAGGCGCGACAGCTGTACGACAGCTACCACGTCGCCGCCCCCGGGGTGGCCCTGATGCAGATGGCGAACGCAAACGTCAACCCCTTCACCGAGGCCAAGGTCGATCCCAAGAATCCACACCGGGGCCCGCTGCTGGTCATCGACGGCGAGAAGGACCACACCGTCCCGTGGGCGATCGCCAACGCCGCCTACAAGCGCCAGGCGCGCAACGAGGCCGTGACCGAGATCACCAAGATCCCGAACCGCGGGCACTCGCTCACGATCGACAGCGGTTGGCGCGAGGTGGCACAGACCGCGCTCGACTTCGTGAAGCGCTTCGTCTAGCCCGCGCGGGCGCGCGGCAGGCTGAAGCGCACGCGCGCTCCGCGCTCGGCGTCCGCGAACCAGATCTCGCCGCCGTGGGCCTCCACGATCGCCCGGCAGATGGTGAGGCCGAGGCCGGTCCCGTCACCGGAGCGGGCGGCGCCGGTGCCCCCGCGGTAGAAGGGCTCGAAGGCACGCTCGCGCTCGCCGACGGGCAGCCCGACCCCGGTATCCGCCACCTCCACCTCGACCGTGCGCCCGTTCGATTCGGCCAGCACGGTCACGCTCCCGTCGGCGGGGGTATGGCGAATGGCGTTCTGGATCAGGTTGAAGAGCACGCGCTGGAGCTTCTCGGGGTTCGCCTCGGCCGGGGCCAGGTCGGCGGGCACGGCCGCCCGCACCTCGACCTGCCGCGCGTCGGCCTGGGCGCGCATGGCCTCGACCGTCTCCGCGACCAGCTCGTCGATTCGCACCTGTCCCAGCGACCAGTGGATGTCGCCCGCCTCCAGGCGCGAGAGCTCGAACAGGTCCTCGATCAGGCTCGAGAGCGAGCGGATGTGGACGGACATCTGCTCGACATAGCGGTGCCGTGTCTCGTCGTCGACGAGATCGTCCTCGATCGCGTCCGAGAGCAGCCGCAGCGACGTGAGCGGCGTGCGCAGGTCGTGGCTGACCGCGGCCACGAGGTCGCGGCGCGCGGTCTCGGCCGAGTCGCGCTGCGCGATCACGTCGCGCGACAACAGCCAGGTGGTGTAGGCGGTGAGGCCACCGGCGAACAGCAGGAGCACGGCCATGACCAGCGCATCGTGCGGGGAGATGAACATGAGCAGGGCAACCACGAGAACGCCGGTCATCACGAAGCCGATGGCCAATGCCGCCACCGACGCGAACTGGCGCCCCAGCGCGCCGCCGGTACGCCGGCGGGCCACGAGAACGTGCGCCCCCGCTACCACCGGCGTTCCGCAGGCGAGCATGAAGAGCGCCATGAGCGCCCCGTCGCCCGGCTTGTAGACCAGGCCGACCACCAGTCCGCCGAGCAGCGCCGCCGCGACCAGGACCGTCAGTGCGAGCGGCGTTCCCCTCACGGCTGGAACCGGTAGCCGACGCCCCACACGGTCTGCAGCCAGCGCGGGCTCGAAGGGTCTTGCTCGATTTTGGCGCGCAGCCGGCGCACGTGCACCGTCACAGTCGAGGTGTCGGTGTAGAAGCTGTACTGCCACACGGCATCCATCAACTGGTCGCGGGAGAACACCTGGCCCGGGTGACGCACGAAGTGCAGCAGCAGGTCGTACTCGCGCACCGTCAGCTGGGCCTCCTCGCCGCGGACGGTGACCCGGCGAGCGAGGGGGTCTAGCTCGAGATCATCGAAGGCGATCGGCTCCTCGAGCGCCGGGGAGTTGTCGACGCGCCGCAACACCGCGTCCACCCGCGCGACGAGCTCGGCGGGCGAGAAGGGCTTGACCACGTAGTCGTCGGCGCCCAGCCGAAGGCCGATGATGCGGTCGGTGTGCTCACCCTTGGCGGTGAGGAGGATCACGGATACGCGCTCGTGCTCACGCAGGCGGCGCATCACCTCGAGGCCGTCCATGCCGGGCATCATCAGGTCGAGCACCACCAGGTCGGGCCGGCTCTCGCCGGCCAGGCGCAGAGCCTGCGCGCCGTCGCCGGCTATGCGCGTGCTGTAGCCCGCCCGCTCGAGATAGCGGGACACGACATCGGTGATCGTCGGCTCGTCATCCACTACGAGAATCGAGCCGCGCTCGTCCATGACTACGTTCGGGAGAGCCGGGTCATCGGGGCCTCGCATCGGACTCGGGCTCGCCCACGTCCCGCAAGCTAGCGACCGCAGCATTGTTGCTGCTCGTGACTGCCGCGACAGCCCTCGGTATCTGAGTGCCAAGATCAGCGCCGAGCCCACAAAAAGGGCGGCGGTCAGCCAAAGCCAGCGCCCGAGGTAGACCTCCTTGGACAGGCCCGTGGTGCGCATGAAGCCGCGCTCCGCGGGCCCGGCCACCAGCGGATACCAGACCAGCAGGAGCAGCCCGGACATCAGCACGGGAAAGCGCAGGTGGTTGAGCACCGCGATGCGCAGCCGGCTGCCCGTGCCGCGGCGCAGCAACAGGCCCGCCGCCACCGCCCCGAGCAGCGCGTAGAAGGGGAAGAGGACCAGGTCGTGCAGCCACAATCGACCCACCCAGCCACAGGAGGATGCGGTCCGGGTTGCCGGTATTGCTCAGCGCGTGCGACAGTGCGTAGACCACAACGACGAAGCTGACCAGCGCGGCGATCAGGTGGAGCGGCCCCGCGCCGTAGACCCGTGCGGAAGCGAGCCATCACGCGAACACCATCTCGCCGACCCACTTGGTGCAGTGCACGCCGGGTATGGCGGGGACGATCGTACGAGCCGGGAAGCCGTGATCGAGCGAGAGATCGGCGCCGTTGACCTTCAGGGCCAGCAACCCCTGCGGGTGATTCAGCTGGTCGCGGTTGAGCGTGACGCTCCTCAGGGCGCCGCTCTCCTGCAGCGACCGCACGTCCACCTCGGCGGCACCCTCGGCGCCCACCAGGCGGGCCAGGTCGGCGAGCCGCACGCCGGTCCATTCCTGGGTGGTCGACCAGCCCTCCACGCAGGCGATCGGGAGCTTCGCGCTGACGAGGTCCATATCGAGTAGCTCTTCGCGCGTCAGCTCAGCGCGGCTCTCGTCGCCCACCTTGAGGGTCAGCCGCCAGCCGGCCCCCACCTTCTCCTCAGGAATGCCCACCGCGGCGAAGGTCTTGTTCACCGGGAACTCGTTGGGCCCGCTGCCGCGCCCCCGCCCCCGGGGAGCGAGCACGGCCAGGTCGGCCAGGGGCCCGCCCACCACCTGACCGGCGGTCATCACTCCCAGGCCGACCGACGCCGCCCCCACGCCGCCGATCAACGCCCGGCGGGTGAGCGTGGGCGCGGCGGGTGAGTGTGGCGCGCTCGTGATCACGCCCGGGAGCTCGGGCTCGGGTGCGGTGTGCTCGAGGTCCTCGCGCAGCGGCTTGGTCACGCCGCGGCGGCGATACGCCTCGCGCATCACCGGGACCTTCAGGCCGATGTGGAACAGCAGCGCGCCCAGCATCAGTAGGGCCCCGTAGTAGTGGGCGGGAACGAAGCTGAAGCCGAACGGGTACCAGAGCTGGATATTGATGATCCCCGTGGCGAACACGAACAGGGATCCGCCGACGAGGAAAACCAGGCTGAGTCGCTCGAGCGCGTGGGCCACCGACAGCACGGGCGGGTTCTCGAACAGCTTGGGGATGACTGCCCAGAGCTTGGCCAGCAGGATGGGGATGGCCGCGACCCCGCTGATCACGTGAAGGCCCTGGGTGGCCGCGTACAGCCACGTGGGACTCACGGGCCAGTCGAACCCGTAGATGTCGAAGCCATTGCCCGGAACGGCGCCGCCGAAGATCGAGTTACTGCCCAGGTCGGTGTCGTAGGCCCAGTGGGAGACGAAGCCGGTGATCGCGCAGATGGCTACCAGCGGCAGCAGCGCGGAGGACAGCACCGACGCGAGCCATGGGCCGCGCAGCGGGCTGCGCCAGAAGCCCTCGCTGAAGGGGCCGACCGAGGGCAGGCGGGGGAAGAGCTTCACTTGGGCCTGCACCCTCGCCGCGGCATTCCGGCGGGTCGAAGAACTGCAGCGTGCCGTCCTTGCGGCTGGCCACGAACACCCGGCCGCTGGCCGGGTCGACGGCCACCGAGTTGGGCTGGCGGACGGTTGGGTAGCGGCGCAGCGCGCGCCGGTCGGTCAGCTCCACCACCTCGTTGCGCTCGGTGAGGGTGACCCAGTAGCGGCGTCGCGCGCTGTCGCGCGTGATTCCGTAGGGCGCGCCGCCCAGAAAGGTGCGCCGCTGCTTTCGCAGCGGATTGAGTCGCATCTCGAGCAGGGACCCGCCGCGCGTGTCGACCACGAAGAACCGTCCGCCGCCCCCGGCGATGTGAGTCGGTCCTATGCCCACGTCGACAGTGCCCGACGATTCGAGCGTGCGCGTGTCGAAGACCTCGAGCTTGCGCGCGCGGACGGCTACCACCCCGACAAAACGGCCATCGGCGCTGGCGGCCACGCCCCCGGGTTGGCGCGGCGTGGGCAGGGTCTTGATCAGGCGTCCGCGTTCCACCACCGACAGGGTGCTGCCCAGCTCGTCGCCCACGAACAGGCGGCCGCCCGCCTGCGCGGCGTCGTGGGGGAAGTTGCCGACCTTGGTGGTACGCAGGCGGCCGCCGGGAAGGGACACCTCGACGATGGCGTTGGCCCGCTCGGCGGGCACGAGCACCGGTCCTCCCGGCCGCGCCAAGCTCAGGTGGCGCGGCGATTCGGGCAGTCGCAGGCGACGCACGGTGCGTCCGCTTCGGCCGTCCACGAGCGCGAGGCGGTCGGGGTCGGTGAGGCCCACAGCCAGCAGGCCGGTGACCGGGTCGTAGGCCAGCCCCTCCGGCTTGTGGCCCACCGCCACGACGGTGCCGGCCGGCTCGCGCTCGAGCGCGGGCGAGCGAGCGGGCTCGGCGGCGGGAGGCAGCCGGTCGGTCGAGCCGCCGCAGGCGGTGAGCGCCGCAACGAGCACGAACAGCGTCGCGGCCAGTGCGGTGGAGGTTGGACCCACGGTTGTATTCGAGCGCATGAAGCTTTCTGCTTCCTTACGCGGCGCGATGCCAGCCGTGGCCTTTCGGGTTCCTTACAAGCGCCGGCCAAAGCTTTCGCCGCGCGCCGGGGCGGCCTAGCGTGCGCTCCCATGCAATCCACGGCAGGCGCCGCCTCGCCCTACGAGGAGCAAGGGCACGACACGGTCCGTGAAACGTTCGAGCTCGTCTGGTTCGAGCGTATGGTCGCGTACCTCCTGGGCGAGGCCGACGGCGCGGAGGTGCTGGATCTGGGCTGCGGCGACGGTGCGGTCACCCGGCTGGCCGCGGGCCGGTTGAGCCGATACGTGGGCGTCGACCTGACTCCACCGCCGGGGAGCGACTTCGTGCAACACGACCTGCGCGAGGGCATCGGCCCCGTTGGTGCCCGCCCTTTTGACCTCTACCTCGGGACCTTTGGCGTTGCCTCCCATATCTCGCCACGTGATCTTCGCCGGCTCCTGAGCCACGTCTCCAGCCACGCAAACCCGGGCGCCCTGGTGGCCATCGAGGCGCTCGGGCGAGATTCACTCGAGTGGCCTCAGCTCTGGGAGACCGCCCCGGGACAGGCGCGGACAATTCCCTACAGCCTGGCCGCCGAGGTACTCGTTCATCCGTGGTCACCACACGAGCTGTTCGGCCTCTTCGCCGAAGCGGACATCGAGCCCATGCGCGCCTTTGACCGCACGCTCCAGGCCGGACCCAAGGCCGCCTGCTACTGGCCGAGGCTGCCGGAGGTCCGCGGGTGTCTCAACGCCATGCTCGGCGGCGCCTCAGCGCTCGATGAACTCGACCGGCTGGGGGCGCCCCTGCCTCCGCTGCCTGCGGGGAAGGCGGCCCTGGTGCACCAAACGCTGGCCGGCCTGCGGCGCACGCTGATCGCCACCGGTGCAGTCACGCCCTCCGCTCTATGGGACCTGGAGCCGCCCACCGGGGGCGGCTTCGGCCATGGGCTGCTGGTGGTGGGGCGAGTTCTCTAAGCGCGCTCGCATCGCCGCGGCGAAGCGAGTGAGCGGAGCGGCTCGAGCCACGAGCCGGGCGTCGGCGAAGGTATCCACGTCACGAAGCGGCGCCAGCTCTGCCCAGCGCAGGCCGAGCTCGTCCAGCCGCCGGCGCTGGGCCTGGCAGGTGTCCGCCTCTGACATGGGAACGCCGGCGAAAACCGCAGCGTCGGGACGCTTGAGGCCGATCGTCCAGTAGCCCCCGTCGAGGGCCGGTCCCAGGACAGCATCCACGTCTTCGCGGACGAGCGTGCTCGCGACGCGGGCCAGCAGTGCGGGCGTGAGCTGCGGAGTATCCATACCCACCACCACAGCCGGTCCGCCCGCGGCAGCCAGCGCGTGGGCCAAGCGCTCGCCCAGCCCTTCGCCTCTCTGCTCGAGCAGCGCGAAGCCGGGAGGAAGCCAAACGCCCGGCTCGCCGTCGAGGGCCAGCAGCCGGCGCCGAGCTGGGCAGGCGGCCACCGCTGCGAGCGTGTCGGCAAGCGCCGCCTCGGCGAGCGCCGCCGCCTCCGAGGGCGTGCAGGGTGGGCACAGCCGAGTCTTCGAGCGCCCCGGCGCCGGCGCCTTGGCGATCACCACCAGCGCGACCCTCATCGCAGCGCCAGGGCCATGTCGCGTACCGCGCGGGCGGTGCCGCGTACCGTGCCGGTGACCTTGGACCGCCCCTCCCGCTTTCGGTAGTGAACAGGCACCTCGCTCACCGTCCAGTCCGCCGCCGCCGCGCGCAGGACCATCTCGAGGGGCCAGCCGAAACGCCGGTCCTCGATGCCGAGCGCCACCAGCGGCTCGCGCCGGGCGGCGCGCATGGGGCCCAGGTCGCGGAGCTCGATTCCCGTGCGCCGGCGCAGCTCCCAGGCCAGCGCACGGTTGGCCACGCGTAAGTGCGGTGCGAGCGCGCCGCGCTCGGCCCGGCGAGCCCCCAGAACGAGATCGGCCTCGGCGCGCTCGACCGGGCCGCTCACGAGCGCGAGCTCTCGAGGATCGAGCGAGCCGTCGCAGTCCATGAAACAGACGGTGTCGCTCCGGGCGGCCTCCAGGCCGGCGAAGCAGGCGGCGCCGAAGCCCGGTTGCGGCTCGCGCACCACCCGGGCGCCCAGTCGCTCGGCCAGCTCGGCCGAGCCGTCAGTCGACCCGTTGTCGACCACGAGCGCGCGAAAGCTCGCCGGCATGCGGCTCAGCACCCAGGGGATGGCCGCGGCCTCGTCGAGAACCGGAAGCACCACGTCGATCACGGGCTCGACGTTACGGACCCGGCCTTACAGATCGCGAACGAGTGCCTCTCCGAAGCGCCCGAGCGCGTACGTTGAGAGCGATGGAGGCCGGCACCGGCGCGCTTCGCGCTACCCGAAGAGGAGCTGAGCTGTGGCTGCCCCTCGGCGCCACTGCGATAGGAGCCGCGACGATCGCGTACGGCCTCGGGACGCAGGCGAGCGGCGGCCGGCTCGGCGCCGGCCTTGCGCCCTTCCTCGCCGACTGGCGGCCCGCGCTGCGCCTCACCGCCGTGCCCGCGGTGATACTTCTCAGCGTGGGGGCTCTGGTAGCGCCGCGCCTGCGATCGCTGCGGGTTTCCCCGTGGCAGTTCGCGCTCGCCGCGCTCACCCTGGGGCTGTCACTGAGACTGGCTCTGGGCTTTGCGGGCAGCGGTGTCGACGGGCTCTACGCGGTGTACGAGCTCGGCAACCACGAGGCGGCCAGTGAGTACCTCCCGGCGCTGCCCGCTTTCGAGTTCGGCACCCGCTTCTTTCTCGACACGTTCGCCGAGATCGGCACGTCGCTGCCCGTGCACGCGATTGGGCATCCACCCGGCCTGCTGGTGACGATGCACGCGCTCGGGATAGCAAGCGCCCCGGCGATGGCGACGCTGACCATCGGGGTGGGTGCGCTGTCGATTCCGCTGGCCTATCTGCTCGCGCGCGCCCTACTGGACGAACGGCGCGCCCGTGTGGCCACGCTGCTCTACGTGTTCGCACCGAGCGCCATTCTCTACGGCGCGACGTCCGCGGACGCGCTCTATGCCACCGTAGGACTGCTGGCCGCGGTGCCGCTCGCCCATGCCGCCCGCGGCGGCGGGCGCCCGGTCGCGGCCGGCGCCGGCGCCCTCGCCGTGGCCGCCTTTTTCTCCTACGCCAACCTGGCGATCGGCGCCTGGGCCACGCTGCTGGCGTGGCAGCGCCAAGGCCTGAGGCGTGCCGCGCTCATCGCCGCGGCCTGCGGCGTCGCTGTGCTCGCCTTCTACCTGCTCCTGCACCTCGCCACCGGCTACGACCCGATCGGCGTGATCGAGGCCACCGAGAGCGTCTACCGGGCGGGCATCGCCAGCCGCCGCCCCTACGCCTTTTGGGTCTTCGGGTCGCCGACCGCGTTCCTGGTGGCGCTGGGCCTGCCGATCTCCTGGTTCGCGCTGCGCTCCGCCGGCGCGGGCGATCCCGCCGCCCGCGCTCTGCTTGCCGTGCTGGTGATCGCCGCGGTGCTGGGCTTCACCAAGGCCGAGACCGAGCGCATCTACCTCTACCTGGTCCCGCTCGCCTGCCTGGCGGCCGCCGCCAGCCTCCCCGAGAGCCGTCTCTCGATCGTCCTCGGCGCCCTGGCCGCCCAGGCACTCGCGACCGAGCTGCTCTTGTACACGGTCTGGTGAACATCGTTCTGGTCACCGGCGGGGCCGGCTTCGTAGGATCACATCTGGTCGACGCCCTGCTCGAGCAGGGCGACGCGTGCGCGTGCTCGACAACCTCGACCCGCTGGCTCACCCGGCCGGCACGCCGTCCCACCTCGACAGACAGGCTGAGCTGGTGCAGGGCGACCTCCGTGACCGGCCCACGGTCGACGGTGCGCTCGACGGCGTCGACCGGGTCTTCCACCTCGGAGGCGTGGTGGGCAACGGCGAGTCGATGGTCAATGTTCGCCGCGCCGTTGACCACAACGCCGGCGGGACGGCCACCCTGCTCGAAGCGGTGATCGATCGCCGCGACAGCATCCGGCGCCTGGTGGCGGCCTCCTCGATGGTGGTCTACGGCGAGGGCTCCTACTCCTGCCCCGAGCACGGCCTCATCCACCCGTCTTTGCGCCCCCCAGAGCAGATGCGCCGCCGCCAGTGGGAGTTGCGCTGCCCGGCCTGCGGCCAGGTCGCGTCCCCGTGCCCACCGCGGAAGACGCGCCGCTTCGCCCTACAAGCGTCTACGGCATCACCAAGCGCGACCAGGAGGAGCTGGTGCTGGTGCTGGGACGCGCGTACGGGATCGAGACCGTAGCCCTGCGCTACCTCAATATCTACGGCCCGCGCCAGGCCCTGGCCAATCCCTACACCGGCGTGGCGGCGATCTTCGCCGCCCGCCTACTCAACGGCAGGCCGCCGCTGGTGTTCGAGGACGGCCGCCAGCTGCGCGACCTGGTCCACGTGTCCGACGTTGTCCTCGCGACGACCGCGGCGATGGCCGCCCCGAAGGCTGCGGGCCAAGCCCTCAACGTGGCCGGCGGATCACACGTGCAGATTGTCGAGCTGGCTCGAAAGATCGCGCTGGCGCTGGGCTCGGACATCACGCCGGAGGTGACCGGCCAGTACCGAGCCGGCGACATCCGCCACTGCTTCGCCGACGTCTCCCGAGCCCGGGAAGTCCTTGGCTTCGAGGCCGCCGTTTCCTTGGAGGCGGGGCTGCCGGAGCTGGCTGATTGGGTCGCGGCCAACCGAGTGGCCGAACGCGGCGACGACGCCCTGGCCGACCTGCGCGCTCGCGGCCTGATCATCTGAGCAAATACAAAGGAACAAGAACCCGCCGGTCGGGTTCGCGCAACCGGCGGTGAAGCGCAGGTTCTTGGCCGTGGCGTTTACCCGACCCGCGAGGGAGAAACGGGCTCATTGCGTCTGGTAGGCAGGCGCGATTCGTCTCTAGACCTCGCAGGCGATTCCGTCGCCGTCGTCATCTAGCCCGTCTTCGTCTACCGGTGGCGTCGGGAAGTTCATATCTGCGATGTCAGGGCAGTTGAGGTCATCGACGCCATTGGCGAGATAGTCGCTGCCGTCTACGAGTTGGGCCATGCCGTCGAATCCGGAGTCAGCCGCCGGTGTGCTCTCTTCGATTGCCGGGGCGCCGCCACCGGCTGGCCCCGTAGGCCCTGCGGGGCCGAGCTCGCCCTTGGGTCCGCGCCGTCCACGCTCGCCATGCTCGCCCTGAGGTCCAGCGGGCCCCTGTACGCCCGGCTCACCCTGGGGGCCAGTCGGCGCGTCTCGGAGAGCCATAGTGGCGACGCCTCCGCCGGCCCCCAGGAAAGCCGCAGCAGTCGCCGCAATGACGACCGTGCCTAGGGTGGCTCCGTGCTTAAGCCTGCCGGGGGTTCGGGTCGCTTGAGTGTTCATCGTGGCTCCTTTGGCTCGATCCAGGCCAGCGAGGCGTCAGCCGCGGTCGTCGTCCTGTCCGGATTCGTTAGCGGCCGGTCAGCCGTAGCGCCTGCAGCGCTCCGCAGCGACCGGTCGAAGGAGCCGCGCCAACACGCTAGGCAGGTCGCGTTCCTTGTTGACGGAATGCTAATACTGTTGTTGACAAATCGCCAACTACTTTTAGGCTTCCTTTATGAGCACGACAACGAAGTTCAGCCGTCTCGCTCCCGGCAAGCGGCGGGAGCAGATGCTCGACGCGGCCAACGCGCTATTCGCCGAGCGCGGCTACGACGAGGTCTCGGTCGAGGACATCGCCAGCGCCGCTGGCGTCACGCGCGGGCTCGTGCACCACTACTTCGGCGGCCGCAAGGAGGTCTACATCGCGCTGCTCGAACGGATCGGCACCCAGCGCGAGGAACAACTCCCACAGCCCGTCGGCCGCAGCGCTCGTGCCCGCCTCGCGGACACCGTGTCGCGCTGGCTCGACTGGATCGAGCAGAACCGCACGATCTGGCTCGCCACGCTCGGTCGCGGCGAGGACATTGCCGACTCCGACATCAGGGCCGTCGTCCTCGACCTCGTGCGCCGCGCCGTCGCGCTGCTTGCGCAGCATCACGCCGACATCGCCGACGACACGCCACGGCTGCGCTACGCGCTCGCGTGCTGGACCGGACTCAACCGCTCCGCCACCCGCCGCTGGCTACAAGGCGAAGCCACCCGCGAGGCCACCCAGGAATTGATCGCCTCCACGCTCGAACACGTCCTACGCACATTCGGCGCCCCACCCAAGCCAAGCCGGGGCACATCTCCTCGCTGAGATGAGACCATCGAGTCCCACACCAGGCACCGGCGACGCTGCCAGCGCCTGACGCGCCAAGCCACTATGGCGTCCAGCCTAGCTGCGCAAGTCCGGGTCCGAGTGCGCAGGCCTTTCGTAAGTAGCGGGGGCGGGATTCGAACCCGCGACCTTCGGGTTATGAGCCCGACGAGCTACCTGACTGCTCCACCCCGCGGCGTAGGCCTGAAAATCTAGCAACGTTGCGGGGAGGGTCAAGGCGTCTCGCCACGCTCGGTACGGTGCCGGGATGGCCGCACCGCCGATCGCCGTCGTCGATCTGGGCACCAACTCGACCCGGCTGCTCGTGGCCCGGGTGGAGAACGGGAGGGTGGCCGAGCTCGAGCGGCTCACCACGGTCACCCGGCTCGGCCAAGACGTCGATGCGACGGGGAGATTGGCCGACGAGGCGGTCGCCCGGGTGAGCGACGCGCTCGCCGGCTACCGCGAGGTGATCGACCGGCTCGGGGCGCAGCGGATCGTGGCGGTGGCCACCAGCGCCATGCGCGACGCTGAGAATGGGCCGGCCTTTCGCGACGAGATCCAGGAGCGCTTCGGTATCGACGCCCGCACGATCTCCGGCGACGAGGAGGCGCGGCTCACCTTTCTCGGCGCCACCTCGGGCCGGGATTCCGGCTCCCAGGCGCTCGTGATCGACATCGGCGGCGGCAGCACCGAGTACGTGACCGGCCGGGCCGGCGCCGACCCTGGTTTCCACGTGTCCACGCGCATGGGATCGGTGCGCTTCAGCGAGCGCCACCTCCGGTCCGACCCGCCCGAGCACGACGAGATGGTCGGCCTCGCCGAGGACGCGCGCGCCGTGCTCGCGGCGGAAACTCGGCAAGACGTTCGGAAGGGCGTCGAGATCGGCATTGCCGTGGCCGGCACCGCCACCACGCTCGCCGCCATCGACCAGGAGCTCGACCCATACGACCCCGCGAAGGTGCACGGCTACCGGGTCGACCTCCCCTCCTGCGAGCGCATCGTGGCCGAGCTCGCCGCCCTCCCCCTCGCCGAGCGCCGTGAGGTGACCGGGCTCCACCCCGACCGCGCGCCGACGATCGTGGCCGGCACGGTGATCATGCTCGAGTCGATGCGCGCGTTCGGTCTCGACGAGATCGAGGTGTCGGAGGCCGACATTCTTCACGGCGCCGCGCTCGACGCCGCGGCCGCGTGAAGCTCAGTTCGGCGAGAGCTCGGTCGCGCGCAGCAGGTCCAACAGCCAAAGTGGCCGGGATCGGCCGCCGGCAGCGTAGGCCGCCAGCCGGCTCGACCGCACGGAAGCTCTCGCCGTCGGCGGCGACGATCCCCACCAGCACCTCGCCGGGTGCGCCCGGGCGCGAGACAGTGATCCCGCGCGATCGTCGACTCGCCGCTTGCCATGTACCCGAGCCTATTCAGCGTCGGTGAGCAGGCCGCGAGCAGCGAGCTCGCGAGCCAGGGCGCGGAAGGCTCGGGCCACCGGCGTGAGCGCCGTGAGCGGCACGGCGGGGCGCAGCAGATGCAGTGGAAACGTGAGCCCGTCGCGCAACTCGAGCAACTGAAGGTCGCGGGCCGACGAGACCGCGGCGGACGGCGCCGTCAACCCGACGCAGCCGTCGAGGCGCACCGCGGCCTCCCAGGACATCGGTCCGCGGGGATCCGGGGCGGTCCGCGGGGCGAAGCCCGCCCCCTCACACAGCGCGACCACGGCGCGGTTGAAGCCCGCCCCGTCCCGTTCGTCGGCGAGGGCGAACGTCTCCGCCCTGAGGTCGCGGAGCCACACCTCCCCTCGCGCGACGAGACGATGCCCGGTACCCACCGCCACCACCGCCTCCACGTCGGCCAGCGGCTCGCGTATCACGCCCGGCCTTGCCTCGGCGCAGAAGCCGAGCGCTAGGTCGAGCGCCCCCGCCGCCACGGACTCGGTGAGCGGGCCTGTGGAGTCCTGGCGCGCACGCACTCGCACCCGAGCGAGGCGCTGCTCGGCCTGGGCGAGCAAGGCCTGCGCGATGTACTGCACGCCGGGCGACATCCCCAGCCTCAGCTCTCCCCGCTCCCCTCGGGCGAAGGTTCCGGCCACCTCGTCGACCGAATCCGCGGCCTTGACCGCCGCCCGAGCGGGCCCGAGCAGCGCGCGGCCCGCGTCGGCCAGCCGGACACTGCTGCGCGTGCGCTCGAACACCTCAACGCTCAGCTGAGCCTCCAGCCGCTTGATCTGCTGGCTCAGCGCCGGCTGGGCGATGTGCAGCCGCTCGGCCGCTCGGCTGAAGTGCAGCTCGTCGGCAAGCACCACGAAGGAGCGCAGCAGCCGCGGGTCGACACTCATGCGCGTAGCTTATAAAGCCCGGCGAGTCGCTATTTCCACAACCATCCCTCGTCTCCTAGCGTCGCGAGCATGCGGCCGCCCCGCCTGCTGGTCCTCGCGCTCGTCCTCGCCGGCTGCGCCGGTGAGGAGCCCGGTCAGAAGCGCGAGCCCGCGCAGCCCGCCCCGCCGCCCGACGCCGGAACGCAGACCGGGCACGGCGCCGACCCCGAGACCGTGGCGGTTCCCCGAGACGAATCCAGCCCTCCCGCGGCCACGATCATCCTCGAGTCGCCCGATGGCCGGGCGCTCGCCGAGGTCTCTCAGCCTCCGGGCGGCCAGTCCCATGGCGTCACCCACCTGCGGGAGCCCCGTCTGGCGGGGACCGTCCGCGGCACCGACGCCGACGGCGGCGTGGCCCGCGTCCGCGTTTCGCTCAAGGAGCAGGTCACCTGCCGCGCGCCGGACGGCTCCACTTCGCAGCGCCCGCGGACGCGTTACTTCCCGCCGCCGCAGACCGAGCGCATCCGCTCCAATCCCGGCGCGCGGCTGCCAACGGAGGAATCGCGGACGCTCCCGCTCGCCTTGGGCCGGGGTGCCTGCGAGGACCCAAGAGCGGTCGAGGGCGAGCTCTGGGGCGAGGCGATCAACGGCACCGGGCTCGAGGCCGTGACGCCGCACCTGCACTTCCGCTGGACGCGCTAGCCGTCCCGCAAAAAGCAGAACCGCCGGCATCATGCCGGCGGTTCCGTTGAACGGCCCTATCAGGACGGGCAGGGGTACGTGCCTTGAAAGGGCCTTGCGGTTCGGACGGCGGGAGGCGCCGATACGATGCGGCTTCGTCCGAACCTATGTACCGGGCAGGCACCCTACGGGTTGACCGCATGGCGTATCCCACCCAGCGGTTCGGACTATAAACCAATTGCCTTCCTGGGGGAAGGCCCCCGGCCCGATTTAGCGACCCCTCTTACGCAAGGTTGGCCTTGCGCGGGTAGACGACGGATGGGTCGGTGAGCACGTTCACGAGCGCCGGCTTGCCGCTCGCGAACGCCCGCTCGAGGGCCGGACGCAGCTCCTCGGGCCGGGCCACCAGCTCGCCGTGGCCTCCGAGCGTGCTCACGATCTCGTCATACCGGCACTCGGGTTGCAGGTCGGCGGCCACCGAGTAGCCGTAGAGGTACTCCATCGGGTGCTTCTCGAGGGCCCAGATCCCGTTGTTGCCCATCACGCCCACCACGGGCACGCCGAGGCGGACGAAGGTGTCGAACTCGAGGCCGGAGAACCCGAAGGCGCCGTCACCCAGCAGAAGGCAGACCTGGCGGTCGGGATGGGCCAGCTTGGCCGCGAGCGCGAAGCCGGGACCGGAACCAAGGCAGCCGTAGGGGCCGGGGTCCATCCAGCAGCCGGGCTCGTAGGTCTCGATCAGGCGGCCCGCGAAGGAGACGAAGTCGCCCCCGTCGCCGATCACGACAGCGTTTCGGTCGAGCACCTGGCCGAGCTCGTGGTAGAGGCGCATGGGGTGCAGCGGCGAGCGGTCGTCGTGGAGATCGGCCTGCTCGGCGTCGCGCTTCTCGGTCTCGGCGTCGCGCAATGACCTCGCCCAGGCGTCGCGGTCGGGGCCGCCGCGGGCCGCCGAGCGCAGCGCGTCGAGCGTCGCGGGCACCGGGCCGTAGAGCTCGGACGCCACCTCGCGCGGGTGCGCTCGCGCGGGTGGCGAGGAGCCGATGGCGATGATCTGCGTCTCCTCCCCGAACGATTGGCCGAAGCCGAGCCGGAAGTCCATGGGCACGCCGATCACCAGCGCCACGTCGGCGCCCTTGAGCCCCATGCCTCGCGCACGCGAGAAGAACATCGGGTGGTCGGCGGGCACGCAGCCCCGGCCCAGGCCGTTGAGGAACACGGGAACGGAGAGCTCCTCGCAGAGTTGCACGAGGGCCTCCTCGCCTCGGCCCCAGTACAGGCCGGTCCCGGCCATCACCACCGGCCGCTCGGCGCCGCGCAGGAGCTCGGCAGCGCGTTCGAGCGCCGCTGCGTCGACCGCCTCGAGCGCGGCCGAGCCGGGCCCATCGGGCGGCGTGTCGGCCTCGACCTCGGCCTCCATGAAGACCTGATCGAGCGGGAGGTCCAGGAACGTGGGCCCGGTGGGCGGCTCGGCGGCTTCGCGCAGCGCCTGATCCACCAGCCCGGGGATATCGGCGGTGGCCGCCGCGGTACGGGCGCTTTTCACGACCGGCGCCACGAACGGCACGTGGTCGATCTCCTGAAGCGAGCCCTGACCCCAGCGAAAGGCGGGGGCGCGGCCGCCGAGCACCAGGATGGGCGAGCCGTTCTGCTGGGCGGACGCCATCCCGCTCATCCCGTTGGTCACTCCCGGGCCCGCCGTTAGCGCGCACACGCCGACCTCGCGTGTGGCCTTGGCCCAGCCCTCGGCGGCGAACACCGCCGACTGCTCGTGGCGGACATCGACGATGTCGATGCCCTCCTCGCGGCACCCGTCGTAGATCGAGAAGAGATGGCCCCCGGAAAGCGTGAACAGCTTCGTCACCCCGTGGGCCCGGAGGCGCTTCGCCACCAGCCGGCCGCCGTGGAGCTTCGTGGCCTGCTCGGTCTGGGTGTCCGCGCTCATTCTGGCGGCGACCATAACCGATCGGGTATACACGGCCATGATGGTCGAGGCTCTCGAAGGGGATTTTCGACGGCACGTTCGCTTTCGAGCCGCACTTCCTCGACGCCGACGGCTGCCGGCTGCACTACGTCGACGAGGGCCCGCGGGACTC
Source organism: uncultured Thermoleophilaceae bacterium (assembly GCA_963728155.1). Lineage (GTDB taxonomy): Bacteria > Actinomycetota > Thermoleophilia > Solirubrobacterales > Thermoleophilaceae > JACVRW01. Next base: position 582,031 of record CAVSJF010000007.1, on the reverse strand, counting down.
GAGTCCGCTCCTCTTCCTGCACGGCAACCCGACCTGGAGCTATCTGTGGCGCCGCCCGATCGCCGCGCTCGCGGCCCAGGGCCATCGCTGCGTGGCGCTCGACCACATGGGCTTCGGCCGCTCATCCAAGCCCCCGCACCTCTCGGCCTACTCGCTGCGCCGCCACATCGACAACGCCATCGCCCTGATCGAGTCGCTCGACCTGCGCGATGTGACGCTGGTGGCCCACGATTGGGGCGGCCCGATCGGTCTGGGCGCCATGATCGAGCGCAGCGACCGGTTCTCGCGGCTCGTGCTCCTCAACACCTGGGCCTGGGAGCTGCCGAGCTTCCTACCGCCGTTCCTGCGCGAGCTGCGCAACGAGGGGATGGGCGAGATCCTGATTCTCGCCGGCAACCTATCCGTGGAATCGATCCCCGTCAGGGATGGCCCAGCGCGAGATCGATCCGGTGATGATGGACGCCTACCGCGCGCCGTTCCCGGACTACTGGTCGCGCGCGGGCCTGCTGGCCTTCCACCGCGACATCCCGCTCACCGAACGCGACCGCAGCGCCGCCCTGATGGCGGGGATCCACGAGGGACTGACGTCGCTGAATGTGCCCGTCAAGCTCATCTGGGGCATGCGCGACCCCGTGTTTCAGCCGGTGTTCCTCGACCAGTGGCGCGAGCTCTACCCGCGGGCCGACACGCTGGAGCTGGCGGAAGCCTCCCACTTCGTGGTGGAGGACGATCCCGACGCGCGTGACCGGCGCTATCGAGCAGTTCCTGCGCTGACGCGCCGCGACGCGGCTTCGATGCTCTCCACGTTGCGGGGGAGCACCTCCACGCTGAGGCGGTTGCCGAACACCACGTGCAGCACCACGCCGCCGAAGCGCTCGGCGAGCAGCCGAGCGTCGTGCTCGGCTTGTTCGACCTCAGGGGCCGAGAGGCCACAGGCCTCGAGGAAGCGGCGCGCGATCGGCCCCTCCAGCTCGCGGCCCGTGAGCTCGAGCTGCTCGGTGCGGAACAGGCCGGCGGTGACGCCCGCGGTCGGCGAGATCATCACGGCGGCCATGTCGTCGGAGAGCTTGCTCGACTCCGAGGCCACGCTCTCGATCAGGCGGCGGGCGGTGGCATCGTCACCCAGCTCGTCGAGCAGCTCGGCGAGCCGCTCGCGGCCGAGAATGCCGTCCTCGGTGCGGGCCTCCATGAGGCCGTCGGTGAACAGGCACGCGACCGAGCCGGGCACCAGCGGCACGGTGGTCTGGCGCAGTCCGGTCCGCACACCAACACCGATTGGGGGAGAGGAGCCCGCGGTGACTGGGTCGTGCGGCTGCGGTCCAGCCACTATCGGTGCCGGGTGCCCGGCGGTCGCGTACGTGAGCGAACCCGTCTCCGGGTCGTGCACGGCAAGGAGAACGGTGGCGAAGTCGCCGCCCAGGTTGTCGTCGATCACGCGGCCCGCGACCTGGAGGGCGACGCGCGGCTCGAGCCCCGCCTCGAGGTAGGCGCGCAGGGTGTAGCGCATGAACGCCGTGCGGGCGAGGGCGCCGCGGCCGTGGCCGGACACGTCGCCGAGGATGAAGCCGACCCGCCCGCCGGGAAGCGGAAGCACGTCGTAGAAGTCGCCGCCCGCTCCTGGCCCGTCGGCCGGCCGGTAAGCCACCGAGGTGCGAAGCGCGCCGACCTTCTCGGGCACCGGGGGCAGCAGCGCGCTCTGCAGCAGACCGACCTCCTGGAGCAGCTCCTGGCGCTGGTTGGCGAGGCGCCGTGCGCGCAGGCCGGCCACCAGGTAGCCGATCCCCAGCAGGAGGGACAGGGCGGCCAGGGCCGCGAGCGCGGCCTTGACGGAATCGGGGATGTAGCGCACGAACTCGGTGACCGGCTGCGGGATGAACGTGGGCCCGCTGGCCTCGTCGCCCGATCCGGAGTCATTCTCCTTGTCGGAGTTGTCGTTCTGGCCGCCGTCCCTCGCCGCCGCTGCCGGTTGGGTCGGTGGTCTGCGCGCCGGTGAAGGGCGTGGTGGGAAGCGCCGTGGCCGAAGTGGTGCCCGGGCTGGCGCCGCCGGTCGCGCCGTCCGAACCATCGCCGGTGCCCCCCTGCGCGGGCGCCGCGGTGAGCTGGTATTCGGAGGGCCGGGTATCGCCCTTGTCCACGATGGACCCCGTGCCGTCGCCGACGTTCGGCTCATCCCCGGTCGGGCTGATCACCGGGGGCGTCGGGGTTGGTGCCGGCCCCGGCCTCCGGCAGGAGGACGTTGCGCGACGCGGGCGCGGGCTCGGGCTCGGTGGGATCGCCGGCCGAGTCGCCCGCGCTGGGCTCGGGCCCCTTGGCGCCACCGGCCGGCTTGCCCCCGGTGCGCCGGCGTTCACTGATGCCGGGGGCGCCCCGGTCGACGTCCTCGGTCTCGTCGCCGGGTTCCTCGGCGGGCGGGGCCGGAGGCGGCTCTGCCTCGCCGCCGCCACCACCACCCTCTTGCTCGAAGTCGTCTGCGCCCCCGGAGTCGCCGTCGCCACCTGTGCCCTCAACACCGCCGACCACTCCTTCGCCGCCGGGAGCTCCCTGACCGTCGCCACCGTCGCCCCCCTCGCCGATCACGTCAGGCGTGTCGGGCGCGGGATCGACGGGCTCTACGGGATCGGCCGGCGGAGCCGGCTCTACCGGCGGGACCGGCAAGACGGGCGGAGTGGTGCCGGTGTTGTGCCCCCCCGGGACATGGCCGTGGTGGCCGGGCGTGCCGTTGGTCGCCGCGGCGTTGGACAGCGGGCCCTGCGATCCGCCCCAGAGCACCACGGCAGCGATCACGACGAAGACGGCAAAAGCCGCTCCGGTACGAGCCAGTACGGCCCGTGCGCCGTAACGCAGGGGATGGAAGGGGGCCACGTGATTTATCTCGGCAGATCCAGCTTCGAGTATTAGGGGCAATTGCGATCGTCTAGAACAATCGTCTAGCCCACTAACGCCTACTGTGACCCACCTTCTTCTTCCGCGCCAGCCGTTTCGTCCATGAAACCCCCCTGCGACCCCAATGCCGCGGTCCTGAGCCGCGGTTCTACGGCTCGCGTATACGCGCCAAGCTTACTCGGGCTCCGGCCGCTCTTCGCCCGGCCACTTGCCTGTAGTGCGGGCAAACGCCTGCCGGCTGGCGTGATCGGTCGCTTCCTTCATAGCGCGGAAGATGGCGCCCTGGACGGCGGCCGCGAGCACCAGCTTCGTCCAGTCGATATCGCGGTGCTTGGAGTCGGGAGGCTCCTCCTGGTCGAACACGCCCCAGACCTGGTCGAATACTTTCTTGGCCACGAAGCCCGCCGCGAGGCCCGCGCCGATGCTGATGGGCATGAAGAGGAACTTCATGGGCGCCACGATACCCACACGGCCAACAGACATGGATCGTAATCTGCGTATACGCGCGGGCGCGGTCACGATCGCTGCGCTGGGGGACCGCGACCCGGCCTACCTCACCCACCGCGAGATCGATTCGGCGATGCGCCTCGCCCCGGACGGGATCGAGCTGCGCTGGGTGGCCACCGACAGCGACGAGGCGCGCCACATCGACCGCTTCGACGGGCTCTGGGTCGTGCCGGGTACGCCGTACCGCGACGACGGGGTCGTGTACGAGGCGATCCGCCTCGCGCGCGAGGAGAAGATGCCGACGCTCGGCACATGCGGTGGCTTTCAGTACATGGCAGTCGAGTTCGCCCGCAACGCCGCCGGGATCCCCGGCGCCGCTCACGCCGAGACCGAGCCGCGCGGCGATGCCATTGTGGTCGGAGAGCTCGCCTGCGGGCTCGTCGGGGAGGAGCGCCAGGTGACCGCGGTGCCCGGCACGCGCCTCGCCGACATCTGCGGCACCGCCGCTTTCACCGGCTTCCACTGGTGCTCCTACGGCCTGGCGAGCGGGGCTCCCCGAGAAGCTCGCCCGAGCGGGCCTCGTGATCAGCGCGTTCGCCGAGGACGCCGGTGTTGAGGGCTTCGAGCTGCCCGGGCACCCGTTCTACCTCGCCACGCTCTTCCAGCCGCAGGTGGGCAGCTCCACGAGTGAAAAACTGCACCCGCTGCTGGCCGCGCTGTGTCAGCATGCGAGCGGAGTCGTCATCGCGCCCGGGTAGGCGAACTGGCACAGCCCGCGCCCTTAAAAGGCGCCGCTCCTCGGAGCATTGTGGGTTCGAATCCCACCCCGGGCATCGAAGCGGTCGCCACGGAGGGCGCAACTTTGGCGCTGCTACGGTTTTCTCCCACCGGGTACCCACTCCCACCGGACCGGTTTTCTTGGAGGCATCAGCACTTCAACACTCGGCGCGGCTTCCCGCGCTGGCAGGGCGTTCGCCCCTGCTGAGGCTGCAGAGCGACGAGCGTCTCGTGGCTCTGATTCGCCGCGGCCAACACGGGGCGTTCGAGGCCCTGGTGCACCGCTACCAGCCGCGACTGCTCGCCTTCTGCCGGCACATGCTGGGCTCGCAGGAGGACGCCGAGGACGTCCTGCAGGAGGTCTTCGCCGCCTCCTTCAACGCGATCCGCGCCGACGACCGGCCGATCAACGCCCGGCCCTGGCTGTACCGGATCGCGCGCAACCGCTGCCTGAATCACCTGCGCCGCCCGCGCGCAACCGGGCAGGACTCGATGGACATCTTCGAGCGCGACGGCGGCACCACCACCGCCGACACGGTGCACAAGCGCGAGGAGTTCCGCCACATCGTGGCCGACGTCGGCGAGCTGCCCGAGACCCAGCGCACCGCACTGCTGCTGCGCGAGATCGACGCGCTCTCCTACGACCAGATCGCCGAGGCGATGGATACCACCATCCCGAGCGTCAAGTCGCTCCTCGTGCGCGCGCGCGTGGCTCTCGCCGAGGCGGCGGAGGCCCGGCTGCTCACCTGCGAGGAGGTGCGGCTCGAGCTTGGCCAGGTGGCCGAGGGCATCGCCAAGAGCACGCCTCCGGTTCGCCGCCACCTGAAGACGTGCGATCGCTGCCGCAGCTTCCGCGGCGAGTTGCGCAAGACGGGGCGCGCGCTGGCCGCGATCTCCCCGATGGGCCCGCTCCTGTTCTTCAAGAAGCTGTGGATCTTCAAGCTGGGGGCCGGAGGCGCCGCCGGCGCCGCCGCTGCCGGATCGGGCGGCGGGGCGGCCGCGGGCGCCGGCGTGGCCGGGGCCACCGCCGCAGCGGCCGGAGGGATCACCGCCACCGGCGCCGTGTCGGCGGGGATCTCCACCGTCGCCTCCAAGGCGGCCGCGGGGATGGCGGCCGCGGTGATCGTCACCGCCGGCGCCGTCGAGGTCAAGCACGTGACCCAGCCCGCCGCCTCGCCCGCGCCGCAGGCCGCAATCGCGCAGCAGGTAGTGCCCGTCCCGCCGCCGGCGCCGGTCGAGAAGCCGAAGGCCGTGGTCAGGGAGAGGAAGCAGGAGCCGGTGAAGGAGGCCGTGAAGGTCGAGCCCGCACCGCCCCCCACCCCGGTGGCCGCCGCCCCGCCGCCGGCCGAGCCGGTGGCCCCGCCCGCACCGGCGCCCGCGCCGGCCCCCGAGCCCGCTCCCGCCCCGGTGCAGGAGGAGGGCTCGACGGTCACGCTGCCTCCGCGAGAGGACGAGCCGCCGGTGGTCTCCCCGCCCGCCGGCGAGCCGAGTGAGCCCGCGCCGCTGCCCGGGAGCGAAGCACCTCCGGTCGATCAGCCCCCGCCCGCCCCGCCGGCCGGAGAGCCCGGCGCCGGCGCCGGCTCGGGCACGCCGCCGCCCGCCGCGCCGCCCGGACGCCAGCGGCGTTGACGATCGAGTTCGAAGACTTCATGAAGGTCGACGTGCGCGTCGGCCGGATCATCCGCGTGGAGGAGTTCCCCGAGGCGCGCAAGCCCGCGCTGGAAGCTGCTGCTCGACTTCGGCCCCGAGATCGGCGAGAAGCGCTCGTCGGCGCAGATCACCAACTACTCGCGCGAGGAGCTCGAGGGCAGCCTGGTGGTGGCCGTGGTGAACTTCCCGCCCCGCCAGATCGGCCCCGTGCGATCGGAGGTGCTGGTGCTCGGCGTGCCCGACGAGGAAGGCAACGTGATCCTGCTGCGCCCGACCGCCGACGTACCGCTCGGCGGGCGGATGTACTAGGCGACCGGCGCCAACCCGATCACCTTGAGGCGCCGCTCGAGCGCCCTCAGCGCGAAGGCCCGCGTCTCGTCCATCGACGCACCGAAGATCTCCGTCTCGCCCTCGACGTACCACTTGGGCTGCAGCACAGCGTCGGCGATCGGCGCGACCTCGGTCATGCGTCCGGGTGATCGCGTCGCCGTACTTGGGATCCTCAGCGGCCATCTCGCGTAGGAAGCGAGCGCCGAAGGCCACGTGGCGATGCTCGTCGCGGGCGATCTTGTTGAAGCCCTCGACGAAGCCGGGCAGCGTGCCCACCTCCTCGTTGTACTGGAGGATGAAGTGCTGGCCGGTGAGGGCCAGCATGCCCTCGATGACCATGTGGTAGAGCGTCACGGTCTCCACGAGGGTCTCGAGGTCCTCGGGCCGGCGGGCCAGGTGGTCGACGCGGCCCTTGAGCATCTCGTCGAATAGCTGGTTGAACTCCGGGTTCACGTGCTCGCTGGTCTCCGCGAGGCGCCCCTGCAGCGTGCCCGCCTCGAGGATGCCCACCTCGTCGTAGAAGCGGTTGAAGAAGCGCACGTGGCGCGCCTCGTCGGCGATCTGCGTGCACAGGAACACGCGCATCTCCTCGGTGGGCGCGGCGCGCATCATCGGGCCGAGCTCCTCGGCCACCTTCTGCTCGCCGATGAAGAACGACGACAGGCCGTACATGCGCTGGAGGCGCTCCTCGCGCGGTATGCGCTCGTGCCAGTCGATGCGGTCCTGTGTGAAGTCGATGTCCTGGGTGGCCCACTGCTGGCGCTCCCACAGGTTGTAGAGCTGCTCGTAGGTGAGCAGGTTGCACCTCGCCGCGGTCGGCCGACTCGAGCAATCCCGGGTCGCTGGTGGCCTGGAAATCGACCCGCTCCGTTCGCTGGGTTGCGCTCTCGCTCATGATCCGCAGGCTACCCCAATGGCTGGCTGACCAGCCAGAGCATTCTGCATCGTCCCCGGCCGGCTCAAGGCCCGGGCTCGGCCGTGGCCTCGATCCGCACCCGCGTCCCCACGCCGATCGGCCTCCCGGTGAGCGCGGCCCCGGGCCGCAGCCCTTGGAAGGTGGTCGAGACCGAGGCCAGCGCACCGGTGACCCGGATCGTTTCGCTCCCGAACCGTAGGCCGTACGGGCGGCCGTCGGCGGAACGCAGCTCCACCCGGACCGAGATGAACGACGGCACCCTCACCACGCGCGGGGTGATGCGGCCCCCCTCCCCGGTGAACAGCGCCAGCGAGCGCGCGGGAACCTCGTCGCCCGCGCCGCCGGGCGCCTCCTCGGGCGAAGTCTCCGGCGGCCGCTCCTCGGTCTCCGTCGGCTCGGGCTCGGGCTCCGTCTGAGCCTCCTCGGGCTCGGTCTCGTCCTCGGGCTCGCTGGCGGTCGGAGCCGGGGCGGTCTCCTCGGTCCGCGTCTCGGTGGCCGTGTCCGCCGGCTTGTCCTCATCGTCGCCGCCGCAACCCGCGAGGGCGAGCACGGCGGCCGCGGCCAACAGGCACAAGAACCAGACCTTCAGCCATTTGCGGGACATGCCGATCAAACCTAAGGTGGAGTTGCCATGCGGGAGCCTTGGACACACGGTAGTCGCCTGATCCGCTACGACGCGGACACGCGCCGGCTGTGGGTGCTCGGCCAACGCGTGCACCACGGCACCACCGGGATCGTGCTCGCCGCGCTCGGCGCCGCGCTGGTGGCCCACGACTGGAAGGACCGCCCGGTCTGGTTCCAGCGCGGGGCGCAGCAGCAGCCCTAAGGGCTGAACGACTCTCGCCCGGCTGCAGGATCTCCACCTTCGACTCCGTCAAGCCTCCACGTCGACCTTGAACGCCTCGGCGTCGGTCTCCACCAGCGGGAAGGTGTCGTAGTGGCACGGGATGATGGTCGCGGCCGCGATCAGCTCGGCCGCGGTCACCCCGTCGATGCGGTCCATCGTGTAGTGCCCGCCGATGCACATCAGGGCCACGTCGATCGGATCGCCGCGCTACCGGCCACCAGCTTCAGGTCGGAGAACAGCGCGGTATCGCCGAGGTGGTAGATCGTCTTGTCGCCGATCCGGATCAGCAGGCCGTTGGGGGTGCTCACCCGGCCCCCCGGGGTGGTGGAGGTGTGCCAGGCGGGCGTGAGCTTGACCCAGCCCCAGTCGAAGGTGACCGTGCCGCCGATGTTCGGGTCGGACACGTTCTCGACGCCGGCCTCGGTCAGCTCGTCGGCCACCTCGACGATGGCCACAACCGGGGCGCCCGTGCGCTTCGCGATGGCCTCGACGTCCCCGTAGTGGTCACCGTGCCCGTGGGTCAGGAAGATGTGGGTGGGATCGACCTCGTCGGCGCCCACGGCGGCGCTGGGGTTGTCGGTGAGAAAGGGGTCGATGAGGACGCGGACGTCTCCGTCGGTCAGCTCGAAGCACGCGTGCCCCAGGAATCGGATCTCCACAGTCAGTCTCCTTCGGGTTCGGCCGGCGTATCGAGTTCACGGCAAAGTTCCCATCCCACGGCCACGCCAACCATCATGCCCATCCGCGTCTCTTCGGCCAGCAGCGTGTCGATCCGCGCCTCGCGCTGAGCCGGGTCGGGCTCCGCGGCGGCCTGGCGGACCTGGGAGCGGTGGGCGTCGCCGAACCAGCCGCCCTCCTCGAGGGCGTGAGCCAGGACCAGCTGCAGGTGGGGCGCGAGCACGGCGAGGGCTCGTTCGGCCCCGGCGAAGCGCTCCGGGTCGGCGAGCGCCTCTACCGCGGCGTTCACCTGCTCCTCCGAGATCACCGGCGGGTGAACAGCGGCAGGGCCAGGCCGAGCACGGCGCCGGCCAACCCGCCGCCCACGGCGGCGCCGATGTTCGCCGTCTCCTCGGCCACCGACAGCATCACGAGCACGATGGCGACCACGTAGACGCCGAGCAGGTCGTTGTCGCGGTCCTCGCCCCTGCGCGCCGCCAGCCGGTCGTCCACCAGCCAGGCGCACAGCAGGCCGAGAGCGGCGCCGTTGGCGCCGAACACCGGGAACGCCTCGGTGCTCTCGAACAGCGGAGGCGTCTCGGCGAAGGCCACCAGCGCCATTCCGGCGGCGCCCGAGAGCACGAACACCGCCACCACCGGGAAGGGGCCGAAGCGGCGCTCGATCATGGTGCCGAAGATGCCGGTGGCCACCAGGGCCACGAAGGCGTAGCCGATCTTGTCGGCGAACAGGAAGGGCGCGGCGAAGTAGCGCCACACCTCCTCGTCCGTCGGCACGATCAGGTAGCCGAGGTCGAGGAACGGGTCCGCCTGCCAGACCAGGGCCGAGAGCAGGCACGCGACGATCAGCGCCAGCGTTGCGTACGGGCGCGTGTCGGGCGCGACACCGGCGATCTCGTCGCTGCGCAGGCGCGGCAGCGTCGGCCGGCGCAGGCGTTTCTTTGCCTGCGGCTCCGCGTCGGCCTTGCGGTCGAGCTTGGGCGCCCGCTTTCGCACCCGCTGACCGCAGTACGGGCACTCGGTCACATACGGGCTGACCTCCGACCCGCAGTTCCGGCAGACGACGAACAGGTCCGGCTGAGACACTGCTCTCAGGGTACCCGTCAGTCGTTGGCCGCTTCGGCGGACTCCGGCACCGTGGCGTCGACCACCTCGCGAACGACCTCTCGCAGGTCGTGGTTGGTGTCGTAGACCTTGCGCTGTCGCGCGGAGCCCGTGCCGTTCTCGAGGATGTCCTCCAGGGCCTCGAAGTCCGAGTCCGAGCCGAGCTGCTCGGCGTGAGGGCGCAGCCGGTCCATCACCCGGCGCGCCAGGTCGGGCACCGAGATCCGGTCGCGCATGGGCAGGTCGACCAGCTCACCGTCGAGCCCGTGGCGCGCGGCGATCCACTTGTTCTCGTCCAGCATCTCGTAGGGGTAGCGCGAAAGCTCCTTGCCCGCCTCGAAGTGCTCGGCCAGCTCCTTGACCATCGCCTGGATGAGAGCGACGAAGCCGAGCGTGTGCTCCACCCGCGTCTGAGAGTCCATCGCCCGGATCTCGACCGTGCCGAAGTTGGGATGGGGGCGGACGTCGTACCACTGGTAGGTGTAGTCGCGGATGACCTTGGAATCGACCATGAAGTCCATGCGCGCCGCCCAGTCGGCGAAGTCGTCGTAGCGCGGCGGGATGCCCACGCGCGGGAAGGCGCGGAAGATCGGCGTGCGGGTCGACTCGAGGCCGGTCGCCTGGCCGCGCCAGAAGGGCGAGTTGGCCGACAGGGCCAGCAGCAGGGGCACGTGCACGCGCATGCCGTTGGCCACGTGGACGGCCTTGTCGGCGTCGTCGAGGCCCACGTGCACGTGGATTCCGAAGATGATCTCCTGGCGGGCGACGAACTGGAGGTCGGCGATCAGGTCGCGGTAGCGCGGGTGGGCCACGACGCGCTGGTCCTCCCACATCGCGAACGGGTGGGTGCCGGCGGAGCCGATCGCCAGCCCGCGCTCGCCCGCCGCCTGCTGTGCGAGGCGCCGCAGCGCACGCAGCTGCAATCCGGCCTCTTGGGTGTCCCGGCAGGGCGCCGTGGCGATCTCGCACACGGACTCCATCAGCTCCTGCTTGATCTCGCCCGTCCTTCGGCACGTCGGCGAGCGCGTCAAGCAGCCCCTCGATCGAGCTGGTGAGGTCGAGGGTCTCCCCGTCGACGATCATGAGCTCCTCCTCGACACCGACGGTGTAGGAAGGACCCGTGAAACGGTGCTCCACGGCGGTGATCCTAGTCGGGAGTAGCGACGGTGAAACGGGTATAACCCACTAATGGCTCTTGGTTATGACGGCAAGCTCTACATCCTCGCGTTCGATCACCGCGGCTCGTTCCAGAAGAAGATGTTCGGAATCGAGGGCGAACCCAGCGAGGAGGAGACGGAGAAGATCGCGGACGCGAAGCACCTGATCTTCGAGGGGATGCTCAAGGCGGTCGACGCCGGGGTGGACCCCGAGGTGACCGGCGTGCTCGTGGATGAGCAGTTCGGCGCGCCCGACAACATCCCCGGTGAGGCCAAGGAGCGCGGGCTCCTGCTCTCGATGCCGGTGGAGAAATCGGGCCAGAACGAGTTCGACTTCGACTACGGCGACGACTTCGGCGCCCATATCGAGGAGTTCGATCCGCTCTTCTCCAAGGTGCTCGTGCGTTACAACCCCGAGGGGGACGCCGAGATGAACGAGCGCCAGGTCGAGCGCCTGAAGCGTCTCTCCGACTGGCTTCACGAGAACGACCGGCTGTTCCTGTTCGAGCTGCTCGTGCCGGCCGAGGACGAGCAACTCGAGAAGGTCGATGGCGACACCGACCGCTTCGACGCCGAGCTGCGCCCCGACCTGATGATCAAGACCATCGAGGAGTTCCAGGAGGCCGGCGTCGAGGCCGACGTCTGGAAGATCGAGGGGATCGACACCCAGGAGGACTGTGAGCGCATCGTCGAGGCCGCGCGCAAGGACGGCCGCGACGGCGTGATCTGCGTGGTGCTGGGCCGCGGCGCCAACGACGACAAGGTCGATCACTGGCTGCGCCAGGGCGCTCCGGTCGAGGGCTACGCCGGATTCGCCATCGGCCGGACCATCTGGTGGGACGCCCTCAAGGGCTTCCTGGACGGCGACCTCGAGCGCGAGGAGGCGGCCCAGAAGATCGCCGACAACTACCTGCGTTTCGTCAAGGTCTACGACGAGGCGGCGAAGGAAGCGGCTACTGCGTGAGCGTCCTCAAGGAGCGGCGCTGGAGGCCTACCGGCCCGACGGAAACCCTCGCTTCGCACCCGGCAACGCCGGGTGCTCGCGCCAAGCCCGCTGGTAGCCTTCCGGCCAGTATGCGGATGCGGCAGTCGATCGCGCAGTTCGAGGAGGCCTTCCGCGAGGAGGCCGCCGAGTCGGTCGTACGCCGGGAGAGCCTGCGCAAGCAGTCGGCCCAGCGCGCGCGGGTCCGCCGGGTCCGGCGCAGCCGCAAGCACGGCAAGTTCCGCTTCGCGCTGCTCGCGCTCTCGATCGTGGCCACCGCAGTGATCGTCACGATCGTGATGTTCGAGACGCTGGCGATGCTGGTGGGCTAGAGCCCACCGCCCGCTTAGACCACTTCCTCCGCCGTCCCGGCGGCGCGATCCTTCTGGATCTCGACGTAGACCTCCTTGCGAAACACGGGCACCGATCGCGGTGCCTCGATGCCGATCCTGACTTTTTCACCCATGACCGCCAAGACCGAGATTTCGATCTCGTCACCGATCATGATCGATTGACTGCTCTTACGCGTTAGGACGAGCACGTCCGTGGCCTCCCATGCCTGGACTGCGAAGAACCCCCCTGCTGAACTCCAATATCGCAAGCAACCCGCAAACGCGCAATGGGCAACTGTCCGAACGCACCCGTACGGCGGGTTGCGGACGCTTTGATTGCTAGTCTCCGCCGCCGTTTGGCACGCAGATCACTCAAGCCCCAGCTCAACCAGATTCGGACCTGGGTGCGCCAGGGCCGCACCGACGCATGGATCGCCCACCAGCTCGAGGTATCGGTGGGTGACATCCGCTCGTTCAAGCGCGAGCACGAGCTCGTCCCGGACGAGGGCGGCAACGGCGACGAGGGCGTCTCGATCCCCTCAGGCGACGAGGAGCTCGACCTGCGCGCCGAGGACGACGCGCGCGTGGCCGCGGCGCTCGAGGCCGAGCAGGATGAAGAGGGCGAGGAGGAAGGCGAGGACGAGGAGGACGCCGCGGCCGACGGCCAGCCCGAGGCCGACGATGACAAGCCCAGGCGCCGCCGTCGTGGACGCCGTGGCGGGCGGGGTCGGCGGCGCACCAAGGCCAAGGACCTCGAGGGAACGTTCGATCACGGCAGCGAGGGCTACGGCCTCTGGCTCGACCCGGCGATCCAGGACGATGCCGTCTACGCCGAGCATTGGGCCGGCCACCGCTCGGTGACCGTCAGCGTCGAGCCGGAGCGGATAGTGATCATCCGCGCGGGCGAGGGCGCCGGCGACGACGAAGAGGACGACGACTAGCGCTTTGCTGCGCTAGGGCTTGCTGTGGCGCTCGCGCGCCACGCCGCCCGCGTAGTTCGAGGCCTCGCGCGCGTAGCGGGCGAAGGCGGCGTCCACCACCGCGGCGGAGTCGGTCCCCGCGCCCTGGCGGTCGGCCAGCTCGGTGGCCCAGTCGGTGGTTTCGCCGTAGAGGTCGGCCAGCTCGTCGAGCACGAAGCTCGAGCCAAGCCGGCGGCGCAGCTCCTCGACCACGAAGCCGGCCGCCCGCTCGAGATCAGCGCGAGCGGGCTCGAGCGTGGCCGCGAGGCGGGCCTCGCCTTCTCGCCATTGGTACAGCGCGTTCTCCAGGGCATAGGGCACGGGCGGCAAAGGTAGCGGCAGGAGCAGGCGGCGACCCGCCGAACCGGAACCTGATGGCTCCTCGCCGCCGCACGAACATCCGCTGGGACCGGGTGGGAAGACTCGCCCTGCTGGGCACGCTCTTCGTGATCCTCCTGCTGTACATCTCCCCGGCCAAGCACTGGTGGGAGCAATCGCGCACGTCCAACGCGCAGGAGCAGGAGCTCGACGAGCTCACGAAGGAGAACCGCGGGCTGAAGGATCGCGTGAAGGCCCTGCGCGACCCGGGCGCACTCGAGCGCGAGGCGCGCCGCCTCGGCATGGTGCGCCAGGGCGAGCGGGCCTACGTGATCGAGGGCCTGCCCGAGTAGGGCGGGCCTGGGCTCAAGCCGCCCAAACAGCAGCAAAGAGGGACCGACGGCCGGCGAGAGCATTGCCGAGTTTGCCCCCTATACGGGGGTAAACCCGGCAATGTGGCCCAAACCGCGTTACAGCGACGCGACAGCTGCAACAGCCCGGCCGCGTCCACCCTTTATTGCTGCCGTTCAGAACGCCGGGCGCGGCAAAGCGGCACCTCGCGCAGCGCCGGTGCGGACGCGCCGGTGGCGGATCTTGCATCCGATGGATGCATTTTCTGCCAGGCACGAACCGCCTTCAGGCCCGGAACGCACTGCGACCCGGGTACGTCGCGGCGGCGCCCAGCGCCTCCTCGATTCGCAGCAGCTGGTTGTACTTCGCGGTGCGGTCCGAGCGCGACGGCGCGCCGGTCTTGATCTGCCCGCAGCCCGTGGCCACGGCTAGATCGGCGATCGCCGTGTCCTCAGTCTCGCCCGATCGGTGGGACATCACCGCGGTGTAGCCCGCCTCGTTGGCCATTCGCACCGCGTCGAGGGTCTCGGTCAGCGTGCCGATCTGATTGACCTTGACGAGGATCGAGTTGCCCACTCCGGAATCGATGCCACGGCGCAGGCGCTCGGTGTTGGTCACGAAGAGGTCGTCGCCCACCAACTGGACGCGCTCGCCGAGCGCTTCGGTCAGCGCCCGCCAGCCCTCCCAGTCCTCCTCGTCCATCCCGTCCTCGATCGAGACGATGGGATAGCGCGAGGCGACATCGCTCCACAGCTCGGCCATTCCGGCCGAATCGAGCGAGCGCCCCTCGTGCTCGAGCACGTAGGCACCGTCCTCGAAGATCTCGCTGGTCGCTGGGTCGAGCGCGATGGCGACGTCGTCCCCCGGGCGGTAGCCGGCGGCCTCGATGCCCTCGACCAGGGCCTCCAGCGCCGCCTCGTTGGATTCGAGGTCGGGGGCGAAGCCACCCTCGTCCCCCACCGCGGTGGCCAGCCCGCGCTCGTGAAGGGTTCGTTTGAGCGCGTGGAAGACCTCGGCGCCGGTGCGCAGCGCCTCAGCGAAGCTCGGCGCCCCCACCGGCACCACCATGAACTCCTGGAAGTCGACCTTGTTGTCGGCGTGGGCGCCGCCGTTGAGCACGTTCATCATCGGCACGGGCAGCACGTGCGCCGCCTCCCCGCCGAGGTAGCGCCACAGCGGCTGGCCCATCTCCGCGGCCGCCGCCTGCGCCCCCGCCAGCGATACGCCGAGGATGGCGTTCGCTCCCAGGCGCGCCTTGTTGGGCGTGCCGTCGGCGTCGATCATCGCGCGGTCGACCGCGGCCTGGTCGGCGGCGTCGATGCCCCGCACCGCCTCGCCCAGCTCGCCGTTCACGTGGCCCACCGCCTGCGACACGCCCTTGCCGGCCCAGGCGTCCCCGCCGTCGCGCAGCTCCACGGCCTCGAACTCGCCGGTCGACGCGCCCGAGGGCACCGCCGCGCGGCCCCCCGCGCCCGACTTCAGCACCACGTCCACCTCGACCGTGGGATTGCCGCGGCTGTCCAGGATCTGGCGCCCGTGGACCTTCTCGATCTCGCTCAACTCGACTCAACCTCGTTCCGGAAACGATCAGCAGCCTGACGCAGCGCCAGCTCGGGGTCGACGCCGGCCTCGGCGGCGTCGCGCACCGCGGCCAGCAGCCGCTCGCCCGGATCATCCCCCGGACCGGCCCATTCGTGTCCTGCGCTTCGAGCGCGGCGCAGGATCTTCTTGGCGTAGAGCGTCGAGGGGAGGGTGGCGGGGATCGACCCGAACACCTCGCCGCCGCTCTCCACGTCGCGCTTGATCTGGTCCCAGTTGCGCACCACGTCCCCGGCCGTCTCCGCGGCACGATCACCGAAAACGTGCGGGTGGCGGCGGATCAGCTTCTCCCGGCACGCCTCGGCCACCTCGGCCAGGCCACCGGCGCCGCGCTCCTCGAGCAGCAGCGAGAGGAAGAAGACCTGGAACAGCACGTCGCCCAGCTCGTCAAGCAGCTTGGCGTCGTCGCCCGAGTAGGCCGCGTCGGCCAGCTCGTAGGCCTCCTCGACGGTGTGGGGAACGATCGAGCGCTCGTCCTGCTCACGGTCCCACGGGCACTCCACGCGCAGGCGGCGGGTGATCTCGTCCAGCCGCGCGAGCGCAGCTGCGAGATGATCGTCCACCGGCGCGGCTAGGGCTGCGGGTTCTCGGGGGTGGGCGCTTCCTGAGGCGGCTGCTGAGGCTGGGCGCCCGCGCCCGTGGGGTCCTGGGTGCGACTCTCCTTCGGGCCGTTCTTGCACTCGGGGATGCGGAAGTCCTCGGCGCAGTCGGTCTGCTCCTTGTACTCCTCGCGGAAGTCCTTGATGAACTTGTCGAGCGCTTTCTGCTGGCCCTCCTGGCGCAGCAGGTTCCTGATCGTGTCCTTGGACTGCTCGAGCGACTGCTGAGACTCGGGCGTGACCTTCTCGACCTCGAAGACGTACCAGCCGAACTGCGTCTTCACCGGACCCTCGATGCTGCCCTTCTCGGCGGAGAACGACGCGTCGTCGAGGGCCTTCTCCTGCTGGCCCTTGGCCACAGCCGGTAGGCGGCCCGCCTGCGCCTTGGAGGCCTCGTCGATCGAGTACTGCTTCACCACCTGGCTCCAGGAGTCGCCGTCCTCGAGCGCCTGCTTGGCCTGGTTGGCCTTGGCCTCGTTCTTGGTCAACACCACTCGCAGGTCGCGGCGCTCGGGCTGAGCAAAGCGATTCTTGTTCTTGTCGTAGTACTCCTGGATCTCCGCGTCGGTGACCTTCTGCGAGCCCTCGGTGACCTTCTTCGTGAGCTTCTGCTGCAGCTGGTCGAGCTCGACGCGGAAGAGGATGTCGTCCTCGGACATGCCTGAGGTCTCGAGGAACTGCTTGTAGGCCTTGTCGGTGGGGAAGGCCTGCTTCTTCTGGTCCTCGAAGGACTTGGCGACCGCCTTCTCGGAGACGCTGATGTTCTGCTGGTCGGCCTCCTGCTGAACCCACTCGGCCTGGATCAGGAACTGCATGACCTCGGTCTTGAGCTGGTTGTACTCCGCCTTGCACTGCTTCTTGAGCGCGGATTCGGTGGGCTTGCTCTGTCCCTCGGGAGCCGGGGTCTTCTTCTTGGCCGCCACGCACTTGGTGTAGTCGGGCGGATCCGGCACAGCGGCCGCAGCGCCCTGGGCCTGGCCCATCACCGCGGTCTTCAGCCACTTGTCGAACTCGTCCTGAGTGATCTCCGAATCGCCCACCTTGGCGACCGCGCCCGTTGGGACGTCGTTGCCGCAGCCGGCCGCCACCAGCACGGTGAGGCCCAGCAGTGCGAGGGCGAGCAGGGACTTGATCGAAGCGTGTGTCATCCAGGCCATGTCTACTTCGGGGACGTAAAGCGCAGCTAAGCGACCCCGGTGGCAGAGAAGCTCAGGCCGGAGCGGTTGCGAAGGGTAGCGGACGTATTTGGTACTAGAGCGGGCTTGGCTCGGTGGCCACCTCGAGGATCGCCTCCGCGGCGGTGACCACCGCCCGGAAGCGCTCGGCGGTGTCCTCGGGCAGGCGCACCCGGACCGTGCTGCGCCCCGATTCGTAGACCGCCTCGGGGATCTTCTTGCGCAGCGCCTTGGCGCCGGTGGAGTCGAGCTCGATCGGCGTCACGGACATCCTTCCCTGGCGGAAGTCGACGGATTTGGCTCCCGCGCGGCCGAGCTTGATGCGGGCGTCCTGCAGGCGAATGAGGTTGTCGAGCTCGGCGGGCACGGGACCGAAGCGGTCCTCGAGCTCCTCGCGCAGCATGATCAGCTGGGCCACCTCGCGCGCGCCCGCCACGCGCCGGTGGACCTCGATCTTGGCCGCTTCGTAGGGCACATAGGAGCCCGGGACGTAGGCGTCGACCGGCAGGTCCATGCGCACCGGCTCCGCGGTCTCATCGGCGGCGTCGCCGGCCAGCAGGCGCACCGCCTCGTCGAGCATCGATACGTAGAGCTCGAAGCCGACGGCCGCAACGTGGCCGGACTGCTCGTCGCCGAGCAGGTTGCCCGCTCCGCGGATCTCGAGATCGCGCATGGCGATCTTGAAACCCGATCCGAGCTCGGTGTAGTCCGAGAGCGTGGCCAGGCGCTTGCTCGCCTCCTCGGTCAGCGCCGCGTGGCTGGGGTAGAGCAGGTAGGCATAGGCGCGATCGCGCGCGCGTCCCACGCGCCCGCGGATCTGGTAGAGCTGGGCCAGGCCGAAGTGGTCGGCGCGCTCCACGATCAACGTGTTGGCCGTGGGGATGTCAAGGCCGGATTCGACGATGCTCGTGCACACGAGCACGTCGGCGTCGCCGCGCAGGAACGCGAGCATGGTCTTCTCGAGTGCGCCCTCGGCCATCTGGCCGTGGGCCACGAGCACGCGCGCCTCGGGCACCATCGCGCGGATGCGCTCGGCGGTCTCGTCGATGGTGTCCACGCGGTTGTGGAGGAAGAAGGCCTGGCCCTCGCGCGCCAGCTCGCGCTTGATGGCGCCGGACACGAGCTCCTCGTCGTAGTCGCCCACGTAGGTCTTGACCGGCCGCCGGCCCTCGGGCGGGGTCTCGATAACGGAGATGTCGCGCAGCCCGGCGAGCGACATCTGAAGCGTGCGCGGAATCGGCGTGGCCGACAGGCTCAGCACGTCGACCCTGAGCTTGAGCTGGCGCAGCAGCTCCTTCTGCTTGACCCCGAAGCGCTGTTCCTCGTCCACGATGAGCAGGCCGAGGTCCTTGGGCCGCACGTCGCGCGAGAGCAGACGGTGGGTGCCGATCAGGATGTCCACCCGTCCCTCCGCAAACGCCTGCACCGCCTCGCGTGTCTGCTTGGGCGAGCGAAAGCGGGAGACCATCTCGATCTCGAAGGGATAGTCGCGCAGGCGCTCGGTGAAGGTGCCGTAGTGCTGCTGGGCCAGCACCGTCGTGGGAACGAGGAACATCACCTGCTTGCCGTCCTCGGCCGCCTTGAAGGCGGCGCGCAGGGCCACCTCGGTCTTGCCGTACCCCACGTCGCCGCAGATGAGCCGGTCCATCGGGCGCGCCTCCTCCATGTCGGCGCGCACGGCCTCGATCGCGTCGAGCTGATCGGGCGTCTCGCGGTAGGGGAAGCGGCCCTCGAACTCGAGCTGCCACTCCGAGTCGCGCGGGAAGGCGTGGCCGGCGCGCCGGCGGCGCTCGGCGTAGAGGTTGATCAGCTCGCCGGCCAGCGCCTCGGCGGCGCGGCGGGCGCGCAGCTTCTGCTGCTCCCACTGCTTGCCGCCCAGCTTCGACAGCGGCGGGTCGCCGGCGTCGGCGCCCACGTAGCGGCTGATCTTGTGCAGCTGGTCGCTGGGCACGAACACCCGGTCGCCGTCCTTGTACTCGAGCTCGAGGTAGTCGCGCGTGACGCCGCCGACGGTCTTGGTCTCGAAGCCGGCGAAGAGCGCGATGCCGTGGTCCTCGTGCACCACCGGCGATCCCGCGCGCAGGTCGGTGAAGGAGGCGATCGCCCCGCGGCTCGGCCCCTCGGGGCGCCGGGCCTGGCGACGGCGCAACAGACGGTGCTCGGGCACGATCGCGAGCTTGAGCTGCGGGGCGAGGAAGCCCTCGCGAAGGGCAGCGTGCGCGAACATCACGCCCGGCTCGACAGGGGCCGGCTTGCCGTCCAGGAAGCCGGCCTGGACCCGGTCCATGTTGAGCTGGGCGCGCTCGGCCTCGCCGCGGCGCCCCCAGGCCACCACGGTGCGGTAGCCCGAGCGCACGAGCTTCTCGAGCTCGGGCTCGGCGTCGCGCAGGGAGCGCGCCGCGGTGTCGGCGCTCTGGGCGCGGAACTCGTGAGCCTGGTCCTGGGAGATGCTCGACAGCCGCAGCGACGCACGCGCTTCGAGGGTCTCGCGCAGGCGCTCGGGAGGCACGTAAAGGTGGTGCGCGTCGGTGTCGTGGAAACTGGTGGTCACGTCCTCCCAGAGGTCCTTGAGCGCGGGCTCGAGCTCCTCCTCGGCGGCCACGGCCACCAGCGCGCTGCCGGGCACGAGCGAAAGCAGCTCGCAGAAGCGGTCGACGGGCAGCACGTCGGCCACGTCGGGACGCTCGCCCTCGGCGCTCGAGGCGGCGATCTCCGCCAGCTCACGGTGCTCGGGGCCGAGCTCGGCCGCCGGGGCGATCTCCACGCGCTCGGCCTCCTCCAGCGAGCGCTGGGTGAAGGTCGAGAACCAGGTGAGCCGCTCGACCTCGATGTCGAAGAGCTCGCAGCGCACCGCCCGCTCCTCGGTGGCCGGGTAGACGTCGAGGATGTCCCCGCGGATGGCGAACTGGCCGCGCTCCTCGACCTGATCGAGGCGCTCGTACCCGCAGGCCACCAACTGCGCGGCGACCTCGTCGAGGTCGAGCAGCTCGCCCTTCTCGATCACGAAGCCGTGGGGGCGCAGCTCGGGGTCGGGAAGCTTCTCGGCCAGGGCGGCCGCGCTGGCCACCACCACGGCGGGCTCTTCCGAGAGCAGGGCATCCAGCGCGGCGATGCGCAGGCCGACCAGGTGGGGCGGCGGCGCCAGGTGGGACTCGTAGCGCATGCCGCGCGCGGGGTAGAAGCGCACCTGACGGGGGGCGAGATAGGCGCGCAGGTCGGCGGCCAGGTCGCGCGCGGCGCGATCGTCTCCGGCCACCACCAGCGCGGGGCGCTCGGGTTCCGAGTCGAGCAGGCCCGGCCAGCAGGTAGGGGCGCAGGCTCGCCGACACGAAAGCGCGCTGCGGCTCGGCGCGGGCGGCGACCGAGAGCGCGTTGACCGACTGGTCCTCGCGGGCATATTTGAGAAGTGCTCTGAGCATGCGCAGCGACCGCCCAGGCACACCTGCGCGGCATGCAGTCCAGTCTAGGCGGCGCAAATCCGCATGCACCGATTGGCCAGATCCGGATTTCTGGGTTATGAAGGTCACAGCCCCGCTCCGTAGAAGCCAAGGATGGCTCTGGATGACCCTCAAGCGAACCCTGCCCATACTCGCCGTCGCCGGCCTGCTGCTGGCTCTCGCAGCGCCCGTCTCGGCCCAGGCCGCCGAGTGCGCGGACGGCGTGCGCAAAGCCAACGTTCGCGTGCAGCTCTGGAAGGAGCCGCACTGCAAGGGCGCCTGGATCGAGGTGGGCTTCGCCGGCGACGGCGACCGGCCCGATTTCCGGCGCTTTCGCCACCGCGACGGCGACGACTACGACGTCGACGACAACCGGGCCTCGGCCGTGGTCGCGGTAAACCACTGCGTTCGCTTCTTCACCGACCCCAACTACGGCGGCGGAGCCACCCGGCTGCGCTGCGGGCGCCGCGCCGACCGCAGCATGGGCCTGCCCGAAGGGATCTCATCGATGCGGGTGTGCCCGCGGGTCGCGATGACCCTGTGCCGCCGCAGCGCGAGCGCGGGATCCGGTGAGACCCCCTCGTCCAGCTCGATCGAGGACTTCGTGTTCGACCGCCCCGGCAGCTTTCCGGGCTCCTGCACCGGCGGGGGGCTACCCGGGATGTTCCGGCTCGCCGACCTCATCTCCGCGCGCTGGCAGACCGGCTCGGTCCGCCTCGGCTACAGCTGCGTCCAGAGCTCGCCCGGCGTGGTCGACGTGCACGGCGAGGGCCGCGCGCTCGACTGGGCGCTCAACGCCGGCTCGGCGCGCGACCTGGCCATCGGCGACGCCATCGTGGCCTGGATACTCGCCGACGACCCGAGCGGCACCCGCTATTCCCGCGCGCGCCGCATGGGCGTCCAGGAGGTCGCCTGGAACGGCCGCGTATGGACCTCCTCGCGCTGGCGCGAGGGCCTTCGCAACATCGCCGAGGGCGACCGGCGCACTGCATGGATCCACATCGCGCTCACCCGGGCTGGAGCCCGGCTGCAGACGAGCTACTGGGACTGACCAGGCGCTCGAGCTCGTCGGCCGCATCCTCGATCAGCCTTCGAACGTCATCCTTGGGCTCGCTGAAGCGGCCGAGCACGTGCGCCGACACGATTTCGGGATCGGTTGAGTCGGGTCGCCCCACCCCCACCCTCACGCGCCGGAAATCGGCGCTGCCCAGCCCGGCCTTGAGCGACTTGAGCCCGTTGTGCCCGGCCAGGCCGCCGCCCAGACGGACCTCGATACGCCCGAAGGGCAGGTCGATCTCGTCGTGCACGGCCACCACGTGGTCCAGGTCGACTCCCAGCGCCCCGCGGGCCGGGCTGACGGCGGACCCCGAGTCGTTCATGTAGGTCTGGGGCAGCAGCACCGCCACCCGCGGGCCGCCGGGGCCCGCACGCCCTTCGCTGAGCAGGCTCGAGTACTTCTTCTTGGCCCTTGACAGGCCCCAGCGCTCGGCAGCCAGGGCGGCGACCTCGAAACCCACGTTGTGGCGGGTGCGCGCGTAGCGATCGCCCGGGTTGCCCAGGCCGACAATGAGCCAGTCCAGCCTGCCCCCGCCGCTTCCGCGACGGAAGAGGCTCACTCCTCGTCGCCCTCGGATTCCTCGGCCGCCGCGTCGGGCTCCTCGCCCTCGGGCGCCTCGACCTCGATGGGCTCGCCGTCCTCGCCGATCAGCACGGTCTCTTCCTCTATCTCCTCGGGCTCCTCGACCTCGGTGGGGACGACGACCGTGGCGATGATCGTGTCCTCGAGGTCATCGAGGAACTCGACGCCCTCGGGCGCAACGAGCTCGGAGAGATGCATGGTGGCGGCAATCTCGAGCGAGCTCGCGTCGACCACGATGGCGTCGGGGATCGCAGTGGGAAGCGCCTCGATGTTGAGCTGGTGGGCCACCTGCTCGAGCACACCGCCCTCCTTCACGCCCGGCGCCTCCTCGGCGCCCTCGACGTGCACGGCCACGGTGGTCTGGATCTTCTCGTCGAGGCGGACCTCGAGGAGGTCGATGTGCATGACCTCCTCGCGCACCGGGTGCAGCTGCTGGTCCTTGACGATCACGGGCCGCGTGGTGCCGCCGACCTCGAGGTCGATCAGCGCCGAGCCCTCGACCAACACCTGGCGCAGGTCACGCGCGGGCACCTTGAACGTCACACAGGCGCCATCCGAGCCCCCGTAGACGATGCCGGGCACGAGGCCCTCGCGGCGCATCCGCTTGGTCGCTCGCGTGCCCCGCTCGGGGCGCTCTTGAGCGGAAATGGTGGGTCGGTCGCCGTCTGCCATACGGCGGGCCAGTGTAGCGATGGAGTCGCTCGGTCCGGGCCAGCCCGGCCCTTCGCGCACGGCGGCCATCTGCGCTTATTCTGGGTTAGGTGGCCCAGCGCGACGACAGCTCGATACCCACCGGACGCATCAAGCGCACCGCCCAGGTGGGGTCGGTGGTGGGCACCCAGGGCGCACGATATGCGGGCACGCGCGCGGCCAACATCGCCCGTTCGAAGGACGGAGCGGCCGACGCGCTCGAGCGCCGCCACCTCGAGGCGGCCGAGCGCATGGTCCAGACGCTGGGCCGCATGAAGGGCGCCGCGATGAAGATCGCCCAGCTCGCCTCGTTCATCGACACCGAGTTCCTGCCCCCCGAGTACCGCGAGCTCTACCAGGAGCAACTGGCCCAGCTGCGCACCCAGGCGCCGAAGATGCCGTGGGCGAAGGTGAAGAAGGTCCTCGACGAGGAGTGGGAGGAACCGGTCGAGGAGCTGTTCGAGAGCTTCGACACCGAGGCCGCGGCGGCCGCCTCCATCGGGCAGGTCCACCGCGCGGTGCTGCCCGACGGGCGGCCGGTGGCGGTCAAGATCCAGTACCCGGGGGTGGCGGCGGCGATCGCCGCCGACATGCAGAACGCCGGGATGATCATGCGCATGGCCAAGGCGCTGGCGCCCGGCCTCGACGCGAGCGCCGCCGCCGCGGAGCTCAAGGAACGGGTGCTGGAGGAGCTCGACTACGAGCTCGAGGCCCAGAAGCAGCGCTCGTTCGCGCGCGGGTACCGCGGCCATCCCTTCATCCACGTGCCCGAGGTCGTGACCCGCCTCTCCACCGGCCGGGTGCTGGTGAGCGAATGGGTCGACGGCGTGGGCTTCGAGGAGGTCCGCGCCCTACCCCAGGCCGAGCGCGACCGCTTCGGCGAGATCGTCTTCCGCTTCTGCTTCGGCTCGATCTTCCACCTGCAGCACTTCAACGCGGACGCCCACCCCGGCAACTACATCCTCATGCCCGACGGCAGGGTCGCCTTCCTCGACTTCGGGATGACCAAGCACCTCGATCGCGATCAGATCGAGCTGGAGATCACCGCCCTCGAAGCGGTGTTCGACGACGACCCCGAGGAGCTGCGCGTGGCCCTCCACGACCTGGGCTTCCTCAACAACCCGAAGAAGGTCGACGCCGAGCTCTTGATGGAGCACGTGAAGGTGGTCGGCGGCTGGTACATGGAGGATCGCGAGGTGACCGTCGACTCGCGCCGGGTGATGGACGCGATCAGCGCCGTGTCCGATCCGCGCTCGGAGTTCTACCGCGTCATGCGCCGCGAGAACCTGCCGGCCAACGAGCTGATGGGGCGGCGCATGGAGTCGGGCGTGATGGCGGTGCTCGGCCAGCTCGAGGCCACGCGCAACTGGTACCGGATCGGGCGCGAATGGTGGTTCGCGGAGCCGCCCGCGACGGAGCTCGGCAAGCTCGAGTGGGACTACTTCGAGTCGCGCGGCGAGCGGCGCGAGCGCAAGTTCGGCGCGCGGGCGATCTAGCTGCCGACCTTGGTCGTCATGGCGACGATCACCAGTAGGAGGACGGTCAGCTCGACCATGTTGACCGTCGCGGTGCGCCGGTAGATCGCCTGCGCGGCCGTCGAGCCGGGACCGTCGCCGGCAACGATCACGCCGTACTGCTTCCCCGCCCGGGGGTAGTAGCCCACTCCGAGCAGGAAAGAGACCAGGAAGCCGAGGAAGCCGATGCCGATCCAGGGGTCGCCGTAGGAGTAGCCGACCTCGTTCACGAGCAGAATGCCGGCCACGAGCAGGATCACGGACAGCGGCGCGAAGATGAGGTTGCCCAGGCGAATCGAGTGCTGGGTGAAGATGAGCTGCTGCTCGGGCCCTTCCTTGGTGGCCAGCCGGCCGAACACGTGCATCATCACGGCGCCGCCTACCCAGATAACGGCGCAGAGCACGTGGACCGCCAGCAGGAACTCGTACACCGGCTTGCTAGTCCCCGTCGTCCGCGGGGCGGTCGAGGACGAAGATCTCGAACGCACGCGCATGGTCGAAGACGATCTGACTGTGATAGCCGATCACCGCGCGCCCGGTGATGCGCTGAACCGCCTCCACCGTTGGGTCCTCCATCGCCTCCTGGAAGCGCAGCCGGTAGTTGCGAACGAGATCCTTGTGCCCACGGTCGACCAGCGTCTGCTCGTTGCGAGTGAGCCCCCCTTCCATGACGCAGAAGACGTAGTTGTCGTTCAGAAAGGTCTTCGCTTTGGTCGGGCCCTTGCCATAGAACTCCTTCTTGAGCCCGACCATCGCGTTGGAGATCTTCGCCTGGACGCTCTGGCGGCGGTCGCTCCTGCCGCTATCGACATCTTCCAACCAGTCAGGCTGCGTCAGGCGCTGCACCTCTTTCTCCACCTTCTCGTCATTGGCCATTCGGCAAGTTTATGCCCGTCGAATTTCGAAGAGGTTTGCGGCAAACGGGCTCGGGCAATTGGCATGAGGGGCCGCAACGGGTGCTTGTCGGCGAACGCCGCGGCCTCACTTCACATGACCTCTGAGCCGCCACGTCCAGGCGTGGCGAGAGACACGGGTCTCCATATCCCCCACCCAGAAGGAGTCGCCACCATGGCCACTCACGATGCAGCAACAACGTCCGGTGCTCGAACGGGAGTTCGAGGCAACGGGCTCGGCAGGACGGCTAGCCGCCTTGCCACGGAGACAAAGCAGTCGATCAAGACCAGCGAGTTCTGGGCCTTCGTGGCTGTAGTGGTCGCGATCCTGGTCAGCGCAATGTTGATCAAGGGAGGCGACAGCGGTGGGACTGACGAGTTCATCGCCCGCCAGGCCTGGCTCTACGTCGCGATCGTGACGGGCGCCTACATGGTCAGCCGCGGGCTGGCCAAGTCAGGCAGCCAGGACCCGTACACCGAAGATGCGGGCGACCGCGACCGAGACCAGCGCTAGGGCTCACCTGGCGAACAACGAGCGGCCGGGCAGC
Source organism: uncultured Thermoleophilaceae bacterium (assembly GCA_963728155.1). Taxonomy (GTDB): domain Bacteria; phylum Actinomycetota; class Thermoleophilia; order Solirubrobacterales; family Thermoleophilaceae; genus JACVRW01. Next base: position 556,209 of record CAVSJF010000007.1, on the reverse strand, counting down.
GGGCGAACAGCGTTCTGCTGCCCGGGCGTTTCGTTAGAACTGGCCCTGCAGTCTCATCGCGATCCCGTTCGCCTCGATAGTGGGTTGCCTCGGCACGCTGAACAGCGCGAGTCGGCGTGTTACCGCTTCTTCGGCCGGAAATCGCCGGCCACAGGGCCAGCTGAAGGGATGGTACTCCCTCCATGCCATAGCCGAAGGAGGTTCGTTAGGTCGGTGGCTGGTAAGCGCCGCCCTCGCTCGGTTGGCTCGCGTCAGGTTCCGGGCGGGCTGTAGTCGACCGAGCGCTTAGCGGCGGCGTCCACCTCATCCGGCGTCAGCAGTACCACGGTCCTCACCGTCGCTCCTCCAGCCGCGTTGACGGTGAGCGCGACGGCCGCCGCGCTCTCGTGGTCGGGAAGGTCGACGATCACGTACGCGTCGCGGTCGCCGAAGGCAAAGTAGAAGCTCTCCAGTTGTCCCCCTACGCTTTCCGCGACCTGAGCCACCGCATCGCGCCTGCTGGTCCCACCCGCACTTTGGACGCCCTTGACGCCGTCCAGCGTGTACGAGGCCTCGAACAGAAACTTGGGCATTGCGCACCCCCAGTTCGACTTGGATTTCCAACCCTCCCACCCCCCGCAACACGGGTCAAGGGCTCCCGCCCCCTGATCTCCCCGGTGCCGCGGCCTTGCTTGTGGGTCTGTTTCTCGGTTAGCGTTGTGGCGTTTAGGCCATCGCTACCCTCGAGATCGAGCGATCCCGGGTGAAGGGGGGCGGCGCCCGCGAGGTCCATCGTCACGCCGACCCCAATACGACGCCACGGCCGATTGAGTCGTTGGTCCAGGGGTAGTCGGCGCCGTCGGCCGCATCGTTTCCTTCCTATAACTCCCGAGGGTCCATTTGTCTCAAGCGTTCACGATCGTCAGCTTGGCCGCGGTCGACGACGCGGCCCCGGAAAACGGCTTCGGCGACCGCTGGGAAGCACGCGTCGCCGGCGCGTCGCTCCGGGCTGAGCGCACTGGTGTCACGCACTTTCGCTTGCTCCCGGGCAAGCGCAGCCCGTTCACACATCGCCACACCGAAGCCGAGGAGATCTACGTCGTTCTCGGCGGGAGCGGCCGGATCAAGCTCGACGACCAGGTCTTCGACGTCGGTCCGCAGGACGCCATTCGCGTAGCGCCAACGACGGCGCGCGCCTTCGAGGCCGGGCCAGAGGGCTTGGAGTTCCTCGCCTTCGGTCCTCACCTCCCGGGAGACGGCGAGCCGGTCGAAGACGCCTGGACCGATTGATGGGCCTGTTGCCACCTTCGCAACGGTTACCGCTTCGGACGACCTAGCGATAGCGGGATACTCGGCGGGCGAATGTCGCAGGAGAACGTCGACAAAGCCCGACACTTCATAGCGGCCTACAACCGGCGCGACTTCGACGCGGCCGTTGAGTCCTTCCATCCGGAGGTCGAGTGGGTGCTCCCCCCACGCCAGAGCTCGGATTCATGCCGAGGTCCGGACGAGATCAAGCGCTTCTGGGAGGGGCTTGACGAAACGTTTGACGAGTTGAGGTTGGAACCGCAGGAGCACGTCGACGCCGGTGACCGCGTGGCCACCCGGCTCCGCTACTACGGGCGAGGCAAGAACGGGGCGGAGATCGAGGGGGAGATGTACCACCAGGTCGCCACCTTCCGCGCTGGACGGATGGTGCGAATCGAGTACTTCGGCGAATGGTCCGAGGCCCTCGAAGCCGCGGGGCTACGAGACTAGGGCAGGCGCGCTGCCTGCCCGCAGAGCGGCGATCCTCAGAACAGCTGGTTCTCGCCGGCGAAGATCTCGGAGACCGAGTCGTCGGTGAAGATGCGGCGGATCGAGTCCTCGAGCACGTCGGCGCAGGTGAGCTGGGTGATCAGCGCCGGGGGATTCGCGCGCAGCGGGAATCGTGTCGGTGACCACCACGCCGCGAAGCGGCCCGCCATCGAGGATCTCGAAGGCGTTGCCCGAGAAGAGCCCGTGCGTGGCCACCGCGTAGACCTCGTTGGCCCCCTCGTCGAGCACGGTCTGGGCCGCGGCGTTGAGCGTGCCGCCGGTGGCGATGATGTCGTCGACGATCACGGCCGTCTTGTCCTTCACGTCGCCGATCACGTAGCCGATCTCGGCCACCTGGTGGGCGGGGCGCTCCTTCTCCATGAGCGCGTAGGGGGCGCCCACCTTCTGGGCGAACTTCTGCACCAGCTTCACCCGGCCGGCGTCGGGGGCGATGATCACGAGCTCGCGGTCGCCGAGGCGGTCCTGGACGAACTGGGTGAGGATGGGCATGGCGGTCATGTGGTCCACCGGCTTGGAGAAGAACCCCTGCACCTGCCCGGCGTGGAGGTCCATCGTCACCAGGCGGTCGATACCGGCCACCTCGAGCATGTCGGCCACCAGGCGTGCGGAGATCGGTTCGCGCGGGGCCGACTTCTTGTCCTGGCGCGAGTAGCCGTACCAGGGGGTCACGGCGATGATCCGGTGGGCCGACGCATGCTTGGCGGCGTGGACCATCAGCAGCAGTTCCCAGAGCGCGTCGTTGACCGTGAGGCCCTCGTGGTCGGAGCCGCAGGTGGACTGGACGATGAAGAGGTCGGCGCCGCGAATCGAGTCGGCGTAGCGGCAGTAGACCTCACCGTCGGCAAAGGTCTTGAGGCCGGCATCCGTCAGCTCGACGCCGAGACGTTCAGAGATCTTCCCGCCCAGCTCGCGGCTCGCGCGCCCGGCGGTAAGCATCATCCGCTTCTCGTAGCCCACCAGAAGGCCCGAGTTGGTCACCGTCTCCGGTGCCGTATCGAGGGACGCCGTGCTCATTGCGAATCTTTCTCCACGCGGTCCGCGTAGCCCTCCACGTTGGTCTGCCGTGGGCGGGCGATCCCGAGTGCTCCGTCCGGAACATCCTCGTCTATCACCGACCCGGCACCAGTGTAGGCACGATCCCCGACGTCAACGGGCGCGACCAGTGAGGTGTGGACGCTGGTCTTCGCGCTCTTTCCGATCTTGGTCCGGTGCTTGCGCCGGCCGTCGTAGTTGGCGGTGATCGTGCTCGCCCCCAGATTGGAGTCCTCGCCGACGTCGGCGTCGCCGATGTAGGACAGGTGCGGCACCTTGGCCCCCGCTCCGATGTCGGAGTTCTTGACCTCCACGAAAGTGCCGACCTTCGCCCCGGCTCGCAACACCGTCCCCGGGCGCAGGTAGGCGAAGGGACCGACCGTCGCACCCTCGCCGATGCGGGCCTCGACCGCGTACGAGTGGAGGATTCTCGCCCCCGCCTCGACCTCACAATCGACGAGGGTCGAGTGCGGGCCGATCTCGCAGCGCTCGCCGACGTTCGTGATCCCGAGCAGGCCTGCGCCCGGCGCGATGGTGCTGTCGGCCCCGATGGTCACGTGCGCCTCCACCCGTGTGCTCGCCGGGCCGAGAAAGGTCACGCCCGCGCGAGCGTGGGACTCGATGATGCGGCGCTGGGCCAGCTCCTCTGCGGTCAGGAGATCGGCGCGGTCGTTCACGCCGAGGGCGATGGTGGCGTCGTGAGTCAGGTGGGTGACCACGGGTCGGCCCTCGGCCTGGAACAGCGGGAACACACCGGTGAGATAGCGCTCGCCGGACTCGGTGCCCACCTCGTCGAGGGCCACGAAGAGGTTGGGGGCCTCGAACACGTAGGTGCCGAGGTTGACCTCCCGGATCGCGAGCTGCTCGGGAGGCACGCCCTCGGTGTACTTCGTCTCCACGATCCGCTCGAAGTTGCCCTCGCCGTCGCGGACGATGCGCCCATAACCCGCGGGGTCGAGCTCGTCGGTGGTGAGCAGGGTGGCGGCGGCGCCCTGGTCGGTGTGGGCGGCGACAAGCCCGCCGAGCGCCTCGGGGGTGATGAGCGGCTGATCGCCGGAGAGAACGACAACGGGCCCGTCGTCGACCACCTCGCGCGCCGCGAGCACGGCCGCGCCGGTGCCCTCGCCCTCGCGCTGCTCGGCCACCTCTACCGAGTCCGGTAGGCCCTCCGCGACCCCGTCGCCCGGTCGCACCACGCAGACCACTCGCCCGGCCCCGGCCTCGCGCGCGGTGTCGATCACCCATTCGACCATCGGCTTCCCGCAGACCCGGTGGAGCACCTTGGGGGTCTCGGAGCGCATGCGCGTGCCCTTGCCGGCGGCCATGATCAGAACCGTGAACGCGTCGGGCATGTGTGCGCCAGCGTAGCGGCGAACGCGCGCCGCGGCCGGTCAGGCCGGCAGGTGGCAGACGGCCTCGACGTTGTTGCCGTCGGGATCCAGCACGAACGCGCCGTAGTAGTTCGGATGGTAGATCTCGCGCTTGCCCGGCCCGCCGTTGTCGGTCGCCCCTGCCTCGAGCGCGGCGGCGTGGAAGGCGTCCACGAGCTCGCGCGAAGAGGTCTCGAAGGCCACGTGCACGCCGGACTGGGGCGGCCGGCCGCGCTTCCCGATCCAGAAGTACGGCTTCTGATCCTCGCCGAAACCGCCGACGCCGGGCACCGGCTCCATCAGCAGCTCGATGCCGAGCGGCGCGAGGGCACGCTGGTAGAAGACCTTGCTTACGTCGTAGTCGCTTACGTCGAGTCCGAGGTGGTCGAGCATGGGTCGCGAGGGTATATCGATGGTCGCCGAATGCCTATCCTCGTCGTGTAGCTGGGGAGTGGTGTAATCGGCAGCACGGCTCACTTTGGCTGAGCAGGAAGGGGTTCAAGTCCTCTCTCCCCAACGTCAAACCGTCCGAGGGCGATTGCGAACATAAGTTCGTGTCGGGTCCCAGGTACTCCGCGGCCGAGGCACGAGCGGCGATAGCTCTCTCGAGAAGCTGGGCAGAGGCCCTGCGGCGTCTCGGGATGTGCCACGGTGGCGGAGCGCATCTCGTTCTTCGCCGAGTACGCGACGCTTTGGGGGATCTCCGACTGACCACTTCGACCCGTACGCGACGGCGCGAGCAGGGCGCCCGGAACGCTGCTCGGCCGCTCGAGGCGATCCTCGTTGAGGGCTCCGACCTTCTCACGAGGCCACCTGAAGGAACGGCTCTACAAAGCCGGGCTCAAGGAGCCGGTCTGCGAGTTCTGCGGGCAGGGCGATCATTGGCGAGACACCAAGATGGCGATGATCTTGGATCACGCCAACGGCATCTCCACCGACAACCGCCTGGAGAACCTGCGCATCCTCTGTCCGAACTGCGCCGCGACCCTCAACACGCACTGCGCCAGGGCAAGACGCATCGTTCGCGCCGAGCAGGAGTGCCAACGCTGCCGAAACCTGTTCGTGCCCAAGAGGCGAGACCAGCGCTACTGCTCGCGCGAGTGCGGGTATCGGGGGCGCCGCAGGTCAGTCGCAGCCCGCGAGCCCGCAAGGTCGACCGCCCACCCTTGCGCCCAACTCCTCCGCGAGGTCGGCGCGATGGGCTTCGCCGCCACCGGCCGTCGCTACGGCGTGTCCGACAACGCGGTCCGCAAGTGGATCCGGGCCTACGAGCGGGAGCAGGAGCGCGCGGCGAGGCGGTCCTGACCACTACCGCCACCACATGCTCAGTCACCACACGTCGCCCGCCCGCCAGTCGCAGGCGAGTGTGGCCTCGGGATCGAATGGCCCCGTGCTCGGCGTCTTCAGGATCATCACCCCGCCGTCCTCCTCGGGGGTCGGCCGGCGGACTCCGTCGGCGATGACCGCGGTGGGCCCGCGCCAGCGCTCCCAGCCGAGCCCCCGGTAGAAGCTCTGGTTGTGCTCGGCGGCCGAGAGGGCGCCGAGCTCGTAGCGGGAGACGAGGAACTCGCCGAGCTGCGACATCACGGCGTGGCCGTATCCGTTGCGCCGCTGGTCCTCGGCCACCCCGACCCCCTCGACGTAGCCCGCCCGCACGGCCCGCTCTTCGATATGGAGCTCACGCCCCACCAGCGCCGCGTGCGCCACGATCGTGTCGTCGCGTATCCCCAGGAAGTGCCGGCCGCCCAGGCTGTGATCCCAGTCGTGGCTGTCGAAGCCGCCGTCGAAGGCCAGGTACAGCAGCATGCGCAGCTCGGTCAGCTCGAGGTCCGACAGCTCGTCCGTGACCGCGGATCGCAGCGTGAGCACTGGCGGATCCAGGCTCAGCGATCGTGGCGGCCGCGCGGCACCCGCCCGGCCTCCGTGCCCTTCTCGTGTGCCGGCCCGCCGGGGGGCACGATGCCGAGCACCCGCATCGCCTTCAGCCCCAGCGAGAGGCGTTCGCGGCCGTCGGTGGAGCCCACGTCGAGCGACGTCAGCTCCTTCACGCGCTCGAGGCGGTAACGGATCGTGTGGCGATGCGTGAACAGCCGTTCCGCCGTCCGCGCGACGTTGCCGTCGGCGTCGAGAAAGGTCTCGAGCGTGCGCACCAGCTCGGTCTCGTACTGGTCGTCGTAGGCGGCCAGCGGGGCCACGGTCTCGTCGTAGAAGCCCTCGAGCTCGGTCGGATCCTCGCTCATGGCCGGCAACAGCAGCCGATAGGCGCCGGTCTGCTCGAAGGACAGCTCGGCCAGCCCGCGGGCCTCGGCCACGTTCGCGGCCAGCAGCGCCTCGGAGCCCGCGCGGTGCAGGTCGGCGGGATCGCCGGCGTGGCGGCTGCTCGCGACGGTCACGAGGAACCCGGGCAGTGCGGCCTCGAGCTCGCGCAGCATGGCGGTGGCCACCCGCTTGCCCGCCTGGGCATCGGCGCCGGGGGCGATGATCACGAGCTCGCGATCGGCCCGCAGTCGGCCGGCCTCGACCAGCGCGGCCAGAGACGCGCGCTCGATGGCTCGCGCTCCGCGCTCGGCGGAGGTGAGTACTCGCGCCCGCCAGTCTCCCTCCTCCGGATGCTGAGGGCGGGCGCGGACCACGAACGCGTTGGCCCCGCCCGAGAGGTCGCAGCCGAGCTCCCCCGCGCGGGCCAGGATGTTCTCGCGGTCGGTCACCTTGCGAGCGAGCAGGTCGCCGAGGAAGTGACCCACCGCGGCCTCGTTCGCGCGTTCCGGCGCCTTGGCTCTGTCGACCTCCAGGGCGATCAGGTTGGTCACGAGCCGCAGCAGCGCCGGCGACGGCAGATCCCCTCGCGGGCGGTAACGCAACCGGCCCACGGGCAGCTCCGCCACGCGCAGCTCCACGATCTCCGCGCCGGTCTCGCCGGCCATCAGCGCCCGCTCGTCCTCGGTCGACAGGCAGGCCACCGCCAGGATGCTGCCCGCCCCGTCCACCACGATCACGCTGGCTTCGAGCGCTCGGCCCGCCGCCCGCGTGACCGCGGGCAGGCCGGAGCCGGACTCGACGGCCTCGGAGACCTCGTCGAGAGCCTCCAGGAAGGCACGCGGTTCGGCGGCGGCCGACCGGGAGCCGCGCGACTTGGCCTCGGGTGCGGGCATTACGCGTACTGGTCGTAGGTCCAGACCACGGCCAGACCGGCCGCGGCCCCGATCCCGAGCAGCGTGCCCAGGATGAACACGGTGAGGAAGCTTGCCGCGAGCTTCTCCCACACGCGGCCGTAACAGCGCCAGGCCGGCGCAGCGATCAACGCCACGCCAGCACGACAGGACCACGCCGGAGGCCAGCGCGATAGCTATTTCGGTCGTGGAGAAGTCGAGGTTCATGGCTTGGCGCCCGCCACCGCCGGTCCCTCTTGGCGCTGCTCGAGCTCGTCTTCATTGTGGCGGATGTACGAGACGAGCATGGCGATTGCCGCCAGCAGGCCGAAGATCCCGACGCCGAGGCCCCAGCCCGCGGCGACATCCGACCAGTAGTGCGCGCGCAGGTAGATGCGCGACAGGCCGATGGCGGCCACGAAGATCATCGAGCCGGTGACCAGCGCGGCGCTGACCAGGCCGAGCCGGCGCACGATCACGACCGCGGCCGCCAGCCAGGCCGTGGCGTACGCGGCGTGGCCACTGGGGAAGGACGATCCGTGCGGTGTCGATCAGCGGATTCGCGGGGCGCGGCCGGTCGATTCCCGCCTTGGCCAGATGCACGGCCACGTAGATGAGCGCGAAGCCCAGAACGATGGGCATGGCATCGACCGCTCGGCGGCGTTGAACGGCCACCACCGCGGTAACGAACACCAGCGCGGCGCAGGCGGGAAAGGAGCCGAATCCACTCACGATCTTGGCCGCTGTGACGGCTGCGTCCGCCCGCAGACGGTCCGCCATGTCGAGCAGCTCGCGGTCGAGCGGTGTGGGCCCCAGGTCACCGGAGAGAACGACGGTGTAGAGCACGAACACGTACAGCCCCACGCCACCCACGGCCAGGGTGGTCGTCAGCTCGAGCCCCACGCCCGCCGCCGGGGGTCAGGCGCTCGCCCAGGAAACGCGCCTCGGGGGCGAACGCGCGGGCGAGTGGCCGGATCACGCGCCGGTGCAGCAGCCGGGCGACGGCGAAGAGCGGCCGCAGCAGCGGGTGACGCTCGTGCTCGGTCAGCCAAGCCGCGATCGCCGAGCCCGCCGCTTGTAGGCCACCACGATCGCCACGACCACCGCGACGGTCAGCCCGAGCCCGAAGATGGCCTTCCCGGCGATGTTCGCAACCTGGTCGAAGGAGCGCCAGAAGACATAGCCCAGCACGCAGAAGGTGGTGGACCAGAGGCCGGTGCCCACGACGCTGTAGGGGATGAAGTTCCGAAACGCCATCCGCGACGAGCCGGCTATGAAGGGAGCGAGCGCGCGTACCAGGCCGATGAAGCGCCCGATCAGGATCGTCTTCCCGCCGTGGCGCTCGAAGTAGCCGTCGACCTGCTCCAGGCGCTCGTGGGTGATCTTGACTCGCGCCCCGTGCTTCTCCAGGAACTCGCGCCCGAGCCTGCGGCCGATGAAGAAGCTCGTGGTGTCGCCCAGGATCGCGCAGGTCCACACCAGCCCGATCAGGGGGATGAGCTCGATCTCGCCCTGGCCGGCGATCACGCCTCCGACGATCACGACCGTCTCGCCCGGCGCGACCAGTCCCACGAAAGCGCCGGTCTCCAGGAAGGCCATCACGCCCACCAGGACGTACGTCCACGCGCCCGAGCGTCTCCGCGATGTCCTCGATCACCTTCTTGGGATCGGGCAGCAGCGACAGCGCGCCGCTGGCGTAAACGGCGCACGCGATCACCACCCCGGCGGCGAGCAACTTGCGCTCGCCGCTGAGCCGGTCGCGCCGCCAGACGGCGAAGGCGACGATGAGAACGGCGACCACGGCGGCCACGATCTGCCCGAAGGACACGCTCGCAATGTACGCGAGCCCTCCGCCGGAGACTCAGACTGGGCGCAACTCCGTGGCGATCGCACCCTCGAGCCCGGCGCGCGGCACGCTGAGCCTCTTCGCGGTCGCCGAAGAGGCCGAAGCAGGTGGGACCCGAGCCGCTCACGAGCGTCCCGAGGGCTCCGATCTCGGTGAGCCGGCCGAGCACCTCAGACAGCTCGGGCCGCAGCGCCAGCGCCGCCGGCTGGAGATCGTTCTCGAGCGCGCGCGGGTCGGGCGCCCGCGCGAACTCGGCGCAGCGGCTCGGGGTCGAGTTCGCCGGCGCCAGCCCTGTGCACGATCGAGCTCGGCGTAGACATCCGCCGTGAGCAGGCCTTCGCTCTGCGGCATCAGCACGACGCCCAGAGCGGGCAGGTCGACCGCCTCGACGAGCTCTCCGAGCCCCTGCACGAGGGAGTGGCGCGGGTCCACCTGGCTCGGCACGTCGGAGCCGAGACCGGCCGCGATCTCCGCGCAGCGCGTCGCCGTCGAGCGGCTCCCCGGCGATCCGGTTGGCGGCCCGCAGCACCGCGGCCGCGTCCGCGCTGCCCCCACCGAGCCCGGCCGCGACGGGGATGCGCTTGTCGATCCTCACGACGCAGCGCCGGCAGCGTGGGCACGCGCCGGCGAAAGGCCGTAATCGCGGCCTGCGCGAGGTTCGGTCCGGTCACGCCCGGGCACTCGACGCGATCCGCCCCTCCGTCCGCCTCGGCGACCTCGAGGCTGTCGGCCAGCGTCGAGCGAGGCGAAGATGGAGCACAGCGGGTGCATTCCGTCGGGGCGAGGAGCTCCGACGTGCAGGACGAGATTGAGCTTGGCGAACGCCGGCTCGTGGACGACGGCGGCGGTCACGCGCTCACCGCGGACGCAGGCCCGCCAGCTCCTCGCGCCCGATGGCGTCGGCGAGACCGCGTCCACTCGGCCGGAGCCAGCCGCTCGGCCCGGGCGTCGGCCGGCAGCCCGAGCGCTCCGAGCGCGGTGCGGGCCGACCCCCGCAGGCCCGGGCCGGCGCCGGGCGCGAGGGCGAGCGACCCGGCCAGGGCCTTGCGGCGGTGAGCGAAGCCGGCGTGGACCAGCGCGATCAGCTCGGGCGCCGGCGCCGGGCCCCGGCGGCGCATGACCAAGAGCGCCGACTCGACGTTGGGCTCGGGATGGAAGACCGTGCGCGGCACGCGGCGAAGGAGGCGCACGTCGCAGGCGAGCTGCGCGAGCACGCTGGTGGCGCCGTACGTCTTGCCGCCGGGCGGGGCGGCCAGGCGCTCGGCCACCTCGCGCTGGACCATCGCCACCCAGAGTGTCGCGTCCGGAAGCTCGGCGATCGACTTGAGCAGCACCGTCGCGGCGACGCCGTAGGGAAGGTTGGCCACCACCTTGGTGGGTCGCGGCTCGAGGGTCGCGAGGTCGAGCCGGACCGCGTCGGCCAGGTGGAGGGTGGCGTTGGCGAACGGATCGAGCGCCTCGGCCAGCGGCGCCTCGAGCGTTGCGTCGATCTCGACCACGTGGAGGTGGCCGACCCGCGGGGCGAGATACTCCGACAGCACGCCCAGGCCTCCGCCGACCTCGAGCACCACGTCGGCCGTGTCGAGCTCGGCCGCGCGCCCGATCACGCCGAGGATGTTGTCGTCGATGAGGAAGTTCTGGCCGAGCTCGCGGTTGGGCCTCACGCCGAACTGCCGCAACCGGCGCAGGCTGGCCTGGCGCGGCTGGCCGCTCACCACCCGAACACCCGCGCGGCGTTGCCCTCGACCGTTTGCTCCAGCTCGTCGTAGGACATGCCGCGCAGGCCGGCCACGTGGTGGGCGGTGTGCACCACGAAGGCCGGCTCGTTGCGCTTGGAGCGCAGGACCTGGGGCGACAGGAAGGGTGCATCGGTCTCCACGAGCAGCAGCTCGGCGGGCACCTCCGTGGCCGCCCGCTGGAGCTCGGCCGCCTTGGGGTAGGTCACGTTGCCGGCGAAGGAGCAGAGGTAGCCGTGCTCGACGCACTCCTCCAGCCGCTCGGGGGCCGAGAAGCAGTGCAGGATCACCGCCGGCAGCTCGCCGGCGTGCTCGCGCAGCAGGGCGAAGGTGTCGTCCTCGGCGGCCCGGGTGTGGATGGCCACGGGCATGCCCGAGCCGGCCCGCCAGCCCGAGCTGGGCCTCGAACGCGCGCCGCTGGTCGGCGCGGGGGGCGTAGTCGCGGTAGTAGTCGAGGCCGGTCTCGCCGATCACCCGCGCCTTCGGGTGGGCCGCCGCCCGCTCGATCTCCTCCAGGTCCCCGGCGCCGAAGCCGGCGCTCTCGTGGGGGTGGCGCCCGACGATGGCGAACACCTCGTCGTGCTCATCCGCCGCGGCCAGGGCACGATCGATCGAGCCCGAGTCCATGCCCACGGTGGCCAGCCGGCTCGAGCCCGGCCTCGCGCGCCCGCGCCACCAGCTCGGTGTCGGGCGGCTCGCAGTGGTCGAGATGGCAGTGGGTGTCGACCACGGCTCGCGCGGCCTCAGGCCGTCGACGGCTCGGGCGTCTCCACGCGCGGAAACAGCTGCCCGAGCTCGCCGATCTGCGCCCCGCCGCCCACCGCGCCGAGGCGGGCGTTGTCCAGCGACCGGTCGTCCTGGCCCAGCGCCGCGAGCAGGCGCTCCGCCGACACGGGCATGAACGCGTGCAGCAGCACCGACACCACGCGCAGCCCCTCGGCCAGCGTGTAGAGCACCAGGTCCAGGCGCTCAGCCTGCTCGGGGTCCTTCGCGAGCTTCCACGGCTCCTCGTCCTGCACGTAGCGGTTGAGGCGCTTGATGCGCTGCCAGATCTCGTCGAGCGCGGCCGTCAGCTCGACCGCGTCGATCCGCTCGCACACGGCCTCGGTCAGCCCGTCGAAGTCCACGGCCAGCTCCTCGGGCGGGCGGGCCTCGGGCACGACGCCGTCGCGGTAGCGGCCGATCATGGCGAGCGTCCGGCTGGCGAGGTTGCCGTACTCGTTGGCCAGCTCGGTGGTGTAACGCGTCTCGAAGCCCTCGGCCGACACCTCCCCGTCCGAGCCAAAGCCGACCTCGCGCAGCACGTAGAAGCGCAGAGCGTCCGGACCGTAGATCTCGGCCACCTTGAACGGCTCGATCACGTTGCCCAGCGACTTGGACATCTTGTGCTCGCCCAGCAGCAGGTAGCCGTGGATCGCCACCCGGCGCGGGACCTCGAGCCCGGCCGCCATCAGCATCGCCGGCCAGATCACGGCGTGGAACTTGAGGATGTCCTTGCCGATCAGGTGGACCGTGGCGGGCCAGAAGCGCTCGGTCAGATCCTCGCCCTCGCGCGCATAGGACAGGGCCGTGTAGTAGTTGAGCAGCGCGTCGATCCACACGTAGACCACCTGCGACGCGTCCCACGGCACGGGCACGCCCCACTTGAGCCGGGCGCGGCTGAGCGAGATGTCGCGCAGTCCGCCCCGGATGAAGGAGAGGGCCTCGTTGTAGCGGTTGGGCGGGGTGACGAACGGGGGTTCCTCGGCGTAGAGGCGCTCGAGCGGCTCCTGGAACGACGAGAGCCGAAAGAACCAGTTGTCCTCCTGCTCGATCTCGAGAACGATCTTGTGAATCGGGCAGCGACTGCCGTCCTCCAGCTCCGACTCCGTCTTGAAGTCGGCGCAGCGAGGGCAGTACCAGCCCTCGTAGTGGCCGGCGTACACGTGCCCGTTGTCGTAGATGCGCTGGACCACCTCGGCCACCGCGGCCATGTGCTCGGGATCGGTGGTGCGGATGAAGAAGTCGTTGGTCACGTTGAGCGTGGACGCGAGCTCCTTGAAGCGCACCGCGTTGCGGTCGCCGAGCTCGCGCGGCGTGATGCCCAGCGCCTCGGCCGCCTGGGCGACCGGCTCGCCATGCTCGTCGGTGCCCGTGAGAAAGAACACGTCCTCGCCGCGCTGGCGCATGTGCCGCGCCATCACGTCGGCGGCGATGGTGGTGTAGGCGTGACCGAGATGAGGCTCGCCGTTCACGTAGTAGATGGGCGTGGTCACGTAGTACGACATCGGCCTTCGATGCTACCCACGGCGCCGCCCCCGCGCGCTTTCTCATCGCCGGCCCACCAGCGGCCGCAGCAGGCCCGCCGCGCGTTGGCCGGTGCGACGGGTGGCCGCGCGGCCGTCCTCGGACAGGCCGAGCAACGCCGCGGCGCCGAGCAGTCCGAGGCACGCCAAACCAGGCCCCAATCGGGTCCGCCCGGCTGCGGCCCGAGCTCGGCGCGACCGGGCCGGGGCGCGGCGGACACCGGCTCGCTCGGCGCGCCCGCGCCACCTCGGGAGCGCCGGCAGCGCGACCGAGTCCCGGCCCGGCCCGGGTGAACGGCGCCGACTGGCCCTCGGTCGCGTGCGCCGGCCCGCGAGCGAGCCGGGGCGAAGGTCTGGGCGCCGCCCCCGCCACCGGTTGAGGCACACGATTTGCCCGGGGCGCCGTGTTCGCGCGGGGCGCGGGCGCTGACCGGGCTACCGGCCGCGGGGCGGCGGCAGCGCCACTCGGGTTGCGTACGCCGGCCGCCGCTCGCCGCCCTCGGCCAGGCGGCGCCCGGCGGGTTCGGCGCGACGAACCGGAGACCGCTCGCCGCGCGCCACCGGCGCCGGCGCGGTGGCGGGCGGGAGCGGCGCCGGCGCGGGTTGCGGGGCCGGAGCGTCCTGCGGGTTCCCTCCCACCGCCGGCACCGCGGGCAGCAGCGCAAGCGGATCGCGATAGCCGTGGCGGCTCCCGGCATCACGGACGCCGAAGTGCAGGTGGGGCCGGTCGGCCGATCTCGTCCCGGTAGTGCCGACCGCGCCGATCCGCTCGCCCGCCGCCACCGCCGCCCCCTCGCGCACCGTGGCGGCGGACAGGTGGAGGTAGGAGGTGTCGAAGCCGTCGAGCGTCCGGATGCTGACGGTGAGCCCGGAGGAGCCGGCCGTGCCGGCGAACCGGACGGTGCCGGCGGACGCCGCCACCACCGGCGCGCCCGTGTCGCCGGCGATGTCGATGCCGCGGTGCTGGCCTCCGGCGTAGGGATCCGAGCCGTTCGAGTAAGGGGTGATGACATCGCCGGCCAGCGGCCACACCCAGGCCGCCCGGGCGGGCGATGCGAGTGCGAAGAAGAAGCCGAGGGCGGCCAGGGCGGCGGTGATGACCAGGCGGAACATGGCGGCCACCGTACGGCCGATCCGCGCCCGGGCGGCCGCGGTGATGCGGAGTTGTTGCGAGCCGTCGCAGAGTTGTAACGAAGGCGCTCAGTCGCCCGACGTCAGCGCGCGGTACAGCGCGTTCGCGCTCCCGCCCGTGAGCTCGGCCACCACGCCCGCCGCCTTGCGCGGGTGGGCGCCCGCGTCGACGAGTCGCCGCAGCGCGTCGAGCCCCGCCGGCTCGCCTTCGGAAGCAGCCGACGGCGGGCGCGGCCCGAGCACGAGCACGACCTCGCCACGCGGCGGCGCATCCGCGTACCGGGCCGCCAGCTCGGCCACGGTCCCGCGCACGATCTCCTCGTGCGCCTTGGTCAGCTCGCGACACACCGCGAGCTCGCGCGAGGGGTCGAGCGAAGCGAGCAGCGCCAACGTCCCCGGCACCCGCCGCGGCGACTCGAACGCCACCAGCGTGCCGTCGACCGACTGGATCAGGCGGCCGAAGCTCGCCCTTCTTCCGCGGCAGGAAGCCATGGAACACCCACTCCTGCGCGGGCAGGCCCGACGCCACCAGAGCGGTGATCGCCGCCGACGGGCCGGGCAGCACCTCCACCGGGAGACCCGCCCCCACGCAGGCCCGCACCAGCACGTAGCCGGGATCGGACACGAGCGGCATGCCCGCGTCGGACACCAGCGCCACCACCGCGCCGTCGCGCATGCGCTTCACCAGCTCGGCCGAGCGCGCCTGCTCGTTGTGCTCGTGGTAGGACACGAGCCGGGCGTTGACCCCGTAGCGGTCGAGCAGGATCCGCGTGCGGCGCGTGTCCTCGCACGCCACCACGTCGGCATCCCGCAGCGCGGAGAGCACTCGCAGCGTCACGTCCTCGAGATTCCCGATCGGAGTCGGGCAGACCACGAGCCGCCCGGTCATGCCAGCTCCTCGAACGCGAGCAGCGCCGCCCCGAGCATGCCCGCCTCGGCGCCGAAGTGCGCGGGCACGATCCGCACGAGATCCCGCATCGGCGGCAGCGCGCGCTCGGCCACCACCTCCCGCGCGGGCACGAGCAGCAGGTCGCCGGCCGCCAGGGCGCCGCCGCCGAGCACCACCAGCTCGGGGTTGAACACGTTGACCACTCCCACCAGCCCGTAGCCCAGCCGCCGTCCCACCTCGGCGAGCACCTCGCGCGCCACGGGATCGCCCTGATGCGCCAGCTCGGTCACGATCCCGCCGGTGATCTCGCGCCCGGCCGCGGCCGCGGCGGCCCAGCGCCGAATCGGGGTGAGCGCGAGCGGCATCGATCCCATCGCGGCCGATCGCGGGATCCCGACGCCAGCACCTCGAGGCAGCCTCGCCCCGGGCAGGCGCCCTGGCAGTCCGGCCCGTGCAGGTCGACGACCATGTGGCCGATCTCCGGACCGAAACCGCGCGCGCCCCGGTACACCTTGCCGTCCAGCAGCAGGCCGCTGCCGATCCCCGTGCCGAGCGCGACCATCACGGCGTGCGCCACGCCCTGGGCAGCGCCGGCGCGGGCCTCGGCGAGCAGAGCGGCGTTGGCGTCGTTGTCGACCACCACGGGTAGTCCGAGCCGCTCGCTCATGATGTCGCGAAAGCGCACGTCCTCCAGCGGCAGATGGGTCGACCAGCGCGAGACGCCGGCCTCCCAGTCCACGAGCGCCGGGATGCCGAATCCCACCGCCGCCACGTCGGGCGCCGCCGCGCGCACCTCCTCCACGGCCCCCACGAAGATGTCCAGCGTCTCGGCCCGGTCGGACCCGCGCCAGATCCGGTGCACCCGGTGATGCACGACCAAACCCTGGTCGACGACGCCGCCCAGCAGCTTCGTCCCACCCGCGTCGATACCGATTACGCGCCTTGGCGGCATGGCGGGTAGATATACAGAGAGGGGTGAACGACCAGACCCCCGGCCCCCCGGACCCAGCGCGCCCTTCGGCGCCAGAGCCCACGGCACGCGGCCGCCGCCGGGCAAGCCGGAGTACAAGGTCTACCGCGCGCGCAAGCGCCCGTTCAGCCGCCTGACCGGCGGCACCGACCTCGCGTCACTCAAGCGCCGGCTGAGCCGGGCCAAGGGCGACGAGCCCGAAGCGCCGCCGGCCGAGCGCAAGCGCATCACGGCGGGCCGGGTGGCCAAGTGGCTCGCCGCTCGCGGTGTTCGGCTGGCTGGCGCTCTCCTTCGTCCTCTTCATGGTCAGCGCCCAGGTGCAGGAGGGCGTCTCGGACGATTCCGAGAAGGCGCTCTCGCGGGGCGGCACGCTGCTGAGCGGCAGCACCATCCTCGTGCTCGGCTCCGACGCCCGCTCGCGGCGAGTCGATCGACGAGAGCCAGGCCGGCCCCTCGCGAGCGGACTCGATCATGCTCGTCCACACCGCGCTGGGCAGCGTGCGCAAGCTCTCGATCCCGCGCGACATCGAGGTCCAGGTGCCGGGCCACGGGACCAACAAGGTCAACGCGGCCTATGCGCTGGGCGGGCCGGCGCTCACGATCGAGACGATCGAGGGCTTCCTCGGCAACGGCCTGGAGATCAACCACCTGGTCGAGGTCAGCTTCGAGAACTTCCCCCAGCTGATCGACTCCCTTGGCGGGATCACGGTCAACAACCGGACCCGCATCTGCTCGCCGCCGTTCGACAACTTCTGGAAGGGGCTGACCTTCCGCAAGGGCGAGATCGAGCTAAACGGCCGGCGCGCGCTGGGCTACGCCCGTGTACGCAAGAACCCTTGCGCCCCCGCGGAGGACGATCGCGCCCGCGCGGCACGACAGCAGGAGGTCCTGCGGGCGATGGGAGCCCAGGTGAAGTCACCGAGCACCTTCTTCCGGCTGCCCTGGGTGAGCTGGAAGGCGCCCCAGGCGCTGAAGACCGACCTCAAGGGCCCGGGCCTGATGGCGCTGTTCGCCGACATGGCCACCGGCAACTCGGACGAGACGGCGGTGCTCGAGGCGGGCTGCTGCGTGAACGGCAGCAACCTGTTCGTGTCCGACGGCGCCAAGCGCGACGCCGTGGACAAGCTCCTCAACGGGGGTTAGTCGGAAGCCTTCGAGACGAGGAAGAGCTCGAGGACTTGGCCGAGTCCGACTTCTTCGAGTCGCCCGAATCCGACGACTTGCTCGAGGAGTCACTGCTGCCGGACTCCGACTTGGACCCGCTCTCCGACGCGCTCTTCTTGTTCTTGCCGTAGTCGGTGTTGTAGAAGCCCGACCCCTTGAAGTGGACGGCCACCGGATGAAAGACGCGCTGCACCGGGGCCCCGCAGGTCGAGCAGCTGGTGAGGGGATCCTCGATCATGCGCTGCGTCACCTCGAAGTTGTGGCCCTTCTCGCAGCGGTACTCGTAGATCGGCATGGCACTTCGAGTATAGGAGTGCCAACCGCTGCTAAGTCGGTCGGTTGGGGCTCTCCAGATCGTCGAGCAGCGACACGCGCATGCAGTGCCACACCAGCCAGGCGGCTACGTGCGAGACCGGGCGCAGGGCGGTTTCGAGCATCTCAGGCCAAAGTACCCCACATCCCGGCGAATGTGACCATCGGTAGGCTCGCGCGGCGATGGTGACCATGGACAAGGTCGTGGCTCTGTGCAAGCGGCGCGGCCTGATCTTCCCCGCGTCGGAGATCTACGGCGGCATCGCCAACACCTACGACTACGGGCACTACGGCGTGCTGCTCAAGAACAACGTGGTCAACGCCTGGTGGAAGGCGATGATCCAGGAACGCGACGACGTGGTGGCGCTCGACTCGGCCATCATCCAGCACCCCCGCACGTGGGAGGCCTCGGGCCACCTGGCCGGCTTCACCGACCCTCTGATCGACTGCCGCACCTGCAAGAACCGCTACCGCGCCGACCACATCGCCGAGGCGCGCGCCGGCACCTCCGAGCACCCCGATGTGCGCTGCGGCCACGCCCCGTCCAAGCTGCCCGGCGACCACAAGGACTGCGACCTCACCGAGGCGCGCGAGTTCAACCTGATGTTCGAGACCTCGATCGGGCCGGTGAAGGACGCCGGGTCCACGGTCTACCTGCGCCCCGAGACCGCGCAGGGCATCTTCCTCGACTTCAAGACCACGCTCGGCTACGCCCGGCGCAAGCCACCCTTCGGCATCGCCCAGGTGGGCAAGTCCTTTCGCAACGAGATCACGCCGGGCAACTTCATCTTCCGCACCCTCGAGTTCGAGCAGATGGAGATGGAGTTCTTCGTGCCCCCGGCCGAGGCCGAGCAGTGGCACGAGCATTGGATGGAGCAGCGCATGGAGTGGTACGTGGCGCTCGGCCTCGAGCGCGAGAAGCTGCGCCTCCGCCCCCACGGCGCCGATGAGCTGTCGCACTACTCGTCGGCCACGAGCGACATCGAGTACCTCTACCCGATCGGCTGGTCGGAGCTCGAGGGGATCGCCAACCGCGGCGACTTCGACCTCAAGCAGCACGCCGAGTACTCCGGCCAGAAGCTCGAGTACGTGGACACGGCGAGCGGCGACCGCTACGTGCCCCACGTGATCGAGCCCGCGGCCGGGGTGGGCCGCACGGTTCTCGCCCTCCTATGCGACGCGTACCACGAGGACGACCTCGGTGGCGAGGCGCGGACCGTCCTTCGCCTCCAGCCCAGCATGGCGCCGGTGAAGGTCGCGGTGCTTCCGCTCGTGAACAAGGCCGGCATGCCGGAGCGAGCGCGCGAGATCTACGAGGAGCTTCGGCCGCGCATGCCCGCCGAGTACGACGCCGGCGGTTCGATCGGCAAGCGCTACCGCCGCCAGGACGAGATCGGCACCCCATACGGGGTGACCGTCGACGGCCAGACGCTCGAGGACGGCACGGTAACCGTCCGCGACCGCGACACGCTGGAGCAGGACCGCGTGCCCGCCGCCGAGCTGGCGGACGAGCTGCAACGCCGGCTGGGCTAGTCCGCTGTCGGCCTCTCGGCCGACCGTCGACTCGGCGGCCTCGGGCGACAGCAGTCGCCGCGACAGCGGCGTGGCGGTCGTCCCGTGCACGCCGATCGAGACGACCACGCAGGCGATGGCCGTCCAGACGATCACCTCCGTCTCCCCCGCGCCGAGCACCCCCGCTCCGGCCGCCACCGCCGCGTAGTAGAGCGAGCCGATCCCGCGCACGCCGAACCACGCGACGAAGGCGCGTTCTCCGCGGGTCAGGTTGCAGCGCGCGAGCGACAGGGCCACGGAGAGCGGGCGGATCGCGACCAGCAGAACGGGCACGAGAAGCCAGCCGGAGAGCTGCGGAGCCTTGAGGCCCTCGAACGAGAGCATCGTTCCCAGCAGGAGGATCACGGCGAGCTCGCCGAGCTTCTCGACCACGTCCGCGCCCTCGTGCACCCGCCGGTTGTACTCGTGGGTGTGCTCATAGCGGCGAAAGGCCACCCCGCCGATGAAGGCGGCGATGAAGCCATACGCACCGGCGATCTCGGTGAGCGCGTATATCGCCAGCACGCTCGGGATCGCCAGCCAGCCGTCGAACGCGCTGGCCAGCAGGCGCCGGTCGCGCAGCTCCACGGCCAGCATCGCGAGGCCGTAGCCGACCGCCGCGCCGATCGCGGCGCCGGCGCCGATGCCGTAGAGCACATCGGCCGTGAGCCATTCGCCCACCCACCCGGTGCCCCGGCTCGGCGGCGATGAACAGCCCGAGCAACAGGAAGGGAAACGCCAAGCCGTCGTTGAGGCCGGCCTCCCCGGTGACCGAGAAGTTGGGCTCGTGCTCGTCCTCGTCGCCGGGCGGGCCGACACCGATGTCGCCGGCGAGCACCGGGTCGGTCGGCGCGAGGATCGCCCCCAGGACGACCGCGGCGCCGAGCGACAGCCCCATCACCTGAGTGCCGAACAGCGCGATGGCCCCGATGGTGAGCGGCATGGCGACGATCAGCAGCCTTCCCACGCCGGCCCAGGACTCCCTGTTCAGGGGCCGGTCGAGGCTCATCCCGGTGGCGAACAGGGCGATGATCACCGCCAGCTCGCTCACGTGCTCGACGAGGCTCGGCGTCGGAGATCGGGTCGAGCCATGAGATCCCGAGGAGCTCGATCACAACGGCGGCCCCGAGGCCCAGGCCGAGGTAGATGATGCTCGCCGAGAAGGCGCGCTCGCGCTCGTGGGAGAGCGCCCCGATGGCGGCGAACAACGCGAAGCCGCAGAAGAGCAACGCGATCGCATAGGGGTCGGCGAAGGAGAACCCCTTATCGGCGGCCAGCACGGTGGTCAGCGAGCGCCTTTCCCCTCAGAGCCTGCCGAGCTCGGCCACGATCTGCTCCTCGGCCGCCCCGAACTCCTCGTCGCGCCAGCGCCAGCGCGCGCCGTCGAGGATCTCAGTGCGGCCGTCGGCCAGGTGGTCCTGCACGCCGTCCACGCGCAGCTCGACGGCCACCACGCGCTCGCTCGCCTCCAGCTGCTCGGCCACCACGGACGCGTCGCCGTGCGCCGTGAACGCGATGCCCTCGCCCAGCATGCAGAACGCGACGCGCGGATCGTCGCGCAGGCGCTCGAGCGTGTCGCGGCGGCGGCCGAGGGCGAGCAGCACGCGATCGTCGCCGGCCCGCACCGCGGTGGAGATGGGGATCGCGTGAGGCCCGGCCACGCAGAGGATCGCCGGCGTGCCTCGGGCCCAATTGGGAAGAGCTGCCACCCGCGGCAGATTACGCCCGCGCCGGCACGCGCTCCGATCCCTCGAAGTCGGCGCGCGGCAGGATCACACTGCGCGCAGGAGCCGCCCGGCGATCTGCACGCCGAGCGCGAAGGCGTCCTCCCGATCCCAATCCGGATCGGAGAGCACCTGGATGCCGAAGCCGTCACCCAGGGAGAAGAGCATCGAGGCCACCGACTCGGGATCGGCCTGCAGCTCGACGACGCCCTGGCGTTGCTTCTCGCGCAGGGCGTTGGCGAGGTGCTCGCGCCAGCGGCGGTAGAGCTCGGCCAGCTCCGCGCGGATCTCGTCCGAGCGCCGGGAGGCCGAGAGCATCTCGTAGATGACGGCCTGGTTGGCGGCCTCGCCCTCGATGAACTCCTCGAGCCCGACCACCAGCGCGGCGATGATCTCGTCCACGGTCTCGGCCCGAGCCACGCGCTCGTCCATGGCGGCGATGCGCGCCTCGCAGTCGTGTCGCACCACCTCCACCAGGAGGCGCTCCTTGGAGCCGAAGTAGTAGTGCAGCAACCCGCGCGAGACGCCCGCCTCGCGCGCCACGTGGTCGAAGGTCGAGCCCGCGGCGCCGCGGGTGCCCACGCTCGCGCGCATGGCCTCGATGATGCGCTGGGCCTTTTCTCCTTCGAGCTTGCGCGGAACGGCTAGGGAGGCTTCCACCGCGGAGAGGCTATCAGCAGAGGTCACTGGTTCGAGCCCAGTACCGCCCATCCCGGTCTCATGCGGATTCCGGCTGATCCAGCCTCGGCGGCCGAATCGAAAAAGGTACGAGATGGGTACAAGCTCACTCCGCGACCGCCGCTTCGTCCCTCTTCGCGACGAGCTCCCGAGCGTCAGGTTCGCTCCGTGGCCCATCTGGCGCCCCGATGACGCTGCGGCCCTCGGCGAGCAGCAGCGAGCAGAACGAATGGCGGAGCGGGTAGGGCGTCGCGTCCGGGACCCCGGCCACCTGCGCGGCACGCGCGAAGCGCGGCGGGTCCACGACTTGTATGCCTCCTCGCTCATCGCTCCCCGCGCTCGTTGGGAAAGACCGGAGCATCGAACTCGTGAGCGGTGAGCACTCTCGCCACCCGTCCAGATCCTCCTTCGGAGGCGACAGCACCGTCACTGACGCCAACGCAGGGCGAGCGCCTCCCCGGGACGCAGGCCGGCGTAGGCGAGCACTGGATCGCGTGGATCTCGCGTCGCTCGCTCGCTTCGCTCCGCCGGCGCTCGACTCGCGCCGGCTCATCACCGGCGTTTCGCCCCGGATGCGCCCGGCCGCTGCTGGTTCGAGCTGAGACGCCCGCCCTCCGCGGCTCTGTGAAGGATCGCTCCGACCAAGGTCATCGCCTTCTTGATCGTCTCGCGGCCGAGCCCGGACTCGACCAGGTCCGCCTGCCAGATCGCGATCGCCTCGGGGTTGATGTCCCGGAGGGGCAGCGAGCCCAGGCTGGGGGAGATGTGCCGAACGTAGAGCCACCCGTAGAGGCGACGCGTCCTGGGCGAGAGCGAGAGGCGTAGGCTCGGGCGCAGGGCCGATCCACCCCTCGCCCGTCCCTCGTCAACTCAAGCCTCTTCGCATCAGAGGGGGAGAGGCACCGCAATCCCAGTTCTCATCAGGGCGAGGGGTGGATCGGTCGTCCGCACTTGCGTCCACGGTTTAGTCCACACCTCGGAGGCACGCTCTTGCCTCGGAGCACCCCTCGGCGACGGCTACTCCGACCCAGTGTCCTCTGCGCGAGGAGCGTCGGATCGGGCTGGCGCCACCTTGCGCCTGGGCGTAACCGCCCCGAAATCACCAAGGCACCCATGGCAAGCAGCACGATGGATTACCCGTCTGGAATACGGATGCGGCCAGCGGGAACCGGCCACAGCCGAGTTTCACCCGGATTGGATGATGCCGACCCTGGGCGAACCCATAGGTTCCGCGCGATTCCAATTCACGTGGCCGGCGCGGCCCCGGGAGCAGGGTGTGTTCATGGACCAAGAACTTTCCAGCTGGAACGACGGAGCGGCCAAGCAGGCCATAACCAATTTCATCGCTCAGGCGACCGCTCCGGGCAACGGTTTCTCGAGCTGCCGATCGCATCGCGACCTTCGACAACGACGGCACCCTCTGGATCGAACAGCCGCTGCCGGTACAGATCGATTTCATCGCTCGCTCGCTTGCAGCGGCCGCGCAGAAGGACCCCTCGCTCGCGACCAAGCAGCCTTACAAGGCGATTCTCGAGCGGGATCGCGAAGTTCTTCGCCGCGGTCGGCAGCAGCAGCCCAACGTCGATCAAGGCCCTGGAGGACGCGCTGGCCCGGAACTGGCACGGCGAGTCCCCGGGCGCTTTCGATGCCGAGGTCTTCAAGTACCTCGAGGGTGCCAAGTCGGAAAGCTCGGCAAGCCGTACACCGAGCTCGTCTACAAGCCGATGCTCGAACTCTTCGATCTCCTGCGGACCAACGAGTTCAGGATCTTTGTCTGCTCGGGAGGCGGGCGTGACTTCATGCGTGCGATGGCCGAGGGCACCTGGGGGATCAACAAGAGAACGTGATCGGCAGCGCCGCCGGGTACGAGTACAAGGACGGCGAGCTGCATCGCACCGACACGGCTCGCGGGGTCTCGCCCTCGGCCCGGCAAGCCCAGCACATTTCGCCAAGCCGGACGGGCCCGCCCTCGCCGGTGGCAACGCCGACTCGACATCGAGGCTCGAGTCAGCGCATCGCCCTGCTGGTCGTTTATGACGACGACGAGCGCGAGTTCGCATATACCGCAGCCGCCGAGAAGTCGGTGGCCGCCGCCGAGAAGCACGGCTGGACCCAGGTCAGTGTCAAGAACGACTGGAGGGTGGTGTTCTGATGAGCGATCTGACCGCGATCGACACCCTCATGCTCCCCGACGAGACGATGCTCGGGAGGGCCGGGGCGCTGAACAAGAAGCTTCGCTCCAACACGCCGAGCGGCTTCGCGCTCGACGCTCGCCACACTCCCCACATCACGATGTTGCAGCGCTACGTGCGGACCGACAAGCTCGACGAGGTGTTCGCCGCAATCGAGGGCGTGGTCACGGCGGTGGATCCGAGCGGGCTGTCTCTGCGCGGGGTCAAGGTGGCACACATGGAGGTCTCGCCGCCCGGCATGGGCCTGGCGGCGATCGTCTCGCAACCCGGTCCGGGCATCCTCGACCTGCAGAGCTCGCTGATCGAAGCGGTCGAGCCCTTCACCGAGCCCGACGGCACCGCGGCCGCCTACGTGACCAGCGCTGAGGAGCCGGACATCAACGAGGACACGCTTAGATACGTCAACAACTACGTACCCGACCACAGCGGCGAGAACTTCCTCGCCCATGTCACCATCGGCACCGCCGAAGTGGAGTTCCTCAAGGATCTGGAGAGCAAGCCCTTCGACGGCTTCGACTTCCACCCGGCCGGGTTCGCGGTCTTCCAGCTTGGCAACAACGGCACCGCGCAGCGCGAGGTGAAGCGGTGGGATCTCGCCGCGAGTGAGCCGTCGCAATGAGCCGCGAACAGAGCTCAAGGAAGCCGTCGTCGATCTGTTCGAGCGCGATGTCGTCGCTCCGGGGCCGTCAGCTTCGGCTTCGCGCTGCGCGGTGACTTCCCCTGGCGCCGGGTGCCAGGCTACGTGGTTGTTCAGCTGATCGGGCCGTGCTGGCTTGCCCCTTCTTGCAGCAGGTCGTAGACATCTCGGCGACGTTCGGCTCCAACTACCCCGGCGCCCCGGGTACTCAGACGGTGCCGCCTTCTGGATGGAGGTCGTACTTACCTTCGGACCGCTCAGCGTGATCCCCGGCACGGCCTCGGGCGCCCAGAACATCGGCACGATCGGTGCCCTGGCGGGGGCTCCTATATTGCCCTCGCCGGACTCTGGGGAAGCCCGATCTCCGGCACCTCGATGAATCCCGTCCGCACGTTCGGGCCGACCTGGTCGGAGGGGACTTCGGTGCTTATTGGGTCTACATCGCCGGGCCCATTGCCGGCGCCGCGCTCGCGGTCGGTGCGGCATTCCTGCTGAGGGGCTCCGGCGGGGAGCGTCCGGCTCCGCGCTGCGCAAGGGGCACTGAAGACGGAGGTTGCCCGCCCCTCGCAGAAGTAGACCTCAGGCAGCCAGGGCCCAGAGCGGTCCAGTCGGCGAATTCGATAGGCATCTGGCCCAAGGCACTCCATATCTCTCAGGGCAAGCCGCGATACTCGCTGGTCCTTCGAGCAGACACGTGTGCCCGCTCGCGGGTACGAAACGCGTACATCCGAGTGACCGCGGGCGGGTTTAGTCGGCAGCTCTTCCGGGACGACTCGCTTAGACAAGCTCCTTTCGTGGACGCGGGCTCCCGCGAGTCCCCACTTGTGTCCCTTACAAGCAAAGAGGGCGCCCGCCGGGCGCCCTCTGGCAGAACCGGATCGAGCGGAGTGGCTAGCCCGTACTCACCGGCTCGCTCGAGCTCGAGCCCGCGCTCGACGCGCTCGAGTCGGGCGTGGTCGTGGCCGTGTACTCGAATTCCTCTTCGGCGCCGAACATGGCGTCGAGCACCTTCTTGCGCAGGCCTTCGCTGAGGGCGAGTGCCGCGGCCGCGCCCACGAGAGCGAGCAGGAGCAGCCTGCCCTTTCTCTTCTTGCGCTTCTTGACTCCGCGCAGCTGGTCGGACGCTTCCTTGAGAGAAGCGGCCGCGTCCTTGAGCTCGCGCTGGGTCTTCTTGTCGTCGAGCGCCTTCGCCGGGCCCTTGCCGTTGATGCGCCCGTACGCGGTCTTGGCCGACGAGAACGCGTTGCGCAGGTTCGCGCGCAACTCCTCGTCGGTCATCAAGCGCTGGACGTAGTCGTTCGAGCGGACCGCCTTGCCCGCCGCGTACACACCGGCACCAGCCTTTGCGGCCTTTTTCTTCGCTGCCATTGCTCTCCTAGGATCCGCTTTCCGTGGACACCATACCCGGCTTCGGGCGCTGAGAACCGAAACCCGCTGCTAATTAGGAACGCGCGGCGCCCCGCCGCCTTTTCTCGAGGGCCGCGTCGAGCACCTCGCTCACCTCGTCCACCAGCACGAATTTCAGCTTCTTGCGCAGATGCTCGGGGATGTCCTCGATGTCCGCCTCGTTGCGGCGGGGGATCACCAGCCGCCTGATCCCGGCCCGTTGGGCGGCCAGCGCCTTCTCCTTGAGCCCGCCGATCGGAAGCACCTGGCCGCTCAGCGTGATCTCCCCGGTCATCGCGGTGTCGGCGCGCACGGGGCGGCCCGACGCGCGCGAGGCCAGCGCCGTGGCCATGGTGATGCCGGCGCTCGGGCCGTCCTTGGGAATCGCCCCGGCGGGCACGTGGACGTGCAGGTCGTTCTCGCGGAAGAAGTCCTCGGGCAGGTCGCCGTCGAGTGACTTGACGTACGAGAGCGCGGCGGCGGCCGACTCCTTCATCACGTCGCCCAGCTGGCCGGTGATCTGCAGCTTGCCGTCGCCCGGGTAGGCGGTGGCCTCGACGAAGAGCACGTCACCGCCGGCCGGAGTCCATGCCAGTCCGGTGGCCACCCCCGGCTCGCTTGTGCGCCGCGCGACGTCGGATTGAAAGCGCGGCCGGCCGAGCAGCTCGGGGATCGCCTTGGCACGGATGGTCCGCTTCGATTTGCGGGTCCCCTCGGCGAACTCACGCGCCACCTTGCGGCACACCGAGCCGATCGCCCGCTCGAGCCCACGCACACCGGCTTCGCGCGTGTAGCCGTCGATGATCAGGTCGAGCGCCTCGGCGGCGAACTCGATCTTCGAGCGCCCCAGCCCGTTGCGCTCGGTCTGCCGCGGGACGAGATAGCGCTTGGCGATCTCGCGCTTCTCCTCGTGCGTGTAGCCGGCGAGCTCGATGATCTCCATCCGGTCGCGCAGAGCCGGGGGCACCAGGTCGATCTGGTTGGCGGTGCAGATGAAGAAGACACTCGACAGGTCGAAGGGCAGGTCGAGGTAGTGATCGCGAAACGTCGAGTTCTGCTCAGGGTCGAGCACCTCCAGCATGGCGCTGGACGGGTCGCCGCGGAAGTCGGTGCCCATCTTGTCGATCTCGTCGATCATGAGCACCGGGTTGTTGGAGCCCGCGTCGCGCATGGCGCGCAGGATCGTTCCCGGCATGGCCCCGATGTAGGTGCGGCGGTGCCCGCGGATCTCCGATTCGTCGCGCACCCCGCCGACCGAGATGCGCTCGAACTGGCGGCCCATGGCCGCGGCGATCGAACGCCCGAGCGAGGTCTTGCCCACCCCGGGCGGTCCCACGAAACAGAGGATCGACGACCGGGCGTCGGGTTTGAGCTTGCGTACGGCGAGGAACTCGAGGATGCGGTCCTTGACCTTCTCGATGTCGTAGTGGTCGCGGTCGAGCGTCGCACGCGCGTCCTTGAGATCGAGGCTGTCCTCGGTGGCCTGCGACCAGGGCAGGTCGGCCAGCCACTCGAGGTAGGTGCGGATCACGCCGTGCTCGGCCGCCTGCGGGGGCAGGCGCTCGAAGCGCTGCAGCTCGCGATCGGCCTGCTTCTGGGCGTGCTCGGGGAGCGCCGCCCGCTCGATGCGCTCGCGCAGCTCCACCGTCTCGGCCTCGGTCTCGTCGACCTCGCCGAGCTCCTCCTGGATCGCCTTGAGCTGCTGGCGCAGGAAGTACTCGCGCTGGCCCTTGTCCATCTCGGACTGGACCTGCGACTGGATCCGCGTGCCGATCTCCATCAGCTCCTGCTCGCGCGCGAGCACCTCGGAGAGCATGCGCAGGCGCTTGGCGACGTTGCGCTCCTCGAGCAGCGCCTGTTTCTCCTCGGTCTTCAGGCGCAGCGCGCCGGCGATCATGCTCGCGAGCTCCGAGGGGTCCTCGATGTTGTTGACCGCGATCGACAGCTCCTCGGGCAGGTAGGGGAGCCCCTGGATGATGCGCGAGAAGATGGTCTGCACGGTGCGGTGCAGCGCCTCGAGCTCGGGCGTGGGGTCGATCTCGTCCGGCGCCTCGGCGATGCGCGCAACCAGGTAGGGATCGGTGGCCACGTAGTCGCCGAGCTGCACCCGCTGGGCCCCGTGGACCAGGATGCGCAGCGTGCCGTCGGGCACCTTGAGCATGCGCGCCACCACCCCCGCCACGCCCACCGAGTAGAGCTGCTCCGGACCGGGCTCCTGGTTCTCGGGGTCCCTCGATGCGACCATCGCGAGCATCCGATTGCCGGCCAGGACGTCGTTGATCAGCTGGACCGAGCGCTCCTGACCGATGGCCAGGGGCGTGAGCGTCTCGGGGAAGGGAACCGAGTCGAGCAGCGGCAGGATGGGGAGAGCGTCCGGCATCGTGGCCTTGACCTCCGCGATCACGGCCTCGCCCTCCCCCGCGGGGATGGTGATGCTCACGGGCGGGGATCTCGGATCGGCACGTGACGAATGCTGTCGTCGGGACGCGCGAGCGGGATCTGCACCTCGAGGATCCCGTCCTCGTAGGCGGCCCGCGCCGCGTCGGCGACCACGTCCGCACCCAACTCGACCACGCGCCGGAAGGGACCGTTCTCGATCTCGATCTGCTGGTAGAGGCGCCCGCCCGCCTTGGCCGGTCGGCGCTCGCCGGCGATCAGGAGCTGGCGCCCGCGGATCTCGAGGGCCACGTCGGCGATGTCGATCCCGGCCAGGTCGGCCGTGACCACCGCACGCGGTGGATCGTCCACGTAGAACACATCGACCGAGGGTGAGAAGCCGCGCCCGCGCAAGCCGGTCTGGCGCTCGAACACGTCGCCGAAGAGGGTGTCGATCTCGCGCCGCATGCGCTCGAAGTTGGCGAACAGGTCGCGAGACTGAGCCACCCGCGGAGCATAGACACGGGCCGGATCAGCGTCGTGGCCCGAGCGCGGCCTGCGCGGCCCAGTAGCCGCCCATGCCGTGGACCCCGCCGCCGGGCGGGGTCGAGGACGAACAGAGGTAGACGCCGTCGATCGGCGTGGAGTAGGGAACCGGCCTTACGACGGGGCGCGTGAAGAGCTGGGTCGGGCTCTGCAGCCCCCCGTTGATGTCGCCGCCCACGTAGTTGGGGTTGCGCCGCTGCACCTCGGCGCTGTCCATGACCGAGCGGATCAGGATGCGGTCGCCAAAGCCGGGGGCGAAGCGCTCCACCTGGGCCTCGATCGCGGCGGTCATGTCGCGCGTGGAGCCGCTGGGCACGTGGCAGTAGGCCCAGCCGGTGTGCTTTCCCTCGGGCGCGCGCGAGGGGTCGGCCACCGTGGCCTGCACCAGCAGCACGAAGGGCCGTTCGGCGTGCTCACCGCGCGCCACCGCCTCCTCGGCGTCCACGATCTCGTCGAGCGTGCCGCCCAGGTGCACGGTGCCCGCCCGCGCTGCCTCCGGCGCGCTCCAGGGAATCGGTCCGTCGAGGGCCCAATCGATCTTGAATATCCCCGGGCCGTAGCGAAAACGGCCGAGAGCGCGGCGGTAGCGCCCGGGCAGCCGGGTGCCCGCCACCTCGAGCAGGCCCTGCGGGGTGAGGTCGAGCAGCACGGGATCGGCCTCGGCCGGAAGCTGTCCCAGGTCGCTGACCCAGCGGCCCGGCTCGATGCGCCCGCCCAGCGCGCGCAGGTGGGAGGCCAGCGCGTCGGCGAGGCTCTGGGAGCCACCGCGCGCCACCGGCCAGCCCACCGCGTGGGCGCTCACCACGAGCACGAGCCCGAAGGCCGCGCTGAGCGGAGCTCGCAAGGAGACCATCGAATGCGCCGCACACCCCGCGAACAGCGCGCGCGCCTTCTCGCCCTCGAAGCGTGAGCGGGCGAGGCTCGCCGCCGACTGGACGGCGTGGCGACCGAAACGGGCGAGCAGGAGCGGATGTGCCGGTACGCCCGCCGGCGCCAGCACGCTCTCGAAGAGGTCGTCAGCCGGCCCCACGAGCGGCGCGAACAGCCGCCGGTAGGCGCTCTCGTCGGCCCCCAGCCCACGCGCTGTGTGCTCCAAGGAGCGCTCGAGCATCGCCACCGTGCCGTCGTCGAGGGGGTGGGCCAGCGGAGCCGGCGGGTGCAGCAGCTCGAGGCCGTGCTCGGCCAGCGGGAGGGTGCGCAGAAAGGGCGAGGCGAGCGCCAGTGCGTGCACGGTCGAGCACGTGTCGTGCACGTAGCCCGGCATGGTGAGCCCCGCGGAGCGGCAGCCGCCGCCCAGCGTGGCGTCGCCCTCCACGAGAGTGACCGAGCGGCCGGCCTGCGCGAGGGCAATGGCGCCGGCCAGCCCGTTGGGGCCGGCGCCGACGACTACTGCGGTTTCGGGCGTCAGACAACCGCGCGGTCGCGGCTCAGCCGGCGCCGAAGCGCCCGTCCGGGCGTGCCCGCCGTGTAGATCGTCGAACGGATGGCCGCACTGTGCCACACGTTGGTCCAGTGCGACCACTGTCGCCGCTTGTCGACGCAGGTGACCCGGGTGACCACCTCGGCCTCCTGCCCGAAGTGCGCGGCCACCGCGGTGAGCGTGTGGTGCCAGAAGCGGTCCTCCTGGCGGTGGCCGCCCATCGCGAGCCCCATCTCGAAGATCGGGTCGCTTGCCCGCATGAGCACCTGCGCCTGGGCCACGGTCTGGTCGTCCGTCTCGGTGGCGCTGAAGGTGATCCAGCCGGCGAGCATGTGGCCCTCGGGCGTCATCAGCGTGAACGACTCCTCGTCGGCGTAGAGAACCATCACCCCGGTCGAGAGCTTCATGCGCCCCGGTAGCGCCATGTTCAGCAGAGCCACGTCGCCGGGGGCAATGCCCGTCAGCGAGCCGTAGAAGTGGTTGCCGTCGGGCCAGAACTCGGGGAAGCGCTCCTTCCACGTGGCGATCACCTCGGTGGCCGAAGCCCGTTCCCGCGGAATGCTGACCTTGTAGGTCTTCTGCCACATCTTGCCGAACCCCTGGATGGGCGAGGCGAGGCGGCGGCCCTCCACGTTGAGGTTGACCGCCCCCTCCGGCACGGAGGCCACGCTGAGGTGCTTGACCGACTTGGCCCAGCTCTCGCTCGCGGCTCATCGCGCCGCCTCCAGCGCCGCCGCCTCGTCGTCGTGGATCCCGACCGCATCGTCGAGCCGCGTGAGCTCGAAGATCTGGCGGTAGTGGTCGGAAAGACCGAAGGCCAGAACGCGCTCGCGCTGGCGCTGGGCTCGCACCAGCAGCGTCACGAGCAGTCCGATCCCGCCACTGTTCATGTAGTCGAGCCCCTCGAAGTTGAGCACGATGGCCTTGACCTTCGGCTCGCTCGCGCGGCCGTAGGCGTCCATCAGCA
The DNA here is from genome assembly GCA_963728155.1 of uncultured Thermoleophilaceae bacterium. Taxonomy (GTDB): domain Bacteria; phylum Actinomycetota; class Thermoleophilia; order Solirubrobacterales; family Thermoleophilaceae; genus JACVRW01. Next base: position 525,051 of record CAVSJF010000007.1, on the reverse strand, counting down.
CTTCCTCGCTCGCGGCGGTGATGTCGCCGGTGATGTCGATCACGCTGGCCCTCTCAGAGAGCTCGCGCACTTCGAATCGGGTCGCTGCCTCAGGCACCGTCCCTCCCCTCTGCGCCTCCCACGGCGCCGTCTTCGTTTTCAGTGATCCTCATGAAGTCGGCCAGCCGCGTGATCTCGAAGATCTCGCGGTAGTGATCCGACAGTCCGCACGCCGTCACCTCGACCCCGTGCGTACGGGCCTGGGCCAAGAGCCCCACGATCAGAGCGATCCCGGTGCTGTTGATGTAGTCGGCCTCCGAGAAGTTCAGTACGACCGGCCCGCCCTCCCCGGCGGCCTCTTCGTAGCCCTGCTGCAGCGCCGCCTCGGCGGAGGCGTTGAGCTCGCCGGCAAGATCGATCACCGAGACCCCCTCGCGCCTGCGCACGGCTACCTCGAGCTCACGCGTCTCCATCCCTGGCTCCTTCCTCCAGCCGCAGCGTCAGCTCGAGCACGTGTCCATCCGTGCCGACCGTGGCGTGCGCCTCGTCGACCATCTTCTCGATCAGGAACAGGCCCCAGCCGCGTGGGCGCTGTCGGCCCTCGAGCTTCGCGGCGAGGTCGGGTGTCTCGGCGGGCGGAAGCTCGGTCGCCCCGCCGTGGTCGCTCACCTGCACGCGCAGGCGGTCCGCCGACTGGAGCACCCGGATCGAGACCGGCCGGTCGGCGCGGTACTCGTTGCCGTGCTCCATGGCGTTCATGGTGGCCTCGGCCACCGCGGTCTTTAGGCGCTCCACGCGAGCGGGATCGAGGCCGCTGCCGGCCACGGCCTGCTCGACGCGCACCATGGCCTCGCGCTCGTTGCCCTCGGCGCTCGGCAGGTCGAACTCGGCCAGCACGCGCCCGTTCTGCGCGCCGCTGATCTGGGCGGCACCCATCGATCGCTCGAGCGCGACCATCGTGATGTCGTCCTCCTGCTCGGCGTCGGGGCCCGTGAAGGCCTCCACCTCGCTGAGCACGCGGTCGATCATCTTCTGGCCGCCGGGCGCGCGGGCCACGGTCTCCTTGAGCCGCGGGAAGCCGAACATGTCGCGCTGCGGATCGTGCGCCTCGACGATGCCGTCGGAGTGCAGGAGCACCGTGTCGCCGGGCTGCAGCACGGCCTCCTTCTCCTCGTAGGCCATGCCCGGCATCAGGCCGAGCGGCATGCCCCGGGCACGCAGCTCGATCACCCCGCCGGCCGTCTTCACGTAGGGCACGTCGTGGCCGGCGTTGGCGAAGCGCAGCAGGCCGGTGGCCGGGTCGAGCACCCCGTACAGACAGGTCACGAACATCTTCGCCGGCATGTCCGGGCACAGGTGCTCGTTCACCCGCTCGAGCACCAGGCCGGGCTCGATCAGCCGCTGCGCGGAGGCGCGCAGCACGCTACGGGTGGCCGACATCACGAGCGCGGCGGGCACGCCCTTGTCGGTCACGTCGCCCACCACCAGGGCCACGCGGCCGTCGGGCAGGGGGATCACGTCGTAGAAGTCGCCGCCCACCTCGCGCGCGGGGCGGTAGTAGGCGGCGAGGTTCCAGCCGGGCAGATCGGGGAGCTCCTTGGGCAGGAAGTTCTGCTGGATCAGCCGGGCCACCTCGAGCTCCTGCTCGAAGCGCTGGCGGGTGACGGCCTCGGCCTCCTGCTCGCGCACGAGCTGGCCGACCCTCAGGGCGGGCGCGGCCTGGGCGGCCAGGTTGTCGAGCAGCTTGCGGTCGTCGGAGGAGTACTCCTGCTCCGACAGCCGCGGACCGAGGTTGAGCACGCCGATCAGCTCGCCCTGGCTCACCAGCGGCACGGCCAGCTTGACGCCCGCCTCCTTCAGCTCCCGCAGGGCGGGCGAGTCGAGCTCGAGCGCGTCGATGTCGACCGCGCCGCTCGCCGTGGCGAAGTAGGCCAGCAGCGGATCGTTGGGAGCGATGTCGACGGGCGAGTCCTCGGGCGGTGCCTGGGTCGCGCCTCCGCCGGTCTCCGGCGTACTTCCCGGGTCGGGCGCCCCGCGCCGCAGGAGTCGCCGCCGGAAGGGTCTGGTCAGAGCTGCCATCCGAGATCCTTTCTACGCCGGGGCCGTCCAGGAAGCGTTACGAAGATCGAAGCCATAGGGAGACTTGGGACGGTTGCACGGTTTCCGCCACCACCCCGCGCAGGTCGGCGGCCAGGATGTCCAGGTCGACCTCGTCGCGCAGGCGCGCGCCGAAGCTGTCGAGCGTCTGCGCCGCGTCGTAACGCCGGCGGTAGAAACGGTGGTCGACGGCGGCCTGGACGCGTTTGCGAGCCGGCCGGAACAGGGCCGCCACGGCCAGCGTCGACGCCGCGACGGCGAGGTCCGATCCCGGGCTCAGCACGAGCTGCAGCACCAGCACGATCCCGAGGTAGGCGCCGGCCAGGAGGGCGGTGAGGGCACCGTAGACCAGCGCCCGGTTGATCACCACGTCGATGTCGTAGAGGCGGTACTTGAGGATCGCGATTGCGGAGGCCAACGGAAGCGCCGCCACCCCCAGCAGTGCCAGCAGGGCGAGGGCCTCCTCGACCGGGTTCGCGTCTCCGTGGCCGGCCGGAGCCACCTCCTGCGCCACGCCGGAGGCAAGGACGGAGACGGCGATGAGGGCGATCGTGAGGACGAACCACTTGAGCTGGAGGCGTTCGTCTCCCCGTGACCGGCGAAAGCGCACGACCATCGACGCGAGCCCCAGCACCAGACTCAGCTGCAGGAGGATCCCGGCCACCGGCCGCACGCCGGCGACAGCGTCACCGAGGGTCCCCCCTACGCCCAGCGGATTCTCCACGGGGGTCGCCTGGTCTTCGATGCGACCGGGCGCGAAGGCGCCGATGACGCTCGTGACCGTGGCCGCGCCGATCAGCCAGGCCACAAGGCGCCAGCGCCGCGACGGCGGGCGCCCGTCGGGGTAGAGCAGCAACAGGAGAGCGACCAGGGCGACCGTGGGGAACGCGAGCCCTCCGGCCACCCACGCGGCCAGCTCGGTGCCCGGCAGCCGCCCCGACGGCGGCACCGGCACCGCGGTTTGGGCGTAGACGGCCGAAGCGAGCGTGAGGGAAGCGGACAGGGCACCGGCCAGGAATATCCAGCCCACCGGGTTGCCCGGGCGACGCGTGGCCACCACGACGCCCACGGATGAGTAGGTCAGAGCCAGCGCGGTCACGATCAACAGGAAGCTCGTGGTGACGTCGGCGGGATTCGGTACGTCGTCGAGCAGGACCCAGAATGCATGGGCCGCCGCGAGCAGCGCCACCGTGAGCGCCCAGCCACCCGCGACGAGGCGGCGGGCCGTGCGCGGCGTCACGAGGCCACCCGCTGCGGTGCGAAGACGGTGGTGGGCCGGGCCTTGCCCCGCAGTTGGAGCTCCCCGCGGGCATCGAGCTGCGCGGTGGGCCCCTCGAGCAGGGCGACCGTGGCCTCGGTCAACAGCAGCGGCTCGCCCAGCTCGCGCGTGGCGTCCTGCACGCGCGCCGCGACGTTGACCGGATCACCGACCACCCCGAGCTCGGTCAGGCCGCCTCCGCCGATGTCGCCCACCAGGACCAGGCCGGAGTTGACGCCTATGCCGATCGTGCAGTGCCTCTCCACGGCATCGATCATCTCGGTGGCGGCGGCCAGCGCGCGATCCGCGTGGCCGGGCAGCGGCGCCGGGGCGCCGAACACCGCGAGCAGGCCGTCGCCCAGGAACTTGTTGACCGACCCGCCGTGCCGGGTGATGACGGGCACGACGCGCGCGAAGAACTCGTTGAGGTAGGCGACCGCCGCGGGCGCGGTGGCCCGATCGGCGAAGGTGGTGAAGCCCCGGATGTCGGCGAAGGCCACGGTGACCATGGCCCACTCGGGCTCGACACGACCGCTCATCGCCGGGCCTCCCGCAGCCACAGCGAGACATGCGCCGGCTGCATGGTGGTGGCGACCGTCCCGCGCAGCTCCTCAGCCAGCGCGCTCAGCTCGACCTCGTCGCGCACGCGCGCGCTGAACGCCTCGACCGTGTGCACAGCGTCGTAGCGGCGGCGAAAGAAGCGGCGGTCGACCAGCGCCTGAATGCGAGTGCGCAGCGGATGGAAGAGTGCGGCCACGGCCAACGTCGAGCCGGCGATCGCCAGGTCGGATCCGGGGCTGAGGATCAGCTGCAGCAACAGCACACTCCCCACGTACGCAGCAGCCAGCGTCACCGTGAGCGCGGCGTAGACCAACGCGCGGTTGATCACCACGTCGATGTCGTAGAGGCGGTAGCGGAGCACAGCGACCGCGATGCACGCGGGCAGCACCAGCAGGGCGGTGAGCAGGATGATCCACGAGCCGTCGTCGCCCAGCAGCTGGGCCTCCGACGCCAGGCCGCTTGCGATGAAGGCGAAGACGAGAAAGCCGGCGCCCAGCAACGCCCACCGCAGCTGCTGTCGCTCGACACCTCGCGAGCGCCGGAAGCGAAGCAGGAGCGACGCGAGCGACGCGACGGCCGCGACCAGCCAGACCACGAAGGCGGCGGCGGCGAGGTCCGCACCCGGGAAGCCCTCGATCCCGAGCGGGTTGTCCGTCCAGCCGTAGTCCTCGAGTGGCCCCGGTTCGAAAGCGGTGCCGAGAAGAAGCACGGCGCCGGCGATGACGATGACCGCTTCCACGATCCTCCAGCGCGGGGTGAGAGGCCGGCCGGTGGGGAAGAGCAGGGGGAGGAGGGCGAAGGCCGGAATGACCGCGGGGATCCAGCCCCAGCTCGCGAACCAGAGCAGGAGATCCGCGGCGCCCGCGTCCGCGGGATGATTCGGCTCCAGCAGCAGGTACAGGTCCAGGCTTACGCCGAGAAGCGTGATGAAGGTGGGCGTGGCGAGCAGGATCCAGCCGATCGGGTTGCGTGGCCGGCTGATCGCCACGATCCCCGCGATCACCGCCGCGGCCGAGAAGCCCAAGGCCTCCACGATGGTCAGGGCGACCTTCGTTCCCTCGACATAGTCGCCCGCCACCGTCATCGACTCCCGCGGCTCCACCACCGCGACCACCACGCGGAGGACGAGCATCGCCCCGACGATCCCGCAGATGACCGAGACCGGCCAAATGGCCCGCGACCGCCTCAACGCCTGCCCGCCTCGCGAAGCCATAACGACACATGGGCCGGCTGCATCGTGTCGGCCACGACGCCGCGTAGCTCTGCGCTCAGCGATTCCAGCTCCACCTGGTCGCGCAGGCGCGCGCCGAACCCTTCGAGCGTGCGCGCCGCGTCGTAGCGGCGCCGGAAGAAGCGGCGATCGACAAGCGCCTGAATACGCGAGCGAGCCGGCCGGAACAGCGCGGCCACCGCGAGCGTCGAGGCCGCGATGGCGAGATCCGAGTGGAGGCTCAACACGAGCTGCAGCACCAGCACGATGCCGGCGTACGCACCCGCCAGCGTCGCGGTGAGTGCGCCGTAGACCGCCGTGCGCCGGATCACGAGGTCGATGTCGTAGAGGCGGTAGCGCAGGATCGCGACGCCGGAGGCGATGGGGATGAGGACGAGGGCGCCGACGGTCAGGACATCGGAGAGCTCTCGGAAGCCGGCGAACCAGAGAGGAACCTCCGAGGCCAGGCAGATGGCGCTCACCGTTCCCGCGGCCGCCACCCATTTCATCTGCAGCCGCTCCTCCCCGCGTGAGCGGCGAAAGCGGACGACGAGCCCGAGCGCGCAGCCCAGAACGGCGAACGGTAGGACCAGCCAGCCCACGAGCTCTCCCAGTCCTGCCAGCTCGGTCAGTCCGAACGGGTTCTCGACCCGCGGGTAGTCGTCGAAGGGCCCGGGGGCGAACGCGTAACCGATAGCCAGGCCGAGGGTCGGGACCGCCGCCAGCCACGCCATCGGCCGCCAGCGAGGCGATGGGAGCCGACCGTCGGGAAACAGCAGGAAGAAGAAGGTGAAGAGCGGGATGAGCCCGGGAGCGAAGATCCAGGCGGCCAGCCAGACCATCACCTCGCCGCCGGGCAGCGCGCCGGGCTCGGCGAACAGCGCGTAGGCGGCGTACTCCTCACCGAAGGCCGACACGGCGAGCGCGAGCGACGAGCCGCAGAAGATCCAGCCGATCGCGTTGCGCGGCTGGCGCGCGGCGATCAGAGCACCGGCCACAGCGAAGGTGGCCACGATGGCCACCACGAGTACGGAGGCGCCGGTGGTCACGGAATCGCCGACGGACTCCGAGCCGTTGGCCACGTCGAAGGCGGCGGCCAGGGCAAGGACCGACGCGGTCAGCGCGCCCAGCCCCCAGCCCAGCCGCGTGGCATGCCGCTCCCACCAGGGCATTGCTCGCATTCTCTACCTCCGGCCCACCGAGGGCAAGCGGCTCAGGGCCCGACCTCGGCCTCGGAGATCATCCCCTTGACCACGTGCGGCGGGCCGCCGGCGCGGTCGGGCACGAAACACAGCAACGCGTACCTGCCCGGCTCGAGCTCGACGTCGACCGACTGCTTCGCGCCGCCCAGGATGACCGCGGTGTTGAAGCTCCTGCTCTGGTCGATGGGCGGCCTGCCGTTCTCCGTCTGGAAGGCCTTGCGCACGTCCGCGATCGTGCCCCCCGGCTTGATGCCCACGGCCGCCACGAAGTGGGGCTCCCCGCCCACGTTGTCGAAGAGCACGCGGCTCCTGCCCGCCTTGAGGCCGGTCGCGCTGAACTCGTATTCGGTGGCCTCGATCGTGCCGCCGTCACCGGCCAGCTCGCCCGCGCCGGAGGAGCCGGTCACCTCGAGCTCGGCGTTCGCGTCGGAATCGAGATCGACCACCACGTACTTGCCGGGCGGAAGCTCCTGGGTCACGCTCGCCGTCTTGCCGCTCGGGACGCTGCCGACGCCCCCGGCGGGAATCACCCACTCGGGCAGGGGCTTGCCGTCTTCGCCCCACGCGTTCCCCGCCTCCAGGGCCTCCTGCGGCGTGTGGCCGTCCGTCGCCCCGATGAGCTGAGCGCCGTGGGTGCCCTTGGCCGAGTTGGTGAGCTCGATCTCGACCACGCCGCCCTCGATGGACTTGGGTACCGAGATGGTCGGCTGCTTGGCCGATCCGCTCACCTCGATCGCCAGCCGGCTGGGCTTCGCGGCCTGGCTCTGGCCACCGCCCTCTCCAGCGGCTTCGTCGTCATCGCTGCCGCACCCCGCGCCTGCCAGCGCCAGCACTGCCACCATCGCAATCCCCGTCAACCCTGCCCTGCCGTTCATCGTCGCTCCTGCCGTCGGTTGCCGGTTACAACCTGCACCCAGGCCGTCCACGAATCGTTACGGTGGCGCGGTGGCGCCCCCCGACGGTCTCGAGATCTCGCTGCTCGGACCTCCGCTGGTCGCGCGCGGCGGTGCGGCCGTCGCCTTCGACACGCGCAAGGCCACCGCGCTGCTCGCCCACCTGGCGCTGGCGGAGCGCCCACGCTCGCGCGAGGCGCTCTGCGAGTTGCTGTGGCCGGGCCGTGCTCCAGACCACGCGCGAGGCGCGCTGCGGCGAACGCTGTCGACGTTGCGCAAGGGGGTCGGCGAGGAGTGGATCGACACGGCCGCCGACAGCATCGGTCTGGCCGGCGGCGACGGCCTGGCTGTGGACGTCCGGGCCTTCCGCTCGCTGTCCGCCGACGGGGCCGGCGTCGAGGACCTGGCGGAGGCGGCCCGGCTGTTCCGCGGCGAGCTGCTGGAGGGCTTTGCGCTGCGCGACAGCCCCGAGTTCGAGGCCTGGCACCTCTTCGAGGCCGACGCCCTTCAGCGCGAGCTGGCCGACGTTCTCCGGCGCTTGGTGGCCCTGCTGGTGGCGGGGGGGCAGCACAGCCGAGCCATCCCCTACGCGCGCCGCCGGCTCGACCTGGATCCCCTGCACGAGCCGGCTCACCGGGAGCTGATCCGCCTGTACGCCTGGAGCGGGGACCGCGCCCAAGCGCTCAGCCAGTACCGCGACTGCGTACGCACCCTCAGCCACGAGCTCGGCGTGGCGCCACTCGAGGAGACCGCGGCGCTGTTCGAGCAGGTCAGCGAGGGAACGCTCACGGCGCCCTCCCAGCCCGTTTCGGCACCCGCCGGCTCCACCGGCGCCGCGCCCTCCGGCGGCCCCACTCAGCTGCCGCTCGAGGGCCGCGCCGACGCGCTTAACAGCCTCTTGGGATTTCACCGCGACGCCGCGGCCGACGGGCGGCTGGCGGTGATCGAGGGCGAGGCGGGCATCGGCAAGACGCGCCTCGCGCACGAGCTGGCCGCGGCCGCGGCGAGCGGCGGCGCCCACGTGCTCGGCGCGAGCTGCCACGACGACGAGGCCGGGCTGCCCTACGGGCCGGTGCTGGACCTGCTCGGCGAGGCGGTGCGCCGCGCACCAGACCGCTTGGCCGCGGCGGCCCCACAGCGGTTGGCCGACGCCGCCCTGCTCCTGCCGGAGCTCGCGACCCTGCGTGATGACCTGCCCGAACCCATGGCGCTGAGCGGGCCGGGAGCCCAGGCGCGGCTGCTGGAGGGGATCGCGGTGGTGCTCGAGGCCGCCTGCGCCGGCCCGGCGCCCGGCGTGGTGATGATCGATGACGCGCACGCCGCGGACGAAGCGACCCTCGACGTGCTGGCCTACCTGGCCCGCCGGCTGCGCGGCAGGCCGATGCTGCTCCTCCTCACCTGGCGCAGCGAGGGCGTGCCGCCGGGCCACCGCCTTCGGCGTCTCGCCACGGGCCTGGAGCGCGAGGGAACGGCCACGCTCGTCACGCTCGCGCGCCTGGACGAAGAGGAGGTGGCGAACCTGGTTCGCGCCGTTCAGCCGGGAGCCGACGCAGAGCTCGGGCGGCGGGTGTTCATGGAGAGCGAGGGACTGCCGCTGTTCGTGGCCGAGTTCCTCACCGTTCTGCACGCCGCCCAGGGTGAGACCCCCGTGGCGCACGAGATGCGCGGTCTGCTGGAGGTACGGCTCGGTGACATCGGCGCGACTGCGCGTCAGCTGCTGGAGGCCGCGGCGGTGATCGGCCGTTCGTTCGGCTTCGACACCGTTCGCTCGGCCAGCGGGCGCAGCGACGACGAGGCGCTCGATGCCTTGGAGGCGCTCGTGGGGCGAGGGCTCGTCCGCGAGGGCGCGGGGCCCGAGCCGGTCTACGACTTCACACACGACAAGCTGCGCGAGCTGATGTACGACGAGGTGGCGCCGGCCCGCCGCCGGCTGCTCCACCGGCGCGTGGCCGAGTCGCTGGCGCGCGCCGCCCGCGGCGACGAGAGCGCCGCGCTGATCGCGCAGCATCTGCGGATGGGGGGCGAGCTCGAGGCCGCCGCCGCTCAGCACCTCAGGGCCGGTGAGCACGCGGTCTCGCTGCTGGCCCACGCCGACGCGCTCGAGCACTTCGAAACCGCGCTGGCTTCCGACTACGCACCGTCCGCGGACCTACCCGAGCGAATCGGCGACCTGCGGACTCTCCTAGGCGACTACACCGGCGCGCTCGCGAGCTACGAGAGCGCTGCTGCGCAGGCGGCGCCACCGCAGCTCGCCGCTCTCGAGCAGAAGCTCGGCGGGGTGCACGCCCGTCGCGGCGAGTGGGAGCGGGCCGACACCCGCTTCGCCGTGGCACTCGAGGCTGCCGCCGCGGAGGATTCTGCCCTGCGCGCGCGCATCCTGGCCGATCGCAGCCTGGCCCTCCACCAGTCCGGGCGCCCCGCCGAATCGGCGGGGCCCGCTCGGGAGGCGGGCGAGCTGGCCGCGCTGACGGGCGACCGGCGCGCCCAGGCTCAGGCCCACAACCTGCTCGGGGTGCTCGCCCGCGCCGGCGGCGACCTCGACACCGCGCGAGCGGAGCTGGAGCGCAGTCTGAGCCTCGCCGAGGAGCTCGACGACGCCGAGGCGAAGACCGCCGCTCTGAACAACCTCGCTCTGGTCGCCCTGGAGGCGGGCGAGCTCGATCGCGCGCTGGCCCTGACCGATCAGGCGCTCGAGCTGTGCGTGACCGTCGGCGACCGCCATCGCGAGGCCGCACTGGAGAACAACCTCGCCGACCTCCACCACGCCGCGGGGCGTGACGAGGAGTCCATGGCGCACCTCAAGCGCGCGGTGGCCATCTTCTCCGAGGTGGGCGCCGACGAGGCCACGCGCCTGCCCGAGATCTGGAAGCTCGTCAGCTGGTGAGCGCCCGCTCGCGCTGTGCCCACCAGGGACGCAGCGGAACATCCGACCGGCCTTCGGAGTCCGGGCGCACGCCGAGGAACTGGTGGATCTCGACCCGGTTGGTCTCGAACGCGATGCGCGACACCGCCATGTAGAGGCGCCAGGCCCGGGCCTTGCGCTCGCCGACCTCGCCCACGGCCGCGTCCCAGTGGTGCTCGAGGTTGCGCCCCCACTCCCGGAGCGTCATGCCGTAGTGCTCGCGCAGGTTCTCGCTGTGGCGCACCTCGAAGCCGTTGTCGTGCATCGCGCCGACGACCGTGCCCGGCCCCTGCAGCTCGCCGTCGGGGAAGATGTAGCGGTCGTTGAAGCCGCCGATCTTCGTGGCGCGGGTGTTCGAGGGCCTCGTGATCGTGTGGTTGAGGATGCGCCCACCCGAACGCAGCTTGCCGCAAAGGAGCGAGAAGTGGCCCGCCAGCTCATCGGTGCCGATGTGCTCCATGGTGCCCACGGAGGAGATCGCGTCGAAGCCCGTCTCCGCGACCTCGCGGTAGTCGAGGTGGCGGATCTCGACGCGGTCGCTCAGGCCCGCCTCCTCGATCGCCCTCCGGGCCCACAACACCTGCTGCTGGGACAGCGTCACGCCGAGCGCGCTCACTCCGTAGTGCTCGGCCGCATGGCGGATGAGCGCACCCCAGCCCGCGCCCACATCGAGCAGGCGCTGCCCGGGCTGGAGATCGAGCTTGCGGCAGATCAGGTCGACCTTCTCGGTCTGGGCCTCGTCGAGGGTCGAGTCGGCGTCGGCGAACACCGCGCACGAGTAGGTCATCGTGGGGCCGAGGACCATCTCGTAGAAGCGGTTCGACATGTCGTAGTGATGGGCGATCGCGGCGGCGTCGCGCTCGGGCGAGTGGGGGCGCAGCTTGCGCCGCCACGGTGGCGGCGCCTCCTCCGGGGGGATCGGCGGCGGGCGCAGCGCGGAGCGGCCCAGTCCCGCCACCACGCGCAGCGCGTCGCGCGGGCGCACGTCGACCCGGCGGTGGGCGAGCAGTGCCGCCAGCGTGTCGTGGAGATCTCCGTGGATGTCGAGCGCTCCGGTCACGTAGGCCCGGGCCAGCCCCAGCTCGCCCGGGGCCGTGAGCAGGTAGCGCAGCGCCAGCGGGGAGCGCAGCTCGACCACCATCTCAGCGTCACGCGGGCCCGCGACGCTGCCGTCGTAGGCCCGGAAGGCGACGTTGATGTCCTCGTCGACGAGGCGCAGGAAGAAGTCGCCGAGCGTCACAGCGAGAGCTGCGCCCGGAGACGGTCGACCTCGGCCTTGGCCTCCGTCAGGCTCGAGCCCTTCTGCTTGTGCACGAGCGCCACAGCCTGCACGTGGTTGCCGTCGCGCAGGAGCTGCACGAGCTCGGGGTCGGCCTCGGGCGCCGGGGCGGCGTCCACGGGCGCCTGACCTCCGGAGAGCCGGCGCTCGAGCTCGGCCACCCGCAGCTCGAGCGAGGCGATCTGCTGTCGGGCCCATTCGTCGATGGGCGGGCAGTTTACGCGGCCCGCGGCGCGCTCATGCGCTGGGCGGGGTACGCCCGCGTGGTGTGGTGGAAGGCCTCTCCGTCGAGCTCGATACCCAGGCGGGCGTCCTCCCAGTAGGCGTCGAGCTCGTGGCCGCCGATGAAGATGTTGGTGCTGGGCTTGGGGAGGCCGTGGTCGGCGCACAGGCGCAGGAAGCGGCGCTCCGCTCCACTGCGGGTGAAGCTCGGGTCGGGGCTGTAGGCGGCCAGGATGCGTTTTACGCGGTGGCGGCCCCTCCGGCCGGGGAGGCGCTCGAGCGTCTTATCGACCTCGTTTCGGTCGAAGAGCCGCAGCACTTCGGATTCGTTCACCGAGTCCGCGAACCGGTGATCTCCGAGGACGTCGGCCAGGTCAACAATCGTGCGGGCCACGCTCGTGGTGGGGATCCCGTTCACCATCCCCCGGTTGTCGGGGTGGATGAGCCGCGAGCGGTGCACGGTGATGCCGGGTTTGGGTTTGCAACCGCGGTCGGCGGTCACCTCGATCCGCGCGCTGCTCGACCGCAACAGCAACCACGAATGGGCCGCCGCGCGATGGCTGAGCAGCGCCGCGGGTCCGCAGGCCAGCACGGCCGCCATGTCACGCGAGTGCGACGTGAGCGCCGTGTGGCCGACGGCATACACGCCGCGGTGCAACCGAACGAGCCGGCCCAGCTCGACCCTCTTCTGGATGCCCCGCGGTGTGAGCCCGAGCGACCGCAACTGCGCCCGCGAGACCACACCGTGTTGCCGCGCGGCCAGGACTCCGACCGCCGCATCCCCCGGGGTTGCCGTTCTGGCGTTACAGCAGGGTGACCTGCGTTACGACTCGGCCTCAGACCTCGAAGGTGGCGCCCTCGGCCGCCACCTCGACCGGGCCGCCGAACGCCTCCTCGGCCTGGCGGCGGGCCCACTCGGCGTCGAGCTCGTCCGAGATGTGGACCAGCAGCAGTCGCCGCGCACCGGTGGCCCGCGCCTGCTCGCCCGCCTCGCCCGGCGTGAGGTGGCCGCGCTTGCCGTTTCGCTCCGGGCGCGGCAGCGTGGCCTCCACGAGGATCAGGTCGGCGCCGGCGGCGAATTCGTTCAGGGCGTGTGTGGGGCTCGAGTCCGCGCCGTAGATGATCCGGCCCGGACCCTCGGAGGAGCAGATGCACATGGCGAAGGTCTCGGTGAAATGGGGCACGGGCTGGAAGCTGATCTCGAACGGCCCGATGGTCAGCCGGCTGCTCGCCTCGTACTCGCGCAGGTCGAACGCCTTCTCGACGAGGTCCTCGTTGCCCCACGCCCCCACCACCCGGCGCAATGTGGCGGTGGCGCCCGGCGGTGCGTGCAGCTGCGGGCGCGCGGGATCGTCGGTTCCCGGCCAGCGGTCCACGGGCACGGGCTGCTGGCGGGGCGCGTAGGTGAGCGCGTACGAGAAGGGCACGAGATCCAGGAAGTGATCGGCGTGCAGGTGCGAGATGACCACGGCGTCGACGTCCACGTAATCCATCCGCTCGCGCAGCTTGCCGAAGACCCCGTTGCCGCAATCGACGAGGATCGTCGTGCCCGCCTCCTCGATCAGGTACCCCGAGCAGGCCCCCCCGGCGTCCTGCCACGACGGTGACTTGCCCAGCACCGTGAGCCGCATGTAAAGACTCTACTGTCTTGGGCGCGGGAAAAGCGTATGCGGCGGTGGTGCGCTCGGCGCGGAATACAAAGGCGAGCTGGCGCTCGGGAGCGAGCCCGCGCTCCGCCGCCCGGAAGGTCGTGCACGGCTTGCTCAGGTTGAGCGCGCAGAGCATGTTCTGGTGGAAGTAGCAGTCCTGACAGCGGGCGGGCTTCGGCTTGGGCACGGGCGACATGGTGCAGCAGGGGGACGCCGGCCACCAGGCCCAACCCCGCAATACGGTGGTTTTTCCTTTCCCCGCTACGTGCAGGTATTACGGCCGAAGCCCCGCTCCTAGCGGGATTTGGAGGGGGGCGAGAATCCCGATCGGTCAGGATGCGGGCCTGTGGAACTGGTCACCGGATCGACGGGTTACATCGGCAGCCGCCTCCTGCGCCGGCTCGCGAGCGAAGGACGGCCCGTGCGTGCGCTGGCCCGCCGGCCCGAGCGCGTCGAGGCCCTTCCGGGTGTCGAGCCCGCCGGCGGGGACCTGCTCACCGGCCGCGGGCTGGCCCGGGCGCTGGACGGGTGTCAGACCGCGTACTACCTCGTTCACTCCATGGAGGCGGGCCCTAACGGTGCCACGGACTTCGCCGAACTCGACCGCCGGGCGGCCACGCGTTTCGGCCGAGCCGCCGCCCGCGCGGGGCTGGAGCGGATCGTCTACCTCGGAGGCATCGAGCCGGCCGGCGAAGCTTCGTCGGACCACCTGCGCTCGCGCGCGGAGGTTGAGCGGATCCTGCTCGAAGCCGTTCCGGCCAGCACCGGCCTGCGAGCCTCGATCGTCGTCGGCGCCGGATCCTCTTCCTTTCGCGTGCTGGTGCGCCTCGTCGAGCGCCTGCGGGTGCTTCCCATGCCCGGCTGGCGCGACAACCGCACCCAGCCGATCGCCGAGCGCGACGTGATCGAGTTCCTGGCCCGCGCGCCCGCGGTGAGGGCGGCGGCCGGGCGGTCGCTCGACGTGGCCGGGCCCGACGTGATCACCTACGGCCGCATGGTCGACACGATCGCCGAGGAGATGGGCGTGGGCCGGATGCCGGTGGGCTTCGGGCTCTCGCTCACGCCACCGGCCAGCGCGGTCGTCGCCGCGCTGACCGGCCAGCCGGTCGAGCTGGTGCGCCCGCTGATGGAGAGCCTCGAGTACGACATCCTGCCCCGCGACGCCACCGAGGCCTGGCGGTTGTTCGACGTCAGGCCGCTCTCCTTCGAGCGTGCGGTCACGCGCGCCCTTCGTGAGTGGGAGAAGCACGAGACGCTCGGCGCGCGCTGATGAGGGTGGAGCGCAGCACCAAGGTCGATGCGCCGCCCGAGCGTCTCTACGAGGTGATCATGGACCCTCAGCGGCTGGAGGACTGGGTGACGATTCACCATAACCTCGAGGACGCCCCACCCTCGCCCCTGAAGAAGGGTTCACAGCTCACACAGTGCCTCAAGCTCGCAGGTAAGAAGTTCAAGGTCGATTGGACCGTGGTGGAGAACGAGCCCTGCGAGCGCGTCACCTGGGAGGGCAGGGGACCGGTGGCGTCCCGAGCTCGGGTGGAGTATCGCTTCGAGCCCAACGGCGAGGGCACGGATTTCTTCTACCTCAACGAGTACGACCTTCCCGGCGGTGCGCTGGGCCGACTTGCCGGCAAGACGGTGGCTCGATTGACGCAAAAGGAGCTGGAGGGTTCCCTTCAGCGCCTCAAGTCACTGGTAGAGTAACCGTTAATGGCTGATTTTTTGGATGAGAAGCGCAAGGAGATCGACGCTCGGCTTGCGCGAGCTGCGCCCGCTGGTGGATGAGTACGCGCGCCTCGAGAAGGCGGCCGCGGCGCTGTCCGGGGTGGGGACGACCGAACGTCCGGCCCGGAGGCGCACACGCGGGGCCGGTGGCGGACGCCGCGGGCGCCCGCGCGGCAGCGGCAACCGGGCCAAGCAGGCGCTCGAGCTGGTGCGCGCCCGCCCCGGGATCACCATCGCCGAGATGGCCGACGCCATGGGCATCCAGCCCAACTACCTCTACCGCGTGATGCCCACGCTGGAGTCCGAGGGCCAGGTCGCCAAGCGCGACGGCGGCTTTCACCCCGCCTAGCGCCGGGCCGCCGCGCGCATAGATCAGATCCGAGGTCCTTGACGGCGTCGCGCTCCTCGCGCAGCTCGTCGACGGTCTCACCGATCTTCACTCGGGCGAAGTCCTCGATCTCCAGCCCCTCGACCACCTCGTACTCCCCGCCGCTCACGCGGACGGGGAAGCTCGAGATCAGCCCCTCGTCCACGTCGTAGGCGCCGGTCGACAGCACCGCCATCGAGCGCAGCCCGTCCGCCCCCAGCACCCAGTCGTGCATGTGGTCGATCGCCGCGCTCGCCGCGGACGCCGCCGATGACGCGCCCCGGGCGTCGATGATCTCGGCCCCGCGCTTGCCCACCCGCGGGATGTACTCGTTCTCGTACCACTCCATGTCGACCTGATCGACCGCCCGCTCTCCGTTCACCTTCGCGTTGAACAGGTCGGGGAACATGGTGGGTGAGTGATTGCCCCACACCACCAGGTCCTCGACGTCCGTCACTCCCACTCCCACCTTGTCCGCGAGCTGAGCCACGGCGCGGTTCTCGTCGAGCCGAGTCATGGCGGTGAAGCGCTCGCCGGGGATGTCGGGAGCGTTGCTCATGGCGATCAGGCAATTGGTGTTGGCCGGATTGCCCACCACGAGAACGCGCACGCCCGAGGCCGCGCCGGCGTTCAGCGCCTCACCCTGCTTGGTGAAGATCGCGCCGTTGGCCTCCAAGCAGGTCGGCGCGCTCCATCCCCTTCGAGCGCGGGCGCGCGCCCACCAGCAGCGCGACGTCCACCCCGTCGAAGGCCTTGCCGGGATCGTCGAAGATCTCCGTGGAGGCCAGCAGCGGGAAGGCGCAGTCCTGCAGCTCCAGCGCGGTCCCCTCGGCCGCCTTGACGGCATCCGGGATCTCGAGCAGGCGGAGGTCGACCGGCTCGTCCGGCCCGAGCATCTGGCCGCTTGCGATTCGGAACAGCAGCGCATAGCCGATCTGGCCGGCAGCGCCTGTGACGGTGACTGTGGTTGCCATTTACGAACTCATTTCCTCGATGACAGCGTCGGCGAACTCGCTCGTACCCACGGCAGAGGGATCGTCACGCGAGGCCTTGAGGTCGTAGGTGACCTTGTCGCCCTTGCGGATCACCTCGGCCAGGCCCTGCTCCATGCGGTCGGCGGCCTCGGTCTCGCCCAGGTGGCGCAGCAAGAGCACGCCCGGAGAGCATCAGGGCGGTCGGGTTGACCTTGTTCTGGCCCTTGTACTTGGGCGCCGATCCGTGGGTGGCCTCGAACATCGCTCCGTCGGTGCCGATGTTCGCCCCCGGCGCCAGGCCGAGGCCGCCGATCAGGCCCGCGCCCAGGTCGGACACGATGTCGCCGTAGAGGTTGGGGAGCACGATCACGTCGTACTCCTCCGGGCGCGAGACGAGCTGGTTGCAGAGGTTGTCGATGATCCGGTCCTCGAACTCGATGTCCGGATGGCGCTCGGCGACCGACCGGGCGACCTCGAGGAAGAGGCCGTCGGAGAACTTCATGATGTTGGCCTTGTGGGCCGCCGTGACCTTCTTGCGCCCGTTCTCCTCGGCGTACTGGAAGGCCGACTCGACGATCCGCTCGGAGCCGAAGACCGAGATCGGCTTGATCGAGATGCCGGCGTCGTCGCGCACCGGCGAGTCGAGCTCGTCGGCCAGGAATCGGCGCAGCTTCTCCACCTCGGCGGAGCCCTTCTCGAACTCGATTCCGGCGTAGAGGTCCTCGGTGTTCTCGCGGACGATCACGAGGTCGGTCTCGGGGAAGCGCGTGCGCACGCCCTCGTAGGCCTTGCACGGCCGGACGCAGGAGTAGAGGTCGAACTCCTTGCGCAGGGCGACGTTGATCGAGCGGTGGCCCGAGCCGACCGGGGTGGTCGTCGGGCCCTTGATGGCGAGGCCGCGCTCGCGGATCGAGTCGAGCGTGCGGTCGGGCAGCGGGTTGCCCTCCTCCTCGTAGACGTCGATGCCGGCGTCCTGGAAGTCCCAGTCGAACTCGACGCCGGTGGCCTCGAGTACTCGCTGAGTGGCCTCGGCGAGCTCGGGCCCGGTGCCGTCGCCCGGGATGAAGGTGACGCGATGTGCCAAGAGGGTCCTTTCTCTCTACTGAGGTGGGGGCAGCATTATGTCTGCCACCATCTGAGGCCGTGTTCGGCGGTGGCGGATCGATCCAGCTCGCTCGCGTCTTCGGCATCCGCATCGGCGTGGATGTGAGCTGGTTCTTCGTCCTCTTCCTGATCATCTACTCGCTGTCGGGCTACTACGAGGACGTGGCGCCGGGCTCCAACGCGTTCGTGCTCGCCGTGGTCAGCGCGCTGCTGTTCTTCCTGTCGATCCTGCTGCACGAGCTCGGCCATGCGCTGGTGGCCATCCGCAACGGCATCCCGATCATCGGGATCGACCTGTGGATGTTCGGCGGCGTGGCCAAGCTCGAGCGCGACACCGACTCCCCGGGCGTGGAGTTCCGCGTGGCGCTGGCCGGCCCGCTGGTGACGCTGCGATCGCCGCCCTGTGCTTCGGCCTCGGCGCGCTCGATCTCGAGTCCCGAACGGGTGATCGACGGGTCGACCTTCGAGACCGAGCGTGGGCAGCGCCGCCACCGCGGTGCTCGGCTACCTCCTGACCATCAACGTGATCGTGCTCCTCTTCAACCTGATCCCCGGCTTCCCCCTCGACGGCGGGCGCATCGCGCGGGCGATCGCCTGGAAGATCACCGGCGACCGCAACAAGGCCACCCGCTTCGCCGCCCTGCTGGGCCGCGGGGCCGGGTACCTGATGGTGGCCGGCGGCGTGCTGCTGCTCGCCGATCGGCTTCGACTGGATCACCGGCATCTGGCTCGCCGTGATCGGCCTGTTCCTGGCCCAGGCGGCGAAGTCGGCACAGGCCCAGGCCGCGTTCGCCGGGCGCATCGGGCACCTGCGCGTGGCCGACGTGATGGACGCCGAGCCGGTGGCCGATCCCGGAAGGCCTGACCCTCGACCGGGCCGAGAGCGAGTTCTTCCTGCGCTACGGATGGGCCTGGTTCCCGGTGGTGGACGCCTCGGGCCGGCTGGTGGGCGTGGTGTCACGGGAAGCGGTCAACAGCGTGGGCGACCACGAGCGCACGGTCGGGCTCGGTCATGGCCCGCGACGACGGCGCGAGCGGGCTGCGGGCCGGCCTGGAGGACCCGCTGGAGTCGCTGCTGGGCCAGGAGAGCCTCTCGCGCCTGGGCGCCGTGATGGCCGTGGACGCCAACGGGGTGCTGCGGGGCATAGTCACGGTTGACGCCGTTCGCCAAGCGTTGCGCGGCGCTGTCGCGGTCTAGGGCCGCCAGTAGTACGTAGAATCGAAGGAGCCTCACCCGACATGCCCCATCACGACGTCCTTGTCATAGGAGCCGGCCTGGCCGGACAGCGCGCCGCCCTCGCCGCGGCGGAGCAGGGCGCATCCGTGGGGATCATCTCCAAGGTCCACCCGGTCCGGTCCCATTCGAACGCGGCCCAGGGCGGAATCAACGCGGCGCTCGACCCCCAGGACTCCTGGGAGTCGCACGCCTTCGACACGATCAAGGGCTCGGACTACCTGGGCGACCAGGACGCCATCGAGATCATGTGCCGCGAGGCGCCCGAGGAGCTGCTCGAGCTCGAGCACCTCGGCGTGACCTTCCACCGCAACGAGGAGGGCCGCCTGGGCAAGCGCGCGTTCGGCGGCGCGAGCGCGGCCCGCACCTACTACGTGGCCGACATCACCGGCCAGGCCATCCTGCACGTGCTCTACGAGCAGCTGATGAAGTTCGACGAGGTCTATCGCTACGAGGAGTGGTTCACCACCGCACTCGTCCAGGACGAGGACGGCCGCATCGCCGGCGCGGTCACGCGCAACATCCGCGACGGCGCCATGGAGCTCTTCTCGGCCAAGGCGGTGATCCTGGCCAGCGGCGGCAACGGCCAGATCTATGACCCCACCACCAACGCCCTCATCTGCACCGGCGACGGCATCGCCATGGCCTACCGCATCGGCGCCCCGCTGATGGACATGGAGATGATCCAGTACCACCCCACCACGCTGGCCGGGCTGGGGCTGCTGATCACCGAGGGCGCGCGCGGCGAGGGCGCCCACCTCTACAACGCCGAGGGCGAGCGCTTCATGGAGAAGTACGCGCCCAACAAGATGGAGCTGGCCTCGCGCGACGTCGTGTCACGCGCCGAGCAGACGGAGATCAACGAGGGCCGCGGCTTCGAGGACGGCACCGTGGCGCTCGACATCACGGTGGTGCCGCGCAAGCGCATCCACGAGGCCCTGCGCGAGATCGTGAACGTGGGCCGCGACTTCGCCGGCGTGGACATCACCCGCGAGCCGATCCACATCAAGCCCGGCAACCACTACGCGATGGGCGGGATCAGGACCGACATCCACGGCCAGACCACGATCCCCGGGCTCTACGCCGCCGGCGAGTGCGCCTGCGTTTCGGTGCACGGGGGCAACCGCCTCGGCGCCAACTCGCTGCTCGACACGCTCGTGTTCGGGCGCCGCTCGGGCGCCCATGCCGCCGAGTTGATCAAGGGCCTGCCCGTCCGCGACCCCAGCTACGCGCAGCTGCGCGACGAGGAGGCCCGGATCTCGCGGATCGTCGACCACGACGCCGGCGGGCGGCGCGTGTCGGAGATCAAGGCCGAGCTCGGCAAGACGATGGACAAGTACGTGGCCGTCTACCGCGACGAGGACGGCCTGCGCGGCGCGCTGGAGACGGTCAAGCGCCTCCAGGAGGAGGCCAAGGACGTGTCGGTGGACGACAAGGGAACGATCTTCAACCAGGACCTGCTCGGCGCCCTCGAGCTGCAGTTCATGCTCGACAACGCCGAGTGCATCATCGTCTCGGCGATCGAGCGCAAGGAGAGCCGCGGCGCCCAGTACCGCACCGACTTCCCGGATCGCAACGACGACGACTGGCTCAAGCACATCAACGTCGGCGTGAACGGGGGCGAGGAGCCCGAGATCTCGTACTCGGAAGTCACGATGACCCAGTGGGAGCCCCAGGAAAGGACGTATTAGTGGCCGATTTCGCCCTAAAGATCCGCCGCTATGACCCGGAGTCCGACGAGCCGGCCTACTGGGCCGACTACGACGTCGACCTTCCGCCCGAGCGCTCCGTGCTCGACGGCATCCTCCAGGTCAAGGACCGCGAGGACGCCTCGATCGCCATCCGCTGCTCGTGCCGCGCCGCCATCTGCGGCTCGTGCGGCGTGCGCATCAACGGCAAGTCCGCGCTGGCGTGCAACACCCGCATCGGCGACGCCGCCGACGGAGCCCGCAACGGCGCCATCACGGTGGAGCCGATGGGCAACATGCCGGTGATCAAGGACCTGGTCACGGACATGGAGGCCGTGCACTGGAAGAAGATCCGCCGGATCGTTCCGTGGCTGTTGCCGGCCGAGGATCCGCCCGAGGGCCAGGAGTACATCGTCCCGGCCGAGGCCATGCTCGACGTGACCCAGGCCATGGCCTGCATCCAGTGCGGTGTGTGCGTGTCGGCCTGCCTCTCGCTCGAGGTGGATCCCGAGTTCATCGGCCCGGCCGCGCTCGCCAAGGCCTACCGCTTCGTGGGCGACCCCCGCGACGGCGAGCAGGAGGCCCGTCTCAAGGACCTCGCCGAGGATCCCCACGGGATCTACGACTGCACCCACTGCTTCGCCTGCATCGAGGTCTGCCCCAAGGACGTGGCGCCCATGAGCCAGATCATGCGCCTGCGGCGCCGGGCCACCAACGACTTCGACATCAAGGACTCGAACAACGGCTACGGGCACGAGAAGGCGTTCACCACGATCATCGAGCGCTGGGGCACGCTGCACGAGGCCCAGCTGCTGCCCCGCTCCTTCGGCGACGGCTCGCTGGTCAAGGGCCAGCTGCGCCCGAGCGGCGCCAAGCAGCTCACGGAGAGCCTCCCGACCGCGCTGCGCGGGGTGATGTCGGGCAAGGTCAGCCCCCGGAAGGCCCTGCTCCACCCCAAGCTGCCCGACCAGAAGCAGGTCAAGCGCATCTTCCACGAGATCGAGGACAAGGACGACCGCGTCGAGCTCAACCTCTACATCGTGGGCGAGATGGCGGGCGAGGAGGAAGGGGCGATGGCCGAAGGAAGCGGAGAGACATGAAAGTTGCCTATTGGCCCGGCTGCGTCTCGCGCGGCTTCACCCCGGAACTGCACGGCTCGATGGCCAAGGTCGCGCCGCTGCTCGACCTCGAGCTCGTCGAGCTCGACCGTGCCAACTGCTGCGGGGCCGGTGTGATCGCCGAGCACAACCAGGAGCTCGTCGACACGCTCAACGCGCGCACGTTCGCGATGGCCCAGCAGGTCGACGGCGCGGCGGGCATGATGAACATCTGCTCGACCTGCCAGGGCGCCCAGTCGGAATGCCAGGAGCGCCTCGACGCCTCGTCGTCCTACCGCTCCGAGGTCAACGACCACCTGCAGCCCGAGGGGCTCACCTACGAGGCCGGCGGCGACTGGTGGAACAAGAACCTGCTCTGGCTGCTGGTCGAGGAGATCGGGCTCGGCACGCTCAGCGACCGCGTCAAGCGCCCGCTCGAGGGACTGCGCATCGCTCCGTTCTACGGCTGCTACATCGTGCGTCCCACCAAGCGGCTGGGCTACGACGAGCATCCCGAGCGCGACGAGTACCTGGGTCAGGTGATCGAGTGTCTCGGCGCCGAGCCGGTGGAATACGCGGGCGCTCGCAAGTGCTGCGGCTTTCCCGTGATCACCATGAACCGCACCACGTCGCTGCGCCAGGCCGGGCGCCATGTGGCCGACGCCCTCGACGCGGGCGCCGACTGCCTGGTGACCCCCTGCCCCCTCTGCCACCTGAACCTCGACCTGCAGCAGCCCGCGGCCGCACAGTACGTCGAGCGCGACCTCGACCTGCCGGTGCTGCACCTGCCCCAGATGGTGGGCCTGGCTCTGGGTCTCGAGCCCAAGGAGCTCGGCCTGGGCAAGCACGTGGTCTCCACGCGCGACGTGGTGCGCAAGGTCGCGCAGCTCGCCGCAGCCTGAAACGAGAAGACCGGCCCGCCCGGCCGGTCTTCTCGTTAGGCGTACCCACTTCCGCCCTGGGAAGGGAAGTTGTCCCGACCCCTGTGGCCATGCTCTCCCGGAAACCCGCTTTCGTCGCCACCCCAAGGCGGTGAGATCGAGGGGAGAAAACGAGTGAAATTCGGAGGACGCGAAGGGGTAGCGCCGGGTTACCCGGCAGGGTGATCGGTTATCCCCCGTTCTAACCCGCCCGCGGCGTACACTTGGCCTGCATGCCCTCCGTGATCTCGGCGAAGTTCGAAGACCTGGTGGCGGTGGGGCTGAAGACGCTCATCTCCGAAGATCCGAACCTGGAGCTGGTGGAGGCCGACGTTCCGATGGAGGATCTGGCGAAGTCGATCGCCCGGCATCGCCCGGCCGTGGTGGTGATCAACTTCGGGACGCTGCGCTCGCCCGCCGAGGTGTTCCAGCTGCATCAGGAGCATCCGGAGACGCGCATCGTGGTCCTGGCCAACCGTCCCAGCGCGGCCGACTGCAACCAGATGCTGTCCTTCGGTGCCACCGCCTGCCTGTCCAAGGAGACCCAGGCCCGCGACATCGTCAGCGCCATCCACCTCGCTTCGCGCGGCATGCACGTGCTGCCGCGGTCAGCGGCCGCGGCCAGCGGAGCCGAGATCAGCGGGATCGAGGGATCGGACCTGCTGACGCCGCGCGAGGCCGAGGTGCTCGAGCGGCTGCAGGACGGAGCCACCAACGCCCAGATAGCCCACCAGCTCTCGATCGGCATCGAAACCGTGCGAACCCATGCGCGCAACATCTACCGAAAGCTGGGGATCGGCTCGCGCCGCGACCTGGCCCGGCTGGCGCGCGCGGAGCCGATCGTGGTCGACGAGCAGCGCCGGCCGCTGCGCGGCTAACCGGCTAGGCGGCGCGCGCCGCGCCCAACAGGCCGCGCACGTTGAGCAGCTCGGCCACCTGCACCGCGTTGGTGGCCGCGCCCTTCCGCAGGTTGTTGCCGACGATCCAGAGATTCAGGCAACGCTCGTGCGAGGGGTCGCGGCGGATGCGGCCCACGAGCACGTCGTCGCGGCCCGCGGCGTCGAGCGCGGTCGGGTAGAGCCCGTTGGCGGGATCGTCGAGCACCACCAGGCCTGGCGCCGCGGCCAGCAGCTCGCGGCACTCGTCCGGGTCGAGGGGCTCGCGCGTCTGCACGTTGGCCGACACCGAATGGCCCGTGAACACGGGCACGCGCGCGCAGGTGGCCGAGACCCCGATGTCGTCGCGCCCGAGGATCTTGCTCGTCTCGCGCATGCACTTGCGCTCCTCGGTCGTGTAATCGTCGCCGTCGGTGAAGGTCTCCACCTGCGGCAGGACATTGAAGGCGATCTGGTGGGGGTACACCGACGGCGCGGGCATGTCCCGGGCCTCGATCACCGCCTCGGCCTGGTGGTGGAGCTCCTCGACCGCTCGCTGTCCGGTGCCCGACACCGCTTGGTAACTGGACATCACCACGCGCTCGATGCCGGCCGTCTCGAGGATCGGACCGAGGGCCATGACCGTTTGCATGGTGGTGCAGTTGGGGTTGGCGACGATCCCCTTGTGGCCCTCAAGCGCCTCCGGATTGACCTCGGACACCACCAGCGGCACGTCGTCGTGCATGCGCCACTGCGACGAGTTGTCCACCACCACCGCGCCGGCGCCGGCGAAGCGCGGCGCCCACTCCGCGCTCACACCCGAGCCGGCGGAGAAGAGCGCCAGGTCGAAGCCCGCGACGGACTCCTCGGCCAGCGCCACGACGGTCAGGTCGCTGTCTCCGTAGTCGATCGTCCGCCCGGCGGAGCGCTCGGAGGCAAAGGGGACGATCTCGTCGGCGGGGAACGCGCGCTCGCGCATGACGCCCAGGATCGTGGAGCCCACGGCCCCGGTGGCTCCGACCACGGCGACCCTCACGAGCCGACCTTGGGCCGGTGGTCGCCGGCCACGTCCTCGGGCAGCACTGAGTCGGCGCCCAGCCCGAAGGCGGTGTGGAGCTGCCGGACGGCGGTCTGCACGTCGTCCTCGCGGACGACGCAGGAGATCTTGATCGGCGACGTCGAGATCATCTCGATGTTCACCGCGGCCTCACCGAGCACCGTCAGCGCCTTCGCGGCCACGCCCGGGTGACTGCGCATCCCGGCGCCGACGAGCGAGACCTTGCCCATCTCGGCGTCGGCCTGCACGTCGCCGAAGCCGAGCTCGTCGGCCAGCGGCTCGAGCGCCTCGCGAGCGATGGCCAGATCGTCCCGCGGCACCGTGACCGACATGTCCGCCGAGCGGCCTTCACTGGCCGGCTCGTTCTGGATGATCATGTCGACGTTGACGTTGGCGTCGGCCAGGGCGGTGAGCACGCGTCCCGCGATGCCGGGACGGTCGGGCACTCCCGTGAGCGTGATGCGGGCCTCCGAGGTGGAGTGCGTGACGGCGGTGACTAGCGGTCGTTCCATGGTCAGGTCCTCGTCCTGGACCACGGTACCCGGTCCGTCGTCGAAGCTGGACCGGCAGTGGATGGTCACGCCGTGGTTGCGGGCGTACTCCACCGAGCGCAGCTGCAGCACGCCCGCGCCCGACGCCGACATCTCGAGCATCTCCTCGAAGGTCAGCACCGGCAGCATCCGGGCTTCGGGCACGATGCGCGGGTCGGCGCTGAACACGCCCGCCACGTCGGTGTAGATCTCACAGACCTCCGCTCCCAGCGCCGCGGCCAGCGCCACCGCCGTGGTGTCCGAGCCGCCGCGGCCCAGTGTGGTCACGTCGAGCGACTGCTGGGAGACCCCCTGGAAGCCAGCCACCAGCACGACCTTGCCGCCATCGAGCGCCTGCCGGATGCGGTGCGCCTTGACCTCGAGGATGCGCGCCTTGGTGTGCCCGCTGTCGGTGACGATCCCGGCCTGCGAGCCGGTCAGGGATATGGCCTCGTGGCCGCTGTCGTTGATGACCATGGCGGCCAGGGCGCACGAGACACGCTCGCCGGTGGACAGCAGCATGTCCATCTCTCGCGGGTGCGGGCGGTCGGACACCTCGTGGGCGAGCGCCACCAGCTCATCGGTGTGCTTGCCGCGCGCCGACAGCACGGCCACCACGTGGTTGCCCGCATCCGCGCTGCGAACGATGCGCCCGGCGGCGCGCCGGATGCGCTCGGCGTCGGCGACGGAGGTGCCGCCGAACTTCATTACGACCGTGTCGGGCATGACGGCGAAAGATAGCCCGGCCTACGGGCTCACCCGCTGAGCTCGACCTCGACGCGGTTGTCGTTGAAGATCGGCGCGTTGCCGATCGCGGTCAGCCGCTGGGACGTGGTCGCCTGCCCGCTGCGCCCTTCGGCGTAGTCGGCGTTCCACCAGCCCATGGGCGCCACCACCACGCCGGGCCGGGCGTCGTCGGACACGCGAGCCGGGGCGGAGAAGTCGCCGCGATCGTTGAACACGCGCACCCTCGTGCCGTCCGCAATCCCTCGCGGGCCGGCGTCGTCGGGGTGCAGCACCACCTCGGGACTGGGCTGCGCGGAGTGCTGACGGCTCTGGTTGGCGAAGGTCGAGTTGAGGAAGAGATGAGTCTTCGGCGTGATCATCGCCAGGGGGAAACGCTCGTCGAGCGCCGCGTCGACGGCCTCGGCCGGCGGCTCGTAGGTGGCGTGCAGGTGCAGCTTGCCGGTCTGCGTGCCGAAGCCGCCGTCGGCGTGAGGCGTGGGCCCCTGCCCGAGGTCCACCTTCGTCCAGCCCCGCTCGCGCAGGCCGTTCTCCTCGAAGCCGTCGAGCAGGGCGTCGACGAGCTGAGCGTCGGACTCCTTCAGGCGGGGATCGTCGAGGCCGAGGCGCGCCGCGACCATCCGAAAGATCTCGGTGTTGGGCCTGGCCTCGCCGACCGGCTCGATCGCGGGCTCGTTCCAGGTCAGGTAGTGGTGACCCCAGGAGAAGACCACGTCGAGATGCTCGAGCGCCGTGGTCGCGGGAAGCACGACATCGGCGTACGAGGCGGTGTCGGTCATGAACTGCTCGAGCACGACCACGAAGAGGTCCTCCCGGCCCAGGCCCTCGAGGACGCGCTGCTGGTCGGGCGCGATCGACGCCGGGTTGGAGTTCCAGCAGACGAGCGCCTTGACGGGCGGGTCGAGCTCGGGGTCGGTGAGGGCGCGGCCCAGCTGGGACATGTTGATGGTGCGCACCGGGCCGGGCCTCAGATCGCGGGCCCGGAGCGGTTCCGAGCTGACCGCGGCCGCGGTCGCCGTGGGTATGTACGAGCAGCCGCCGCCGCGATCGCGCCAGGCGCCGGTGAGCGCGGCGAGCGAGGCCAGCGTGGAGTAGGCCGCCGGCGCGCCGAGGTGGCGCTGGGCCCCGACGCCGAGGCGCAGCAGGGCCGGGCGGGTCGAGGCGAACTCCCGGCCGGCGCGGGCGATGGTGTTCGCCTCGACGCCGCAGATCGCCGCCCAGTGCTCGACCGGGTGCTCGCCCACCGCAGCCAGCAACTCGTCATAGCCCTCGGTGTGCGCGCGACACCACTCCTCGTCGTGGAGGCCGGCGTCGACGATCGCCCGCATCATCCCGATGCCCAGCGCACCGTCTGTGCCCGGCAGCGGGCGCAGGTGCTCGTCGGCCACCCGTGCGGTGCGGCTGCGGAAGGGGTCGACCACCACCAGCTTGGCCCCCGCCCTTCGCGCGTCGAGCAGCTTGCGCCACAGGTGCGGCGCGGTCGACATCGGGTTCCAGCCCCACACGAGCAGGTGGCGGGCATGCGGCCATTCCTCCGGGTCGACCTCCGGCGACATCCCATGCGTGCCGGCCGCGCCGACGATGCCCGCCGTGGCGCAGATGGTCCGCTCGAGCTCGGTGGCGCCGAGAGCATGCATCACGCGCGCGCTCATCACATCGCCCTGAATGAGGCCCTGGGTGCCGGCGTAGGAGTAGGGCAGGATCGCTTCGCCCCCGAACTCCTCCCTTACGCGGGTCAGCCCGGCGGCAACGCGATCGAGAGCCTCGTCCCAGGTTGCGGGGCGCAGCGCACCTTCCGCACGCACCAGCGGCCGCAGGAGCCGGTCCGCGGAGTACACGCGGTCCAGGTAGTTGGAGACCTTCCCGCAGAGAAAGCCGGCCGTGATCGGATGGTCGGGGTCGCCGTCGACCTTGGTCGCGCGCCCGTCCTCGACGGTCACGTGCATCGCGCAGGTATCGGGGCAGTCGTGCGGGCAGGCGCCGCGCACGAGGCGAGTGGCCATAGCGCGATCCTACGCCGCTAGAGGGCGTGCCGGCCGCGCAGCGCGCGGCCCAGCGTGATCTCGTCGGCGTACTCGAGGTCCGAGCCCACGGGCAGCCCACTGGCCAGCCGGGTCACGGCAACCTCGGGCGCCTTCTCGCGAACGGCGTCGGCCAGGTAGAGCGCGGTCGCCTCGCCCGTGGTGGTCGCGTTGGTCGCGATCACCACCTCGCGCACGCCGCCGCCGTTGGACACCCGGCCCAACAGCTCGCGGATGTGCAGGTGCTCAGGATCCACGCCGTCGATGGGCGAGAGCGCGCCGCCGAGCACGTGGTAGCGCCCGTGGAACTCGCCCGAGCGCTCGAGCGGGATCACGTCGCTCGGCTGCTCGACCACGCACAGCGTGCCCTGCTCGCGGCGCTCGTCCTGGCAGATGCGGCAGGTGGCCTCGGTGGCGAGGTTGAAGCAGACCTCGCAGTGGCCGACCGTCGCCTTGACCTCGCGGATGGCGTCGGCCAGGGCGAGCGCCTCCTCGTCGGAGATGCTGAGGATGTGAAAGGCGAGCCTCTGAGCGGTGCGCTGACCGATGCCGGGCAGGCGCGCGAGCTCGGTGATCAGGCGATTGACGGGAGCGGCGAACACGGACCCGCAAGGCTAGCCGCGGCGCCGGGCGGGTCAGATCAGCGGCGGACGATCCGGAAGCCGTCGCGCCTGGGGCGGGACTTGTTGGCGGCGGCGTCGGCGGCCACGGCGCGAAGGCGGTAGCGGCCGGTACGCAACTTGCGGCCGCGCAGGC
Organism: uncultured Thermoleophilaceae bacterium; assembly: GCA_963728155.1. GTDB lineage: Bacteria > Actinomycetota > Thermoleophilia > Solirubrobacterales > Thermoleophilaceae > JACVRW01. Next base: position 496,707 of record CAVSJF010000007.1, on the reverse strand, counting down.
GGCCGCTGAACTTGAGCTTGTTCGCTCCCGCTCTGCCGTTGTGGCTGAAGCTGCCGCGCAGGGTCCTGTAACGGGTACAGCGCTTCGCTCGGAGGTTGGAGCGCCTGGGCTTGACGCAGCGCCCGCGCACGCGCTTGCCCTTGAGGGCCCGCTCGACCCTAAAGGTGACCCGCGCCGCTTCGGAGAGGCGGTAGGTCACGCGGGCGCCGATCGGCCTCCGGGCGGCGATGCTGGGCCCCCGGCGGGCGGCGCGGAAGCGGGCCGGCCGGACCGACAGGCCGCGGAGCACCGGCCTGGCGGTGTCGAAGGATGAGGGCTGTGGCTGCCCGGCCGCGTTGGGCAGGCGGTCGAAGACGGCCAGGGCACTGCTGTTGTAGGAGGCGACGTAGGCGTTCAGCCCGTCCGGGCTGATCGCCAAGGATGAGGGGCCATCGAGCGCAGTTCCGTCGGCGCAGGGACCCGCCCCGGTTTCCGAGACGCATGCCGCCAGCCCGGGCTTCTGGGCCAGCGTCCCATCCACGGCACGGTCGAACGCCGTCACCGCGTCGCTGATGGAGGCGACATAGGCACTCCGGCCATCCGGGCTGACGCCCACCGACTGGGCAGCATCGAAGAGGGCGGTCCCGTCTGCACACGGACCCGCTCCATCGTCGGAGATGCAGCCGGAGATGCCCGGCTTCTGGGCCAGGGTGCCGTTAGGGGCGCGGTCGACGATCGACACCGCGCCGCTGGCTCCGATATACGTGGTCTGACCGTCAGGGCTGATGGCTATCGACTGCGCGCGGTCGAGCGCTCGTCCGTCCGCACAGGGGCCGGCGCCCGTCTCAGAGATACATCCCGCCGTGCCGGCCTTCTGGGTCAATGTGCCGCCCGCGCCGCGGTCGAACACCGCCACCCCGTCGCCGATGAGGGCCGTCACGTAAACGCTCTGCCCACCGGGGCTGACGGTCACCGAGCTGGCGCCGTTGAGAGCTCGACCCCCGGCGCACGGCGCCGCCGCCGGCTCAGAGACGCACCCGTCCTGGCTGAGCGTCCCGCCCGCGGAACGATCGAATGCAACCACCGCGTCGCTGTCCAGCGCCGCGACGTAAACGCTGCCCCCATCCGGGCTCACTGCCACCGAAAAGGCGGTGTTGAGTGCATCGGCGGGGGCGCAGGGTCCGATGGGGCTCGCCCATACACAGCCCGCTGCGCCTGGCTTCTGGGTCAGCGTCCCGTCCGTAGCGCGATCGAACACCGCCACTGCGTCGCTGGTCGAGGACGCGACGTAGACGCTCAGCCCGTCCGGGCTGACCGCCACCGACTCGGGGGTGTCAAGTGCCTGTCCGTCCACGCACGGGCCCGCCCCGGTATTGGAGACGCAGCCCGCGAGCCCCGGCTGTTGAGTCAGAGTTCCGTCGGCGCCGCGGTCGAACACCGCCACGGCGTCGCTCAGAGCTGACGCGAGATAGGCATTGCGCCCGTCGGGACTGACCGCGACCGCACTGGCGCCGCTGAGGGCCGTCCCCGGCAGGCATGAGCCGAAGGAGCTGAGACAGCCTGCCGCACCGGGTCTCTGGACGAGATCACCGAGCGCCGCACGCGCATCGCCGGCCCCGATACCGCCCACCACAAGCGCCGCGCACAGGGCGCCGAGTAGCCGGATCGCCATCACCGGCTGGCAAAGTATCAAGCAACATTCGCAACTTGGGCGGCACGCCTAGGGTCTAGACGAATATGCGCCTCGGCGTCCTTGCGCTAGCGTCGCCCGCCAATGCCCAGCGCGATCGTGATCGGCGCCGGAGTGTTCGGCGCCTCGGCGGCCGACCGCCTGGCGCGCGACGGCTGGGAGGTCGAGCTGGTGGACCGTCTCGAGCCCGGGCATCCGCGCTCGGAGTCCGGCGGCGAGACGAGGCTGATGCGCTGCTCGCACGGTCCGGACGCCTTCTACACGCGCTCGGCCCGGCGCTCCTGGGACCTGTGGCGAGAGCTCGGCCAGGGCGTTCTGGCCGAGCCGGGGGTGGTTTGGTTCGCTCGCCAGGAGAACGGCTGGGAGGCGGACAGCGAACGGGTGCTCCGCGAAGCCGGGATACCGGCGGAGCGTCTCGAGCCCGGCGACGCCCAGCTCCTGTACCCGAGCCTGAACGTCGAGGATCTCGCGTTCGTGCTTCACGAGCCCGAGGCCGGGGTGCTGAAGGCCTCCGAAGCGGTCAAGGCCCTCGTCCAGCGGGCCCGCGACGCCGGGGCAGGCGTGACGATCGAGCCGGCGCGTCCCGCCGTCGCGGGGGTGGAAACGGCGGGCGGGCGGCGCGAGGCCGACGCCGTGATTTGGGCCTGCGGCGCGTGGCTGGCCTCGCTCTTCCCCGAGCTCGTGAGCCTCCGCGTGACCTTCCAGCAGCTCTCGCTGTTCGACGCTTCGCCCGAATGGAGCGGCCCGGGCTGGGTCGATTTCGACGCCGCCACCTACGGCCACGCCCTGATCGAGCCCTTCGGCTTCAAGGCCGCCTCGGATCTGGACGGTCCCGACATCGATCCCGACGAGCGGGCGCTCGAGGCGGGCGAAAGCGCGATCGCGGCCGGACGCGAGTACCTCGCCCACCGCTTCCCGGGGCTGGCGGGGGCGGCGCCGCGCAGCGCGCCCGGCTGCCACTACAGCTCGACCGCCGACGGCCAGTTCATCTTCGCGCCCCATCCGGAGCACTCCAACGTCTGGCTGCTCGGCGGCGGCTCGGGACACGGCTTCAAGCACGGCCCGGCGATGGCCGAGCACGTGGCCGACGTGCTGAGTGGCCGGGTCGAGCCCGAGCCGCGCTTCGCCCTGGGCGAGCGGGCCGCCGCGCGGAGCCTGCGCACAGCCGGCTTCGGCGCCGAGCGAGACTAGAGCCCGGGCAGTCCCAATCCGCCGAGCCCGCCGGGGCCGGCCAGGCCGCCGGCGGCCGCGTTCATCTTCGAGGCGGCAAGTTCCTGGGCGGCGCGGATCGCCTCGTTCACGGCGGCCTGGACCATGTCCTGCAACATGTCCACGTCCTCGGGATCGACCGCCTCGGGATCGATCGCCAGCTCTCGCAGCTCGAGGTCGCCGGAGATCTTCACCGTCACCATGCCGCCGCCGGCGCTGGCCTCCACCACCTCGGCCTTCAGCTCCTCCTGAGCCTTGGCCATGTCGGCCTGCATCTTCTGGACCTGCTTCATCATGTTGCCCAGGTTGGGTTGGCCCGCCATCGCTACTCCCTCTCGGTTTCGAAAAGTTCCTCGGCCGCGAACTCCGCGCGGAGGCGCTCGATCAGCTCGTCCTCGCCCAGCAGGGCGGCGGCGTCGCCCACCCCGTCCTCGCGCAGCTCGTAGGTCACGTTCAACGCCTGCCCGCTGAGGCCGCGCAGGGTGCGCTGGACCATCTCCCGGTTGGCCTCAGCCTTCTTCTTGACGAAGGCGGCATCGGACGGGAACGCCACCACGAGGCGGTCGCCGTCGAGGGCCATCGGGCGGGCGGCTCCCAGCGCGGCGCCGAGCATGCCGTTCTCCTCGGCCACCGCCTCGGCGACCGCGGGCCAGATGGCCTGCAGCTGGTCGAGCTCCAGGGACCCCACCGTCTGAGGAGCGGTCTCGGGCCGGGCCTCCACGGCCACCGCGGCGGAGCCGCCGCCGCTCGGCGCCGAGGGCCGCGGCGGGGCCACCGGGGTCTCGCTCGGCAGCGCCGGCTCGGGCTCGCCCGCGAGCCGCGCCTCGAGCTGCTCGATGCGGAACATCAGCGCCTGGAGCGAGAGGTCGGCCTGGGGCTGGGTCGCCTTGAGCAGCGCCATCTCGAGCTGGATACGCGGCTCCGAGCCGTCCTTGACCGCCGCGATCGCCGCGGCCAGGAAGTCGATGGTGCGCAGGATCTCACCCTGGGAGAAGCGCTCGGCCTGGGCGGCGAGGCGATCGGTGTGCTCGGCGGTAACCGAGAAGGAATCGGGCACCTCGCCCAGGGTCTGGACCACGAACAGGTGGCGCAGATGGGCCGACAGGTCGCGCATGAACTGGGTGAAGTCGCGGCCCGAGTCCGACAGGCGCTGAACGGCGAGCAGCGCGCCGCGCGGATCGTGGTCGGCCAGGCTCTCGGCCGTGTCGAGCACCAGGCCCGCGTCGGCCACCCCGAGGATGTCGAGCACGTTCTCGAGCTCCACCTTGGGCCCGCCGTAGGTGACGAGCTGCTCGAGCGTGCCGAGCGCGTCGCGAAACGAGCCGGTGGCCGCGCGGGCCAGCATGCCTACGGCGGGGTCGGGCAGCTCGATGCCCTCCTCGCCCGCCACCCGGCGCAGCACTCCGGCGATCTGCTCGAGGGACGGGCGCTGGAAATCGAAGCGGTGGCAGCGGTCGACGATCGTGGCGGGCACCTTGTGAGCCTCGGTGGTGGCCAGCACGAAGACCACATGCGGGGGCGGTTCCTCCAGCGTCTTGAGAAACGCGTTCCAGGCTGAGGGCGAGAGCATGTGCGCCTCGTCGAGGATGTACACGCGGCGCCCGCCCTGCATCGGCGCCAGCGCGACGTTCTCGCGCAGCTCGCGGATGTCGTCGACCGAGTTGTTGGAGGCGGCGTCCATCTCCACCACGTCGAGCGAGGTGCCGGCCAGGATGGCGCGGGTGCCCTCCGAGGCGGGGTCGAAGTCGACCCTCGCGCCGCCCTCGGCGTTCAGCGCGCATGCCAGGAGCTTGGCCATCGACGTCTTGCCCGTGCCTCGCGAACCCACGAAGAGGTAGGCGTGGTGGACCTTGTCGAGCTCGATCGCGTTGCGCAGCGTGCGGACGATGTGGTCCTGGCCCACCACCTCGTCGAAGGTCTTCGGGCGGTGGCGACGGTAGAGGGAGAGCATCGGGCACCCATGCTAGCTCTGGCGGTGGAGGGGTCGTCGGGAGGACGCCGGCCTCGGTCGGCGAACAGGTTGTTTCCGCGCGCGAGCACCGGCACCGCGCGGCCGGCATGGCCTCTGACCAGGACACGAGCGAGCGGCTTTCGGGCATCGGCCCCCAGACGGCGGCCGGGCGCGGCGGCGGCCATTCCGCGCCCGAGACCCCGCCACATCCCGAGCCGCAGCCCCAGCCGGGTGAGATCAGCGTTCGGCGCCTCACACCCCAGCCGGCCCGCTCGGTGCCCAGGGGCGAGCGGGTATCGGCGCTGCTGGCGCTCGGGTCGGCCGTGGGCGTCCTCGCCTTTCTCGTCTCCTCGCTCACGCCGGGCGGCGGCGGCGACGCACCCTTCGAGGTCGAGCCCTCCAGCCGGACGGTGGCGCCGGGTGGGCGAATCGTGCTCACCGGAAGTGAGGCCCCGGAGTCCACGTCACTGGTGCTCGAGACTCGCGCCAAGGGCGGCCGCTGGCGGGCGGCCGGTCGCGGCGAGTCCGGCGCTGACGGGCGCTTTCGCATCGAGGGACGGGTGGTCGGGCAGCCCGGGCCGGTCGTCGTGCGCGCGCGGGTGCCGGGTGCGGCAACGTCGGCGCCGCTGCGCGTGAACGTCCGCCCGCTGCGCCTCGCCTCGGTGGGTGACATCAACCTGGGCGACATACCCGGCGAAGCCATTGCGGCCAACGGCCCCGCGTGGCCCTGGGAGAGCGCCGGCGCGCCGCTGCGAAAGGCCGACATCGCCTTCGGGAACCTGGAGACCGCAGTCTCGGAGCGCGGCACCCCCTTCCCCAAGCAGTTCAACTTCCGCGGCACCCCGGCCGCTCTTGCCGGCCTACGCCGCCATTCGGGTATCGACGTGCTCAACCTGGCCAACAACCACGTGGGCGACTACGGGCAGGAGGCCATGCTCGACACCGTTCGTGGCGTGGAGCGCCTGGGGATGAAGGCGGTCGGCGCCGGACGCGACCTGGAGCGCGCGCTGGCGCCGCAGATCGTCGAGCGGATGGGCTTGCGCCTCGGCTTCGTCGGCTTCTCCAACATCGCTCCGGTCGAGTTCGCCGCGACCGACGACGGGCCGGGCACCGCGTGGGCCACGCCCGAGGCGGTCACCTCTGCCGTGCAGACCGCCCGGCGGAAGGCGGACATCGTGGTGGCCACGTTCCACTGGGGAATCGAGAAGCAGACCCTGGAGAGCGCCGATCAGCGCGCGCTCGCCGACGCGGCGGTCAACGCGGGGCGCAGATCGTGATCGGCGCCCACCCGCACACCCTCCAGCCGGTCCGCCGCCAGGGCTCCGCGCTGGTGGCCTACTCGCTGGGCAACTTCGTGTTCGGCGCCTTCTCGAGCGATACCTCCACCACCGGGATCCTCGAGGTCGATTTGAGCGCGGAGGGCGTTTCGGCCGCCCGCTGGCGCGAGGGCCAGATCACCGGCGGGCGCCCGGAGCTGGCCGATTCGCGCCCGCGCCGGTTGCCGCTGAACGACGATCTGACGATGGATACGGGCGTCAGCCTCTACGGGCCGCCCACGCTCGTCCCCTGAGCTTGTCTTGGCCGTCGTCGTACGCCGGGCCCGCGGCTTCGCCGCCGTGCGAGGCTTCGCCGCTGCGCGAGCCGCGCGTGTCTTGGTGGCGGCCGTCGTCGAGCGCGACTTCGTGGCCGACGCGGTCGAGCGCGACTTGGTCGTCGAAGCGCCGCGCGTGCCTGCCCGCGCTGCTCCCGCTCGACTTGGCCCGTGTGCGCGCGGCCTTGCGCGCCGCCGCCGACCGGCTTTCCGCGTTCTGGCTGCGCGTGCGCGCGGCTTCCGCGCGGCGGTCTTGCGGTCGCCGCGGTCGGTGTGGGTCTTCAGCTCCTTGACGACGCTCTTCGAGGCGGTCGACCGCGTCGCGCAAAGGCTTGGGCGCCTGCTTGCCGTCGGACACGTGAGCGGGTAGCTCCGCGAGGTCGCGCGCGACGCTCTTGCGGATCCCGTTATCGCGCATCTTGTCGTACAACTTCTTGTCCTTCTTGATCTTCGCCATGCGGGAAGGCTTACCACGTTCGTCAGTCGAGCAGGTCGAGCGCCGCGCCCACGATCGTCTCGGCGTCGATCCCGTGGTCCTCGTAGACATCGGCCAGCTCGCCCGATTGGCCGAACCGCGCCACGCCCAGCGGGGTGAGCGGAGTGCCGTTCACGGCGGCGAGAAAGGCCAGCGCGTGGGGATCGCCGTCGAGCACGGTCACCATCGGCGCGGAGCGGGCGGCGGGGAATAGCTCGTCCAGGATGGTGTCGGGATGGTCGCCCAGGCCGGCGCGGGCGCGCAGGGCGCGGAAGACGAGGTCGGCGCTCGTGAGGCAGATCACGTCGGCCTCGCCTCCGAGCGCGTCCGCGGCCGCCAGGAGATCCGGGATCACCGCGCCCATGCCCACGAGCGTCACCCGCGGGCGCTCGTCGGCTCGCCTCAGCGCGTAGCCGCCGGCCAGCACGAGCTCGCGATCGGGCTCACCGGCCAGCGTCTGGTCGATGGGCCGCGTCGAGAGCCGGAAGTAGGCCGACTCGCCGCCTTCGCGGCCCAGACGCGAGAGCGCGTGCAGCAGCGTCCACTCGAGATGCTGGCCGAAGGCGGGCTCCCAGGCGGTGCAACCGGGCTGGGCGATGCCGATCGAAGGAGTGACGATCGACTGGTGCGCCCCGCCCTCGGGCGCGAGCGACACGCCGCTCGGCGTGCCGACCAGGATCGACTGGCCACCGGCGTAGATCCCGAACGACCAGGGCTCGAGCGCACGACCCACGAACGGGTCGTAGATCGTGCCGATGGGCAGCAGCGGCTGGCCGTAGCGGCTCCAGGTGGCGCCGAGCTCGCCCAGCAGGCCCACCAGGTTGGTCTCGGCGATACCCAGCTCGATGTGATGGCCGCCGGTCGACTCGTGCCAGTGCACGAGCGTCTGGGGATCGTCCTCGAACCAGTCACGGCGTTCGCCCACCGACCAGATCTCCCCCTTGTTGATCCATCCGCCCAGGTTGGTGGAGCTGGCCACGTCGGGGCTCACGGTGACCACCCGAGCGGCGACGTCGGGGGCCTCGCGCACGAGGTCGACGAAGAAGCGGCCGAAGGCCTGCTGGGTGGATACGGCGCCTCGGTGGGTTCGCGCCCAGGCTCGCCGGCACGGCGGGCGGCGCCGCCGGCTCGGGCTCGTCGCGGGCCAACGCGGTGGCCGCGGCCGCGCACAGCTCCCCCTCGGGGCTCGCCGGGCTCGAACGCGGCCCAGGGATCGTCCGCGTCGGCGCCGAGACCCGCCGCCAGCTCGAGCATCTGGTCGCGGGTGAGCAGCGCGGAGTGGTTCTCGGGATGGCCCTCCACCGGCAGCGACCAGCCCTTGATCGTGTAGGCGAACACCACCGTCGGGCGGTCGGAGTCGACGGCGCGGTAGGCGTCGATTAGCTTGGCCGGATCGTGGCCGCCCAGATCGCGCACCGCCGCGCGCAGCTCCTCGTCGTCGAGCTCGCCCACCAGCCCGGCTAGCTCGCGCTCTCCGCCGGGCAGGCGTTCGCGCAGCTCGGCGGGCTCGGAACGCAGCAGGCGCTGATACTCCTCGTTGGGCATCGCGTCGATGCGCCGGCGCAGGCCGTCTCCACCCGGGCGCTCGAACAGCCCCTCCAGCCGCGACCCGTACTTCACCGAGATGGTCTGCCAGCCCGCGCCCTCGAACATGCCGGCCCAGCGCCCGAAGGCGATGTCGGGCACCACCCGGTCGAGCGACTGGCGATTGAGATCGACCACCCACAGCACTTCGCCGAGCTTGGCCACGCTGGGATCGGCGATCGCCTCCCACACCGCCCCCTCGTCGAGCTCGGCGTCACCCACGAGCGCGATCTGGCGTCCCATCGGCGGCGCCTCCAGCCGGTGGGTCTCCAGGTAGCGCCGCGCGATCGCGCCCCAGATGGGCGCGGTGGCGCCGATCCCCACCGAGCCGGTCGAGTAGTCCACCGGGTCGGGATCCTTGGTCCGGCTCGGATAGCTCTGCAGCCCGCCGAACGCGCGCAGGGTCTCCAGATAGGGGCGGTCGAGGCGGCCCAGCAGGTAGTTGATCGCGTGCAGCGCCGGCGAGGCGTGGGGCTTTACCGACACGCGGTCCTCGGAGCGCAGCTCGGAGAACCACAGCGCGCACATCAGGCTGACCATCGAAGCGCTCGAGGCCTGGTGGCCGCCCACCTTCACCCCGCTCCGGTTCTCGCGCACGTGGTTGGCGTGGTGGACGATGGCCGCGGCCAGCCACAGCACGCGCCGCTCGATGGACCTCAGCGTGGCGAGGTCAGGAGTCGCGTGCGGCTGCGAGGGCGGGCTCGCGCTCAGTGAACCACTCATGCGTGGCGATCATCCCATCCCGGATCGTGAGCACGATGTTGAACGCCCAGCGTCCGTCCAACCCGCTCACCCGTCCGCGGGTCAGCCACGCTCCGCTCGCCACCACCCGGTCGCCGTAGCTCTCGAGGCTGTCGACGACCATCTCGCTCGAGTCCCAAACGGAGCGCCATTGCTCCATGTTCTCGCGCACGCCTTCGCGGCCGTGCCAGGAGGCCTGCTCGGGCCACTCGGCGGCGGGGTGCATGACCGCGTCGTCGGAGTACATGGCCAGGACCCCTTCGAGGTCTCCCGCGTTCCAGCGCTCCATCGCCCGGCGGGCGACCTCGAGGTTCTCCTGATTCGGACATGAACATTGAAACGGACCGTGCACCCATCTTTGTGGCTGGTCCTCGGGCGTGCCCGCCGATCTTCGGCTCCGGCCAGGCTGATCCGCGGCGCACGAGCGGTATCGCTTAAGGCTGCTTCCTCCCGGATCTGACCTGGTTCGCAAGCGCTCGCCGCGCGGGACCCGGCCATCTACGCCTCTGTCCGGCGTACTGACCCCGAGAGCCGAAGCCCCTAAGACGGGAATTCAGCCCCACTAGAGCGGATTGTGGGTGACAGGGCACCGCTACCTCCCCGCCTAGCACGGTCCGTGGCGAAGCATAGAGACTCGAGGCGCTCAGGGCAGGCGGCGCGAGAGGAACAGCGAGCGCCCCGCCGGCCCGGGCTCGACCCCGAAGCCGAGGCGCTCGTACAGGCGCAGGGCGGGGGTGTTCGTCTCGGCCACGTCGAGCTGGATCCGCCGGCAGTCACGCTCCCCCGCGCGCGCGAAGGCCGCCTCGACGAGCGCACCGCCCAGGCCGCTTCCACGCGAGCTCTCATCCACGAACAGATCCTCGAGCCAGCAGTCGCCGGCGCCGGTCCAGACGCTGAGGCGAAAGCGCAGCTGGCACACCCCCGCGGCGGAACGCTCCTCACCCGATGCCGCGAGCAGGAACTCAGTCTGCGGGTCGTCGAGCAGCCGCGCGACCGTGGCGCGTATCAGCTCGTCGTCCGGGGCGTCCCGGTCCATGGAGTCGCGAAAGCCGGCCATGAGCGCGGCGACCGCGTCCAGGTCGTTTGGCTTCGCCTGCCAGACCCGCATCGGGGCGAGTATCGCGCAGGAGCGGGCCGATCCGGCGCTACCTTTGGGAGGACATGCTCGTCGAGGATCGTCATTCGCGGACGCATCGCCCGCCCAAGCGGCGAGTGTCGCGCGCGGCCATCGTGCTGCTGTCGTTGGCCGCCTTCATCGGCGCCGCGGCGCTTCTGCTCGATCAGCTGCCGAGCCTCAACCCGTTCGCCAAGGAGACCAAGGACCGCAGCCAGCCGGCGGTGCTCAAGTCGATCGAGCGCCTGAGCGAGTACCGGGCGGCGAGCGCGCAGCTCCAGGTGATCGTCGACGTCGAGGAGGACGCCGACTACCTGCCCTCCTTCATCCTGGGCGAGAAGACGTTGCTGGTGGCGGGGGGAACGTCGACGCCGCCGTCGACTTCCGCGGCCTGGACAAGGACGCCCTGCGGGTCTCCGAAGACCGCCGCTCGGTGACCATCACGCTCCCACAGCCGACGCTCTCGGAGGCCGAGCTCGACCTCGACCGGACCCGGGTGTTCGACAGTGACCGTGGACTCCTCGACCGGGTGGGCGACGCGTTCAGCGACAACCCGAGCAATGAGCGCTCGCTTCTGCTGCTCGCCGAGGAGAAGCTGGAAGCGGCCGCCGCCGCGGACGCGGGAGTGATGAGCGCCGCGCGCGAGAACACGCGAGCGATGCTCGCGGGCCTGATGCGCGGGCTCGGCTTCACCCGCGTGACGGTGCGCTTCGCCGCCCCTCAGACGTAGAGTGCGGGCCCATGGCCCACCGCGAAGCGATTCAAACCGACCACGCCCCCGCCGCCATCGGCCCCTACTCCCAGGCGATGCGCACGGGCGACCTGCTGTTCTGCTCCGGGCAGATCCCGCTCGATCCCTCCACGGGTGAGATCGTCAAGGCCGACGTGGAGGGCCAGGCGGAGCGCTGCCTCGAGAACCTGACCGCGGTCTGCGAGGCGGCCGGCGCCTCGCTCGCCAACGCCGTCCGCTGCACGGTCTACCTCACCGACATGGGTGACTTCGCGCGCGTGAACGAGGTGTACGGCCGCTTCTTCGAGGGTGACGACCCCCCGGCGCGCGTGGCCGTGGCCGCGGCCGCGCTGCCGAAGGGCGCCGACGTGGAGATCGACGCGATCGTCGCCCTCTAACGCCTCTAGACCGCGGGCGGAGGCATTGCCTCCGCCGCGTTGCCCAGGGCACGAATCTGGAACGCGCGGAAGATGTCGTTCACGCCGTGGAACAGCGCCCAGATGCCGGCGAAGACCAGCAGCACGTAGGTCTTGTCGATGAAGAACTGGCCGCCGGTCCAGAACGCCAGCACGACCATCGCGATGCCTGAGATCAGGCCGAACCACCAGAGCTCGTTCATCCCGCGCTCCCCGAAGGCCTGGATGATCCAGAAGATCCCGACGATCAGGAAGAGGAAGCCGAGGATGTCTGCGATCCCGGCGAAGGTGTTCTCGGGGCTGATCAGCGAGACGATCCCGGCCACCACCAGCAGCACACCGAAGAACACCAGCACCCAGCGAACCGCGCCATGCACCATTCCCGCGATGGCCAGCTGCTGGGCCCCCGACATCAGGAACATCAGGCCGATCAACACACCGACGGTGGCGACCGATGCCTGGTCGAACTGCAGGATGACCAGAGCGATCACAATCCAGAAGAAGCCGAGCACGAGCCACAGCCACCAGAGCTTGCTCAAGCTGATGCCCACTTCCCTCATTTCACTTCCCTGCGCTGAAGCTTCCATGGTCAGTCCCCTTCGCCCTCTCGAGCTGAACCCCTGCGTCACGGCGATGATCAATCCAGCGGGCGGAGGTCCGGCACGCCGCCGGTCCAGACTTCCTCGGGCGCGGGCGGCGGGTAGGTCCTCACGGCGTCGCGATCGTCAGCCCCGGCGCGCCGCATGTACCGGTAGTAGCGCCCGTACAGCGGCGCCGCCAGCACGGTGAGCGCGGTCAGCAACGCCGAGCCCACGAGCAGCGACAGATGGGTCACGAGTGGATCGGTGTTGCCCGCAGACCAGGCCGCGAGGGCCGCGAAGCCGACGCCGAACGCCATCCCCGTGTAGTAGTCGAGCGGGAAGCGCCAGATCCAGGGCACCTCGAACCACCACACGCTTCCCCGCTTGAAGCGCGCCACCGTATAGGCCGGGTTGAGCACGAACCAGATGTAGTCCCAGATGACCGCAAGGGCGAAGTAGGTGCCGATCACGAGCAGCTCGCCGCTGAGGGTCCACTCCACTCCCGATACGAAGGGCAGATGGAGGAGCAGCATCGGGATCGTGAAGGCGAAGACGTGGTAGCCGGTCAGCGGCCGGCCGCCCATCACGAAGCCGAAGAGCTTCCCGAAGCGCCCCCGCTTGTACCACCAGGTCGGCAGCCGCTCGGCCCAGCCGTTGCCGCCCTCGATCTCGATCTCGATGCCGGCCAGGCCGAAGCAATAGACCCACAGCAGGATCGTCCGGCCGATGTCGAGATCGTCCATGGCCCGGGATTCGCTGCGCCTGCGGCTAGTCCTTGAGGAACTGCGGCTACGCGACCAGTGCGCGCAGTCGGAGCACGGCCTCGTGCACATCGGCAAAGCTCGTGTACAGCGGTGACAGCCCGAGGCGGATCGAGTCCGGCCCGCGGAAGTCGGGGATCACGTGGGCGCTTTCGATCAGCGCCTGTGTGAGAGCTGCGGCGTCGGAGTGGCGGAGGCTCACGTGCGCCCCTCGCTTCTTCGGATCGCGCGGGGTGCCGAGCTCGAAGCCCCAGCGGCGCGAGCACCTCGTCGTGCAGCTCGACGAGGAAGCTGGTGAGCGCCCTGGCCTTGTCGCCGATGGCCGGCATCCCGGCCTCGCCGATCAGCCGGGCGCCGTGCTCGACCGCGGTGGTGGCGAGGATCGACGGTGTCCCCGCGAGCCAGCCGCGGACGCCCGGCTCGGGGTCGTACGGCTGCGCTCCATCTCGAACTGATCGCGCTGGCCGAACCAGCCCTGGATGGGCGTTCGCAGCTGCTGCTGCTTCTCCGGTCGCTCAGGTACAGGTAGGCGGGCGCGCCCGGCCCGCCGTTGAGGTACTTGTAGGTGCAGCCCACGGCCAGCTCGACGCCCCAGCGGTTGAGCTCGATCGGCACGGCGCCGGCCGAGTGGCTGAGATCCCAGATCAGCGGTGCGGGCGCCTCGCCGGTGATCCGCGCCTGATGTCGGCCAGCGCTCCGGAGCGGTAGGCCACGTGGGACAGGGAGATGAGCGACACCTCCCGCCCGGCGCACGCCGCGGCCACGTCGGCCGGCCGAGGGCCCTCGACGCGCGTCGGCCTCGAACTGGATCAGCTCACGGTCGTGTGCGCGGGCCAGGCCTTCGAGCACGTAGCGGTCGGTGGGGAAGTTGCCGCGGTCGGTCACGATCGCGCCCTCTCGTTGGGCGAGAACGGCCGAGGCGAGCTTGAACAGGTTGACCGTGGTGGAATCGGTCACGATCACCTCGCCGGGTTGTGCGCCCAGGACGCCCTCGGCCAGGAGGTCGCCGGCGCGCTGCGGAAGGTCGATCCACTCCTCCCAGCCCGTCACCAGCTCGGCGCCCCACTGGTCGATTCGCTCGTGCAGCGCTTCGCGGGTGGACAGCGGAAGGCGACCGAGCGAGTTGCCGTCGAGGTAGATCGGTGTCCGGGTCGCCGTGCACGAAGCGCTCGCGGAACCCGGCGAGCGGATCGGCGGCGTCGAGCCGCTCGGCGTCCCCGCGCTCGATCACAGCTGCTCTTCGAGCCAGCGCACCACGGGCGACCAGGCGGCCGAGCGGGGATCGACGTGCTCCATGTGGCCCACTCCCGGGAGGGAGACGAGCTCGCAGGGATCGCCGGCCTCGACCGCCCGCCGCTGGTACTCGCGTGAGATCGAGACGGGCACCTCGGCGTCGGCCTCCCCGTGCACCAGCAGCTGCGGCACGCCCAGCGGCAGGCGCTCGATCGGAGAGGCGAGGTCGTAGCGCCGGGGATGCTTGCCGGGCGAGCCGTCGAGCAGCCGCCGCACGACTCCGCCCCCGAGGTTCAGCTGCAGGGCCTCGCGCAGGTCGATCACTCCGGCTTGGGAGACCGCACCCGCGAGCCGGACGCGCGGCTCGGCACCCGGCGCCCCGGCCGGAAATCCGCGCCGGGCCGCGGCCCACAGCGCCAGATGCCCGCCGGCCGAATGCCCGATGCGTGAACACGCGTGTGCGATCGAGCGGCTCCTCGAGCGTGCCGAGATGGTCGATTCCGGCGGCAACATCCTCGAAGGTCGCCGGCCAACCGCCGCGGCTGCGCCAGCCGAGGCGCCGGTACTCGAGGTTCCAGACGGCAAAGCCGCGGCCGGCCAGGTCGCCGACCAGTTCCTCCTCGAGGTTCATCTTGTAGCGAGCACGCCAGAAGCCCCCGTGGATCAGGACGGCGACCGGCCACGGCGCCGCCGCCTCGGTAGGCGGCGTGAGCGCGCCGTACTGGTCGCGGTGCTCCCCGTATCGATAGATCCGCGCCTCGATCCCCTCAGTATCCTGGGCACCTCTCCCGGGCGCGTAGCTCAGTGGGAGAGCGCTCGCCTCACACGCGAGAGGTCGCTGGTTCGAGCCCAGCCGCGCCCATCGGACGAAGCCCCGCTGCCGCCGTCAAGACGCCGAGTCGTAGGTGAGGAGGACTACCCCGGAGTCGAACCGCTTGACCTCGTTGAGCCGCAACCGGACGGTTCCCCTGTCGCCGAGCACGTGGACGTTTCCTTCGCCCCAGACGAGCGGGTTCACGTAGACCTCGTACTCGTCGATGAGATCCTTCTCGGCCAGGGCGTACGCGAACTCGCCGCTCCCGTGCATGAACAGGTCACCGTCGGCCTCGTCCTTCAGCTTCGAGATCGAGTCTTCGAGGTCCCCCTCGAGCAGGGTCGCGTTCCACTCGAGATCTCCGGACAGGGTGTTGGACCCGACGTACTTCGCCATCGCATTGACCATGTCCGCCCATTTGCCCGACTCTCCCGGCCAGAATGCCGCGAGCCCCTCGTAGGTCTTGCGGCCCAGCACCAACCCGCTCGATCTCGCCTGACGCTCGAACGAGTAGTCGCCGTGATCTCCGTCCGCCTGCACCCACTCGCCGACGGGGTCTATGACGCCGTCGATGGTGGCCTGCGTTGTCGCGATCAGCTTTCCCATCTGGATTCTCCTTCGGTCACCGGAGCTCGCTCTGAGCCCCTCTACCCATTTGGTGGAGGGACTCTTCGGGATTCCTGGCGCGTAGTCCAGGTTGATCGTGCGGTCCGCTGTCGCCACCCTGCGCTCTGACGGCTTTGTGTGCATACCTGGAGCGCTGGCGCCGTCTGAGGTGGCACAGCTCGCGGCCGGGCTCGACCGGGTCTATGAGGACGAGGTTGCCGATGGCCGTACCGGGGCAGGCGAGCCGATGCATCTGCTTGGCGGGATCGGTCGCGACGACGCTTTCCTGCAGTTGCTCGACCATCCGGCGGTATTCCCCGTGATCTGGAGCGAGCTGGGCTGGAACATTCACCTCTATCACTGTCATCTGGACGTGACTCCGTCGCGCACGAGGCCACGCCAACCACCCGCCTGGGGCTGGCACCAAGACGGAGGGCGCCAGAACCTCGAGCTCGAGTGCAACCCTCGCCCGCGGATGTCGCTCAAGGTGGCCTTCTGGCTGTCCGACGTCTCGGTGCAGGATCGCGGCAACATGCTGATCGTCCCTCGAAGCCACGAGAGCAACACCCTTCCCCGGCCCGAGAATCCCGAGCTCGGCTTCGACCCGCCCACCGGCGCGATCCCCGTGCTCGCGTCAGCCGGCGACGCCCTCATCTTCGACCGCCGGCTCTGGCACTCGCGCAGCGACAACCTCTCCGGGCACACTCGCCGAGCCATCTTCCTGGCCTACACCTACCGCTGGATCAGGCCCCGCGACGAGTTCGGCATCGACCCTTCGAGCGAGCGGTTCCTCGGCCTCTGTCCGGTGCGCCGACAGCTGCTGGGCGAGCCCGCCGGCCGCCAACACCAATGGGGACTCGAGCGCGACTCCGTACCTCTGCACGCAGCGCTCAAACGCCGCGGCCTCCTGGATCCCACCGTCCCGAGCCACCGCTAGACCCTCGCTCCGCCCCCGATCCGCGGGGCGCGTAGCGTGTGCGGCGGTATGACGACGGTTGAGGCCAACGGTGTCACGCTCGGGGTCGAGCACTTCGGCGACGGGGCGGCGCCGCTTGTTCTACTCGCGGGCGGCACGACGATGCTCTCCTGGCCCGACACGCTCTGCGAGGCGCTCGCTCGCGGTGGACGCCACGTCGTGCGCTATGACCTGCGTGACTCCGGCGCATCGACCACCGTCGATCCCGAGGCTCCGGCGTACACGTTGCGTGATCTCGCAGCCGACGCCGCGGCGCTCGCCCGCGAGCTCGCCGACCGGCCGGTCCACCTGGCGGGCATCGGCGTCGGCGGGATGGTCGCCCAGGTCGCCGCGCTCGACCACCCGGACACCTTCTCGGCGCTCACCCTCGCCGGCACGCGGCCCGTGGCTCCAGGCCCGGTCGACGACGACCTGCCTGACCACGACGAGGCGACGATGGACCGGATCTTCTCGCACCCCATGCCCGACTGGTCCGACCGCGCTGCCGTGGCGCAGTTCGCCGCCTACGGCGCGGAGATCCTCGGCGACGACCCCGCCGCCGCGCGCGCGACCGCCGAGCGCATCTGGGACCGCACGCCGGGCACCGAGCCCGCGGTGCAGATGGCCAACCAGATGGGCGCGGTGTTCTCCAAGCTCGACTGCGAGCCGCGCTGGCGCGAGCGCCTGCCTGAGCTCGCGATCCCGGCGCTCGTGGTGCATGGCCGTCGCGACCCGTTCTTTCCACTCGGCAACGGCGAGGCGCTCGCGCGCGAGATACCCGGTGCGCGGCTGCTCGTGCTCGAAGAGGCCGCGACCGCGATCCCCGACGCGGCCGCCGAAGAGGTCGCCTCGGCAATGCTCGAGCGTTAGGGATCCTGCCCCGGCATCTCCTGGTGAAGCGACTTTCGTGGCTCCTGGTGGGAATCCCGATGTTCGCCGTCGGCTGGGGCGCGAACCAGTTCTCCCCGATGCTCGTCGTCTACCGCGACGAGCTCGGCCTGGGCGACGAGACTCGCGCGCTGTTGTTCGGAATCTACGCCGTCGGGTTGATCCCCGGCCTGCTGCTCGGAGGCCGGGCGTCCGACCGCCGGGGTCGGAGGCGAGTGGTCATCCCGTTCGTCCTGCTCTCCCCGATCGCGACGCTGATTCTGGTGCTCTTCCGCGAGGAGGCCGCGGGCCTCGCGGCCGGAAGGATGCTTGCGGGCGTCTGCTCCGGCGTGGTGTTCGGCGCCGCGACGGCCTGGGTGGGCGAGCTCTCGGTCGGCGAGCCGGCGGGGGTCGCGGCGAGGCGGGCGGCCGTCGCGCTGACCTGCGGCTTCGCGATCGGGCCGCTCGTGGCGTCGGTCGTGGCCGAGTACACCGCGCATCCGCTCTGGGTCCCCTACCTGCCGCACCTAGCGCTCGGAGCCGCCGCCTTCCTGCTGATCCTGCCGGCACGGGAGCCCGAGGTGGAGCGCTCTGGGGCCGTTCGCCGGCGGCTCGTGCCGACAGCCTGCCGGTCGCCGCGGTTCGCGCGCACAGTCGCGATCGTCGCACCGTGGGTGTTTGCGAGCGCATCGATCCCGTTCGCCGTGCTGCCGGCCGAGGTCGGCGGCGACACCGCCGGGGGGATCCTGCTCGCGGGATTCGCCGGGGCGCTCGCGCTCCTGACCGGCGTCGCGATCCAGCCTGTCGCGCGCCGGCTCGAGGATCGGCGTGCGCTGGCAGCGGGCGCGGTCGGCCTGCTCGCGACGGCGGTCGGGCTCGGCGTGGGCGTGGTGGCGCTGGCTGAAGAGAGCCGCGCGCTGGTGATGCTCTCCGCGCCTCTGTTCGGGATCGGCTACGGCTGTGCGCTCATCTCAGGCCTGCGCGAAACCGAGCGCATCGCCGACCCCGCCGAGCTCGGCGCGACGGTGTCGGTCTTCTACGCGCTCACCTATATCGGCTTCGCCACTCCCTACGTCGTCGGGCTCCTCAACGGCCCCCTTGGCGACGGGGGCGCGCTCGCCGCTCTCGCGGGCGTCGCGCTCGCCACGCTGGCGGTGAGCGCATCCGCCCCGGCTCGGGCACCAGTAGGATCAGCGGCCGGAGGACGGCGACGTCGCGCTCCATGAGCCATTGACGGCCGGCAGCTACATCATCCGCGGAGGGCTCGCGGGTCGCGAGCGTCTCCGCGTGCTCGCCCGCGCGATGGCGCCGACCACCTCGGCGTTGCTCGACAGGCAGGCGATCGCGCCGGGCTGGCGCTGTCTCGACGTGGGGTGCGGCGGCGGAGACGTCACCCGTGAGCTCGCCCGCAGAATTGCCCCCGGGGGCCATGCCGTCGGCATCGACACCGACGAGACCAAGCTGGCCATCGCGCGAAGCGAGGCGGCCGAGGCCGGGATCGACAACGTCGAGTACCGCGTGGCCGACATCCTCGATTCCGCACTCGCCCCCGAGTACGACGCGATCTACGTTCGCTTCCTCCTCACGCACCTCACCGATCCGGCGGCCGCGGTGGCCCGGATCGTCTGCGGGCTCCGGCAGGGGGGAGTGCTGATCGTCGAGGACATAGACGCCAGCGGCACCTTCTGCCACCCCGCCAGCCCGGCATTCGAGCGCTACGGAGAGCTCTACTCCGAGACGGCTCGGGCGCGCCGGGCCGACCCCAACCTCGGGCGCCGGCTGCCGGCTCTTCTCGGCGGCGCGGGTCTCGCGCCCGTTGGCGTCAACGTGGTTCAGCCCGCGGCGGTCAGCCCATCGGGGGTGGGCGGCGACATCAAGCTCCTGACCCCGCTGACCCTCGAGAACATCGCGGACAGCGCCATCGCGGAGCGGGTGACCACACGTGACGAGGTCAACGCGGTGCTGTATGAGCTCCATCGGCTCGCCGCCGACACAACGACGCTCATGGCCGTACCGCGAATCGTGCAGAGCTGGGGTCAGCTCGGGACTTCAGCCCGCTGAGGCAACGGCTTCATGAACCACCGATCGGCGAACGGCTCGTCGTTGAACGGCGGGACTTCGACGTAGCCCGACGATCGGTACAGCGTGATTGCCTCCGGCAGCACGTCGCTGGTCTCGAGATGCGCCTCGTTCGATCCGTGCTCATGAGCGAGGTGCTCGAGGTGCTCGAGGAGCCGGCGACCGAGGCCCAGGCCTCGCGCTGATTCCGCGATCCACATTCGCTTGATGTCCGTGACCTTGTCGGGTTGGTGCTTGACCGCGCCGCAGCCGATGGCTTCGCCGCGGAGGTAGGCGAGGACGAACGCTCCCCTCGGTGGCCGCACCTCGTGTGGGTCGGCCGTGGCGCCCTTGCTGGGGTCAAAGCCTCGCTCGGGTGCTCGACGATTGAGCTCCGCCACGTACGCGCGCAGGCAGCGCTGCGCGTCAGAGCCGGCGGGATCGACTTGGCGCAACTCGATGAGGGACGTGACGATGAGCCGTTCGACGGTCCGCATCGCGCTGACGAGCTCGGCGCGCTGCGCCTCGTCGAGCGGGTTCAGGATCGAGGCGGCCACCTCGTCGCTGCGCTCGTCGAGAGTGGCTCGTTCGGCGAGACCTTCGGGGGTGAGGCGCATCACTCGAACGCGAGCGTCGGCGTCGCTCGGTGTCACGGTGACGAGCCCGTCGCCTTCGAGCGCGCGGAGCATGCGGCTCATCTGTCCTGAATCCACGCCCAGGCGGGAGCGCAGCATGACGATCTCGCCACCCTCCGTTCCGATCTCCCACAGCAGCCGCGAGTGGGAGAGCGACCGATCTTGGGAGAGGAAGTGGTCGTTCAGGGCTCCGACGCGCTGGGTGATCGTGCGGTTGAATCGACGCACCTGCCCGACAAGCGAGGACATCCTCTGATACTAGTCAGAGAACTAGGAGGCCGTTCGGGTGAACGTCACGTGCGTGACTCCGCTGGGGGAGGAGGTGGCCTCGACCTCGTAGTCCTTCTCGAGGCCCTCCAGTCCGTCCCAGAGCCGCACGCCACGGCCGAGCAGGATCGGGACCACCACGAAGTGCGCATGGTCGACGAGCCCGGCAGCAAGGAACTCGCGGATCACGGTGGGACCTCCGCCGATGCGTACGTCCTTGCCGTCGGCGGCGTCGCGGGCCGTCTCGAGCGCCTCGACAGGCGGCGCGTCGAGGAAGTGAAACGTGGTGCCGCCCTCCATCTCGATCGACGGGCGCGTGTGATGGGTCAAGACAAAGACCGGTGTGTGAAACGGCGGGTTGGGACCCCACGCCCCCTTCCAGTCCGGGTCGTCCTCCCAGCCGGGGTGGCCGAACTTCCCCGCCCCCATGATCTCGGCCCCGATCCCCTGATCGTGGCGGGCGACGAACACGTCGTCGACGCCGCCGCTACCGCCGGGCTCCCACGACCGGGTCTTGAACATCCAGGTGTGCAGACGCTCCCCGGCGTGACCGAAATGCAGATCCTTCGTCTGACCCTCCCCCGTACCGAAACCATCGAGCGAGACCGAGAAAAAATGGACATATGTGAATGACATCGCTGCAGCTCCCTTTCCTTTAGATCAGTCGTAATAGCGGCGCGCACTTGAGCCCACGCGCGTCACGTCGGTGCCGTAGACGTGGATGGAGATCGCCGTCGCCGCGCCGGTGTTGTGCACGCGGTGGATGTCGCCGGGCGGCGCGAAACCGCTGACGTCGCCGACGTGGTTCTCGCTGCGGCCGACCAGGTTCAGGTCGGCGTCGAACAGCTCCTCGTGCTCGACCCCCTGGATGACGCCGAACGTGCACCAGGTGACGTGGTCGTGGATGCGCGTCAGCTGGCCGGGCCGCCACACCAGGGCGACGATCGAGAACGACCCGTCGGGCTCGACATAGAGGTTGTGGGCGCGGTAGCCGTCCGGCGCGCCCGCGCGCTCCTCGTCGGTCAGCACCTCCGGCGTGGGCAGGTGCCGGCGGAGCTCCTCGGTGACGAGCTGCGCGGTCTCGGACCATCCGGCATGCGCGGTGACGGCGGTCCGGACACCGTCGACCAGGGCGGCGAGTTCGGTGGCGGGAGGTGTCTGTGTCGTGGTCATGGCCCCAGAGACTGCTGATTGACGTCCCATAAGTCCAATGCCAACTTTCGGGTTTATTCATAGATAGAGTTGATGGATGCTCGACGTGACCCGACTGCGCATCATCGAGGCCGTCGCGCGCAACGGATCGGTAACGGCGGCCGCGAAGGAGCTCAACTACTCCCAGCCGTCGGTGACCCATCACCTCGGGCGGCTCGAGGCCGAGACCGGCGCGCAGCTGCTGCAGCGGGTCGGGCGCGGCATCCGGGTGACCCCCGCCGGGCAGCTGCTGGCCGACCGCGCGACCGAGATCCTCGGGCGCATCGACGCGGCCGGCGCGGAGCTCTCCGCGCATGTGGGGCTGACCGCCGGACGGGTTCGCCTGGCCGCCTTCGCCTCCGCGATCGGGGCGCTCGTGCCGGCCGCCGCGGCCACACTCGCCGAAAGGCACCCGGGCCTGCAGATCAGCCTGACCGACACGCATCCGCCCGAGGCGATCGAGCTGCTTCGCACCGGCAAGGTGGAGGTCGCGATCATCTTCCGCTACGAGGAGACCGAGCCCGAGCCGTCCGCGCTCCGCCTGCACCACCTGCTCGACGATCCGGTCTACGTCCTGTCGCCGCGCCATGAGCCGACGCTGGCCGGCCTGTCCGACGCCACCTGGATCGCCGGCTGCGAGCGCTGCGCCAGCCACCTGCTGTCGGTGTGCGCCGACGCCGGGTTCGAGCCGCGGATCGGTTGCAGCTCCGACGACATGGTCGTGATGCAGTCGCTGGTCGCCGCGGGGCTCGGGGTGGCGACCCAGACGGGCCTGTCGCTGCGCGCCCATCACATCGAGGGCGTCGTCGCGACCGAACTGCCCGGCAAGCAGCGCCACATCTACGCCGCGACGTACGGCGACCCGCCCGACCCGCCGGCCACCGCCGCCCTCCTCGCGGCGCTCGCCGAGGCCGCCACGTCGGCAACCTCGTAGCCCTTCCTCCGCCGGACGCGGCGCCTCGCGAGCCGGGCCAGCGGCGCGAGGACGATGCGCTGCAGCCAGCGCGGCGGGAACGCTCCCTGAACCTCATCCTCGAACTCCTGGGTGAACAGGGCGAGGTCGAGGGGCCTCGGGATGCCGCCCAGCATCGTGCGGCCCTCCTCGGCGAGGCCGACGGCGCTCTCGAAGAGCTGCTCCATGTTCAGCGCCGGACGCACCTCGACGCGGACGAGCGCGTCATCGTCACCGACGTTCGCGAAGTCGTGCTTCTGGCCGGCGGGGACGACGACCACCTCGCCGGGCCCTGCGACGACCCGCTTGCGTCCCATCTTGAAGCGCATCGTGCCCTCTACGACC
This sequence comes from uncultured Thermoleophilaceae bacterium, assembly GCA_963728155.1. Taxonomy (GTDB): domain Bacteria; phylum Actinomycetota; class Thermoleophilia; order Solirubrobacterales; family Thermoleophilaceae; genus JACVRW01. The sequence goes on along the minus strand of CAVSJF010000007.1, from coordinate 473,962 downwards.
TCGAAGCGCTCCTCCTGGGTCGGGTGGATGTGCTGGCCGCCCGGGACCCGTCGGCGCGCGGGAAGCTCGAGGTCGATCGCCAGCAGCTCGCCACCCGTGTTTGCCGACGTCCGACGGAACGTGATCCGCTCTCCGCTGGCCGGGTTCTCGAGTGTCTGTCCTGTGTACGCCATGGTCGCTCCGATCTGGTCGTCAAATGCAATGCGTCCAGTGTCTCGGGCTGTACGAGGATTGGCTATGACCGAAACCGGCCAATACATGCTCAATCGTCCACTCGCTGGACGAGGTGGGTAATGAAGATGCATACTTGGCAGTCATGGACGCGCCCGACCCCTTCCCGCCGTCCGATCCCCTCGGCGAGGCACTGCACTTCCTGCGCATGAACGGGGCGTACTACTGCCGCTCGGAGCTCACCGCACCCTGGGGACTCACGCTGCCGCCGATGCCGGGATACCTCTGGTTTCACGTGGTCACCGCGGGGCGCTCATGGCTCGAGACCGGCGCCGAGCAGCGAGATTGGATCCAGCTCGGAGACCTCGCGCTCGTGCCGCACGGGGAGGGCCACGTGCTGCGCAGCGAGCCGGAAGCTCACGCGCCCGACATTCTCTCCCTCGAGCGTGAGCTCGTCAGCGACCGCTACGAGATCCTTCGCCACGGCGGGGGTGGCGCGCCGACCGGCCTGATCTGCGGGGCCGTGCGCTTCGAGCACCCGGCCGCCGGCAACCTCATCGGCATCCTCCCGAGCACGATCCACATCGAGGCGTCCAGCTCGCCCAGGCTGGAGTGGATGCAGAGCACGCTGCGACTGATGGCGTCCGAGGCCGGCGAGCTCCGGCCCGGCGGCGAGGCCGTGATCACGCGACTAGGGGACATCCTCGTGATCCAGGCAATCCGGGCTTGGATCGAGAGCGACCCGGCCGCGCAGAGAGGCTGGCTGGGAGCTCTACAGGACCCCCAGATCGGCCGCGCCATATCGAACATCCATCGCGACCCCGCTCGGAACTGGACCGTCGCGTCCCTGGCCCACGAGCTGGCGATGTCGCGCTCGGCCTTCGCCGCCCGCTTCACCGAGGTCGTCGGCGAGCCGGTGATGAGCTACGTCGCACGCTGGCGCATGCAGGTCGCGGTAGCTGCGCTGAAGGAGGAGGGGACCACTGTCGGCCAGCTCGCCGACCGGCTCGGCTACCGCTCCGAGGCCGCGTTCAGCCGCGCCTTCAAGCGCGTCATCGGCGTTTCCCCGGGGGCGATCAGGAGAGGCGCCCGTGATCAGGACCGCGCGCTCAGCGCCGCCCTGACGGCCTAAACGCCAAGCACCTGGTCGAAGCCGCCCCAGAACATCCGCTTGCCGTCGAAGGGCATCTCCATGTCCATCATCTCGGAGTCGGCGCTCATCTTTTCGTTGGCGGCGTCGCGCGTTGCCTTGTCCGGGTACTCGACCCAGCTGAAGATGACGGTTTCGTCGTCCTTCGCCTGAGTGGCCCGATAGAAGTCCGTCACCTCGCCCCGAGGCACGTCGTCGCCCCAGCACTCGACCACCTTGGTGGCGCCGAGGTTCTTGAAGTACTCGGCGGCCTTCGTGGCGTCCGCGATGTAGCGCTCGCGGTTGGCCGTCGGCACAGCAGCGACGAAGCCTTCGATGTAGGGCATGGGGGAATCTCCTGGTCTCGGTCGATGTCGCGGTAGACGCTACCGGTGGGCGAGCGCGAGGACCGCGTCGAGGATCACTCCTCGGCCGCCGGGTGGCCGCCGCTGAGCGTTTGCTCGCGCGCCCGGCGGTCGACGGCGCCCCAGTCCGGCCGCTGTCCGTCGGTGTCGGTGAAGTCGTACTCGCGCATGAGGTCCCAAGAGCCCAGGCACTGACCGGCGAAGCGAGCGCGCTCCGAGTCGGCCGCCAGCGCGGCCACACCCCGGCCGAGCAGATGCGGAGTCTCGGAATGCTCGAAGTAGGGGACGCGCTCGGCCGCTTCGCGCCAGGTCTCCTCGGTCACCCCGTAGATCTCGAGCATCATCTCCGAGCGCAGGAAGCCGGGGGTCACGCTCAGCGCGGTGACGCCGTGCGGCGCGAGCTCCCAGGCGAGCGCCTCGCCGAGCCGGACCACGCTCGACTTGACGAGGTCATAGGGCATGTTCGTCCGGTAGGGCGCGTCACCCTTGCCGTCGCCGACCTCCACGACGAGCCCGTCCGCGCTCTCGAGCAGGAGCGGGATCGCAAAGTGGCTGGTGATGAGGTGAGTCTCGACCCCGTTGCGCACGACGGTGAGCGTCGCGTCGAGCGGGTGCTCCCAGATCGGCTTGCCCCAGCTGACGAGGTGGTCGCCGCCCCAGATGTCGTTGACGAGCACGTCGAGGCGACCGTGATCGGCGCGGATGCGATCGGTCAGCGCCGCCACTTCCGCCGGGTCTGAGTGGTCGCAGCGCACGGCGATCCCAGCGCCGCCGGCGGCGGTCACCCGCTCCGCGGTGTCCTCGATGGTCTCCGGGCGGTTCATGACCGAGCGACCGGCGCGGGTACTGCGGCCGCTTCCGTAGACGGTGGCGCCGAGCGCTCCCAGCTCGGTGGCGATGGCGCGGCCGCAGCCGCGTGTGGCGCCGGCGACGAGGGCCACGCGCCCGGCAAGCGGGCGATCGAGAGAGGTCATGGGCGGCGTCAGCGCCGAACCGGTCCCTCCGCCTTGGCCCACTCGGCCTTGTGGAGGCTCTTCTGTGCCTGGTAGTCCTCGAGCGCCTGCGGCGAGTCCACGTCGCCGAGTGTCGGATGCCAGGGCACGAGCTCACGGGCGGCCTCCACACCGAAGTGCTTGAAGAGGACCGCTCCGAGCGTTTTGGTCTTCATCTCGCCGAAGCCGGGCAGAGCAGCGATGTTGGCGCGAAGCTCTTCGGAGTCCGCCGCGTCCGTCCATACACGCGCCGCCTCGCCGTCGTAGCGCTCGCGCAGGTGCACGGCCAGCTCGTGCACTCTCTTGGCCATCGTGCGCGGGTAGCGGTGGATCACCGGCTTGGCGAAGAACACCGGCTCGAGATCGGCTGACGCCAGCGTGTCCGCGTCGATGGCGCCGAGCCGCTCCTTCAGCGCGAGCGGCCCCTGGAACGCCTTCATCACCGTGACCCGCTGGTCGAGCTCGAAACCCACGAGCAGGGCCATCGGATCCGAGGCGATCAGGGCATTGGCTTCATCGGACTCCGTGAAGTACAGACGCTCGGGCACGCGGGTCACCGTCGCAGGGCGCTCGCCACATCGGCAATCGCGTCCGGGCCGATGCCGCAGCAGCCTCCGATGCCGCGCGCGCCTCGCTCCTGCCAGCCGGCGATGACGGTGGGCGCGAAGCTCTCCACGCCGACCCCGTTCCACTCGTACCGCTCGCCATCCCAGATACGCCCCCAGTTGGGATAGACCAGGATCGGCAGGTCGGTCACGGCCCCAATGCGCTCCAACAGCGAGTCGATGTGCTCGGGAGGCGTGCAGTTGACTCCCAGTGCGGCAACCCGCCCGCTCTCCGCCACCGCTCGCGCCGATCGCTCGACCGGCGTGCCGTCGCTCAGGTGCTCGCCGTCGCGGCAGCAGAAGGTGATCCACGCCTCGACGCCGTCGTAGTCTCCGAGCAGGTCGACCAGGGCGAGCACCTCGCGGTGCGCGGGGATCGTCTCGAACGCGAGCAAATCGGGCCCGGCCTCGAGCATCGCATCGATGCGCGGGCCATGCACTTCGGCGAACTGATCGTCGCGCAAGCTGGAGTAGTCACCGGTGTACTCGGTCCCGTTGGCAAAGACGACGCCGTAGGGCCCGAGGGAGGCGGCAACGAGACCGTCGGGTCGGGCCGCGTCCCGGGCCCGCTGGGCGAGCTCCACGCTCAGCGCGAGCAGCCGCGCGGTCTCCTCCGCTCCGACCCCGATCTCGGCGAACCGCTCGAAGCTTGCGTGGTAGCTCGCGGTGATCGCGACGTCGGCCCCGGCCTCGAAGTACGCGCGATGCACCGCCTCGATGTCGCCCGGCTTATCGCGCAGCAACCGAGCGGACCACAGCGCATCGGTCAGGTCGTGGCCGTACTTCTCGAGTTCGGTGGCGAGCCCCCCGTCGATGACCAGGGGACCCGCGGCGAGCCGGGTCGAGAAGGAACTCCGGCTCGCCGCCACGGCCTAGGGGCGGACGGGCTTCACGCGGAAGTTGACCCGGCCGCTCCTCCCACGGTTGAACTGTCCCTTGCTCGCGACGAGGACCCACGGCCTCGGCAGCGTGCCCGACACGTCTTGGAGGAACTGAGCGAACAGCTGGCTGGACCGCTGGCAGCTCAGGCCCCGCACCCAGACGTTGTAGTTGCCCTTCTTCAGGGACAGCGATCCGATCCTGTCGTTGTCGAGTACCCGGAACGTGGCCGGGCACTTGGTCTGTCCCCCGGAGGGGTGCTGGCCCTGGCGGCCTCCCTGCTGGGCGGCTCCGGAGGCGGGGGCTGGGCCCTCGGCCACGTAGGGCTTGATGCGGAACCCGATGTGGCGGTGGCCCCGAGAGAACGTGCCTGTCCCGGGATCCAACAACCACGGCCGGGGCAGCACGCCGTCGTAGTCCTCCAGGAAGTTCTGGAAGAGCTTGACCGCGCCCGAGCAGGTGACCCCCTGGTAGGCGAGGAGCGTGATGCGGTAGCGGCCCTTGGCGATCCTGAAGCTCCCGATCCGGTCGTTGTGCAGCACCGAGAAGTAACCCGGGCAGATGCGCTTCGACGGAGGGGAAGGCGGAGTCGGGGGGATGGGATTGGTGTCCGGGGTCACGCTGAAGCCGACGCTGCTTCCGCGACCGGCCCGGAAGGTGCGCGTGGAGTTGGTCGCGACCCATGGCCGCGGAAGCCTGCCGTCGTAGTCCTCGAGGAACTCGCTGAACAGACGCGACGCCTCGGTGCACCCCATCGTGGCGGTGTCGAGCACCGTGACCACGTACGGGCCCTTGGGCAACTGCATGCTGCCTATCCGGTCGTTGTGCTCCACCTCGAAGGTGCCGGGGCAGTTGGCCGGCGCCGCCGACGCCGACGGAGCGAGCGCCAGAATCGCAGCCGCGGCCAGCACCAGCCCGCTCAAGGTCCTTTTCATTCGGGTCATCTAAGCCTTCCTATTGGTTCGCCTGATTGCACTGGTCCTGAATCGACTCGAGCTCCGCCACCGCCGCGGTCGCGCCCGCCCGGGAGCTCGCCGCGGTGAAGAACCGGTCGATCGCCCCCACTGTTCCCTTCACGCACGCGGCCGCGAGCTGCGACTCCTGCCGCGCCTGTTTGAGCGCAGCCTTGTCCTTCTGGTCCTGGCCCTGTGCCGCGGCGGTGTCGCTGCGGGCCTGCTGGACCTCCGAAGCTTCCTGGGTGATCGTCGCCTTCGACTTACCCTCCGCTGCCTGCTCGCCGATGAAGCGCCGCTTGACTCGCTGGAAAGCGGCCCGCTCCCGGCGGCCGATGGCCCGCAGGCGCGCTTCCGCCTGCTGAGCGGTCTGCGCCTCGTTGGCCTGCTGGCGCTTGTTCTGGGCGATGGTCGCGTTGGCCTTGTCGATGGCCGCGTTGGCGTCGTCGAGGTCGGACTTCGTAGTGAAGGCCCACACGGCCAGGCCGATCACCACCAGCGCAAGGATCCCGGTGATGATCATCCAGGTTGTCGTGCGCGAATCACGCGCGGATGAGGCACTCACGACGCGTCCTTTCGACGTGGAGACTTGCGAGCCGGCGCGAACCTATCGCATCGCGATCGGTGGCAAGGCCCCAAGGCCCGGTGCCGGTCCGTCGGCCCCATCTAAGACGATGCCCACGTGAGCCACCCGGCGCAGCTTCGGATCGTGCGCCCCGACGGGGGCCGCCGCTTGGTCCGCATCCGCGTCTGGCTCGCGGGCGCCATGTGGTTGCCGGTGCTCGCCGCGAACTTGATCGCGATCGCGCTTGGCACCACGCTCCCCTTCCTGGACGAGGTTCTCGGCGACCAGCCCAGCCTCCCGATCAACCTGTCGGCGGTCGAGCAGATCCTCGGTGCGATCGTCGCCGGCATGATCACCTTCACGGGCGTGGTGTTCTCGGCCGTGCTGGTGGCCGCTCAGCTGCAGACCACCGCCTACTCCCCCCGGCTCGCTGCCCGATTGCGGCGCGACCCGGTGGTGATCGCCGCACTCGCCCTTCCCACCGCCAGCGCGAGCTATGCGATGTTCGCGCTGGCCGCGATCGGGCGCCAAACCGACAGAGCGGGGGACGAAGTCGCGTCCGCCCTCACGGTGGGCGTGGCGCTGCTGCTGGCCGTCGCCACCTTCGGCGGCTTCATCGCGCTGGTCCAGCGGGCTCTGGACAGCACCCAGATCGGGGGCATCTTCCGTTCGATCGTCCGGCGCACCCATCACGTGATCGGCGACGTGCATCCGGCCACCGCGGAGACAGCGGAGCTTCCGCACGATGCCGAGGAAGGCACCCCCGCGGTCGAGGTCATGCACTCCGGGCCTCCCGGTGTTCTCGCTTCGATCGATCGTGCGGCCCTGGTGCGGCTGGCGCGCGAGACGGGCAGCTTCGTAGAGGTCGTGCCGATGGCCGGCCATTACATCTCTCCGGGCGCCCCCGTCCTGTCGCTCCACGGCGCGGATGCGGAACCCCCGAGCGATCTGGTTCGCCGCGTTATGGTGCTCGCCCCACAGCGCACCATCGACCAGGACCCCGCCTTTGGGCTGCGCATGCTGGTCGACATCGCCATTCGAGCACTGTCGCCCGCCGTCAACGACCTCACCACCGCTGTGCAGGCGCTCGACCGCATCGAGGCCCTCTTGATCGAGCTCTACGGTCGCCGGCCGGGGCCCATGATCGTCGCCGATCGGGACGGCGAGCCGCGCGGCCTGTTCCGGGCGCCCGAATGGGAGCAGTACCTCGACCTCGGGCTGATGGAGATCCGCCGCTACGGCTCGGGCTCGATACAGGTGGCGCGACGCCTGCGGGCGCTCTATGCCGATCTCCTCGGGATCGCCGAAGGGCCGGCGCACGCTCGCGTCGAGCTCGAGGAGCGGCTCCTGAACGAAGAGCTCGCGGCCGCGTTCCCGGACGCCGACGAACGCGAGATCGCCCGCCGCCCGGACCGGCTCGGCCTGGGCAGCGCGGCCTGAGCCGCGAGATTCTCAGTCGAGGCGGCCCGGCAGCCCGAAGCGGCCGAAGGCCGCCGCCACCTCGGACGGGTCCGTCGCCTGCTCGGGCCAGCGCAGGTAGAAGTGGTCGTCGCGGCTCAGCGTCGAGCGGGTGATGAACGAGGTGATCTCCGTTATGCCCCCGTCGCCGAGGGTGAGCACGTCGAGCGCGAAGGGCAGGTAGGCGCTCTCCTCCTCGTACCAGGCGTAGCTCCCGACAGCGGCCTGCCCGTTGGCCCTGGTGGGCACCTGACGCCAGCGCCAGTCACCGCAGAGCGGGCCGAATGCCAGGAACTCCCCGATCGCCGCGTGGCCCCGGAACCAGGCGGCCAGCGGCGGCATGGACCAAGCGGCGTCTTCGGCCAGCATTGCCACGACCGCGTCCACATCGCCGCTCTGCATGGCGTCCATGTAGCTCTGCACCACCTCGCGCATGCGCTCGTCGCCGAGTGAGCGCAGGGTGGCCTGCTGGCTGCGGTCGGGAAGTCGGTCGTCGACCGTCTTGCGCGCGCGCTGCAGGGCGCTGTTGACCGACGCGGTGGTGGTGTCGAGCGACTCCGCCGTCTCCAGGGCCGAGAAACCGAGCACCTCGCGCAGCACCAACGCGGCGCGCTGGTTGGGGGGCAGGTGCTGAAGCGCAGCGACGAACGCCAGCTCCACGCTCTCGCGAACCTCGTAGCGCGCCTCGGGAGCGGCGTAGCCGTCCTCGAGGCCCAGGCCCTCGTCGGGGTAGGGCTCCACCCACACCGACTCGATGGGCGGCAGGCCCAGCCCGTCCTGGGGATCCGTGGCGGGGCCGTGGTCGAGTGGGAGCACCCGCTTGGGCCGTTTGGCGATCAGGTTCAGGCAGGTGTTGGTGGCGATCCTGTAGAGCCAGGAGCGAAGTGAGCTGCGGCCCTCGAAGCGTGCGAGGCCGCGCCACGCGCGCAGAAGGGCGTCCTGGAGCGCGTCCTCGGCGTCGTGCAGCGAGCCGAGCATGCGGTAGCAATGCGCCTGCAGCTCGGAGCGGTGAGGCTCGATCAGGCGCTGGTAGGCGCCCTCGTCGCCGCCCTGAGCCGCTCGCAGTAGCTCTTGATCGTGCTTGAGGGAGAGGGCGTGAGCGGTGCTCATGTCCTGCAGATTAGATTGCCTTCGGTGGGAGCCCGCCGACTGTCGTATCTGCTGGCCGCGGCGCTCGCCGTGGCCCTGGCCTCCTCCGGGACGGCGCAGGCATCGGGCGCCGGCTCCTGTGCGCGGCTCGCGGCGCCGGGCGGCGCGGTGGTCAACGTGTCTCCCGCGCAGGCGGGAGAACTGCCGGCGATCGTGGCCGGCGCGCCGGCGGGGGCCACGATCAGGCTCGCCGATGGCACCTACCCGATCGGCACGATCACCATGAGCCGGCCGGGCGTGACGCTCCGTTCGGCCTCCGGACATCCCGGTCGCGTGGTCCTCGACGGGGCGTACGGGCCGAGCGCCCTGATCCATCCCTTCGCCAACAACCTGACCGTGGCCGAGCTCACCCTCACCCGCGCTCGCGATCATCTCGTGCACTCCTATCCCGCCGCCGGCGGCCCCGACCTGAGCGGGCTGCGGCTCTACCGCGTGCGAATGGTCGACAGCGGCGAGCAGTTCCTGAAGGTCAACAGCAACGCGGCGCGCAGCGCCTGGGTCGACTCGGGCACGGTGGCCTGCTCGCAGTTCGTGATGACGGCGGCCGGACGCGCCAACATCGAGCGGGCCTTCGGCTGCTACACGGGCGGGATCGACGTCCACTCGGGCCGCGGCTGGCGAGTGCGCGACAGCACGTTCGCCGGCATCTACTGCGAGGACGGCGAGCTGGCCGAGCACGCGATCCACTTCTGGAAGGGCGCGCGCGGCACGCTGGTGGAGAACAACGTGATCAGCAACTGCGCGCGGGCCATCGGATTCGGCCTGGGCGACACGGGGGAGGGCCGCGCATGGGCCGACGACCCCTATCCCGGCGTCGGCTATATCGGCCACTACGACGGAGTGATCCGCGGCAACTCGGTGCTGGCGGACATCCCGCAGTACGACACGGGCATCGAGCTCGCGCAGGCCGAGCGGCGCGCGTGTGCTGCACAACACGCTGGTCGAGACCCAGAACGCCACCCGATCGTTCAGCTCGATCGACTACCGCTGGCCCAACACCAGGGCCGAGGTGAGCAACAACCTCACCCGGCGAATCACGGCCCGCGACGGCGGGGAGGCCACGCTGGCCGGCAACGTCGAGGCCACGCCGGCCGGCTGGCTGGTGAATCCACCGGGTGGGGACTTCCACCTGCGGCCGGGCCCGAACGGCGCCCGGGACCGCGCCGTCCCGGTGGCCGACGCCGGGCGCGACATAGACGGGCGCGCGCGTGACTATGGGGCGGCGCCGGACATCGGGGCCGACGAGTGGTCACCTTCGGTGGGGACCCGCCTGGCGCTGGGGCTGCGGGGCGTGCGCCGCGTCCGCGGGCGCAATGTCGTCAGCCCCGGCACGACGTTCCGCGTCGTCGGCAGCCTGCGCCCCTTTGTCGCAGGTCAGAGCTTCACCGTCAGCTTCCGCCGCGGGCGCCGCGTCCGCCGCGTCGAGGTGCGGTCGCGGCGCTTCGGCGGCTCACGCAGGGGCGGCTTCGTTGTGCGCCACCGGCGCCGGACCTCGGGGCCGATCGTGATCCGGGCCCGCCACCACGCCACGGCGGCGCTCGCCGGCGTCAGCTCGCGCCGGGTGCGGGTGCTCGTGCGCTGAGCGCCACCGCGCCGAGCAGGCGCTCGGCGATCGGCGGAACGCGTCCCCCGGAGTCGCACTCCGGGTCGTAGGCGGTCAGGGAGACCGCCCGGACCAATCCGGTGCGCAGAACATCGTCGACGCGCGCGGCCAGCTGCTCGCCGGTGATACCGCCCGTCGAGCTGTAGATGTTGACCGCTGCCTCCTCGGCATCGAGCACGTCCAGATCGACGTGCAGGTACAGGCCGGTCGGCTCGGGCTCCAGCTCGGCCAGGGCGCTGGCGAGCGCGTCTCCCGTGGCGAGGACCTCTGGGGCCACCCGCCCGATGGCTGAATCCTCGAAGCGAGCGGTCTCGCCCTTGTCGAAATCGCGGGCGCCCGCCTGGAGCACGGCGGTGTCCGGCAGCGGGCGCGCCCCCGGAACGGTGGTGAGCATTCCCTGCCAGGCATCTCCGGTGAGGATGGCCATGCCCATGCCGTCGAAGTAGCCGAAGGTGGTCGTCTCGGGCGTGTTGAAGTCGCCGTGGGCGTCGAACCAGACCACGCCCGGCGCCTCCTCGCCGAGGCCGGCCACCACGCCCAGCGCCGCGTGGCAGCAGCTGCCGGAGAGAACCACCGGGCAAGGCGCCGTCGGCGATCGCGCCCGCCACGCGCTCCCGCACCTGCCGGATGAGCTCGAAACAGCCGCCCGCCTCATCGGAGAATTCGCCGCTCAGCTCGACCAAGTCGACCCCGGAGGCTCCGAGCGCATCGGCCGCGCCGCGTTCGAGCAGGTGCTCTGGACCCCGCCCCACTCCATAGCGAAGCCGGTCGAGCTCGTAGGGGACCACGATGAGCCTCACCGCGCTCACGCGGCGGAGTCTATGGACACTGCCGCGTTTCGGTCCTGCGCGCGGACCAGATCGATCAGCAGCTCTTCGGTGGGATGCTCCTCCGCGACGCCTTCCACGCCGGCGGCGGCCTCGGCCGCGCGCACCAGGTCGATGGCGGTGGAGCGCACCTGCGCCACGATCTCCGCCAGGCCAAGGTCGGGGTCGCCTTCGAAGCTCTGCGTGGCCAGCGCGGCGGCGCTCGAGGCGTGCCGGCGCACCTCTCGGCTGTCCGGCGCCACGTCATCGAACTCGGCCGCCAGCGCCCACACTCCGTAACCCAGGGCCTGAACGGCCTCGGCGAGCTCGGCCGGCGCCTCGCCGCCGCCGCGCAGGTAGCGCCCCACGTGCCGGGCCAGGACCCGGGTGTTGCGCACCGCGAAGTCGATGTGCCGGAGGCCGCGCCCGTAGCGCTCGAGCTCACCTCGGCTGGAGCGCCGTCCGGGCGAGAAGCGCGCGGTCTCACGCGCCACGGTCAGCGAGTCCTCGAGCTCGCGCACCCCGTCGTCGATCTCGCGCGAGGACTGCAGCGCGGCCTCCGCCTGCGCGCCGTCGCGCTCGGAGAGCGCCATCGCCAGGTCCTCCATGGTCCGGCCCAGCTCGCCGAAGATGGACTGGGTGGAACGCCCGACGAGAAGGATGGGGTTGAGCGGGAAGGCCAGCGCGCTGATCCCGAGGGCCACCCCGCCCCCCACCAGCGCCTCGAGCAGGCGGCTGGGAGGCAGGCCGGCGCTGCTGGGCTCGATCAGCGACAGCAGGATCGCCGACACCGCCGCCTCGGTCACCAGCACCGGGCCACCGCCGAGGATCACGGCCACGCTCATCGCCAGCACCACCAGCAGGCCGAGCTGGATGGGTCCCGTGCCTATCGCGACGATGAGCAGATCGGCCACTCCGATGCCGAGCACCACGCCGCCGATCAGCTCGATCGCCCGCTCGGGGCGCTGGCCGTAGGTGGCGCCCAGGGCGATCACCGCCGCGATCGAGGCGAACACCGGGCTCTCGACGTCGAGCAGCAGCTTGGCGAGGTACCACGCGGCCACCGCCGCCACCGCCGTCTGCAGGATCGGCCAGGCGCGACCGCGGAGACGGTCGAGCGCGCGGCGCGCGGTGAGGCGGCTGGAATAGACGTGCGTCATGCGACCTGAACAGAGTGCCACGCTTGCGTATAGACGTGGTAAAGAAAGCTCACAGCGTGGCCCAGAGATGCACGACCGCGTAGGAGCGCCACGGGCTCCATGTCGCCGCCACCTCAGTCCGACTGACCGAGACCGGCGAGCACATTTCGCAGGCCCACGTCCCCGGGCAGCCAGGCATCCGGATCGCCGAGGGCGCGCATGGCGATATACGAAGCCGTCCAGGGACCCACCCCGCGGATGGCCAGCAGCGGCGCGGGGTCGGCCCCGGGGCCGAGATCGAGCTCGCCGCCGAGCACCAGCCGGGCCAGCGACCGGAGGGCCTCTCCCCGCGCGCGCGGGAAGGGAAAGCCGGCGGGATCGGCGCTTCGCGAACGCCGATGGAGTGGGAAAGCGGCGCGTGAGGTCGCCCGCGCCGGCTCAGCGGCTCGCCGAGCTGCCCGGCCATTCGGCCCAGCACGGTGCGCGCACCCGCCACCGACACCTGCTGACCCACGATGGCCCTCACCGCCAGCTCGAAGCTGTCGACGGTGGAGGGCACGCGCAGGCCGGGCCGGCGCTCCACCAGCGGGCCCAGCACAGGGTCCCGCCCGAGATGCGGCCTCGACCGCGGCCGGATCTGTGTCGAGGTCGAGCAGGCGCCGGCACAGAGCCACGGCAGCGTCGCGATCGCCGGGATCGGCGAGCTCGAGCCGGCAGTTGACCCCGCCCTCCTCGGGCGTCAGCTCGACCACCGCGGGGCCGCCCGCGAGCGCGATCGATCGCCGGTAGGTGCGGCCGTCGAAGCTCTCCACGCCGGGCACCGCCCGCGTGCCGAGGAACCCGAGCAGCGCCTCGCCGTCGAAGGGCGGAGGAGCGGCGAGGTGGAGCTCGGCCGGACTCGTCACGGCCCGGTGATGCGCCGCGTCCCGCCGGGAACGCGCACGAACACCTGCCACGAGTAGTAGGCCAAGAAGGCGTTCGGGGTCGCGCCGGATGCGCTCGGTGTAGGCGAGCACGGCGTTCACGTAGAGCTCGGACGGGTTGTAGCGGTAGAGCGCGTTGCGCAGCCGGCCCGGCGCGCCGTTGGCGTGGAGGTAGTTGGCGGCGCCGAGAATGGCGTCGCGGGGGTCGTTGATGTCGCCGCCCAGCCCGTACGCCTCCCAGGTGGAGGCGATGAATTGCATCGGCCCCTGGGCGCCCGCGGCGCTCGAGTTGCGCAGGCGCCCGAAGGCGGACTCGACGAAGTTGATCGCCGCCAGCACCGGCCAGCCCATGCCGAATCGCCGCTGCGCGCGGCGGTAGTGGGCGAGCAGCCGGGCCGGGGCCTCGGGCGGTCCCGTGCGGTAGCGCCCGGGTGTGGCCGGCGTGATCTTGCCCAGCCCGCGACGGGCGCGGAAGGTGGCTTTGAGGTGCGCCGCCACCGGTGACGACAGCCGCTCCAGGACCTGATCGGCCAGGCCCTGTCGCGGGGTGAGCAGGAGGTGAGTGCGCTGCTGGTGGAGTGCCCATAGGGTCACGTCCTCGGGCGGCGGGTGCGAGTCCAGGCCGCCGGCAGCGCGCCAGCGCTCGATGGCCTCGTCGAGCGCCGCGTCGGTCTCGGTCAGGTGCTCGGCCAGCGCGGCCGGGCGGCGCGGCAGCGGCGCGTCGGGAGCCGGCGGCGGCGGGGCCTGCTCCGCCTCCTCCGCGCCCCGGAGCACCGGGTCGCGCGGCTCCTCGGGATCGGACGAGCAGCCGGCGCCCAGTGCGGCGCCGGCGAGAAGCGTCACGAGCAGGCGACGGGGAAGCATCTCCTCACAAGGTAGTCCGGGGTCGCCGGACCGAGATCTCCACCGAGCCGGTGACGGTCACGGGGACCTTGAGCTCGTCGAGGGCCACGGGCTCGACCCGCTCAGCGCTCGGGCCCATGGCCACCGCATCGCCCACGCCCATCCGGTCGAGCTCGAAGGTCCACTCGAGTGGCCGCTCCACCGGAGGGGCGAACCACGGATCGAGCTTGGCCGCCAGGCGCTCGCGCTTTCGCTCGTCGACGGTGAGCAGCGCCAGCGCCTCGACCAGCTCACCCATGTGGCGCTCGGTCGGGACAACGGTGATCAGCGCGCCGCCCGGCTCGATCACGCGCGCCAGCTCCGGGCCGTTGCGCGGGGCGAAGACACTCAGCGCCAGCCCGACCGCGGCGTCGCGAACGGGCAGGGGGCCCCAGGCGTCGGCGGCCACCGCGCCGATCCGCGGGTGAGCGCGCGCCGCTCGGCGCAGCGCGGGGCTCGACAGGTCGAGCGCCAGTCCGGCGGAGCCGGGAAGGGAGTTGAGCACGTGCGCCAGGTTCCAGGCGGTGCCGGCGCCCAGGTCGAGCACGCATCCGTCCGGAACGCCCACGCTGTGCGCCTCCTCCGCCACTGCGGAGGCCGAGCACGTCGAAGTGTCCGGCGGCCAGGAAGCGCTCGCGCGCGGCGACCTGCTCGGCCGTGTCGGCGCTGCCGAGTTGCGCGTCACCGGGCAGCAGGCTCAGGTAGCCCTGGCGGGCGACGTCGAAGCTGTGGCCCGACGGGCAAGTCACGACGCCGTTGGCCTCGGAGAGCGACAGGCGGCAATGAGGGCAGCGCAGGAGTGCCAGCACGTTGTCGAGCATCGCTGCCAGGATTCCATCCCAATGGGAAAGCGCAGCCGCAGGCGGGCAAAGGACGACTCGTCCTCCGTCACCTCAACCACGGACTACCGCGACGAGGAGGGCGGCGTCCTCACGCTGCGCGACGAGCTGAGCGTCGGCACGCTACGCAAGCTCAACGATCTCGACGCGCGGCCCGCAGCCTCCGCCGAGGACCGCTCGCAGCGCCGGGCGGAGTTCCTCTTCGAGCGCCTGGTGGTGCGTTGGGAGATCGCCGGGCTCCCGCTGGAGGGCCAGCGTGAGTTGCTGGGCCGCTACCGCATGGCGAGCCCAGACGAACGACAGCAGGTGAGGAAGGTGATCGCCGAGCACCTGGCGAGCCGTCATCCGGAGGTCCAGATCTAAGGCGCTCCCAGCACCGGCTCGGGCTCACCCCTGTTGGCCGCCGCGCGCGCATCGTCCACCGCCCCGGCCACGAGCGAAACCGGCCGCTCGGCCATCTCCAGCAGCGAGCGCAGCGCGGCGACGACCGGCACCCGCGCCTCAGGCCGCCGCCGCCGTGGCCGCGGGCGCGGCTCGGGTCGAGGCTCGGGCGGCTCCGGTATCCGGACGTTCGGGTCGTCCGGCGCCGGCAGCCCCCCGAGGTTGCCGCCCAGCAGGCATCCCTGCACCGCCTCGGCCAGCAGGCTCGCTCTCAGGGCATAGCCCTGTCCGGTCGCGTGGACGCCGTCGCGCCCCAGGACGCCCGGAGTCGAGAGCGCGGCCGAGCGCCAGTCCATCACCTGCGCGCCGGCCTGCGAAGCGAAGGCCTCGACGATCGCGTTCAGCTCCCCGACCGGCGAGCCGCGCCCGCCGGGACGGGTGATCGTGGCCAGCACCAGGCAGCGCCCGCCCGCGAGCTCCTGCGCCGCGGCCAGGTTCGAGCCCAGCGTCGACGCGCTCAGGTCGTTGGTGCCGAGCGGAAACACCACCACCTCGTGGTCGGGGCGCAGCTTCTCGGCCAGCACGCTCAGCCCCTGGCCGCTCGTCCGGCTGCGCTGCGCATCGACATCCACCACGCTCCCGGCGAGCGCCTGGCGGAGGTAGGGACCGGAGCCCACTTCGAGGCTGTCGCCGATCACCAGCACCGACGCGCCGGGCACCTGGGCGTAGGCCGGTGTCGCCGAGAAGACCGCCGCTACAGCAAGAATGGCCGCCGTGAGCTTCCCGACGATCGAGTTCGCGGCCTTCTTCGTGGTCGTGTTCGTCATCTCGTGGGCGCTGATGCCTCATCCGCGGGCGTGGCGCCCGTTCATTCTGGTTGCTTCCTACGTCTTCTACGGCTGGATCGACTGGCGCTGGGTGCTGCTCCTGATCGGCTCGAGTGTGGTGAACACCCTGGCAGCGCGGGTGATCTCGCAATCAGACTCCCAGGAGGCGCGCAAGCGAGCCCTCACCGCGGCGATCGTCTTCGACCTGGGTCTGCTGGGCGTATTCAAGTACCTCGGCTTCTTCGTGTCCGAGTTCGATGGTGCGCTCGACGCGATTGGGCTGGGCTCGCCGCTGCCCCTGCTGCAGATCGTGCTCCCGATCGGCATCTCGTTCTTCACCTTCCAGGCCATCTCCTACGTGGTCGACGTGTACCGCGGCGAGACCAAGGCCGCCTCGCTGGGCGACGTGGCCATTCTCCAGGCCTTCTTCCCGCACCTCATCGCCGGGCCGATCGTGCGCGCCAACGAGCTGCTGCCCCAGCTGCGCACTCCGCGCGATCCGCGCACGGTGCTCGCGGGACCTGGCCTGTTCCTGATCGCCGGCGGCCTGATCAAGAAGACGGTGGTGGCCGACGAGCTGGCGCGCAACGTGGTCGATCCCGTGTTCAACGACCCGGCGGCCCACTCGGGCCCCGAGGTGATGCTGGCCATCTACGGCTTCGCCGCGCAGATCTACTGCGACTTCTCGGGCTACACGGACATGGCGATCGGCGTGGCTCTGCTGCTCGGCTTCCAGCTGCCCCAGAACTTCAACCGGCCGTATCTCGCCCTGAGCCTGCAGGACTTCTGGCGGCGCTGGCACATGACGCTCTCACGGTGGCTGCGCGACTACCTCTACATCCCGCTGGGCGGCAACCGTGACGGCGAGCGGCGCACCTACCGCAACCTGATGCTGACCATGCTGCTCGGCGGGCTCTGGCACGGGGCCGTCGTTCACCTTCGTGCTCTGGGGCGGGATCCACGGCACGGCGCTCTCGGTCGAGCGCTGGGCGCGCGGGCGCTGGGAGGGCTTCCACATGCCGGCGTGGCTGGGCTGGCTGATCACCTTCCACGTCGTCTGCCTGGCGTGGATCTTCTTCCGCTCTCCCGACCTGTCCACCGCGTTCGCGATGCTGGGCGGGGTGTTCGCCAGCGGCCCCTCGCCGCTGGTCACGGTCCCTATGGTTCTCCTCACCGTGGCCGCGATCGGCCTTCAAGCCGTGCCCGGCAGCGCCTGGGAGCGGGCCGAGGGCTGGCTCGTCACCCGGCCGGTGGCCGCACAGGGAGTGGCGCTCGGCCTGCTGATCGTGGTCGCCGACGCGGCCGTAGGCCAGGAGGGCGTGGCCCCGTTCATCTACTTCCAGTTCTGATCCAGTGAACCCACGAATACCAACCAAGCTCACGATGCCGGCGGGGCGGGTGCTCGGCGTGGTGCTCATCGCGCTGGTGGTTGCGGCGCTGTTCAACTCGGAGGCGATCGTCCGCGCGGGCGAGAGCATGCAGGGCGGAACCACGCGCGACGTGGTGCTCTCGGTGGCGCGCCCGCTCGACGACGTCGCGGGCGCGGTGGGCCTGCACCTGCCGCGCGAGGGCCTCGACATGGCCTTCGGCCAGGAGTCGAAGACGGCCGAGGGCACCGAGCTCGAGTCGGGCTCCACCGCGATCCTGAAGGCGGCGAAGAAGCCCAAGCTGGTCAAGAAGACCTTCCCTCAGCCGACGCCCACCAGCCCCATCGAGGTGTTCGTGACCGGCGATTCCCAGGCGCTCTTCATCGGCGAGCTTCTGACCGATGAGCTCCCCGATGACCTGTTCAACGTGGAGGTCAGCCCGCGCAACTCGACCGGCCTGACCAATCCCGAGTTCTTCAACTGGGAGATCAACGCACAGCAGGAGATCGCCGCGCGCGAGCCCGGCGCCGTGGTGATGGTCATGGGCGGCAACGATGGCTTCAACGTGCTCGGCCAGGACGGCCAGCTCTACGGCCCTCAGGATCCGGAATGGCAGACCGAGTACGCGCGCCGCGCGGCGGTGGTCATGCGCGAGCTCAGCTCGAAGGGCAAGCGCCCGGTCTACTGGGTGCCCCCGCCCACGGCGCGCGACGGGGAGTTCAACGTGATCTACGAGACGCAGAACCGAGCGATCGAGCAGGCCGCGGCCGCGGTGCCGGGCGTTCGCTACGTGGACATCTACAGCACCATCAACAACGGCCGCTACAGCGACGAGCTCAAGATCGACGGCCGGAAGGTGCTCGCGCGCCAGTCCGACGGCGTCCACTTCTCGCGCGAGGGAGCCGATCGTGCCCGCCCGGCTGGTGGTGAAGGCGATGGCCAAGGACTACCGCGCGCTGCGTGATGCGCCGCCTTAGCCTCCTACTCCTCGTCGCGGCGCTCGCGGCGCCGGCCAGCGCCGATGCGCTGAGCCGTCGCCTGCTCGTGAACGGCGACTCGCTCGCCGTGGGCACCGCCCCCTACCTCCCGCGCGAGCTGGGCCGCTGGAAGGTCACCCAGTCGACCGCGGTCAGCCGGCACGCCTTCGAGGGGGCGAGCGTGCTGCGCGCCTACGGCCGCCGCCTCCCGCGCGTGATCCACGTGAGCCTCGGCACCAACGACGACCCGCGCTCGCTGAGTGCGTTTCGCTCCGCGATTCGCGCCGTGATGGCCGCGGCCGGGCCGCGGCGCTGCGTGGTGTGGGCCAACGTCGTGCGTCCGCCCGTGGCCGGCGCCAGCTACGCGGGCTACAACCGCGTGCTGGCCCAGGAGTCGAGGCCGCGCAAGAACCTGCGCGTGATCAACTGGGCGCGCATGGTGCGCGAGAACTCCTACTGGCTCGCGGGGGACGGCGTGCACGTGTCGGCCGAGGGCTATCAGGTGCGCGCACGGGCGGTGGCGCGCTCAGTGCGGCGCTGTCGCTAGTTGAGTGAGGGGTCGGCGGGCATCGTCGACAGGAGCCGGTAGTTGCCCCCCTTGCGCCTCAGGGCCTCAGACCAGATGTCGCCTTCGGCGAAGGCATCGTCGGCCTGGGCGGGAGTGACCAACCAGGCCTCCTGGTCGAGCTCCACGTCGAGCTGGCCGGGCGCCCAGCCCGTGTAGCCGGCGAACACGCGGATGCGCCGCAACGACGCGTTCTCGGCGTCAGGGTCGAGCGTGCCGAGCGAGTCGACCACCTGCGTACCCGCCTCCGCCGGGTCGGCGAACTCGCCCAGGGCGACCACCGACTGCGGCGCGACAGGCCCTCCGATCCGCACGAGCTCCTCCTCGGCCGCCAGCTCCGCCAGCTGCGGAACCGCCTCGGCCACCAGGGTCTCTGACTCGCGGTTGAGGACCACTCCCATGGCGCCGTCCGGCGTGTGCTCGATCACCAGAACGACCGTGCGCCGGAAGTAATCGTGCAGCACCGGCGCCGCAATGAGGAGGTGTCCGCGCAGGCTGTCGGCCATCAGGGGTACATTCTGCCCATGAACGCAAAGCTGGATACCGGTCGAGTCTTCGAACGAATCTTCTCTTTCTACGGGAGCCAGTTCACGCTGCTGATACCCGCGGCGCTGCTGCTGTTCATTCCCGTCGCCATTCTCAACGGGCTGCTGCTGTCGAGTGGAGGCTTTCTCCTCGGCCTGGTGAGCGCCGCGCTGGGCCTGATCGCCACCTTCTGGTACCAGGGCATGGTCGTCGAAGCCACCCGCGACATCCTCGACGGCCGGCGCGACCACACGATCGGATCGCTGTTCAGCTCGGCCTCGCCGTTCATCGCACCGCTGATCGCGGTCGGCATCCTGGCGGGAATCGGGATCGCCATCGGCTTCATCCTCCTGATCATCCCCGGCCTCTTCCTGCTCACTATCTGGGCCGTCATCGTCCCGGTGATCGTCGTCGAGCGCGCGGGCGTTTTCGACTCCTTCGGGCGCAGCCGCCAGCTCGTGCGCGGCAGCGGCTGGCAGGTGTTCGGCGTGATCGTCGTGATCTTCCTGGTCAGCTTCATAGTCCGGGCGATCATCAACGCGATCATCGGCGGCATCAGTGACGACTCCTTCGCCGGCTACGCCATCGCCGATCTGATCGTCAACGTGCTCCTGGTGCCGCTGAGCGCTCTGGCCGCCAGCGTCATGTACTTCGAGCTACGCAGTGTGAAGGGCGACGCCGTGCCCGAGGAGGGTGGAGCGGCTTCACCGCTGCCGCCCCAGGAAGGGCCTCCGCCGGCCACGCACGTGTCCGAGCGGCCGCCCGAGCCCTCCGACGCGCCGCCCCAGGAGGGCGGCCCGGAAGCTCCACCGGCAGGGCCGCAGGCACCACCCCGCTGATGCGGGTCCTATCCGTCGTCCACGACCGCAAGGCGGCGGCGGGGGTGTTCGCCGAGCCGGCCCGGGTGGCCGGCCACGAGCTGATCGAGTGGCTTCCCCAGGAGGCGGCGCCGCCCGAACCCGACGGGTTCGACGCCGCAATGGTCTTCGGCGCGTATGAGCAGGTGGATCAGCAGCACATCTACCCGTGGCTGCGAGCGGAGAAGGAGCTGGTGCAGGCGCTGCTCGAGCGCGGAACGCCGATGCTCGGGGTCTGCTTCGGATCCCAGCTGCTGGCCGATGCCCGTGAAGCGGTGGTTCGCCCGGCCGAACGCCCCGAGATCGGCTGGACCGAGATCGAGCTGACCCCCGAGGGGCGCGATGATCCCGTGCTCGGGTTCCTGCCCGAGCGTTTCGAGGGCTTTGGGTACCACCACTACGAGTGGCTGCTGCCGCCGGGCGCGGTCGCGCTGGCGCGCAGCGCGGCGTGCCTGCAGGCCTTTCGCCTCGAGGACCGGCTCGTCTGGGGAGTCCAGTTCCATCCCGAGGTCACCTTCGCCGATCTCAGCTCGTGGCTCGACACGCTGGCACGAGGACCCGGGCGCGGTGGCCACGGGGCTCGATCCCGAGGCCATCCGCAGCGAGAGCGCAGTGAAGATCGACGCCTGGAACGCCGTGGGGCGAGGGATCTCGGCGCGCTTTCTCGCCGCGGCGGCGGGAACCCTGCTCGAGCGCTAGTGCTCGTCGTGGGGCGTTAGGTAGGCCCCGGCCAGGCCGCCGTCCACCAAGAAGGTCGACGCGTTCACGTAGGTGGAGTCGTCGCTGGCCAGGAAAAGCACGGCGCTGGCCATCTCGCTCACCTCGGCAAAGCGCCCCGGCGGCAGGTGCTCCAGCCGCCGCCCGGCCTTCTCCGGGTCGTTGGCGTAGAGCTCCTGCAGCAGTGGCGTGTTCACCGGCCCGGGACACAGCGCGTTCACCCGGATCTTCTTGCGCGCGAACTCCACCCCCAGCTCGCGCGACATCGCCAGGACGCCGCCCTTGGAGGCGGTGTAGGAGATCTGCGAGACCGCAGCGCCCATCACCGCGACGAACGACGCGGTGTTGATGATCGAGCCACTCCCGTTGTCCAGAAGATGCGGGATGCCGAACTTGCAGCACAGAAAGACGGACTTCAGGTTGACGTTCTGGACCTTGTCCCAGGACTCGACGGAGGTGTCGAGGATCGAGGCGTCGTCGTCGGGTGAGATGCCGGCGTTGTTGAAGAGCACGTCGATCTTTCCGAACTGCTCGCGCGCCTGGGCGTACACCCCCTCGACCGCGGCGGGGTCGGTCACGTCGGCCTGGATCGCGAGGTCCCCCTCCGCCTGCTCGCTGAGATCCACGCCCACCACCTTGGCGCCCTCCGCCTGGAAGAGGCGGGCGGTCTCGGCGCCGATGCCGCTGGCCGTGCCGGTGATCACGGCCACCTTGCCGTCGAGCCGTCCCATCAGGCCTCCTCCGTTGCGTAATAGACGTTCTTGAGCTCGGTGTAGTGCTCGAGCGCGTGCGGCCCGAGCTCGCGGCCGGTGCCGGACTGCTTGAACCCGCCGAACGGCGTGGATACGCGCACCGAGGTGTTCGAGTTGATCGAGATCACGCCGGTGTCCACGGCCCGCGCCACCCGCAGGGCCTTCGCGCCGTCGCGCGTCCAGACCGAGCCCGAGAGACCGTAGATGGTCTCGTTCGCCAGGCGCACGGCGTCGGCCTCGTCCTCGAAGGGGATCACGCAGGCCACCGGCCCGAAGATTTCCTCGCGCGCCGCGCGGTCCTCGTTGGAGACCGGGCAGAGAACGGTGGGCGCGAACCAGAAGCCCCTGCCCTCGGGGGCGCTGCCGCGGATGGCCACGGGCGCGCCGTCGTCGACGTAGGAGGAAACGGTCTCGCGCTGGTCGGCGGAGATCAGCGGGCCCATCTCCGTGGAGTCGATCCAGCGGGTCGCCCACCGTGATCTTCCTGACCGCGTCCTCCAGCGCGGACATGAAGCGGTCGAGGGCCGGCCGCTGCACCAGGATGCGCGAGCGAGCGCAGCAGTCCTGCCCGGAGTTGCCGAACACCGCGCTCGGGGCGGCGGCCGCCGCCTTTTCGAGATCGGCGTCGGCGAACACGACGTTGGCCGACTTGCCGCCGAGCTCGAGTGTGACCCGCTTGATCGTCTCCGCGGCGCGGGCGGCTATGCGCCGGCCCACCTCGGTCGAGCCGGTGAAGGCCACCTTGGCCACGTCGGGGCTTTCGACGATGCGCTCGCCCACCACCCGTCCCGCTGCCCACCACCACGTTGAACACGCCCTCGGGTACGCCCGCCTCGACCACGAGCTTCTCGAGCTCCACCGCGGTCAGCGGCGTGAGCTCCGCCGGCTTGAGCACGACGGTGTTGCCCGCCGCCAGCGCCGGCCCGAGCTTCCACGAGGCGATCGCCAGCGGGAAGTTCCAGGGCGTGATCAGGCCGACCACCCCGAGGGGCTCGCGGAAGGTGAAGTCGAGGCCCCCGTCCACCGGGATGGTGTCCCCGAGCAGGCGCTCCGGTGCGCCCGCGTAGTAGTTGAACACGTCGGCCACCATGCCGACCTCGCCCCGCGCGTCGGAGATCGGCTTGCCCACGTTGCGAGCCTCGAGGCGGGCGAGATCCTCGGCCCGCTCCCGGACCTTGGCCGACACGCTGCGCATGAGCTCCGCGCGCTCCGCCGCCGGCACGCGCTTCCAGGCGGGGAAGGCCTCCCGCGCTCGAGCGATGGCGGCATCCGCCTCCTCGACCCCCGCCTGCGGCAGCTCCGCCATCACGTCCTCTGTGGCGGGCTCCACCACCTTCACCAGCGCCTCGGTGCTCACGGGACCGTTCAACACCTCCAGTAAAAGGACTGCCCGGGAGACCTTTACCATTGCGAGGATCGCGATGTCAAGTACGTCACCGGTGATCGGCATCTGTGCCGTGAAGGAACGGGCCCGCTGGGCCTTCTGGGACCAGACCGCCCATCTCGCCGCCGACACCTACGTGCGCGCGGTCCAGGACACCGGTGCCTTGGCCGTGCTCCTGCCCGTGGACACGCGGCCTCCCGAACGATTGATCGACCGCCTCGACGGCCTGATGGTGATCGGCGGGGCCGACCTCGACCCCGCGATCTACGGCCAGGAGCGATCGGACGCGACCGAGACCACCTACCGCGATCGCGACGAGTTCGAGCTGGCGCTCACCCGCGCGGCGATCGACCGGGGCCTGCCCTTCTTGGGCATCTGCCGCGGCATGCAGCTTCTCAACGTGGCCCTGGGCGGGACCCTCAATCAGAACCTGGTCGACGAGGACGGAGCCAACTCGCACCGGCGCATCGTCGGGACCTTCGCGGGTACCGAGCACGACATCGACCTCGCACCCGGCTCGCTCGTGGCCCGGGCAACGGGCGAGGAGGTGCACGAAGCGCGCTGCCATCACCACCAGGCGATCGACCGCCTCGGCAGCGGTCTGGTGGTCACCGGCAGCGCCCGCGACGGCGTGCCCGAGGCAATCGAGCTGGAGGACGACGAGCGCTGGGTCCTGGGCGTCCAGTGGCACCCCGAGGCCGGCGACAAGCGCCAGCTCTTCGAGGCCTTCGCCGAGGCCGCCGCTCAGTGGGCGGGCTCGGAGGCGCTTCGGTAGTCCCTCGCCGCCTCCACCAGCGACCCGATCACGCGGCTTCGCTGGTCCTCCTCCGGGTGCCACAACACACCTAGCGCGTAGGGCTTGCCCGGCAGCTCGATCGCCTCGACCACGTCGTCCTCGACCGCCCAGCCGGTCACCGACACGCCCTCCCCAAGCTCGCTCACTCCCTGGTGGTGGTGCGACTTCACCGCGCTCGCCTTCGAGCCAACCGAGCGCGCGGCGAGCGTGCCGTCGGCGATGCGGACCTCGTGGTCGGCGAAGCTGCCCGGGGTGTGGCGATGGCGCTCACTGGCGATCGCGTCGGGCAGGTGCTGGTCGAGCGTGCCCCCACAGGCAACGTTGAGCAGCTGCATGCCACGGCAAATGCCCAGCACGGGCATGTCGCGTTCCAGCGCGGCGTGGCCGAGCGCAAGCTCGAAGCGGTCGCGCTCCGGGCGGCAGCCCTTGCTCTCCGGGTGGGCGGTGGCTCCGTAGGTCGCCGGATCGATGTCCGACCCGCCGGCGAGCATCAGCCCGTCGAGCAGGTCGATCATCTCGCTCGGATGCTCGGCCGCGGTGTCATCCGGAGGAAGCAGCAGCGCCATGGCGCCCGCGGCCTGGACCGCCAGCGCATAGGAGCGCGGCGACACGTTCGCCAGCATCGTCCACGCTCCCCAGCTGACCTCCTCGATGGCGCCGCAGATGCCGATTACGGGCCGGCTCAAGGCCTCTTACAGACGCTCGAAGCCGCGGAACTTCTCCCAGTCGGTGACCGCTGCCTCGTAGGCGTCGAGCTCGACCCGCGCGCGGTTGAGGTAGTGATCGACGACCTCTTGCCCGAACGCGTCGCGGGCCATCGCCGACTCGGCGAAGAGGTCGCGCGCCGCGTACATGGTGTGCGGCACGTGGGGCTTGTCCGACTCGTAGGCGTTGCCCTCCAGGGCGTCCTCGAGCTCGAGCTCGTTCTCGAGCCCGTGCAGGCCGGCGGCGATCATCGCGGCGAGCGCCAGGTATGGGTTCACGTCGGCGCCGGGAAGGCGGTTCTCGAAGCGAAGTCCCTGCCCGTGGCCCACCACGCGCATGGAGCAGGTGCGGTTGTCCTTGCCCCACGCGACCGCGGTGGGGGCGAAGGAGCCCTCCACGTAGCGCTTGTAGGAGTTGATGTTGGGCGCGAAGAAGAGCGTGAGCTCCTGCAGGCAGGCCAGCTGCCCGGCCAGGAAGCGATGGAAGAGCGCCTCGTCGCCGGCGAACACGTTCTCGCCGCCCTCGTCCTGCAGTGAGCAGTGGATGTGGCACGAGTTGCCCTCGCGCTCGTCGAGCTTGGCCATGTAGGTGAGCGCCATGCCCTCCTGGGCGGCGATCTCCTTGGCCCCCGTCTTGTAGATCACGTGATCGTCGGCGGCGTGCAGCGCGTCGTTGTAGCGGAAGTTGATCTCGTGCTGGCCGAAGTTGCACTCGCCCTTGGAGTTCTCCACGGGCATGCCGGCGCCGGCCATGGAGTTGCGGATGCGGCGGATCAGCGGCTCAACGCGCGCCGTGCCGATCATCGAGTAGTCGACGTTGTACTGGTTGGCGGGAACGAGATGGCGGTAGCCCTTGTCCCACGCTTCCTCGTAGCTGTCGCGAAATACGATGAACTCGAGCTCGGTGGCCGCCGTGGCCTTCCATCCGCGCTCGGCCAGGCGGGCCAGCTGACGGCGCAGGATCTGGCGCGGCGACGCCACCACGTCGGAGCCGTCCTCCCACTCGAGATCGGCCATCAGCAGCACCGTGCCCTCGTGCCAGGGCACGGGCCGCAGCGTGTCCATGTCGGGCTTCATCACGAAGTCGCCGTAGCCGCGCTCCCAGCTCGACATGGCGTAACCGTCGACGGTGTTCATGTCGACGTCGACCGCCAGCAGGTAGTTGCAGCCCTCCGCCGCGTGCTCGGCCACCTCGTCGAGGAAGTGATTGGCGGTCAGGCGCTTGCCCTGGAGCCGCCCTTCCATGTCGGCGATGGTGAGGAGCACGGTGTCGACCGCGCCGTCCTTGACCTGCTTGCGCAACTCGTCGAGCTTCATCGGCGGACCGTATCCCATCGCCGCGCAGCCGGCCGAGCCGGCTGCTTGGCGCGAAACGCGATAGGAATCCACTCGTGCTGCTGCTCGGCATCGACGAGGGAACTACGGGCGTCAAGGCCGCTCTGTTCGACGAGCAGCTTCGCCCCGTGCGGGAAGCCCGGCGCGACAAGGTCAACCGCCACCCTCAGGCCGGCTGGGTGGAGCAGGACGGCGAGGAGGTGCTCGCTGCCGTGGTGGAGGCGGTGGCCGAGCTGCTCGAGGAGGACTCCGGCGAGGTCGTGGCCTGTGGCCTCGACCATCAGGGCGAGTCGGTGCTGGCGTGGGACGCCGAGAGCGGGAAGCCGCTCACGCCGATCGTGGTGTGGCAGGACAAGCGCTCGTCGGAGGTGCTCGAGCGCCTCGGTGATCACGAGGACGAGATCCGCGCGCTCAGCGGCCTGCCCTTCGACCCCTACTTCTCAGCGGCAAAGCTGGCCTGGCTGCTGGAGCGAGACGAGGGGGTGGGGGCCGCGCGCGAGGCGGGCACCCTGCGTATGGGCACGGTCGACTCGTTCCTGTGCGACCGCCTCGGGCGCCGGCTTCGCCACCGACGCCTCCACCGCCTCGCGGACTCAGCTGCACGCGCTGGGGCGGCCGGGATTCGATCCCCGGCTGGCCGAGCTGTTCGGCGTGCCGCTCGACGTGCTGCCCGAGGTGCGCGACACCGCCGGGGAGCTCGGCGTGCTGCGACACGAGTCGTGGCCGGTCGAGCTGCCGCTCTGCGGCCAGGTGGTGGATCAGCAGGCGGCGCTGGCCGGCGCGGGCTGCGTGGTGCCCGGCCGGGTCAAGGCCACCTACGGCACCGGCGTGTTCGTGCTGGGCCACGTGGGCGACGAGGTGCCCGAGCCGGCCGGGGGCCTGCTGCCCACCGTGGCCTGGTCGCTCGACGGCCGGGTCGAGTACGCGATCGACGGCGGCGTGTTCGCCGCCGGAGCGATGCTCGAGTGGATGTGCCGAGAGCTTGGGCTGGCGGAGAAGCCGGCCGATCTCGCCGTGCTCGCCCGCGAGGTCGACGACAGCGCGGGTGCCCGCGTGCTCCCGGGGCTGGCCGGTGTGGGCGCCCCCTGGTGGAAGCCCGAGGCTCGGGCGGTGCTGGCCGGAATACACGGAGGCACGACACGCGAGCACGTGGCCAGAGCCGCCCTCGAGGGCATCGCGTGGCGCGTGGCCGACGTGGTGGCCGCCATGCAGGAGACCGTCGACGTGGCCTCGCTGCGCGTGGACGGCGGGCTCACCAACGAGCCGCTGTTGCTGCAGCTGCAGGCGGACGCGAGCGGCGTGCCGGTCGAGGCCGCGGGCGCCGACGCCACGGTGCTGGGCGCCGCGGCGCTGGCCGCCGTGGGGTCGGGCACGATCGGCTCGCTCGCCGAGGCGGCGGAGCTGCTGCCGGTGGACCGGCGGGTGGAGCCCGCGCGGGACGCGTCGTGGCGCGAGGCAGAGCATTCGCGCTGGCGGGAATTCGTGGCCGCCGCGGCAGAGCTGCGCTGAACTGCGGCTATAAGGGGGTGAGTTCGGCCGCTTGGTCGACTTTGCCACCGTGTGGGTGGAAAAGTCGGCAGTGTGGAGCGAAAGCTGGCCGGATTAGCTCGCCGCTCCCACGGCGTGGTCGACCCGGCGTGAGCTGCTGGCGGCGGGGATCAGCGGCAGGGAGATAGACGGCCGGCTTCGAACTGGTGCCCTTATAGCTGTCTTTCGCGGCATTTACCGGGTCGGCCACACGGCGCCCAGCGTCGAAGCGCACTACCTTGCCGCGGTGAAGGCCTGCGGCGACGGGGCTCTGCTCAGCGGCCGAGCTGCCGCGCATCGTGCTGGGCTCTGCTCCAAGGGCCCGGCGCCGCCGCCCGACGTGACCGGCCCCGGCCGGTTGCGACGTGTCCAAGGCGTGACGACCCGCCGCAGGCAAGACGCCAGGGCACCACGTGGCGCGGGATCCCGGTGACCACCCCCGCCGAGACCCTCGTTGACCTGGCTGCTGCCGTAGACGATGCGGAGCTGGCCCGCGCCTGTCACGAAGCCGGCGTGCGCCACCACACCACACCGAAACAAGTCGAGGCCATCTTGGTCCGGCGGCCCAACGCCGCGGGCGCGGGCCGGCTGCGGGCGATCATACGCGGCGAGGTCAAGGTCACCCTGAGCAAGCTCGAAAGCCACTTCCTCGAGCGCCTACAAGAAGCCGGCCTGCCGCTCCCCATCACTAACCGCCCGGCCGGCAGCAAGCGCGTCGACTGCCGCTGGCCCGACCACCACCTCACCGTCGAGCTCGACGGCTACCGCTACCACCACACCCGCCACGCCTGGGAGCAGGACCGTCGCCGCGAACGCGAAGCCTACGCCCGCGACGACCAGTTCCGCCGCTACACGTGGAACGACGTCACCGAGAGCCCGGCACCCATGCTCGCCGAACTCAACAGCCTCCTCAGGCCGACGCCGTCGGCTCTTCCTTCTCCTCGGTGATGCCCAGGCCCTCGTCGAAGCCGATCGTGGCCACCGGGCCCTTGTAGGTGTTCTTCGCGCTCACCAGCCACCAGATGCCCACTGCGGCGATCACGGCGATCACCATCAGCGGCGAGTAGTTGACCGACGACCAGGTGAACTCGTCGTTCCAGAACACCCCGGCCGGCGTGAACGGCAGCGAGAAGATGACCACGCAGATGATCACCCAGACCACGGCGATGGTGTTCACCCACTTGTACTTCGCGCCGAGCGTCCAGGAACCGGGCTCGAAGTTGTCGCCCGCCCTCAGGCGCAGGTACACCGGCGTCACGTAGGCGATGTAGAGGCCGATCACCGCGATCGAGACGACCGCGAAGAAGGCGACCGGGATGCCTCCGGTGCCGCTCAGCGCGGGCAGCGTTATGAGCGCGGCCAGCCCACATGAGGCCAGCACGGCGGCCACGGGCACGCGGTTCTTGTTGACCGAGCTCCAGATCTGCCAACCCGGCACCGCCCGGTCGCGCGAGAACGCGTAGAAGGTCCGCGAGCAACTGGTCACGCAGGCCATGCCGCAGAAGAACTGCCCGATCGTGGATATCAGAATCACGATCTCAGCCCAGCCGGAACTCATGGCGCTGGTGAAGATCGGGATCGTGCCGCCCGACGCGGCCTCCAAGTCAACCGCGACGAAGGTGATCGCCAGCAGCACGAACCAACCGATCACCGCGGAGATGAACACCGACTGCCATACGCCCTTGGCCGCCGCGACCTCGGCGTCCTTTGTCTCCTCGGACACGTGGGCCGAGGCGTCGTAGCCGGTGACCGTGTACATCGTCAGCAGGAAGCCCACGGGCAGCACGTAGATCCAGAAGAACAAGCTGGAGGTCGAACCGTCCGAGAAGCCCGAGTTGTTGATCGTGTCGGTGAAGACGAAGTCCGCGCTCTGATGGCGGTCGGGCACGATGATCAGGATCAGGATGATGATCGCCACGCCGACCACGTGCACGCCCACCGAGATGTTGTTGAACAGGGCGACCAGGTGCGCCGAATAGATGTTGATCAGCGCGTGCAGACCCATGATGATCAGGAACAGCACGAAGATCTCGTCCAGCTCCGGCCCGCCCGTGAAGTTGACGATGATGTTCAGGTCCCAGAGGCTGAAGAGGTTGGCCGCGAAAGTGGCGCAGGCGTAGTCGACCGAGGCCACCACGGCGATCAGGCCGATCACGTTGAACCAGCCGGTGAACCAGGACCAGCCCGGGCCGCCCAGCTTGGCCGCCCACCAGTAGGGGCCGCCGGCGGTGGGATACGCCGAGCACAGCTCGGACATCGAGAAGGCGACGGTCATGAGGATCGCGCAGATGATCGGCCAGCCCCAGGAGATCGCGATCGGACCGCCGTTGTTGAAGGCCTGGCCGTAGGTGGTGAAGCAACCGGCGAGGACCGAGATGATGCTGAACGAGATCGCGAAGTTGGAGAACTGGCTCCAAACGCGGTTCAGGTCCTGCTTGTAGCCGAGCTCTGCGAGCCGCTCCGAATCCCTGTCGCGCTGCCCAACGTCATCGGCCATTGCCGTGTTCCCTCCGTCGATAGACCGCTGCGGGAGCCTTCAACCGGACCAAATGGTTTGGGCCTCCGACCTTCTTCCGGGCGCGACTGTAAGCGACTGTGCGGATAGACGCAAGCGGTGTCCTCTAGCGTGCAAGCGCGCCAATAACCTCCTGCCACCAGGCCCGCGCCGTGTCATCCGTCTCCCGCGCGAGGCGGCGCCGCGCGTAGGCCTGCAGCTGGCGCGCGCCGCCGGCGGCGAGCGTAGGTCCGGTAACGGCGAAGCGGCCGTCGGTCAACACGACGAGCGCACCCCGGTGGTCGCGGCGGGTCCGCAGGTGCTCGCGCACGGCCACGCCCAGGAGCACTTCGGGGTAGGCCGGATCTCCGTCGCCCTCCTCGTCCCATGGCCGCGAGGTGAACACGCCCGATATACCGACCAGCTCTCTAGGCACGGGCACGTCATCCCCGATCGGCCCGTGCTGCCAGCGCTCGAGCAGGTCGCCCATGCTCGCGGCCACCTCGCTGCGTACCACCACATGCAGGCGGTCGCCGGCCTCCACCCGGGTCGAGCCACGCGGCAGCACCGCCTCGTTCCCGCGGACGATCACGCTGACCAATGCGTCGCGCGGGAGCCCGAGATCACGGACGCGCCGCCCGGCCACCGCGTCCTCGGGCCCCACCGGGTACTCCATGATCTCCGCGCCGAGCCGGCGGATCGTGCCCGTCTCGGCCAGCGGGCGCGGCAGTGCGGGCTCGTTGGTGGTCACGCCG
The DNA here is from genome assembly GCA_963728155.1 of uncultured Thermoleophilaceae bacterium. Taxonomy (GTDB): domain Bacteria; phylum Actinomycetota; class Thermoleophilia; order Solirubrobacterales; family Thermoleophilaceae; genus JACVRW01. The sequence goes on along the minus strand of CAVSJF010000007.1, from coordinate 443,541 downwards.
AGGCGCGCGGCGAGCGGCTCGAAGGTCGTCCCCTGCAGGAGCGTGGAGAGCACCACCGCGAAGAAGATGATGTTGAAGAACACGTCCTCCGAACCGGGCACGCCGTCGATCACGGGGAAGGTGGCCAGCACCACCGGCACGGCTCCACGCAGTCCCGCCCAGCCCAGGACGACCCGCTCGCGCGCGGTGAACGAGTCGAGCGCCGTTCCCACGATGGTGGCTATAGGGCGCGCGACGAACAGGAGCACCAGCGCGAGCACGGTGCCCTCGAACCACACGTCGTCCAGCTTGCTCGGGAACACCAGCAACCCGAGCGCGAGGAACATCACGATCTGGGCCACCCAGCCGAGCCCCTGGTGAAACACGACCACCGTGCGCTTGGCCGGGATGCGCGCCGAGCCGAGGGCAAGGCCGGCGAGGTACACGGCGAGGAATCCCGAGCCATGAAGCGCGTCGGCGGCGCCGAAGGCCACGGCGGCCGCCGCGAGGGTGGCCACCGGATATAGCCCGGGCGTGTCGAGGCGACCCCTTCGCAGCCCTTGGACCGACAGCCAGCCCACCGCGAGGCCAACCGCCAGCCCGATCCCGACCTCGACCACGAACAGCAGGGCCATGTCCGCGACCCCGTAGTCGGGCTGGGTGATCCACTCCACGAATCCGATCACCAGCAGCACCGCCACCGGATCGTTGAAGCCCGCCTCGCCCTCCAGGGTGTGGGCCAGCCTGCGCCGCAGCGTCGAGCCGCGCAGGATCGAGAACACCGCCGCGCCGTCGGTGGAGGCGATGATCGAGCCCAGCAGCAGGCCCTCCAGCGTGCTCAGGTCGAAGAGCCAGGCCGCCGCCAGGCCGGTGATGGCCGCGGTGATGAAGGTGCCCACCAGCGCCAGCCCGAGCGAGGGCCGCAGCACGGGCCGGATGGCGTCGAAGCCGGCGGTCAACCCGCCCTCGAAGAGGATCAGCGCCAGTGCGACGACCCCGATCGTGCGCGCGAACTCGTAGTCGGCCTGCCGCTCTCCCAGTTCGATAAGCCCGAGGCCGTCGGAGCCGATCGCCATCCCCAGGCCCAGGAACAGCAAGAGGCCGGGCAGCCGCACGCGAGCGGCGAGCAGCGACGCGGCGATGCCGGCCGCCAGCAGCGCGCCGGCTACGAGGATCAGCTCGCCGTCGTTCATGCTCCCACCGAGCCTCGCAAAGTTGACAGGTCCGCGGCGCACGACATAGGGTCCGCGGCATTGGACTAGACCAATTCAGGAAGGAGCCGGAGCGCCCGGCCTGGGTGATGATCGAGGAGCGGCTGACCGAGCGGATCGAGTCGTCGGCCATCGGTCTGGGCGAGCGCCTTCCCTCCGAGCGGGAGCTCGCCGAGGGCTTCGGCGTGTCACGTACGACTGTCCGCCAGGCCCTGGCCTCGCTGGAGGCGCGCGGCCTGCTGGAACGGGGCGTCGGGCGCGGGACGTTCGTGCGCCGGGCGAAGATCGAGCACGACCTCATGCGCGTGGCCGGCTTCAGCGAGGTTGTCGCTCGACAGGGCCTCGAACCTGGCGCGCGCGTCACATCGATCGACCAGTGCCTGGCCCCGGCGGCGGTGGCCCGCGCGCTCGGCCTCGACGAGGGGGCTCTCGTCGTGCGCGTCGAGCGCGTGCGGCTTGGCGGCGGCGTGCCGCTCGCGCTCGAGGACTCCTGGATTCCCACCGACCGCTTCCCGGGATTCGCGTCGCATGATCTGAGCGGCTCGCTCTACACGCTCATGCGCGATGAATACGGCCTCGAGCCCGTTCACGCCGTTGAGCGCCTCGAGCCCGTCGCCGCGCGCCGCCACGAGGCGCGGGCGCTGGACATCGCCGAGCGCGCGCCGCTGATGCTGGTGGAGCGAACCGCCTCGGCGGCCGGCGGCATCGTCGTGGAATTCGCTCGCGATCGCTGGCGCGGCGACCGCGTGCACTTCACGATCGAAGTGTCGGCCAGGGCACTCTCGGGGGTATAGCCGGTGAACGAGCAGAAATCGACCCGTGAGCTGACCGAGGTGATCGCGCGGGTCTCGGCCCTGCTCGGCCCCCGCGAGGGCTCCGTCGAGCCCCTCGACGGCGGCATCACCAACCGCAACTTCAGGGTCAACTTCGGCGGCACCGAGTACGTCGTGCGCATGCCCGGCAAGGACACGAACCTCCTCGGCATCGACCGCGAGGCCGAGAGCGCCGCCAACCGGCGCGCCGCCGAGCTCGGCCTGGCGCCCAAGGTCGCCGCCACACTCGTCGAACCGCCGTGTCTGGTCACCTGCTTCGTCGAGGGTCACGAGATGAAGCCCGAGGAGCTGCGCGAGCCGGACGCGGTCGAGCAGGTGGCAGGCGCGCTGCGCGAGTTTCACGATTGCGGGCTGGAGCTGCCCACCGAGTTCCAGGTGCTCGACATCGCCCATGACTACGCCGAGGTGTCGAGGAGCCGCGGCAGCGAGCCGCCGCCCGCCTTCGACGAGGCGCTCGACAACGCCGGCAAGGTGGTGAAGGCGGTGGGCGACGATCCCGACCACGCGCCGGTGTCCTGCCACAACGACCTGCTGCCGGCCAACTTCCTGCGTGGCGAGGAGCGCATCGTGATCGTCGACTGGGAGTACGCGGGGATGGGCGACCGCTTCTTCGACCTCGGGAACCTCGCCGTGAACAACGAGTACGAGGACGACGACGAGGAGCGGCTGCTCGAGGCCTACTTCGGCGAGCCGGCGACGCCACGGCGCCGGGCCTCGCTCAAGCTGTTTCGCTTCATGTCGGACTTCCGCGAGGCGATGTGGGGCGTGGCCCAGGGCACCCTGTCCGAGCTCGACTTCGACTTCGATGCCTACGCGTCCAAGCACTTCGAGCGCATGAGCGCGACCAGCAGCGACGCGCGCTTCGGTTCACTGCTCGAGGAGGTTCGTGGCCGCGCTGCGTGAGCTCCCGGGCTCCGCACGCTGCGTCATCATCGGGGGCGGCGTCGGAGGCACGTCGATCGCCTATCACCTGGCCGAGCTGGGCTGGGAGGACGTCGTGCTGGTCGATCGCAACCAGCTGACGTCGGGGTCGACGTTCCATTCCGCCGGGCTGGTCGGCCAGCTGCGCGGCTCGGTGTCCCTGACGAAGATGATGATGTACTCGGTCGAGCTCTACCGAAAGCTCGGCGAGGACTGCGGCTGGGTCGAGTGCGGCGGGATCCGCCTCGCCTCCAGCGAGGAGCGCATGGAGGAGCTGCGCCGCCAGGCCGGCTGGGCCAAGACCTTCGGGCTGCCGCTGGAGCTGATTTCGGCCGATGAGGCGCGGGACCTGTTTCCGCTGATGTCGACCGACGGCGTCCTGGGGGCCGCCCTGCTCCCCACCGACGGCTACCTCGACCCCTCGCAGCTGACCTTCGCGCTGGCCGAGGGCGCGCGCGAGGGCGGCGGGCGGGTCTTCACCAGCACTCGCGTGACCGGTATCGACAGCGAGGCCGGACGGGTCACGTGCGTGCGCACCGAGCGCGGCGACATCGAGACCGAGAACGTGGTCATCGCCGGGGGCATGTTCGCCGCCGAGCTCGGCCGCTTGGCCGGCGTGCGCATCCCCGTACAGCCGATGTCACACGAGTACATCGTCACCCAGCCCTTTCGCGAGCGCGATCCGGCCCATCCACTGCCCACGTTGCGCGACCCGGACCTGCTCATCTACTTCCGCGAGGACGCCGGCGGCCTCGTGATGGGCGGCTACGAGCGCCACTGCGCGCCGGCATTCCTGCCCGACGGCGACGACGGCTTCGAGCGCATACCCCCTGACTTCAACGGCCGCCTGCTCGAGGACGACTGGGATCGCTTCGAGGAGATCGTGGTCAACTCCCGCAGGCGCGTGCCGCAGATGGAGGACGTGAGGGTCACGCGCATGATCAACGGCCCCGAGGGCTTCACGCCGGACAACGAGTTCTGCCTCGGGGAGACCGAGATCGGCGGGCTCTTCGTGGCCGCCGGCTTCTGCGCGCACGGACTGGCGGGCGCGGGCGGGATCGGCAAGGCGATGGCGGAATGGATCGCCCAGGGCGAGCCCTCGCTCGACCTGTGGCACATGGACATCCGCCGCTTCGGCGCGCAGTACCGCTCGCCGTCCTACACCGTCAAGCGGATCCGCGAGACCTACGAGACCTACTACGACATCCGCTACCCCCACCACGAGCGCCAGGCGGGGCGGCCGCTGCGGGTGTCGCCGGCCAACGCCTGGCACAGCGAGCACGACGCGAGCTTCGGCGAGAAGTCGGGCTGGGAGCGCGTGAACTGGTACGAGCGCAACGCGCGAGACGGCGACGAGTCGCTGCGCCCGCGCGGCTGGGCGGGTCGGCACTGGTCGCCGGCCGTGGGGGCCGAGCACCTGGCATGTCGCGAGAGCGCGGCCATCTTCGACGAGTCCTCGTTCTCCAAGATGGAGATCGCGGGACCGGGTGCGGCGACCCTCCTGGAGCGTCTGTGCGACAACCAGGTGGCCCGCGAGGTGGGCCGCATCACGTACACCCAGATGCTGAACTCGCGGGGAGGCATCGAATGCGACTTCACGGTGGCGCGCTTGGCGGAGGACCGCTTTTCGATCGTCACCGGCACGGCCTTCGGAAACCACGACCGCGAGTGGATCCGCCGCCACCTGCCCGGCGACGGCTCGGTGCACGTGAACGACGTGACGTCGGCCTGGGCCTGCTTCGGGATCTGGGGTCCACGCGCGCGAGACATCCTGGCGCCGCTGACCCCGCAATCGCTGTCGAACGACGATTTCCCCTTCCTGACCCTGCGCGAGATCACCGTGGGCGGCGTACCCGTGCGGGCGCTGCGGGTGACCTTCGTGGGCGAGCTCGGCTGGGAGCTCTACTGCCCGGCCGAATACGGGCTCAACCTATGGCGGACACTGTGGGAGGCCGGTGAGCCGCACGACCTCGTGGCCGGCGGCTACCGCGCGATCGATTCCCTTCGCCTCGAGAAGGGCTACCGGGTATGGGGAGCGGACATCACACCCGACGAGACGCCCAACCAGGCCGGCCTCGGCTTCTGCGTGAAGCTCGACAAGGACGGTGGCTTCGTGGGGCGCGAGGCGCTGATGGAGGCCGGCGAGCCCGGGCCGCGGCTGTGCTGCCTGACCCTCGAGGACCCCCGCTCGGTCGCGCTCGGCAACGAGCCGGTGCGCATCGAAGGCGAGATCGTGGGGCGCGTGACGAGCGGTGGGTACGGCTACAGCGTCGACCGTTCCATCGCCTACGCCTACCTCCCCCCCGACCGAGCCGAGGCGAAGACCGAGGTCGCGGTGGAGATCTTCGACCGCTGGGTGGCGGGAGAGATCGTCGAAGAGCCCCTCTTCGACCCCCACGGCGAACGGCTGCGAAGCTAGACTGACGGCACAGAGTGGCGGTTTATGTCCGGGGACGGGGACGCCCGCCGCCGTCGTTGCTCAATCCAACCAGGCCTTGAACCCCTCCATCAGTAGACCTTTCGCAGTGGCGCTTCTGGCCGCCCTGTTCGTGCTGGCCCTCGGGGTCGGCTACGCGGCGAGCTCCTCCGGCGGCGAGCAGGAGCCGGTCAGGCCGGTCGGCTCGGCCGCGGTTCCCATCGCCGTTCCCGACGCGGACGGCGGCGCCACGGCCTCCGCGGACCCCGCGGCCTCGGGCCTGGGCGAGACCCCGGCACTGCCGAGAATGGCTCGCAATCCCAAGCCGCCTCCGCGGAAGCCGGATCCACCGCCGGAGACCTTCACCGAGGAGCCGGTCGTTCCCGACCCCGTGGTGCCGGAACCCGCACCCACGCCGGTGGCGCCCCCGGCGCCCCAGCCCACGCCCCCTCCCGTCGAGTTCGACGACGAGGGCTGAGAGAGGTGGCGCGGGCGGACACGTCGTACACCAAGCCGGAGCTGACCGAGGATTGGATCGTCCGGGTGCTCCAGGGCATCGAGGTCAGCGAGATCGTGAGGCACGTGGTGGTGCGCCTGGACGACCGCCGGGTCTGCCTGACCGTGGTGGCCCCGGCGGGCTCCGAGGCGGCCTGGACTCGTTACTCGAAGGCGGCATCCCACCGCGCGGCGGGCACGGGCGACCGCCTGTGCGCACTGATGGCGAGCGGCCGCACCGATGACTGCTACTACGTGGCCTACGACGTAGGCGAGAGCAGACCGCTCTCCGCCCAGGACAAGCTCGGCACCATCTCCGGCACCGAGTGCGCGCAGGTGCTCCACGGTGTCGGCAGAGGCCTCGACCAGGCCGCCGAAGCGGGCATCTATCCCACCGAGCTCACTCCGGACTCGGTGTTCATGGACCCACAACGCGGAGCCGTGCTGGCCGATCTCGGAATCACACGCGAGGCTCTCGGCAATCCCACGAAGCTGGGCGACCGCGACGCCCCGTGGGTGGCGCCGGAGGTGCTGGACGGCGAGAGCGCATCCGAGCGTTCGGCGGTCTACTCGTTCGGGGCCTTCCTGTACACGCTGCTCACCGGCGCGACGCCGAATGAGGGCTCGTCGATGCGAGCGCTGCGCCCGGACCTGCCCGAGGCGCTCGAGGTTGTGCTCGACACCGCGCTGGCTCGCGATCCGAAGCTGCGCTACCGCACCGTCGCGGAGACTCGCAACCTGGCCAACATCCTCCTGCAGGGCGGGGTCATGCCCGCCTCGGAGACCGAGCAGCGCCCGCGCGAAGCGACGCCGGCGCCGGCGTCGGAGACCAAGCCGAAGAAGCGCAGTCCTCAGGCGGTGCCGCTGCGGCGCAACAACGCCGAGGCGGTGGGGGCGCCGCCGCCGGCCGACGCTAAAGCCGCGCCGCGCCCCCAGGCCAAACCTGCACGCGCCGGGAAGGGCAACGGCCGTCCCGCAACGGCGCGCGCGAGAAAGAAGCCCCGGACCGCGCCGCGCGTAACCCCGGCCGGCCTGCTCCTGGCCATCGGTGCGGGCGTCCTGATCCTCGGCGCGCTGGCCGGGATGCTGCTGGCCCCGGGACCGGACGAGCCGCCGCCACCACGCGACTTCGCGGGGAGCGGCCTGCAGCTACGCCTTCCCGGAAACTGGAAGGGCACGGTGCCCGCGGCCGGCGCTCTCGAGGCCCATCCGGAGGCCGACCCCGGCTCGGGCCTGGTGCTCGAACTGGTGGACGCCCCGGTCGAGCGCGAGGAACAGGGCAATCCCGTGCGCCTCGGCCGTCTCGAGGCCTGGCGGGAGCCGGGAGCCGACGCCGCCGGAGCCCTGGAGGCGGTGCGTTACGTGGTACCCACCGAGACTGGCAAGCTGGTGGCCACCTGCCGTGCATCCCTTCAGGCTGAGCCGGGCACGCTGGCCGACTGCGAGCGCGTGGCCTCGACGCTGCGGCTGCGCTCGGCCACCGGACTGCCCGTGGCCGATGTGATCGAGCAGCAGCAGGAGGTGCAGGCCGAGATCGCCCGGCTGGGTACCGAGCGCGCGGCGGCCCGCAAACGTCTCGCGGCCGCGGAGCTTCCCGCCGGCCAGCGCGCCGGTGCCGAGGCCCTCCAACGAGTGCACGACCGCGCCGCCACCCGCTTCGAAGCCCTCCCGGGCGGTGAGGCGGTGGCCGCCGCCGCCCGCCGGACGGCCGGCGCCTATCGCGCTCTGGCCCTGGCCGCCAACGGCGAGAGCACGCAGCGCTTCAACGCCGCCCGCGCGCGGGTACGCCGCAGCGAGGCGACTCTGCGCGCGGCGCTCGCCGACCAGTAGTGGACGAGACTCCGTACGACGAGGCCTACCTCGACGACGGAGAGCCGCGCCCGCAGTACGCCGAGCTGCTGGGCGACCTCCGCGACCCGGCCGAGCTGGTCGCCGAGGTCAAGGCGCGCCTGCGCTCACGCGGGGTGAGCTTCGGGCCCGCCGCCGACGGCCTCTTCGCGCTCGACCCCCTGCCGCGCGTCATCACGAGCGCGGAGTGGTCGGAGCTCCAGGCCGGCGTGGTCCAGCGGCTGCGAACCCTCGACGCCTTCGTGGCCGACGTGTACGGCGAAGGCCGCGCGCTGGCCGCCGGGGTGGTACCCCGGGCGGCGATCGAGGGCTCGCCCCACTACGAGCCCACGATGCACGGAGCGACCGTGTCGCGCTGGGTCGCCTTCACCGGGGTCGACGTGATCCGTTGCCCCGACGGGCGCTTTCGCGTGATCGAGGACCAGGTGCGCATGCCCTCGGGAATGGCCTATGCGGTCGTGGCGCGCGAGATCCTCCTCGGGCTGCTCGCGATCGACCCGCCGGATACCGATCTCACCCCGTCCTACGGCGAGCTGGCGCGAGCGGTGCGCGAAGCCGCGCCGGCGGGGGTCGACGAACCGCGGATCGTGCTGCTGTGCGAGGGCCCCTCGGCCGCCGCGTGGTGGGAGCACGAGCTGCTCGCGCGCGAACTCGGCGCCCCCGTGGTGACGATCGATGACCTCGAGGTCCGCGGGGGCGGGCTGGTGGCCCGGCTCGACGGTCAGGCGCGCGGAGTCGACGTGGTCTATCAGCGCACCGACGAGGACCGCTTCAGCGGAACCCCGCTCGAGCTGCTCGTCGAGCCCTGTCGTGCCGGCCGGCTGGGCGTGGTCAACGCACCGGGCGCCGGAGTGTCCGACGACAAGCTCGTGAACGCGCATTTCGACGATCTGGTCCGGTTCTTCCTGGACGAGGAGCCGCTGCTGCCAACGCTCGCCTCGCTTCCGGCCGCCGAGGTCGACGACCTCTCGGGGTGGGTCGTCAAGCCACGCGGCGAGATGGGCGGCGAGGACGTGGTGCTCTGGGACTACGCCGGCGACAAGGTGCGACGCGACACGCTGGCCGCGGTTGACCGCGACCCGGATGCCTTCATCGCCCAAGAGCAGGTGACCCTGTCGGTCGCGCCCACCGTCTGCGACGGCCTGCTCGCACCGCGCCACGTGGACCTGCGCCCCTACGCGGTACTGAGCGACGCCGGCGTGCGCGTGCTGCCGGGCGCGATCAGCAGGGTGGCCCTGGTCGAGGGCTCGATGGTGGTGAACTCCGGCCAGGGCGGCGGAGCGAAGGACACCTGGGTGCTTGATTAGTCCGGACGTTCGGGCAGGAGCCCGGCGAGGATGTGCTCGGTGCCCTCCACGTGTCCGCGCATCAGGCGGACCGCCCCGGCGCTGTCGCGGCGGCGCAGCAGCGAGATCAGCTGCCGGTGCTGCTCGTTGGAGCTGACCAGCACCTCACGGGGATGGGCGATGCGGTGGATCAGGTTGCTCATCTGGCCCTGGACCTCGGTCATGGCGGTGATCAGCCGGGGCGAGTGCGACGCCTCGGCCACGCCGATGTGAAAGCGGACGTCCGCCCGCCGGTACTCGTCGAACGGACCGGCCTCCTGCATGTGCTCGGTCAGCTCGAGCAGGCGCACGAGGTCTTCGTCCTGCGCGCGCTCCGCGGCCAGCACGGTTGCGCCGGTCTCCACCGCCACCCGGTAGTCGAGCACCGCGCGGGCATCCTCGGTGAGCACCTCGCCCTCCGCCGCCTCGCCGAGCGGCGGCTCGTCGGCCACGAAGGTGCCGCCCGCGCGTCCTCTCACCGAGACCAGGTGCCCGCTCTGGACGAGCGTGGTGAGCGCCTGGCGCAGCGTCGACCGCGAGATGCGCAGCTGGTCGGCGAGGTCGCGCTCGGGCGGCAGGCGGCTGGCCGGCACGAGCAGGCCCAGCCGGATCGCGGTGCCGAGCCGTTCGACCGTCTCCTCGAATGTCGTGGGTGGCTGGACCGGCTTGAAGACGGCCTCAAGAGCAGGTGTCCTTGGGGCCGCGGGAGCGATGTCCACGTGCCAAACCTACACGCGCACGCCGGCGGCGAGCGCAGGTCGCGCTAGATTCTCGCCGAGGTGGAGAACCGCACGGAACGCGTCGTCGTAGAGACCGATCGGTACCGCGTGGAGGGGTCGATGACCCTTCCACGGGAGGGGCACCGCTCTCGCGTGTCGGACCACGTGAACCGCCGCGACACCGAATTCTTCACGCTGCTCGACTGCGACCTGGTGGCCCTGGACGGATCGCAACGGGAGTGGAAGGCACCGGTTCTCATGCTGGCCCGCCGGCACATCCGCCTGATCGTGCCCGCGTCCGGCGACTGAGTTCCGTCCGAGCGCCTCACCACGATGAGGATCCTCCATGCTCTTCGCCATTCTCATATGCACCGACCAGTCCTGCGCCGAGGAGTTCGAGGGCTGGGGCCAGCCCGACGAGTTCGAGGCGCTCCTGTGCGAGACCTGCGGCGCCACGCTTCAGGCCACGGCGTTCAGCGAGGTGCGGGTCGAGGCCACGGTCACCCGTCTGCCGCGCTTCACGCCGCACCTGCAGCTGCGCGAAGCGGCCTGAGTCCGGCGGCGGGAAGCTACCCTAGAGCCGCTCCGGAGAGGTGACCGAGCGGCTTAAGGTGCACGACTGGAAATCGTGTGGGCGGGTCAAACTGCCTCGTGGGTTCGAATCCCACCCTCTCCGTTTCAATTGAGCCCTGCGCCGCGAATGAGCCCATCGGCGGCCTCGACCACGGCGGCAACGCTCGACTCAACCACGACCTGCGGACCGCCGGCGAGGCTCCGCGGAACGCCCGGTCCGCCGAGGATCAAACCGATGTCAGCTGCTGCTCCGAGGATCGCGTCGACAGCCTCCAGCACGCGCTCGCCGGCGTCGGGCATGGTCGCGGAGAGCACGAACAGCTGCGGATCGTGCTCCGCGACTATGGCCGGCAGCGCGGCCGTCGGCACGTCGGCGCCGAGCGTCAACACCTCGTAGCCGGCCGACTCGAGTAGTTTGGCCGCCATGTCGAGGCCGACCACGTGGTGCTCGCCCTCGACCGCCGCGAGCATCGCCCGGTAGTCCGCGCGATGAGCGGCAAAGGCTGTCGCGTCGTGCACGAGCACGAGCACCCGGGTGGCGATCTGCGTGGCTAGGTGCTCCTGTCCGACGCCTATCTCACCCGCAGCCCACATCCGACCGATCCGATGCATGGCGGGCGCTACGACGAGCTGGTAGATCATCGCCTCGCCGAGCGTCAGCTCGAGCGCCTCACGCGCCACCTGATCGGCCTCGTCCGGATCACCCGCCAGGAGCGCTAGTCCGAACTGGTCGGACAGGGACTCGGCCAGCATGCGCTTGCGGAACCTGTCGCGGCTTCCCTCCAACGCCAACACCCTACGCCCTCGCCAGTAGCGAGGCTAGCCGGTGCGCTCGCGGAGAGGACTCGGCGCTACATTGCCCCGCATGGCCCGTCAAAGCGCAGCAGCCCCGTCGCCCTTCCCGCCGATCGCGGACTACGCGTTCCTGTCGGACTGCCATACGAGCGCGCTGGTGGCGCCCGACGGGTCGATCGACTGGCTGTGCGTCCCGAGCTTCGACTCGCCGAGCGTGTTCGGCTCGCTCCTCGACCGCCAGATCGGCTCTTTCACGCTGGCGCCGTTCGGGCTCAACGTGCCCACGGCCCGCAACTACGAGCCGGGCACCAACATCCTCAGCACGACCTGGAACACGCCGACCGGCTGGATAGTGGTGCGCGACGCGCTCACCATCGGCCCATGGGATCGCGAGGACGAGATAACTCCTCATACGCGCCCGCCGGTCGACGACGACGCGGATCACATGCTCGTGCGAACGGTCGCGTGCCTGGAGGGCAGCGTCGAGCTGGAGTTGATCTGCGAGCCGAGCTTCGACTACGGGCGGGTTCCGGCCGAATGGTCGCTGGACGGAGACGACCGTCACCGCGCCGACGCTCGTGGAGGCGATCTCACGGTACGGCTGCAGACCGACATGGCGCTCGGGGTGGAGGGCGAGTCGGGTACGCGCGCGGCACAGGGTCGAGAAGGGCGAACGGGCGTACTGCGCGTTGTCCTGGGCGCAGGGTCTGAAGGTCCCCCAAAACGTCGATGAGGCCTATGCTCGCCTGGATGCCACGGGCCGCTTCTGGCGTCGCTGGCTGGGCGCCGCGCGGCTTCCCGATCACCGCTGGCGCCAGCCGATTCAGCGCTCGGCGCTGGCGATCAAGGGCCTCACCTACATGCCGACCGGCGCCACCGTGGCCGCGCCCACGACCTCGCTTCCGGAGACCCCGGGCGGAGAACGCAACTGGGACTACCGCTTCGCGTGGATGCGCGACTCGACCTTCACGCTGCAGGCCCTCCATTTCCTCAATCTCGACTGGGAGGCCGAGGAGTTCATGCAGTTCGTGGCCGACCTCGAGCCCAACGACGACGGGGCCCTCCAGATCATGTACGGCATCGACGGTCGCCGCGACCTGACGGAGTCCACGCGCGACGAGCTGTCGGGATACGCCGGCGCTCACCCGGTGCGCCTCGGCAACGGTGCCTTCGACCAGCGCCAGAACGACGTCTTCGGCGCGGTGCTCGACTCGATCCTGCTCCACACGCGGCGCAGCTCGCGCCTGCCGCGGCGCCTGTGGCCGATCGTCCAGAGCCAGGCGCGCTGCGCCACGGCGGTATGGCGCGAGCCCGACCAGGGCATCTGGGAGGCCCGCGGCGAGCCCCAGCACTACGTGTCGTCCAAGCTCATGGGCTGGGTCGCTCTCGACCGCGCGGCAAAGCTCGCCGAGATCCGCGGCGACTCCGAGCTCCCCGCCACCTGGCGGGCCACTGCGGATGAGATCGAGGCGGACATCCTCGAACACGGCGTGCGCGACGGCATCCTGCGCCAGCACTACGACACCGACTCCCTCGACGCGTCCACCCTGCTGGCGGCGATCTTCGGCTTCCTCCCCGGCGACGACGAGCGCCTGCGCAAGAGCGTGGAGGCGATCGCCGACGACCTCACCGAGGACGGCTTCGTTCTGCGCTACCGCACCGACGAGACCGACGACGGCCTCGAGGGCAAGGAGGGCAGCTTCCTGATCTGCTCGTTCTGGCTCGTGTCGGCGCTGGCCATCGTCGGCGACCACCAACGCGCTCGCGACCTGATGGAGCGCCTGCTGAGAGTGGCCTCGCCGCTCGGCCTCTACGCGGAGGAGTTCGATACCACCACGGGGCAGCACCTGGGCAACTTCCCCCAGGCCTTCTCCCACCTCGCGCTGATCGAGGCCGCCGCGCGAATCATCTTGGCCGAGCGCCTCGAAGAGATCGGCGCCTGAGCCTCAGGACCGTACGGCGTCGCGTCCGGCCGCCTTGGCCGCGTACATGGCGCTGTCGGCCGCGGCCACCAGCTCGTCGGGGCCTTCGCTCGAGCGCACCGCCACGCCGATGCTCGCGCTGACCGGCACGAGCTGGTCGCCCAGCACCACCGCCAGGGAGGAGATCGACTCGCGCACGCGCTCGGCCACGTGCAGGGCCTCGTCGGCGTCGGTCGAGGGCAGGATGGCCAGAAACTCCTCCCCGCCCCAGCGGCCGAGCATGTCCCCGGCGCGCAGCGCACCGTGCACGTCGGCCGCGATCACGCGCAGCGCGTGGTCCCCCGCGTCGTGGCCGTAGGTGTCGTTGAGCTGCTTGAACCGGTCGACGTCGATCATCAGCACGGAGAAATCCTGGCCGTAGCGCTCGGCGTTGGCCACCGCGGCGTTGAGTGAATCCTGGACGTGCCGGCGGTTGTAGAGACCGGTCAGTACATCGATGCGAGCCAGCCGATCGAGGTTCTGATTCGCCTGGCTGAGCTCCCGGCGCGAGCTGATCAGGTTGGCCACCAGGAGCACACATGCGAGGCCGCCCAGCACGAAGCCGGCCCACAGCATCCAGGGCACGTAACGCCTGAACCCCTGGACGGGCTCCAGCAGCTGGGCCTGGGGCACCGACATCACCAGCCGCCACGGAGCCCCGGCCACGTCATGGCTCGCGAAGTATTGGCCGTCCCGCGTCTCGCCGCCGGATGAGCGGGCCAGGCCTCGTCCGAGCTCGGGATCGGCCTTGCCCACCTTGGTCAGCCCATTCGAGGAGCTCCGGTTGCTCGCCACGATCGTGCCCGCCTCGTCGAGGAGGTATACGTCGGTTCCCCTGATGGGCGAGGCGGTGCGCAGGTATGCGCCGATCGGCGTCTCGTCGATGTCGAAGGCGCCGCTGAACACGCGCCGGCCGCGCTCGGAGTCGAAGGGGGTGGCAAAGGCCACGATCGGGATGCCCCGGGCCGCTGAGGGAACCACCTTGGACACCGCCGTCAGCCCCTGGGCCGCTGTCCTCAAATGGGCGTAGGTCTTCGTCAGGTCCTGGCCGATGAGTGACCTCTTGGCCGGCGCGACCGCGAGCGCGCGGCCCTCGGCGTCGAGCAGCACCGCGGCCTCGTAGCCGAACAGATTCGTCACTCTCTTCAGATCGGCCGAGCCCGCCCCGGCGCCCGAGAGCTCGCGTTCGGCCACGCGCCGCTCCTGATCGAGGAGATCGTTGGCGTAGGTCGCCGTGAAGCTCGCCGCGATTTCCGCGCGGCCATCGAAACGCTGCTCCATGTCCGCCTCCTCCTGACCTTGGGCGTTGAGAAGCAGGGCGGCGGAGAGCACGGCGAGAGTTGCCCAGGCGAGCAGCAGCAGCGCTCTCGAGACTTTTCGGCTCATAGCCGAGCTATCGGTACTTGCCCCCGAAGCTGTAGCCGAGGTCAGAGGCCGAGGTCGCGCACGCCCGTCTCGTGCCAGCCCAGGTGATGGGCCAGCTCGTGGCGAAGCGTCCGCTCGACCTGGGCGCGCAGCAACTCCGGATCCCAGCCGAAGTCGCGCACCAGTGTGTCCTGGTAGAGGACGATGCGGTCCGGGTAGTTGTCGCGGGCCACCGTGTCGCCGAAGTAGTGTCCGTAGGCGCGATTCTCGGCGCCGAGTTGCGACACCACCACCGGCGTCTGGTCGAGCAACTCCTGGAACTCGGGCGGGAGGCGGTCGATGGCTTCGGCCACGAGGAGATCGAACTCGCTGGCTCCGTAGCGCAGATCGGGATCCCGGGCCATCTCCTCGCTGCGGCGCACCAGGCGCTCGAACTCGTCGTCGGGCATGGCGTCCTTGCCGGTGAGCGCGACGAACGCCCAGGCCGTCAGGACCGCGAGGCCCAGCCCGCCCAGCGCGAACCACGCCAGCCCTTCGGCGCCCGAGAGCGACGGCGGGTTGAGAAACACGAAGACGAGGCCGACCGCGAAGAAGGCAGCGGCCGCGGCCTTCAGCGGTGTGCTCAATGCGTCCAGCATCCCCCTCAGATTACGCAGGGGATTGGCGCGCTAGTCCTGCTCTGAGTCCTCGTCCTGCGCGCCGGCCGCGTCCGGGTTGCCGGTTGCGGTGTCGTCGTCGCCGGGCGTCCCGGGGCTGCTCTCGGCCTGATCGCGGGCCGCGCCCTCACCGTCGTCGTCGGGCACCGCCTCGGAAGGAGCCTCCTCGGGCAGCTGGTCGGACTCCTCGCCGGGGGTCTCGCTGATCATTGCTCGTCCTCGTCCTCGTCCTCGTCGGAGCTCTGCGACTCGTCCTCGGGGTCGGGCATGGCGCCGGGCACCGCGGGATCCTGCTCCTTGGCCTCCCAGTCGCGGCGGGCCTCGTCGATGTGCTTTCCGACTCGGTCGGAGTCCTCCGCCATTCCCTCCGCTTCGCGCTCGAGCTTGTCGGCGTGTTCCTCGTGCTCGGTCATCGCGCCCGAGTCTAAGCCAGCCGGACCAACACCGGGCCGCCCTGCGGGTCCACGGCAGTTATCCACTCGGCCGGGAGGCGAGCCGAGCGTCCCGGCATCACCCGGGCGAGGCGCCCGCTCCACAGCCGTCGCTCGCCCTGGACGATCGCGATCCGGGGTGCGCGCCGGTGCTCTCGCGCCCGCAGGGCGAAATGGCCGCGCGCCGGCTCGATGGGCGGGCCACCGTGACTGCTGATCGCGTTGGGCGCGATCCAGCCCAGCGGCGCCTGGCACGCCACCGCCACCCTCTGCGCCGGCCATTCGCCGGTCGCGAGATAGCGGGTGACCGAAGAGGCGACGTGGCGCCCGCTCAGCGCCGCCACATCGGCCTGCTCGGCTCCGTGAAGGAGGTTTCCGGCCGCGAACACCCCGCGGCGCGAGGTGTGCAGGCCCGGATCGACCGCCGGCCCGCGCGTGAGCCCGTCGAGCTCCACGCCGCCCATGACGGCCAGCTCGTGGTCGGGGATCCAGTCGGCGCTGAACACGACCGTGTCGCAGGCCACGCTGCGCCGGCGGCCGCTGTCCAGGTCGGCCAGCTCGACCTCCTCCACCCGCCCGCGACCGCGGATCTCACTCACGCGCGTGCGCGTGAGCACCGGCACCCGGTAGCGGGCGCGGGCGCCGAGCCGAAAGGCCGCCACGGTCTGGTGGCGGGCGAGTTCGGTGGTGAGGGCGACCGCGCGAGCGCCGCCGTGGGCGAGCGTGAGGATGGCCGAGAAGCTCACGTGCTCAGCGCCCACGATCAGCGCCCGCCCCCCGGCCGGGCGGCCCTCCAGGTACACGAGCTGCTGCAGCATCCCGGTGGTCATCACGCCTCCCGGCCGGTCGCCGGGAACGAGGCGCGCGGCGCGGGGCCGCTCGCGACAGCCGCTGGCGAGCACGACGGCCGCGGGCGCGAGCTCCGAGCGCCCGCGGGGGCTGGTCAGCTCGAGAGCGGGCTCGGGCGCGGGACCCCAGCCCGTGGCCATGGTCTCGGTGAGCACCTCCACCCCGGACGCCAAGGCCATCTCGGCGTAGCGCCGCGCGTAGGCCGGGCCGGTCAGCGGGCGGCGGAGATCGCGCGCCCCGAAACCCTGATGGCGCGCGTGGCGCGGTATCCCGCCGGCGTCGGCCTCGCGCTCGATCACCACGACCTCACCGGCACCATGGCGGCGCAGCTCGATCGCCGCGGCCAGCCCAGCCGGTCCGCCGCCGACGATCGCCACCGGGCCGTCAGGCACCGCCTGCCGCCTCGGCCACGAGCGTCTCGAGCCGCGCTCCACAGAAGAACCCCTGGCAGCGTCCGAGGTGAGCGCGGGTCCGGCGCCGCAGCCCGTCGAGGTCGGCCGGCGGGATGGGGCTGGCGAAGGCGTCGCGGATCTCGCCTCGCGTGACGCGCTCGCAGAAGCACACCAGGCGCCCGTATTCGGGATCCTCGTCCACGAGCTGGGCCGAGGCGTAGGGGCGCGCGAAGCTCTGCCCGACGTTGGGCATCCGAACCTCGGGTAGCCCGGCCCGCGGCTCGCGGTCTCCGAGGCCGAGCCCGTCGCGCACGTGCTCGGCGATCGCCATGGAGGCCGACAGCCCGGTGGAGCGGATGCCGCCCACCCACGCGTAGCCGTCGTCGAAGCCGATGCGGTAGTCGCCGTGCTCGGTGGCGGCGCGCAGGCCCGCGTATACCGCCGTGACCTCGTGGCCGAGCAGCGCGGGGAGAATCCGGCCCGCCTCGGTGCGCAGGTAGGCGAGCCCGTCCTCGGTCGAGGACGTGTCGTCCTTGCGTTCGAGGTCGTCGGCCGTGGGCCCCACCATCACGTTCCCGAACACCGTGGGCGACACCAGCACGCCCTTGGAGACCTTGGTCGGCACCGCGAGCACGATGTGGTTGACGAGCGGGCTCGCCAGCTTGTCGAACACGATCAGCTCGCCGCGGCGCGGGGTGATCGTGAAGCTCGTGCCGCCGAGGAGCCGGTCGACCGTGTCGCTGTGCAGGCCCGCCGCGTTCACGAGCTGCCGCGCCGTGAGCCGGCCGCCCGTCGTCTCGAGGCCGAAGCCGCCGCCCTCGAGGCGCTGCACTCCCACCAGGGCGGTGCTTCGGCGCAGCTCACAGCCCGCGAGCACTGCCTCGGTGGCGAAGGCCAGCGGGGTGGTGAAGGGACAGATCAGGCCCTCGTCGGGCACCTCGAGCGCGCCTCGGGCGCCCGGGCCCAGGTGGGGCTCGCGGTCGTAGAGCTCGGCCGGCTCGATCCGGCACATGTCGCGGTAGCCGTTGGCCCGCGCGCGCTCCACGATGCCCGGGAACTCGCCGAGCTGGCCATCGTCCCACGCCACCAGCAGCGCACCCCGTTGCTCGAGCGGAATGCCCACCCGGGGCGCGTACTCGCGCAGCAGCTCGCAGCCGCGCCTCACCAAGCCCGCCTCGAGCGTGTCCGGCGTGGCGTCGAAGCCGGTGTGCAGCAACGCCGTGTTGGCCTTGCTCGTGCCCGCCCCGACGTCGGCGCCGGCCTCGAGCAGGGTCACGCTCAGGTCGAGGCGGGCCAGCTCGCGCGCGATGGCCGCGCCCACCACCCCGGCGCCCACGATCACCACATCCCGGTCCATCCGCCGCGACACTAGATGGTTGCGTCTAGCCTGCCTCGTGTGACACGTCTGCTCGCGCTCGCCCTCGTCCTGGTCCTGGCTGCGGCCGGCTGCAGCGGCGACTCGAGCGACGAGAGCTCGAGCGAGCCCAGCGACACCGCCGCCGCCGAGCCGGAGGTCCTTCCTGACGGTGGGCGGGTGCCCACCCCGCGCATCAAGAGCCTCGCGCCCGCGGCCCGCGACGCGAAGTGCGAGCTCAGCACGACAACCGCGCGCTCGCGTGATCACATCGCGGACATCGAGCAGACGGTCGACTACGACACCAACCCGCCAACCACCGGCATGCATTACCAGGTGCCCGCGGAGGACGGCCTCTACGAGGAGGCGGCGCCCGACACCACGGTCGTCCACAGCCATGAGCACGGCCGGGTGGTGTTCTGGTATCGGCCCAGCCTGCCGCGCGAGGCGCGAGCCGGCCTGCGTGCCCTCGTGGAGGAGGACGGCTACCAGATACTGCTGATGCCCCGTTCGGAGATGCCGTTCGAGGTCGCCGCGACGGCGTGGAACCGCAGCCCGGGGCGGGACGGCACCGGGCGCCTGCTCGGTTGCCGTGAGTTCAACCCCGCCGCGTACGACGCGCTGCGCGCTTTTCGCGACGAGAACCGCGGCCGCGGGCCCGAGGCGATTCCCTAGCGTCCGGCGTACGCCCGGGCTTGGCGGCGAACGAGGTCGACCAGGTTGCCCAGCGGCAGGTTGACGTCGTACAGATGCAAGCCCCAGTCGGGCCCGATGCGCTCGGTGAGCACGGGCCGCGGATCGCCGGCCGTCGGGGTCACGTCGAGCCACACCGCTCCGTTGGCGCGCCGGCAGCGGGCCTCGTAAAGCCCTGGAACGGACACCCAGCGGGTGGACACCGAGGCGGGTGGCGCGTCGATGATGGCGCCGAGCGGGCCGGCGACGGGCGCGGTCGGGAAGTAGGGCTCGAGCGCGCCCGACCCTCCGCCGAGCGCGGCGGGGTTGGTGCAGAGCACCTCCTGAGTGGCGGGATCCGCGGTCACTCCCAGGCGGTCGATCGCTCGGCCGAATCGGGCATCGGCCGGAGGCGTCCCGTAGAAGGCGGAGTAGCCGATCACGCATCCCGTCTGGGCGGGTGCCCGGCAGGCGCGGATGTTGCGGAAGTCGCCTCCCGAGTCCCGGCCCTTCTTCACCAGCACGTTGCCGCCGAGAAGCAGGGCCGACACCAGCCGCCTGCGCACCTTCCTCCTGCGGTCGATCTCGTCCCGCGCCAGCTGGCGCAGCAGATAGCTGCCCTGCGAGTGCCCGATCAGCACCACGCCGCGGCCGTGGTTGTGGTTGCGCAGGTAGTCGCGCCACGCGGACACCACGTCCCTGTAGGCGAGGGCGGCGGCAGCCGCCGGAATCTCGCTGCCGATCGCGTTGAGGGTCAGCTGTCGGTAGACGGGCGCGAACATCCGGCACACCTCCGAGAAGCGCGCTGCCTGCTGCTCGGCCGACGACCTCAGCTCGGGCTCCACGGTCCTGGTGGCGTTGGTCCGCGCCTGGCCGCTCACCGTCGGATACACGTAGAAGCAGTCGATGTTCGGCTTGCGCGGCCGTCGGGCGCGCTCGACCCTCTGAGTGCCGTCGGCCTTCACGACGGTGCTGGTGAGGCTGCGCGCGCACGGATTGCCGGCGAGCCCGGGCTTGCAGAGCCAGACCGTCTCGGCCGAGGCGGTCGCGGTCCCGAGCACGAGGGTCAGCACGACACAGAAAAAGATCAAGGGGAGGCGCATGAGGCGGGCACTCTACGTCGAAAGGGGCGGAATGCTGAGTGATTTCCGACAGTTCATCGTGCGCGGGAATCTCGTCGACCTCGCGGTCGCGGTGGTCATCGGCACGGCCTTCGCCGCGGTGGTCACCTCGCTTGTCGAGGACCTGATCACGCCGCTGATCGCCGCCGTGGGCGGCGAGTCGGACTTCTCGGCCCTCTCGTTCGAGATCAACGGGAGCGAGTTTCGCTACGGAGAGTTCATCAACGCGCTGCTGGTCCTGGTGCTGGTGGGAGCGGTCGTCTTCTTCCTGGTGCTGAGGCCGGTGAACGCCCTGCTGGCCCGGGCGCGGAGCGAGCAGCCGGTCGACGAGGAGACGCGGGACTGCCCGGATTGCCTCAGCCAGGTTCCCCGCGAGGCCCGGCGCTGTGCGTTCTGCACAACACCCCTGTCTGCCGGCTGAGGCCGCGCCCTATTGTCCGGGATCATGCGCGCTCCGATCCGCCTCGGCCTACAGATCCCCAACTTCAACTATCCGGGGGTGAGCGAGGAGGACCTCTTCGAGCACCTCAGCGACATCGCCACCACGGCTGAGTCCTCGGGCTTCGACTCGCTGTTCGTGATGGACCACCTGCACCAGATTCCCCCCATGGGGCCGCCCGAGAATTGGATGCTCGAGGGCAACACCATCCTCGCCGCGCTGGCCGCCCGCACCACGAAGGCCAACCTGGGCCTGCTGGTGGGCGGCGTGACCTATCGCAATCCGGCCCTACTGGCCAAGATCACCACCACGCTGGACGTGATCTCCGGCGGACGGGCCATCCTCGGCGTCGGGGCCGCGTGGTTCGAGGACGAGCACCGGGCCTACGGCTACGACTTCCCGTCATTGGGCGAGCGCTTCGAGCACCTCGAGGACGCCCTGCAGATCTTCCGCGGGATGTTCACCGCAGGACCAGTCGACCGTCGAGGGCCGGCACCACAGCGTCCATGGCGTGATGAACAACCCCCGCCCGATCCGCGGCGACATCCCCATCATGATCGGGGGCAGCGGGGAGAAGAAGACGCTGCGAATGGTGGCCCAGTACGCCGACGCGTCGAACTTCTTCGGCGACGCGGAGCAGATGCGGCACCTGATCGGCGTGCTCGAGGGTCACTGCGAGCGCCTCGGGCGCGACCCGTCGGAGATCACCACGACCCGGCTGGGCTCGGTCGTGATCGCGGAGAGTCACGAGGAGGCCGAGCGCAAGGTCGAGCACCTGCGCGAGCGCGGCGCGTCCGAACGGATGCTGGCCACGCTCGTCGTGGGCGATACGGACGGGGTGGCCGAGCAGGCCGACCGAGCTGCTCGACAGCCGGGCTGGACGGCCTGATCTTCAACACGCCCGACGCCCACGATCTCGAGACGGTCGCCCTCCTCGGCGAAGCCCTGGGCCCGCTGGTGGCCGACCGCCGCGCCCGGGTGGGCTGAGTCGTGGCGGCCACGATCAAGAAGTGGGACGAGTACCCGTTCGGCCTCTCCTGGGTGATCGACGAGCCGGTCGCACGGACCTCTCACGCCCTCGTGTCCAACGGGCGGTGTGGCTGATCGACCCGGTCGATGCGGCGGGCGCGGTCGAGCGCGTCCGCGACCTGGGCGAGCCCGCGGCGGTGCTCCAGCTGCTCGACCGCCACAACCGCGACTGTGCCGCGGTGGCGGAGCGGCTGGGCGTGCTGCACGTGAAGGTGCCGGACACGATCCCGGGATCGCCGTTCGAGGCCATTCCCGCGCTGCGCTTCCCTGGCTGGCAGGAGACCTCGCTGTGGTGGCCCGAACAGCGTGCGCTCGTGGTGGCCGAGGTGGTGGGCACCTCGTTTCACTACACGGGCGGGCTTGCCCCGCGTGGGGATGCACATCTTCCTGCGCGCGACCCCGCCGGGCTCGATCCGGGGCCGCCAGCCCGAGCACCTGCTGGTAGGGCACGGCTCCGGCGTTCACGGGCCCGAGGCAACCTCCGGCCTCGAGGATGCCTATCAGCGGTCGCGCAGCGACCTCCCGGCGGTGATCAAGACGCTGGCGGGGCAGCTGATCAAGCGCTAGACGAGCGGCCCCGCGTGCGCTGCGCGAGCCGCTCGCACCGCGCCGGGCGCAATCAGACCGGAACGACCGCCGTCTCCAGGTGCACCGGCACGAGCGCGAAGGCCACCGCGCCGTGGCTCACCCGGACCGACGCCCCGGGGCGGAAGGCGGTGAAGGACTCGGCATCTTCGGCCGGCGGCGTGAGCCCGAACAGGCGGTGGCCCACGCGGGATCCGTGCAGGCGCAGCGCGCGGACCGCGTCGCGCTGGCTCGCCCGCCAGCCGGCGGCCTCGAGGCGCGCGCCGTGCCACAGCTCCCAGCGCCAGCGGTAGAAGGGAAGACGCCCGAGCGGCAGCTCGTGCAGTGCGTACTGGAAGGCGAGTCCCTCGACGACGGGCATGGGATCGAGGCTAGAAGATCGGCCCCGCGTCGATCGCCTGCTCCACCGCGACGCGCGTGGGCTGCCGCCCGAAGCCGGTGAGGCACCACGTGGCACCCGCCTCGGTCCACGGGGCCGCATCGGTGCCCGCCGGATTGGTCACCACGTAGTCGAACGGCCCGTCGCCCTCGCGCATGGCCTCGACCTCGGCGCGCAGCTCGGCCAGCGCCTCGGGTCCCGGTAGCTCAACCGGGAACAGGCCGTCCCAGCGAGCGGCACGGCGCAATGGCCGGCGGTTGGGCCACGTGGCGGCCACCCAGACGGGGATGCGCGGGCGCTGCACCGGAAGCGGCTCGAACTCCCCGGCCCAGTAGGCGGCGAGCCTGTCGAGCCCTTCGTCGAGCAGTCGCGCTCGCGCGCGCGGGTCGCCCTCCTCGCCGAAGCGCTCCGGGGTCGAACTCGCCGGTGCGCGGGCTGCCGAGGCCCACCCCGAGGACCAGCCGGCCGCCGCTCAGGCGATCGAGCGTGACCGTCTCCCGCGCCAGCTGGTGCGGCCGACGACGCGCCAGCGGCGTGATGAGCGGGCCGATCGTGACCCGCTCGGTGGCCGCCGCCACCGCGGCGAGCGTGACCCACGGGTCGGCCAGCGCGCGGACGGGCTCGATGTAGTCCACGTGGTCCCACACGAAGAATCCGTCCCAGCCGCGCTCCTCGGTGCGGGCCGCGAGCTCGGCCACCAGAGCCGGCTCTGACAGCTCCTCGAAAGGAGCGACGAAGATGCCGTGCCGCGCCGTCAGGGTGCGAGCTCGACGGGCAGCGTCTTGAGCTGGTTGACGAAGGGCGACTCGGCGAACAGGGGCCGTCCCGCGATCTCCATCGCCGGATAGCGCGCCAGCGTCTCCTCGAGCATGACTCGCAGCTCGAGCCGGGCGAGCGCTGTGCCCAGACAGAAGTGGCGCCCACCGGCGCCGAAGGCCTGGTGCTCGGTGGTGCGGGTGATGTCGAAGCGGTCGGGATCCTCGAAGCGCGACTCGTCGCGGTTGGACGAGACGTACCACATCACCACCTTCTCGCCCTCGCGTATCGGCAGCCGGCGAGCTCGGTGTCGCGCGTGGCGGTGCGCCGGAAGTGGGCGAAGGCGGGGAACATGCGCAACGACTCCTCGACGGCGCCGGGGATGAGGGAGGGGTCGTCGAGCAGCATCCGGCGCTGCTCGGGGTTCTCCATCAGCGCGCGCATGCCGCTGCAGTAGGTCGCCTTGGTGCTGTCGTTGCCGGCCGCGACGAGCAGGAAGAAGCCCATCACGATCTCGTGGTCCTCGAGGCGCTGACCGTCGACCTCGCAGTGGACCAAGACGCTCGTGAGATCGTCGGTCGGATTCTCCCGGCGCGCGTCCATGAGCCGCCCGCAGCGCTCGAAGATCTCGGGCACGTCGCGCTGCATCACGATCTCGGCGCCCTCCGGATTGATGTCCGGGTCGCCCGCGCCCAGCGTGGTGTTCATCAGCCGCGCCCAGATCTCGTCGTCCTCCGGCGGGATCCCCATGAACGAGCCGATCACGCGGGACACGATCGGCTGGGCGACGTCGGTGACCAGGTCGCACCGTTCGCGGCCCTCGAGGCGGTCGAGCACGCCGGTGGTGATCTCGCGGATGGCGGGCTCGTGCTCGGCGATCCGCTTGGGAGTGAAGCCACGCTGGAAGAGCGCCTTGATGCGGTCGTGCTTGGGCGGGTCCATGCCGATGAACATCGCCTGGACGAGCTCGAGCGGAAGGATGGCGTTGGTCAGCGCGGTGATGCCGCCGAGCTCGGAGGAGTAGGTCTGCCAGTCGCGGCTGACCTCGTGCACGTCGTCGGCGCGCGTGACCGACCAGTAGCCGTCCTCCTCGGGATACTCGGATGATCTTCTCGGTCCAGTGCACCGGACACCCCGACCGCAGCTCGCGAAACAGCTCGTGCGGCGGACCGTCCTGCCAGAACTCGCGTTCGGTGACCAGGATGTCTTCGAGAGGCTTCCGCTGAACGGTCATGGGCGGGATGATCGCATCAGCGGTCACCCTCACGCCAGCGCTCGGCCAGCTTCGCCGGGTCCGCGGCGTAGAGCTCGCTGTATCCGCAGGCGCCGCAGATCCAGGCCTTGGCCTCCACCCGCGTCGACTTCTTCAGAAAACCCGACGTCTCCTCCAGGCGAAAGGCGATCCGCCCCGCCGGCCCACCCTCCCCGAGGCTGTTCACCCCCACGTCCTCCAGGATCTCGTCGGACCCACACTTGGGACAGGTGCCGGAGCGCACGGCAGCGGACTATCCCATGATCAGGCGCACAGCTCGCGCGCGGCGGCCACCAGCACATCGGTGCACGCCTCCACGCTCGCGAGATCGACCCATTCCTCGTCGGCGTGGGCGCCGGCCCCCGTGGGGCCGAACACGACCGTGGGAATACCGGCCGCCTGGATGAACGCCGCGTCCATCCAGTAGGTCTCTCCGTACACGCGGGCCGGGGCTCCGGTGACCGCCTGGGCCGCCCGGCTCACCGCGCTCACCACCGCCGCATCGGGCTCGACCTCGAACGAGTCACGCACCAGGCCCATGCGCAGCTCGGCACCCTCGACCCCCTCGATCAGCGCCTCGCACTCCTCGCGAAACGCGCCCGCGCTCTCGCCCGGCGCGGTCCGGCGCTCGATCGCGAGCACACACCGCGCGGGATAGCTGGAGATCTCCTGCCCACCCTCGATCAGCCCCGCGTGGACGGATCCCGGCCCGGTCAGCGGGTGTCCGGGCGACGCGTCCAGCGCCGCCTCCAGCTCGGCCAGGCGAGTGAGCACGGGCGCCATGGCGGTGATCGCGTCGCGGCCCTCGGCCGGGCGCGATCCGTGCGCCGCCCTTCCCTCGATCTCGATCTCGGACCACACGAAGCCCTTGTGCGCGATGCAGACGCCCAGCCCGGTGGGCTCGGTGACGATGGCGGCGTCCGCCGTGTGGCTCTTCAGCACGGACTGCATGCCGAGGCTGGCGTGCTCCTCGTCGGCCACGGCGGCCAGCACGACGTCGCCCGCGAGCTCCTCCTCGGCCAGCCGCGTCGCGCCGCGAGCATGCACGCGCTCAGGCCGGCCTTCATGTCGTAGGCACCGCGGCCGTAGAGCCGCCCATCGCGCGCCTCGGCGCGAAGGGCCGCTCCATGCCCTCCACCCCGACCGTGTCCATGTGCGCGTTGAGCATGAGCGAGGCGCCCCCGCCGCGCCCGCGCGCCACCCCCACCACGCTCGGACGGCCGGGCGCAGCCTCCGTCACCTCCACCTCGAGACCGGCCTCGCGCAGCCACTCCGCAACGAAGGCGGCGATCTGGGCCTCGCCCGCGCCGCCGGGCACGAGATCGGGATTCACCGAATCGATCGACACCAGCGCCGCCAGGAGCTGCTCGGCGGTCATGGAGGACCTTCTCCGGCTCAGTCGGCCTTCGCGTAGCGATGGTGGATGGCCAGCGCGTTGCCGTCCGGGTCCTCGAAGAAGGCCTGGTGGCAGACGCCGGAGTCGAGCGGCTCGCCCTTGAACTCGACGCCGCGCGACTCGAGCTCCGTCCGGGCGGCATCGAAGTCGTCCACGTGGAACTCGATGGGGTGATTGTTGGCCCGGAACTCGATCCCGAAGGCGTCCGACTGCATCACCGCGATCGTCAGGTTGCCGGTCTCGAACTCGCCGGCCGGCATATCCCCCCACCGCTTCGACAGCGGCAGCCCGAGGACCTCGCCGTAGAAACTTGTGGCGGCATCGAAGTCGCGCGTAGCGACGGTGATGAAATCGGTTCCGGTGATCAGCGGCGTCGATGGAGTCATGGAAGTGATGTTTTCACGCTCCGGCTACGATGCGCACGCGTGAGCACGGTCGGCAGGACATCTCCCTTCGGCACGTTCGAGGACATCGAGCCCCATGAGTTCGTGCCCGGTGTGCATCTGCGCGCGGTGGGAGGCGAGCAGGTGCTGCTGTGCCGGGTCGAGTACGAGGCCGGCAAGCAGGTGTCTCGCCACGCGCACGAGCACACCGAGCAGGTCATGTTCATCCTCGAGGGCGAGGTGACCATGACCATCGAGAACGAGACCCGCACACTGCGGGCCGGCGACACCGTGGTCGTCAACCGCGGCCTCGAGCACGAGCTGCACTCGTCCTCCGGCGTGGTCTTCATCGAGGCGCTGGCGCCCGTGCCACTCGACCACGTGCCCGAGCCGTCCCGCGATCTCGTGCTCGGTCCGGACGGCGGGGACACCCACGTCGAGCGCTGACCCACCACCCAACGAGGAGACTGCATGGCCTACGTCGTGAGCGTGACCTGGACGGCCAAGGAGGGCGAGGCGGACGCCGTGGCCGCCGCGCTCGAACGCCTGCGCGAGCCCACCCTTGCCGAGGACGGCGTCGTGATGTGGCTGCCGCACCGCAGCGCCGAGGACCCCCACGTCTTCTACATCTACGAGCAGTACGCCGACGAGGCCGCCTACACCGCGCACACGGAAACCGAGCACTTCAAGCGCGACGGCTTCGGGGATGCGATTCCGCGTCTCGAGGAGCGCCGGCGGGAGTTCTACGAGCCGATGGCCTGAGCGATGGCACCGTCCGTCGAGCTACCGGACTCCGCCGCAGACGTGGTCGCCTCGCTCGGCGACGGCGCGGTGGTGATCGCCGGAGGCACTCAGGTGATGCCGTCCATGACGACGACGTCGACCGGCACCGAGCGGCTTGTGAGCCTCCGCAAGGCCGGATTGGAGGGCATCGAGCTCAACGACGGGCGCGCCGTCGTGGGCGCCGCGACGACGCTCACCCAGCTCGGCCTCGAGGAGGGGCTCGCCCTTCTGCATCCGGTCGTCGAGTCGATCGCCTCCCCGACCATCCGCAATCTCGCGACGGTTGGGGGCAACCTGTTCGTCGAGCAGCCCTACGGCGACCTGGCCGTCGCACTGCTCGCGCTCGACGCCGAGCTGGACATCTCGGGTCCGGACGAGTCGGAAAAGCGCGGGATCGAGGAGGTGCTGGGCGCGCGGCTCGGACCCCGCGAGATCGTGACCGCGGTCGCCTTCGACCTGCCCGCCGAGGACGACTGGTTCTACACCAAGGCGATGCGCCGCCCGCTGAACTCGGCGTCGATCGTGACCATCGCCGCGGTGGTGGCCGTGAAGGATGGGTCGGTGGCGCACGCCCGCATCGCGCTGGGAGGCGCCGGCACGCGCCCGGTGCGGGCCAAGTCGGCCGAGGCGGCGCTGACCGGCAAGCCGCTCGACCGGCCCTACGTCGAGTCCGCCGCCGAGGCCGCGCTCCAAGATGCCCAGCCGTTCGACGACGCCTACGCGAGCGCCTGGTATCGCGCCCGCGTCCTACCCGTCCACTTCCGCCGCGCCCTGCTGGGCGAGTGAGCGAGGGGAGGCTCGGATGCCATCGACCGTGATCGAGCTCGTCGTGAACGGCGAGGCCCAGGAGTTCCTGGCCCCACCCGGCACCACCCTGCTGAGCTCGCTGCGCGACTCGCTCCAGCTCACCGCGGCCAAGCGCGGCTGCTCGCAGGGCACGTGCGGCAGCTGCACATGCCTGCTCGACGGCGACGCCGTTATGACGTGCCTCGTGCCCGTGGAGACCGTCCAGGACGCCAGCGTCGAGACACTCGAGGGGCTGGCGCAACCCGACGGGACGCTCCATGAGCTGCAGGCCGCGTTCCTCGAGGGGTTCGCGACGCAGTGCGGCTTCTGCACGTCGGGGATGATCATGGCCGCGCTCGCGCTGCTGCGCGAGAACCCGGATCCGAGCCGCGCAGACGTGGTGCGCGCCATCTCCGGCAACGTGTGCCGCTGCACCGGCTATGAATCCATCATCAACGCGATCCTCGACGCAGCCGAGCGGTCCCGCGCCACAGGCGCCGTGAGCTACCGGGAGGGAGGCGCCTAGATGGCCCGGCAGAACGAGCAGATCGATCGCTCCTACTTCGCGGACGAGCACGGGGACGACGACTTCGCCGTGATCGGCACTCCCGTTCAGCGCGCCGACGGGCTGGGGCACGTGACCGGGCGCAGCGAGTTCTTCGAGGACCTCAACCCGCCGGGCCTGCTTCATCTGAAGATGCACCGCTCGACGCGCGACCACGCGCTCCTCGAGCGCGTCGACGTGTCGCGAGCACTCGAGGTCCCCGGTGTGGTGAAGGTCCTGACCCACGAGGACGTGCCGGCCAACTGGTACACGATCCTTCGGCTGATCGGAGTCGAGCCCAACGACGAGCCCGTGCTGCCCGAGGACCGGGTCCTATACAGGGGAGAGCAGATCGCCGCCGTGGTGGCCACCAGCGAGGCCGCCGCCCGGGACGGCGCCGCGGCGGTCGAGGTCGAGTACCAGGACCTGCCCGCGGTGTTCGACGTGGAGGAGGCGCTCGCCGAAGGGGCGCCGGTGATCAAGCCCCACGGCACCAACTACTTCGTCTATGAGGGCCATCACTGCCGGCGCATCCGGTTCGGCGACGTCGACCCCGCGTTCGAGGAGGCCGATCACGTGTTCGAGTGGAGCTACCAGTCGTCCCCGATCGAGCACGCCCCCACGGAGCCCACCGGCTGCATCGTCGTGCCGCAGGCCGACGGCCGGCTGCGCATCCATTCCGACACGCAGGCCGCCTTCTTCACGCTCGACAACACCGCCCTGATCCTCGAGACGCCGTTCAACAAGCTGCAGCTGATCGGCGGCACGGTCGGCGGTGGCTTTGGGGGCAAGGTCGACGTGATCGTGGAGCCGATCGCCTGCGTGGCCGCGATGGCCACCGGCAAGCCGGTCAAGTACGTCTACGGGCGCGCGGAGGAGATGCAGGTGTCCTCGCCCCGGGCCGCGGAGCGGATCTACATCAAGGATGGGGTGATGGCCGACGGCCGGATCGTGGCCCGCAAGGTCACGCTCTACGTGGACGCGGGCGGCTACTCACGCCATAGCCCGTACGGCACCACCAAGGCGGCGGCCCACATGCCGGGCCCGTACGCGATT
Source organism: uncultured Thermoleophilaceae bacterium (assembly GCA_963728155.1). GTDB lineage: Bacteria > Actinomycetota > Thermoleophilia > Solirubrobacterales > Thermoleophilaceae > JACVRW01. Next base: position 414,237 of record CAVSJF010000007.1, on the reverse strand, counting down.
CCCAACGTGTGGGTCGACGGCCACTGCGTCTACACCAACCGCACACCGTCGAGCGCCATGCGCGGCTTCGGCGTGACGATCGCCGACTTCGCGATCGAGTCCCAGATGGACCGCATCGCCCGCGAGCTCGGGATGGATCCCTTCGAGCTGCGCTTCATGAACGCCTACCGCGATGGCGACATGAAGGCCCATCGCAAGCTGGCTGAGGGCACGGCGCTCATCGAGGTCATGCAGCGTGCGGGTGAGCTGATCGGGCACGAGCTCACGCAGGAAAGCCGAGCCATGTCCTCGACCCAGCCTCGGGAGGCCTGACCATGGCGAAGCTCCGCGGCCGCGGCATGGCAGCCGTCAACTACCCGACCGGCATGAACCTGGGCGGCGATCCCTCCCAGGCGCTGATTCACTCCACCACCACGGGAACCTTCGTGGTCACGCTCTCCTCGGTCGACCTCGGCCAGGGCATCAAGACGATCGCGCGCCAGTGCGCAGCCGAGACGCTCGGGCTTCCGTACGACAACGTGCTGGTCGACACCGCGGACACCGACACCGGCCCTCATTGCATGGGCACCTTCGCCAGCCGTGGCACCCACCGCGTGGGCAACGCCGTGATCATGGCCGCGCGCGAGGCGCGCGAGGTGATGCTGCAGGTGGCGGCCGACGAGCTCGAGGTCGACCCGGACGATCTCGAGACCGACGGCACGGGCCACATCAAGCTCAAGGGCTCCGAGGACAAGAAAATCCACATCGTCGACCTCGCCCTCGCCGCTCACTTCAAGCACGGTAGGACGATCGCCGGGCGCGGCATCTTTTTAAAGGAGAAGAGCGAGCCCGTGCCCGAGACGGGCGAGATGGACCCCGACTCGTGCCAGGCACACGCGTGCACGGTCGCCGAGGTCGAGGTCGACGACGAGACCGGAATCATCGACGTGCTCGCCATGTACAACGTCTACGAGGTCGGCCGGGCGCTCAACCCGGCGATGGCCACCCAGCAGATCGAGGGCGGCGCGTGGATGGGAATCTCGCACGCGCTCTTCGAGGCGACCGAGCCCTACTACCCGGATCGCCGGCACGGCCCGGAGGACTTCAGCGAGTACCTGATGCCCGGCCCTGCCGACAACGCCCGGATGGAGAGCATCATCATCGAGCGCCCGTCCGCCGACGGGCCCTACGGGGCCAAGGGCATCGGCGAGATGACCGCGAACGCGCCGATCCCCGCGCTGGCGAACGCGGTCTTCGACGCCTGCGGGGCGCGCCTCACCGCGATGCCCTTCACGCCCGAGCGCGTGCTGCGCGCCCTCGACGCGGCGCGCGCGGAGGCGCCCTCGCAGACCTGACCGTGGTCGCCCAGCCCTACGCCACCGACCTCGGCGCGTGCTCGGTCCCGGAGCTGGGCCGCCGGCTGGCCGAGCACCACTACTACGCGGATGACGGCCTCTCCACGGCCATCCACCTGGCGCTGGTCCTCGGCCGGCCACTGGCGCTCGAGGGAGAGCCGGGGGTCGGCAAGACCCAGGTGGCCAAGGTCTTGGCCGACGTCCTCGGGCGCGAGCTGATCCGGCTGCAGTGCTACGAGGGTCTGGACATGAGCCAGGCGTTGTACGAGTGGGACCACCCCAAGCAGCTGCTCCACGTGCGGGTGGCCGAAGCACAGGGCCGCGACGTCGGCGACCTCTACGACGAGCGGTTCCTGCTCGAGCGCCCGCTGCTGCGCGCGGTTCGCGCCGCGTCCGGGGCGGTGCTCCTGATCGACGAGGTGGACCGGTCCGATTCGGAGTTCGAGGCCTTCCTGCTCGAGTTCCTGTCGGACTTCCAGATCACCATTCCGGAGCTCGGGACGGTGCGCGCGGTGCAGCCGCCCATCGTCGTGCTCACCTCCAACCGGACACGCGAGTTACACGACGCGCTCAAGCGCCGCTGTCTCTATCACTGGATCGAGTTCCCGGACGCCGAGCGTGAGCGCGCGATCCTGCGCGCGCACGCGCCCGGACTCGACGAGGCGGCCGCCGCCTCACTCGTGGACGCCATCGCGCGCGTGCGCGCGGAGAAGCTGCTCAAGCGGCCTGGCATCGCGGAGACGATCGACTGGGCGCTCGGGGCGCGGACGCTGGCCGACGAGGGCGCGCCGTGGCCGGAGGCGCTGCGGCGGTCGCTCGGCCTCCTGCTCAAGGAGCAGGAGGACGTGGAGCGCGTGACGGGCCGGCCGGAGCTGTTCGACCCGAGCCTGCGCGCGTGACCGCGGCGACGCGGACGCGCGAGCACCTGCTCGCCTTCTTGCGCGCGCTCAACGAGTGTGGGCTCACCGTCCCCGCCACCAAGCAGGCCGACTTCCTGCTGGCGCTGACCGCGTCGCCGCCGGATGACGTGGAGGCGCTGTACTGGCGTGGCCGCATCACGCTGGCGACCTCCTCGGAGGACTTCGCGCTGTTCGACACCGTCTTCGACGCGTTCTTTCGCGGCGGCCGGCTGGTTCTCGAGGAGCCGCTCCAGATCCCGCCCGAGGCGGAGGGGGAGACGGCGGCTCCTCAGGGTGGCGACGACGGCGAGATGGCGGCGCTGGAGCCCAAGGAGGGGTCCGGGCTCGCCGCCAGTCCGCTCGAGAGCACGGGAACGCGCGCCTTCGCGCCGGCAAGCGACGAGGAGCGCGAGACGCTGCGCGAGATCGCGGCAGCGGTCCCGGCCGCGATGCCGGCCTGTCGTGCGCGCCGTCCGCTGCCCGCCCGGCGCGGTGGAAAGCTCGACCTGCAGCGTGTCCTGCACGCCGCCAACCGCACCGGCGGCGAGGTGCTGCACCTGGCGTGGCGGCGGCGCCCGGCGCGCGCCCGCCGCGTGCTCCTGCTCATCGACGTGTCGGCCTCGCAGAGGGCCCACACGCCCGACCTGCTTCGGTTCGCCCACGAGGTGGTGCGCGGCACCGAGCGCGCCGAGGCGTTCACCTTCGGCACGCGCCTGACGCGCGTGACGCCCGCGCTCGACACCCCGGACGTCGACCGCGCGCTGGAAGCGCTCTCGGACGCTGTCCTGGATGCGGACGGGGGCACACGCATCGGCGTCGCGTTGCAGGAGCTGCTCGCCGACGGGCGCTTCCTCGCGCTCACCCGCGGCGCGCTGATCATCGTGCTGTCCGACGGCCTGGAGCGCGGGGACCCCTCCGCGATGCGCGACGCCGCGCGCAGGCTCGCCCGGCTCGGGCACCGCCTGGTGTGGTGGTCGCCACTGGCCTGCGATCCCGCCTACCGGCCCGTGACCCGCGGAATGCGGGCGGTCCTGGGCGAGCTCGACGCGCTCAGCGGCGCGCGTGACCTGACGACGCTGCTGCGCGAGCTGCGCCGGTTGCCCGAGGTGGAGGCGCGCGGACGCCGAACCGCTAGCCGGGCGTGGGCGGCCTGACCGGCCGGGTGTTGAGGATGTCGCCGGCCGTCGCCCAGCCGCGGCGAGCGGTCCGCACCGAGAGCTCCATGTTTCCCAGGCCGGCCACCGAGTGGGCGTCGGTCGAGCAGACGATTTGCACGCCTGCGCGGATCGCCTCGCGCACGTGCTCGCCGCTGAGGTCCAGGCGGGGGGCGAGACCATTGACCTCCAGGGCGACGCCAGTCTCCAGAGCGACCTCGTAGACGCGTTCGAGATCGACGGCGTTCTCAGGGCGGCGGCCCATCAGCCGGCCGGTGGGATGGCTGAGGCACCGGACGTGGGGATTGCGAAGCGCCTCCTCCACGCGCTTGGTCATCTCCCGCCGCGGCATCCGCTGGCCGCCGTGGACGCTCGCCTGCACCCAATCGAGCTCCGCGAGCACGTCGTCGGGAAGGTCGAGCCGGCCGTCGGCGAGGATGTCGCACTCGATGCCGCGCAGCACCCGGAAGGGCGCACTCCGTCGCGAGTTGCTCGTTTGCCGCCGCGATCTCGTCGGCCTGCCGGCGGACGTCTTCGGCGCTGAGCCCGGGCACGGCGCCGACCGCCGGGGTGTGGTCGCAGATGGCGATGTACTCGTAGCCGCGGTCGCGGGCGGCGCGGCCCATCTCCTCGACGGAGGCGCGCCCGTCTGACCACGTCGTGTGGCAGTGCAGGTCGCCACGGATGTCGCCCAGCTCGACGAGCGCAGGCGCCGTGCCGCGAAACGGCTCCTCGCGTAGCTCGGGCGGGCACCGGGGGATTCCGAGCGCGCGGTAGACCGCCTCCTCGTCAGCTGCCGCGGGCAGCGGCTCGAGCGCATCGACGTACGCCGGCGCTCCTGTCGCGCGCACGAGCGCGGTGCCGAACTCCCCGGGCTCCGCGACGAGGAGCTCCACGGGCACGCCCTCGATCGTCAGCCCTACCGCGCGCCGCTCCTCCCCCTCGATCAGCGCAACGATCTGCGGCAGCTCGGCGAAGCGCGCGAGGACCGCGGACGGGTCCGCCGCCGCGCAGACGACGCTCAGCGTCTCGCAGGCGTCGCGCCAGCGCCGCGGGTCACCCGCCGCCTCCCCGCCGAGCGCGTGCGCGATGGCGCTCACAGCTCCCGCGCAGGCGGGAGCAGGAGAGCCTGCGGTGCCTGGGGCTCGGACTCGCGCGCGAGCGCCGCGCGGACCTGTTCCTCGGTCTTCGGCCCGATGCCCTTCACTGAGCGCAGCCGCCCCGCCGCCACCGCGTCGCGAAACTCCTCTGGCGTGCGCACGCCGAGCGCCCGCGCGATCTCGACCGAGCGGCGCGCGCTCAGACCGAGATAGCGACCGAGGCCGACCAGCCCGGGCGCCAGCTCCCGCTCCAGCTCGGCCAGCTCGTCGACCTCCCCGGTCTCGACGAGCTCGCGCAACCGCGCCTCGATCCCGCGGCCGATTCCTCGCAGCTGCCGCACCCGGCCCGTGCTCACGAGGTCCGCCACGGGTACCGGCGCAGCGCGGATCGTGCTCCGCGGCCCGCCGGTATGCTCGGGCGCTGTACGGATTCGCCTCGGCGAGCTCCAGCAGCGTGGCGAACGCCTCCAGCCGGTCGGCGATCCCGACGTTGTCCATGTCGAAACGACCTCTTGCCATTCGTCTCAAGTGTGAGGGGGGCCGACGCTCGAAAGGATGAACTATGCAGATCGACAACAGAAGCCAGAGGATCGCCGTCACGGGAGCCACCGGCCGGGCCGGATCGCCACTCGTCGAGATCCTCGAGCAGCGCGGACACGATGTGGTCCCGATCGCGCGCTCGGTGGGTGTCGACGTGGTCAGCGGCGAGGGTCTCGACGAAGCGCTCGCCGGGGTCGCGGTCATCGTCGATGCGGCCACCGGGCCCTCGCCCGACCAGGATGAGGCGACCGCGTTCTTCACCGCCTCGGCGCGGAACCTGCAGCGCGCCGGCGCCGCAGCCGGGGCGAAGCGGATCGTCGTCGTGTCGATCATCGGCATCGACAAGTTCCAGGGCGGCTACAACGCGGCGAAGGTCGCGCAGGAGCAGACGCTGCTCGAGGGCCCGCTCCCGGTGCGGATCGTCCGCGCGGCCCAGTTCCACGAGTTCGTCGATCAGCTGGTCGGGTGGATGATCCAGGACGGCGTCGCCTACCTGCCCGAGATGCGAACGCAGCTGGTGGCCGCCCGCGTCGTGGCCGAAACCCTCGCCGATGCGGCCGAGGAGCCGGAGATCGAGAACGGCAGGATCACCGAGGTAGCCGGGCCGCGCGAGGAGCGTCTCGCCGCCATGGCCGCCGTGCTCTTCGCCGGCCGAGGTGACTCGATCGAGATCCGCGAGGGCCGTTCTTTTAAGCCCGGCGACCCGGACGCTGCGGCCTATGCAGAGGGCGCCGCGCTGCCGAACCCAGGCGCGAAGCTCGCGGGACCCAGCTTCGAAGATTGGCTGGCGGCGGCCTAGCCGGGCGGGTCGGCGGGCGTCGCGGACCGCCAGGGGCTTCGCCACTCCGGTGCCTCCCAGCCCTCCATCACGTAGATCCGCTCGCGCTCGATCTTCTCGCCCCTGAAGTCCAGCAGCGCCACGCCGTACATCGTCGGCCCACCGTCGTAGCTGGCGGCGAGCTCGACGACCACGAGGCTGTCGCGCACGGTGACGCGTCTAAGCCGATAGCTGACCATCGCGGGATACCGGCGCCGCCACTCGGTGAAGTTCGAGCGCCCCTCAAACCGCTCACCCGACTGCGGGAACTCAACGACCGCATCGTCGTGATAGAGCTCTGAGGCGTGCTCGACATCGCCGCCGGGCGTGTCGAAATACAACCGCACCTTCTCGCGAAGCACCGACTGATCGCTCACGTGGCTATCGCTTCCAGCGCCGTGAACAGCCGCTCGACGTCCTCATCGGAGACGTGCAGGTGTGGGGAGAGGCGGAGCGACCCGCCGCGGACAGCGGCGTAGCAGCCGGTTTGCGCGAGCTCCGGGAGGATTCGCTCGCGGGCGTCGGGCGGGAGCTGGACGCCAAGTATGTGTGGGCCGCGCTGATCGGCGGGAAGCGGCCCGAGGCCGATTCGATCGGCGCGATCGGCCATGCCCCCGGTGTACGTGGCGAGAGTGGCGGCGACGCGCGGGATCTGCCATTCCGTCAGTTGCTCCAGCGCCGCAATGGCCATCGGCAGGAGCTCGAACTGAGTTCGCTGCCCCACGTCGAAGCGCCGCGCGCCCGGCTGGTATTCGTCGCGGTAGTCGACGAGCCGTGCGAAATCCTCGGAGCCGGCACGCAGGATCCAGTTCTCCTCGATCGGCTCCCCGTCACGGTGTTCGCCGGCGACCCACATGTAGGAGACGCCGAATGGGCCGAGCAGCCACTTGTAGCCAACCGAGAAGACGAAGTCGGGGCGCAGCGCCGCCACGTCGAGCGGCATCGCCCCGATCGACTGACTGCCGTCGATGACCAGCCGCGCGCGAACTTCGTGGGCGCGAGCGGCAACAGCCTCGAGGTCTACGAGAGCGCCGTCGGTCCAGTGGACGTTTGGCACGCTGACGATCGCGACGGTGTCGTCGAGCGCGTCCAGGACGGCATCGGTCCAGGTCTGGCCGTGTCCACGCTCGACCGTGAGGATCTCTGCGCCTGCGGTGCGGCAGCTCGATCGCCACGCGTAGATGCCCGATGGGTATTCGTCGGCCAGGACGAGGACCCGCTGGCCGCGCTCGAGAGGCAGGTTGCGGGTGGCGACCGCGAATCCGTAGCTCGTCGCCGGGATGATCGCGACGCCCTCGCCATCTTCCCCGAGCATCCCCCCGAAGAGCGTCCGAAGGCGCTCGACGTCGCTGAACCAGTCATCGGGGCCGATCGACCAAGGTCGGCCGCGACGCTCGAGCGCCGCCTCGCCGGCAGCCCGCACGGCGTGCAGATGCAGAGCCAGGTTCGCGGTGTTGAAGTACGCGACATCGTCAGGAACGGCGTACGCGCTGCGCTGAGGGCCGAGAGGAGCGCTGTCGCCGGATCCGGTCACGCGGCCAATCGTGCCACCTTCCGACCTCATAGTGTCCGCCTCCGTGGAGCAAGCGAACGTCGTCATCGTCGGCGGGGGCATCATGGGCTGCTCCGCGGCCTATCACCTCGCGCAGGCCGGCTGGACCGACGTGCTGGTGGTGGAGAAGGGCGAGCTGACAAGCGGCTCGACCCATCATGCCGCTGGGCTGGTCACGCAGTTCAACCCATCGGCGACCATGATGCGCTTTCGCCGGCAGAGCGTCGAGCTCTATCGGGAGCTCGAGGTGTTCGAGGCGGTCGGCAGCGTGCGAATCGCGTCGAGCCGCGACAGCCTCCTCGAACTGCGGCGCGCCGCCAGCCGCGCCGCCGCCAACGGCTTGGAGGCGGAGCTACTCACTCCGGAAGAAGTGCTCGACCGCCTCCCATGGGCTTCGGCGCAGTCGCTGCACGGCGGGATCTGGATGGAGGACGACGGCTACGTCGACCCGCACATCGCCACGCTCGCGGTCGCCGATGCCGCTCGCGAGCTCGGTGTGCGCTTCGCGCTGCGCCGAAGGGTGACGGGGATCGAGCTCGGCTCGCGGCGCGAGATCCGCCAGGTGCACACCGACGCGGGGTCGATTCAGACTCCATGCGTCGTCAACGCAGCCGGCATCTGGGGTCCGCAGCTGGCCGCGATGGTGGGCGCGTTCCTGGCCTCCGTGCCGGTTGACCACCAGCACGTGGCGATGGAGGCGGTGGCCGGTCACGAGCTGCCCCGCGATGCTCCCTGCTTCCGCGATCCCGACAACCTCGTCTACGGGAAGGCCGAGGCCGGCGGCATGCTGATAGGCGGCTACGAGGCCGATCCGCCCGCGCGTTGGGGGAGCGGCGTGCCCTGGGACCACGGCGCCCGCCCCGTGGAGTCGGACATCGAGCGCTTCGCGCCGCTGCTCGAGGGCGCGATCCGCAGGTTTCCCCTGCTCGAGAACGCCGGGGTGATCCGGCTGCTGTGCCACCCCGACGCGATGACGCCGGACGGCAATCCGCTCCTCGGCCCGATGCCCGGGGTACGCGGCCTCTGGGTGGCGGCCGGGCTGTCGCTCAACGGCTTCGGCGGCGCGGGCGGCATGGGGAGGGCGCTCGCCGAGTGGATGACCGACGGCCGCGCTGAGCTCGACGTGACCGCGTTTCGGCCCTGGCGCTTTGGACGCCTCTACCGGGACCCGGTCGTGGCGAGCGAGTCGGCGCGCGAGGCCTACAGCTACTACTACCGGCTGCGCTACCCGTTCGACGTGGCGGAGTCCGCCCGAGGGCGACGTCTAAGCGCGCTGCACGGGCGACTCCAGGAGCTCGGCGCCGTGTTCGGCACCAAGAACGGGTGGGAGCGGGCAGAGCACTTCGAGCCCGGCTCCCGCTGGCGGCGTGCCGGCCCCGATCAGCGTGAGTTCGGCTGGACACGGCCGCCCTGGTTCGACCACACCTCTGCGGAGCACGCTGCCGTTCGCGAGCGCGTGGGCATCATGGACCTGTCGTCCTTCGGCAAGATCGAGGTCAGCGGACCCGGCGCGCTGGACCTGCTCGAGCGCGTCTGCGACAACCGCATCGGCCGCGAGATCGGCCGCGTGGTCTACACCCAGATGCTCGACCAGGGCGGCGGGATCATCGGCGACGTCACGATCACCCGGCTCGAAGAGGACCGCTTCCGTGTGATCAGCGGCGCGACCGCCGTGGACGCCGACCTCGGGTGGCTGCGGCTCAACCTCGAGGAGAGCGGTCCCGCCGTCCGGCTGGACGAAGTGAGCGACGAGCTGGCCGTGATCGGGATCTGGGGCCCGCGCAGCCGCGATGTGCTCAAGCGCCTGACCGACGCCGATCTCTCCACCGCCGCCTTTCCGTTCTCGCACGCCCGCCGGCTGAAGGTCGCCCACGCTCCCGTCTTCGCGCAGCGGGTCACGTATGTCGGCGAGCTGGGCTACGAGCTCTACGTCGCGCGCGAATGGGCCGTGCAGGTATGGGACGCGCTCGTGCGGGCGGGCGCCGATGACGGCATCACGCCGGCCGGCTACCGCGCCCTCGAATCGCTGCGCATCGAGAAGGGGTACCGCTACCTGGGCACCGACCTGACCGCAGCGGACACCCCGTATGAAGCGGGGCTGGCCTTCTGCGTCGCTCTGGACAAGGGCGATTTCATCGGGCGCGCCGCCCTGGCGGAGCCAGGTGCGCGCGACCCGGAGCGCCGGCTGCGGACGTTGGCGATCGGCGACGACGAGTACCTGCCGATCTATGGCGGCGAGGCGGTGCGCCGGGACGGCGAGATCGTGGGCCGAGTGCGCAGCTGCGCCTACGGCTTCACCGTGCGCCGAAACGTCGCGCTGGCGAGCGTACCGGCCGCGCTGGCCATCGGCGATCGCGTGACCGTCGACGTGTTCGCCGACGCCGTGGAGGCGGAGGTGAGTCCGGACTCCCTAGTCCGACCGCTTGACGTCCTCGAGTAGGCGCTCGAAGTCCGGGCCGTCGAACTCCGTCACCGCCCGCTCGTACTTCTCCATGCCCCACTCCCAGAAGTCGAAGTCGATCTTCGACACGCCGTCCTGGATGGACGCCCAGAGGGTCCAGCCGTACTTCGACATCACCCCCCACAGACGGGCGCGGGCGACCTTGTTGCGCAGCGGGCGTCCGTAGTACGTCGCGATGAGCTGGTCGAGTTGCTCGAGCGACAGGTTCGACTCACTCCAGACGTTGCCCAGCTCGAAGCAGGCGTCGTTGTTGCCCGAGTACTCGTAGTCGATCAGGTACATGCGGTCCCCCGAATCGATGAAGTTCTCGGCCAGCAGGTCGTTGTTGCACGGGACGGTCCCCTCGTCGCGAACGGCCATGGCCTCGCGCAACGCCGCCACCTGTGGCTCGAACTCGTCATAGCGCTCCGGGAGCCGGAAGCCGCGCTCGCGCACGATCCCCAGATAGCGCGGCTGGATGTCGAACATGTTGAAGTCGTCCCGGAAGCGCTCCGCGCCGTGCAGCTGACGGCAGGCGGCGGCGATGGCCTCCAGGCGGTCGCCCTCGCGCAGGTCCTTCGCGCTCAAGGTCGTGCCCTCGACGAACCCCACCACCATGGTGTTGTGCTCGGGGAGGTAGGCGATCACCGGTGGGCCGATCCCGACCTCCGCGGCCTTGGCGGAGTTCTCGTACTCGTTGTCGCGGTCGATGGCGAGCAGGCTGGTGTCGTCGCTCCAGCGGCGCATGACGTAGTCGCCGCTGTCCGTCTGGACGCGGTGGTTGGCGTTGGTCAGCCCGCCGGGCAGCTCCGCGATGGAGCTCACGTTGCGCAGCTCGGGAACGAGCTCGGCGAGATCGGCGACGGCGCTCTCCGGCGAGTCCATCAGGCGCGCGAGCATACCCTCTATCGGCGGCGCTGGAGGGCCATCAGGCCCACCAGGGTGCACGCCTCGCCGGCGCCGGCGATCAGTGCGTCGAGCTCGCTCAGTGGATGCGGCTCGACCGTCATCCGCTGCGTGTCCGGCGCGGGCGGCCGCGCGACGTCACTCAGGTCCGTGGCGATGAACAGGTGCACCTCCTCGTCGCTGTATCCCGGAGCGAGGTAGAACGAGCCGAGGAACTCCCAGCGCGCCGCCGCCTTGCCCGCCTCCTCGGCCAGCTCCCTGCGGGCCGCCGCAGCAGGGGACGCGTCGGAGCGCTCGATCTTTCCCGCCGGCAGCTCCAACAGGCCGGCCTCGCCGACCGGCTCACGCGGCTGGCGGACGAGCCAGACACGGTCATCATCGTGGGCCACGATCACCACCGATGACGGATGGGCGGCCACCGTCCGCGTGACCTGCTCGCCGTCGGCATAGCGGTAGAGGCGTGTGTGGACCTCGAAGGCGTCGCCCGCATGGACGGTTTCACGGCTGAGCTCCCGAGCTTCGTCCATCAGCGGTGCACCCTGTAGTGCAGGTGGTTGACGCCGCCCTCGCCTTCAAGGACGCGGGTGCGCTCGAGCTCGACGTGCTCGGAGGCGAGGTTGTCGAAGAGTCGCCGCCCCTGGCCTAGCAGCACGGGGACCACGTGGAGCTCAAGCTCATCCAGAGCGCCCGCGGCGAGCGCGAGTTGCGCGGTCGCGGCGCCGTGGACCAGGATGTCACGGTCGCCCGCCGCCTCTCTCGCCCGGCTGACAGCGATCTCGACGTCGTCGAGGTAGGTGACGAGCGGCCAGGACGCGATGTCGATTCCGGGCTCATGACGGCTGAAGACGAAGATCGGCACGCCGTCGTGATGGTCGCCGCCCCAGCCACCCGCCGGCTCGAACGTCCCCCGGCCGGCGATGACCGCCCCTGTCGCCATGAACTCCCGGACGACCTGGCCGTTGACACCGTCCGACACGAGCGTGGGCACGCCGGTGCCGCCGGCCTCGCCCCCGGTCAGCACCCATTCATGCAGCCGTTCGCCACCGTCACCCAGGCCGTTGCCCGGCCCTTCGTTCGGTCCAGCGATGAAGCCGTCTAGCGACATCGACATGTAAAGGACGGTCGCACCCATCAACTGCTCCCCTCGGTCACCTGCCGGCTATGTGGTGGCCCGCGCGGCGCAGCACGTCGACCGCCTCGCTCAGCCGGTCCACGGGGACCAGCACCAGGTCGCCATCGAAGCTCGAGGCGACCCAGACCGGCAACTCGGCAGCCGCAAGCGGCGCCACGATGGCGCTCAACATTCCCGTCGCCTGGGGATCGTGCGCCTCGTCACCGTTCCAGAGCGCCACCCACGCGTTCTCTGCTGCGTCGTCGCGGCGCATTGTCGTCTGTCCGTCCGGACCGAGTACCAGGGCGAGCAGTTCGGCTTGAGAGGCCGACTCTCCCGCGTTGGGCGCTTGCTCGAGGATGAAACGGCCCTCGAGCACTCTCAAACTCTGACTTCGGGCAACGGACATCGCTTCATGGTCCCAAACGACACGGAAGGCCCGTCGCGGTGACAGGCCCTCCGTGTCGATAGCCGCTGCGTCGGATCAGGACGGTGAAGCAGCCAGGCCGGTTGCGGCGCGGGTCTGCCGGTCGCGCGGTGACCGGACGCCGAACACGACGAGGACGAGCGCCGCTAGGAGCAGGAACGTTCCCCCGCCGAGCACGCCCCAGCCGATCGAGGTCAGGTAGGGGACCTTGGCCCCCGCGCTGACGTCGGCCTGCACGCCGCGTGATCCGTCGGCGTTCATCACCACCACCGACCAGTCTCCTTCCTTGACCTTCCAGTTCAGCGTCTGGGAGCCCGCGCCCTCCGTGGAGGCAGCCCAGATCCGCTCCGCGGCAGGCGGAGCAGGCTTGCGCTCGCCGCCCTGGGGGCTGTACTCGGCTTCGAACGGGTCGTAGTCGAGATCAGTGACCTTGCTGTGGGCGACTCCAGCGAGATACTCGGACAGCTCCTGTGTGCGGGCGAGGCCCACGAACAACGGCTCGCCGGACTGCGGCGTGACCCGCAGGCGAACCTGACCGAGGTCCGGTGAGCTGACCAAGCCCTCCACGCCGTCGAGGTCCATCTCCAGGTTGTCCGTGGCGAGCGCGTGGGTGCTTGCCGCGAAGCGGTGACTGTCGGTGTTGAGATACCCCTGCTCGTCCTTCTGGCCCTCGCCCCACAGGGCGAACCCGCCGAGGGCGATCAAGCTAACCGCGAGCAGGCCGGCCACAGCGCCGGATACGAGCAGAAGCACGCGCGCCGCCGTGGAGCGCTGCTTGGGATTCTGGGTGTTGGTGTTGGTCATTCGTCTCTCCTTTTTGGTTGAGAGAGACCCTGGCGTCAAACCGCCCCAGGCACATCGGGTGAGCACCCTTGACCGGAACCCTGAAATGGCAGGGGCTGGGTTCCCTGCTGGTGCCAAGCCTCAGCGGGGGCTACCGGACACAGCGGGCAGCGCCAGCGCCGCAAGCGTCAGGCAGAGCGGCGAGTAGAAGCGGCGGTCTAACCGGCGAAAGCGCTCGGACACCGAACCGGGGGAGACGATGTCGGTGTGGCCGGCAAGTCCGAGTGCGCCGCGGCTGGTGAGGACTGCCACCGCTCCGGCCGAACCGATCCGGCTCAGCCACGGGATGCGGCGTGGGCGACCGGCGACGAAAGTCGCGGCTGTGATCAGTAGCCCTGTGACGGCGAGACAAGCGGCGGGCGGCGGCGGCTCGGAGTCTTCGCGGCCCGCGACCGCGTCGCTGAGCTCTTGGCTGCTGCTGAACGGCCAGGGCGATCCGGTCGCCCACAGGGCGTGGAGAGCGCCGATGGCCAGCAGGCCGGAAGACGCCACTCGAGTTGCGGGCTGCGTCACGTTCTCCTACAGCTTGCCAGTGGCAACTCGGCGGCGGCGATCTTCTCGGCCGCCTCGCGCGTGCCGGCGGCCACCTTGAGGGTGCGGTCGCCGATCGTGACGGTCCAGAAACGGGGGGCCATCGGCTTCTCCTCTCTCATCCAACTTGGGGCCCGGACAGCCGGGCCCTCAGGGTCGCGATCTCGGTCACTGCAGCCCCGACGTATGGAATTGGGGGCGCTGCCTCTAGCCGAAGACCCTTAACGAGGCGGCGACTGCTTCCGACGCCGTGGCCCACGCGCGGAGACAGTCGCCTAGCCCACGCGGCTGGCGCGGAGGGCACTGTCCGCGCGGTCGATCAGCTCCTCCGGCGATTCGCCGTCGCGCAGCTCGCTCAGCCCGAAGCTGATCGCGCCTACCGCCGGGTCCTCCTTCAGCTCGGCCCGTAGGCCGTCGAAGCGCCGCCGGGCCTCCGTTAGCGTCACCGCCGGCAGCACGTAGACGAACTCGTCTCCGCCGACCCGCACGACCAGGTCATAGGAGCGCATGTGTCGCCTGAGGCCGGCGACCACGTCTTGCAGCAGCTCGTCGCCGGCTAGGTGGCCGTGCCGGTCAGCTCGTCGGTTCCTACCTGCTCGCGGTCGCGCGCCGCCTGCTCGCGGTCGCTGGCCGCCTGCTCGCGGTCCCGGGCGGCTTGCTCGCGGTCGCGGGCGGCGAACTGCCGGTCGCGGGCGGCCCGCCTGCGGTCGTCCTGCGCGCGCTTGCGGGCCTCCCTTGCGCGGCCCCGCAGCTCCTGCACTCGCAGGGTGTGCTTGTCGTTGATGCCGTCGCGGCCGTCGAGCTCCAGTGCCGTGATGTCGGCGATTTCGGCAACGTCGTCGCGAAGCGCGGCGACCTCATCGCGGTCGCGGGCCGCTCGGTCACGCTGCTCTGCCGTCTCCGCGCGAAGGTTGCTTGTCTCGCGCCGCACACGGGAAGTGCTGGCTCGTACGGCCTCGGATTTTGCATGGGAGATTCGGTCGCCGCCGTGATCGCGATCCCAGTCGGAGGCCGCTTGGTCGTTGTCGGACGCCTGCTGATCGCGATCGCTGAGCGTCTGGTCGCTGTCGCTCAGCGTCTGGTCATTCTCGCCGAGAGTCTGGTCGACAGCGCCCCGGCGCTCATCGGAAACGCTAAGGTCGCCGCGGGTCGGTCCTTGATCGCCGTTGTCGCCACGGCTCTTGCCTGACATCGCCATCTCCTTTCACGTCCCTGGGTCGGGTGCGCGGAGGGGGCGGGGGCCGGGCCCCTCGACCGCATGAGCGGGGTTGAGACAGCTGTGAGGACTGTACTCCTATGGCGTTTGCAGGACAATTACGGCGACGACTCGCTCTGCTTTGGCAGCAGTGCGTGCCCGTCGACAATGGCGCTCGCGATATCGACGAGCTTGCGGTTGCCGGAACGGGCGTGGTCTCGCAGCAGCTGGAAGGCCGTGTCCTCGTCGACGGAGTGGCGTTCCATGAGGATGCCCTTGGCGCGCTCGGTCACCGCTCTTCGGCCGAAGGCGCCCTGGAGGTCGTGGTACTCGGTGAAACGCCGCAGGACGATGTCGATCGAGCTCTGCCAGTCCTTGGCCTCGGCGTCGGTGATGTAAGCAAACACCCCGCGCTTGGACGCCTCCTTGACGAATCCTGGATCAGGGGCGTGGATCAACACGATCACCGGGCAAGCCGCTTCCTGCACGATCTTTTCGATCAGCTCCAGAGCGTGCTGGGAGCTCTCCCCCAGGCCTACGAGCGCGACGTCGGGTCGTTCTCTGGCGGTTACCTCGCCCACGTCGACGACGTTGATCTCGCGGGCGATCACCTCATGACCCAGCGCCATGACGATCGGTGCCACGAGGGCCAGCCGATCCTTGCGCTCATTGGCGATCAGCACACGAAGATGCTCTGTTTCGCGATAGCTCATCCCGATTTCGAAGCGGATAAGTCTAGCGGTTATCGACCGGCGGTGTTACGCTGCGCAGGCTTCCCGGCCCTAGCCAGACGGCGGGCGCGTTTCCGGCTCAAGCACTCGGCCGGCATAGGTGCGTCGACCCACGAGCGGTCACGCGGACTTGAATGCCAGGAGCTGAGATGCCTAACTCTGCCGGGACCGACGAGAAGAGGATAAGCCTCGAACTGACGGCCGACTCTGACGCCGCGGCGTTCGCCAGACGGGCATTGGTAGAACGCGACGGCTCGATACCGCCCACCATTCGCGAGGATGTGCTGCTGCTCATGACCGAACTGGTGACCAATGCGGTTCGCCACGCCGGTGTCGGGCCCGAGCGTTCGCTGAGCGTCGAGATACGCTGGCGGCCCGGCAGGGTCTACGTCGAGGTGATCGACCCGGGTACCACACCATTCGACCGGCCCGGTGAACCGAGCAGCCAGGGTGGCTTCGGACTGATGCTGGTCGAGGAGATCGCCGACCGATGGGGAGTTGATCGCACAGCGTCCGGCACAACCGTCTGGTTCGAACTACGGGGCGAAAGAAAGCGCGGTCCTCAGTGGGACCCGTCGTGGTCCTCCACCGATACGGTCACGAGGATGGCTGTCCCAAGCCGATGAGCCACCGCGGTTTCTGACCTCGCGCAGGCCCGTCGCGCGGGTTGGTCTCAGCCGCGCGACGTGCGCCAGATGCTGGCCAGAACGAGCAACGTCGTGGCCGCCAGCAGGAGCGGCCCGCAGGCGTCGGGCCACCAGTCAGGACCGAGGGTGTCGGCGGCCACCGAGAGGATTGCCAGCACCGCGACGCCGATTGGCAGGGCCCAGGTCTCTCCCAGCAGAAGCGCGCGCAGCTCGTTCACGTCGACATCTCGGGGCCCGGTGCCCGCGCGAGCCTGTGGGCCTGGAGCTGCGTTGCGAGCGCGAGCGCCGCGGCGCAGTAGAGGAGGGCGAGGTCGCCTCCCGGCCAGCTGGCGCCCGCCCCTTCGGCCAGGAACACCACGCCGAAGGCCGACAGGACGAGCCCCACCCCGTACTTGAGCTCGGTCTCCGGCAGCCGGGCGAGTGGCTCCCGCAACCACGCCCCGGCCATCGCGACGGCGATCACCGCGAGCGATGCGCCGACCAGGACAGGGGTCCGGGCTCCGTCGGCCTGGGCGAGGGCGGTCACGATCAGAATGACCTCGACGCCTTCCAGGAGAACGCCCTTGAAGGCAACGGCTCGGGCTGCCCAGTCCGCCTGCCCGAGTGTCGACGGTGGCAACGCCTCGGCCTGCTCGCGGGCCTCGAGGTGCTCACGCAGTGCCGACGAGCGGGCCTTGCGACCCGCCAGGCGGAGGGTGCCCTTGCGCAGCCACTCGAGTCCGAACAGCAGCAGCAGCACGCCGATCGCGATCTCGAGCGGCGCCTCGGGCAGCCGTTCGAGCAACACAGGACCGGCCACGATCGCCACCGTGGCGCAGACCAGCACCGCTGCACCGGCCCCGATCAGTGCGTCCGACCAGCGCCGTGAGAGCCCGACGGCCAGGACGATCGCAGCGGCCTCGAGAAGCTCCAAGGCGACGGCGAGGCCGGCCCCCAACGCGAGGAGAATTGAATCGACCATGATCGCGTTCCTCAGCGTAGAAGCACAGACGGCCCCGTTCGGGGCCGTCTGTTGGCGCTCGGTAGGTGTTCCGAAAGCGCGCGGTCAGTCCTTGTCGCCGCTGTCGTCCTCGCCGCCCTTGTCGTTGTCGTCGGCTTGGCTGAGGACATTGAAGCCCTTGTCGAGGTGCACGTCGACCTGGCTGCCGTCGGCGCGGGTCACCTCGACCTCGTAGGCGCCTTCCTCGTCACCGGCTTCGGTGGCGGTCACCTTGCCGCCACCGACGTGGTCGAGCGCCGCGGCCGAAGCGCGGTCGAGCGCCTGACCCGCGATCGGCGTCTCCGACTTGTCGTCGTCCCCGCCGCCGGCGGCCCCGGCAATGGCCGCTCCTCCTAGTGCCAGCGCCACGATGGCGGCGGCGGCGATGACCGCTCCCTTGATCTTGTTCTTCATCTCGTTCGACCTCCTCATGTCGGGTGGATCTCGTCTGATGAGGAAGCTAGGTCCCGAAGCTGAGATGACGCTGAGGCGCGCCCGGCCCGCGCTTGCGCGGCACTATTAGGGTACCCTAACTTCGCCCTATCGGCCAGGTCCTACAGGGGGTTTGCATGTCGTTCGCGGAAACGGTTCTACTTGGTGCTCTGGCCGGCTTCACGATCTTCCTCGGCCTTCCCCTCGGGCGGCTTCAGATCATGGGCAACCGCGGGCGGGTGGCGCTTGCGATGTTCGCGGTCGGGGTGCTTGCCTTCCTGTTCGCGGACATCTTCGAGCACGCCCTGGGCATCGTCGAGGAGCCGGTGGAGGCCTTCGAGGAGGGCGACCAGGGCATCGGCGAAGCGATCGGTTTCGTCGCATTGCTCGGCGTCGGCTTCGCCGCGGGGACAGCGGGGCTGGCCGCCGTCGAACGCTGGATGCGGCCGCGACCGGCCCACGCACCCGCCGGTGGCCGGCGGCTCCGTCGATGCGCTCACCGTCCAGGACGCCGAGATCGTGCTGAGGCCAGGCGAAGACGCGCACGAGCGCGCGCTCTGCAGGTCGGCCTCACGATCGCTGCGGCCATAGGACTACACAACTTCGCCGAGGGCCTGGCGATCGGCGTCTCCGCCAGCACGGGGAGATCGCCCTCGCGACCGTACTGATCATCGGGTTCGCGCTCCACAACGCCACCGAGGGATTCGCGATCGTCGGCCCGCTGGGCGAAGTGCGGCCGTCTTGGGGCTGGCTCGGGCTAGCCGGGCTGATCGGCGGCGCACCCGGTGTTCCTGGGCGCGATGGTCGGCTACGAGCTCAACTCCGAGCCGCTCGAGCTCGCCTTCTACGCCCTTGCCGGAGGCGCCATCCTCTACGTCATCGGGGAGGTCTGGAGCGCGATGCGCCGCTACGGGCACCGCGAACTCGGCCTGTGGCTGCTCTCCGCCGGCTTTCTCGCCGGGGTGATCACCGACCTCGTCGTCGTGTACGGCGGCGGCTAGGCCCGGCTTAGCCCGGGGTGTAGCTGAGGAGCGCGGCGCGGCCACCGGGGCCGTCGGTGTGCAGGCTGAGCAGCGGTCCAACCCCTCGGGCGTAGAACTTGAGCTCCTGCACCTTCGGCTCCGTCGGAACGAGGTCGCGAGTCATCAGCACGCGGGAGAAGTATCCGAACGGCACCTCGACCTGCTCCTTCCCGACGGTGACGATCGCGGCCTTGTCCTCGGCCTCGCCCTTGTAGTACTCCTGGCGATACGACAGCCCGGGCACCGGGTTCGGCGGGCATCGCCACGCCGGCCTGGGCGCCGTCGACGCCGGCCTCGAATGACCCAGCGCGGTCGACGAGCTCGCCGTTCTCATAGTTGCTGACGGCCTCACCGAGGTACCAGATATTTCCTTGCCTGTCCTGTGCGTACCAGTCGTCGGTGATCTCGACCGGCGTGCCGTTCTCCGTCGCCACGTCCCGGATCACACGGGCCTTGACTCCGTTCGCGATCGTCTTGGTCCGGTGGGTGACCGTGACCACCACCTTCTGCTGGGTTCCCTCGACGTCGGTCTCGCTGTAGACCCATCGGCTGCCGGGCCGCATCGGCCAGTAGGGGTTGTCGATGCGCGTCGAGAAGTCGGCGGGGTCGAGCTTGACCGACTCGCTTCCCTGTGGCAGACCGCGGTTAGGGGGATCGGGATCGCGTCCATTGGGGCCGGCGTCTCCGCCCATCGTGGCAACGCCGCCGCAGCCCGCGATCACGACCGCGGCCAAACTCGATCCCGCGATAGCTGTCATGGATCTGTGATTGTTCATCTGCCCGGTTCTACGCCCGCCAGATGAGACGCCCCTGAGGTGGTTGGAGAAGGGGGCGGCTTAACGGCGCTCCGGCACGCCGTCAGGGAGCCATCGATGAGTGCCGCGCCGCCGCCGGTGACCGGCGACGTCTACTTCGCGGCGACGAGCATCACAAGCGTGTCGCCCCGGACACCGTCCTCCGACATGACGGTGGCGGCCTCATCGGTCTGAAGCGCGGCCACGACACGGTCCATATCAGGGATCTCCATCAGCACGGCGACGCGTTCCGGGTTCTCCGGATCCACGAACTCGCGGATGCCGGTGACGCCCAGCGGCCCGAAGAACTTCTCGCGATTGTCGGATGCAAGCCAGTGGTCCTTGTCATCGATCTCGTGATACGCGATTGCGGTCGGCATGAACTCCTCCAAATGAATCGACGGCGGTTTGCCGTGACAACGTACTTCACTAGTAGATGTGCAGCCTGTCCAGAAGCGCGAGTGGGTCGTCGATCGATTCGAACAGGTCCTTGTTGTGCTTGATCATCTTGCTGCGCATGTAGACCCGGAGCCACTGCTTGTACATGAACAGCTCATAACGCTCCAGCATGTCCCCGACAGGTAGGTCGCGCTGCGCCATGAGTCCAGCCAGGTGCATCGCACACTCGAAACCAAGCGAGATCGACTGAAAGTACGGCGAGCCGATGGCCGCGTCTCCCGCCAGGAAGACCGGCGAGTGGACGAAGGGGTGGTCGATGGGGTCCGCCGTTCGCCACCGGCGGCCCGTCGCGTTGCGAGCCCGGTAGAGATCGAGCGGTATCCGGACGACATCGAGGTCGCCGACTATCTCGCCCTTGGTTTCCTCCTTGATCTTGTCGATAAAACGGTCCGTCGACTCGGCAACGCCGGGAAAGTTGCTGCGAAGCCACTCACCGTCGAATCGGGGCGGCATCGCCTCGTATTCCTCGGCGGTGATGTTGACGATGCCCGTCACATGGCTGACGCCGCCGTCCGAGTGCGTCCGCTGGACCATGGGGATGAACTTGTAGTGCGCGTTCTCGATGTTCTTGTAGTACTTGCAGTACTCGTTGCAGTCGTAGGTCTGGCCGTAGAGGAAGGTGATGACGAGCGCGTACTCCAGCCGGATCTTGAGCGTGTTCGCGCCGTCATCCTGCCGCTCGGACTCCGGCGTCAAGTGATCCCGGAGGAGCGAATTGCGGCCCGTGGTGTCGATCAGGATGTCTCCGGGCTCGAGCATGGCCATCGCGTCTTCCGCGGTAACGACGGCCGCGTTGCGCCGCACCGCATTCGACCTGCGCGAATCGATCAGATCGCTGAGTGATCGCTCGATGGCGTTGAGCGGGCAGAACCCCAGCGCCCAGCCGCGCAGAAGCCCCATCAGGTCCGCGGGAATCGAGTTGCGGAACGCGAGCGCATCGGTGAGCTCCGCCGGATCGAAGATCGCACCGATGCTGTCTTCGTCGATCGCATCCGTTCGATAGAGCTCGACTGAATCCGCCACGAGGTACGGCGCGAGCCGCACCATTCGTGTGCGCGTGTAGTCGCGTCGCTTCTCGTAGAGACCCACCGAGAACTCATCCATGGGCTGGAGCAACGCCGTCAGCATGAGACCCACCGGCCCCGCTCCGATGACGTGCACCGCCTGAGGTTGGCCACTTCCCATGGGTCCCCTCCTCGGTCGAAGTCACGCGGCGTCGGTCTCGCCGTCCTGCACGGACCCTACCTGGGCGTGGCCGAAGCGTCCGCAAGGCCGCTTTTGCTCGCACTGGAGACCCTGGATGGAGTAGTTTGCGCCGCACGAGAGGGCATCCTCGAAAGACAGCGATGGTTGTGTTGGCCTTCACGCTCGCCCTGCCGGCCTCGGCAACGGCCAACTCCTCGCAGGGTGCCGGTGCCACGGCGGTCGCTTCCCGCGCGATCACGACCGAGACGCAACTGCGCCGCGCCTGGAGCGATCCGTTGCGACGGCGGATCGATCTGGACGCCGACGTCTTCCTCAGAGATTGCCGGACGGGCGATCCGATCCGAGAGTCGCCCTATCCGCTGGTGCTCAACGGGCACGGTCACACGATCCGGCAGACGTGCTTCGAGAAGCGTGTGCTGCGCCAGGACGGGACCGGCTACCTCGAGCTGCGCCGCGTCACGCTCACCCGGGGCGGCTCGGACGGGCCGGGGGCGGCGCTGACCACGCGCGGCGAGCTCACCTTCGTCGACGGGGTGGTCGACCAGAACCTGTCCGAGGAGCCCGGCGGAGGGTTGTTCTCGATGCGGCGCGTCACGGTTCGCGGGTCGCGCATCAGCGGGAATCTGGCCAACGACGACGGTGGCGGGGTCTACGCCCGGCGGGGCGGCGTGCAGATCTATGACTCGGTAGTGAGCAACAACCTGGTTGACGGATCTGGCGGGGCCGTGGGCTCCACCGGCGACATCCTGGTCGTGGATTCCGAGGTGGACGGCAACATCACCGACGGCGACGGCGGGGCGCTCTACGCCGATGAGGACGGCGACGTGACCGTGATCCGCTCGTTGATCGACGGCAGCGACGCCGACGGTCCGGGCGGCGCGATCTTCACGCTGGAGGGCGACGTGGCCGTGCTCGACTCGACGCTCAACGGCAACCGCGCCGACGACCGCGGGGGAGCGGTGTCGGGTGAGGCGGATGTCCTGATCGTGAACTCGACCGTGGCCCGCAATCTGGCCATTGCCCACGCCGGGGGCGGTCTGTGGGCGCGTGGCGACCTCGCGCTCGTGAACTCGACGGTGACCGACAACTACGCAGAGGGCGAGGGCGGCGGCGCGCTGGCCGCGGGGCGCACGACGGTGCTCGGCTCGACCGTAGCCGGCAACGTCGCCTCGGTGGGCGCCAACCTGGGCACGGCCGGCACGCTGCGCGCGTTCGGCTCCATCCTCGGCCCGGCGGACTTCAGCGGGCGCATCGGCGACGCCCGGCCCACGCGGCGCACCTGCCGGGTCGGCGACGCGCGCTCTGAGGGCTACAACTTCCTCACGGACCAGAGCTGCGAGCTCACGCACGCCACCGACGTCTTCGGCACCGATCCGAAGCTCGCGCAGCTGGAGGACGACCCCAGAGGGTTCGTGCTGACCCCGTCCGACGGCAGCCCTGTGCGCGCGCGCATCCCGAGCGGCGCCTGCGTCCCCCGCCTCCCACGTCGCCTGCCCGCCGGACAGCTCCTCGCCCCCTACGTCAACTGGGGCTCGATCCTCGCGCACGACGCACGCGGAGCTCCACGGGACCGCGGACTGCCCTGTGACATCGGGGCCGTGCAGTCGGGCCCGCCACCGGCGGCAGCGCGGGCGGCGCCGCCTGCGGGGGCGCGCCCATCGGCGGCAGTGGCAGGTCATCGAGGCTCGCGCGCCCAATCCAAGCCAGCGGCGGGGCCAAGCTGGCAGCCGCCCTCCGGCGAGCCACTCGCTCGGCCGGCGCGCTCGGTCCGCGGTCGCCTGGACACGCTCGCCAGGCAGGTGGGCCGACTGGATCGGCTGTCGCATCGCCTGGACGAGCTTCTGAGCTGCACCACCCAGCTGCGCGTCGATCAGGTCGGCGACATCCGCCACCGCTGGGGCTTTCGCTACGACGAGCGCGACGGTACCGGCATCGACACCCGTACCGCGCTCGTACTCCACCGCGGTGCCGGACAGCCCGACCTGCGGTTCCTGCGTGTGTCACGCAGCAGACGCTGCCTGAGCGCGGCGCCGGAGCCCAACGGAACCGGCGAGGACGCCAGAGTCTCGGCCGTGCGAGCCGCCGCCGAGGCGGGCAGCCCGGCAAGCCGGCTGGGCGCTCTCGAGCGAACCGCCGCCCACGTCGATCGTCGCACCGAGCGCTTCGACCGCTGGGAGTCCTGCGTGACATGGCTGCCGGTGACCGAGGCCGGCGACGACGACCAGAACCTGGGCTACCTGCGCAAGCCGAGTCCGGAATCGAGGCTCCGCCATGGCGCCGCGATCGACTTCGACACGAGCGAATGGGACGACCCCGACTACACCCTCGCCGCCTTCGTCGGCCCCGATCGGCCCTTCGGCCGCCGCGAGTGCGACACCGAACCCGGCGAGAACGGCATCAGGCTTTTGCCCCGGCAGCGCGCGCGGGCGAGCGCGGCGGTCGCTGGCCAGTCGGCCGGCGAGGGTGAGTTCGGTGAGCGTCTCGAGGAGCTCGAGGAGGACGTGGAGGACCTCGGCGAGCCGGTCGCGGAGATCACCCAGTTCGACGAATGCATGTACACGGTCGGGGCACGGTCGCGCCCGGGCTTCGTCTACCAGAACCGCCGCCGATCCCGCACGCAGCGCTCGGCCCTGTCGTTCGACATGCGCGGCCTCCACCCCGCCCACCTCGACCTGATGGCCTTCTCGGGCGAGGAATCCCCACAGATCGAGTGCAACGAGGACGCGGGCGGCGAGGACACCGAGAGCAGAGGTGACTAAGCACACCGCCATCTCGAGAGCAGCTGCAGGCCCCCGCCGTTGCAAACGGAGGGGGAGGGATTCGAACCCTCGGTGCGCCGAAAGACGCACAACGGTTTTCGAGACCGCCCCGTTCAACCGCTCCGGCACCCCTCCGAGGCGTTCAATCCTAGACGCGCTTGGGCGCCGACGCGTCTCACTGGCGCGTCAGCGTGACGCGGCGAGTGATCACGCCGCGGACATTGTGCGCGCCGTTGGTCGCGACGATGACCCACAGGCGGGTGCGCCCGTCGTGGGCCAGGGAGCGACGCGCACCAGGCGGTTCAGGACCCGCGTTAGCCGAGGGGTTGGACGAGTTATCGGGACGTTAGGGGCTTAAGTCGTCCAGCCCGCCAGCCCCTGACGCTCAGCCGCGTCGCGAGGCAAAGAACGTCCGCAGCAGCGCAGCCCCGTCCTCGGCCAACAGGCCACCGGCCACCACGGGCCGGTGATTGAGCTCGGGCCGGCCGAGCACGTCCATCACGCTTCCCGCGGCCCCGGCCTTGGGGTCCGGAGCGGCGTAGACCACGCGCGGAACGCGGGCCAGCACTATCGCCCCGGCGCACATGGCGCAGGGCTCGAGGGTTACGTACAGCACGGTGTCGAGCAGCCGCCAGCCGCCGACGTGCCGAGCCGCCTCGCGTAGCGCCAGGATCTCGGCGTGCGCGGTGGGGTCGCCGCGCAGCTCGCGCTCGTTTCGCGCGGCCGCGATCACCTCGCCCTCGAGCACCACGGTGCACCCGATCGGCACGTCGCCGTGCTCCAGCGTCCGCTCGGCCTCGCGCAGAGCTAGACGCATGTAGTACTCATCGCGCGGAAAGAAGCTCATGGGCGAAAGTTTTTCGTCGGCGCGCCGATGAAAGACATGGTTGCACCGTGCGCCCGCTCTCTCTCCTCCTCGCGCTCCTGGCGCTCCTCTTGCTCGCCGGGCCCGCCGGGGCGGCGGACTACGTGCCGGGTGAGGTGGTCGTCAAGTACCGCGAGGGCCGATCGCCCCAGCAGCTGGAGATCGAGGACGGCGACACGGTGACCCAGACCGTCGCGGAGCTGCGCGGCCGCCCCGACGTGGCCTACGCCGCTCCGAACCTTCTTGCGCACGCCGCCTCGTTCATCCCCAACGACCCCGGCGTGGGCCTGCAGTGGAACCTGTTCGAGGAGTACGGCGTGGGCATGCCCGACGCCTGGGCGCTGGCCGAGGCGAGCGGCCACCCCGGCGGCCTCGGCGCGGTGGTGGCCGTTCTCGACAGCGGTGTGGCCTACGAGGACTACGGCCGGCACCGCCGCGCTCCCGACCTGCGCCGTTCCACCTTCGTTGGGGGCTACGACTTCATCGACGATGACCGCCACCCCAACGACACGTTCGGCCACGGAACGCACGTGGCCGGGACGATCGCCCAGGCGACCAACAACGGCCAGGGCGTGGCCGGCATCGCCTACAACGCGAAGATCATGCCCCTGCGGGTGCTCGACAGCTACGGCTTCGGAGACTCCGTGGCCATCGCCCGGGCGATCCGCTACGCGGCCACGCACGGTGCCGACGTGATCAACCTGAGCGTGGAGTTCGACGACTACGTGGTCGCCTCCCAGATCCCGGGGATCCTCGACGCGATCCGCTTCGCTCACCGGCGCGGCGTGGTGATGGTGGGGGCCGCGGGCAACAACGAGCTCGGCGGCGGCCGCGTGGCCTACCCCGCGCGCGCCGCGGAGGTGATCGCGGTCGGAGCCACCACCGCGCACGGGTGCCTGGCCTGGTACTCCAACCGGGGCAGCGACCTCGACCTCACGGCTCCGGGCGGCGGCAACGACGACGACCCGCGATCCGAGGCCGAGGCGCCTCTGTGCCGGCCCGGCGAGGGCGGCCTGTCGATCTTTCAGCAGACCTTCACGCGCCGGCGACCAACCCGCTTCACGCTCGTTCGCCGCTACGACGGCACCTCGATGGCCAGCCCCCACGTGGCCGCTGTCGCGGCACTGCTGATCGCGTCGGGACGGCTGGGGCCCGACCCGTCGCCGGCTGCTGTGCAGCAGCACCTCCAGGCCACGGCGCGCGACCTGGGCGCGCCGGGTTTCGACGCGCGTTACGGGTGGGGACTCGTGAACGGCGCGCAGGCGCTGCGCTAGCTAGGTCGTTCGGATGATCATCACGCTGCAAGGAGCGTGATGGGAGACCTTGTTGGGCACCGACCCGAGCAGGAACCGCTTGGCGCCGGTCATCCCCTTATTGCCCACCACGATCAGGTCGGCGCCCTGCTCCTCGGCCACGTCGAGGATGGCGTCGGCGGGATCTCCTTCGCGCGCGTGAACGATGACCTCGACTCCGTCCTCGCGGATCGACTTCGCAGCGTCCTCGAGGGTCGAGCTCACGTCCTCGCGCGGGTTGATCATCCACTCCATGTCCCCGGGCGCGCCGTGGCGCTCCTCGCGCAGCCGGGCCTCGGGGACCGGCTCGTAGGCGCTCACCAGATGGATCTTCGCCCCGATCCGCCCCGCGAGCTCGGCGGCTTGGCGCACCGCTTCCTTCGCGGTGCCGGAGCCGTCGGTGCCAACGACCATGGAGTCGTACATGGGCCGGATACTACGATTCGTGGCCCTTGCCCACCAGCCGCCTCACCCAGTAGCACGCCGCCTGTGCAGATCCCCCGGTTTTGGCTCGTCGTTCAGGTCCTCATCGTCATCTTCGTGTTGATCGGCGCGGTCATCGCCATCACCAAGCTGGCTTGAGATCACGATGTCCGGCCGTTTGTGCCGTGCTTCCGACGTCTCGATCGGCTTGACCCAGAACTCTTCGACCGCGATCACGATCAGCGAGAGGATCGGCACCGCCACGAACAGGCCGACGAAGCCGAACAGCTGGCCCACCACCACCACTCCGATCGCGATCAGCGCGGGATGCATGCGGGTGCGCTTGGCCATGACCACGGGGATGGTCACGTTGCTCTCGAGCTGCTGCACGAGAATGTAGACCGCAAGCGTGAGCAGAGCCTTGCCCGGCGAATCGGTGAGCGCGTACAGAACCGGCGGGATGCCGCCCGCGATGGCGCCGAAGTAGGGCACCACCACCAGCACGGCCGACAGCACCGCGAAGAAGATCGCGAAGTCGAGGCCGATCACCGTGAGGCCGATGTAGAGCAGGACGAAGGTCACGAGCATGTCGATCCCCACGCCCTCCATCCAGCCGATCCACGAGGTGCGCAGCCGGTCGAGCACATGGCGGATGTGGTCGCGCCGGCGCGGCGGGAACAGGCTCACCAGGCCGTCCACGAGCGGCCCCGGACGCAGCGCCATGTAGTAGGCGGTGATCAGGATGAGCACGAGTGCCGCGAGCACGCCGGCGACGTTGAGGCCGATCGAGGTGATCGGGCCGATCAGGCGCTCGGGGTTCTCGGTCCAGCGGTCGACGAACTCCTGGATGCGATCGCCCACCTGGCCCGGGTCCTCGCCGGCCACGTCCGCATAGACGCCCTCGAGGTCGCCGATGATCCGCGGGACGTCGGCGATGAACTCGTCCGCCTGGCTGACCAGCGGCGGGATCAGCAGGTAGACCAGCAGCCCCACCACGAGCAGCGCGCCGAGGAGGGCTCCGAGCGCGCCCAGCGCCCTCGGCAGGCCCCGCCGCTCGAGCCGCGAGGCCGCCGCGGCCAGCGGAATGGCCACGATCACCGTGATGAGGATCGCCAGCAGCAGCGTGACCAGCTGGCGGAAGAGCAGGCCGAACAACAGCAGGCCGGCGGCCAGCAGGACCGCGCGGTAGACAACGTGGGGAGCGCGTTCTTCGGGCACGATCTCGTTAGCGGGTGCCCGAGGTTACCCGCTCCGTAAACGCGAAACGGGCGCCGCGCGGCGCCCGTCCCGAAACGGTGGCTTGACCGAGAAGCGGGTCAGGTGCGTCGCTCGAGGTCGGCCACATCCGCTGACTTCTCCTCGACCCTGTCCTGTGCCTCGGCGAGCTTCTCCTTCTCCTCGCCCTTGCGCTCCTCGCGGCGTCCTTCGGCTCGCATCGAGCCGTCGCCTGTGATGTCGCCGGCGGCCTTCTTGGCCCGGCCCGTGATCTTGTCGAAAATGCTCATGCTGTCCTTCTGATACCCGCCATGAGCGACCGAAAACGCCTATAGCGTGGCCGTGGTGACCAACGAAGAGGCCCACCGCCTCGCGCGCGAGAAGGGTGTGTCGAAGCCGCTCTACGCCTTGGTGAGGGGATTTCTGGCGCCGCTGCTTCGGATCTGGTTTCGCATGCACGTGTCCGGCGCCGGTCACATCCCCCCGAGCGGCGCGGCCATCGTCGCTCCCAACCACAAGAGCTTTCTCGACTCCTTCTTCATAGCCGTGTGCACTCCCCGGCGGCTGCGCTTCATGGCCAAGAGCGAGCTGGTCGAAGCGCGCTACGGAAGGCTGCTCGTGCGCCTCGGCGCCTTCCCGGTACGCCGGGGTCAATCGGACGACGAGGCCCTGGAAACGGCCCGCGTGATCCTCCGGCAGGGCGGCCTGCTGGCGTTGTTCCCCGAGGGCACGCGCATACGCGACCCCGAGGAGCTCGGCCACCCGCGCCGCGGCGCGGGCCGGCTGGCTCTGGAAACCGGTACCCCGCTGGTGCCCGCCGCGATCACCGGCACCGAGAAGCTCTTCCTCGGCCCGGTGCCCAAGCCGCGCCGGGTCCAGGTTGCTTTCTCCGAGCCGATCCTCGTGTCCGAGATCGCGGCCACCCCCGAGGGCGCCGCCGAGCTGGTCGACGACATGTTGTGGCCCGAGGTGAAGGGCGAGTATCGCCGCCTGAGGGCCCGCCCGACGCTGGTCGCGGCCGCCCTGGCCGCTCTGGGCGTGGGGAGCCTTCTGATCAGGAAACGGCGGCGCTAGCCGAGCCTAGGGTTACGGTGGCGCGGTGCGCCTGATCGTCGCCCGCTGCGAGGTCCGCTACACCGGCCGCCTGACCGCCCTTCTGCCCGAGGCACTGCGGCTGCTGATGGTCAAGTCCGACGGCTCGGTGATGGTCCACGCCGACACCGGCGGGTTCAAACCGCAGAACTGGATGACCCCGCCCACGGTGATCGAGGAGTCCGAGGACCTGATGGTCGTGCGCAAGCGGGCCGGCGCCACCGAGGACCGGCTGGAGATCCGGATAGCAGAGGTGATCTCGGACGTCACGCACGACATGGGCGAGGCGGCCGCCCTGGAGAAGGAGGGCGTCGAGCGTGAGCTGCAGGAGCTTCTGGCCGGCGCGCCGCCCGAGGGCCTGCGCCTGATCCGGCGCGAGTGGCCCACCGACATCGGGCCCGTCGACCTGATGTGCCGCGACGAAGAGGACGAGTTCGTGGCCGTGGAGATCAAGCGGGTGGGCACGATCGACGCGGTCGAGCAGCTCACCCGCTACCTCGCACGAATCTGCGCCGAGCCCGGCATGGGGCGCTGTCGCGGGGTGCTCGCCGCCCAGCTGATCAAGCCGCAGGCGCGGGTGCTGGCCGAGTCGCGCGGGATCGCCTGCGTTGAGATCGACCTCTCGGTGCTGCGCGGGGAGCGCGAGCCCGACCTCACGCTGTTCGCCGGTTAGCCGGGCGGCAGCTCGATTCCCGCGGCGCTCATTCCGGCCTCGATCCGATCGACGGTGGTCTCCACCACCTTCACGCGCGCGTAGCGCTTGGAATCGGCCTCGATCAAATGCCAGGGCACCGGCTCGTGGTCGGTGTGGTCGAGCATCTCCTCCACCGCCTCGGTGTACTGCGGGCGCAGCGCGCGGTTGTGCCAGTCGTCGTCGGTCAGCTTCCATGCCTTGACCGGATCGTCGCGGCGCTTCTCGAAGCGCTCGAGCTGCTCCTCGCTGGAGATGTGCATGTAGAACTTGATCAGCACCATCCCGCTGTCGGCGAGCTGGCGCTCGAGCTCGACGATCTCGCCGTAGGCCCGGCGCCACTCCTCCTCGGTGGCGAAGCCCTCGACGCGCTCGACGAGCACCCGCCCGTACCAGGAGCGGTCGAGCACCGTCATCCCTCCCTCGCCGGGGAGCACCGGCCAGAAGCGCCAGAGGTAGTGGTGGCGCAGCTCGTCGGGCGTGGGCGCGGCGAACTGCGCGACGCGCACGTGCCGCAGGTCGAACGGGCGCACCAGCCGCTTGATCGCGCCGCCCTTACCCGAGGCGTCCCAGCCCTCGAAAAGGATGCAGACCGGTGGCCCATTGTCGTAGCCCTCGAGCTTGCCGCCCAGGGCAAGGCGCAGCACCTCGAGACGCTCCCAGCCCGCTTCCAAGCGCTCGGCCTCGTCGGACTTCGAGAGCTTGAGGCTCAGGTCGAGCTCGTCCAGGCGCCCCATCAGCGCAGCGCCGCGTACTCGTCGAGAAGCCCCTCGACCGAATCGGCCGTGGCGTCGGGAGGCACGTAGAAGATCACGCGATCCACGCCCGCCCAGGCCAGCCGCTCGACCGCGGCGGCCTTGGGCTCGGCCGAGAAGAACGACACGGGAACGCGGCGCCCGGCCCGGTCGCGCAGCTCGTCGATCCGCTCCTTCAGCACCTCGACGCTCTCCACGCGGTTGGGTATCCACTCGTCGCCGAAGCGAAGCACGCGGTCGATCACCTTCTCGCCCCCGCCTCCCACCAGGATCGGCGGGTGGGGCTGCTGCAGCGGCTTGGGCCACGACCAGATCGGATCGAAGTCGACGTGCTCGCCGTGGTACTCGGCCTCGTCGGTGGTCCAGATGGCCTTCATGGCCTCCACGCGCTCGCGCAGCACTGAGAAGCGCCGGCCGGGATCGGTGCCGTGGTTGGCCATCTCCTCACGGTTCCAACCCGCCCCGACGCCGAACTGGAAGCGTCCGCCCGACAGGCGGTCGAGCGAGGCCACCACCTTGGCGAGCACGATCGGGTCGTGCTCGATCACCAGGCACACGCCGGTGCCGATCTTGATGTGCTCGGTTGCCGCCGCCGCAAAGGAGAGCGCGACGAACGGATCGTTGGCGTGGCTGTACTCGGGCGGCAGCTCGCCGCCGCCGGGGCGCGGCGTCTCGCGGCTCACAGGGATGTGCGTGTGCTCGGTGAACCACAGCGACTCGAACCCGCGCTCCTCCACCAGCCGGGCCAGCCGCCCCGGCTCGATCGAGTAGTCGGTGGAGAACTGGGCTATGCCGTGTTCCACGCTCGCGACGATACCGTCGCCAACCTCAGGACATGTCCCGAGAGACCGTCGACATAGCGCGCCGCAGCCTCGAGGCCTTCGCCCGCGGGGACTTCGCAACGGCGTTCGAGACCCACGATGCGGCTGTCGAGTGGCGCACCGCGGCGGACGAGCCCGACCAGCAGACCTATCGCGGCATCACGGGCCTGCATCGGTTCGTCGAGTCGCTCGAGGATCTGTGGGAGGGCCGATTCGACGGTGTCGTGGACTTCGAGGACTTCATCGACCGCGGCGACTGGGTGGTCGTGCCCTGGCGAGCGCGCATGCGCGGCCGGACCAGCGGTATCACCGTCGAGGTCAGCGAGACCTACGCGGTGCAGGTCCAAGGAGGCAAGATCGTGCGCGTGGAGGAGTACCGGCACCTGGCCGATGCGCTCGCGCGTGCCCGCTAGCCCTTCCACCGGACTGGCAGCCGCTCCAGCCCGTAGATCCCGTGCACCGAGCCCAGCTCGGGCTCGCCGTCCAGCTCCAGGCCGGGCATGCGCGAGGGCAGAAAGGCGAGCGCCTCCTGCAGCTCGGCGCGGGCGAGGTTGGCGCCGAGGCAGTAGTGGATGCCGGCTCCGAAGGTCAGCGGCTTGGCGGCGCCGCGGTCGGCCTCGATGTCGAAGGCGCCGGGCTCGCCCTCCACGCCGTCGCGGTTGGCGGTGAAAGAGCACACCATCACGACCGTGCCCTCGGGAAAGATCACGTCGCGGTACTCGACCTCCTCGTGGAGCAGGCGCGCGGTGAACGGAGTGATCGGCTCGTAGCGCAGCAGCTCCTCGACCGCGGCCGGGGCGCGCTCGGGCTCGCGCGCGAGCAGCTCCCATCCGTCGGGATCGCGCGCGAAGAGGCGGATGCCGTGGGCCAGCTGAGACTGGGTGGTGTCCACCCCGCCCACCAGCACGTTGAGCACGAGGTTCATGCACTCGACGTCGGAGAGGCGGTCGCCCTGCTCCTCGGCGGCGATGAGAGTGGAGATCAGGTCGTCGGCCGGATCGTGGCGGCGGCGCTCGATCAGCGCCCCCGCCCACTCGTAGAACTCCGCGCAGGCCCGCTCGATCGCGTCGATCTCGTTCATCAGGCTGTGCGGGTCGAACTGGCGCTGGATCAGGTTCGACCACTCGTGCAGCTTCGGCGCGTCATCGAGCGGCGCGCCCATCACCGTGGCGATGGTCAGCGACGGATAGGGCTTCGCGAACGCCTCGACGAAGTCGCAGCCGCTCTGCCCCGCCAGCGGCTCCCACAGGCGCGCCAGGAACTCGCGCATGGCCGGGCGCCAGCGATCGGCCGAGCGCGGCGTGAACGCCGGGTTGACGAGGTTGCGCAGGCGCCGGTGCTGGTCGCCGTTCACGTGCAGGATGTTGCGGCGCATCTCCTCCAGCAGCGGGCCCTCGCGCACCTGGAACATCTCGGCGATCTTCATCCCCGGGAAGGTGGCCGAGCGCGTGCGCAGGAAGAAGGCGGCGGCCTCGCGGTCGAGCACGAAGAAGCCGATCGGCGACGTCGCCAGCCACGAGCGCTCGGCCAGCTCCGCCATCACCTCGTGGAAGCGGTCGCCCTTGAGCTCGGGGCCGAGGTAGTCGAGCTCCGGCAGCTCCATTTCGGTGACGAGGCTCATTCCGTGAACCGTAATCCCTTCGGGCTATCCTCGATGAGGTGAGCTTCCTCTTTCGCAACAAGACCGAGATGCCCGACGCCGCCGACGCCCTTCCGGGCCGCGACACGCGTCCCTTCCCCGTGCCCGAGACCCACTTCGTGCTCGGCACGCCGCTCGAGCCGCCCTTCCCCGAGGACACCGAGCAGGTGATCGTGGGGATGGGCTGCTTCTGGGGCGCCGAGAAGGCGTTCTGGACGGCGCCCGGCGTGTTCACCACCGCGGTGGGCTACGCGGCCGGCTCCACGCCGAACCCCACCTACGAGGAGGTGTGCAGCGGGCGTACCGGCCACAACGAGGTGGTGCTGGTGGTGTTCCGCCCCGCGGAGATCTCCTTCGACGAGGTGCTGCGCCTCTTCTGGGAGGGCCACAATCCCACCCAGGGCATGCGCCAGGGCAACGATCGGGGCACGCAGTACCGCTCCGGCATCTACGTGACCTCCGAAGCTCAGCGCGAGGCGGCCGAGACGTCGGAGAAGGCCTACGCGGAGCGGCTGAGCGCCGCCGGTTACGGCGAGATCACCACGGAGATACTCGACGCCCCCGAGTTCTTCTACGCCGAGGACTACCACCAGCAGTACCTGGCCAAGGTGCCGAACGGCTACTGCGGCTTGGGCGGCACCGGCGTGTCCTGCCCGGTGGGCGTGGCCGGCGCCTGAGCGCCGAGCAGGCGCCCCATCCGCACCAGCTCACCGGCCTCCTCGGGCCACGATTCCACGTCGGCGGGCCACCAGGCCCATTCGTCGTGCTCCGCGTCGGGCACGGGCGCCGAGTCGTCCGCCACCGTGGCCTGCCCCACCACCATGGTCACGCCGTTGGGAAGGGTGACCAGCGCCTCAACGCTCAGGTGCTCGGGCACGAGCCTCCACTCCTCGGCGAGCTCGCGGGACAGGGTCAGCGCCGGGCTCTCGCCCAGGTCGACCGCGCCGCCGGCCCCGAGCGCCCAGCGCCCGGCCCAGGTCGAGACCCAGCTCGCGCGGCGCCCGGCCAGCCAGCGGCCGTCGGTGCTGCGCACCACGCATAGGGCGGTCAGGCTCTCGCAGGCGTCGCCGTCCAGCAGGCGGAGCGCCCAGCGTGAGGGCTGAAGCTCCAGGCTAAGACGGCCGGCGTCGGCCCGCCAGCCCGCGAGCCGGCCGGCCATGCCGTCGTGGGCCGGCGAGCCGCGCTCGCGCAGGCCCTCCACGGCCGCGTCGGCGCGGCGGGTCACGTCGTCCGGCGGCCGGTAGGGCTCATCGAGCCAGCGCGCCTCGACCTGCTCTGCCGCCCAGGGGCCGCGCGCCAGGATGCCGGGTCGCGACTGGGTCATGCGCCCAGCTCTTCGCGCAGGCGGGCGAGCTCGGCCCGCAGGCCGGCCACCTCGGTCTCCAGCACCGAGAGCCGGGCATCGACACCGTCGTTGCTCGCCGCCGGGGCGGGCGCGGGCTCGAACGCTGCCTCCGCGGCCGGCTCGTCCTCGCCGCTCGACAACAGGTGCCGGTAGCGCTGTCCGCGCTCGCCGGGGCGGCGAGCGAGCCGTGTGCACAGGCCGCGCTCGAGCAACTGCTCGAGGGCTTGCTCGAGCTCCTCGTTGGAAGCGAAGCGATGCATCCGCTCCACGCGCTGGCGCAGCTCCCCTGGGGTCTGCGCTCCGCGCAGCATCAGCACGGTCATGAGGGCGAGCTCGGCGGCGTCGAGATCCAGCGCCTGACCGAGCAGATGCTTGTACTTGACCGAACGAGCGGTGGACCAGCTGGCCAGCGTGGCCCATTTGCGGCGGGTGAGCCGATCTATCGCGGACCGGATCGCGGCGTCGTCGTAGTCGACGACCGGGTCGCGATTGGTGGACTGGTTGCAGGCCAGGCGGAGCGAGTTGAGCGTGAGCGGATACTGGTCGGGCGTGGTGCGCTGCTTCTCCACCAGGCAACCCACCACGCGGATCTCGACGGCGTCCGGTTCCACGCCGACGCATGTTAGGCGGGGGCCCGTGCGGGCGGACCTATCCTCCGGGGGTGGGCGTCTACGCACGCATCCTGCGAACTCCCGGCGTGGCGATCATCGTGTTCGCCACGCTGATCGGGCGCATGCCGATCGGGATCAGCGGCCTCGCGATCCTGCTCTTCGTGCGCGACGTGACGGGCTCGTTCGCGTCGGCGGGCCTGTGCGCGGGCGCCCTGGCCCTCGGCAGCGCGGCCGGCGCGCCGCTGCAGGGCCGCGTGATCGACCGGCGCGGCGTGCACATGCTGTTCCCCCTGGCCGTGGTTCACGCCGCCGGCCTGCTCGCGGTACTGGGCGCGGGCGAGGCCGGAGCCGGCACGGTCCTCTTGGCCGCGGGATCGCTGCTCGCGGGTGCGGCCACACCGCCGGTCTCCTCGGTGCTGCGCTCGCGCTGGCCCTTCCTCCTCGCCGGCAAGCCGGAGCTGATCCCGGGCGCGTTCGCGCTCGACTCGGTGATGATCGAGCTGATCTTCGTGGTCGGGCCGCTGCTCACCACCGCGGTGGTGGCCACGGTCGGGGCGCAGTACGCGCTGATCGTCTCGGCCGCGTGCGCGCTCGGAGGGGTCCTGCTGTTGCTCGGCGGGCTGCGCGGGCGGCCCGGCCCCGAACCCACCGCGGAGGGCGAGCGAGCGCTCGGCCTGGGCGCCCTGGCCGCCCCGGGCCTGCGCACGCTGGTGCTCGCGAGCCTGCCGGTCGGCTTCACGCTCGGCACGATCGAGGTGGTGCTGCCCGCCTACAGCGCCGACGAGGGCGCCGCGGAGCTGGCCGGCGTGCTCTTGGCGGTCTGGTCATGCGCCAGCGGCGTGGCCGGACTGGCCTGGGGTGCTCTCGGAAGCCGGGTGCCCCTGCTCGCGGCCCACCTGCGGCTGGCCTGGCTGCTGCCGCTGGCGATCGCCCCGCTCATGCTGGCCTCCTCCCCCGCCACCATGGCGCCACTCGCGATGCTCGCGGGCCTCCCGATCGCGCCGCTGATCGCCTCCCGCAACCAATTGGTCGACCGAGTGGCCCTGGCGGGTACCTCGACGGAGGCGTTCACCTGGCCGCTGACCGCGCTCGTGGCCGGGGTGGCGCTCGGCGCCGCTACCGCGGGCGCGGTGATCGAGGCCGGCTCGTGGATCACGGGCGTGCTCGTGGCGGTCGGGGTGGGCCTGGTGGGCGGCACGGTGCTGGTGGCGCGCCGCGCAACGCTCGTCTCGCCGGTCAACGCCTGAGCGGACACTCAATCTCAGGGTGCCGTGCGGCCTGGTTCAGGGTTCCTACCCGATGAGATCCCGGCGCCGCAAGTCCACCATGGCGCCATGTCCGCTATCGAGATGCAAATCCACCTCCAAGACCTCACGGCGGAGCGGGCCCTGGCCTCGATCGAGGGGCTGTCAGCCAACTCCGCCTACATGGCCGACCTCGACCAAGAGATCGCAGTCACGCGCTCCGCTTATGTCGGAGCCGCAGTGACCGAGATCGCGACGCTGCGAGCCCAGCTGGCCGGGCCGCAGGTCGGTTAAAGGAGAAACTGATGGCCCCCCGCTTCTGGACAGTCACCATCGGCGATCGCACGCTCACCGTTGCCGCCGGCACGCGTGAGGCGGCGGAGAAGATCGCCGCACGCCGCATCGCAACCGGCCGCCTATAGATCAGTCGCGCTCACGCTCCATCACCCGCGCCACCTCCACCCGCGAGCTCACGTCGAGCTTGCGGAAGATATTGCGCATGTGCGTTTCGATGGTCTTGACGCTCAGGAAGAGCTCGGTCGCGATCTCCGGGTTGGTGCGGCGGTCTGTGACCAGTGCGGCGATCTCGGCCTCGCGCGCGGTGAGCGCCTCGAGCAACGCGCCGTCCGCCTTCCCCGGGCCGGAGCGCCGGTGGACACGGCGCCCGAGCTTGCGCAACTCCTGCTCGGCCGCCTGGCGGTGGCGCACGGCGCCGTAGCCCTCGAGCTCACCGGCGGCCCGCTCGAGCACGGCGATGGCCTCGTCCTGGCGCCCGGCGGCGCCGAGAGCGCGGCCGGCGAGGGTGCGGGAGATGGAGGCCTCCACTCGGGATTCGACGGTGTCGCAGTGGCCCGCCGCGAGCAGGGCCTGCTCGGCGCCGCGCTGCGGGTCGCCCGCATCGAGGGCGACGGCGGCGGCGGCTCGCGCGGCCATGGCTTGAGAGAAGGTCGTGCCAGTTCGCTCGGCCACCTCGGCGGCGCCCGCCGCCGCGCGCTGGGCTCCCTCGCTGTCTCCCAGCGCCACGCGGCTGCGCGTGACCGCCTCGAAGTAGTTGGCCCGCCAGCCACCGGGTATGAGCGGCAGGTCCTCGCCGCCCGCGCTCTCGGTCACGGCCGCGATCGCCCGCTCGTGCTCGCCGAGCGCGTTGAGCACGAAGCACTGGTTGGCGCCCGCGTAGGTGGACACGAGGCTGTGGTCCAGATCGCGGGTGATGTCGACGCTCTCCTGCGCCACCCTGGCCGCGGTGTCGAGGTCACCCACGTACGCCGAGGCGTTGGCGTGATTGAGCAGATTCCAAGCCAGCGCCTGAATGTTGCCGGACAGGCGCGCCGCCTCGGACGCCCCGTCGAGCACCCGCACCGCCTCGTCGAGGCTCCCCAACATCTGCAGGACGGTGCCGAGGACCGGAATTAGGAAGGGCGAGATCTCGGTCTGCCCGGTGGCGCGCGCAACGACCAGCCCGCGTTCGGCGTGGCGGCCGGCGTCGGCGAAGCGGTCGAGGTAGAGCTCGGCGGCTGAGAGGTTGGCCAGCGAGTCGAGCCGCAGGGCCAGCTCCTCGTCGGACATCGCGTCGACCAGCGCCGCGGCCTCGTCGCAGCGCGGCTCAGCCTCGGGCTGGCCGCCCGTGAACGCGAGTGCGCCGGTCACGGCCGCCGTGCTCGCGGCGATCAGGGGCGTGTCGCCGAGGGCTTCTGCAGCGCCAAGGGCGCGCTCGGCCGCGTTCCCCATGGCCGGGTAGTCCTGGCGGTAGAAGTGCCCCGTGGCCAGATGCAGGAGCAGCTCGACGGCCTGCACGGACGTGGCCTCGGGCAACAGGTCGAGCGCCGTGGTGAGCCGGTCATGCGCCTCGCGGTGGTGGCCGAGCAACTGCTCGACTCCCGCGCACGCTCCGATGAGGGTGATCCGCAGCGCCTCCGAATCGCCGGGCGTGAGCTCGATGCTCTCGAGCAACGCCCCGCGGGCCTCCTCGAAGCGGCCCGTGGCCGCCTTGGCCCCGGCCAGCGCCATCAGCAGCTCCACCCGTTCGCCGGCGGGCGCGGAGGCGGGCAGCAGGCCGAGCGCTATCTCGAACCACTGCGCCGCGCTTGCCGGTGCCCGCTGGGCGGCCCCTTCCCCCGCTTCGCGCAGAACGGCCACCGCATCGAGGTCTCCGTGGGAAGCCGACTGAGCGACGTGGTGGGCGCGCGCCGAGGCCGGCGCGCCTCGCTCGGCGAGGGCTCTCGCCGCGCGTCCGTGCGCAGCGAGTCGCGCCCCCGCCGCGGTCGACTCATACACCGCGCTGCGCACGAGCGGGTGACGAAAGCCAAAGCGCCGCGGCACCTCGCCGGCGCGCACGAGATCGCGCGCGGCCAGCTCGTCGATCGCGGCGAGGGCACCGTCATCGTCCACGCCCGCGGTGGCCACGGCCAGGTCGAGCTCGAACGGATCGCCGGCCACCGCCGCGGCCTCGGCGAAGCGGCGAGCGGTAGCGCTCAGCCCGTCGAGCTCGGCCACGATCGCCGCCACCACGGCCGGCGGGACCTCGCCGCCGCGGCGAGTCCCGTGGTCCCCGCCTCCCCCTCGCGCGAGCTGGAGCAGGTAGAAGGGGTTGCCGCCGCTGGCTCGGTAGAGCTGCTCGAGCTCGGCAGCGCCCGCGGCGTCGACCAGCTCACCGGCCGCGGAGGGAGCCAATGGGCCGAGGTCGAGCCGGCGCACCGAGTCGCCATTGACGCCGGCCGCCGCGATGGCGCTCTCCAGCCCACGGTCGGCCTGGCCCGTGCGAAACGAGCCTGCCACCAGCACCGGCGCCTGCGGCGGACGCCGCAGGAGGTGGGACACGAGCTCGATGGAGGCGCCGTCGGCCCAGTGCAGGTCCTCGAGCACGAGAACCAGGGGCTGCGGTCCGGCCAGGCGCTCGATCAGGTCGCGCACCGCGTGGTGCGCGCGGAAGCGCTCGGCCGCGGTGGTGGGGCCGGGGGACGCCTGCTCGAGCGAGCGAAGGGCGGGGAACACGCCCGCGATCTCCGACACGTCCTCCGAGGTCAGGCGGCTGAACGCGCGCGGCTCGAGCGACCCGAGGTACTCGTCGAGCGCATCCACGATGAGCCCGAAGGGCAACTCCTGCTCGAACTCCGCCGCGCTGCCGCGCAGCGCGAGGCACCCGCGCTGCTCGGCCTGACCCGCCAGCTCATCGAGCAGTGAGGTCTTTCCGATGCCCGGCTCGCCCACTACGAAGGCCATGCGCGGCTCGCCCGCCATGACCTCTTCGAGCAACCGCCCGGCCTCTTCCTGCTCGTTGTCTCGGCCCACCAGGGCCGCTCTGGACGCCGTCATGGGAGTGGCGGGCCAGCCTATCCCACACTCAGCGCTCAAGATCAGGGTGCTGCCCCGATGTCCGTCGTTCTGCGTTGGACGACACTGAAAGCATGCCCAGATTCATGCTCAGCCACCGCCACGACCCGCAGGAGTGCGGTGTCGTATTCGCCTCCTTCAAGGCTTTCGCGAGCCCCCTGCGCGGATCTCCGGTGCGAGCGTCGTGCGACTTCGGCACCCACCACATCTGGTGGGAGGTCGACGCGCCGAATGAGGACGCCGCGCTGGCCCAGCTGCCCAGCTACGTCGCTCAGCGCACGGCCGCCGCTGCGCGTTCGCGAGCGCCACACACCCTGACCCTCACCCTTACCCGGTTCAGGGTGCGGGTTCAGGGGGCCCACCCGATGTTCGGGGGGCGGATGGGGAGCAGGCTGCCCTGCATGCAGTCGAACCCCAATCGAAGGAGTCCCATGCAGAAGCCAGAGAACTTCACCGCGAGGGTTGGGCGCTGGAGCGCCCAGCACCGCAAGAAGGCCATCTTCGGGTGGCTTGCCTTTGTCATCGTGTCGCTCTTCATCGGGATGAACGTGCTCCCGCAGAAGGAGATCGACGCGAGTTCCGGGATGCCCGGCGAGTCCGGTCAGGCCTCCAAGGCGCTCGACGGCGCTTTCCCGGACAAGGCGTCGGAGCAGGTTCTGATCCAGAGCAAGCAGTTCAAGGCCGGCTCCCCGCAATTCAAGGCGGCCGTGGCTGATGTGACCGAGCGCCTGGGCAACACCAAGGGCGTGGACACCGTCGTGGGTCCTTACGACGGCGGTGCCGGTCAGATCTCGGCCGACGGGCATTCGGCGCTCGTCACGTTCGAGCTGCCGGGTGATTCGGATGTGACCGAGAAGTCCGTTGTGGGCTCACTCGCCGCGGTGGCCGCGGCACAGAAGGCCCACCCCGAGCTTCGCGTGGAAGAGATGGGCGACGAGAGCCTGACCAAGGCGGTTGCCGAGAAGTCAGGCGAGGAGATGAGCAAGTCGATGCTCCTCTCGCTGCCGATTACCCTGATCATCCTGGTGTTCGCCTTCGGGGCGCTGGTTGCGGCCGGCATCCCGATCCTGCTGGCTCTGACCAGCGTGGCGGCGACGCTGGGCCTGCTGGGCCCGGTCAGCCAGCTGGCGCCGGTTGACGGCTCGGTCATGCATGTTGTGCTGCTGGTCGGCATGGCCGTCGGAATCGACTACAGCCTCTTCTATCTGAAGAGGGCGCGCGAGGAGCGCGCTGCCGGACGCGAGAACAACGCCGCCATCGAGGCCGCTGCTGCGACCTCGGGACGCGCTGTGCTGATCTCCGGCTTCACCGTGATGGTCGCGATGGCCGGTATGTACCTGGGCGGAATCTCCAATTTCGCCTCCTTTGCCACCGGCACGATCATGGTCGTCGCCGTGGCCGTGATCGGATCCCTGACGGTGCTGCCCGCTGTGCTGTCCAAGCTCGGCGACCGCGTCGAGAAGGGCCGCGTGCCGTTCGTGGGACGCATCAAGAACAAGGTCGGCGAGGCCGGCATCTGGTCGCGCATCCTCGACCGGGTGCTGCGGCGCCCGCTGCTCTCGGCCGTGGTGGCCGCGGGCGTGCTGGTGGCCCTGGCGCTGCCGGCGATCGGGATGCAGACCTCCCTCGGCGGAACCGAGGAGACCTCGCGTGACATCAAGGTCATGCGCACCTACGACCGCATCCAGGCCGCCTTCCCGAGCGAGGGCAGCATGGAGATGGTCGTGATCAAGGCCAAGGACGTGACCGCCCCCGCAGTGGTGTCGGCCATCGACTCGCTCGAGACGCAGGCCCAGAAGCGCTCGGGTCTGTTCGAGGGTGAGGCAACGCTCGACATCAGCAAGGACCAGACGGTCGCCATCGTGGCGCTCCCGACCACCGGGACCGGCACGGACGACAAGTCAAACGCGGCCGCCGACGCTCTGCGCGGCGAGCTCGTGCCCGCCACCGTCGGCCAGCTCGACGGTGTCGAGGCCTACACCACCGGTGAGGCCGCCGCTACCGGCGACTTCAACGACGCAATGATCGGCAACCTCCCCTACGTGTTCGCGTTCGTGCTCAGTGCGGCGTTCCTGCTGCTGCTGGTCACCTTCCGCTCCCTGGTGATCCCGATCAAGGCGATCGTGCTCAACCTGCTGTCCGTGGGCGCCGCCTACGGGCTGCTGGTGCTGGTGTTCCAAGGCAAGTGGGCCGAGGGCCTGCTCGGCTTCGAGGGCAACGGGGCCATCGCTGCCTGGCTGCCGCTGTTCCTGTTCGTGATCCTGTTCGGGCTGTCGATGGACTACCACGTGTTCATCCTCACCCGGATCCGCGAGGCCTTCGATCGCGGCATGAAGACCGAGGACGCGGTCGCTCACGGGATCAAGAGCACCGCCGGCGTGGTCACCAGCGCAGCGATCGTGATGGTCGCCGTGTTCGGAATGTTCGCGCTCAGCTCGGAGCTGCAGATGAAGCAGATGGGCATCGGCCTCGCGGCCGCCGTCCTGATCGACGCCACGATCATCCGCGGGATCCTGCTGCCCGCCACGATGAAGCTCCTGGGCGACTGGAACTGGTGGCTGCCCAGCAAGCTCGGCTGGCTGCCCCAGGTCTCCCGCGAAGGCGAGGTGGAGCCCGCCCGCGCGTAGACCAAGGACGACATAACGGTTCCTCACCGGCGCCCGCCCACTCGGCGGGCGCCGGCCGTTGGGACGGTTAGCCGCACCTCGGGACACCTGGACGCCGCATGTTCTGGTGGGCGCCAGGACGAAACGATCTAAGGGTGCCGGTTCAGGGGCCTACACCGATGTTCGATCCGGGTCCCACCGAAAGACTGGCTCCCATGCCGCGCAATCTCCCCTCAGCTCAGCCCGGGCCCTCAATCGACAGCGTCCTTCCGGCCGTGGACCTGCGGGCGCTCGGGCGGCGCGCCGCACTGCCGGCCGCGCTCACGGCCCTGGCGGCCGCGGTTCTGATCCTGGCGGGTGGTCCGCTTCAGGCCTTCGCCGATGCGCTGGTTCGGGTGCTCGACGCCGATCCGCGCTGGGTCGCGGCCGGTGCCGCGTTCGAGCTGCTGTCCTTCGTCGGGTACGTTGCGCTGCTGTGGCTCGTCGGCGGCCGCGCCACGCCGCGGCTGGGCCTGCGCGCCAGCACCGAGGTGACGCTGGGCGGCGCGGCGGCCACCCGCCTGCTGCCCACGGGCGGCGTTGGCGGCGCGGCGCTGACATTGTGGGCCTTTCGGCGCGCCGGCCTGAATGCGCGCGACGCCACGCGCACGCTGCTCGTCTTCCTCGTGGTGCTCTATTCCGTCTTCCTCGGATCCATCGCGGTGGCCGGTGGCCTGCTCGCCCTCGGTCTCGTTCCCGGTGACGGTCCGCTCGCCCTGACTGCGCTGCCGGCCGCAGGCGCCACACTTGCCATCGCGGCTGGGCTGGCCCTCGCCGCTCGCCGCCCTACCGGCCGCGCCCGGTCCGCGCTGCGGGACGCCCCCGCCGCTCTGGGCTCCGCCGTGCGAGACGCGATCTCGCTCGTGCGCTCGGGCGACGTTCGTCTACTCGGTGCCGTGGCCTGGTGGGCCTTTGACGCCGCCGTGCTCTGGGCGATGCTCCAGGCGCTGGGCACGCCGCCGTCGCTCGCGG
This sequence comes from uncultured Thermoleophilaceae bacterium, assembly GCA_963728155.1. Taxonomy (GTDB): domain Bacteria; phylum Actinomycetota; class Thermoleophilia; order Solirubrobacterales; family Thermoleophilaceae; genus JACVRW01. The sequence goes on along the minus strand of CAVSJF010000007.1, from coordinate 371,419 downwards.
TGGTAGTGCTCGCCTACTTCGTGGGTCAGGTGGCCAACACGATTCCCATCCCGGGGGCCGCGAGCGGTGGCATGGTCGCGGTGCTGCTGGCCTTGGGCGTGGAAGCAGATCTGGCGATCGCGTCGGTGCTGGCCTACCGCTCCGTGGCGATTTGGCTGCCCGCGCCGATGGGCCTGCTGGCGCTCGGTGGACTCCGCCAGACCTTCTCCCGGTGGGCCCGTCAGGACGCACCCACAGCCGAGCCAGCCCGCCCACGTCGCCCGGAGCCCGTTCAGTCTCCCGTTTGGCGCGGTGGCGAGCGGGTTGCGCAAGCTCCGGCATGAGGCTGGAGCCCCAACGCGGCTGACAGACTGCCCGCATGGCCGACCTCGACCTGGCAGCCGTGGAGCGGGCACTGCGGGCCCGGCAAGCCGAGCTCCATGATCGAATCGAGCGGCTCGCCCGTCCTCCCGAGCGCGGTGCCGGGCTTCAGTTCGGCAAGCGCATCGGCGACGGTACGGCGGAAGCCGTGAGCCGGCTCACCGACGTTGGTGTGGGCCCCAGCCTCGAAGCGTCCGAGGCACGCATCGAGCGCGCACTCGAGAAGTTGGGTGAGGGCAGCTACGGCCGTTGCGATCACTGCAGCCAGCCGATCTCGGCCGCCCGCCTCGGAGCGGCGCCCGAGAGCGTGCTCTGCATCGAGTGCATGCGCAGCGCCAGGCGCTAGCCCTCGAGCCCGCGCCCTGATCTCAGGGTTTCAGGGTGCCGGTTCAGGGGTCCCACCCGATGATCTGAGGGCTAGTTGGCGGAAGTATCGAAGCATGCCGTTCTTCCTCCTTCACCACCGTCACGAGCCACACGAGTGCCCGGTCGCCTTCGCCGCCTGGAAGGGCTTCGACAGTCCGCTGCGCTACCGCCGCGTGCCGTCGAGCTGCCTGGCCGGCGGGCACGACCTCTGGTGGCAGGTGGAGGCCACGGACGGCTCCGAGGCGCTCGCGCTGCTGCCCCGCTTCGTGGCTTCCCGGACCAACCCCATCCAGATCAGAGAGGTGCAGATCCCATGACCTACTCGACTTCCGATTTCGAGCTCGCCGTGCCGCTCGTCTACATGGAGACCTCCATCCCGGCGGGTATGACCATCGCCGACTACCGCGTTTCTCGTCCGCGCAAGCCGAGCCTGCGAGCCAGGCTCAGCTCTCATCTGCGGTCCATCCCGAAGGAGAACCGGTGAACGCGCTGAGGTTTTCGCGGGGCGCCACCGCGTTCCTGATCGCCACGCCCCTGGCCTGGGCCGCCCTACTGCTGTTCCATCCGCTGGGCAGCGGGCAGGTGTACGACCTCCTGCGCGACCAGGTGACCCGCTGGCAGATCGTCCACATCGGCACCCTGTTCTTCATCGGCTTGATGGGCGTTGCCGTGTTCCTGCTCGTTCGCAACCTCGAGAGCACGGCGGCCCGAGTAGCCCGGCTCGGCGCGGGTACCTTCGTGGTGTTCTACGGAGCCTGGGAGGCCGTTGCCGGTCTCGCCGTGGGGGCCCTGGCTCAGCACACGAACGGCCTCCCCGCGGATGAGCGTGCCGTTGGCTCGGACGCCATCCAGAGTCTGTACGAGAGCCCCGTCGTTGGCGACTTCGGCATGCTGAACGTCCTGGGCTCGCTCGGGTGGATCACGGCCGTGTTGGCGGCAGCCGTGGCGCTGCGGCAAGCTGGGGCCCGGCGCTCGGCGGTGGCGCTTCTGGCGATATCCGCGCTGGCGGTACAGCACCCGCCGCCCGTCGGTCCGATCGCGCTCGCGTGCTTCGCCGGCGCGGTCGCACTGACCTCATGGTCCTTCCGCTCTTCCCCCTCGCTCACGCCGGTCGCGCTCGACGATGCGGGCCACCTCAACGCGTGAGGAGGCGTTGAGCTTGATGAACAGGTTGCGGATGTGCGTCTCGATCGTCTTCTTGCTGAGAAAGAGCCTCTCGGCGATCTGGGGGTTGGTCAGGCGGTCGGTGATCAACTCGGCGATCTCGAGCTCGCGCTTGGTGAGCGCCCCCATCCCCGAATCCTCGGCGGTGGCCTTCCCACGCACCTCGGCGCGGGCGCCCAGCTTGCGCAGCTCGCGGCGCATGTCGTCGCGCAGCCGGACCGAGCCGCACTCGGCGCTTACTCGCTCGGCCTCGCGCAGCGCGACAAGCGCTCCCTCGCGCTCGCCCGCCGCCGCCAGTGCTCGCCCAGCCAGGCTGCGGGAGAAGGCAGCCTGCAGGTGCGCTCCCACCGAGTCGGCCGCCTCTGCCGACTCGCCTGCGATCCGGGCCGCTTCGAGCGGCTCGCCGGCGGCGAGGAGCACTTCCGCCCGCGCGCGCCCGGCCGCGGCAGCGGGCACCTTGAGGCCGAGGTTCGCCGCGTTCTCCTCGGCGCGCCGGGCATAGTCGTCCGCCTTTTCGGGACTGCCGACCGCCAGCTCGACGAGCGCCAGCATCTCCCAGTCGAAGCAGCGCTCGACAGGGATCTTGTGTTCCAGCTCATCCGAGCCCAGGGCCTGCATCTCCTTGCGGCCGCGCTCGACGTCGCCCGCCTCGAAGTGCGCACACGCCAACATCCAGCCCGGGCCGCCGCCGGCCGAGGGCATGGTGCCGCCGGCGAGGCGCCGCCCCACCCGAGCGCTCTCCTCGCCCGCCGCGATCGCGGCCTCCAGGTGGCCGGCAAAGTAGTTCGCCCATCCCAGCTCGAACAGCGACCAGAACAGCCACAGGGAGTTGGAGGAGAGCCGGGTGGCCTCGACCGCGGCCTCGGCATTCTCGATGGCCTCGGCGAGGCGCCCCTGCATCTCGAAGGGAAAGCCCTTCACCAGCATCATCGGCACGACCATCCGTCCCCGGCCGGTGGCCCGCCCGATGGCTATCCCGCGCTCCACGTGGGCGATGGCCTGGTCATAGAGCTCGAGGTAGTTCTCGGCCCACCCGAGGTGGCACAGCGCCTCCTGGCGCGGCGCAAGCTCCGCATCGGAGAGCCGATCTATGTAGCTGACCGCCTCGGCGTGATGCTTCCGCGCGTCCTCTATCTTCCCGGCCGCCGCTTCGCCGACGCAGAGCGCCGAGGCGGCCGCGGCGATGAGCGCGTCGTCGCCGACCGCGCGCGCGGTCTCCAGCGCCCCTCGCCCCATGTCAAGCGTCTGCTCGGAGTCGAACTCGTAGAAGCCGTCGACCGAGAGCTCGATCTGAAGCGCCGCGGCCACCGCGCTCGAACGGTCGGGCACCTCCTCCCACGCGCGAACGAGGCGCCGATGTGCCTCTTCGTGGCGCCCCATCCAGTGCTCGACCGCCGCGCAGAGCGTTGTCAGCTCCACACGCTCGGTGGCGGCCTCCGGAGGAAGGAGATCCATCGCCTCCAGCAGCGTGGCGCTGCAGCGCTCGAACTCACCCAGGGATCGCAGGGCCGAGGCCAGATCCTTCCGCACCGACACCTGGCGCTGCGTATCTCCGCTGGGAAGAAGGCGTATTGCTGCCCCGAACCAGCGCGCGGCGGCACCCGGGGCACGGGACGAGGACGCTCGTCCGGCCTCGAGCAGCAGCCGGATGGCCTCGTCGTCCCCCGGCCTGGCGGACTGCTCGATGTGATGAGCCCGCTCCGCCGAATCGGCACCCCGAGCGGCCAGCGCTTCGGCTGCACGGGCGTGGCCGGCCAGTCGCCGGCCACCGCGCACCGACTCGTAAACGGCACGCCGCACGAGGGGATGGCGGAAGATGAACCGCCGCGGCACCTGGGTCGGGCGGATGAGGTCGCGGTCGAGCAGATCGTCAAGGGCGGTGAGGGCCTCGGCCTCGCTCAGCTCGGCTATCGCGGCCGCCAGATCCAGCTCGAAGGGGTCCCCCGCCACGGCCGCCGCGTCGAGTAGCGGCCGGGAGGGATCGGAAAGCGACTCGAGCTCTCCACCGATCGCACGCACAACGGCCGCCGGCACACCCGCCCCATCAGCGTCTCCGTCGAACGCAGTCGTGAGCGCTTGGTCACCCGCGCGGCCGAGCTGCTCGAGGTAGAACGGGTTGCCGCCCCCGTGCCGGTAGATCGCGGCCACGGACTTGGGCTCCAGCCCGTCGAGCAAGAGGGACGCTTCGGCTTCGCTCAGCTGTCCGAGCTCGAGCCGATGGACCCGCGGGTCGGCCAGCGCCGCTCCCAAGCGCTGGGCGGCCTGACCGGGGCGAAAGCCGAGAGCAAGCAGGACCGGGGCGTTGGGCTCACGACGAGCCAGCGAAGCGATCAGCTCGAGTGAGGCGCCGTCGCTCCAGTGCAGGTCGTCGAGCACGAGCACCAGAGGCTGGTCGTCGGCGATCAGACAAAGCAGGCGGCTGACTGCGCGGTGCGCCCGGTAGCGCTCGTCCGCGATGGCCCCCGTCCCGCCATTGGACCGTGCCAGCGAGGGCAGCACCTGCCCGAGCTCTGCCGCCAACTCCTCATCCCAGGCCTCGTGACCGGCAAAGTCCTGCGACACGACGTAGGCGTCGAGAGCGTCGACCCACACGCTGAACGGCATCTCGCTCTCAAACTCGGCGGCAGCCCCGGCGAGCACCACGTGTCCCCGCTTCTCGGCTCGCGCATGCAGCTCTCCGAGCAGGCGCGTCTTGCCGATGCCGGGCTCGCCCTCGATCGCGACGTAGGACGGCCGGCCCTCGGCGAGCGCGTCCAGAGCCGCCTCGAGATGCTCGAGCTCTCCTTCGCGCCCAACCAGTGTGGCGGCTGTGCCGGCCTGCGAGTCCACTGGTGGCGCGAGCATACGCTCCCCCGACCCGCGACGTGCAACGCACGTCTCGCCGGTCACCGCCTGAGGCGGTAGCGCTTAGAGTCCGCGCATGGGTCTTATCAAGGGTGACCGCAGTGTCGAGATCGAGGCACCGATCGAACGCTGTTACGAGATTGCGGCCGACATCGAGAACTCGGTCGAGTGGCAGGGATCGCTCAAGGACGTGGAGGTGCTCGAGCGCGATGGCGAGCGGCGGGCGCTCCTGGTGGAGACGGAGTCCGACGCGAAGGTCAAGAGCGTGCGCGCGGTGCTGCGCTTCTCCTACGACCCCCCGCACGGCATCCGCTGGGACCAGGAGAAGGGCGACGCCAAATCGCTTCACGGGTCGTGGAGCTTCGAGGATCTGGGCAACCAGCGGACGCGGGCCACGTACGCGCTCGAGTCCGACCCCGGACGGCTCCTCGGCATGCTGCTGCGCGGCCCGGCCGAGGCGAAGGTGCGCGACTTTCTCGTGGGCGGCGCGGCGGACGGCCTCAAGGAGCGCGCGGAGCGCGGCTAGACGGCCGACGAGAGGCACAAGGTGCCCGAGCTACCCGAGGTCGAGAACGCCCGCTCGCTGATCGAGAAGAGAGCGCTGGGCCGGCGCATCGCGGAGGTCGACGACGGCGACACCTGGGTCTGCCGCCCACACGCCCCGGGCGAGATCTCCGCCGCGCTCACCGGTGCCACCCTCGTGGAGGCTCATCGCCAGGGCAAGGCAATGTGGCTGGAGGTCGACGCCGGGCCCCCGCTCGGCGTGCACCTGGGGATGGCGGGGCGCATCGTGGTCGACGGCGACGGCTCGTCGCGGGGCTGGGACCGCTTCACCCTGCGTTTCGAGGACGGTGGCTCGCTCGCGTTGCGCGACAAGCGCCGCCTGGGGCGCGTGGTGCTCGACCCCGACCTCTCCCGCCTCGGCCCCGACGCGGCGAAAGTCACGCGCCAGGAGTTCCGGGAGCGAGTCGGCCGCGGCCGGGCGCCGCTGAAGGCCCGCATCATGGACCAGTCGGCGATCGCCGGAGTGGGCAACCTGCTGGCTGACGAGACCCTCTGGCGGGCACGGCAGTCCCCCCTGCGCGAGGCGGGCTCGCTGAGCGAAGCCGAGCTCGACGATCTGCGCAACGCGCTGCGGACGGCCACCAGAAGGGCGACGGTCCGGGGCGGGGTCCACACCGGCGCGCTCATCCCGCACCGTCACGGTGGAGGGCGCTGCCCGCGCTGCGGCGCCACGCTCGAGCGAGACACCGTCGGCGGGCGGACCACCTGGTGGTGTCCGGTCGACCAGGCTCTCGCCTAGCTCAGGGCACTAGCCGCAGGCCGCCGGGCGCTTCGTACGATCCAGGACCCGCTCGAGGGCGCGCGGCCGGGCGGTCATGATGCCGTCGACGCACATCTCCACGAGATCCGGCCAGGTGCCCGGGGCGTCGCTGTCGTTGCCCGAGAACCAGTTCTGCCAGGCGTAGCCCTCCTCGTGCGCCCGGGCCACGTTCTCGGGGGTGGTCACGGGCACGAGCGTGCCGCCGAGGTCGAAGGTGATCGGCACCTGGAACGCCACCACGCCGGGGCCGGGTGAGCCGCCGCCGAGGATCCAGGCCGAGGCGCCGGCGATGCCCGGCGCGAGATCGATTCGGGGCAGCAGCTCGTGGAAGCGGTCGACCGCCTCCTGGCGAAAGGAGACCACGATCAGGTCACTACGACGCGTGTCCTCCAACAGGCGCGCCAGGACCTCCGCGTTGCGCACGTACTCCGCCGTCTCCTCGTCCGGCGTGCGCCCCTTGATCTCGACGTTGATCGGCACCTTGGGAAAGGCGCGGAGCACCTGGGCCAGGGTGGGCACCCGGAAATCGCGCGCGCGAAAGCCCTTGGGCGCAGGGCGCTTGCCGGTGGCGATGCCGCGGAAGCGGTAGGCCTTGCGCGGGTGGTCGTGGCTGTAGTGCTCGGCACGAGCCGGCGCGAACCAGTACGCCGCGTCCAGCCGCTTGATCTGGCGCAGCGTCTTCGAAGCGACCGTGCCCGTGCCGTTGGTCTTGCCGTCGACGGTGGTGTCGTGCATCACCACGACCTTGCCGTCCTTGGTCACCCCGACGTCGAGCTCGAGCATGTCCGCGCCCGCCCGCAGCGCCTTGCGAAAGGCGTACATGGTGTTGGAGGGAAACTCGTCCTCGCCGCCCTGATGGGCGATGTTCAGCGGGGCCCGCTTCTCGATCCAGGGGTTGGCGGCCTGCGCCGGCGCGGCGAGCGCTCCGCAGGCGAACAGCAGAACCAGGACGAGGCGGCGCATGGGGGCGAAGCTATCAGCGCCCGGCCAGGGCTTCTCGCGCCGTGGCCAGATCGGGGTGCGGCTCTATGCCCGTGACCTGCCCGCCCCTAACCCGGATGATCGCGGCGGATTGGATGTCGAGCGGTAGTCCGCTCGACGAACCGCGGCCGCTGAGATGCACGCGCACCAGCACGCATCCGCGCTCGGCGGGCAGCAGCTCGTCGGCGCGGAAGCGAACGTCGTCGACCGCGCCCTCGAACGCGTCCATGTAGCGCCGTGCCCCCTCGGGACCCTCGTAGCGATCGGGCTCGGCTGACATCGAGGGCGGCACGACCAGCACGAAGTCGTCGGACATGAGCGCCGTAACGGCGTCGATCTGGCCGGTCTCAAAGGCCGCGAACAGCCGCGCTACGAGCTCGAGGTCGGGATCAGGACTTGATGTTTCGCTCATAACGATATATCGTTGACTTACTGTGATAATCCAAGATAGGAGAAGCCCATGCAAGGACATGGTTATCGAACCGGCAGCCACGGAGGCTGCCACACACACGGCCGCCGCGGCAAGATGAGCGGCCATCGGCACTCCGGCCCGGGTGACTGGGGCGGGCCCCGCAGCTGGGGCGGAGGCCGCCGGCGCCGCATGCGGCGAGGCGACGTGAGGGCAGCACTGCTCGTGCTGCTCGACGAGAGCCCCCACACGGGATACAGCCTGATCGAGGAGATCGAGAACCGCAGCAGCGGCGCTTGGCGCCCGAGCCCCGGCTCGGTGTACCCCACGCTCCAGCAGCTCGAGGACGAAGGTCTCGTCGAGGCGCAGAGCGGCGAGGGCCGCCAGCCGTTTACGCTCACCGACTCGGGGCGCGCGTACGTCGCCGAGAACCGCGAGCAGCTGGGCGAGCCGTGGGCGAAGCTCGACCAGGGCTTCGGCGAGGAGCGCCTCGCGCTGCGCGGCCTCGTGCGTCAGATCGGAGTGGCCGTCTTCCAGGTGGCCTCCGCCGGCGACGCGCAGCAGGTCGAGCGGGCCAAGGAGCTGCTCAACGAGACCCGGCGCGGGCTCTACCGGATCCTGGCCGAGGACGAGCCGGAGGAGAGCTAGCCGTACGGCAAGGTCGGCTCGTGCGGCGCCGCTTGGCTGGCGCTGCGCGAGCGGCCTAAACCCAGACGAAGCGGACCGAGATGTCCGTGAACTCCGCGAAGCGCCGCCGGTTGAAGAAGTGAGGCACCACTTCGGTCATGAAGCGGGCCGCCGGCGGCCATAGCGCCACCCAGCCGATCACCACGATGCCCTGGGATATGCCCTGAGCCAGGACATCGTCGGTCGACCTGTCGATCCAGGTCGAGACGATGATCGTCGCGAACCAGAACATCAACCCCAGCCGCAGCGAGATCTTCTCCTGGCGCGACAGCGGATCGACTCGGCTCAACGGCCCGGAGGCGGACTCGAGGCTCAGGCGGATCGCGTCGCCCACCGCCTGCTCGTCGGTGCGGGCGCGGTCTGACTCGGGCGCGTAGATGGTCAGCGTGGAGGGCTCGCGCGCACGCACCCGCTCCCACTCGTCCAGCAGCGCCCAGCGTGCGTCGCCCGAGATCGCCCGCTTGGCCACCGGGCGCGCGTCGAACTCCCAGTAGAGCTCGTCGATCGATTTCACGCGTATGGCGAACTCGTCCCGGGATGCCTTCAGCTTCGCCTTCGCCTTCTTGGCCCTGCGCGATCTCATCGACCGGCTTTTTCGTGACCGCGCCCGGCTTCCCTCCGACGTGGGCTCCAGCTAGGATTGAAATGTGTTTTCAATTCCGTCGCCGATCGCGCCGGACTTCGTCGATGCCGCCGATGCGCTCGCCGCCGATTTGTCGACCAGGGCCCAGGCCGAGGGACACAACCGCTTCCAGGGCATGCCCTCCGACGGCGATTCGCGGACCGTCTACTCGGCGATGGGAGAGCGAGGCTGGATCGGGGTGCACTGGCCGGTCGATCTCGGCGGGCGCGGCCTGTCCCCTCTGCACACCGTCGCGGCCGAGGAGCGCTTCGGCTACCGGTGGCTGCCGCTGTCCGGCTACCTGCTCTCCGTGAAGACGATCGGCAACGCGATGCTGCGCTTCGGCTCGCGCGACCTGCGGCGCAGGCTGCTGCCCGAGATCGCCGCCGGGGAGCTGATGTTCTGCCAGGGATTCTCGGAGCCGGAGGCCGGGTCCGATCTCGCCTCCCTGCGCACGCTGGCCGAGCGCGACGGGGACCGCTGGATCGTCAACGGCCACAAGATCTGGACATCCAGCGCCCAGCTGGCCGATTGGATCTACCTGGCCGTGCGCACCGAGAAGACGGCGAGGCCGCATCACGGACTGTCGGTGATCGTGGCGGACATGCACACGCCCGGCATCGAGGTGCGCGAGATCGAGACCCTTGGCGGAGGCCCGCTGTGCGAGGTGTTCCTCACCGACGTGGAGGTGCCGGTGGCCCAGACCGTGGGCGACCCGGGCGCGGGCTGGAGCGTGCTGATGGGGACGCTCGACCACGAGCGGGTCACGAGCGAGAAGCTCGGAGTGGTGCTGCGCATGATGGACGACCTCGACGGGCTGATCGAGGCGCCCTCCGAGCGCCGAGTGCTCCGGCGCCTGCGCGGGGAGGCCCAGGCGGCCCGGCTGCACGGGCACCACGCGACCGACCTGCTGGCCGAGGGCACGCCGGCCAGCGCCGCATCGTCCATGGCCAAGATCTCGATTGCGTTGCTCGCCCAGCGTCTCGGGCGGTGGGCGGTCGAGGTGCTCGGGCCCGAGGCGCTGGTGGAGAGCGGTCCGGGGGCCCTGCTCGATGGCCGGCTCGCGGCCTTCTACCGGGCCTCGGTTGCCTCCACGATCTCGGGTGGAGCGCTGGAGATCCAGCGGCGCGTGATCGCCCGCCGGCGCCTGGCGTGCCCGGCATGACGGCGATCCGGACGCCGGCCACCGTCCAGTCCCTGGGCCGCGGGCTCCGGGTGCTGCGCCTGTTCACCCGCGACCGCCCCTCGCTCACACTCGGTGATTGCGCGGCGCTGCTCGAGCTCTCCCCACCCACCACCTACCGCCTGCTCACCACCCTGGAGGCCGAGCGCTTTCTCGAGCGCGACTCCGCGACCGGCGCCTATCGGCTAGCGCTGGGCGTGCTCGAGCTCCTCCCGCCACTGCTCGACGGCCTCGGCGTGCCCCGGCTCGCACAGCCGGTGATCGACCGCCTGGCCGAGGACACGGGGGAGTCGGCTCACCTCGCCGCGCTCGAGCGTGGGCGGGTGCTGTATCTCGCCAGCGCCTCGAGCCGTCGGCTGCTGCGCATCGACACGCCACCGGGCCTTCGGCTCGAGGCACACGCCACCGCGCTGGGGAAGTGCCTGATGGCGCAGCTGGGCGACGATGAGGCCCGGCGACTGCTGGGGCCCGAGCCCTACCGCGCCCTGACCTCCCGCACGCTCACCGGCTGGGAGGACATCGAGCGAGAGCTCAACGCGATACGCCGCCGCGGCTACGCGGTGTCCGAGGGCGAGCTCGAGGAGGGACTGTCCTCCTGCGCGGTCGCGCTACCCCCACGCGCCGACCGGCCCTACGCGATCAACGTCTCGTCGCCCGCCTCGCGCATGTCACGCAAGCAGGTGCGCGAAAAGTTTGCTCCGCTGCTGATGAGCGCCAAGGGCGAGATCGCCGACCTCGTGAGGCTGTTCCCGTTCGATCGGCAGCAGCCGGCGCTGCCGTGACCACCATCCCCGCAACCGACCCGGTGGCGGGCGACTTCGCGGCATCGGTGGCCGGCGTGGCGCGACGCCTGGCCGCCGGCGACCCATGGCGGCCGGGAAGCTCCGCATCGGACGCGAACCCCGCTCTGCTCGCGCAGCTCGATGCGCTCGGCTGGACCGAGCTGGCCGTGAACCCCGAGCTCGCCAGCGTGGCGGGCCCGGCCGCCTTCGAGCTGGGCCGGGCGCTGGCGCCGCTCGACAGCGTCGACCGGCTGCTCGGAGGTGCCCTGGTGGCCGGCCCGCTCTGCCGCTACGCCGCCGAGGGCGCGATGCTCGCCCGGCCGCGGGGAACCAGCATCATCCTCGCGCGCGCGGAGCGGCTCGAGCCGCTCGCCTACGGCGACGCCCTGGGGGTAGCGCGCGTGATCAGCTGCACGGAGACCGGTGAGGCCGCCGAGCCGGCCACCCGCCGCGCGGCGTGGGTGAACGCCAGCGTCGGCTACCTGGCCGGGGTGCTCGAGTGCGGCCTGGATCTGACCCTCGCCCACGCCAAGGCGCGCATCGCGTTCGGCCGCCCGCTCGCCGCGCTCGACACCGTCCAGCAGCAGCTGGCCGAAGTCGCGACCGCGGCGGACGGGTTGCGGCTCCTGAGCCTCGCGCGGGCCGACGACAGCACGCTGGCCTACGCCGGCTCAGCGGCCGCGCAGGGCCTGGCGATCTGCCATCAGGTGACCGGCGCGATCGGCTTCACGCTCGAGTACCCGCTGCAGCGAGCGCTCCGGCGGGCGCGCTCGATGAAGGCCTGGGGGGACGCGATCGTGGACGAGGACCAGCAGGTTGGGGAGGACGTGTGAGCGGGCCGCTCGCCGGTGTGCGGGTGCTCGACTTCGGCCAGTACGTCGCTGTCCCCTTCGCGACGATGCTGCTCGCCGACCTGGGGGCCGACGTGGTCAAGGTCGAGCCGCCCACCGGCGACCAATGGCGCCGCTACGACCCGCTGGGCCCGGGTGAGAGCCGCCACTTCTACGCGCTCAACCGCAACAAGCGCTCGGTGGCCCTGGACCTGAAGACGCCGGCCGGCCGCAGCGCGGCTGCCGCGCTCATCGGCGGCGCCGATGCCCTGGTGCATAACTGCCTTCCCGCGCGCGCGCGGGAGTTCGGCCTGGACCGCGACTCCGTGTTGGCCGTCAACCCCAGCTGCGTGTGGGTCAACGTGTCCGCCTTCGGCAGCGCCGGACCCGACGCCGAGCGACCGGCCTACGACCTGATCAGCCAGGCGCTCTCCGGGCTGCTGGCCGCCCAGCCGCGTGTGGGCGACGAGGTGCCGCGGCGCATGGGCGGCCTGGCGCTGGCCGACTTCATGGCCGGCGCCCTGGCGGCCGTGTCGGTGCTGGCCGGGCTGGTGGCGCGCGACGAGCAGGCGTCCGGGATCGAGGTGTCCCTGCTCGGAGCGGCCCTGTGCCTGCAGGCCCAGCGCTTCGTGGCGCTCGCGGGAGCCGGGCCCGCACCCGGCGCCGGGCCACTGACCACAGAGGGCCTGGGCGAGCTCGCGCAAGCTCACGACGAGCGCGAGCGCCTGGACCCCTACTACCGCGCCTACGCGTGCGCCGGCGGCGGCTTCGTCGCCCTTGCCTGCCTCAACGCAGCGCAGCGCCTCGCGGTCTGCGCCATCTTCGATCTCGACGACCCGTTCGCCCACGACCCGCAGGCCGTGCCCGCCGGCCCGGACGAGCTGGCCGCGCGTCTCGAGCACGGCGCTCGCCTCGAAGGGCGCTTTCGCGACCTGACCGTGGAGGAGGCGGTGGCCCGGCTGGCCGAGCGCGGCGTGCCGGCGGCGGAGGTTCGGGGGCTCGGTCAACTGTTTGCCGACCGGCAGGCCGGCGCCAACGGCCTGGTTCAGACCGTCGAGCAGCGCCACGGGCCGGTCACGCTCCTCGGGAGCGTGTTCAAGGTCGACGGCCGCTCCGAGCCTGCCCGGCGTGGAGCGCCGGCCCTCGACGAGCACCGCCGCGAGCTGCTCGATTGACGCGTTCGAAGTGATCGGTTTCGCCCCCTCGCGCGAAGTACAAGCAATGGCCGCTCTCGACATGCAGATCCGCCTCCACGGCCTCCAGACCGAGCGCGCGCTGGCCTCGATCGAGGGGCTCGCGGGCAATTCGGCCTACATGGCCGACCTCGAGAACGAGATCGTCGCCACCCACTTGGCGTTCGTCGGCGAGGCGGTCACGGAGATCGCCACGCTGCGCGGGCTTCTGTCCGGGCGGCAGGTCGGCTAGACCGCACTTCGCTCCATACTGCCGGGCGTGAGCGAGGCCCACGACCGCGTAGAACGGCTAGCCGGGGCGATCTACGGAACCATCGTGGTGGCGGGCGTGCTGGCCACCTCGGAGGGCGACGACAACCCCGACGCGCTGGAAACCGCCCTCTATGCCCTGGCCACCGTGTTCGTCTTCTACCTGGCCCACGCGTGGGCCCAGACCCTCGGCCGCAGGCTCGTGGGCGTGGGCGCGCCGAAGGGTGCGCTGCGGCATTCCCTCGCGCGTGACTGGCCGCTCGTCCAGTCGGCACTGCCGCCGCTCGGAGCGATGGCGATCGCCGCGCTCTTCGGGGCCTCTGACTCCACGACCATCGAAATCGCCTTCTGGGTGTGCGTGGTCTCGCTCGGCGGGTGGGGGGCGATCGTCGCGCGCCGTGAGGAGGCGTCGACCGGCGGGGTGATCATCACGGCGCTGGGCTGCGGGGGCCTCGGCCTGCTCCTGGTCTTCCTGAAGGAGCTGGTGACCTGACCGGCACGACCGCCGGCTACGGGGTCACCTCGATGACCGCTCGCCTGCGGCGCGTGCTCGTACGCCGGCCGGCCGCCACGGGCGACTGGGCCGGCGCGGGCTGGCGGACCCCGGATCCGGGCCAGCTGGCAGCCCAGCACGAGTCGTTCTGCACGCTGCTCGCCGAGCTGGGCGCGGCGGTGGAGGTCGCCGACCCCCTCCCCGGCCAGGTCGATGCGGTCTACATGCACGATTGCGCCGTCATCACCCGGCGCGGAGGAATCGCCCTGCGCATGGCCAAGCCCGCGCGCCGGCGCGAACCCGAGGCCGCGGCCGAGGAGCTCGAGCGGCGCGGCGTGCCGCTGGTCGGCACGCTCGAGGCACCCGCCTACGCCGACGGCGGAGATCGCTTCTGGATCGACGACGCCACCGCGGCGATCGGCCTGGGCTACCGCACGAACCGGGCCGGGGCCGCTGCGCTCGCCCGCCTCATGGAGCCGGAGGGCGTTCACGTCGAGGCCTACGACATCCCCCACGATCGAGGGCCGGGCTCCGTCCTGCACCTGCAGTCGTTCATCTCCGCCGTGACCGCCGACCTGTGCGTGGTCTACGAACCACTCGCCCCCGTCCGGCTGCTCGGCGACCTGCGCGAGCGCGGCATTGAGTGGATCGCCATCGATCACGACGCCTACACGGCGATGGGATGCAACATCCTCGCCGTGCGTCCCGGGGTCGCGATCATGGTCGACGGCATCGCCGGGGTTCGCCGCGAGCTCGAGCGCCGCGGCGTGGAGGTGCACGTGTACGACGGGTCCGAGCTGTCACTCAAGGGGGACGGCGGACCGACCTGTCTCACCCTGCCCCTGCTGCGCGCGGATTGATAAGTTCGCCCGCTCGCAGGTCTCCACGTCGAAAGGACGCGTCGTGACTGCCTCTTCTGCCGGTGACACACCCCCGAGCGATTCGGGAGGCGGTTCGCGTGGTTCGGGCGCGACGATGTGGATGGCGATCGCGGCGGTGTTGGCGCTGGCGGCGATCGCGCTCGCCGTGTACGCGTTCACGACAAAGTCCGACCTCGACGACGCGAACGCCACCCTCGACCGCGCCAACGCGGTGATAGCCAAGCAGGACCGCCAGCTGACCAAAGGCGAGCGCGCCGCCCGGGGCGAGGAGGCGAGCCTGAGTGGGTTCGGGGAGCGCGAGCGGGCCGCCTTCCGTCGGGTCAGGCGCCGCTTCGTCCGCGCGGAGGCCAAGGCCGCGGCGCTGAAGAAGACCATCGACAAGGAGTCAGCGGAGCTCGACCAGGCGCGATCGCGGGAATCCTCCGCGGAGGGCCAGGAGCAGCAGGAACAGACCACACTGAACGCGGCGCGGCAGGAGGCGCAGCTGTCCCAGGCGTGCGTGCAGGGCGCGGTCGCCGCGATCGACCGCTACTTCAACGCGACGACCGCGCGGGCCGGGCGCAGCGCGGTGGTGGCGGAGCTCGAGTCGATCCAGGACAAGTGCAAGACGGCCAAGTAGTACGCCGGCTCTAGTTGAGCTGCGCCGCGGCGGCCAGCTCGCGGACGGCGAGCCGCAGCGCCTCCTCGGTGAGCGACGCGTATCCGAGCAGAAGGGCCGGCCGGGTCGGCGCGACCGCGGCGCTGTCGCGCCGGAGGGTGTGGATCGCCACGCCGCGCTCGCGAGCGCGGTTTCGGATCGCGTCCTCGTCGGCGCCGCTGGGCAGCCAGGCCACCAGGTGGAGCCCGGCCGCGGCGCCGCCCACCTGCGCCTGCGGAAGCTCAACGGCGAGGGCCGCCGCGAGAGCGTCGCGACGCGAGCGGTAGCGGCGTCGCATCTGGCGAAGATGGCGCCCAAGCTCGCCGCGCTCGAGCATCACCGCCAGCGCGGCCTGGTCGATCACGCTCGGCATCGCGAGCGTCAGCGCGTGCTGCGCGGTCACCTCGTCCACGAGGTGCTCGGGAAGCATCAGCCAGGCGAGCCGAAGCGCGGGGGCGAGCGTCTTGCTGACCGTGCCGGTGTGGATCACCACGTCGGGCGCGAGACCCTGGAGAGCGGCCACGGGCTCGCGGTCGTAGCGGTACTCGGCGTCGTAGTCGTCCTCGACGATCAGCGTGCCGCGCCGCCGCGCCCACTCGATCAGGGCACCCCGGCGCTCGGGGGAGAGGACCACCCCGGTCGGGTACTGGTGCGCTGGGGTCACGATCACCGCGTCGACTCCGGCACGATCGAGCCCACCAACCACCAGGCCGCTGTCGTCCACCGGGATCGGCACCGCCTCGAGACCGGCGTAGGTCACGCTGTCCGGCTGACCTCGCCAGGCCGGGTCCTCGACACCGATGCGCCGTGCGCCGCGCTCGGCCAGCGCCCGCCACACGAGCGTCAAGCCGTGCGACAGGCCGGCGCAGATGAGCAGCTGCCTGGGCGCCGCCACCGTGGCGCGGGCGCGGCCGAGATAGTCGGCGAGCGCCACGCGCAGGCGCGAGTACCCGCGCGGGCGTCCGTAGGTGAGCCAGGCGTCGGGAAGCTCTCGGAGCGCGGTGGTCGTGGCCGCCTGCCAGGCCCGGCGCGGGAAGCACGACACGTCGGGGAGGCCGCTGTGAAGGTCGTGGCGGATCGACGGTGCCGCCGGGGCGGTGGGGCGGCGCGGCGCCGGCTGGGCGCCGATCGCGCCCGACACCTCGGTGCCGGCCCCTCGGCGGGCGATCAGGTAGCCCTCGGCGACCAGCTGTGAGTAGGCGTCGACCACCACTCCGCGCGACACGCCGAGCTCGCGGGCAAGCTCACGGCTCGGAGGCAGCCTGGCCGAGGTCCGCAACCGGCCCGAGCGGATCCCCTCTCGGAGCTGGCGCTCGAGCTGAGCCCGCAGCGGCGAGCCGGCCTCGAGCGCGAGGTGAAGGTCCATGGGGCGGAGCATACGCCGAAATTGGTCCTTCCACACGCATCGTGATTGGCTCTTCTCACAGAGCCAATCGGCTCGTAGCTTTGCCCGGTGCGCTCCTCCGGGCGAAATCCCATGCGCGTGGTTGTGGCCGACGACTCGGTCCTGCTTCGCGAGGGCATCGTGCGGGTGCTCGACGAGTCCGGCTTCGACGTCGTGGCTCAGGCCGGCGACGCGGACGACCTGAGGCGCAAGGTCTTCGCCCACAAGCCCGACGTCGCGGTGGTGGACATCCGCATGCCGCCGACCAATACCGACGACGGATTGCGTGCCGCGGTCGAGATCCGGCGACTGTTGCCCGAGACCGGGGTGCTGGTGCTGTCGCACTACCTCGAGTCGGGCTACGCGCTCGAGCTGCTGGCCGACAGCGCCGAGAGGGTCGGCTATCTGCTCAAGGACCGGGTGGCCGATCTCGATCGTTTCGTCGACGCCGTCCGGCGCGTCGGCCGGGGCGGATCGGTGCTCGACACGGAGGTGGTGGCGCGTCTGGTGGACCGCGGACCGCAGAGCAGCGACCCGCTCACGCGGCTCAGCCCGCGCGAGCGCGAGGTGGTGGCGCTGATGGCCGAGGGACGATCGAACGGGGCCATCGCCGAGCGGCTGGTCGTGACCGAACGAGCGATCGAGAAGCACGTGACCGGCATCTTCGCCAAGCTCGACCTGGCACCGAGCTCGAGCCACCACCGGCGGGTGCTGGCGGTGCTGGCCTTCCTTCGGGATGAGCCACCGCCTCTGAGCCACCGCCCCGCGGCGGCATAGCCGCCTTCAGCGGCAGGCCGCCATGCGGGCCAGCCGGGTCACGGCGGCGGACGGGCTCGGTGGCAGAAGGCCTGAGGGCGACACGCCGGGATGGCGCGCCGAGATCCGCACGCGCAGGGCGCCCGGATCGGTGGCGAACGACAATGGCGGCGTCAGCGTCACCGCCTCGCCGTCGATCGCCGACGCGGCCGGCTCGGCGGTTTCGACCGTGACCGCGGGCGCCTCCCACATGTGGTCGCCGCCGTGTCCCGCGACGAGGACCACGCCGAGGCGGCCGCCGTCGAGCGCCGGCCGGGTGCTGCGCCCGAGGGCGCGCCGCAGAGCGTAGGGATTGTTGGACACCAGCATCAGCGCAACCGACCTGTGCTCGCTCCCACGGTCGTCGACGACGCTCATCCCGGGGGCCGCTGCGCTGTGAGACATCAGGGCGCGCGCCGAGCGCCGCAGGGTCCGCAACTTTGCCGAGCGGTAACCCGGGTCCGCAACCGCCAGCGCATAGATGCCCAGGGAGACGTTGTTCACGAAGGGCCGGTCGTTGACCCTCCCCAGGTCGACCATGCTCTCCACTCCGTTGACGAAGGCGTCGAGCGCCCCTACCACGTCCTCGCGGCGCACTCCAAGGTCGAGCGCGAAATGGTTGCGGGTTCCGGCGGGGATGCATGCGAAGGGCACGCCGTGCTCCGCGGCGATGTTCGCGACGATCGCCATCGAGCCGTCGCCGCCGGCCATCGCGATTGCGTCGGCGCCACGAGCGATCGCATCGCGCGCCAGCACGGGCAGATCGCCGCCGGGCTCGAGGATCACCGGCTCGATGCCCCGCTCGCGGGCGGCCGCCGCCAGGCCCGTCCGCTCGGCCCGCCCGTCGCCCGCGCGGGGGTTGATCAGCACCATCGGCCGGTGAGGGGCGGCCACGTGATGCCAACGCCCGCCGGCCGCGCCGCGGCGGCCGAACGCGATGCGAACGGCCAGAGCGGTCGCCACCACCCCTGCGGCCACAACCAGCAGATGGGCGACGAGTTCGCGAGCCGCCAGCAGCGAGAGCAAGGCCGCGACCGCGACTGCCGCGGCCGCGAGCAGCAGGACGCGCGGGCCTCCGGACTGGAGGGCGCCCTGCCACGCCAGTTGCACGGCGACGGAAAGGCCCACCAGCGCCACCACGCCGGGGAGCGGGTCCTCGACGAAGGCCACCGCGGCGGCGATCAGCGTGGCGGCGGCGGCCAACAGGGCGAGGGTCGCCGCGACCCGGCGCCGGCGCGCGACCCCGCGCTGCCGGCGATCGGCCGGCGCGTTTTCCGCTGTTAGCATCGGCCGCCGATGGTACGCGGCACCTCGTGGGCAGCCCGGCGTCGCGCGCAGTTCACAAGGCTCGACGCGGCCGTCTACGCCGCTATCGCCGCCACCCCCACGCCGGACCTCGACCGCGACTTCGGCCGGCTCACACGGGCCGCCGACCATTCGAAGATCTGGATGGCCACGGCAGGCGTGATGGCGCTCACCGGGCCGGCCGGGAAACGAGCGGCGATCGACGGGGTCACCGCCATCGCGGTCACGTCCGCCGTGGTGAACCTCGGCATCAAGCCGCTCGCGCGGCGCCGCCGGCCCGACCTCGAGCTCAACAAGGTTCCGCTCGCCCGCCAGGTTGCCATGCCGAGCTCGACCTCATTCCCATCTGGCCATTCGGCCTCGGCGTTCGCCTTCGCATCAGCCGCCTCCGCTCCCCTGCCCGGAATGGGCGGCCTGCTCCAGATGGCGGCGGCGATGGTGGCCTACTCCCGGGTGCACACCGGCGTGCACTACCCGGTGGACGTCGTCGTGGGCTCGCTGATCGGAAGCGCCATCGCGCCGGTTACGACCGCGGCCCTCAATCGGCTCCTCAGGTAGCACGCCGGCGGCCGGGCTCTAGTTCGCCGCCGGCACCACGCAGAGCTCGGGC
Source organism: uncultured Thermoleophilaceae bacterium (assembly GCA_963728155.1). Lineage (GTDB taxonomy): Bacteria > Actinomycetota > Thermoleophilia > Solirubrobacterales > Thermoleophilaceae > JACVRW01. The sequence continues at coordinate 352,320 of CAVSJF010000007.1, read as the reverse complement.
CGGTCGGGGCTGTTCAGGCCCCGTCGCAGGGAGACGAAGGCCACGGCACCCACCAGAAGAGGCAACCAGAAGAGGATCACGCGATAGACGAGCACCGCGGCGGCGGTGACCGCCGCCGGCGTGCCGAACACGATCAGCGTGCCGATCAGCCCACCGTCGATCCCGCCCAGACCGCCGGGAAGCGGGAGGAGGCCGCCGAGCTGCCCGATCAGGTAGCCCATCAGGATCACCGATATCGGCGGTGAGTAACCGAAGGCCTCGAACGTGGCCCACAGGACGGCGTTGTCAAAGGCCCAGTAGCCGAGCGCACCGGCGATCACGAGGAGGTTTCGCGATCGCACGATCTGCACCGCCTCACCCGTGCCGCCCACCAGCGCCTTGCGCACAGCACGCAGCGCCTTGCGAGCCTTTCCCGCGTCGGCCGGCACGGGCACGCCAACGCCGAGCCGGGGCACCACCAGCACCGCGGCGATCACGAGGAGGGCGCCCACGGCCGGGACCGCGGTAAGCCAGAGCGACAGGTCGGGGCCCACCAGGCCTACCGCCATCACCGTTCCGAGCACGGCCACGGCGATGAAGTTGACCGAGCTCTTGATCAGAAAGAAGGCCACGGACCGACTGGCGATCCGCTCCGCCGGCATGCCTCCCTCGCTCAGGATCCAGGCGCCGAGGGCAAGCCCACCGGCTCCGCTCGCCGGCACGATCGAGCCGGCCGCTAGCTCTGAGAGCCCGATCTCCCAGCTCGTGCGCCACGGCATGCTGTGGCAGAAGATGGGCCGGAACATCAGCACGTAGGAAACGCACGACAGGGCCTCCAAGACCACGGCCAGCGCCACCCACTTGGGGTCGGCCTCGATCAGCAGGTCGCGGACCTCGCCCAGACCAGGGGCGAGTACCACCACGAGGCCAACCACGGCGAGCACGGCCACGATCTGAAGCGTTCGCTTCGCGAGCCGGCGGGGCGCGAACTCGTCCGGCATCGCGACGCCCGGCACACGGTCGATGGGCTCGGCGCGGAAGCGAGGCGCATCGGCCACAACGGTCAGCCTGCGCCCGGTGACTAGGGCGAGTTGGGAGCGGGATCGGAGCCCGACGAGTCCGTCTCGTGGACTCCGTGCTCGCTGTGGGGCGGCTCGGGATCGGGGCCGTCGAGCTCGTTCGGCGGATCCGGCACATCACGGTCCGCGGGGCCCTCGCCGGGCTGCCCGGCGCGGCGCCGGCGCAAGGTCTGGTAGGCCTGGTCGAGCCCGTGCCGCACGGCGGCGAGCCGCTGGTGACCCGCGTCGTCGAGCCCGCCTTCGGACTCGGCTCGCCACAGCTCGTGCTCCTCGGCCACGAGCTCTTCGATCCGGTCGAGTACGGATTGTTCGTCCACGCCGCGAGCATACTGCCCGCCCGCCGGCGCTCAGACGGGGCGATGCTCGGCGTCGCTGTGCGCGCGGCTCTCGCGCACGAGCACGCGCGGGCTGTCGAGCACCAGGCCCCGCCGGCGCAGACCGCTGAGGCGCGGCTCCTCGTCGGCGAGTCTCACCAGCGTGGCGTAGTCGTCGCTGCGGCGGATCGTGAGCGCCTGTCCCTCCACCTCGGCCCGCCGGCCGTCGAACTCGTAGCGGACGCCGCCGTAGCCCGGCTCGACGTCGAGTGTTATGCGGGCCGCCGGGCCGGCCACCAGGGGGACGATCGAGCCACCGTGGTCGGCCAGGGGCGTGATGACCATCCCCTCGGCGCCCGCCGCCACGAGCGGCCCTCCGGCCGCCATGGTGTAGGCGCTCGAGCCGAGCGCGGTGGCCACCACCAGGCCGTCACCGGCGAGGCGCGCATACAGCACCTCGTCCACGGTGATCGAGACCAGCACCTGTCCGGGCCCGTCGCGGATCACCACGAGGTCGTTGATGGCCACGCCGCGGCCTCCGGACCATTCGATCTCGAGCGCGGGGACGGGCACCGGCGTGAAGCGACCCTCGGTCACCTGCTCGAGCGCCCAGCCCGCGTCGGCGGCCTTCACTGAGGTCAGCGCGCCGACGCTGCCGCAGGCCACCCCCATCACCGGCCTCGAAACTCGGGCACCCGCATGCAGTGCCACCAGCGTCGTACCGTCTCCGCCCAGCGCCAGCACGAGGTCGCAGTCACCGGCCTCGACCGGGTCGGCCAGCCGGCGCGACTGCCCCTCGACGGATATCTGGCCCACGGCCACCCCGTGCTTGGAGGACCAGCTCGAGATCGCCTCGAGCACGCCCGCGACATCCCGGGTCGGGTGGGCCACCAAGCCGACCTGGTGAAGGGCTCCGCCGGACACTACGCCGCGGCGAGGTGGCGGTAGCTCTCGGGATGCGCGCGCAGGAACTGGGCGAGCGACCGCGGCGGGTGGCCGGCCAGGAGAGCGACGCTGTCGCTGACCACGTCGAGCTCTCCGGCGGCGATCGACGAATAGGAGGTCACCCAACCCTCGATCTCCCAGTCCGGCGCACCGCTCGGGGCGCGGGACTCGCGGGCCTCCTCGATCGTCTCCGCCACGTAGCTCACCGGCCTGCCGGCCACGCTCGAGAGCTCGTCGGCCGCCTCGGCAAGCGTGAACGTCGCGGGCCCGGTGACCGGGTAGGTCTCGCCGTCGTGCCCCTGGCCGGTGAGCACTGCCGCCGCCACGTCGGCCACGTCGTCGCGCGCCACCGCCGCCACCCGGCCGTCGCCGGCTGGGCCGCGGATCACCCCGTCCGCGCCCGCGAAGAACGGCACGTAGTCGAGGTAAATGCTGTCGCGCAGAAAGGTCCAGCGCATACCGGCCCGCCGGATGTGCTGCTCGGTATGGAAGTGATCGCGCCCGAACGTGAAGGTGCAGTCCGGCGCGGCCGCGAGAAAGGACAGGTAGACGATCCGCTCCACCCCGGCCGCCCCGGCCGCGTCGACCGCGGTCCGGTGCAGATCCACCCTGTCGCGCGCCTCGGCCGCCGACACGAGCAAAACGGCGTCGGCTCCCTCGAACGCACCTCGCATCGCGGCCGCATCGCCGTATGAGGCGCCGCCCGCCACCTCCGCGCCACGGATGACCGGCGCGCGCGAAGCGTCCCGCACGACCAGCCGCAGCTCGGCACCGCTCGCGCCCAGGCGCTCCGCCACCCGGCCGCCGACGGCGCCGCTGGCCCCGGTGACCGCGATCATTCCGGCGCTTCTACGACGAAGCGCACCGCGTTGCCGTACGGGTCGCGCGCGAGAAAGCCGGCCGGCAGCTCCTCGATCTCGGCTCCGCCGGCCGCCAGCCGGTCGCGCACCTCGGCCACCTGTGCCGCCTGCTCGAGCTCGATCGTCCAGTGGCGCAGGCCGACGGTTCCGCTCGGCGCCGGCGGCACGCCCTCGCCCCGCCAGGTGTTGAGGCCAAGGTGATGGTGGTAGCCGCCGGCGGCGATGAAGGCGGCGCCCGGAAAGCGCGTCATCACATCGAAGCCGATCAGGTCGCGCCAGAAGCCAAGCGCGCGATCCACGTCGCCCACGTGCAGGTGGAGATGACCCACCGCCAGGCCATCGGAGGCCCTGTCGAGCCGCTCGGCGTCGCCGGCCAGCGCGAGCAGGCCCTGAAGGTCGAGCGGTGCCGGGCCGCCGAGCGCGGTGGGATCGCCCAGGTCGCCCCAGTGCTCGCGACCCCGGTCCGCGGCCAGCTCGATGCCGTTGCCGTCGGGGTCGGGCAGGTAGATCGCTTCCGAGACTTTGTGGTCCGAGGCGCCGCTGATCGGCGTTCCGCCGGCGATCAGGCGCTGTGCGGCGCGGGCGAGCTCCCGGCGCGACGGATGGAGGAGCGCGAAGTGGTACAGGCCCGCGTGGCGCCCGGCAGGGCGGGCGTCCGGCTCCTCCACCAGGACAACGAGATCCCGAGCGCCGGTGCCGAGCGCGGTCTCGCCGTCGGCGCGGCGATGGACGTCCAGGCCGATCGCCTGCTCATAGAACCGGGCCGAGCGATCCAGATCGGTCACGGTCAGGTGGACGGGGCCCAGGCGCAGGCTCGCGGGCAGAGAGGCGGCGGGGCTTTGAATGGCGGTCACCGGTGCCTCATCCTCTCAGACCTGGCCCGGCGCGAGACCGACCCGGGCCAGCGGCTCGACCAGCTCGTGCTCCTCGTAGGAGAGATGGGAAAGCAGGGTGTCGGTCAGGGCGTCGATCGCCACCTGGAGGTGCTCAAAGTCCCGCGGGTTGTTGATGTGGTGGACGAGCGCGCGGTCGACCTCCTCGATCGCGTCGTGGATGGCGTGGTGCTCGGCCGTGAGACGGTCGATCACCGGCTCGAGCGCAGGCTCGGAGCGCCTCAGGTGGGGGAAGACCGACACGTCCTCGAGGCTGTGATGCTGCGCAACGACGCGGCAGTAGCGGGTGCAGAACGCGCCTAGGGTCCAGTCGTTCTGCCGCATCGCCATCTGGTTGAGCTCGCTGCGCGCGTCGCCCGCGCTGATCTGCCCGTCGCGCACCTGCGCGACCACCGACCGCAGCTCGGTCAGCTCCGCGCGGAGGTGGTCGTGCACGTCGATCAGGTGCCGGCCGACCTGCCTCCCGCGCTCGGTGTACCGCGCGTCGGGCCCCGACGGCGGGCGGTGCGGGCGGGTGGCCTCGTCCCAGGGCATCGAATCGCCAAGGCGCTCGGTGTCGGGAGTGGGGGTGACCCCGAGACGCTCGTACTCGCCGGGCCCGGTCTCGGACACGAAGGCGGGCAGCGGGTCGCGTTGCGGTGCCGGGGTGCGCTCGCGTTCCACCAGCGCCCGGACCGCGGGCGCGGCCTGGGCAAAGGCCTCGATCACCGCGGGATCGTCGCCCGTGGCGATGAACGTGCCGATCCCGCGTTCGACGGCGTACTCGGCCATCTGCGCCGGCCACTCCACGGGCGAGCCCGACAGAGGTCCCGGGCTGCCGTCCGCGTAGGCGCCAGATGCGTTGAGCAGGCGGCGGACGGCCGACGGATCGCGCCCCGCCTCCACCGCCGCCTCGTCGATGCGCGCGTTGGCGCTCTCGATCTGACCCGGTTCCAGGTAGGGGACGCTCGGCAGCCAGCCGTCGCCCGCGCGGCCCGTCAGCCCGAGCATCCGGGGCTTGTAGGCGCCGATCCAGATACCCACGTCGTGGGCCGGGGCGGGCCCGCGCTTCGCGCCCTCGAGCCGGTAGTGCTCGCCCTCGAACGTCACGCCGTCGCCCCGGCCGGCGTCCCAGAGGCCACGGATTATCTCGACCGCCTCGGCGAGGGCGTCGACCCCCTGGCCGGGTGTGAGGCGGCGGCCACCCATGGCCTGAATCGCCGGCCAGAACGCCCCGGCCCCGATGCCGAGCTCGATCCGGCCGCCACTGAGGATGTCGAGGCTGGCCACCGACCTAGCCACCACCGCCGGCTGACGCAGCGGGAGGCTCAGCACGTTGGGAGCCAGCTTGACCCGGCCGGTCTCCGCGGCCAGGAACGAGATCAGCGTCCAGGTGTCGAGGAACCTCGGCTGGTACGGGTGGTCCTGGAAGGACACGAGGTCGAGCCCGGCGCCGTCGGCCAGCTGAGCCCTCTCGATCACGGCCGCGGCGTCCCCGGCGGAGGGCGTGATGAAGATGCCGAACTCGAGTTCGTGTCCGTAGTCAGTCATCGCCGGAGGCGCAGTCTCGCAACTGTCCTCTTCGGTCAGCGCGCGTAGGCCGCCGCCACGCCTCCGTCGACGTTGAGCAGGTTGCCCGTGCTCTTGCCCGAGCGCGACGGCGAGGCGAAGTGCAGCACCGCCTGGGCGATGTCCTCGGGAAAGATGTTCACCTGGAGAGTGGTGCGCTCGCGGTAATGGTCTTCGAGCTCGTCCGGTTCGATCCCGTACGAGGCCGCCCGCTCCTCGCGCCAGGACGAGCCCCAGATTCGCGAGCCCTGGAGCACCGCGTCGGGGTTGACGGTGTTCACCCGGATCCCGGCGCTGCCTCCCTCCTCGGCCAGGCAGCGGGCCAGGTGCAGCTCGGCGGCCTTGGCCGACGAATACGCGGCGGCGTTCTTGCCGGCCACGAGCGCGTTCTTGGAGGCCACGAAGATGATCGCCCCACCCCGCCCCTGCTGCTTGAGGACCCGGAAGGCATCGCGCGCGACGAGGAAGTAGCCGGTCACGAGGATCCGGTGGTTGCGCTCCCATTCGGCCAGCGAGGTCTCCTCGAGCGCCGCGCTCGACGCCACCCCGGCGTTGGAGACCACGATGTCGACGCCGCCGAAACGCTCTACCGCCGCGGCGAACGCGGCGGCGACCGAGCCCTCGTCGGTCACGTCGCCGCTGACGGCCAGACCGCGGTCGCCGTGGGGGGCCACGGCCTCCTCGGCGCCGGACGAGTCGAGATCGAAGGCCACCACACAGGCGCCCGCGGCCGCCAGCGACTCGCCGATCGCCCGCCCGATGCCTCCCGCGCCGCCGGTGACCAGGGCTACCTGGCCCTGCAGCTCGCCCGGAGGCGGCGCCTGTGCGAGCTTGTACAGCTCGAGCGGCCAGTACTCGATCGCGAAGCTCTCCTCGGCGTCCAGCGACACGAACTCGCCCAGCGCCTCGGCGCCGGCGATCACCTCTATGGCGCGGTGATAGAGGTCCCGGGAGATCCGAGAGCTCTTGGGGGTCGTGCCGGTCGAAATCAGCCCGAGGTGCTGAATCAGGACCACGCGCGGATCGGGGTCGGCCGGAACGGTGGTCTCGTCGCCGTGGGCCTCGACGTACTCGCGGTATGACGCGCGGAACTCCTCAGCACGCGCCGCGATGCGCTCGCGCAGCGCGTCGGCGTCATCGCTGTCCGGGTCGTAGGGAATCCAGAGCGGGAGTCGCTTGGTGTGTACGAGGTGGTCCGGGCAGGGGGCGCCGACGGTCACGAGCCGCTCGGCACCGACGGAGCCCACGAACTCGACCGAGCGCTGGGAGGTGTCGAGCGTCAGGACCTTGTGGGTCTCGCTCGACACCGCGCCGCGCACGGCCGGCAGCAGGTCTCGCAGCAGCGCGGCGCGCTGCTCCCCGGTGACCTTGTGCGCGTCCGCGTGGCGCCCGCCGAAGCGCGGGGTGTCCCCGGTGCGCTCGTTGACGAAGGCCACCGCCTCGTTGATCACGTCGATCGTCCGCCGGTAGGCCTCCTCGGCGCTGTCGCCCCAAACCACCAGCCCGTGCTTGGCGAGCACGACGAGCTCGAGCTCGGGGGCCGAACGAGCCGCCTCGCCGACCTGCTTGGAGAGCGTGAAGCCGGGACGGATGTAGGGAACCCAGGCCGCGCGGTCGCCGAAGCACTCCCGCACCAGGCGCTCACCGTCGGCCGTGCCGGCCAGGACGTTGATGCCGTCCGGGTGGGTGTGGTGCACGTGCGGGGCCGGCACGAACGCGTGCAGCAGCGTCTCTATCGAGCAGCGCGGCATCGCCGGGTCCAGTTGACAGCGCGCCAGGTAGGCGACCATCTCCTCGTCGCTCATCTCCCCGCGCTCGATCAGTGGGAGCACCTCGTCGAGCTTCAGGCCGGTGAAGTGCTCGGGCCCCATCGTGGCGAGGTCCGAACCCGAGCCCTTGACCCACATCACGCCGATCTCGCGCCCGGTGTGGTCGGTGGCCGTGCCCTTCGCCGACGTGTTCCCACCGCCGAAGTTCGAGACCGCGCGATTGGCTCCCAGCAGGTGCGAGGCCAGCACGAGCTGCTCGAGGACGTCCTCCGCGCCCGCGCCGCCGGCGGGCCAGAGGTCGTCGACGTGGTCGACGAGCGGGGTCACGGTGCTCATGGGGTGATCTCCTGCGCGGCCTGACGCTCGCGCGCGGCGCGCTCCGCGTAGCCCGACGCGCGAAGGTCGGCAATCGGGTCGGCGGCGGCACCGAGCGACTCCCGGACGCGAGCGCAGAGCGGGCGAACGTCGGTCCGGTAGGCATCGAGCAACGCCTCGTGGCCGCCCAGCACGTCGCCCGCCTGCTGCGCGGCGCGAAGGGCGTCGCGGTCCACCAGCAGGGCCTTGGCGTAGGCCTCCTGCAGGTTGACCACGCTCAGCACCATTGCCTCGACCTTGGCCTCGACGTTGTGGGCCTGGTCGATGGTGAGCCGCGGCAGCCCCTCCCCGGCCAGCTCGAAGAAGATGAGGAAGAGCTCGAAGGGGTTGACCGAGCCCACGATCAGGTCGTCGTCGGCGTACTTGCGGTTGTTGAAGTGAAAGCCCCCGAGGCGGCCCTCGCCGGCCAGGAGGCAGACGATCTGCTCGATGTTCGTGCCCTGGGCGTGGTGGCCGAGATCCACCAGCACCCGGGCGCGCTCGCCGAGCTTCTGGCACGTCAGCAGCGCCGAGCCCCAGTCGGCCAGGTCGGTGGCGTAGAAGGCCGGCTCGAAGAGCTTGTACTCCACGAGCAGCTCCTGCTCGGCCGGCAGCCGCTCGTAGACGGTCGCGAGCGCCCCGAGCATGCGCGCCCGGCGCTCGCGCAGGTCGTCCTGACCCGGATAGTTGGTGCCGTCGGCGAGCCACAACGACTGCGCACTCGAGCCGAGCTCGACCGCGATGTCGAGGCAGGCGAGCAGATGGCCGACGGCCTTCTCGCGCACGCGCGCGTCGGGATGGGTGATCGAGCCGAGCTTGTAGTCGGGATCCTGAAAGAGGTTGGGGTTGACGGCGCCCACGCGCAGGCCGCGCGACTCGATGTGCGCACGCAGCGCGCCATAGTCGTCGACCTCGTCCCACGGGAAGTGCAGAGCCACAGCCCCGGCCGTGCCGGTGAGGCGGTGCACCTCGGCGGCGTCGTCGACCCGCTCGAATACGTCGCGTGGGCGGCCGGGCTGGGGAAACGTGGCGAAGCGGGTGCCGGAGTCGCCGTAGCCCCACGACGGGGTCTCGACGACGAGCTCGCTCAGCCCGCGCTCCGCCGCGGCGATCTTGGAGTCGGTCACGGTGTGTTCTCCAGGGAGGTCGTCAGTTCGGTGGCGGGCGCCTGCAGCCCCGTGAGATCGAGGAAGCGCCGGTAGGTGCCCTCGGCGGCCTCGCGGTCGGGCGAGGGCTCGTGGACGTTCGGGCGAGCCGCCTCCGCGACCACCGCGCGCAGGTCGGCGAGCGAGCCGAGCTCGCCCGCGGCGCGCGCCTGAACGAGCACGTTGCCGAGCGCGGTCGCCTCCACCGGTCCGGCCAGCACCTCGCGACCGCAGAGGTCGGCGGTCAGGTCGCACAGCAGGCCGTTACGCGCCCCACCGCCGATCACGTGAATCCGCCGCACCTCACGACCGCTGACCACCTCGAGGCGCTCGATGACCCAGCGGTACTTGCACGCCAGCGACACGAAGATGCTGCGCGCCGTGGTGGCCACGTCGCCGGGTTCGGCCTGGCCCGTCCGCCTGCAGGCTTCGGCGATCCGGGCGGGCATGTCGCCCGGCGAGAGGAACGCCTCGTCGTCGGGGTCGAACAGCGGCGCGTCGTCGTCGGCGCTCTGCGCCAGCCGAAGGATCTCGTCATAGGCGACGTCGCGGCCCTGCTGCGCCCAGATCCGCCGGCACTCCTCGAGCAGCCACATGCCCATCACGTTCTTGAGCAGCCGCGTGGTTCCGTCGACCCCCCGCTCGTTGGTCAGCGTCGGGTCCGACAGCACCGGCCCGGGGAGCTCGAGGCCTAGCAGCGACCAAGTGCCGCTCGAGAGGATCGCCGAATGCTCGTCCTCGATCGGGGCCGCCGCGTAGGCCGCGGCGGTGTCGTGGCTGGCCACCGCGTACACGGTCGCGACGCCCAGGTCGTGGCAGGCGAGCAGGGGGCCGAGCTCCGTGCCCGCCTCCACCAGCGGGCCGAAGATCCGGTCGGGCAGGCCTAGACGGCCGATGACCGGCCGCGCCCACTCGCCGCTGTGCGCGTCGAGCAGCCCGGTGGTCGACGCGTTCGTGGCCTCGTTCGCAAGCTCACCGGACAGCCAGAGCGAGAGCAGGTCGGGCACCAGCGCGATTCGGCTCGCCGCGTCGAGCGCCGCCGAGCCCTGGTCGGCCACCAACTGGAACACCGTGTTGATCGGCAGCGTCTGAATGCCGGTGACCGCGTAGAGCTCCGTCGGCCGAGACGAGCGAATGTGCGCGCTCGACCGTGCCGGCGGTCCGGCCGTCGCGGTAGTGGAACGGCAGCCCGAGTACCCGGCCTTCTCCGTCGAGCAGCGCGTAGTCCACGCCCCAGGTGTCGACGCCCACGCCGTCGACGCGGCCGGCTCGGCGGAGGCCCTCGAGCGATTCGCCGAACAGGTGCAGCAGGTTCCAGCGCAGGCCGTCCGGCAGCCGCACGGGCCGGTTCTCGAACCGGTGGACCTCCTCGAGGGCGACCCGGCCGCCGTCGAGGCTGCCGGTGACCACGCGGCCGCTGGTTGCGCCGAGGTCGATCGCCGCGTACCTGGCCCTAGCCAAGGTGGAAGACCTCCTCGAGGCGGCGCAGGCCGGTGTCGGGGCGCTCGTCCGCCGGCAGCTCGAAGAACTCCGCCATCTCGGCCTGCCAGCGCGCGTTGACCTCGGTCGCCTCCATCGCGGCCAGTGCGGCCGCGAAGTCCTCGGTCTCCAGGTACCCGACCAGCAGGCCGTCGTCGTCGAGGAACAGCGAGTAGTTGCGCCAGCCGCTCGCGCTGAGCGCGGCCAGCATGTCGGGCCAGACCTCGCGGTGGCGGGCCCGGTACTCATCGAGGCGGTCGCGGCGGACGCGCAACAGAAAGCAGACCCTCTCCACGTCAGCCGACCCGCGCGCATTCGAGTTCGAGCAGCGACGCGATCTTGCTCACCTCGCCGGCCACGTGGCCGACGCCGAGCGCGACGTGATGAGTCGGCCCCTCGGCGCACCAGCGCTCGAAGAACTCGGCCGGCGGGAGGCTGAAGACGAGGCGCGAGTTGGTGTTGCCGATCCTGAAGGTCTCGCCCGGCACCGACTCGCCCTCGCCGGCGATCAGCTTGAGCCGGCCCTCGGCCGTCTGGGTGCAGCCGAGGATGGTGACCGGCCCGTGCCGCACCTCGGCCTCGACGGACAGGCCCGCGCCGCGCTTGCCGTGGTAGAGCTTGAGCGCTCGCAGGGTGGGACGGCCCTCGGCGATCGCCGTGTGCATCGGGCCGTCGTGGCCCATCAGCACGAAGTCCTCCTCGAAATCGAGCGCGTAGAACTCGGTGTACGAGCCGCCGGCTCCGAGGCGGTCGAGGATCAGCTGCGCGATATTCGTCTTGAGGTCGCCCTCCCCCGCGGTCGGGACGCCGCGCGCGGTCAGCATCGAGTTACCCACGATCACACCCGCACCGAGGCGCTCGGCCTCGTTTCCGTCGATCCCGCGGTAGTAGTAGGTCAGCGCCTGGAGATCGAAGTCCTCGGCGAGCCGGTCGAGACCCACGGCCACGCGCGCGGCCCAGTCCATCTGGTCGGGCTCGATCGGCCCCGCTATCGGGTCGGAGGAGGGATCGGCCAGGTCGAACATGGCCTCGATGTCCTGCACCTTGGCGCGCACCTCGTCCTCGCCCGCTCGGTCCACACGGGCAGCCAGGTCGTCGATTTCTAGTACCTCCACGTGCGCTCCGACCTGCGCGTGGACGGCGGTGAAGTCCGTATAGAGGTCGAGCATGCCGGGATAGGTGTGGCCCAGGAACCCGAAGCGCGCCCTTCGCACCGCGCGCGCCACACCGGCCGCGTGAATCCAGGCGCCGATCGCGCTCCAGGCGCGCTCGTCGTCCTCGATCGTGCCCGCGACGGTGTCGTAGGGGATTCCCGCGCGCGTGCACGCGCCGGCGATCTCCGGCACGCAGCAGGCCGCGCAGTTGGCGAGCCACTCGCCGGTGCCCGTCTCCGCATAGTCGAGCGTGGCGGTGGGCTGGAGCGCGAGCAGCAGCGCCGGCGCCTTGGCCTCCTGAAGCGCCGGCAGCACCTGGCTCGACGTGGCGTAGGTGACGGCGTGGCAGAGCACCAGGTCGACCTGGGCCGAGGCGAACGCATCGCCCGCCGCACGCGCTTTCCGCGCCGTGTCGGCCAGCCCTCCCGACACGACGTCGGCCCCGAGCTCCCCCACCCGCTCCTCGACGCGCCGCTGGTAGCCCTCGATGCGCTCCAGCAGGCCGTCGAACTGCGGCCAGTAGGCCTCGAGGCCGATCCCGAACACCCCGACCCGCGCGCGTGGCGCGGGCCGGGGGGCCGAACCGGTCCCCTCGATGTCGGGTCCGGTGACGGTCATCGACTCAGAAGTCGAAGTCGTCGATGTTGTCCGCGTCGAACGTGGTCAGCGGGCCGAGCACGATCTCGCCGTTGGCGCCGATCGTGTATTCGCCCAGCCTGCCGGCCTCGAACTTCTCGCCTTCCTTGCCGGTGATGCGCCCGGACACCAGCGCCGCGGCGGCCTGGCCGGCGAGGTAGCCGACGTCCTTGGGCACCCACAGCTGGAACTCATCGACCGTTCCGTCCTTGACGTACTTGCGCATCTGGTTCGGGAAGCCCAGTCCGGTCAGCTTGATCTTGCCCTGCTGGGGCGAGGTCGACAGGTAGCGCGCGGCCGCGGCAACACCCACCGTGGTCGGCGAGATGATGCCCTTCAGGTTGGGGTAAGCCTGGATCAGACCCTGGGTCTCCTGGAAGGACTTCTGGTCGTCGTCGTCGCCGTAGGCGATCTTGACGAGCTTCATGTCCTTGTACTTCGGCTTCTTGAGTGTCTCCTTCATTACGTCGATCCAGGCGTTCTGGTTGGTCGCGTTCGCCGTCGCCGACAGGATGGCGATCTCGCCCTTGTAGCCGATCTGCTTGCCGATCGACTCGACCTGGTTCTCGCCGACCAGTTGTGTCGTGACCTGGTTGACGAAGACGCTGCGCGCGTCGGGCGCCACGTCGGAGTCCATCCCGACGATCTTCACGTCGCGCTGGGCGGCCTGCTTGAGAGCCGGGGCCACGGCGTCGGGGTCGTTGCCCGCGATGATGATCGCGCCCACATCCTGCTGCACGGCGGCGTTGATGATCGGGATCTGGGTCGACGCGCCGGCGTCGGTCGGGCCCTGAATCCGGTTGGAGCCGCCGAGCTCCTCGAGCGCCTCATCGACACCGGAATGCTCGAACTCCTCGTAGGGGTTGCCGAGCTGCTTGGGGATCGAGACCGTCTTGATGCCCTTCTTGATCTCCGCGTTGGGGTCGGCGGTGCCCTCCTCGGCCGCGCTCGACCCGCTGTCCGAACCTCCTTCATCGTCCTTGGTCTCGCCGCAGGCGGCGAAAGCGAGCGCCGCCAAGAGCGCGAGCGCGGCAAGCAACACGCGCAGGGCGCGTGGGCTGGCTGACTTCATGACTGAGAACCCTCCTTGGGTTGTGGGCGTGATCGCCGGCGCCGGGCCTCGGCGACGCGACGGGCGATGTTCGGACCCAAGACCGAGCCGACCAGGAGAGTCCCGGTCACGATCTGGATCCAGTACGACGAGATGGACTCGCTCAAGAGGAGGGCCTTCTGGATGCCCCCCAGCAGCAGCAGCGCGAGGATCACTCCGACGATCGTGCCGCGACCGCCGAAGATCGACACGCCGCCGAGCAGCACCGCCGTGATGGCGGTGAGCTCGAAGCCCTGTGCGACGTTCGCTGCGCCCGTCGAGTTGCGCAGCGTGATCACGATGCCCGCCAGGGCGGCCACGAGGCCGCAGAGGGTGAAGAGGATCAGCTTGATCCGCTTCACGCGCAGGCCGGAGAAGTACGCGGCCTCCTCGTTGGCGCCGATCGCGTAGATCGAGCGGCCGAACGGGGTGGCATGCAGCAGCACGCCGAAGGCGAGGGCGAGGACAGCGAACAGCACCATCGTGTTCGGGATGAACGTTCCGCCGAAGTTGCCGAAGGCGCGGTCGGTCCAGGTCGCCGGGAAGTCCGTGACGGACTCGTCCCCGATCACCACGAAGGCGAGCCCGCGAAACAGCGCCAGGGTGCCGATGGTGACCGCGAGCGACGGCAGCCCGAATCGCGTTACCAGCACCCCGTTGAAGGCGCCGCACAGGCACCCCACGAGCAGGCAGATCGGCATGATGAGCTCGAGCGGGAGACCGCGGTTCCAGAGGTCGGCCATGAGGGCGCTCGACAGCGCCAGCACCGAGGCCACCGAGAGATCGATCTCCGCGGCGACGATCACGAGGGTGAGCGCGAGCGCCATCAGGGCGACTTCGGACAGGTCCAGCGACCCGGTGGTGAACGAGTCCGCGGTGAGGAACTCCGACGAGATGCTCTGTCCCACCACGAACAGCACCAGGATGAGGGCGACCAGCAGGGCCTCCCACCGGCCCAGCAGCGAGCGCAAGAGGTCGGAGGCGCTGCGCCCTTCGGTGGCCGGCTGGGCCGGGGCGTCGGTCGCGGGGCTCGATGTGACGGCGTCAGCCGGCACTGCGTGAGCTCCTTCGTCGCAGCGCGGCCTCGACGCGCAGGCCGAGGAAGCGGTCGAAGAGGATGGCCACCAGCAGCAGAGCGCCGATCGCGGCCAGCTGCCAGAAGGCCTCGACCCTCAGGATGATCAGCGACGACGTGATCGTGCCGAGCAGCAGGGCGCCCAGCGCGGCGCCGTAGACGCTCCCCGTGCCCCCGAAGATCGCCACGCCGCCGACCACCGCGGCCGCGATCACGGTGAGCTCGTAGCCCACACCCGCGGTCGCGTCGACGGTGGCGAAGCGCGCGGTGAACAGCGCGCCGCCCAGGCCGGCGAGCGCGCCTGCGAGCACGAAGGCGGTCAGCACACGGCGGTCTGCGCGCACGCCCGCGAGGCGAGCGCCCTCGGGGTTCGAGCCGATCGCGTAGAGCTCTCGGCCGACGCGGAAGTCGCGCAGCCACTGACCCACCGCCAGGGTCACGATCACGGCGATGATCACCAGGTAGGGAACGCCCAGCAGCGAGCCCGTGCCGATGTTCAGGAACGAGTCCGGAAGCGACTCGGCGTTGACCTGGCGACCGTCGGTCCACAGGAACGCGAGCCCGCGGAACGCGTAGAGCGTTCCCAGGGTCACGACGAGCGCGGGCACCCGCCCCCAGGTGGTGAGCACTCCGTTCAAGAGGCCGCAGGCCGCGCCGAGCCCGATCGCGAGTATGAAGACGAGCGGCAGGGGCAGGTCGGGGTTCTTCGAGAGCAGGTCCCCGGCCATGAACGCGCTCAGACCCAGCACCGAGCCCACCGACAGGTCGACATTGCGCGTGATGATCACCAGGGTCTGCCCGACGGCGAGGATCGCGAAGATCGACGCGTTGAGGGCCAGGTTGCGCAGGGAGGCGGCCTCGATGAAACGAGGCTCGAGGATCGCCGTGAAGGCGATCAGCAGCACGAGCGCGGCGACGATGCCGAGCTCGCGGATGCGGAACACCCAGTCAGTGAGCTTTCGAGCGCGCTCGCCTTCGACGGCGGCGGGGGGCGGAGCGGCCGCGTCGGCGCTCACGCCGCGGCCTCCTCGGCCTGACCGGTCGCCAGGCGGATCACGCTCTCCTCGTCGGCCTCCTCCCGGCTCAGCTCCCCGGTGAGCCGGCCCTCGTGCATCACGAGCACGCGATCGGCCATGCCGATCACCTCGGGAAGCTCGCTCGAGATCATCAGAACGGCCACGCCGTCCGCGGCGAGCTCGCTCATCAGGCGATGCACCTCCGACTTGGTGCCCACGTCGATGCCGCGGGTGGGCTCGTCGACGATCAGAAGCTTCGGGCTGGTGGCCAGCCACTTGGCGAGCACGACCTTCTGCTGGTTGCCGCCCGAGAGCGTCCCCACGTCGTCCTGGAGGCGATGGAACTTGAGCTGCAGCCGGGAGCCCCACTCGCGGGCGAGCCGCATCTCGGCACCGCTGCGGATCAGGCCGCCGCGAGCGAGGGCCCGCAGGCGGGTGAGAGCCGTGTTGCGGGCGATCGACAGATCCATCACGAGCCCCTGCTGGCGGCGATCCTCCGGCACGAAGCCGATCCCGGCGCTCATCGCCGCCGCCGGCTTGCCGCCGGGCAGGCGCCGTCCCAGCACCTCCACGTGACCCGCATCGACCCTGTCGATGCCGAAGATCCCGCGAGCAACCTCGCTGCGCCCGGCTCCCACCAGCCCGGCCAGCGCGACGATCTCACCCGCGCGAACGTCGAAGCTCACGTCGAAGAAGGCGCCCTCGCGGGTAAGCCGCCGCACGGCCAGCACGACTTCGCCCACGTCGGTTTGCTGCTTGGGAAAGAGCGTGCTCAGCTCGCGTCCCACCATCCGCTTGACCATCTCGTCCGGCGTCATCTCGCCGATCGGCGCGTCGTGGACGACCGCGCCGTCGCGCATGACCGTGACGGTGTCGCAGATCGTGAACACCTCGTCGAGGCGGTGGGAGATGAAGAGCACCGCAGAGCCGTCCTCGCGCAGCGTCCGCACCACGGAGAAGAGCCGCTCGACCTCGGGCCCGGACAGCGCTGCGGTGGGCTCGTCCATGATCAGCACGCGCGCGTCGAAGCTGAGGGCCTTCGCGATCTCCACGATCTGCTGGTCGGCGATCGACAGGCCCCTCACCGGCCGCTCGGGGTCGAGGGTCACGCCCAGGCGATCGAGCAGGTCCTGCACCAGCCGTCGCATCTCACGGCGGTCGATCCGCTTCAGCGCGCCCAGCGGGTGGTAGCCCATCACCACGTTCTCCGCGACGCTCAGATCCGGGAACAGCGTCGGCTCCTGGTAGATCACCGCGATGCCCGCGTCGCGCGCGTCGTGCGGAGAGTGGAAGTCGACGGACGTGCCCTCGACCAGCATCTCCCCCGAGTCGCGGCGGATCACGCCGCCGAGAACCTTCACGAGCGTCGACTTCCCGGCGCCGTTCTCGCCCATCAGGCCGCGCACCTCGCCGGGCCGCAGGGTCAGGTTGCCGTCCTGCAACGCCCGCACCGCCCCGTAGGACTTCGTCGCCTCGCGCAGTTCGACGACGGGAGGGGCGGAGTCGCTCACCCGGAGCTCCGCTTTCGACCGAAATCGACCACAACGGCACTACATCATGGTTGTCAAGCTCCCGTATTCACCCATCGCCGATCACGGCTGGGCGCCGTCGCCGCTTGACATCCCGCTGGGCAGGTGGTTCGCTCACTGATGTTCGTTGTCACTCACGAAAGACACCTGATAGCTCAAAAACGAACAGCAGGAGGCCGGGTACTGGCGGAGACCAGGCGTCAGCAGATCGCCGAGGCGCTGGGCGCGCGCGGGGCGGTGACCGTCGCCGAGGTGGAGGCGGAGTTCGGCGTGTCCCCGATGACCGCCCGCCGCGATCTGGACGAGCTCGCCCGGCGCGGCGTGGTGCGGCGCACGCACGGCGGCGCGGTCCCCCCGAGCACATCGGCGCAGGAGGATTCCTTTGCTCGGCGGCTGCGGGCGGAACCGGAGGCCAAGCGACAGCTCGCGGTGGCCGCCGTCGAGATGCTGGCGTCACGCGAGACCGTGTTTCTCGATTCCTCGACCACCAGCTACTTCGTGGCCCGGCGGATAATCGAGAGCGGGCTCCACGCGACCGTACTCACCAACAGCCTTCCGATCACGGAGCTCGTGTTCAAGGAGGGTGGCCCTCATGTCGAGCTGATCGGCATCGGCGGCACGCTCCGGCGGCTGACGCGCTCGTTCGTCGGCCCGTTCTCGGTCCGGACCGTCAAGGGCCACTTCGCCGACCGGCTCTTCATGAGCTGCAAGGGCCTGACCGAGAACGGCATGATGACTGACGCGGACGCACTGGAGGCCGAGGTCAAGCGAGCGATGATCGAGCAGTCGGGCGACGCGGTGCTGCTGGTGGACCGTTCCAAGCTGGACGTGCGCGGATTGAGCCTGATCGGGACGGTGGCCGAGGTGTCGGGCGTGCTGGCCCACGGCCTGTCCCCCGCCGAGACCGCGCCTCTTCACGCCGCGGGCGCCGCACTGCGGCTGGTGGGCGGAGCGGTCGGGCCGGATCCGGCCCCGTGACCACCACGACGGTCGCGACCGCCGACGGGGCGCAGCTGTGCGCGGAGGCGATCGGCGACCGCCGCGACCCGGCGATTCTGCTCATCGGGGGAGCCACGTGGTCGATGGACTGGTGGGAGGACGACCTCTGTCGCCGGCTGGCTGAGCGCGAACGCCTCGTCGTGCGCTACGACCCTCGCGACACCGGGCGCTCCACCTCCTATCCGCCGGGAGCGCCCGGCTACACCGCGGCCCAGGTGGTGACCGACGCCCTCGCGGTGCTCGACGCGCTCGACATCGGCCGCGCACACGTGGCCGGGTTGTCGATGGGTGGGGGCATCGCCCAGCACCTGGCCATCGAGCACCGCGACCGCGTGGCCACGCTCACGCTGATGTCCACGTCGCCCATCGATCCCGGCATCGAGGGCCTGCCCGACATGGCTCCGGAGATCCAGGCGACGTTCGCCGAGCCGAGCCCCGAGCCCGACTGGAACGACCGCAGCGCCGTGATCGACTACATCGTCGAGGCCGAGCGGCCCTACGCGGGCCCGGGCAACTTCGACGAGCCGCGGCTGCGCGCCATCGCCGGGAGGGTCGTCGACCGCACCGACAACATCGCGTCGGCCATGACCAATCACTTCCTGCTCGGAGGCCCCGGCCCCGCCGACCCGCGACTGAGTCAGCTACGCGGGCTTCCGACGCTCGTGCTGCACGGCACGGCCGACCCCATGTTCCCTCTTGCCCACGGCCGGGCCCTCGCCGAAGCGATCCCGGGCGCCCGGCTGATCGAGCTCGAGGACGTCGGCCACCAGCTCCCGCCGCCCCATACCTGGGGATTGCTCGTCGACACGCTCGTCGAGCACACCGGCAGCTAGGCACGGCCCTCCGCCGCGCCGACCGTGCGGGCCTCCACGTCGATTCGCGGCAGCGCCTTCTCCAGCCAGTCCGGGATCCACCAGTTGCGGCTGCCGAGGAGCTGCATCACGGCCGGGACGAGCACCATCCGCACCAGCGTCGCATCGAGGAAGATCGCCGATGCGAGGCCGATTCCGAACAGCTTCAGGAACACATCCGGGGCGGCCAAGAAGGCGAGGAAGACGACGACCATGATCGCGGCGGCCGCGGTGATCACGCGCGCGGTCTTGGCCAATCCGTCGGCCACCGCCCGGGACGTATCCCCGTGCTTGAGGTACTCCTCGCGGATCCGCGAGACCAGGAAGACCTCGTAGTCCATCGACAGCCCGAAGAGGATCGCGAACATCATCACCGGCATGAACGGTGCGATGGGCACCTCGTGATCGATGCCGATCAGCTGACCGACGGTTCCGCCCTTGGCCACCACCGTCATCACTCCGTAGGCGGCGCCCACCGACAGCAGGTTCATCACCCCGGCCTTGAGTGAGATCAGCGGTGCGCGGAAGGCGACGAGCAGGAGCAGGAAGGACAGACCGACCACTCCTACGATGAACAGCGGCATGCGGGCCGTGATGTAGTCGCTCTGGTCGCGCAGCGCCGCGGTCACCCCGCCGATCTCCGCCGTGATGCCCGTGCCGCTGAGCTCGTCCGGCACGATGTCGTCGCGCAGCCGGGTCACCAGGTCCTCGGTCTCAGCGTCCTGCGGCGATGTGGTCGGGATCACGGTCACGAGCGCCGCGTCCCCGGCGTCGTTGATCTGCGGCTCGCCGACGAAGGCGACGCCCTCCTCTCCGCGTAGCCGGTCCGTGAAGCCGTCTATCTCAGCTGCGGCGCTGCCGGTCCGGCAGCTCCGCAGCGATAACCAGCGGCCCGTTCGTGCCGGGGCCGAATCCCTCCGTGTTGAGGTCGTAGGCCTGGCGGGTCATCGTGTCGGGCGGGTCGTTGCCGGCGTCGGGAAAGCCGAGGCGCATGCCCAGCGCGGGCGCGGCCAGCGCGAGCAGAATCGCGGTCGCCACGATCGCGGCGGTCCAGGGACGCCGCTGGACCGCGCGGCTCCAGCGCGCCGCGGGCGACTCGCCGTTGCCCTCGGCCTTCAGTGTCCCGTCCCAGGAACGGGAGGCGCAGGCGGTCGACCCTCGGACCCAGGTAGGAGAGGAGCGCCGGCAGCAGAGTGACCGCGGCGAGCATCACCACCAGCACCGCCAGCGAGGCAGAGATCGCCACGCCGTACATGTAGGGCAGGCCGGTCAGGAACAGGCCGAGCACGGCGATCACCACGGTGCAGCCGGCGATGATCACGCTGCGCCCCGCGGTGGTGACCGCCTCGACCACCGCATCGTGGCGGTCCTTGCCCTCGTTCATCGCGGCGCGGAAGCGGGTCAGAACGAGCAGCGCGTAGTCGATGCCGACCCCGATCCCGATCAGGCCCGACACGGCCGTGGTCCAGTCCGGCACGTCGACGACGTTGGCCAGCAGCACGATCAGGCCGCCCGACGAGATGCCGAGGCCCAGCAGCGCGATCACGAGCGGAAGACCGGCGGCGACGATCGGAGCCGAAGGCGATCAACAGCACGATCGCCGCGCCGAGGAAGCCGAGGCCCTCCGGGCTGGCCGCCTCCTGCGCGGCGTAGATGGGATCACCGCCGAGCTTGATCTCCAGTCCGTCGCCGCTGTTCTTCTCCGCGGCGGCGATCAGCTTCTCGCCGTCCTCCTTGGGCACGTCCCACCCCGGGACCGTCAGGGGGAGCGTGGTCGCTCCGATCGTGCCGTCCTCGGAGACCCGGATCGGAGGTCTCGCTCGGCGATGTGATCGACCTGCTTGGCGTCGGCCAGGAAGGCGTCGATGCGCTGCTTGGCGGCCGGACTGTCGGCGCCCGCCTCGTCCTTCCAGACGACGTAGATCTCCTGGCCGGAGTACCCGTCGAAGCGCTGCTCGGTGAGGTCGCCCGCGGCCTTCGACTCCGATCCCGGCGTGTTGTAGTCGGCGTTGTACTCGCCGGCCAGCGACGAGCCGACTCCGATGATCACCACTGCGGCTATGAGCCAGGCCAGCACCATCCGGCCGCGGCGACGGTAGGCGAGGTCGGCAAGACGGGCGAGGCCGCGGGTCATCTGAGGGGTGTTCCTTCCGGGTCGAAAATCGTCCGCGACACCCTGCTGGAACTCGGTCGGCGGACCAATGGGGTTGCCTCGTCGATGGAGGTGCGGTTAACCGAACCTCGCGCCCTGATGCGCGGCGTGCCGAAATCACCCACCGGGGGTGATGTCCGGGCACTCGCGATCGGCCATGGTGGGACCCAAATGGAGTGGTCCCTTGCCATCGTGGCGCTCACATTGCTCGGCGTGGCTGCGGTCTCGGGGCGACTGGCGGGGACCCCGGTCACACCGGCGATCGTGTTCGTCGCAGTCGGGTTGCTGGTGGGACCCGAGGCGCTGGACCAGGTCGATCCCGAGGAGTCGAGCGCGACCGTACGAGTGTTGGCGGAGGCCACCTTGGCGCTGGTCCTGTTCTGCGACGCCTCGCGCATCGATTTGCGAATGCTCCGCCGCGAGGCCGGGGTGCCGGAACGACTCCTCGGTATTGGGCTGCCGCTGACGATCGCGCTCGGCGCCGCCGGGGCGGCGGTCATCTTCGACCAGCTGAGCGTCGAGGAGGCTGTGATCCTGGCGATCGTGCTGGCGCCCACCGACGCCGCGTTGGGCCAGGCCGTGGTGACCGAGCCGCGCGTACCGGGCCGGATTCGCCAAGGGCTGAACGTCGAGAGCGGGCTCAACGACGGTATCTGCGTGCCGCTGCTGTTCGCGGCGGTGGCGCTGGCCGATGTGGAGTCGCAGATCGCGGGCGGCCGGAGCGCCGCGACGCTCCTGCTCGAGGAGATCGGCTTCGGGATCGTCGGGGGAGTGGCCGGCGGGCTGCTGGCCGCTGCGATCCTCGTCCAGGCCGGCCGCCGCGGCCTGATCGCAGGGGCGTGGCGGCAGGTGATCCCAGCCGCCGGCGCGGCGTTCGCCTACGGGACCGCGGCCGCGCTCGGGGGATCGGGCTTCATCGCCGCCTTCGTGGCGGGCATGGCTTTCCGGCTGGCCCTCGGCCGCGACCCGGAGCAGCTCAACGAGCTCGGCGACCGGGTCGGGAACGTGCTCAACGGCGTCACGTTTCTGCTGTTCGGGGCCATCCTCCTCGGCCCCGCGCTCGGCGAGCTGAGCTGGGCGCTAGCCCTGTACGCGGTCCTCAGCCTCACCGTCTTTCGCATGCTCCCGGTCACGGTCGGGATGTTGCGGTCGCACGCCCAGGTGCCAACGCTTGCCTTCCTCGGCTGGTTCGGGCCGCGTGGCCTGGCATCGATCGTGTTTGCCGTGATCGTGATCGAAGAGTCGAACCTCGCCCACGAGCACCTGCTCGTGACGGCGATCTACCTCACCGTCGGCCTCTCGGTCCTCGCCCACGGCCTCAGCGCGGCGCCCCTCGCCGACCGGTACGCCCGCTGGTTCGAAGGGCACCCGCGCGACAGGGTCCCAGCGATGGAGAGCGCCCCAACCGACGAGACGCGGACCCGCGGACCGGCGGAGCCCACCACTTGAGCTCGACTCGATCTCGAGCTTGAACGAGGTTGCATCGCCCGGATGGGGTGAGGACGCTCCGAACCGGATGCGGTTCCATTGCGCCATGCCGGGCCGACCGGTTCGACCGTGCGTCCGGTCGCCTTACGGGACGAGACCGGGCTGTGATGCCCACCGGCCCGCAATTAATTCACGACCCAAAGGGAGACACGATGTCCGACAGACCAGTTTTTCTATACGCCGCCATCTATGACGAGATCGAGGACGCCGAGGTCGACTACCAGGCGGTGTTCGACCTGCACGCCGCGGGGGCGATCGGGACCTTCGACTCGGCCGTGATCCGAAAGGAGCCCGATGGCAAGGTCCGGGTGACCAAGACCGAGAAGCCGACCCAGCACGGCGCCTGGACCGGCGCCGGCGTGGGGGCCCTGGTCGGGCTCCTGTTCCCGCCCGCGCTCATCGGGAGCGCCATCGTCGGCGCCGGTGCCGGCGGACTGGTCGGGCACCTGTCTCGCGGAATCTCGCGCGGGGACCTCAAGGACCTCGGACAGGAGCTCGAAGCGGGAACCGCCGCGGTGATCGTGCTCGGCGAGTCGAAGATCGAGGAGCAGCTCGAGAAGGCGCTGGCGCGGGCCAACAAGTTGATCGAGAAGCAGTTGGAGGCGGACGCCGATGCGCTGGAGCGCGAGATCGAGGCCGCGGCACGGGAGCACGCGTAGCGCGGGCGTGGTCCTTCTCACGCCCGGCGGCCTCCCACACAGCAGACAGTCATCGGACTGGCCGAGCAGCTCAGCTGAGACGTCCATCTCTCGCCGCGAAATCTAGGTAGCGAGGCGGTGAAGATGGGTGGCCGGCACCGATGACCGGGGGCCGAGGCGACCGTAGCTTCGGCGGCATGAACACGACGCCCTCCATCTCCCGCCTGTTCCTGCTCGTCGCGGCCACCCTCTCGGGGGCGCTCCTGGCTTCTGCCTCGGCGTCCGCCGCCGAGTACAGCTTCACGAACGGCAGCGCGATCACCACCCCGAGCCAGGGTCAGGCCACCCCGGCCGCTTCGCGCCTCTACGTGGGCGGCGTGCGCGGGCCGGTCACGGACATCGAGGTGCAGTTGAACGGAGTCACTCACCCGCGCCCGCGCGACCTCGACGTGCTGCTCGTCGCGCCCGACGGCACTCGATCGATCGTGATGTCGGACGCCTGCGGCAGCGTCGCCATGTCCAACCGCACGTTGGTCCTCAAGGGCGACGGGTTCCTCATCCCCGAGATGCCGGAGACGCTGGCCTGCCCCAGCACGTACTACCTGGCCACCAATCACCTCTTCCCCGACTCCTGGCCGGCCTCGCCGGGCAACAACTTCAGCCTCCTCCGCAGCTTCCGCCGGAAAGCGCTCAACGAAGACTGGCGCCTCCTCGTGGTGGACGACGAGGCGGGCTCCTCGGGCACGATCGCGCGCGGCTGGACGCTCCGGTTCACCACCGGGCCGGTCGACACCCTCGTCCCGGGCACGAGTACCCGGGGTGCGGGCGACCCCTACCCCGCCACCAAGGCCATCCCGGCGTCCGACCGCGTGATCAGCGACGTGGACGTCAGCGTTCCGGGGGTCGCTCACGACCGCCCGGACGATCTCGACCTCCTGCTCGTCGGGCCGCAGGGGCAGAAGGCGCTGCTCATGTCGGACGCCTGCGGCACCGTGCAGATCACGTCGGACTTCACCTTCGATGACGAGGCCAAGGCGGCGCCGAGTGACGAGTTCGACGACGCCGTCTGCCACGGCCGGGTCAAGCCGGTCGACCACGACAAGGGCGACGAGCTCCCGGCGCCGGCGCCGGACGGGCCCTACGGCAGCTCGCTCGAAGCGTTCGACGGCAGCGCGCCCGGCGGCGACTGGAAGCTGTACGCGGCCGACGATGCGGACGACTACGAGGGTTACCTGCTCCAGCGCTTCGACCTCACAATCGAGACCCGCGCCAAGGCGGCCCTTGAGTTTGCTCAGGGCTCCGTTCAGGTCGCCGAGGGCGTGCGGCAGGCTCTGACGATCCGCCGCTCGGCCGCGGGCGGTCTGGGCGCTGGGGCGGTGACGGTGAGCACCGCCGACGGCACGGGAACCGCCGGCGCCGACTTCACGCCCCTCTCCACCCGGGTCCGCTTCGACCGCGACCAGCGCCAGAAGACCGTCCTGCTCGACGCGCGGGCGGACGGCAAGGCCGAGCCCGCCGAGACGTACGCCGTCTCGCTCAGCAACCCCGCCGGGGACGCCGCCCTCGGCACCCGGACGCGGGCCAACGTGACCATCCCGGCCAGCGCGGCCGGCAACCGCGGCTCAGGCGCGAACGCCAATCGTTGCGCCGGCCGGCCGGCCACGATCGTGGGCACCTCGGGTCGCGACAGCATCCGCGGCACCCGCCGCGCCGACGTGATCGTCGCTCTCGCGGGCAACGACGCGGTCAAGGGCGGCGGCGGCAACGACCTCGTGTGCGCCGGCGGCGGCAACGACCGCGTGGCCGGCGACGCCGGCCGCGACCGCCTGGACGGCGGTGCGGGCAAGGATCGTCTCGCGGGCGGGACAGGTCGCGACACCTGCCTCGGGGGCAAGGGCCGCGACCGCGCCCGCTGCGAACGGACGAACAGCGTCTAGACGAGATGGTCCCGCCTACGCCCGCCTTCTACGAAAGGGAAAGGCCTCGGGGTCTATCCGGAAACCGGTCAGCTTGCTCGCCAGCCACAGCGCGAGCAGAGCGATCGCCACGCCCGCGACGTCGTCGATGACGTAGTGCCAGCCGAGGTAGACGGTCGCGAGCACCGACGACCACAGCAGCACCCACAGGCCGAGGCGCGTGCGCCGTCCGAAGCCCAGCAGGTAGGCGGCCAGGACGGCGGTGAGGATCACCGACACGTGCAGCGATGCGAACGCGGCGATGCTCTGGGCGTTGCCGGTGACCGAAGGGTCGGCGAGGAACTCCACGCGCTTGTCGAGCAGCGTCTCCTGTAGCTCGGACACCCCGGTGACCGGAAGGGCGTGGAAGCCCTCCGGCATGTAGTAGACGGGCCCCAACGAGGGCAGCGCGATGTAGCTCAGCGCGCCGATCGGCCAGTTGATCGCTGCGGCCGTCGCGTAGAACATGCCGCCCGGCAGGTTCGCCGAGAACACGAGCGCGACGGCGAGCGACAACGGGACGAACGGGATGTACAAGAGGTAGATGACCGACAGCACCTCGGCGGCGGCACCGGTGCCGAAGATCGCGTGCGTGAGGTCGGCTGGGTTGCTGCCCAGAAAGAGGACGCGGTCCAGGTCGGCCAGCTGGCGGTCGAAGAGCGTCGCCGGGGCGCAGCAGCGGGACCATGCTCTTGAGGTTGCGGTAGGCCAGGTAGGAGATGTAGAAGCTCACCAGCGCGCTGCCGACGGCCAGGCCCCTCGGCCAGCTCCAACGCTCGGCGCGCACCTCGGAGAGCACCGCCCGCGGCGGCAGCTTTCGCTGCGCGCGCCGTGCCGCCCGGACGAAGACGTCAATGGCCACCAGCACGAGCACGAAGATGACGACCCAGACGAGCCGCCGTCCCGCGACGCCGTCGGGGTCGCGGAGCCCGACGTCGGTGAAGTCGGCCGCCACGATCGCCCCCGCCAGCGTCACCGCGGCCACCAGCGGGCCGGCCAGCACGCTGCGCCAGGAGGGCTGCGCGTCGTCCTCGACGACGGGGGCGGGCGTAGCCGCGACGCGAGTCGCGCTCACGCCGCCTCCGCGGTCGCGGCGCTACGGCGCGGGCGGGGCACGCCGCGCAGCGGAAAGCCCGTCAGTGCCCAGGCCAGTGAGACGGCGACGAGCGCGAGCACGACCCCGGCGACGTCGTCGATCACGTAGTGCCAGCCAAGGTAGACGGTGGCGATGACCGACAGCGTGAGGACCGTCCACAGCGTGATCCGCACGCGCGGGCCGAGGCCGAGCAGGTGCGCGGTCACCACGGCGGTGAAGATCATCGAGACGTGCAGCGACGGGAACGCGGCGATGTGCTGGCCGGCGGCCTCAACGGGATCGCGCAGGAACTCCAGGCGGTCACTCATCAGGGTCCGCTGCAGCTCGGCGGCCTTGGTGGCGGGCAGGTCGCTGAAGTCCCCGGGGAACGCGTAGATCGGCCCGAGGGCGGGGACCAGCAGGTAGGTCAGCGCGCCCAGCGGCCAGTTCAGCGAGAGCGCCGTCGTGTAGAACAGGCCGGTCGACAGATCGCGGGTGAACACGAGCGCGAGCGCCATCGACAGCGGCAGGAAGACGATGAACGCCACGTAGATGAACGACAGGGCGTGGCCGAAGATCCCCGTGCCCAGCAGCGAGTGCAGCAGCTCCCACGGGTCCTGGCCCGCGAAGAAAACCCGGTCCAGGTCGGCGAGCTCGCGGTCGAAGAGGTCGTCGGGGCGCAGCAGCGGGACCATGCTCTTGAGGTTGCGGTAGGCGAGGTAGGAGACGTAGAAGCTCACGAGCGCGCACGCCGCGGCGAGACAGCGCTTCCACGACCACCGCTCGCGGCGGACCTCGCGCAGCGTCTCGCGCGACGGCCAGCCCGTCGGCGTCCGATGGGCGGCTCGCACGACGATGTCCAGCAGCCCACATGACGAGCACGCCGAGACCCACCAGCACCAGGTACTTGGCGGCGACGTTGTCAGGATCACGGAACGGCACGTCAGCCTCCCGCGTGGCCCAGATGGCTCCGATCAGCGTCACGCCGGCGACCAGCGGACCGGCGATCACGGCGCGGCGGGAGAGCTGCCCCGGCGTGGTCGCAGAACGTTCACGGGACGGCAACACCGCTGGCATCTTGGCGAACTCCGCGGATCTTCAGCGCCCGGCCCGCGCTCAGGGTATTACGCGCGGCGCCGTGCCTTGGCAGCGCGGCTTCGCGCGGTTGCTGCGCGGGCTTCGTCGCCCGCGGCGCGAAGGGCCTGGGAGTCCTTGCGCTCGAGCGGTGTCATCTGGCGCACCGTCAACGTTCCCTCCTCGATCGCGGCCTGCATGTCAGCGCGCCTCAGCGCGTTCTTCGCATCGCTGAGTTCGCGCGATGTTGGGCGGTTGGCGGCCATGGCTGCCTCCTCGGCACGGATGTCATTCGAAGCCGAGTGAGTTCTCGGCCTACCCCTTCCCTATCGGCATCCCGGCCCTCGAGGCGTAGAGGCCGTGCCTCGCTCACCCGGCGCGGCGGTAGCGGATGTGCGTGGCCAGCGGCGAATGCAACACCTCGACGGGCTCCAACCCGAGAGACTCGACGCCGTCGAAGATCCGCTCGCCGGACCCGAGCAGGACCGGGGCGATGTCGAGCGTCAGCTCGTCGACGACCCCGGCGACGAGGGCCTGCCGCACGGTCGAGGCGCCGCCCGCGATGTCGACGCCGTCCTCGCCGGCCGTCTCACGCGCCTGTGCGTAGGCGGCATCGAAGCCGCCGGTGACGAAGTGGAAAGCCGTCCCGCCCTCCATCTCGATCGGCTCGCGAGCGTGATGGGTGAGCACGAACACCGGCGCGTGGTAAGGCGGCTCGGGCCCCCACCAGCCGCGCCAGTCCTCCTCCCACTCGCCGCGGATCGGCCCGAACATGTTGCGGCCCATGACATAGGCGCCGCGCGGGCGCATGAGCCAGCCGGCCGCGGTCTCGTCGGCCTCGTTGGCGCGCTCGTCGCCGAGATGCCAGCGGTGGACCTCTCTCCCGCCCTTGCCCAAGGGTTCCTCGCGACTCTGCTCCGGCCCGGCGACGAAGCCATCGAGCGAAATAGACATGTGGCAGGTCGTGTCCAATGTAGGCGTCCTTTCTAGGTGATTGCGACTGGTAATAGTCACGGCAGCCTAGGTAGACGCCTGGTGGCGGGTGCCAGGACAACAGCCCGACCGCGCCGGAT
Organism: uncultured Thermoleophilaceae bacterium; assembly: GCA_963728155.1. GTDB lineage: Bacteria > Actinomycetota > Thermoleophilia > Solirubrobacterales > Thermoleophilaceae > JACVRW01. Next base: position 324,150 of record CAVSJF010000007.1, on the reverse strand, counting down.
CAGCGCCCTGTTGACGAGAAACGCTGGCCCAAAGATGCGGGGACCGAAGTCCGCCGCGGCGGCGCCGGTGCGGGGTCGCCGGGCAGCCTCGCGGCCTCGTTCTCTGACTGGACTTTCGGGAGCCACTCGAGCCATCTCGGGAGGTACCAGTTCCAGTCCCCGAGCAGCCTCATCGAGGCCGGCAACAGGACTCCGCGGATGATCGTGGCGTCGATCAGGACGCCGACGGCCAGGCCGACTCCAAGTTCCTTGAAGTCCAGGAACTCGAGAGTCGCGAACACCGAGAACACGCCCACCATGACGAAGGCGGCGCAGCTGACGGTGCCGGCCGTGGTGGAGATCGCGGTTCGCACGGCGTTCGGTGTGCTCATGCCCCCGTCGTAGAGCTCCTTGACCCTCGACAGGATGAACACGTGGTAGTCCATCGAGAGCCCGAACAGGATCACGAATAGGAACAGCGGCAGCCATGACGTCACGCCTCCGTTCGAGGTGAACCCGAGCACCCCCTCGCCGTGACCGTCCTGGAACACGAGTACCAGGACTCCGTAGGCGGCGCCCACAGAGAGCAGGTTCAACAGAATCGCCTTGATCGGGATGACGATCGAGCGGAAGGTGATCATCATCACCAGGAACGCCAGAGCGAAGACGAACGCGAAGATCAGGGGCAGCCGCTGGTTCAGCTGATCCCTGAAGTCCACGGAGCTCGCTGTGTCTCCCGTGACGTTGGCCTCGACACCTTCGATGCCACCCAGAGTCGCGGGCACGATTTCGTCCCGGACCTCCGACAGCGCATCGATGGAGGCGGTGTTGACCCCGTCTCCCGGCGACGGAATGCCGATCTCAGCCACCGTGTTGTCGTCGCTGTACTCGACCTCTGGAGGCGCCGGGAAGGTGTCCGACGCCTTCACCGCGGCCACCAATTTGTCGATGCCGCCGGCGACCTGTCCCGAACGGACATCGTCCGCCTCGAGGACGACCGAAGCCGTGACGCCGTTCGCGGGGAACTGCTCCTTGACCTTGTTGTAGGTCTGGATCACAGGCAGGCTCTGGTCCAACTCGTCGACTCCCGTCACGACGGTCTTCATCCCAAGTGCGGGTATGGAGAGAGCGATCAGCGCGGCTGTGGCGACGGCCACGGACAGCCCCGGGCGCTTGGTGACCCGGTCGATGACTGCCGTCCACAGACGTGACGGCTTCGGGATGCTCCGATTGCGAAGGCCAGGTATGCGGCCCCGGTCCAGGCGCCTGTCCAGGCTCGCGATCAAGGCGGGCAGGACGGTGAGCGACGCGACCACTGCGAGGGCGACCACGATGATCGTGCCCACGGCGAATGAGATGAACGTGGGGTTGCCGCTGATGAACATTCCCGCCATCGCGACGATGACGGTCACGCCTGAGATGACCACGGCGCGGCCCGACGTCGCTCCGGCGATCTCGAGCGACGAGTACATGTCGCGTCCCCGGGCCCGCTCTTCGCGCTCGCGCCGCAGATAGAACATCGAATAGTCGACCCCGACGGCGAGGCCGATCAACAGGATGACTGCCGCCACGCTGTCATCCGCGGGAAATAGCTGGCTCACAACGGCTGACAGTCCAAGGGCGCCGATCACGGCACTCAGGCCCAGCAGCAAAGGGACGCCGGCGGCCACCAGCGAGCCGAAAGCGATGGTCAGGATGACCAGGGTGATCGGCAGGGACAGCATCCCAGCCTTCCCGAGATCGGACTGGATCGTCTCGTTGATGCTGTCGTCCGCCGCTGACGTTGCCGAACTGTTCGACAACGACGTCGGGGTTCGCAGCCTGGACCGCCTTGATTGCCGCCAGCGTCGGCGCCACCCGCTCGCCGGCCTCGGTCGAGTCACCCGCGATCTCGAAGTCGACCAGCGCGGAGTGGCCGTCCTCGGTCACCGAGCCGCCCCCGTCCAGAGGGGTTTCCACGTTCTCGACGTACTGGACCTTGGAGAGCCGAGCAGATACATCCTTGATCGCCGCCACGAACGCGGGATCTTCGATCGTCAGATCGTCGCTCTGTATGAACACGACCTCGCTGTTGGGCCGTAGCCCGGCAGCGTCGGCGGCCCGCTCGGCGGTACGGGACTCCCCGCTGAACTTATCGGCCGTGGCGATCTTCTCCTCGCCGATCGACTGCGCCGGCCATGAATGCGACGATCACAAAGACGAGCCAGCCGACGATCGCCTTCTTGCGGTTTCGCGCACTCCAGTGGCCGATCCGGGCCACCACACTGCGTTTGGGTTCGGGCGGCGCGTTGTTCGGCCCACCCGCCGCTGGTCCCGAGCCGTTCGACTCAGGCTGATCTTGAATGACGCGTGTGCTCATCTCAAACTCCCTCTGTGAGGTGGACGGGGCGGTTCTCTTTCAGTTCTGCGGCTGCAGATCGAGGGACTCGCGCTCCTTGTCGACGAGCGGGCGCATGCTGGGCTCGGCTTCTTCGGCCTCCGGCGCGTCGAGCTCGCGGTCGGGCAGGAAGCGGAGCACGACTACGGCCGTGGCGGCCGCGAGCGCTGCCGCGAGCAGAAGGCCGATGCCCATCGCCTGGGTGAAGGCCTCCCCGGTCCTGGCAAGTAGCTCGGAAGCCGCGTCCGGTGGGAGCTGGCCGGCGATGGCGCTGGCAGCGCCAACCGAGTCCTCAGCCTGGGCCTGCGCTTCTGGGGGCAGGGCTCCCAGGGAGCCTTGGACCTCGTTGGAGTAGAGGGAACTGGCGAGCGAGCCGATCACAGCCACGCCCAACGCTCCGGAGATCATGCGCGCGACGGTGTTGGTGGCGGACGCGACGCCCGACTTGGCAGCCGGCACCGCGCCTACCACTGCTTCCGTAGCGGGAGCCATCACCCAGCCCATCGCCAGGGTCAGCCCGAAGAACCAGGCAGCGAGCGCGTAGGCGCTGGTGCTCGGCTCCCAGAACATCGTCAGCGCCAGGGCGATCGCCAGACCAGTCAGTCCTGCCGCGACGACGCGGGCGATCCCGAGGTGTAGCACCGCCTTGCTCGACGAACCGGCGCCCATCATCAGCCCGAGCGCCATCGGGCTCATGATCAGGCCCGCTTCGATTGCGCTGTAGCCGTGGACGAACTGCATGTACTGGGTCAGCGCGAAGATCCCGCCCAGGAGGGCGAAGAAGGCCACGCTCACCGCGGCCGTGCCGACGCTGAAGCGAGGGCTGCGGAAGAACCCGAGGTCGAGCATCGGATCGTCGATGCGTCGCTCCCACCAGACGAACGCGCTGAGCAGCGCGACGCTGGCCGCAAGCGATACGAGGATGAGGCCGCTGAACCAGCCCCTCTCGGGTGCCTCGATGATCGCGTACACGAGGATGCTGAACCCCGCCGTGGAGAGCGCGGCTCCCAGCACGTCGAACGAGCCGGGCCGGGGGTCGCGGCTCTCGGGCACGTAGCGGATGCCGAGTAGCAGCGCCACGGCTGCGAGGGGGACGTTGACCAGGAAGATTGACCACCAGTCGAACCACTCGAGCAGCAGCCCGCCGGCAAGCGGGCCGAGGCCGATCCCGACGGCCGCCAGAGCGGCCCAGATCGCTATCGCCTTACTGCGCTCCGCGACGGCGAAGACGTTCGCGATGATCGAGAGGGTCGCGGGCATGATCAGGGCCGCGCCCACGCCCATCGCGGCGCGTACGGCAATTACCCCATCAGCCGAGTCGACGATGACGGCGCAGAGGCTGGCGAGCCCGAAGATCGCCACGCCCGCCTGGAGCGCGAGCTTGCGCCCGAAGCGGTCGCCGAGGGTGCCGAACACGAGCAGAAGACCTGCGAAGACGAGGAGATAGGAGTCGACCATCCACTGCAGCTTCGAGGGGGAGGCGTCGAACTCGTCCTGCAGCGTCGGCAGGGCTACGTTGAGGATCGTGGTGTCGAGCCCGATGATCACGAGGCTCAGCGACAGCACGCCGAGCGTCTTCCATCGACGGGCGTATTGGACGGGATCGATCGTCATCAGTCGGCACTCCTCTGATCGGGTTGACTTCTCGATGGAGAGATCGTCCACGGCGTCTGGGTGAGCTGGCAATCACCCAGAGCCCAGATCACCCTGGGTGGGATCGCGCCTGGGTGATGACACGCCACCCAGCCTGGGCTGAGAGTGGCCGCACTTCAGTACGCCAAAGAACGGAGTGAGGCCAGGTGGAGGGAATCGAGTACCAAATCGTCGTGCGAGGCAGGCTGAGTGAGAGCTTCGCGCTCGCCTTCCCCGGCGTGTCGATTCACGCGAGCCAGGGTCAGACCTCGTTCCTCACCGAGCCGTTCGACCAGAGCCAGCTTCACGGCTTCCTCGACCGACTGCAGAGATTCGGGCTCGACCTGATCTCCGTGCAAGAGCGGGGCGGCGCCAGGTGAACAGCGTAGGTGATCTAGAGCAAGTCGAGCTGGCGGGCCCGGGCCACGGCCTCAGATCGCTGCGTTACGCCGAGCTTGCGGTAGATGTGCTTCGTGTGCGTCTTGACCGTGTTGAAGGAGATGAAGAGATGGTTGCCCATCTCGCGCTGGCTCAGATCTCCGCTCATCATCCTGAGTACGGACAGCTCCCGTTCGCTGAGGTCTTCCAGTTGCTCGGCTTCGAAGGAAGCCGAGCGGGTCACTTGAAGGGCCTCCTCCTCCTGCTCCAAGAGCCTGGCCACCACAGGCCCGGGGTCCAGGGAAGCGTCGATCGTCCAGCGTGCCTCGGCCAACATCCGCTTCGCCTGTTCGCGCTCGCCTTGCAGGCGCAGGGCTCGCCCGAGCAGGATCTGACCGTATGCAGTCTCCGTAGGACCACTGCCGCGAGCAGCGAGCTTCAGGCCGCGATTCAGCTCGTCGATCGCCTCGATGACCTTGCCGTCGCCGATCATCAGCCCCCCGGCGGCGATGCTGGTCGGTGCGCTGACCCAGTACTCAGCCAGTCCTGCTTCTCGAATTACGTCGCGCGCTTCCGCGACAAGACCGGATGCAATCTCCGGATCACCCTCTTCGATTCGGATCATGGCAAGCAGGCCAAGCGACGAAACCCATGCGGGTTTCAACGAAGCCGCGCTGGCCCCCGCGCGCCCCAGTTCCAGATTTGAGATTCCCTCCGCGAAATCGCCCAGCCAGTAGCTCGAAGCACCTAACCGTATCCTGGCCAATGAGTCCCAGCCGGATCGCGCTTCGCCGGAAGAAAGCGCCGCGACGGCCGTTTCACGGCAACCACCGAGATCGCCGAGCAGCCAGCGATACGCGGTACTCAGGATCCCTACCGCATGCGGCCCCGAAGTGAAGCCATCGAAGAATCTACCGGGGGGAGGCGGGGCTCTTGTGGTCGAATCCAGCGCGGCCTCGACCTCATCGAGCTGGCCGAAACTGATTGCAACGAGAGCGCGCGCGACGCAGAGGCGAGCGTCATTCTCGATGACATCTTGAGGAAGCGAGTCGAGCCAGTTTCGAACTGTCGAATGCCCTCCCGACGCGGCTATCGGATGCCACAACTCAGCGATCAACTCGACTGCATCCGAATAGGACCCCGCTCGAAGCAGGTGTGTGATCGCTTCTGACTGAAGCCCCTCCTCGAGCATCCAGGCGGCTGCCCTGCGGTGCAGATCGGACTCCAGCTCTGGCTGAACAACACGCAACTCGTGCCTGAGAAGCTCGGCGAAGAGGTGGTGATAGCGGTACCACTGACGCTTGTCATCGAGAGGTACCAAGAAAACATTCGAACTCTCGATCTCGCGCAGCCGATGGGCCGAATTCGAGTCTGCCGGTCACCGCATCGCAAAGTGAAGCATTGAACTTGGCCAGCACCGATGTCGTCATGAGGAACTCACGAAGCTCGTCGGCCTGTCCCGCCAGCACTTCCGACGTGAGGTAATCGACCAGATGACGGTCGTCACCCGCAAACGCTTCGATGAAGGCTTGGCGATCATCCCGGTGCACGCAGGGATAGCGCGGCCAGATACAGCCCGGCCGGCCATCCTTCGGTTCGTTCCACAAGGAGCCGTACGTGCTCTTCCGAAAGATCGAGTCCCTGTACCCCGTTCAGGAGGGCATCTGCCTCGTCAACCGAGAACCGAAGCTCGGGCATTGAGACTTCGAGCAACTCGCCGTGCCCACGAATCCTCGCCACGGGTAGCGGAGGTTCTACCCGAGTCGAGAGCACGAGCTCGAGCGAGACAGGCATGTGAGCGATCAGAAACTCAATGCCTTCGTGGACCGCCGGGCTGGAAATCAGGTGGTAGTCGTCGACCACGAGGACGGACGGCCCGGGTAGAGCGGACTCCAGCTCGCTGATGAAGCGCGGAATCACATCGCTGGTCAGGTCAGCGCCTGGTGCTCGCAGGATGCTGAGCGACTGAACGCCAATGCCAGGAGCGAGTGTCAGAGCGGCCTCGATCAGGTACGTAAAGAACCGGACCGGATCGTTGTCCAAGTCATCCACGGCAAGCCAGGCAAACGGCCTGGTCTCAGCTTGGTCCCTGCTCCAAGAGGAGAGAAGACTGGACTTTCCCCATCCGGCCGGACCCCGGATCAGGGTCACCTTGCGAGGCGTCCCGGAGGCCAGAAGATCGTGCGCGCGCCGTCTTGGAATCACCTCGCGATCAACAGGCGGCGATAGCTTCGTCCGAAGGAAGGCTTCGCGTCGGCCCTCTGCGCTCAACACGGGTAAGGACTATAGATCGGGAGAGGTCGCCAGAAACGGCGAATCACCCAGGGTGTAACCGGCGTTGGGTGATTGACCGCTCACCCAGGACGGGTGCAGCCTTGGCGCATGACGCGCACCACAACGGCGGTCCCCAGCCTGCACCCTCTGAGCTACGAAGCCGTCCTCTTCGACCTTGACGGCGTGCTCACCCAGACGGCGGCCCTGCACGCCCGCTGCTGCAAGCGGACCTTCGACGACTTTCTCGACGCCTGGGGGCGGTCAACCGGCACTTGCCCAGAGCCGTTCGACGCCGAGAGCGACTATCTCGACCATGGCGACGGGAAGCGTCGACGCTGACATCCGCGGGCGAATCGATTTTAGGAGAGGCTATGACCGCAGCTCGACGACCGATACGGGTAGTGATCATCGGCGCCGGGATCGGCGGCCTGGCCGCTGGTGCGATCCTGCGCCGAGACGGCCACGACGTGACGGTGCTCGAGCGCGCCGAACGGTTCGAGCCGCTCGGCGCCGGACTCGCCCTGTGGCCCAACGGCGCCCGCGCCCTTCGTGAGATCGGCGTCGGCGCCACCGCCGACGCCGCCGAGGTACCTCGGGGCGACGGTGGCATCAGACGAGCCCGCGACGGGAAGCTGATCACGGCGATCTCGCCGGAGATCCTGGAGCGGCGCTACGGCGCGCCGCTCGCGCTCGTTCACCGCGCCGACCTGCAGGGGGCATTGCTTGCGGCGGCTGGAGACGGCGTGGTCCGGTTCGGCGCCGAGGCGCGAAAAGTAGGCGCTGAAGGTGCTGTCGAACTGGTCACGGGAGAGCGGCTCGAAGCGCAGGTCATCGTCGGCGCCGACGGGATCAACTCGGCGACCCGAGCCGCGCTGCTCGGCGATGGGCCGCCGCGCGCGAGCGGGGTGGTCGCCCACCGCGCCGTTGTCGACGATTGGGACGGCGAGCTTGCCGCCGGTGAGTACTGGGGTCGCGGCGAGGTCTTCGGCGTGGCGCCTCTGTCCCGACGGCGGGTCTACTGGTACGCCGCGCACCGCTCCGAGGTTGCTGGCGAGTCGGATGAGGACGGACTCGCCGGGTTGCTCGCGCGCCACGGCTCCTGGGCCGAGCCGATTCCGAGCTTGCTTGCTGCGACGCGACCGCAGGCCCTGCTTCGCCACGAGCTCTTTGACCGCGCGCCGATCGACGCATGGGGCCGTGACGCGGTCACCTTGCTGGGCGACGCAGGGCATCCGATGCTGCCCTTCCTCGGCCAGGGCGCCTGCTGCGCTCTCGAGGACGCGGTTGCGCTCGCGGCCGCCCTTCGCGACAGCGAGGACCCACATGCGGCGCTCCGAGCTTACGAGCGAGATCGCGTTCCGCGGGCGCGTAGTCTGGTGGACGGCTCGCGCGCCGCCGCACGCGTCGCCCTCGCGTCCTCGCCGCTGCTCACGACGTTGCGCGACGCGGCAATGGCCCTGGTCCCAGCCGGCGTACGGCTGCGACAGCTCGACGGGATCATCGGTCGGTAGCAACGACTAACCGGCGATCAGTGAGCGCGCCCGTCGGGGCTGTTGGAGGTGAGCGACTTCCTCGCTCGACTATGCCGGAGATAGCGTTAGGCGAGGACCTTCTCACGCTCTGCTTCGGCCTCAGGTGTTTCCTGGCCCTCCAGCGAGATGTTCGGCAACGCGCGATCTAGCCACCCGGGCAGCCACCAGGCGCGGTCGCCGAGCAGTGTCACCACCGCCGGCGCAATGACCATCCGCACGATCAGCACGTCGATCAGGATCGCGAGGCCGAGGCCGATGCCAAACATCTTGCCGATCACGTCGTTCTGGGTGACGAAGCTCAGGAAGACCGCGGCCATGATCAATCCGGCGAACACGACGACCTTGCCGATGCGACCCATCCCGTGTATCACGCTCTCGCGAGGCCGGTCTCCCTGGTTGTAGGCCTCGTGGATCCGGCTGAGCAGAAAGACGTTGTAGTCCATGCTCAGCCCGAACAGGATCGCGAACAGCATGACCGGCAGGAACGAGATGATCGGGATGCCTGAGTCGGCGCCGATCAGGCTAGCGCCGATGCCCTCCTGGAAGACCGCCACGACCACGCCGTACGCGGCGGCGACCGAGAGCAGGTTGAAGACCGCGGAAACGAGCGGAATCCACAGCGAGCGGAACACCATCACCAGCAGCAGCACCGACAGTCCGATCACGACCGCGATGAACACCGGCAGGCGCCCGGCGACCTTGTCGGAAACGTCCTCGAAGCCAGCGGTGTTGCCGCCCACGTAGACCTTCAGCGGCGTGTCCGCGGTCGCCCGTGGGATGACATCTCCACGCAGGCGGTCGAGTAGCGCGGAGGTCTTGGCGTCCTGGGGCGCCGTGCTCGGGATGGCGAAGATCGTGGCCATTTCGCCGTCCTCGCTGAGCGATGCCGGCGCCACCGAGGCGATGCCCGGCGTGTCGGCAACCGCCTGCTGGAGCGCGCGAAGTTGCTGCTCGGTCTCGGGCGCGCCCTTCGGCGTGTCGACCGCCAGCAGGAACGGGCCATTGGAGCCCGGCCCGAACGCCTCTGTCAGCTGGTCGTAGGCCACGCGCTGGGTACGCGACTCGGCCTGGTTTCCGTCGTCGGGCTGGCCGATCCGCATCTGGGTGACCGGGAACGCAAAGACCAGCAGCACCACCACGCCCGCGGCGATCGCCGCCCACGGCCGGCTTGTCACGAGCTCGCCCCAGCGGCTGAAAGCAGGCGAGACCTGGACGTGCTCGGTCTTCTTGGGCACCAGCCTGCGCCCGAAGGCGCCCATCATGATCGGAAGGATCGTCAACGCCGACACGACCACAGCGCCGATCGCGATTGCCGCACCGAGGCCCATCTTCCCGACGTACGGGACGCCGATCACCAGCAGGCCGGCGATCGCGACCATCACGATCAGACCCGCCGCCACAACCGTGGTACCAGAAGTTGCGGCCGACCGCGCGGCAGCGTCCTGCATGCTGTCACCCGCGGCCCGCTGCTCACGGTAACGGCCGATGATCAGCAGCGCGTAGTCGATGCCGGCTCCGAGACCGAGCATTGCCGCGATCACGGCAGCGAAACTGGGCAGACCGAGCGGTGCCGCCAACACCGACAGCAGGATCTGGCCCGCAGCGACGCCGATCAGCGCGCCGATGAGCGTGGCGCCCATCGCCCATCCTGATCGAAACAGCACGGTCAACAGCACGATCGCGATGAGCACGCCGATGATCTCCCCGACGGGCGCCTCTTGCTCGGACGCAAGGTCGATCAGGACGCCGCGCGCCTCGACCTGAACCTTGGGCTCGGCGGTCTCGCCGGCCGCTATCAGCGCCTCGCCGTCCTCCTTCTTGATCTCCCCGGGGTCGGTGGAGTAGCGCACGTCGACCGACGCCAGGCGCCCGTCCTCCGAGACCTGGCCGCCCGGCTCGAACGGGCTCGCCACCAGCTCGACCCCCTCGAGCTCGCGGACCTCGGCGAGCGCACCCTCGATCGCCGCCTTGTATCCGGGATCGGAGACCTTGCCCTGGTCCACCGTGAAAACCAGCGTCGAGTCCGCTCCGCCGAACGCCGGCGAGTGCGCCTGGAACAGATCGATGGCCTGCTGCGACTCGGCCCCCGGGAGGGAGTAGTCGTCGGCCACCTCATTGGCCGCGCCGGCCGCCAGGACGAGCAGCACCAACACGCCGACAGCGGCCGCGAGGCTGCGCTTCCAGTGTGAGGACAGGCTGCGCGCCATGCGCGCGAGAAGCTGGGCCATCTTTTCCTTCCGAGCAGGGTCAGGGCGAACCGACGACGCTGCGCGGATCCTCCCACAATCACCTGCGCGCTCCACGCCGGCTCGCGTGCTCGCGCGGAACCCCGCTGGACGAGCGCGCACCGATAGCGGCAGCTAACACGGCCGGGCTCTTCAGCGCCAACGCTGGCCGAGCTCTAGCGCGTGCTGTCGGTCAGTCATCGATAAGTCCGTGAAGAAGAGCCGCTACCGGCGTGGTGGGATCGAAGTCCGGCATCGGGCTCACGAGCTGGTTGCCGGCAAGTCCGTCCATCAGGGCGAGCAGGTGGTGCACGTCACGCGACGGGTGCGATGACCCGAGCTCGGCAAGGAGCGGCCCCATCCAGGAGATGATCTCCTCCTGCGCTCGTTCGATCTCGTCGCGGAGGACCGCGTCGTTGGCGGCGTCGACGAAGATCGCGCGTCGGGCCTGGGTGAGTGCGCGCCCGCTTTCGCTCACCTCCATGAGCAGTCGGCCGACCAGCCTGGCAAACGCCTCGATCGTCGGCGTACGGGTCTGGATCGCAAGCCGCGTGCGTTTCGAGACGGTGATCGACGCCGTCGAGATGTTCGCCGCGTGGGTCCGTAGCCAAAGACTGGCCGCCGACGCGGGCACGGATTGGGTTTCTCACGACGCGCCCGACAGGATTCGAACCTGTGACCTTCGGTTCCGTAGACCGACGCTCTATCCAGCTGAGCTACGGGCGCTCGGCTCAGAGAGGGTAGCGGCCGTCGGTGCTCAAAGACGCTTGAAGTTCCACTGGAACAGCACGTCGATTCCGGATACCGAGTAGCCGTCCACGCGCGGGTCTCCGGTGGCCGTTCGGGGCCAGAAGCCGATGGCGAGCGGCGTCCCGGTGGCGAAGCCGCCCAGCTCCGGGCCGATGCTCAGGGGCAGCGTGCCGGGGCCCACGGCGGAGAGGGCGAGACCGTCCGAGGAGTGGATCCGATTCTGGATGGCCTTGCTGCGCACGTCGAACACGCGCACGTTGACCTTCTTCTCGGTGATGGCGTTGGCACGCGGGCGAAAGGCCCGGCCCACGAAGCGCGCCGTGCAGCAGGTGTAGGTGCCGGGCAGGTCGCGGCCGCTGAAGGTGTCGACGCGGCTCGAGCCGGTGAGGACGGTCAGGCGAAGCTTCGCCGGGTTGGGTCCCGACTTCACTCGAATCCGGGTCACGCGGCCGGTGCCCGGTGCGATGAAGGTTGGGCGGTTGGTGAACAGGTAGCCGCCGTGCCGGTAGGTGCAGGACGTCTGGCCGGTCGGCTGCAGGGCATAGCCGCCGAGCGGCGCGGCCACCAGCGCCGATTCGCAGCCGTAGTTGGCGTTGGGCGTGGCTTGCAGCGTGCTGCCGAACCAGCGCGCGGAGGCGGTCGGCGCGAGCGCAAGCAGCACGAGACTCAGCGCCGTCGCCGCGAGAAGCGGGGGCCATCGACGGTTCACCCGATCACCTTAGGTGCGATCCCGCGCTAAAGCCAGCGGACGCCGAGGGGCGCGACCGAGGCGGAGAGGGAGGGATTCGAACCCTCGATGGAGCGTGAACCCCATACTCGCTTAGCAGGCGAGTGCCTTCAGCCACTCGGCCACCTCTCCGCGAGACGACCGATGGTAGCCGCGAATGCCCGTTGGGCAGAATCACGGTCCATGGCCGACGTCCACATAACCGAGTTCACCGACCCCGGCTGCCCGTGGGCGTACAGCGCCGAGCCGTTCAAGCGGCGGCTCAACTGGCTCTACGGCGACAGCCTCGAGTGGGACGTGCGCCTGGTCGTGCTGGCCGAATCGCCAAGTGAGTACGAGGAACGTGGCTTCGGAACCCGCGAGCAGTCCGCCGCCTTCAACAAGATCTCGCGCGAGCACGGCATGCCTATCGACACGCGCGAGCGCCCGCGCATGGCCGCCACTTTCCCGTCCTGCCTGGCCGTGGTGGCCGCCCGCCGTGAGGCGCCCGAACTCGCGCCGAGGCTGCTGCGGCGCCTGCGCATCCGCCATTTCTCGGGCGAGCTGCTCGACGAGCAGGCCACGATCGAGCACGCCGCCGCCGACGTCGGGCTCGACCGCGGCCGAGCTCGAGCAGTGGATGGCGCACCCGGAGACCGAGCGCGAGCTGCGCGAGGACATGGCGCTCGCTCGCCGGCCCATGCCCGCCGCCCGGGTACTCGACCACAAGCTGGCCAACTGGTCAGGGGGCAGGCGCTACACGTGCCCGAGCTACGAGATCGTGCGCCGCGAGGACGGGGTGCGGATCGCCGTGCCCGGGTTCCAGGCCTTCAGTGTCTACGACGTCATCACCGCCAACCTCGTGCCGGGTCTCGATCGCCGGGAGGACCCGGACTCCGTCGACCAGGTGCTCGAGTGGTGCGGAACGCCGGTCGCAACCCAGGAGGTCGCCGTGATCTGCGACCTCTCCCACGACGAAGCCCGCGAGCAGCTCGGGCGGGTTGCCGACGAGGAGCACCTGGGCTACGACGGCTTCTGGACCCTGCGCTAGACCGGCACGCCCTCCAACCGGAGCAGGAACTCCTTGCGCTCGAGCCCGCCCGTGTAGCCACCGAGCTCGCCCCCGCGGCGCAGCACTCGGTGGCACGGGATCACGATCGGCATGGGGTTGGAGCCGAGCGAGTTGCCCGCGGCCCTCACCGCCCGCGGGCTCCCCGCGGCGGCCGCGACCTCGGAGTAGGTGGTGGTACGCCCGAACGCGACCGCTGCCGTGGCGCGCAGCACCTCGGTCGTGAAGCCCCTGGTCAGCGCCCAGTCGATCGGCACCTCGAAATCGCTGCGACGACCATCGAAGTACTCGTCGAGCTCGCGACGCACCCCGTCCAGGCGCGCCGGAGCTTCGAGCACGCGCGGCGAGATCCGTCGAGCCAGGTCCTCCAGCACCGCGTCGTCGTCGCGGAACTCGGAGTACGAGACCCGCACGAGGCCACCCGGGGTGCCGGCCACCATCAGCGGGCCCAGCGGGCTGTCCACGGTCGAGTAGGCCACGTCGAGCAGACCCTCTTCGGCGGCGCGCTCGGCCAGGGCGCCCGGAGCACCGGGGCCGGGCAGCCGGCCGGCGGCCTCACGCAGGACGGATTCGGTCTTGCTGGTCATGGTGTCCATTCCTCTCTGAGCTTTTCGAGTCCCTCGAATACGTTGCGCCGAGCCGCGTCCTCGGACGACTCCAGCACCCGGGCCAGCTCGGCGTAGGGCATGCCGAGGACGGTCCGGCAGACCACCGCCGTGCGCTGCTTGGGCGGCAGCGCGCGCACAGCGGCCCACAGCTCGGGGTCGCCCTCGGGCACCGGCTCCGCAGCCGCTTCGGCCACCGCCCCAACCGCCACCGGGCGGCGAGCTCGGGAGCGGTGCAGGTCGATCGCCTTGTTCTGGGCGATCCGAAACAGCCACGCGCGCAGGTTGTCGGCGCGGCGCAGCCTGGGGTAGGCCCGCAGGGCGGCGATCCAGGTCTCCTGGAAGCAGTCGTCCGCCTCGCCGGGGCCCGCGCTGGCCACGCAGAAGCGGTACACGTCCGCGCGGTGCTCGTCCAAGAGCGTCTGGAAGGGCGGCAGGCTCACAGGGGAAGAACGGCGGCCGGACAGCGCCTGTGAGGTCAGGCGCGAACGAAGATGGGTGCGCCGATCGGGATCGTATTGACGAGCCAGCGGGCCTGCCCGGCGTCGATCCGCATGCAGCCCGAGCTGGCGGCCTGGCCGATGCTCGCCGTGTCGGCCGTGGAGTGAACGGCGAGGCGGTCGCCGCCGGGCCAGCCGTAGGGCAGGTTGGTCTGGTGGCCGGTGAGCGCCAGCACGCAGCAACCGTAGGGGGACCCGGGATCGGTCACCTGGAGCTTGTCGGTAACCGAGAAGCGGCCCCGCGGCGTGGCGTTCTCGGCCCGCCCGATGGCCGTCCTCAGCCGCCGAACCACCTTGCCGTCCCGGCGCACCGAGATCACCCGCTCGGACAGGTCGGTGTGCAGCGACCAGCGCGAGCACAAGAGCCGCGCCCGGGACCGGGGAAGCCAGCCGACCTCGCCGTTGTCGAGCTCCGCGGTCTGCACGCCGAGCCACCCGGGCCGCCGCTTGACCACGCCGAGAATCCGGGGAGAGCCCCACTCGGTGCGCGGGGTCAACGTCAACCTACGGCGACCATCGGGCGCCTTGAACAGCGCGGTCTTCCGGCGCACGTGCGCGCTGGGGTAGCAAGGGGTCTCCCTGCGCTTGGCGACCGACGGTGAGGAGGGCCGGTCGCTCCCAACCGGTAGCGAGACGAAGGTGTCCTGGCTATCAGCGCTGCGCCTGGAGCGCTCGTCCTCGTCGCCAAACACAGCGGCGCCGGCCAAGCCCGCGGCGGCCAGGAGGGCGACCACACCGAAGGCGATCATCGCGTAGGGAAGAACCCGCCGGCGATCGGGTTGGCTCGGAGGGTTCGCCATCTCTTCCAGAGTAGGCCAAGTCCCGACGCGTGTCGTACAGCGATTTCATGAGGTTCCGGGTGCGGCGACGTCTAACTTTTCCGCCATGCGTGCAACTCAGCGCAAGGGGAAAAATCGCAACCACTCGAATCCATTCCAATTCGACCGGATGCGTCGTCAAGCGGGTTACTGTCGACTCGTACGATTGGCTGTACGTGTTTCGCCCCGACGGTCGGGAGTATCTCTACAAGGAGTGCCATGCAGGTCGTCGCTCGGTGACGCCGACCGCGAATCACCTCATTGGAGGGGTGGCAGAGTCCGGTTGAATGCAGCTGCCTTGAAAGCAGCCGGCCCCGTGAGGGGCCCGGGGGTTCGAATCCCTCCCCCTCCGCCTCTATCTCGCTAGCGCTGACTGAACCGTGGACGCGCAGGCCATCCGCCGCTCCTACGCCGAGGCCGAGCCGCGGCCCTTCTGGCTCGACCAGGCCGATGTGCCCGAGCCGCGGCCGGCGCTCGAGGGCGAGCAGCGAGCCGATCTGGTGATCGTGGGTGGCGGGTTGACCGGCCTCTGGGCGGCTCTCCTCGCGCGCGAGGAAGATCCCCAGCGCGAGGTGGTACTGCTCGAGGGCGAGCGGATCGCCTTCGGCGCATCGGGGCGCAACGGCGGCTTCATGTCCGCGTCGCTCACCCACGGCCTCGAGAACGGCGTGGCGCGCTGGCCCGAGGAGATGCCACAGCTCGAGCGTATGGCTCGCGAGAACTTCGCCGCAATCGGCGACACGATCGGGCGCCACGGCATCCGCGCGGAACTGGAGCAGACGGGCGAGCTGTCCTTCGCCACCGCCCCCTATCAGGCGGAGTACATCCCCGAGATCGTGGAGACCGCGAGGGCCCACGGGTGGGCCGCCGAGGCCCTCGACGCCGACGCAGCGCGCGCCGAGGTCAACTCGCCCACCTACCACGGCGGCGTGTTCCTGCCCGACACGTGCGCCGTGCTCGACCCGGCACGCCTGGCGTGGGGGCTCGCCGCCGCGGCCGAGGCCGGCGGCGCGCGGGTATATGAACGCTCGGCCGTGACCGGCCTCGAGCGCGAGGGCGCCGGGGTGGTGGCCACGACGGGCGGGGGCCGCGTGCGGGCAGAGCGGGCGATCCTCGCCACCAGCGCTTTTCCTCCGCTGGTCCGGGCCATCCGCCGCTACGTGGTTCCCGTGTGGGACTACGTGCTGGTCACCGAGCCGCTGAGCGCGGCCCAGCGGGAGGCGATCGGCTGGCGCCGGCGCCAGGGCCTGGCCGACCTGGCCAACCAGTTCCACTACTACCGCCTCACGCGTGACGACCGGATCCTGTGGGGCGGCTACGACGCCATCTACAACTTCCGCAACGGGATGGGCGCCCACCTCGACGAGCGCCCCGCCACCTTCGAGCTGCTCGCCGGCCAGTTCTTCGACACCTTCCCGCAGCTCGAGGGCCTGCGCTTCAGCCACCGGTGGGGCGGCGCCATCGACACCTGCTCGCGCTTCTCGGTGATGTTCGGACGGGCGCTCGGGGGGCGAGCCGTCTACTGCGTGGGCTACACCGGCCTCGGCGTGGGCGCCAGCCGCTTCGGCGCCCAGGTGGCACTCGACCTCAGCGCGGGCCGCGACACCGAGCGCACACGCCTGAAGATGGTGAGGTCGAAGCCGCTGCCCTTTCCCCCCGAGCCTCTGCGCTGGGGCGCCATCACCCTCACCCGGCGCGCGCTGGCCAAGGCCGACCGCGAGCATGGGCGGCGCGGCCTCTGGCTGCGCACGCTGGACCGTTTCGGGCTCGGCTTCGACAGCTGACAACCGCTCAGGCTTGGCGCGCGCCTGCCGAATACCGGCGCAGGGTGACCGCGACCAACGAAAGCGCGTCCGAGTCGATTGCCGACCTGACCATCGGCCCGCCCGCGCTGCCCAGATTCAGCCCTCTCGGGTGGGCGGTGAGCTTGGGCGGCCTGGTGTTGGCCCTCATCCTCGTGGCCCTGAACGGGGCGGTCCTCCCCGCCGGTTGTGAGACCGGCGCGAGCCTGCTGGAGAAGCTCGGTACCGCGCCGCAGGAGCTGGGATTCTGTGGCGCTCGGTCGGGCTGGCGGCGGACCCTGCTCGCCGGGCTGGCAGTTGGCGCCGCGGCTGCGCTGGCGCTGGCAATCGCCGTCGTGACGGTGGGGGTCTTGCGCGACGAGTTTCGCCGCCGAGGCCCCGCCCACGAGGTTCGCAGCGGGATGTGGTCGGTCGTGGCCCACGCTGCCGTGACCGGGGGCCTGGTCCTGCTCGCCGCGTGGGCCGTGGCCCAGGCCGCGATCTTGCTGCTCGGCGTCTAGCGTCCTGAGAACGTCGCGGGCGCGCCGAAGTCGCGCAGCACGGCCGGCACCTCGACGGTCCCGTCTTCGGTCTGATGGTTCTCGGCGATGGCGATGATCGTCCGGCCCACCGCCACAGCCGTGCCGTTGAGCGTGTGGACGGGCTGCGGTGACGCGCCTTGCCCAGGGCGGTGGCGGATGTCGAGACGGCGCGCCTGGTAATCGGTGGTGTTGGAGCACGAGGTGAGCTCGCGGAAGCGCTCCTGCCCGGGCAGCCACGCCTCCAAGTCGTACTTCTTGGCCGCGGAGTTGCCCAGGTCGTCGACCGCGATGTTCACGACGCGGTACGGGATCCCAAGGGCCTGAAGGATCTCCTCCTCGATGGCCAGCAGCCGCTCGTGCTCGGCCGGGGACTGCTCGGGCTCCACGAACGTGAACATCTCGACCTTGTCGAACTGATGCACGCGGAAGAGACCCTGGGTGTCCTTGCCCGCGGCCCCTGCCTCGCGCCGAAAACAGGACGAGAAACCCGCGTAGCGGAGGGGAAGCGAATCCGGCATCCAGGATCTCGCCGGCGTGCAGGGAGGCCAGCGGCACTTCGCTCGTACCCGCGAGGAACAGCTCGTCGCCGGGCACGCTGTAGATCTGCTGCTCGGTGTCAGGCAGCATGCCGGTTCCGAACAGCGCCTCCTCGCGCACCAGGACCGGCGGGACCACCGGGGTAAAGCCCTTCCCCTCGAGCAGGGTCAGGGCCCACTGAACGAGCGCCAGCTCCAAGCGCACGAGCGGCCCCTTGAGGTAGGCGAAGCGAGATCCCGCCACGCGCGCGCCCGCCTCCATGTCGAGGTGCTCACCGAGCAGCTCCACGTGGTTGCGCCCGCTGCGCCCGGCCTCGCCCTCCTCGCGCAGGACCTCGTCCTGGAGGGGCGCCGAGGCGTCGGGCAGGTTCGGCAGCAGGGACAGCGCGGCGGCGCGGCGCTCCTCCACCGCGCGCAGCTCCTCGGCGAGCTCCTTCTCGCGCGTCGAGGCGCCCTTCACCTCGGCGATCGCCGCGCCGGCGTCCTCGCCCGAGCGCTGCAGCTCGCCGATGCGCTTGGAGGCCTCGTTCTTGGCGCGCCGCAGCTCCTCGAGCTCGGGCAGCAGCGCACGCCGGCGCTCGTCGGCATCGAGCGCCTGATCGAGCACCGAGGCGTCGAAGCCGCGCCGAAGCAGCGCCTCTCGCGCCGGTGCGGGGTCTTCACGGATCTGCCTGAGGTCGAGCATCGACCCCTAGAGGGTAGTTCTAGTCCTGGCCTTGTCCTGACGAGGACTGGCGATCAGTCGCGCCCTCGCCCGAGTACTTGGACAGGAAGTCGGCCAGAGCCTCGGCGTCGTCTCCCACCACGATGTTCGCGGGCATGATCGCGCCGGAGAAGCCGCCGTTGCGGATGGCGTAGAGCACGTCGTCCCGGCTCTCCTTGCGGATGTTGAAGTTCGGCCCGTTGGTGCGCTCGCCTCCCTGTAGGGCCCCGGGGGCCTTCGAGCCGTAGGCGTTGGCGGCGTCCAGCGAGTGGCAGCCCGAGCAGCGCTGGTTGAAGAGATCCGCCCCGCGCCGCTCGGCCGACTGCTCCGGCACTTCGATCTCGCCTCCGCAGCCCACTGCCACAGCGGCGGCGAGAGCGCAGAGAAAGGCGATCGGGCGGCGCACGGCGGCGCATAGTATCCGCTCCCGTGCGTCGCCTCGCCGTCCCCTGCGCCAGCTTGCTCGCCTTCGTCGCCTGTGGCGGGAACGACCAAGACACCGCCGCGCGGAGCGTGACGGTCAAACCGAACTCGGAGCTGAGGGTGACCGCCAAGGAGTACTCCTTCAACCCGGGCAAGGTCGTGGTGTCGGGCGCCGGTCCGCTCACCGTCAGGCTGAAGAACGCGGGCACCCTGGCCCACAACCTGAAGCTCACGAGGAACGGGGAGACCATCGGCGGCACTCCGACCTTCGCGGCCGGCGAGACGCGCTCCGGCCGGGTGAACCTCGAGCACGGCAACTACGAGATGGTGTGCACCGTCGGCGACCACGCCGATCTCGGCATGCGCGGCCCGGTCGAGGTCAGATGAGGCGCTTGGCGAGGCGCAGGCACGTGCCGTGGGCCGAGCTGCGCACGTCGACCTCGTCCATCATCAGGCGCATGAACTCGAGCCCGCGCCCGCTCTCGGGCATCGATCCGCGGCGCTCGACGCGGGGCACGAAGCGCCCGCTGTCGGCGACCTCGAATACGAGGGCTCCAGCCTCCTCGGCCACGTCAACCCGCACGATCTCGGTCGTCGAGCTCGATCCGTGCTGGATGGCGTTGGTGATCGCCTCGCTCAGGGCGAGCTTCACCTGATAGCGCCCGTCTGAGTCGAAACCGAACTCCGCGGCCGCCCGCTCGGCGAAATCGCGTGCTTCCTTCAGGTGGGTCAGGTCGGCGTTGATCGAGTACTCACGAGCCTCGAAACGAGCCATGGATGGGGGACTAGTTGTGGTGATGAGTGTTCCTTACGCGCCAACTGCCAAATCGGATGCATCATCCCCTAGGACGAGTTTCGAGGGAAGAGATCTTCCAGTCTCCGTCCCTTTCTTGCAGCCCAATCGCCTCCCGGCGCCCGACCAGCGGATTGCGCAGCCGCGCCGTGGCGCGGTCGCCGTCCTCCGTGATCTCCATCGAGAGATCCTCGATGTCCTTCTTGTTCAGGTCGGGATTCAGGCCCCTGGCGAGCTGCATGACCTCGGTGCACGTGGCGCCCGAGCGGCGCGCGGCCGGAGAGCGGTCGATGTCGCGGCGCAGCTGCGGGGTAAGGGTCTGGCACGCGCGCTCGCCGTCGCCGTCCACGACGGCGGTGAAGTAGTCGCGCACGGCCTGGTCGGGTCCAGACCCGCCGCAGCCGGCCACGAACACCACCAGAAAAAGTGCAAGTAAGTTGCACTTGCGTGGCGCTCGGCAAGTGTTGCCGAATTGCAGGGAATCTTTTCTTCATAACAGGTTGATCCGATTTGTGCGCCGGTGCGATTACGGAGGGTATTGGTCGCCGGCTGGTCCCGGCGTAGGCCTATAACCCCTAGGAGGGACGGAGCATGAAAAAGCTCGCCCTTGTGGCTGTGCTGGCAGCGTCGGCTATTGCCGTGGCTCTCAGCTCGGGCTCGAGCCACCGAGAGGCGCCCGGGTCGTCGCTGGATCCCACCGGCGACTGGACGGACGTCTATTTCTTTACCCCGCAGGACGATCCCGGCAGCGTCGCGGTCGTCGCCAACGTGATCCCGTTCGAGGACCCGGCCGGTGGGCCGCTGTTCTACTCGCTGGATCCCAACGCTCGTTACTACATCAACTTCGACAACACGGGTGATGGGCGTCCGGATGTCCGCTACCGCTTCGCGGTGAAGGACAGGATCAACAAGCAGACGCGTCTCGCACTGGGGGCCAGCGGCCCAGTCACGTCCGTCGCGGACAAGGACCTCTTGCTGCGCCAGACGTACGACATCGTGCGCGAGAAGTACACCCAAAAGGGTAAGCGCACCGTCGTCCGGGCGAAGACCATCGCACGGAACCTGCCGGTTGCGCCGAGCAACGTCGGCCCCAAGACGATGCCCAACTACCAGAGCCTCGTCGACCAGTCGATCAAGAACCTGCCCGGAGGCGGTCAGGTCTTCGTCGGTCAGCGCGACGACTCGTTCTTCATCGACCTCGGCATGACGTTCGACCTCATCAACTTCCGGGACAACACCACCGGAAACGCGGGTGGCTTCAAGGACGACCTGGCCGGCTACGCCGTCCACTCGTTCGCCCTGAAGCTGCCGGAGCGGGCGATCACCCGCGACGGTAACGCCGTGAGCGCGCCCGGCGCCTCCAACGCCGCAGTCGGCGTGTGGGCCTCCACCGAGCGCCAGAGGCTCGTGGTGAGCAACGGTCGTGGCCGCGGCGGCAAGGGCCGCTACGTCCAGGTCAACCGGCTGGGCAACCCGTTGATCAACGAGTTGTTCATCCCCATCTCGCGCAAGGACGAGTTCAACCGCAGCCGGCCGGCGACGGACGGCACGAAGTTCGGTCAGTACGCGGTCGAGCCCGAGCTGGTCAAGGCGATCAACGCGCTGTTCATGCTGGGCTGCAAGGAGACCAACCGCACGGACATCGTGCAGGCGCTCTTCACCGGCATCCCGGGAGTCACGCAGATCGGCTCCAAGCCGGCCGCCGCGGACACGCTGAAGCTCAACCTCGGCGTGCCCCCGACCGATCCGGCCCAGGCCAGTCGCTTCGGCGTGATCGGCGGAGACAACGGCGGGCTGCCGAACGGCCGCCGGCTGTTCGACGACACCGTCGACATCTACCTGCGGGTGGCATGCGGGTTCCTGATCCCCGAGAGCCAGGGCGGCAAGAGGCTGCCGCTGGGTGACGGGGTGGACGTGAACGACAAGCCGTTCCTCGGCTCGTTCCCGTACGCCGCGGGGCCGACGTCCGGCTTCGATTCGCAGCTCAAGAAGCAGCAGCCCACGCACGCCCCCACGCCGGGCGCGCCGCCGCTGGTGCCGTAGGCAATGGGTTGGGCCCCGGCGCGTGCCGGGGCCCAACCTCGCTTTCGCTCTTACCACTTAGTTGCACTTACGGTAACTCAGCAAGAAGAGTGAATTGGCAAGAAGTGTTGGCGTAAATGAACTACCCAAAAACAGGGATGATCGCGACCCCAACCCCACTACCCCAGGAGAGGTGAGCATGAAAAGGCTCGCGCTTATGGCTGTGCTGGTGGCGTCGGCGATCGCCGTTGCCATCAGTTCCGGCTCAAGTCACCGGGAGGCGCCCGGCTCGTCGCTGGATCCCACCGGCGACTGGACTGACGTCTACTTCTTCACACCCAACGACGACCCCGGCAGCGCCGTGGTGGTCGCCAACGTGATCCCGTTCGAGGATCCAGCCGGCGGGCCGCTGTTCTACTCGCTGGACCCCAACGCCCGCTACTACATCAACTTCGACAACACCGGCGACGGGCGCCCCGACGTTCGCTACCGCTTCGACGTCGAGGACATCATCGACAACCAGACCAGGCTGGCGCTGGGCGCAAGCGGGCCGGTCACGTCGGTGGACGATCCGAACCTGCTGCTGCGCCAGACCTACGACATCGTGCGCGAGGAGTACCGCAACGGCAAGCTCAAGCGTGCCAGGAAGGTCGCCCGCGATCTTCCGGTGGCGCCGAGCAACATCGGGCCGAAGACGATGCCCGATTACCAGACCCTCGTGGACCAGTCGGTGCAACCGCTGGGCCGCAAGGGCCAGGTGTTCGTGGGTCAGCGCGACGATGCGTTCTTCATCGACCTGGGCATGACGTTCGACCTCATCAACTTCCGGGACAGCACCACCGGGAACGCAGGTGGCTTCAAGGACGATCTCGCCGGCTACTCGGTGCACTCCTTCGTGCTCAAGGTGCCGGAGAAGGAGCTCACCCGCAACGGCAAGTCCGTCAAGAAGCCCTCGTCGTCAAATGCGGCGGTCGGGGTGTGGGCCTCCACCGAGCGACGCAAGCTCGAGGTGACCGACGGGCGCGGCCGCGGCGGCGCCGGACCGTGGGTCCAGGTCAACCGGCTGGGCAACCCGCTGATCAAC
The DNA here is from genome assembly GCA_963728155.1 of uncultured Thermoleophilaceae bacterium. Classification (GTDB taxonomy): domain Bacteria; phylum Actinomycetota; class Thermoleophilia; order Solirubrobacterales; family Thermoleophilaceae; genus JACVRW01. Next base: position 301,421 of record CAVSJF010000007.1, on the reverse strand, counting down.
GAGCTGTTCATCCCGATCTCGCGCAAGGACGAGTTCAATCGGTCGCAGCCCGCCAACGACGGGGCGGCGTTCGGCGAGTACGCGCTCGAGCCCGAGCTCGTGAAGGCGATCAATGCCCTGTTCTCCCTGGGCTGCAAGGAGACCAACCGCACGGACATCGTGCAGGCGCTCTTCACCGGCATCCCGGGAGTCACGCAGATCGGCGATAGCCCGGCCGCGGCCGACACGCTGAAGCTGAACCTCGGCGTGCCCCCGACAGCCCCGGGCGAAGCCAGCCGCTTCGGCGTGATCGGCGGAGACAACGCCGGCCTGCCGAACGGCCGCCGGCTGTTCGACGACACCGTTGACATCTACCTGCGGGTGGCCTGCGGCTTCCTGGTTCCACCGGCGGACGGCGGACTCCGGCTGCCGCTCGGCGACGGGGTGGACGTGAACGACAAGCCGTTCCTCGGCTCGTTCCCGTACGCCGCGGGACCGACGTCCGGTTTCGACTCGCAGTTGAAGGCTCAGCAGCCGACGCACGCCCCGACCCCCGGAGCGCCGCCGTTGGTTCCGTAACCCAGGACGGGGCGAAGGGGGCCCGGCCACCGCCGGGCCCCCGCCCCGGTCCCCGATGCACAGATGACGCTCACACTCAGAAAACTTCCCTCGCTCGCCGCCGCCGCCGCGGTGTTCATGGTCGCGCTCGTGGTCCTCACGGTGGTCAACCGCCCCGCGGACTCGCTCACGGGCGGCGGATCCAGCGCGGCGCCCGAGCGCGCCCCCGCGCTCTCCACCCAGGCGCGCATCAGCGGCCTCGAGGCCACGCTCGCCTCCGGCGGAGGGCGCGCGCAGACCTACTCCGCCCTTGGCGTGGCGCTCATGCAGCGCCTGCGGGAGACCGGCGACGCCGGCCTGTACTCGCGCGCGGACGAGGCCTTCGCCGCGGCGCTCGAGCGCGACCCGAGCAATCTCGACGCCCGCGTCGGCGTGGGCAACCTCGCGCTTGCCCGCCACGACTTCCGCGCCGCCCTGGGCCACGGTCGGGCCGCGCGTCGCGCGGCGCCCGGATCGTTCGCCCCCTTCGCCGTGCTCGTCGACGCCCAGGTCGAGCTGGGGCGGTACGCCGCCGCCGAGCGAACGCTCCAGCAGATGGTCGACTTCAAGCCCGGCCTCGCCTCCTACGCGCGCGTGTCCTACTTCCGCGAGCTGCACGGCGACCTGGACGGAGCGAGCGACGCCATGCGCCTGGCGGCGTCGGCTGCCCCGGCCACGGGCGAGAACCGCTCATACATCCAGACGCTGCTGGGCAACCTGCAGCTCGAGCGCGGGCGGCTCGACGCCGCCGCCTCGTCCTACCGCGCGGCGCTGGCCGGCTTCCCGGGCTACGCCCCCGCCGACGCCGGCCTGGCCCGGGTGCAGGCCGCCCAGGGCCGGCTCGAGCCGGCGATCGACCGCCTCCGTGCGGTGACCCAGCGCCTGCCACTGCCGGAGTACGTGATCGCGCTCGGCGAGGCCGAGCTGGCGGCCGGCCTGCGTGGCGACGCGCGCCGGGACTTCGACCTCGTGCGCGCTCAGCAGCGCCTGCTCGGCGCCAACGGCGTGAACACCGACGCGGAGCTCGCCGTGTTCGAGGCCGGCCACGGCAGCACGGAGCGCGCGCTGCGGCTCGGCCGCCGCAGTTTTGCCGCCGCGCCGAGCGTGCGCTCGGCCGACGCGCTCGGCTGGGCACTCACTCGCTCCGGGCGACCCGCTGAGGGCCTCGACTACGCGCGGCGCGCTCTGCGGCTCGGCTCTCCCGATCCGTTGTTCCTCTACCACGCGGGCATGGCAGCCCGCGCCGCGGGCGAGCGCGCCGCCGCGCGCGACTACCTGGCTCGTGCACTCGACGCCAACCCGATGTTCTCGCCGCTTCACGCCCCGATTGCCCGGCGCGCTCTGGAGGGCCTGCGATGAGGCGCGCGTTTCTCCTCGCCCTGATCGCCCTGGCCGTGCTCGGGGTGACGTCGCCGGGGGCCATGGCCCACCCCCTCGGGAACTTCAGCGTCAACCACCTCGCGAAGGTGAAGGTGTCGAGTGACCGCGTGGACGTGCGCTACATCCTCGACCAAGCCGAGATCCCCACGTTCCAGGAGCGCGACGAGACACGCTCGGAGGTGCTCGCCGACAAGCGCGCCGAGGTGGCTTCGGGCCTGACCCTCAGAGTCGACGGGCGCGAGGTCCCCCTCGAGCTCGCCCCGTCGAGCGGCCTGAGCCACCCCAAGGGCCAGGGCGGGCTGCGCACCACTCGGGTCGAGCTCTCGCTCTCGGCGACCGTGGACGATCCGAGCCGCGTTGAGCTGCTCGACCGGACCTTCGACGACAGGGTGGGCTGGAAGGCGATCATCGCCGAGCCCGGCGAGGGCACGGCGGTGCGGACGAACGCGCCCTCGGGCGATCCGACGGGGGGCCTGACGCGATACCCCGAGGATCTGCTCAACAGCCCCCTCGACCGGCGTTCGGCCAGCTTCGCCGTGCAGCCCGGCGACGGCAGCCTGGTGGCGCCGCGAGCCGAGGGCGAGCCGACGGTGACCACGCGCGACGCGAGCGGCCAGGGCTTCGCCCGCCTGTTCGACGAGGCCGCGGCCGGGAAGGGCGTGCTGCTCCTTCTGCTGCTGGCGGCGCTCGGCTGGGGTGCCCTGCACGCCCTCTCCCCGGGGCACGGAAAGGCGATGGTGGCCGCCTACCTGATCGGCACGCGCGGCACCGCGCGGCACGCCGTGGGCCTGGGCGTGACGGTCACGATCACCCACACGCTCGGCGTGTTCGCGCTGGGGCTGGTGACGCTGCTGCTCTCGCAATACATCCTGCCCGAGGACCTCTACCCCTGGCTCACGCTGGTGTCCGGGCTCCTTGTGGTGGGCATCGGGGCCGGGGTGCTGCGCTCACGCGTTCGCTGGGCTCGTGCCCGGCGAGCCGGCACCGTCTCCGGCCCCGGGCCGAGCGCGGAAGCCGCCTTGCACAGCCACGGTCCGGGCGGGCACAGCCATGGCCCGGGTGGGCACCACCATCACCACCACGGCCACTCGCACGATCACTCCCACTCGCACTCGCACGACCACGGTCACTCGCATTCCCACGACCACGACCACACGGTCACCCGCCGCAGCCTCATCGGCATGGGCGCGGCCGCGGGGCTGATCCCCTGCCCCTCGGCGCTCGTGGTGCTGCTGGGGGCGATCGCCCAGCACGAGGTGGCGCTGGGCCTGCTGCTGATCGTCGCGTTCAGCGTCGGGCTCGCCGGCACCCTGACCGGCCTGGGGCTGCTCGTGGTCTACGCGCGCCGCCTGCTTCCGCGCGTCCGGCTGGACGGCCGGCTCGCCCGAGCACTGCCCGCGGCGTCGGCCCTGGTGATCGTGGTCGTGGGCTGCGTGCTCACCGCGCAGGCCGTCCCCGGCGTCGTCTGAAATCAGTACCACGCCGCAGTGATCCAGTTGGCGGGCGCGCGCGAAAGATCCTTGTGAAACCGCCGCGCAGTTGTGAACCATTTGCAGTTGCGTACGGCTCGTGCTTGGACGTAGGATCGCGCAACCGTGACCGCTCCCCACACCGGCCCCGCACTACCCGCCCCGGACATGGAGGCGGCCGTAGACGCCCTGCGCAGCCACGGCCTTCGCGTCTCGGCCGCCCGGCGTCTCGTGCTCGAGTCGCTGTTCGCCGCTGACGGGCCGATTCCGGCGGACCGGATCGCCGACGGCCTGGCGGGCCGGCTCCCCCAGTCTGACCTGGCGTCGGTGTACCGCAACCTCGAGACTCTCGAGACCGTCGGCTTGGTGCGCCACTTCCACCTCGGCCACGGCCCAGGCCTGTACGGCCTGGCCGGCGCGAGCGAGCGTGAGTACCTCGTGTGCAGCTCCTGCCACGCCGTCCGCGCCGTCGAGCCCGGCGACATGGACAAGGTCCGCTCGATGATCGAGCGCGAGTTCGGCTACGACGCAAGCTTCTCCCACTTTCCGATCGTCGGACTCTGTGCGGAATGCGCCCGCAAGGAGCCAGCCCATCCCTCCAAGGAGAGGAGCCACGCCCATGATTGACATCCCCATTGCCCTTCACATCCCCGACGGCTTTCTGAGCGGCGGCGTGGCTGCGGTCTGTGCCGTTCTCGCCATCGCGGCGGTGGCCTACGGGCTGCGCGTCGCCAACGTGGAGCTCGACGAGGCCCGCGTACCCCTGCTCGGCGTGCTCGCCGCGTTCATCTTCGCCGTGCAGATGCTCAACTTCCCGATCGCCGGCGGCACCAGCGGGCACCTGCTCGGCGCCACGCTCGCCGCGGTGCTGTTGGGCCCGTGGCTGGCCTGTCTCGTGCTGGCCGTGGTGCTGGTGGTTCAGGCCTTCGCGTTCGCCGACGGTGGCATCACCGCCCTCGGCGCCAACGTGCTGAACATGGGCGTGCTCGGTGCGCTGCTGGCCGGCTATCTCGTGGTCGCGGCCCAGAAGGTTCTTCCGCATACGCGGCTGGCCTTCCTCGGAACCGTCGGTGTGGTGTCTTGGCTGGCCGTGATGGTCGGAGCTGCCGCCACCTGCGTCGAGCTGGCCGCGTCGGACACCGTCCCGCTCGGCACCTCGCTCCCGGCGATGCTCGGCGTGCACGCGCTGATCGGAGTCGGCGAAGCGGTGATCACGGTCGCAGCGGTGAGCGCGGTGCTCGCCGCCCGGCCCGACCTGGTCGCGCTCGCGCCGAAGGAGCTCACCACGACCGGCGCTGCGGTGAGGCGCCCGGCCGAGGGGACGGCATGATGAAGACACGTATTTTCGTGATCCTCGCTCTCGCCGTGGCGGTGGGCCTGGCCACGGCCGTTTCGCCGTTCGCCTCCGCCAACCCGGACGGGCTGGAGAAGGTGGCCGAGGACAAGCAGTTCCTCGATGAGGGCAAGCTGGCCGGCGTCCAGGAGGACTCGCCCATTCCCGACTACGCCTTCCCGGGGGTCGACAACGAGCGCGTGGCCACCGGCCTCGCCGGCTTCGTCGGCACGCTGGCCGTTTTCGCAATCGGCTACGGGCTGGCCTTCGTGCTGAGGCGCCGCGAGCGCGGGGAAGCTCCTCCGGGGGCTCCGGCGTGACGCGTGGGCGGACTCTGTAACCACTCTCTGGAGCTGACCGGGCTGGCGGGCGATCCCGCCAGCCCGGTGCACCGCCTGGATCCCCGGGCGAAGATCCTCGGCCTCGTTGCGGTAACGCTGGTGGCGGTATCGGCGCCTCTTTCCGCCTGGCCGGTCTTCGTGGGCTGCGCGCTGGTGCTCGCGGCCGTGGCCGCCACGGCTCGCGTGGCGCCCCGGGATATCTGGCGGCGCGCGCGCTTCATCCTGCCCCTTGTGCTCTTCGTGGCCGTGTTCCTGCCCTTCGTGCGCAAGGGCGGGCAGTCGTACGAGATCGGCCCGCTCACCGCCTATCAGGGCGGCCTGGAGGTGTTCGGCGCGGTGGCGATGAAGGCCACGATCGGCACGATCAGCGCCGTGCTGCTGGGCGCGACCACCACCTTCCCCGCCGTGCTCCGGGGCCTCGAGGCCATGCGCGTCCCGCGGCTGCTGGTGCTGATCGCCGCCTTCATGTACCGCTACCTCTTCGTGATCGTCGAGGAGGCCGGGCGCATGCGCGCCGCCCTGGCCGCCCGCGCCTACCGGCCCCGCACCGCCCTCCACGCGGGAGCGCTCGGACGCGTGGCCACGGCCATGTTTCTGCGCACCTTCGCCCGCGGCGAGCGGGTCTATCAGGCGATGCTCGCGCGCGGCTACACCGGCGCGATGCCGCAGCTGAGCCCGCTCGTGATGCGCCGCGGCGACGTGCTGTTCGTGGTGGTGGTGCTGATAGCGCTCGTGCCCCTGCGGGTGGTGGCCGGGGTGAGCGCATGAGCTGCGCGGTCCACGCCGCGGGGCTGGTCTACCGCTACCCCAACGGCCACCACGCCCTCGATGGAATCGATCTCCACGTCAGCCACGGTGAGCGAGTGGCCGTCCTGGGTCCCAACGGCGCGGGCAAGACCACGCTCATGCTCCACCTCAACGGCCTGATGACCGGCTCCGGCGCCCTGGAGGTGGCCGGGATCGACGTGGGCCCGAAGACCCTGGCTGAGCTGCGCCGGCGGGTCGGGCTGGTGTTCCAGGATCCCGACGATCAGCTGTTCATGCCCACCGTGGACGAGGACGTGGCCTTCGGGCCGCTCAACATGGGCCTCGAGCGCGACGAGGTTCGAGCACGCGTGAACGAGGGCCTTGGCGCCGTCCGGATGGAGCACGCCGCCGAGCGCGCGCCCTACCAGCTCTCGATGGGCGAGCGCCGCCGCGTGGCCATCGCCACGGTGCTGGCCATGCGCCCCAGCCTGCTCGTGCTGGACGAGCCCTCGGCCAACCTCGACCCCCGGGCCCGCCGCGAGCTGCTCGAGGTGCTCGCCCGCATCGAACGTACGATGCTGGTTACCACCCACGACCTGCCGCTCGCGGCCGAGCTGTGTGAGCGTGCGGTCATCCTCGCGCGCGGGCGCGTGGTGGCCGACGGCGCCTGTCGCGAGATCCTCGGCGACCCGACCCTGCTCGCGGCGAACGACCTGGAGCTACCATCGGGCTTCGACCTGGAGCGCGTCGAGCTTCGGCCCCGACCCGACTTCGAAGTGGCAGAGCCGAGCAGGAGGTAGCACGATGGAGAAGCAGGAGCACACCCACGACGGCGAGACCCACGCTCACCCGCACAGCTCCGAGGATCACGAGCACGTCGAACACGAGCACGAGCACACCCACGACGGCGAAACCCACTCGCACGAGCACGTGCACGCGGAGGGCGAGGAGCAGGACCACGAGCATTCGCACTGAGCAGGCCGCTCTCGCGGCCCTGCTCTGCGTCCTGGCCGGGGCCTCGCCGGCCGCGGCGTCGCACGTCACCTACCGGTGCGATAAGGACTTCGCCAACCTGTGCCGTATCGACGTGGCCACGAAGAAGGTCACGCGCATCACCCGGGACGGGCGGGCCGGCGGGCCGCGCTACCGGGGCGTGTCGGTATCGCGCAGTGGCCGGCGCCACGCCTTCATCTTCGGAAACGACCTCTACGTCTCGGGACGAAGAACGTCCCGGGCCGCGGGGCCGAGGGTCGAAGGCGTGGTCCTATCTGTACGCATGAGACCCGACGGCAGGCAGGTCGCGTTCACTCAACTCATCCGCGAGGGGCCGGTTTCCTTTCGCGGCGTGTTCACCGTGGGCGTGCCGGCGGGGAGTGCCGTGGAGAGAGTCGCGGATGAGGACTCGGTCGGCTGGCTGGGTGACCGGCTGCTTCGCCCGGAGTTCGACCCGGAGATCGGCGAGTTCGCAAGCCAGAAGATCTGCCTGCTCGCGACTACCGACCCCTTCGCGTGCGAACGCGACGTGGCGATCGACCCTCGCCGGGACCTCGTCGATCCCGAGGGCTCGCCCGACGGGCGCTTCGTCGTCGCCACCGCCGTGCCGGCAGGGTCCGGAACGCTTCGGGACGGCGGCCGCATCGCGCTCTTCTCCGCAGCGAACGGAAACCTCGTGCGCTACCTGACGAGTGGGCCCGCGGACAGCAACCCGAGGATTCACCCGCCCGTCTGATACGCCCGCAGCGCCAGCGTGAGTATCAGCAGCGCCCCCACGGTCATCACGCCCATCTCCCCGATGGCGACCCGGCGCGCCAGCGCCATCTGCTCGCCGCGCTCGAGTGAGTCGACGTCCTCCACCTGGTCGAGCTCGCGCTGGGCCACGCCGGCGCGCATGCCCTCGCTCACCAGCGAGATCAGCAGGGGAGCTACGCCGTAGATCACGTGCAGGCCGTCTGGGGCGGTCTCGCCGCGGGCCAGCAGGATGAAGCCGACCACGGCCTGGATCACGACCGTGGCCTGGGCCACGCGCAGCAGCGGCCAGAAGGTGATCGAGGCCCGCGCGTCCTTGCGCAGCCATCCCACCACGCCCCAGCCGGCGGCCACCGCGTTGGACACCAGCACGGCGATTCCGACGATCATGTGAAACTGGCTCAGGGGGTGCCCTTTCGCACTATGTAGCTCCTCCGCACAAGAAAGCGTTATACCTCCCTGTCCTGTGCTGAAGAGCTACCTGCCAGCCCTCGTGTTCCTGGTGCTGGGACTAGGCGTCGGCACCGCCTTCACGCTGGCCAACGGCCTGCTCGGCCCCAAGCGCCCCGGCAAGGTCAAGAGCGAGCCCTACGAGAGCGGCCTGCCCTCGGAGGTCAGAAGGTCCTTTCGCTTCGGGATCAGCTTCTACCTGATCGCGATGCTCTTCATCCTGTTCGACATCGAAGTCGTATTTCTCTATCCGGTGGCGCTTCAACTGGATGCGTTCGGGGTATTCGCGCTCGTCGAGACGGGCGTGTTCGTCTTTCTCCTGCTGATCGCGCTGGTGTTCGTCTGGCGCAGAGGAGCCCTCGAATGGAAGTGACTCGCACCAAGACAGACGGGAACAACGTCCGGGCGCACCCGGCAGAGCCGGGCGCTTCGGCCCTGCGAGTGCGCCAGCTCAAGGCGCAGCAGATGCTGCGCGGCGAGCTGGCCGGCCGCGATCTCGAGGAGCACGTCGAGGAGCGACTGCTGTTCTCGAAGTTCGAGGACGCGCAGAACTGGGCGCGCAAGAACGCCATCTTCCCGCTCGGCTTCGGCCTGGCCTGCTGCGCGATCGAGATGATCACCACGATCAGCGCGCCCCGCAACGACCTCGCCCGCTTCGGCGCCGAAGCCATCCGCTTTACCCCGCGCCAGGCCGATCTGCTGATCATCTCGGGCCGCGTTTCGGTGAAGATGGCGCCGGTCATCCGGCGCCTGTACGACCAGATGCTCGAGCCCAAGTGGGTGATCTCGATGGGCGCCTGCGCCTCGAGCGCCGGAATGTTCAACAACTACGCGGTGGTCGCCGGCTGCGACAAGTTCCTCCCGGTCGACGTCTACGTGCCCGGCTGCCCGCCCCGGCCCGAGGCCCTCATCTACGGGATCATGAAGTTGCAGGACAAGATCATGGGCACTCCCGGGATGGGCTGGCGCGAGCGCTACCAGGCCTACGGAACCGAGGAGGTCGACCAGGGCGAGGTGCCGGTTGCCTGACGCGACCGGTCTGGAGCTGATCGCCCAGCGGGTCCGCGACGAGCTTGCCGAGGGCGCCGTCACCGGAACCGCCTACTTTCGCGATCAGCCCACGCTCGAGGTGGCGCCGGCCGCGGTCTACGACGTGCTGGCCTACCTGCGCTCCGAGGACAGGGAGCCATGGCCCAGGCTGATGAGCCTCCACGGCTGTGACTACCTGCCCGAGGAGCCTCGCCTCGGGATCCACTACCAGCTCCTGTCCATGGAGCGCGTGGACCGCCTCAACGTGAAGACCCGTCTCGGAGTCGACGACCCGCACGTGCCCTCCGTGATCGATCTCTACCCCACGGTCGAGTACCAGGAGCGTGAGGTCTACGACATGTTCGGGGTCGTGTTCGACGGCCACCCGGACATGCGGCGCATCCTGATGCCCGAGGACTACACCGGCTATCCGCAGCGGCGTGACTATCCAATGGGCGGCGAGCCGGTGCTCTACACGTTCAACGAGAACAAGTACCCGCGCTGGTATGACTGAAGCCAACGACCCGCTCGCCGTCCCCTACCGCGAGCGCGAGCGCTCGGTGACGATGGAGCGCATGGGCGACGAGCCCGTGTCGGGCACGGAGGCCGTGGTCGAGGGCGACGTCACGCGCTCCGAGGAGCTGTTCACGCTCAACCTCGGCCCGCACCACCCGGCCACCCACGGCGTGCTGCGCCTCCTGACCACGCTCGAGGGCGAGGTGGTGCGCGACGTCAAGCCGATTGTCGGCTACGTGCACACCGGCATCGAGAAGAGCTGCGAGGACCAGGAGTACTGGAAGGTCATCACCTTCATCGAGCGGATGGACTACCTGGCCTACTACTTCAATGCGATGGCCTTCTGCATGGCCGTGGAGCGGCTGCTCGGCGAGGAGGTCCCGCCGCGGGCCCAGTACCTGCGGGTGATCCACCTCGAGCTCAACCGAATCGCCTCGCACCTGTTCGCGCTGGCCACGGGCGCGCTCGACGTCGGCGCGATGTCCATGCTGTTTTGGGGCGTTCGCGATCGCGACCTGGTGCTCGACCTGTTCGAGATGTCGAGCGGCCAGCGCCTGCACACGCGCTACTTCCAGGTGGGCGGCGTGATGGAGGACATACCTCCTGGCTTCGTCGAGAAGACGCGCAAGTTCCTAAAGCTGATGCCCACGCCGCCTCGACCAGTACGAGGCGCTGCTCGACCGGAACGAGATCTGGATCTCTCGGCTCAAGAACACCGGCGTGATCTCCCAGGAGCGCGCGCTCGAGCTGGGCGTGACCGGACCGCTGCTGCGCGCCACCGGCCACCCGTGGGACCTGCGCAAGGCGATGCCCTACTCCTCGTACGAGCACTTCGACTTCGACGTCCCGGTGGGCACCGTGGGCGACAACTACGACCGCTTCAAGGTGCGCATGGAGGAGATGCGCGAGTCGATCAAGATCGTCGAGCAGGCGCTCGACGGCCTACCCGAGGGTCCGTACATCACCGGGAACCGCAAGGTCGCTCTGCCGCCGCGCCACGAGCTGGCCACCTCGATGGAGGCGCTGATCCACCACTTCAAGCTGGTCACCGAGGGCTTCCGGGTGCCGCCGGGCGAGGCCTACGCGGCGGTGGAGTCGCCGCGCGGGGAGCTCGGCTGTTTCGTGGTCGCCGACGGCTCGGCCAAGCCCGCGCGCGTGCACATGCGCGATCCGAGCTTCGTGAATCTCCAGTCCCTTCCCGACATGGGGAGGGACACCCTGATCGCCGACTTCATCGCCTGCGTTGCCATGCTCGACCCGATCCTCGGTGGAATAGACCGTTGAGAGACGAGGGCGGCATCCACGCTGCGCCCGTCCCGCCCGGCTGGGACGAGGGGGTGCGCCTCGACGAGGATCCGGCCACCATCCCCGATCCCGCTTCGGTCGACGTGCCCGCCGCCCTGCGCGCGGATATCGAGCGGCACATGGCCAACTACCCCGACCGCCACTCGGCGGTGCTGCCCGCGCTGGACGCGGCGCAGAAGGTGCACGGCTGGTGCTCGCCCGAGGCCATCGACCAGGTGGCGGCGGTGATGCAGGTGACGCCCGCCTACCTGTCGAGCGTGGCGACCTTCTACGACATGCTGCGCACCCAACCCGTCGGCCCGCACTACGTCTACGTATGCACGAGCGTGGCCTGCCACCTGGTCAACGCCAAGTCGGTGTACGAGGCGATCGCCGCGGAGGCCCGCGACCAGGGGCTCGAGAACGTCGAGCTGCGGGAGTTCGAGTGCCTCGGCGCCTGCGACATGGCGCCGATGGCCTCGATCGACGGGCGCTACGTGGGCCCGCTCTCCGAGAGCGACGCGCCGGAGCTGGTGAGCGCCCTGCGCGAGGATCGCGAGGCGCTGCCCGGGCGCGGGCTCTCCGACCGCGGCTACGCACTGCCCTGGGCGCACGGTGGAGCGGCGCCCGACCGCCCCGGCCCGCCCGAGGAGCCCGACGTCCACCCGGCGGGCGGGACCTGGAAGGAAGCCGAGCTGCTCGACGTGCCGCCGGCCACGAGCGAGGCCGAGGGCGGCCCGCCCCCACCGGAGCCGCTTCGGCCCGGCACGAGCGAGCCCGGGGAGGAAGAGAGATGAGCGAAACCCGCATCCTGCTGGCCAACATCGACGAGCCCGACCTGCACACGATCGACGTGTACGAGCGGCTCGGCGGCTACGGCTCCCTGCGCAAGGCACTGCGCGAGATGACCCCGGAGGCGGTGCTCCACGAGCTCGAGGAATCGGGCCTGCGGGGCCGCGGAGGCGCCGGCTTCTCGATGGGCAAGAAGGCCTCCTTCATCCCCAAGGGGTCGATGGACAAGTTCCTCTGCTGCAACGCCGACGAGTCCGAGCCGGGGACCTTCAAGGACCGCCTGCTGATGCAGAAGAACCCGCACATGCTGATCGAGGGCTGCATCATCGGCTCGATCGCCGCGGGCGCCAACAAGGGCTTCATCTTCATCCGGGGCGAGTACTCGCTGCAGGCCGACATCCTCGACGCGGCGCTGGCCGAGGCCCGCGAGAAGGGCTACGTGGGCGAGGGCATTCTGGGCACCGACCACACCTTCAGCCTCGTCGTCCACCGCGGCGAGGGCGCCTACATCTGCGGCGAGGAGACCGCCCTGCTCGACGGCCTCGAGGGCAAGCGCGGCAACCCGCGCCTCAAGCCCCCCTTCCCGGCCAACCAGGGCCTCTACCAGGGGCCCACGCTGATCAACAACGTCGAGACGCTCTGCAACACGCCGATCATCATCGAGCACGGAGCCGAGTGGTACCGCAAGTTCGGCGAGGGCAACTCGACCGGCACCAAGGTCGTGTCGGTGTCGGGCAACGTCGAGCGCCCGGGCAACTACGAGGTCGAGCTGGGCATTCCCGGCCGCGAGCTCGTGTACGGGCTGGCCGGCGGCCCGCCCGACGGGCGCGCGGTGAAGTGCTGGTTCCCCGGAGGATCGTCGGCGCCGGTGCTGCTCGACGAGCACCTCGACCTGCCCTACACCTTCGAGGCCATGGCCGAGGCGGGCTCCATGCTCGGCTCGGGCGCGATCATCGTGGTCGACGAGTCACAGCCGCTCGTGCCGCTGGCGCTGCGCCTGGCCGAGTTCTACCGCCACGAGTCGTGCGGCAAGTGCGTGCCGTGCCGCGAGGGCACCAACTGGACCGTGAAGATGCTCGAGCGCATCGACGAGGGCGAGGGCACGCCGATGGACCTCGACATCCTCGAGCAGGTCCAGGGCAACATCATCGGCAACTGCCTGTGCGTGCTCGGCGACTCGATGGCCATGCCGGTGGCCTCGATGCTCAAGCACTTCCGGCCCGAGTTCGAGGCCCACATGGAGGCGGCGCGCGAGCGCCGCGACATGGCCGAGATCCAGCCGATGGGCGCAGGCGAGCTCGGCGCCGTCCCTGAAGCCGGGATGGTCTGAGCTTGGCCCGCCCCGAGATCAGCTGGATCTCCTTCGAGATCGACGGCAAGGAGGTGCGCGCCCCCGAGGGCGCGATGCTCGTCGACGCGGCCAAGCACGGCGACGTCGAGATCCCCTACTTCTGTTACGAGCCCAAGCTGGGCCAGCCGGTGGGGGCCTGCCGAATGTGCCTGGTCGAGATCGAGGGCATTCCCAAGCTCCAGACCTCATGCTCGACGCCCGTGCGCGACGGCATGGTGGTCAACACCACGTCCGACCGCGTGCGCCACGCCCAGAACGCGGTGGTCGAGTTCCTGCTCGTGAACCATCCGCTCGACTGCCCGGTGTGCGACAAGGGCGGCGAGTGCCCGCTGCAGGACATCTCCTACGGCTGGGGCGCCGGGCGCTCGCGCTTCATCGAGCCCAAGCGCCACTTCAAGAAGCCGCTCGAGCTGTCGCCGCTGGTGGCCATCGACCGCGAGCGCTGCATCCTCTGCTACCGCTGCGTGCGCTTCTCCCAGGAGGTGGCCGAGGACTACCAGCTGGTGTTCCTCGATCGCGGCGACCACACCTTCGTGGGCACCCACGACGGCCGCCCCTACGTGGCCCCGTTCAGCGGCAACATCATCGAGCTGTGCCCCGTGGGGGCGCTCACCTCGAGGGCCTACCGCTTCCGCGCCCGGCCCTGGGACATCGAGAACGCGGGCTCGATCTGCACCATGTGCCCGTCGCAGTGCAACGTCGAGCTGACGCTCCGCGACGACGCCAAGGTCGTGCGCGTGCTCGCGCGCGACAACACCGAGGTGGACGACGGCTGGCTGTGCGACAAGGGCCGTTTCGGCTACCAGTCCTTTCGCTCTGACGAGCGCATCACGGCGCCGATGGTGCGCGACGGCGGCTTCATGCGCGAGGTCTCCTGGGAGCGGGCGCTGTCCGAGGCGGCCGCGGCGCTCGAGAAGTCGGGCGAGCGCACGGTGGCCATCGTGGGCGGCGGCGCGACCAACGAGGAGGGCTTCCTGGTTCAGCACCTCGTGCGCGAGGGACTGGGCTCGCCGCTCGTGCACTCCCGCGACGCCGGCCGCATCTCCGCGGCCCACGCCCGCGCGCTGGCGCGCCCCGACCTGTCGGCCAAGGTGTCGGACATCGACCACGCCGGAGCGATCCTCGTGCTCGACACCGAGCTGGTGGACGAGGCGCCGATCCTCGACCTGCGCGTGCGCAAGGCCGTGCGCCGCAACGGCGCGCGCCTGGTGGTGGCGAGCGCCCGCCCCTCGACCCTCGATCCCAACGCAAGCGCCGCACTGCGGTTCGCGCCGGGAGCATCCGAGGCGGTGCTCGGAGCCCTCGGCGCGGCGCTCGGCAGCTCGCGCGCGTCGTCGGCCTCCCCCGACGAGCTGGCCCGCAGCGCCCGCGCCTCCGAGGGCTTTCGCCCGGGCGCGCAGCCCACCGAGCACTCGGGCAACGGGGCCGACCCTTCCGCCAGCGCGGTCCGCGCGGCGGCCGACGTCCTGCGCGACGCCGGAGACGTGGTCGTGATCTGGGGCGAACGCGTGGCCTCGGGAGAGCGGGCCGGCGAGGCGATCGACGCCCTGCTGGCGCTGGCCGGCGCACTCGGCATCGCCGGGCGCGAGGAGTCGGGCATGATCGAGATCCCCGCCGCCGCGAACGGCCGCGGCCTGCGCGAGGTGGGCTGCCTGCCCGACCTCGGCCCGGGGTTCGCCAAGCCCGCTGTCGAGGCCACCGAGCCGGACGGCGTGGGCGCACTGCTGCTGGTGGATCAGAGCGTGCCCGCCCCGGCCCTCGACGACGCCGACGCCGTGATCGCCTTCGCCGGCTTCCTCGACGAGGCGCTCTCCGAGCACGCCAACGTCGTGTTCCCGGCCGAGACCTACGCCGAGAAGGAGGGAACGGTCACCCACCCCGACGGCCGGCTGCAGCGTGTGCGCCAGGCGCTCGGCCACGCGGGTGAGGTACGGCCCGGGTGGCGCGTGCTCGAGGATCTCTGCGAGCGGGTGGGTGCGGGCACCGGTGTGCTCACCGCGCCGATGGTCACCGCCCGCCTCATCGAGGCCGTGCCCTTCTACGCCGGCATCACCCTCGACGAGATCGGCGGGCTCGGGGTGCGCTGGCCCGAGCGCGACGGCGCCGCGGACGCCCTCGGAGACGACGATCTCTCCGGCCAAGCCCTCCCGGATCCCCCCGCCGCGGCGGACGGGCTTCGGGTCGTGAGCGCGCCCACCCTGTGGACCGGGCCGGAGACCGAGCACTCGCCCTCGCTGCGCTTCCTGGCCTCGGGGGCTCGCGCGGAGATATCGGTCGAGGACGCAGGCCGCGCCGGTGTGGACAACGGTGACGAGGTGCTGCTGCTGGCCGGTGAGGAGAGCGTCGTGGCCACGGCCGCCGTGCGCACCGGCGTGCCGCAGGGAAGCGTCTTCCTGATCGGCGCCCGGCTCCCCGAGGGACCCGTCGACCTCACGCCCGCGGAGACGCGCCCGGGGGTCCCGGCCTGATGGTCGAGGGCACGATCATCCTGATCGTCAAGGCGATCGTGATCTTCGCCGTGATGCTGCAGCTCGTGCCCCTCGTCCTGCTCGGCGAGCGCAAGCTGCTGGGCCGCTTCCAGTCGCGCATCGGGCCCAACCGAGTGGGCCCCCACGGCCTGATGCAACCCATCGCCGACGTGCTCAAGCTGCTCTCCAAGGAGGCCTTCACCCCGGCGGGCGCACTGCCGCGGATGATGGCCATCGCGCCGATGATCTCCGTGACCACCGCGGTGGCCACGATGGCGATCATCCCCTTCGGCCCCTACGACGTCTGGGGCGGCGGCTTCGGGCTCTACGGCATCGACGTCTCGATCGGCCTGCTCTATTTCTTCGCCTTCGGCTCGCTTGCCTTCTACGGACTGGTGCTGGGCGGCTGGGCCTCGGGATCCAAGTACTCCTTCCTCGGCGCCATGAGGGCCGCCGCGCAGCTGATCTCCTACGAGGTGGCGCTCGGGCTGTCGCTGCTGGGCGTGGCCATGACCGCGGGCTCGATGTCGCTGGTGGATATCGTCGAGTCCCAGGACGGCATCTGGTTCATCGTGCCGCAGTTCGTCGGCTTCCTGATCTTCATGGTGGCGGGCTTCGCCGAGACCAACCGCGCGCCCTTCGACCTGCCCGAGGGCGACGCCGAGATCGTGGGCGGCTACAACACGGAGTACGGCGGCATGCGCTTCGGCTCGTTCTTCATGGCCGAGTACATGGAGATCCTGATCATCTCCGCCATCGCCGCGGCCTGTTTCCTCGGCGGATGGCACGGGCCCGGTCCCAAGGAGCTCGCTCCCCTGTGGATGCTGCTCAAGATGATCGCCGGCGCGGTCTTCTTCATCTGGATCCGCGCCTCCCTTCCCCGCCTGCGCTACGACCAGCTGATGTCCTTCGGCTGGAAGATCCTACTGCCGCTGGCGACGCTCAATGTCCTCGTAACCGCAACCGTGCTGGTGGTGACCTAAGTGACTCCGACTGATTGGCAGGCAGCCGCGAAACCGGTCGAGCGCGGGCCCGAGCCGGGTGGCGTCGGCGCGGTGTACCGCGTGTTCGGGGAGACCCTGCGCGGGCTGAAGACGACGCTCGGGCGGGTGGCCGAGGGCCACCACGTGATCCAGTACCCCGAGGAGAAGACGCCCGTGTACCCGCGCTTTCGCGGGCGCCACAAACTGCACCGCTTCGAGGACTCAGAGCTCGAGAAGTGCGTGGGCTGCTCGCTGTGCGCGGCCGCCTGCCCGGCCAAGTGCATCCGCGTGGTGGCTGCCGAGAACACGCCCGAGAAGCAGGTGTCGGCGGGTGAGCGCTACGCGGCGGTCTATGAGATCAACATGACGCGCTGCATCTTCTGCGGCTACTGCGAGGTCGCCTGCCCGTTCGACGCGATCACCATGGGCAACGACTACGAGCTGGCCGACTATCACCGCTCCGATCTGATCTTCACCAAGGAGATGCTGCTGGCCGATCCGCCGGAGCACACGCCGCTGCGGCGCGAAGGCGAGTAGAAACCCGCCCCATGTGGTTCGAGCAGGTCCTGTTCTTCGTCGCCGGCCTCGGAGCTCTGGCCGGCGCTCTGGGCGTGGTGATCCTGCGCAACCCGTTCTACTCGGTGCTGGCGCTGGTGGGCCACCTGATCGCCCTGGCGCTGCTCTTCCTGCTGCTCCACGCCGAGTTCCTGGCCGCCGGGCAGGTGGTGGTCTACGCCGGAGCGGTGATGGTGCTCTACATCTTCGTGGTGGCCTACATCGGCGGCTCGGACGAGCCGCTTCGTCCCGAGGGCGGCCTGATCAGCGCCTTCGGGCCGCTGTTCGCGCTCGCCATCGGCATCGAGCTGTGCATCGCCTTCGTGGCCAGCGGGCTCAAGGCGCTCGACACGCGCGGAGCCGAGCTGCCGGGCGGCTTCGGTGAGCCGGCCTCGATCGGCGAGCTGCTCCTGACCGACTACCTGGTCGCGTTCGAGGCCGCCTCGTACCTGCTGCTGGTGGCCGCGGTCGGAGCGGTGGTGCTGGCGCGCCGCCGGCGCGGCCTCGAGGACATGGCCGCGGTGGCGCCGCGCAACGAGCCTCCGCCCTCCATCGAGGAGACCCTGGAGGTCCGGGTCTAGCCATGGACATCTCCTGGTTCCTCGTCCTGTCCGCCTTCATCTTCGCGATCGGCGCCGCGGGGGTGCTGACTCGCCGCAATCCGCTCGTGATCCTGCTCTGCCTCGAGCTGATGCTCAACGCCGGCAACCTCGCTCTGGTCGCCTTCTCGCGCATGCACGGCGGCGAGGCGGGCCAGGTATTCGCGCTGATCGTGATGGTGATCGCGGCCTGTGAGGTGGTGATCGGACTGGGAATCATCGTCGCGATGTACCGCAACCAGCTTCCGATCGACGTTGACGAGATGTCGGAGCTCCGGGGTTGAGCGCCACCTCGTACGGCTGGCTGATCCTCGCCTTCCCGCTCGCGGGCTTTCTGATCGTCTCGCTGGGCTGGCGCGTGCTGCCCGGGCGCACGGCGGGCTGGATCGCCAGCGCGGCCATCCTCGGCGCCTTCCTCTCGGCGCTCGGGGCGCTGACCACCGTCGACGCGGAAGCGCACGTCGACTCGGCCTGGACCTACTTCTCCACCGGCGACTTCAGCGTCGACCTGGCCATCCTGGTCGACCCCCTCTCGGTGTTCATGTGCCTGGTGGTGAGCGGCGTGTCGTTCTTGATCCACGTCTACTCGGTGGCCTACATGACCGGCGACCGCGGCAGCGCGCGCTACTTCGCCTACCTCAACTTCTTCGTGTTCTCGATGCTGGTGCTGGTGCTGGCGGCCAACTTCGTGCTGCTGATCGTCGGCTGGGCGTTCGTCGGCGCCGCCTCCTACCTGCTCATCTCCTTCTGGTACCGGCGCTCCACCGCCACCCACGCGGGCATCAAGGCCTTCGTGATCAACGTGATCGGCGACGTGGGCCTCGTCATCGCCGCTTTCCTGCTGCTCAACGGGACCGGCACGCTCGACTACGCGGGCGTCTTCGAGGGCGCCGCGGAGGCGTTCGGGCGCAACGACGGGACGCTCGTCGCGGCCTGCCTGCTCATCCTCGTCGGCGCCTTCGCCAAGTCCGCTCAGCTCCCGCTGCACACCTGGCTGCCCGACGCCATGGAGGGCCCGACCCCGGTCTCCGCGCTGATCCACGCAGCGACGATGGTCACCGCGGGCGTCTACCTGATCGCCCGCACCTTCCCGCTCTTCGAGTTGGCGCCGACGGCGGCTGACGTGAGCGCCGTCATCGGCACCGCGACGCTCCTGTTCGCGGGCACGGTCGCGCTCGTGGTCACCGACCTAAAACGCGTGATCGCCTACTCCACGATCTCGCAGATCGGCTACATGGTGCTCGGCGTGTCGGTGGCGGCATACGGCGCGGGCCTGTTCCACCTCATGACCCACGCGTTCTTCAAGGCGCTGCTCTTCATGGGCGCCGGGTCGGTGATCGGGGCCATGTCGGGCGTCCAGGACATGGACCGCATGGGCGGCCTGCGCAAGGCGATGCCCTTCACCTACGCGACCTTCGTGATCGGCGCGCTGGCGCTGGCCGGCTTCCCGCTGATGTCCGGCTTCTTCTCGAAGGACGAGATCATCGCCTTCACCCTCAACCGCGGGGGTGCCTACACGGTGCTGGGCGTGCTGGCCTACGTCGGCTCGGCGCTCACCGGCTTCTACGCGTTCCGCATGGTCTTCCGGGTGTTCTGGGGGGACCCCGTGCCCGAGGCGCGCGAACTCGAGGAGGGGCATCTCGCCCACGCGGAGCCCGCCAACCCCATGACCGGCGAACCCGAGGACACCGACGTCGGCTTCCCCGGCCCCGAGCACGTGGTGGCCGAGCGCGCGTGGCCGATGAAGGCGGCGATGGGGCCGCTCGCCCTGCTAGCGATCGTCGGCGGCGCGGTCGGCATCCCCGGTGTGACCGACACCCTGGAGCACTTCCTCGAGCCGACCTTCGAGAGCTCGCGGTTCGCCGACACGGCGCCGTCCGTCACGGCCGAGTGGCTCGGGCTGGTGGTGGGCGGCGTTATCGCCGTGGCCGCGATCAGCGCGGCCTTCGTGGTGTACGTCCGCCGCCGCGGCCTGAGCCTCGAGCTGCGCGACCGCTTCCCGGCCGTGCACAACCTCCTGATCCACAAGTGGTACTTCGACGAGCTCTACGACGCCGTCTTCGTCAGGCCGCTGGCCACCTTCGGCTCCTTCGGGCGCCGGGTGATCGAGACCGAGTTCGTGCAGGGCTTCATCGTCGGCGGCGCCACCGGCGTGGTGCGCGCCGGCACCTCCCTGGCGCGCGCGGTGCAGACCGGCTTCCTGCGTGCCTACGCGCTCCTGCTGCTCTTCGGCGCGGCCGCGCTCCTCCTCTACTTCCTGATCGCCTCGGCATGACGATCCACCTCTCGATCGTCCTCTTCCTGCCGCTGGCCGCGGGCGTCCTGGGCGCCCTGCTCCCTCGCGGCCTGGCGCGCTGGGCCGTGCTCGCCGGCACCGTCGCGGTGCTGGCCTACACCGTGGCGATGCTGCTCGACTTCGAGTCCGGCGGCGGCCTTCAGTGGGTGACCGACGACGAGTGGATCTCCGAGCTCGGCATCCGCTACCAGCTCGGAGTGGACGGGCTCAACCTGTTCATGGTCGCCCTGACCGCGGTTTCGTGGGTGCCCTGCACGCTCATTGCGGCGTTCCGCGAGCACGACCGGCCGAAGCTGTTCTTCTTCTGGCTGGCCCTCGGGGAGACCGCGGTGCTCGGCGCCTTCATGGCGCAGGACCTGGCGCTGTTCATCGTCTTCTTCGACCTGATGCTCGTGCCCTTCTACTTCATGATCGGCGGCTGGGGCACCGGCGACCGCGTGCGCGCCACCACCAAGTTCGTGATCTACACGCTGGCCGGCTCGCTGCTGATGCTCGGCGCGGCGATCGCGCTCGGCGTGCTCGCTACGCCCGACGGCGGCGAGATCTCCTTCTCGCTCGCCACGCTGGAGCAGCGAACGGTGGCCGAGGGCACCCAGCAGTGGGTGGTGTTGCTGTTCGCGCTCGCCTTCTTCGTCAAGGCGCCGCTGTTCCCGCTGCACGGCTGGGTGCCGGAGACCTACCGCTCATCCCCCATCGTGACCATCGCGCTGCTGTCGGCGGTGCTCTCCAAGGTCGGCGTCTACGGCTTCCTGCGGATCGTGCTGCCGATCATGCCCGAGGGCTCGCAGCACTGGCAGGAGCTGTTCCTGGTCATCGCGGTCTTCTCGATCCTCTACGGATCGATCCTGGCCTTCTCCCAGGACAACGTGCGCCTCGTGGTGGCCTACTCCTCGATCGCCCAGCTGGGCTTCATCGTGCTCGGCATCTTCGCCTTCGACGACAAGGGCGCTCAGGGCGCCGTGCTGCAGATGGTCAACCACGGCATCGTGGTGGTGGCGCTGTTCCTGATCATCAGCGTCGTGGCCGCGCGGGCGGACGGCAGCGAGTCGCTGGCCGAGCTGGGAGGCATGGCGTTCCGGGCGCCCGTGCTGGCCGCCCTGTTCCTGATCGTGACGCTGGCCACCCTGGCCATGCCCGGGTCGGCGAACTTCGTGGGCGAGGTCCTGATCCTCTTCGGCACCTACGAGGACAAGCTGGTTTACGGCCTCGTGGCGAGCGTGGGGGTGGTGCTGGCGGCGGTCTACATGATCCGCGTGTTCCAGCGCGTGATGCACAATCGCACGGGTCCCGCGGTGGAGTCACGCGAGATCGACGGTCTCCACTTCGCGGCCATCGCGCCCCTGGTGGCGATCATCGTGGCCCTCGGGCTCTACCCCCACTTCATCGTCGACCGTACCGAGGGCGCCACCACGGCCTCCATATCGGAGGCGCGCAGCGTGGGCGAGGAGGTGGCCTCGCGGTGACCGACCTGATCGCCCAGGTGCAGGCGCCCGAGATCGACTACAAGGCGCTGTCGCCGCTGATGGCCACGCTGGGCGGCTCGATCGTGGTGCTGATGGTGGGCCTCCTGCGCGGGCGTTTCGTGCAGGCGGTGCTGGTCCCCTTCCTGACCGCGGTCACGCTGCTCACGGCAATCGGGCTCGTCATCTGGATCTGGGAGCCTGGCGACACCACGCCGATCATCGAGGGTGCCCTCGAGGTCGACACGCTGGCCCTCGGCCTCTCGATCCTCTTCTACACCGCGGGCCTCGTGTGCATCGTCCTCTCGCTGCGCGCCGACGCCCCGCGCACCGCCGGCCACGGCGAGTACCACGCTCTGCTGCTGGGGGCGATCACGGGGATGGTCGTGCTGGCGCAGTCGTCCAACCTGATCACCCTCTTCGTCGGGCTCGAGCTCCTGTCGATCCCTCTGTACGTGCTGTGCGCGAGCGAGCTGCGCCGCCGCACGTCGCTCGAGTCGGGCCTCAAGTACCTGGTGATCGGCTCGGTCGGCTCCGCCACGCTGCTCTACGGCCTGGCGCTGATCTACGGCGCCACGGGCGCCATGTCGTTCAGCGGAATCGGCGCGGCCCTCGGCGGCGACGAGCTGAGCTCGAGCGACCCCCTGCTGCTCACGGGCATTGCGCTCACCCTGACCGGACTGGCCTTCAAGGCCTCGGTAGCGCCGTTCCACCAGTGGACGCCTGACGTCTACCAGGGAGCCCCGACGCCGATCACCACGTTCATGGCGGTGGCCACCAAGGCGGCGGCCTTCGCGATCTTCCTGCGGCTGCTCGACCAGGCACTGGGGCTGTCGCAGCTCGACTGGGGGCCCGCGCTCGCCGCGCTCGCCGCCGCCTCGATCATCATCGGCAACGTGGGGGCCATCCCGCAGCGCTCGCTCAAGCGCCTGCTGGCCTGGTCGAGCGTGGCCCAGGCCGGCTACCTGTTGGCCGGAGTGGTGGTTGGCTCGACGCTGGGGCTCCAGGCCACCGTGTTCTACCTCGCCGTCTACCTGATCATGAACGTGGCCGCCTTTGCGGTGGTGGCGGCGCGCGAGCGCGTGTCCGAGCACGGCGACGACCTCTCGTCGATCGCCAACCTGGGGCGTGAGTCGCCCTGGCTGGCCGGCGCGATGACGATCTCGATGCTCTCGCTGGCCGGCTTCCCGGCCACCGCGGGCTTCATCGGGAAGTTCTATTTGATCGACGCGACCGTGTCGGGCGACTACGCCTGGCTCGGCATCATGATCGTGGTGGGATCGGTGATCTCGATGGCCTACTACCTGCGCGTGGTGGCGACGATGTGGATGGGCCAGGTCGACCTCGAGCTGCCCAGCGTGTCGACGCGCCGGGTCAGGCCGGTGTCCGGCTGGTCGCCGGAGGGGGACCTGCGCGCTCAACCCGAGGTGGCGTTGATCGCCATCGCCTTCGCGGTGCTGACCATCGTCTTCGGGCTCTGGCCCGACCCGCTGTTCGACGCCGCCCGCGACATGGGTACGTCGATCAGCGGCCTGCGCTGAGCTCAGGCGCGCTCAGTAAGGGGCCGAGCGCGGCATGCCGCCCTGGGTCCAGTAGAGCGTGGAGCTCGCCAGGGCCAGCGAGCCGGCCGCGATGTCGCCGCCTTCGGCGAGGACCGTGCTTGCTCCGCCGCTGAGCGACGAGCGCACCTGATAGCGCGCCTGTGAGCCGGCGGTGTCGCGCAGCTCGATAATCCAGGCGAGTGCGCCGTCGCGACGGACCACCAGGTCGGTCACGCGCTCTAGCTCGCCAGGATCGTCGCCCCCCGGACTCAGAATGCGGCGAACCCGCCGACCGCTCGCCGTGCTTCGCAACTCAACGGTGGCGGACGTGCCACCCGGGCCACAACTCCAGAGACCGAGAGCCACGAAGCGGCGAGTGAAGCGCACCTCGAAGACGCCCTCGGCGTTGAAGCAGTCATCCCAGCCGATGGCCGTCCGCTGCCCGGTGCGGTAGGAGCACAGATATACGCGATCCGGGTCCCGGGTACGACGCTGGTAGACGCGCCCACCGGGGCCGGCGTCGATCGTGGATCCAGCGGTGCGGCAGTCGGCGCGCGGCTGAGCGTCCGCCTGCGGCGCGTCCGCCGCCGAAACCACGAGGAGCAGGCCGGCCAGGGGCACAAACCACCACATCCGCCGCGAAGGCACAAAAGCAGCTTATATAGGCTCCCGGCGGGCCACCGAGGCGAGGAGCGAGGCATGAGCGACAACCTGGCGGACAATCTCAGCGACACGGCCGGGCGGCATGGCGACCGCACGGCGTTCAAGCTCGACGACTTCGAGCTCAGCTACGAGATGCTCGACTGCGCTGCTTCGCGTATCGCCAATCTGCTCGAGGACAAGGGGCTCGAGCCGGGCGACCGTGTCGGGCTGATGCTGCCGAACGTGCCCTACTTCCCCTCGATCTACTACGGCATCCTGCGCGCGGGCGGTGTTGTGGTGCCGATGAACGTGCTTCTGAAGGGCCGCGAGGTCAGCTACTACCTTGGGGACTCCGGCGCGAAGCTGCTGTTCGCGTGGGGCGACTTCGCCGAGGCCGCAGAGAAGGGGGCGAGCGAGGCCGGCACCGAGACCATTCTCGTCAAGCCGGGCGAGTTCGAGGAGCTCGTTGGCTCTCACAGCGACGAGTTCGAGACCGTCGAGCGCGCGGGCGACGACACCGCGGTGATCCTCTACACCAGCGGCACCACGGGACAGCCCAAGGGAGCCGAGCTGACCCACGACAACCTCGCCCGCAACTGCGCGGTCACCGAGAGCACGCTGGGTGAGTTCAGCGAGGAGGACATGCTGCTGGGCGCCCTTCCCCTGTTCCACACCTTTGGCCAGACCTGCACGATGAACAGCGCCGTGGCCGCCGGGGCCTGCGTGACCATGCTGCCGCGCTTCGACCCCGACAAGGCGCTCGAGATCATCGAGCGAGACAGCGTGACCGTGTTCCAGGGCGTGCCGACGATGTACAACGCGATGCTGCACGCAGACGCCGCCGACTCCGCCGACACCTCCACCCTGCGCCTGTGCATGTCCGGCGGAGCGGCCATCCCGGTGGAGCTGATCCGCGCTTTCGAGGACAAGTTCGGGTGCGCCATCATCGAGGGCTACGGTCTCTCCGAGACCTCACCGGTCGCGTCCTTCAACCATCCCAACAAGGAGCGCAAGCCCGGCTCGATCGGCACTCCGATCGAGGGAGTGGAGATGCAGGTCTGGGACGACGACGGCAACGAGGTGGATCAGGGTGAGGTGGGCGAGATCGTGATCCGCGGTCACAACGTGATGACGGGCTACTGGGAGCGGCCCGATGCCACCGACGAGGCCATCACGGGTGAGGGTTGGTTCCACTCCGGCGACATGGCCAAGGTGGACGAGGACGGCTACTTCTTCATCGTCGATCGCAAGAAGGACCTGATCATCCGCGGTGGCTACAACGTCTATCCCCGCGAGATCGAGGAGGTGCTCTACGAGCATCCGTCGATACAGGAGGCGGCGGTGGTGGGCGTGTCCGACGAGGAGCTGGGCGAGGAGGTCGGCGCGGCGATCGTGCTCAAGAAAGGCGAGTCGCTCGAGGCCGACGAGCTGAAGTCCTACGTGAAGGACCAGGTGGCCGCCTACAAGTATCCGCGCAAGGTGTGGTTCGTGGACGAGCTGCCGAAGGGGCCGACGGGCAAGATCCTCAAGCGGGAGATCGAGGTGCCCGAACAAGTCACGGCGAGCACGGGGACGTAGCTCAGCTGCAGGCGTAGGGAGTGGCGAATGCCAGGTACTCGTCGGTGACCGGCGGGGCCGCGGTGGCCAGCTTCGAGCCGTCGCCCTGCTCGGCCGCGCGGTAGGACTCGACCCCGGCCCGCATGGCCTCGACGTAGCGCGCCTTCACGTCACCCCCGCTGTCGGCCGGGGAGGCGGGCGCCGACTCGACGGCGTCGAGGTGGCGTTCCAGGGCGTCGAGGTCGGGGCCGGTGAACACCGGGTTATCGAGCAGCGCCTGCCCACCGTCGCCTGCCGCGGCCATCTGCGGCAGGATCTGGAAGAGCAGGTTGGCCTGGCCTCGGCCCTCCTCGTCGGCGCAGAATTCCGGGATGGCTGGCTCCTCGGTGTCCTCCCCCGCCGAGGCGTTGGTCGCAGAGGGAGCGTCGCTGGTCTCGCTCTCGGCCTCGCCCCCGCCGCATGCGGTCATCGCCGTCCCGATGAGAAGCAGAGCCAAGAGCGTGAGCAGAGCGCGAGGCTGGAGCACGCCCCCTATATCGGTCCCTCCGCCTGGTACTTGACGCCCATTTGAGTCGGTCTCTCGAGGGGCCGACTAACTTGAACGGGGATGCCTGTCCTCCTCTGCGTGCTCCTGGCGCTGCTGGCCTGCGCGCCGGTGGCCGCCGCGGCCGACCGGCCCAACGTGGTCGTGTTCATGACCGACGACCAGACTGTCGACGACCTGGATGCCATGCCGCGCACCCACGCGCTGCTCGGCGCCGGCGGGGTGACCTTCGACCGCTCGTACGTGTCGTATCCGCTGTGCTGCCCCTCCCGGGCCACATTCCTGAGCGGCCAGTACGCCCACAACCACCATGTGCTCGGCCTCCACCAGCCCACCGGCGGCTACGGGCGCTTCGACGCGTTCGAGTCGCTGCCCGTCTGGCTCGAGCGAGCGGGCTACCACACCGCGCACCTGGGCAAGTACATGAACGGCTACGGCACGGACACGCCGTCCGCACCGCCCCCCGGTTGGAGCGACTGGTACGGCGCCGTGGACGACTCCACCTATCGGATGTGGGGCTTCACGCTCAACGAGAACGGCGAGGAGCGCACCTACGGCTCGCCCCTCGACGACGATCCCGGCAACTACCAGACCGACGTGCTCGCGCGTAAGGCGGTGGACGTGATCGAGGACCAGGCGACGGGAACCGAGCCGCTGTTCATGTCCGTCGCCTTCCTCGCTCCTCACCACGAGGGAAGCTCGATTCGCAGCGCGACCGGGCGCATCGTGCGAGCCGCGCCGCGCCACTCCGGGAGCCTCGCCACCAAGTTCTTCCGCCGCCCGCCCGGCTTCAACGAGGCCGACATCTCCGACAAGCCGTTCTTCCTGCGCCGAAAGCCACGGCTCGGCCCCGTCGAGATCGCTCGGATAGCGGCCAACTACCGGGCCCGCCAGGAATCGCTGCTCGCGGTGGACGAGGCGGTGGACGAGATCGTCGAGGCCCTGCGCGCGACCGGGCAGCTCGACAACACGTATGTGATGTTCACGTCCGACAACGGCTTCATGCAGGGCGAGCACCGCGTGCCCACCGGCAAGATGCTGCCCTACGACCCGTCGACGCAGGTGCCGCTGCTGCTGCGCGGGCCGGGCCTGCCCCAGGACGAGGTGTCCCAGGCATTGGTGGGCAACGTCGACCTGGCTCCGACCATCCTCGAGATCGCGGGCGCCGTCTCCCCCAAGCCACTCGACGGCCGCTCCCTGCTGGCGCCTGCGCGCGACCCGAGCAGCGAGCCCAGGCGCTCGCTGCTTCACGAGACCGGCGGGCAGAGCTTCGTGCGCCGCATCGACCAGGACGTGACCGGCATCCCGCCGATCCGAGACCTGCGCAGCTACCGGGCGATCCGCACCACTCGCTGGCTCTACGTCGAGTACCGCGGGGGCCAGCGCGAGCTCTACGACCTCGACCAGGACCCCCACCAGCTGGAGTCGCTACACCGCTCGAAGGCGCACGCCCGGCTCCGGGCGCGCCTGGCGCGCCGCCTGGCGCGCCTGGCGCGTTGCGCGGGGCCGGCCTGCCTGAGCCCCTAGCCGATCGCGCAGCGCAGGCCCGGACCCCGCCCAGCCCTCCACTAGTCTCCCCGCGTGTCCATCACGCGGAGAGGATTCTTTGGCGCCGGCGCGGCGGGGGCTGCCGCGCTCGGCATGAGCGCTTGCGGTGACGACTACTTCGAGCCGGCCACCGATCACTCCGACGACGCGCCCAACGCGCTGCTGATCTTCAGCGACTCCACGCGTGCGGACTACATCGGCGCCTACAACCCGGACTCCCTCGCCAAGACGCCCAACCTCGATGCCCTGGCCGCCGACTCGCTGCGCTTCTCGCACGCGGTGCCCGAGGCGATGCCAACCGGCCCGGCCCGGCGCGCGCTGCTCACCGGCGTGCGCTCGTTCCCCTTTCGCAACTACGTGCCCACCAAGGGATTGCCGGTGGGCCCGGGCTGGATCCCCGATCCCCGACCACCACCCGATCTTCACCAAGGTGATGGCCGAGGCGGGGGTGGAGACGGCCTACTGCACCGACAACCCGTTCCTGATCGGGCCGCGCTTCGCCAACTTCCGCCGGACGCTCGACGAGGTCAAGCCGAGCTTCTCCCAGGGCGCCTACCGCTTCCTCAACAAGCCCTTCAAGCGCCCGGCCACCGCGCAGCACCATCGAGCGCTACCTGCTGCCCGAGCTGTCCAATTCGGTCGAGGTGGGGCGGCTGCGCGCGATGGCGGGGTGGAACTCGATCTACCGCGAACGCGAGTCCCAGTACCCAACCGCGCGCGTGGTGCGCAGCGGAATCAACCTGGTCGACGATCTGGCCAAGCAACGCCCGTTCTTCCTTGGCGTCGACTCCTTCGATCCCCACGAGCCGCTCGACGCGCCCCAGGCGCTTCCAGCTGGCCGCCGGATCACCCAAGGGCATCGAGGCCTCGGACGGCATCATTCCCATCCAGCCGTTCGAGACCCCCTACTCGTGGGCGGTCGACGTGGACGTCGACGACGACACCGTGCAGCGCGTGCGCGAGCTCTATGCGGCCGAGATCACCTACCTCGACGAGTGGATCGGACGGCTCATGAACAAGATGGCCGACGCGAAGCTGCTCGACGAGACCGTGGTGGTGTACATGTCCGACCACGGCCTGACCCTCGGCGAGCACGGGATCCTCGGCAAGCACGCCGCCCGCGCCCAGTGGCACATCTACCACGTGCCCGGCGATGATCCGGCATCCCGAGGGCAAGCTCGCCGGCGAGACCGAGCGACTACTTCGCCTCCACCCACGACGTGTCGCGCACGCTGCTCTCGATGATGGGGATCCGAGCGCCCGGGCAGATGAACGGCGAGGACCTCTCGGTGCTCTTCGACGGGGGCGAGCCGCCCGAGCGGCGCTGGTTCACCTCGTGCTACGACGACCACGTGCTCGCCGGCGACGCCGACTGGTTCCTGCTGGCCGACAGTGAAGGACAGCGCAAGCGCCTCTACGACCGGCGCAGCGACCCCGGGGAGCTGCACGACGTGGCGGCCGAGAATCCCCAGATGGTCGACCTGCTCTGGCGCACGCTCGAGGACGAGGCTGGGGGCACCCTGCCCCAGTTCGGCCCGGCGGCGCCGAAGGCGGTCATCGGCGGTTGACCCTGACGCGTCAGTAGCTCTGCTGCGCCGCGGCGGCGCCACTGCCGCCGGAGCCGCTGCGCTGGGCGGCCTCGCGCTGCCCGGCGCGAGCGGCGGCTCAGGCCGACGAGGCACGCGGGCCGAGCGCGGTGCTGGTGGTGCTGCCGCTCGTGCGCGCCGACTACGTGGACGCGTTCGAGGGTGGCTCCGGTACGGACACCCCCAACCTCGACGACCTGACGGGTGAGTCGCTGCGCTTCGACCGGGCGATCCCGGAGTGCATGCCCTCGCTGCCGGTGCGGCGCACGCTCGTGACCGGCATGCGCTCGTATCCCTTCCGCGACTGGAAGAACACCGAGGGCATGCCCGCCGTGCCGGGCTACAACCCGGTGTGGGACTGGCAGCCGGTGATGACCGAGACCATGCGCGGAGGCCGGCGTGCCGCACCGCCTACGTGACCGACAACCCGATGCTCGAGGGGCCGCGCTTCCCCGACGTCGAGCGCCCGGGCGGGGGATCGGAGTCGAGCACCGACACGCGGCATCCCCGGTGAGATCGCGGCGCTTCAAGCGCGCCTCGGCGGCCACCGAGCGCACCTTCCGGGCGGGGATCGAGGCCGCTCGGCGCGGCTCTCCGGCCCCGAGAGCTTCTTCCTGGCCATCGATCCCTTCGACCCGGTCGACGCCGTCGAGGCGCCGCCGATCTACGTCAAGCCCGGCGAGGTCGAGGACGAGGGGATCGGGCCCGATGGACGACCGCCTGGAGGAGCTGCGGTGGGGCGACGCCGACGTCGACGCGCTGCGCGAGGCCTACCGCGGCCACGTCGAGCTGGTGGACGAGTGGGTCGGGCGCCTGATGGACGCGGTGCCCGAGAACGCGCTCGTGTTCCTGCTGGGAGACATCGGCGTGGCGCTGGGCGAGCACGACTACATCGGCCGTGGCGCGCCCACCTCGCACCGCGAGTCCTACGAGATCCCCTACCTGATCCGCCACCCCGACGGCACCATGGCGGGCGACGACATCGACTGGTTGGCCTCCACTCACGACGTGGCGCCCACGCTGCTGTCGCACATGGGCCTCAACATCCCCGGCAAGATGTGGGGCGAGGACCTGACCGCGCTGTTCGACGACGTGGACGAGGAGGATCTCTATCCCCGGCCCTACTCGATCACCGCGAGCGGATCGCTGATCATGGTGCGCGACGACCGCTGGCTGATGGTGGCCGACCGCGAGGCAGATCGAGCGGCGCATGTACGACGACGACGAAGAGGTCGAGGACGACATCAAGCGCTACGACAACATCGCCAACGAGGACACGGGCCAGCTCACCGAGATGTCGCTCGCCGCGGTGACGGTGGCGGGTGGGACGCTGCCCGAGTTCGGCCCCGACGGCGCCACGCGGCCGCCGCCCGACCGCGGCGACGACGACTCCGACGACGACGGCATCCCCAACGACTTCGACGCCGTCGACAACGACGAGGAGCAGGACGGCGTGGAGCCCGAGGACCTTGACGTTCGACGGCCGCGACCCCGAGGACCGCGCGAGTGAGCGACGAGCGCCAGGGACCGACGAGCGGACCAACCCGTCGGCCGAGTTCCTCTACGCCCACAAGTGGCGCATCTTCGGCGTGATGATGATCGGCTGGGCGATGTCCCTGCTCGACGTGTCGATCGTGAACATCGCGATCCCCGAGCTCCAGGACGAGCTGTCGACCGACATCTCCACGGTCACCTGGGTCATCAACGCCTACAACATCATGTTCGCCATCCTGCTCGTGTCGATGGGCCGCCTCGCCGACCAGTTCGGCCGCAAGCGCTTCTTCATGATCGGGATGGCGGTGTTCACGATCGGCTCCGCGCTCTGCGCGATCGCCTGGTCGGTGGAGTGGCTGATCGGCTTTCGCGTGATCCAGGGCATCGGCGCCGGAATCCTGGCGCCGCTCGGCTTCGCCATGACCGTGCTGGTGTTCCCGCCGCAGCAGCGCGGCCGCGGGCTGGCGCTGATCGCCGTGATCGCGCTGGTCTCCTCCGCGTTCGGCCCCGTGCTGGGCGGCGTGCTGATCGAGGTGGCGAGCTGGGAGTGGATCTTCCTGATCAACATCCCCTTCGGGATCGTGGGCATCTTTCTCGCCTGGCGCTGGTGGCCCGAGACCTGGGACCTGAGCGCCGGCCGCCAGGTCGACGTGCGGGGCATGGTGCTGCTCGGCCTCGCCGTGTTCTGCCTGACCGTGGCGCTGGTGGAGGCCAACCCCTTCGACGGCAGCCTGGCGCTGTGGCTGAGCCTCATGCAGGCGGCGATCCTGCTCGGCGCGACGTTCATCTGGTGGGAGCGCCGCGCCCCCAACCCGATGATCAAGCCGGGGCTGTTCGCCAACAAGCAGTTCCGCAACGCGAACATCGGCATGCTGCTCTTCGGCGCCGGGCGCGATCGGCACGCTGCTGCTGCTGTCGCTCGTGTTCACCAACCTGTGGGGCTACGACGCCGATCGAGGCCGCGCTGGCGTTGGCCGTGGTGCCGGTCTGCGGCCTCCTCGCGTGGCCGTTCGTGGGCCGCCTGGCCGACACCCGCGCACCCGGGCGAGCTGGCCAAGCCCGCGCTGGTGCTGATGGCCATCGGCCTGCTGATCGTGTCGTTCCTGCCCTCGACCGCGGGGGACGCCTTCGCCTACCTGCGGATCCTGCCCGGGCTGATCCTGATCGGGGTGGGCATGGGCATCGGCTTCCCCGCGCTCAACGTGGGCGCCATGGGGGCCGTGGCCGGGCCCGAGGTGGGCCTGGCCTCGGGGGTGCTGAACACCGCTCGCCAGCTCGGCGCCGCGATCGGCGTGGCCGTGCTGATCGCCACCTTCGGGGGCGCGCTGCACGCGCACATGTCCTGGTTCGCCGACGAGGAGATCGAGGACATCGTGGGCGAGTGGGAGATCCCGGCGCCGGAGGCCGGGGCTCGTGATCCAGTCGACGCTGCACGACTACACGGGCGGCACGAGCGACCGCTTCGTGGCCGCACCGGGCTTCGACGAGGAGATCATCCGCCAGACCGCCGGCTCGGCGCGCGAGGGCTTCGCCTGGGCCTTCCGCCACGCGGCGCTGCTGATCCTGTCCGTGCTGCCGCTGCTCGGCGCCCTGCGAAGAACGCCCGCGCAGGCCCAGGCCGAGTTCATGGCGCAGATGAAGGCCAAGCAGGCCCAGGGGGCGCCCGCCCCGGGCGACGGCAACGGCTCGGACGGCGACGGCGCGGGCGGCGACGGTCAGGCGCCGGCGGGCGAGAAGCCCGCGCCCGCGACCTCGTAGCCCTGCAGGCGCTGCTTCGACCAGCGCCACCAGGCGCTCGGCCGACTCCTGCGGGCCCTCCTGCTCGGTGTCGATCAGCAGCTCGGGCGACCGTGGCTCCTCGTAGGGGTCGGAGACGCCCGGTGAAGCCCTCGATCTCGCCCGCGCGCGCCTTCTCGTAGAGGCCCTTCACGTCGCGGCGCTCGCACTCGTCGACCGAGGCGCGCACGTACACCTCCACGAAGCGCTCGCCCATCATCGCCCGCGCCTGGTCGCGGGCGGCCCGGAAGGGTGACACGGCGGCCACGAAGGTGACCACCCCGTTTCGCGACAGCAGGTTCGACACCCAGGCGATGCGGCGCACGTTGATGTCGCGGTCCTGGCGCGAGAAGCCGAGGCCGGCGCACAGGTTCTGCCGCACGTCGTCGCCGTCGAGCACCTCCACGCGGCGCCCGCGGTCGCGCAGCTCGCCCGCGGCGATGCGCCCGATGGTCGACTTGCCCGAGCCCGACAGGCCGGTGAGCCAGACGCACAGGCCGTCCCCGCCGCGCGCGGGCGCGGCCAGCGTGCCGTGGGCGATCGGGCCGAGGTTCGCCTCGCGCCCGTGCTCCTCGAAGGCGCGGAACTCGCTGAAGAGACGGTGGCCGGGCCCGTGGTAGTCGGCCGACCCCGTGGTGAGCAGGCCCGAGCTCGGTGCAGCGATCGGCGAGCAGCAGCGTCTGCTCGCGCGTGTGGGAGGTGTAGAAGACCTCCACGCCGTCGAGCCCCGCCGCCCGGTAGCGCTCGATCGCGGCCAGCACCTCCTCGTCGCTCTTGATGTCCCAGAACGGGTGCGCCCAGATCGCCACTCCCGGCGGCGTCGTGGATCCAGCCGATCGCCTCCTCGACGGTGGGGTGGCGTGCGCGCAACGTAGCCCGGCGTGCCCTGAATCAGGTAGGCGGGAATGAAGCTCGAGACGTCCTCGTGGCCCTCGTCGGCCAAGCGCTCCGCGTTGGCCGGGTGGGCGAGCACTGCGGCGGCCAGGTGCGGGCGGCCGACCGGCTTGCCCGCCTCCTTGCGCGCCTCGATCGGGGCGGGGTCGACCTCGAAGCCCAGCTCGCTCAGCCTCTCGGCCATGGCGTCGGCGCGCCGCTCGCGGTCCGCGCGCGCGTCGAGCAGGCGCTCGCCGAGCAGCGAGCTGCGGTGGTCGATCCCGTAGCCGAGCACGTGAAGGTCCTCGTAGGCGCCGTCGACCGCCGAGATCTCGGTAGCGGGCACGACCCTGCACGCCGTGCAGCGCGCCGGCGGCCAGCGCCTCGTCGACTCCGTCGACGGTGTCGTGGTCGGACAGGGCAAGCAGCTCCACGCCGGCGGTAGCGGCGTTCTCGACCACCTGCGCCGGCGACAGCTCGCCGTCGGAGAGCAGCGAGTGCGACTGCAGGTCGAAGAGCGGGCCGGGCACGCGCGCAAGCGTACTTGAGCTAGGTAACGGATATTCCGTGTCGCATGGTGTTCTCGGTGACCACGTGGGGCTCCACGAACTGCAGCAGGTAGTCCGGGCCGCCGGCCTTGGAGCCCACCCCTGAACGCCGGTTGCCCCCGAAGGGCTGGCGGCCGACCATCGCCCCGGTGATGCCGCGGTTGACGTAGAGGTTGCCCACCGGCGAGCGGGCCGAGACCCGCTCGACCGTCGCCGGGCTGCGCGAGAACAGCCCGCCGGTCAGCGCGAAGGGCAGCGAGGCGATCACGTCCATGGCCTCGTCCACGTCGCGCACGGCGGTGAGCGACAGCAGCGGACCGAAGATCTCCTCGCGGTTGACCTCCGAGTCCTCGGGCAGGCCGACGGCGAGCGAGGGCGCGGCGAACCAGCCCCGGGCCGGGCACCTCGCGCGGCGCTGGCGGCCACGGCGTCGCCGGCCAGCTCGCGGTAGCGCAGCACCCGCTCCTGGGCCTCGCGCATCGATCACCGGCGGCACCTCGCTGGCGAAGTCGCCGGCCTGGCCCACGCGCGAGCACCTCGATCGCTCCCGACAGGCGCTTCACGAGCCGCTCGGCGATCGCCTCGTGGGCCAGCACGCGCGCGGCGGCCGAGCACTTCTGGCCCGCGAAGCCGAACGCGGAGTGGACGATCTCGGGAACGGCGTCGTCGAGATCGGCGTCGGCGTCGACGATCACGCAGTTCTTGCCGCCCATCTCCGACACCACGCGCTTCACGTGGCCCTGATCGTCGGGGGTCTCGGCGGCGACCTTGAGGATCTCGAGGCCCACCGCCGCCGAGCCGGTGAAGGCGATTACGTGCACCCTCGGGTCGCGCACCAGCGCCGCCCCCGCCTCACCGTGGCCGGGCAGCAGCGACAGCGCGTCGTGCGGCACTCCGGCCGCGTGCAGGGCCTCCACCAGTGCAAGCGCGTTGCCGGGCGACTGCTCGGCCGGCTTGAGCACCGCGGCGTTGCCCACCGCCAGCGCGGCGGCGGTCATGCCGCAGGCGATGGCCAGCGGGAAGTTCCAGGGTGCGATCACGGCGGCGACGCCGCGCGGCCCGTAGCGCATGGTGTTGCGCTCGCCGGGCGCCTGGATCAGCTCGCGCCCGCGGCCGAGCTCGACGGCCTCGAGCGCGTAGTACTCCAGGAAGTCGATGGCCTCGCACACGTCGGCGTCCGCCTCGGGCCAGGGCTTGGCGCACTCGCGCACCTGAAGCGCAGCCAGCTCGAGCCGCCGCTCGCGCAGCCGCGCGGCGGCTCCGTGCAGGGCTTCCGCGCGCTCGGCCGCGGAGCGCTCGCTCCACTCGCGAAAGCCGCGCTCGGCCGCGTCGATGGCCGCGCGCGCCTCCGCCTCGCCCGCGTCGCCCGCCCGCGCGACCAGGCGGTCGGGGGCGCCGGGGTCGGTGGATTCGATGCCCTCGGCCGACCCCCGTTCGCCTCCGATCAGGATGGGCACCTCCATGGGGAGCGCCGAGTCGAGCTCGCCCAGCGCCTCGAGCAGCGACTCGCGCACCGGGGCGCGGCGGAGCTCCAGGATGGGCTCGTTGCTGAAGGTGCTCACGGCGCGGCCAGCAGCTCGTCCACGTGCACGCCGCGCTGCTGATCGCCGAGAAACGACTCGTTCGCCGTGTTCTCGAGCAGACGGCGGACCAGGTAGGCCATCCCGGCGACCATGTCGCCCACCGGGCAGTAGATGCGCACCCGCATGCCCTCGTCGGCCAGCGCGGCGGCCAGCTCGTCGCCCAGGCCGCGCAGCACCTGGAGCTCCAGGTCGCGGTCCTCGCGGCCCGCCGCGCGGTTGGCCGCCACCGCGTGGGCCACCGACCGCAGGTTGTGGGAGGCGATCGCGGGTCGCACGTGCGGCCACGCGTCGAGCAGCTGGAGGGTGAGCGCCTCGAAGTTGCGGTCGGACTCGGCCTTCTCCTCGAACACCGGCGGGGTCCAGCCGTGCTGGCGGGCGGACACCACCTCGTGGTCCCAGTAAGCCCCCTTGACGAGCCGGACCACGATCGGCGGCCGGCGCTGAGTGGCGGCAGCCCACTCGATCACCCGCCCCAGCTGGTCCGGTGACTCGCGCAGGTAGGCCTGCATCACCACGCCGCTCGACGGGCCGTCGGCGAACTCGGGCTCGTCGAGCAGGTCGAAAACGAGCTCCATGGTGGCCTCGAGGGTGTCGACCGACTCCATGTCGATGTGGAGGTGGGCACCGAGCTCCTTGGCCCGCGCCAGCAGAGGGCGCATCCGCCGCGCGGCGTCCTCGCGGCCCACGTCCGGCGCCTCGGGACGAAGGAGCGGGCTGAGGGCCGACACCTTCACCGAGAGGTTGACGCGCGGAAGGGGGCCGAGCGAATCGGCCTCCAGCGTGGGGCGCTCGGGCCAGCTCGGCGCCGCCGCGCCGAGCGTCTCGAGGGCGTCCATGCAGCGCTCCGCGTACCGGTCGGCCTCGTCCTGGGTGACCGTGGCCTCGCCCAGCAGATCGAGCGACACGGCGGCCCCGTGCTCCCACATCTGGCGGATCGGCTTGATCGCGTCGCGCGGCGTCTCGCCGACGATGAAGCGATGGGCCATGCGCCGCACTCCGGTGGCCGCCGCCGCGCCCAACGCCGCACGCCCGGCCCTGCTCCCCGACATCTTCATCGCCGCCTCGAGCGGCGGCGGGCGCTCGTCCACGTCGCTGAGGTAGTCGGTCAGGTGACGGGCCAGATCGTCGAGGTTGCGGCACGCGGGCGTCACGTCGACGAAGCGAAACAGCGCCGCGCGCAGCTCGGCGTCCTGCGCGGCCATGTCCATCGCCATCTGGTCGAGCGCCTTCAGGGGATGGCGGCTCTTGCCGGGAAAGGCGGCGTGAATCGAGCGACCCACCTCCTGCAGCTCGTTCTCCACACCGAGAACGTACCCCTTGGGTAATCTGGGCATTCATGGGGGAGTTGGTTCTCGGTCCCCTCCTTCGCTATGTCGGCGAGCGGGAGGCGGTCATTTGGGTGGAGACGAGCGAGTCGTGCGAGGTGGAGATCCTCGGGGCGCGCGAGCGAACCTTCTGCGTCTGTGACCACCACTACGCGCTCGTGTGCTGCGGTGGCCTCGAGCCCGGCACCTGGCACGAGTACGAGGTCAAGCTGGACGGAGAGCGGGTCTGGCCCCGAAACGACGGCTTTCCCGCCAGCGCGTTCCACACCTACCCCAAGCGAACGCCGCTCGACGTGGTCTTCGGCTCGTGCCGGGTCGCGGCCCCCCACGAGCCCCCCTACTCGCTGCGCAAGGACCAGGACGAGCGCGGGCGCGAGATCGACGCCCTCCACACGCTGGCCCACCGGATGCGCAACCAGCCGCGCGACGAGTGGCCCGACGTTCTGCTGATGATCGGCGACCAGGTGTACGCCGACGAGGTCTCGCCGGCCACGCGCGCGTATATCGAGACCCAACGCGATCCCGGCGAGGAGCCCGGAGACAGGGTGGTCGACTTCGAGGAGTACACGCACCTATACAAGGAGAGCTGGGGCGACCCCACCATCCGCTGGCTGCTCTCGACCGTCTCGACGGCGATGATCTTCGACGACCACGATGTGCACGACGACTGGAACATCTCCCAGGCCTGGCTCGATGACATGCGCCAGAAGGATTGGTGGAACCGCCACATCATGGGGGCCCTGAGCTCCTACTGGGTCTACCAGCACCTGGGCAACCTGCCGCCCGGGGACCACCAGGAGGACGAGCTGCTCAAGCGCGTGAAGGCCGCCGACGACGCGGAGCCGATCCTCGATGAGTTCGCCCGAAAGGCCGACCGCGAGAGCTCGGGCACGCGCTGGAGCTTCTGCCGCGACCTCGGTCACACCCGCCTGGTGGTGATCGACTCGCGCGCGGGCCGCCAGCTCGTGGAGGGTGAGCGCTCCATGCTCGACGAGGCCGAGTGGGACTGGCTCGAGGAGCAGGTGACCGGCGAGTTCGACCACGTGCTGATCGCCACGTCGCTGCCGTGGCTGCTCGGCCGCGGCATGCACTTCGCCGAGGCCTGGAGCGA
Organism: uncultured Thermoleophilaceae bacterium; assembly: GCA_963728155.1. GTDB lineage: Bacteria > Actinomycetota > Thermoleophilia > Solirubrobacterales > Thermoleophilaceae > JACVRW01. The sequence continues at coordinate 263,918 of CAVSJF010000007.1, read as the reverse complement.
GGCCGTGGCCGCGGGCGCCTGGGGCGGGGCCATGGCACCGGTCGCCGAGCGCGCGCGCCAGGCCGTCGACCTGGAGCACTGGGCTGCGTTCGGCGAATCGTTCAACCGGCTGGCCGAGATCATCCGCTCGGTCGCCGCCGGCGAGCGCGGGCCGGCCCCGGCGTCGGTGGTGGTGCTGTCGGGCGACGTGCACCATGCCTACCTGTTCGAGGTCGCCTTTCGGCGAGGGTCCGGCGTCGAGTCGAGCGTGTGGCAGGCGGTCTGCTCGCCCTACCGCAACCCGCTGGAGAAGAACGAACGGCGGGTGATCCGCTTCGGCATGTCGCGTCCGTTCGAGGTCGTCTGGCGCGCGCTCGCGCGCTCGGCCGGCGTCGACGACCCGCCGGTGCGCTGGCGCATGATCGGCGACGGCCCGTGGTTCGACAACCAGGTGGCCGGGCTCACGATCGACGGCCGCGAGATCGAGATGCGCCTGGACAAGGCGGTGCCGGTGGACTCGCAGTCGGCGCGCCTGGACCGCGTGCTCGATCACAGACTGGCCTAGCGCCTGAAGCGCAACTTCGGCGCGCCCTGGCTGTTTTACCAGTGGTACCCACCCACCACTGGAGGAAAGATGCAACGCAGGCGTTCACGGCCCCGCACGGCCGTAGCAGCACTGGTAGGCGCTCTGGCGCTCCTGTCCCTCGGCGCTACGAGCGCCCAGGCGGACATCGTCAAGCTCACCGGCAGCACGGCGATCACGCCGTCCGAGCAGGCCAAGCAGTTCCTGGCCAACAACGGTGTCAGCGTCGCCCCGACCGGTCAGGCCACGGTGGCCGGCGGCGTGTTCACCTTCCCGGTGGTCGCCGGCTTCGGCGACACCGAGACATACGACGGCGTGCTCGCGCATGCGGGCGGCCTGCGCTTCTCGAAGGGCGAGCGGTCGGCCGTCGTCCGGCGCCCCGTCGCTGTGCGGGCGGGCGACACCGCCGTGCTGCTCGCGCAGCTCCCCGGGCTGCCCGGCAACTGCGGCCAGGTGAAGCGCGCGCTGTACCGCTACGCCGCCAACCACCCCGGCGTCAAGCACAAGGTGTGGCGCCTGGCGAGTGAGTACCCGAGGGCGGCTCGCCACGTGGTGCGTTCGCTCAAGCGCTACTGCAGCGAGGGACGGGTCATCGTGCTAGCCCAGCTGACCAACCTCGGCAAGTCACTGGACTACGGAACGGCCACCCTGACGGCGGACCTGTCGCTCAGCCGCCAGGCGGCCCGGATCATCAACCGCGTTGCGGGCAGCGACGTGGTGTCCGCGGGCGCCCCGCTCGGCTCGGCCGTGTCAACGGTCTCGCCGACCCCCTAGGCGCTATCTCGGCAATCGCTCAGCGGGCGGCCTCGGCCGCCCGCTGAGCGTTTCGGCTTCAACCGGCGAGCCTCGCACCACGAAGCGCAGGATCAGGGCTACTCCAACAACAGGCGTCCCTATCCCAAGCAGCCAGAAGGCCGTCTGGGTGTCGATCTCACCGACCATCCAGCCGAAGTTCATGCCGAAGAACCCGGTGATGAACGTGAGCGGCAGGAAGACGGTGGCCACCACGGTCAACCAGTACGACGTCTCGTTGAGCCTCAGGTCGATCAAGGTTGCCAGCGCGTTCGCGGCCGCGTCGATCGCTTCCACCAAGCGACTGATTTGCTCGACCAGATGGTCGAAGTAGCCTTCCCGGTCGGCCTCGAGGCCTTCAACCTGCTTGATCTCCACGCCGATCCTCTCGAACAGACCGCGCTGAGGTCCCGCCCGGCGCCTCATACTCGAGAGCTGCGAGCTCATCGCCCGCAACGTCGCCATCCGTACCCGTCCGGTACGGATGTCAGCCGACATCGCCGCCAGGTCGTCCATCGTCTGCTCGACCTCGTCCAGCGCGTCGAATGCGGTAACCAGCATTGCGTCGAGGACCGCGTAGACCACGTACTGCTCGCTGCGCCGCTCATGCGCGTAGGGGGCCAGCAGGTGAGGCAGCGACAGCGGCTCCTCGTGGAGCGTCAGTAGGTATTCGCCGCAGACCAGCACCCGGACTTCGACAGGGCCGAGGCGGTAGGGATCCCCCTCGGCGAGCTGAGCCGACTCCAGGTAGGCGCTGAACGTGAAGACGACCTGCTGACCGTCGGCGTAGAGCCTGCGCGTAGACGGGCGGGCCTCCCCGAAGCCCAGAAGTACCTCGAGCGCCCCCTTCGGAATGGCCAACACCTCGCCCAGCTCGTGTGGGCTCGTCTCGGTCAGCGACAGGTCGACCCAGAAGAAGCTCCCGCCCTTGCGCAGCGCTCCGACCCGGTCTCGCTCGGCCCCGCCGAGCCCTTCCACGATCTCCGTCATCGGACCCCGAGACTACGGCGGCCCGAAGACGGCTCAGGCCAGCGTGGGGTCCTTCGACGCCTCGGCCAACCGCCGTGCGAGCGCGCGCAGCACCTTGCGCTCCACGTCCGGGTTCTCGTCGAGCAGGTGCCGGAAGTCCTTGCGGGTCAGCACGAAGATGCGCAACGCCGTTTCGGCCGTCACCGTGGCCGTGCGGGGCAGCTCCTCGAGCAGCGCGATCTCGCCCACGAAGTCAGGGCCGCTCCGCGTGGCGACGCGCCTGCCTCTGCGCGCGACCTTGACCTTCCCGTCGACGATCACGAAGAACTCGTGGCCGATGTCGCCCTCCTTGCAGAGCACCGTTCCCGGCTCGACCTCGAGATCCTCGGACACCCGCGCCAGCTGGGTCAGGTCCTTGCGGGAGAGGGTCTCGAAGAGGGGGGCGCCCTTCAGCGCCTGCACCTTGGCGTCCTGGCTGAACAGCTTCATGGGCGCCCTAGCCTATTCGCGTGCGGTCACTGAGTCGAGCCGCATAGAGATGCCATTCGCCGGGAACGCCCTTCAGGTCCCTGGTGCCACGGTCCTCGAAGTCGATGCCCGAGCCGGCCGCGAGGTCCCTGACGATGCTGGACACGAGCACCTCGCACGGTCGCGCCTCGGCCGCGATACGGGCGCCGATGTGGACCGCGATGCCTTCGACCTTGCGGGCGACGATCTCCACCTCGCCGGTGTGGACACCGGCCCGGATCTCGAGACCGAGCTCGCCCACCGCGTTGATCGCTCCGTCGGCGCAGGCGATCGCTCGCGCCGGGCCGTCGAAGGTGGCGAGGAAACCGTCGCCGGTACCGCGCACCTCGTGGCCGCCGTAGCGCGCCAACTGGGCCCGGACGGTGGCGTGGTGGGCGTCGAGCAGCGTGCGCCAGCGGCGGTCACCGAGCTCGGCCGCGCGCGAGGTGGACTCGACGATGTCCGTGAAGAGGACGGTGGTGAGCACACGTTCGGGCGCGGTGTCGATACGGCCCTCGGAAAGGAAGTGCTCGACCGCGTCGGGCACTTCGGGCTCCCCGTAGATGCTCGTGTCGGGAGAGGTCACCTCGAGCACCTCCGCGTGCGGGATGCGCTCGGTGAGGTAGAGGCAGCCGTCGCGGTAGCGGGACTGGTACATCATGAGCGTGGGGACGGAAATCGTGGGGAGCATCTCGCGGATGTCGGTCTCCATCAGCACCCGAAGGAACCATGCCGCCGCGCCGGGGCTGGCGGCCAGGCGCTCGTGGTTCACGTGCCAGTGCTCGAACTCCGCGTCCCCGACGCGGCTCGGGAAGTACTTCTTGAGCTCTCCGAGCTGGTAGTCGCGATCGCCCCACTTCAACCGCGTCTCGCGCACCCGGCGGTGCCACTCCTCGAGCGAGTTGCCCATCGGATAGTCGGGCGCCGAGACCACTCGCGGCCACGTGTTGTGGAGCATCAGCGCCACGACGCGCTCAGGGTAGGTGGCGGCGAAGACGGCGCAGAGCTGGCCCCCGGGTGAGCCCGCGCCGAGCAGGGCGGCGCGCTCGGAGCCGGCGTCGTCCATAACTGCGCGGATGTCGTCCATGCGGCTCTCGAAGCTCGGCAGGTCCCGAGGGCGGTCGGAGAGACCGGTGCCGCGCTTGTCGAGCAGGATGAGGCGGGAGAAGCCGGCGAGCCGCCGGCAGAAATCGACGAAGACGGGCTGCTCCCAGGCCCAGACCAGGTTGATCATGAACGGAACGAACATCAGATCCACCGGGCCTTCGCCCACGACCTGATAGGCGATGCTCACGTCGCCGCTGCGTGCGTAGCGGACCTCGGGGGTTTCGAGGTTCACGGCGCCGAAGACTAGGCGCCCTGCCCCCGGCTCTGCGTCACCGGGACAGGATCAGGTGGACGTCGCCGAACTCGTGCCACAGATAGCCGTGCTCGGCGGCCGCGCGGTACGAGCTCGCGATCAGCTTCCGCCCGCCGACCGCCGCGAGCATGTCCAGGTGCGATGCGTCGGGGTCGTGCCAGCCGGTGATCAGCCCGTCGACCGTGCGCACGCCGGTCCGTGCGTCGATCACGAGCCGGGTCCAGCCTTCGCTCGCCCCGAGCTCATCGTTCGCTTGCGCGGCGCTCTCGAGAGCCCTGACCACGGTCGTCCCGACGGCGACCACTCGCCCGGAAGCGCGCAGTGTGGCGTTGACCAGCCGAGCGGTCGACGCCGGCACCCGGTACCACTCGGGATAGGGGGGCTCGCCCGCACCGAGTGACGACACGCCGGTGTGGAGAATGATTGGTGCGATCAGCACACCATGGGCCACGAGGGTGGTGACCAGCTCGGGAGTGAACGGGCGGCCCGCGCTCGGCATCTCCGCGCTGCCTGGGTGGGTCGCGTAGGCGGTCTGGTAGTCGGAGAGCGGTCGCTCGCCGCGAAGGTAGCGATACGAGATCGGCCGCCCGTGCAGCGACAGGTAGTCGATCAGGGGGGCGGGGAGCTCGAGCTCCGCCACCCACAGCCGCTCGCGCCCCAGGTAGCGAGAAACCAGCGTCGCCCTTCCGCCCGAGGCGAGCGACAGGCGCTCGCCCGCCCGGCCTCCGCCGAACGGAGCGCGGTCGCGGCGAAGCTCGACGACGTAGCGGAGCGGCTCGTGTGCATACGTGGTGCCGGGTAGAGCGGTCGAGATATGCACGTCGACCCCCTCACCGTTCGCCCGCCGCGCCGAGAGAGCAGCCGGCAGCGTGGCCGAGGTGTTGATCACCAGCAGGTCGCCCTCGCCGACGTATCGGGGCAGGTCGCGGAAACGCGCGTGCTCGAGCCGCCCCGACGGTCCCTTGGCCACCAGCATCCTCACCTCGTCACGGGCGAGGCCGCGTGCTTCGGGCGGCTCGTGGGCCTCCGCCCGCGCGGCGATGTCGAGCGCCTCCAGGGCGCTCACGTCGCGGCCTCGACCAGCTCGCCAGCCCGGTAACGGCCGCTCGGCCGCTCGCCCTCGACCAGCTCCAGCAGGCCGGGCACGCTCTGCTCGGGCGGCGGCCGGTGGGAGATGTCCTCGCCGGGGAAGGCCTCCTGGTGCATCTGCGTGCGCATGTCGCCGGGATCGACGCTGTAGACCCGAAGGCCGGGCTGCTCCGCAGCGAGGATCGCCGTGAGCTGCTCGAGCGCCGCCTTCGACGATCCGTAGCCGCCCCAGCCCTCGTAGGCCTCGACCGCGGCGTCGGAGGTGACGTTGATCACCACCCCGCGCCCGCGCGCGAGGGTCGGGAGGGCGAGCTGGGCCAGCCGCAGCGGCGCGAGCACGTTGACCGCGTAGACGCGCTCGAGCTCGGCGAGCGGGTAGTCGGCAAGCCGGGGCTGAGGGCTTGGGCCCAGCGCGCTCGCGTTGTTCACGAGCAGGTCGATCCGCTCGCCCGCGGCCGCCACGAGCGCTTGCGCGTGCCACGGGTCGGTCACGTCACCGGGGACCGCGGTGACGCCGTCGAGCTCACCCGTCGCCTTCTCGAGCGCGTGCGCTCCGCGGGCGTCGACCACGACCCGCCAGCCGCGCCGGCTGAGCTCTCGGGTCAGCGCGAGGCCGAGGCCTTGGGACGCTCCGGTGACGATGCCCACTGACACGATGCGAGCATGATGCATCCTCAAGCGCACTTGAAGTCAAGGGCGAGCCACTGCGCACAGGGCAACGCCCGGGACCTCATAGCCTGCTTCAGCCGCGAAGCGCTCGAGCGCGCCCTCGACGTCGGCCGTGACCGCCTCGAGCTCGGCCGGGGACAGCGCCTGCAACGCCAAGCCGAGCGGTCCGGCGGTGTCGGTAGTGACGCTGAGGTACTCCTCCGCGTTTCGGTACTCGAAGCGCACAGGCACCCGCTCGGTTCGCACCTCGGTGAACCCGGCCGCCTCCAGCAGCGCCGTAGTGCGCTCGGGACTCGCCATGCTGAATACGGGCGGGCCGGAGTCCTCAGGCGGCGGGAGGTGGCCGCGCTGAACCAGGCTGATGGCCGCGATGGTGAAGAACGGGTTCTGCTCCATCGCGCCCCATACCGCCAGCGCCGCTCGCCCACGGGGGCCCAGGACTCGGCGCGTCTCGGCGAGCGCCGCGGCCGGCTCGGGCATGAGCATGTACCCGAACCGGCACAGGATCCCGTCGACCGAATCGTCGTCGAGCTCGATCCGCTGGGCGTCGATCACCCGGTATTCGGCGTTCGAGACGCCCAGGTCAGCCCCGCGGCGCCTCGCGGCCCCGAGCATCGCCGGTGACAGATCGCTGGAGAGCAGCCGGCCGCGGTCGCCGATGATGGCGGCCGCCTCGAAGCCAGTGTCGCCTGCTCCGGCGGCCAGCTCGAGCACCGTGTCGCCGGGACGCGGCGCGAGCTCGTGGAGCATCCATTCCCGGACCGGAGTCATGACCTGCTCGATCAGCGGGCGCCGCCGCTCCCACCCCGGCGCGATCGCCTCCGCGATCTCGTAGATCTCCTGCTGCTGAGCTTCGAGCGCCTCGGTTTCCATGCGTCCTCCTTCGGGTGGCGAGCACGCTACGGCCGCGGCGAAGGCGAGGGAATCGGGAGTTCTCCCCATGCCACCAACCCGTGTTCCATCGCGAACAGCGTGGCCGCCGCACGTGTGGACACTCCGATCTTGCGGTAGGCGTTCTGGATGTGGCGGTCCGCCGTCTTGACCGAGATGCCCAGAGCGGCGGCCACCTGCTTGGTCTGCAGGCCGCGGGCGAGCATGCCGATGACCTGGGCCTCGCGCTCGGTCAATCCCGACGGGCGCTCGATTCGCGGCGCCTGCTGGCCCGCCGCCTCGACGACCGCGATCACGGCGTCGGGGTCCAGCCGCCCGGCGCCGGCCTGCTCGCTAAGGATCTCCGCCGCCCGTGCGGGAGCCAGCGGCGCACGGTAGGGGCGCGGCTCGGTCATCGCCCGATATGCATCGGCAGCGGCGAGCAGCCGGGCCGGCAGCGCCAGCTCCGCTCCCGTGGCACCGCGGTGGTATCCGGAGCCGTCGAGGCGCTCGTGGTGCGCTCCGGCGACCGTCGCGAGCCCCGCCAGGAACTCAGAGCGCGCCAGGACCCGCTCTGAGTGGTAGGGATGGAGCCTCACCTGCTCCCATTCGTCCACGCTCAGCGGTCCCGGCTTCTGCCAGATCCGAGCGTTCACCGCGACCCGCCCCAGGTCGTGGACGAGCGCCGCGTGACGAAGCCGCGCGACTCCGGCCTCGTCGATCCGGCACCGCGCCGCCGCCGCGGCGGCCAACTCAGCGACGGCCGCGGAATGGCCCGCCAGAAAGGGTGAGATCAGATCGGCGAAGTTGCCCATCGCCCCCAACCCTCTCTCGACGTCCTGCCCCTCGAGCAGCAGCTGCGGCCGCGGTTCGCAGGAGAGCGTCTCTCGCCACGCGGAGGCGTGATCGTCCATCCCCAGGATCTCTCCGGCGTGGTCGACCAGGCAGGCGGCGACGTCCGGGTCGAAGGCGTGGCCCGCACGCTCGCGCGTGAGGCGCACCACCCTCTCCTGACCTCCGAGCATGCGCTGGAACGCGGCGTCGACGGCCACGGTCACGATCCGCATCGGCAACGGAATCTCGATGCCCTTGGCGCGGCCGAGCGGGCCGTGGCCGTCCCAGCGCTCGTAGAGGTAGGCGGCCAGGCTGTCCTGCACCGAGCCCGGAAGGCCCATCCCCTCGGCGAGCATCCCCGCCACCTCGCATGAAGCGGTGATGTGCGGGCGCTGCTCGAGCACCATCCTCGGCAGCCGGCGGGCGGCCTGAGCGATGCGAGCGGGCCCCGGCCTATCCGCGTCCGGCAGCGCGCGGAGGAGCCCGCCCAGAACCTGCCTGCCCGACCCGTACACCACGGGGTGCAGGTGAGTGGTGAGCGAATCGCCGAACACCTCCGGGGTCACGTGTGCGTCGGCGGTGCAGCCCGAATGGGACAGAAGGGAGGCGTAGTAAGTCTGCGAAAGGTCGCTGTGGGCGACGCCCAGACGGTCGGCCAGCCGCATGGCGATCAGCGTGGACTGAAGGCCGTGCTCGAACGGGAAGCCCATCCCGAGGTCGGTCGCCAGGCACAGCGCGGCCACCAGCTCCGCGCCGCGGACCCGTACGTCGCTCTGCGACGCCACGCCTGACACGGGGCGAGACTACTCCCGCCAAGCGGCTGCCGGGGACGCGTGTACGCTGGACCGCCGCGATGGACTACCCGGTCGAGAGCTTCACTCCCGCCGAGCGGCAGGCGCTCGCGCCCCACTTCACGAACCTCGACCGGCCGGTGTTCGGCCTGGTCAATCTCCCGGAGACCGTGAAGGGCGCGCTGTTCGCGCGCTACTCGCGCTACCAGGGGACCCTGCGGCGGCTCTTCCTCGACGAGTTCTCCGAGGAGGCGGGAGCAGCGGCGGCGTTCGACGGCGAGGAGGGCGAGCGGGCCCGGCAGCTCTACGAGCGCATCTTCCTGGGCTACGGCGACGATTCGGTGGCCCAGCTCGGCGGCGCGCACATCGCCATGGAGTGGGTGTCGAACGTGATGACCAAGCTCCTGCAGCGCGGGCGCCTCGCCGCCTACCTCGAGCAGTCCACCCGGTACATCGCCTACGACACTCCCATGGGAGACGGGCTCGGCTACCGCTACTGGCGTCACCCGGAGCTTGGCCCGCAGTACGGGGCGGCCATGGACTCGCTCTTCGACGCATACGCCGAGGCGCTTCCCACGGTGCTGGCCTGGGCCGAGGAGCGCTTTCCGCGCGCGGAAGGGCAGGCCGAGGGGGCCTACCGCGGTTCGATCAAGGCCAAGGCGCTCGACCTGCTGCGCGGCCTGCTGCCGGCGGCCTCGCTCTCACACATGGGCATGTTCGCCTCGGGCCAGGCCTACGAGCAGCTTCTGTTGCGCCTGTACGCGTCGCCGCTGCCCGAGGCGCGCGACTACGCCGACATGATCCTGGCCGAGCTCAAGGCGGTGATGCCGAGCTTCGTCGCCAGGGTGGAGAAGCCCGACCGCGGGGGCGAGTGGATCTCCTACCTCGAGCAGCGCGCCGGGGCGGCCGAGCGCCGCGCACGGCAGCTCGGCCTCGACCGCGCGAGCCGCGCCCAGCACACCGGCCCCGAGGTGCGCCTGCTGTCCGCCGAGGGCGACGAGCGCGAGCTGCTCGCCGCCCTGCTCTTCGAGGCCGCCGGCTGCTCGGAGGAGGAGACCCGGCGCGCCGTGGGCGCTCTCCCCCCCGACGAGTGCGCCGCGATGCTGGCTGACCTGGTGGGCGAGCGGGCCAACCGCCGCCACCGCCCCGGGCGCGGCTTCGAGGCGCTCCGCTACCGCTTCGAGGTGGTGTCCGACTACGGCGCCTTCCGCGACCTCCAGCGCCACCGGATGCTCACCGTCCAGTGGCAGGCCCTCGGCCCCGACCTGGGCGCGGGGGTCCCGGAGGAGCTGGAGCCCGCCGGGGTGGCCGATCTCTACCGCGCGGGCCTCGAGCGCTCACGCGCCGAGTACGCCCGCATCGCCGACGCCGGCCGGCCGGAGCTGGCCCCCTACGCGCTTTGCCTCGGGTACCGCATCCGCTACGTGCTCGACATGAACGCCCGCGAGGCGATGCACCTGATCGAGCTGCGCTCGGGGCGCGAGGGCCACCCGGCCTATCGTGCGGTGGCCCACGCTCTGCACGCGGAGATCGCGCGCGTGCACCCGGCCGTGGCGGCGGCGATGACCTTCGTCGACCGCGACACCGAGCCTCGGCTGGAGCGCATCCTGTCGGAGATCAGGGCCCACGCAAAGGCGGGCTCGTTTGCCGGTCGAACAGCACCACCGCGTCGCTGAACCGCGAGGCGACGTAGACATTCTCGCCGTCAGGGCTCACGGTCACCTCGTTGGCGCCGTTCAGGGCGGTTCCATTCGCGCAGCGGTCGGTCGCCTCCTTGAGGCAGCCCGCCGTACCGGGCTTCTGGGCCAGGGTCCCGTTTGGCGCGCGATCGAATACCGCCACCGCGTCGCCAAGGTCGGCGGCGACGTAGACGCTCTGGCCGTCGGGGCTGACCGTCACCGATTCGGCGTCGTTCACGGCCTTCCCGTCGACGCACAGTGGCGCCCCGACGCCTGAGATGCACCCCGCCGTGGCTGCCTTCTGCACCAGGCCGCCGTTGCGACGGCGCTCGAACACGGCCACCGCGTCGCTGGTCTCAGAAGCGACGTAGGCGTTCCTGCCGTCGGGACTCACCGCCACCTCGCTGGGACCGAGGAGGGCCCTGCCGTCTTCGCAGGAACCGGCGCCACTGTCGGAGATGCAGCCCGCTGCCCCGCGCTTCTGGGTCAAGGTGCCGTCCGCGGCCCGGTTGAACACGGCCACACCCGAAACAGACGCGACATAGGCGTTCTCGCCGTCGGGGCTGACGGTCACCGATTCGAGGACGTCGAGGGCCTCCCCTTGTGCGCAGGGCGCGTCGCCGGTGTCCGAGATGCAGCCCGTCGCGCCCGGCTTCTGGGTCAGCCTCCCGTCCTCGGCGCGGTCGAACACGGCCACCGCATCGCTGCTCCTAGACGCGACGTAGGCGTTCTCGCCGTCGGGGCTGATAGTCACCGAGCCCGGGCGGTCGAGGGCCGTGCCGTCAACACAGGGGCCCTCCCCGGTGTCCGAGATGCAGCCCAACCGGCCCGGCTTCTGAACCAGGCCGCCGTTGCGACGGCGGTCGAACACCGCCACCGCGTCGCCGGTCTCGGAAACGACGTAGGCGTTGTCGCCGTCGGGACTCACAGCCACGGAGGTGGCGACGCCGAGGCCCCTGCCATCGCGGCACCGGCCGGCCCCGGTGTCCGATATGCAGCCCGACCCCCCCCGCTTCTGGATCAGGGTTCCGTCGCCCGCGCGGTCGAACACTACGACCGCTGAGCTGGAGCCAGTGGCGGCGTAGGCGCTTCGACCGTCGGGACTGACCGTTATCGAAAGGGCGCCGTCGAGCCCGAACGCCGGCGTGCAGAAGCCGACCCGGCTCAAGCAGCCCGCCGCGCCCGGCTTCTGGACCAGATCGCCGGTCGCCGCCCCGGCTGGTGCTGTGACGGCGAGCAGCCCGGCGATCGCCGCGAGGGTCAGGAGCGAGGCTCTGAGTTCGAGGGTGAGCATGAAGTCCTCTCCGGTTGGACGTTGTCCTTCCAGACGCTCTCTCGGCCATCGCATTCCGTGAGATGCGGCACGGAGACGGCGCAACTTCATCTCGCCACAACGGTTACAGGGGCACCCACCCACCAAGGAGGATGCCCCTATGAGGCAGCGTAGCAACACGTTTCTTCTGCTCATCGCACTCGTCAGCGCCGTGTCGCTCATGACGGCCGCCGTTGCGATGGCAGCAACCATCATCGGGACCAACGGTCCCAACAACCTGACCGGCACCGACCAGCGCGACCGGATCTTCGCCAAGGGCGGCGACGACACGGTCAACGCTCTTGCTCGGGCCGACCGTGTGATCGCAGGCGAGGGCAACGACACGGTCAACGCCGGGCCCGGCTTCGACGGCGTGTCCGGCGGCGAGGGCAACGACATCCTCAACGGCGAGGGCGGTCACGACATCATCGGAGGCGGAACCGGCGACGACCTGATCGACGGCGGCTTCAAGGGCGATCGCCTGCACGCCGGCGAGGGCAACGACACCGTCAACGGCGGCCACGGGGCCGACCGGGTGTTCGGCGCGGACGGCAACGACGCGCTCGACGGCGGCATCGGTCACGACCAGGTCCGCGGTGGCGAGGGCGACGACGCCATCAAGGGCGGCGGCGGCTTCCCGGGCCGGCGCGGCGACGAGCTGCACGGCAACGCCGGCAACGACAACGTTGCGGGCGGCGCCGGCTACGACCTCATCACCGGCAACGCAGGACTCGACACGCTCAACGGCGGCGGCGGGTGCGATCGCATCTTCGCCGGTGCGGACAACGACATCATCGACGGCGGCGCGGGCAACAACTTCCGGCGCCTGCGTTGCGAGCGTCTGCACGGCGGTGCCGGCAACGACACCTCCACCGGCGGTGTCGGCCGTGACTTCATGTCCGGCGGCTTCGACAACGACACGCAGAGCGGCGGCGACGGATCGGACAAGATCTTCGCCAACCAGGGTCGCGACGTGTCCGACGGCGGCAACGGCCACGACGTGCTGTGGGCCCTGTCACGCAAGGACGTGACGGCCATCGGCGACCAGGAGGGCGACGAGCTCTCCGGCGGCGAGGGCAACGACCGATTCCACGTGCGCGACGGCGAGAAGGACCTGATCCACTGCGGCGGCGGCGATCGCGACCGCGTGATCGCCGACCAGTACGACCAGGTCGACGCCGACTGCGAGCGCATCGAGGTTCGCGACATCACCTCGCTCGACCAGGTCGAGGACGGCGAGGAGAACCGGACCGAGGAGCCCTCGGAGGACGAGGACGAGGGCACTACCCCCTAGTTCCCCGGTGGTGAAGGGCACGCCGTCGCGCTAGTTTGCGGCGGCGTGCCTCATCCGCTTCTGCAGGAAATCCGCGTCGCCCCGTCCATCCTCGCCTCCGACTTCGCCCGCCTCGGCGAGCAGGTTGAGCTGGTGATGGACGCGGGCGCGCGCGTGATTCACGTTGACGTGATGGACGGCCACTTCGTGCCGCCCATCTCGATCGGGGCCATGATCGTTGACTCCCTGCGCGATCTCGTCCACGAGCGCGGCGGCGTGCTCGACGTCCACCTCATGATCGAGCGTCCCGAGGAGCGAATCGAGGAGTTCGCCGCGGCTGGAGCGGACAGCGTGGCCGTGCACTGGGAGGCCACGCCGCACGCGCACTACGCGCTCAAGGCCGTTCGCGAGGCGGGCCTGGACGCGGGGCTGGCCATCAACCCGGGCACCGCGCCCGAGGCTGTGCTGCCGCTGGCCGAGATGTTCGACCACGTGCTGTGCATGACGGTCAACCCGGGCTGGGGCGGCCAGTCCTACATCGACACCTCCACGTCCAAGGTCGCGCGGCTGCGCGAGCTGCTCGGGGCCGGGGTGCCGATCGAGGTGGACGGGGGGATCGGCGCGGCGAACGCCGCGGAGGCCGCGGGCGCCGGTGCGACGCTCTTCGTGGCCGGGTCGTCGATCTTCGGGACCCCCGACCCCGCCGCGGCCTACGCCGAGATCGCGGCGGCCGCCGGAGCAATCTAGGATCGCGTCCGTGACCGAGCCCACGAAGTACACGCTCACCGAGGACCGCATCCCGACCCACTGGGTCAACCTGCTGCCCGACCTGCCCGGCGACCCTCTGCCACCGCTCAACCCGGGCACCATGCAGCCGGCCGGCCCGGAAGACCTCACGCCGATCTTCCCCATGGAGCTGATCGGCCAGGAGGTCTCGGCCGAGACGGAGGTGGAGATCCCGGAGCAGGTGCGCGAGACCTACAAGATCTGGCGGCCCACCCCGCTCTATCGCGCGCACCGGCTCGAGGCGGAGCTCGACACCCCGGCCCGGATCTTCTACAAGTACGAGGGCGTCTCACCGGCGGGGTCGCACAAGTCCAACAGTGCCGTCGCCCAGGCCTACGCCAACAGGGAGGCGGGCGTCGAGCGGCTCGTGACCGAGACCGGAGCCGGCCAGTGGGGCTCGGCCCTGTCGATGGCGTGCAGCCTCTTCGGGCTCGACTGCCTGGTCTACATGGTCGGCGCCAGCTACGACCAGAAGCCCTACCGCCGGGCCATGATGGAGACCTGGGGCGCCGAGGTCATCCGCTCGCCGAGCGACACCACCGACTCCGGCCGCGCCCAGGCCGAGCACACCACCGGCTCGCTCGGCATCGCCATCTCAGAGGCGGTGGAGGTGGCGGCGCAGGCCGAGAGCTCGAACTACTCGCTGGGCTCGGTGCTCAACCACGTGTGCCTGCACCAGACCGTGATCGGCCAGGAGGCGATGGCCCAGATGGAGATGGCCGATGCCGAGCCCGACGTGGTCGTGGGCTGCGTGGGCGGCGGCTCGAACTTCGCCGGACTCGCGTTTCCCTACGTCCGCCGCGTGCTACGCGGCGAGGCGCGGACGCGCTTCGTCGCCGCCGAGCCCGCGGCCTGCCCCACGCTCACGCGCGGCGCGTACGGCTACGACTTCGGAGACACCGTCGGGCTCACCCCACTCATGCCGATGTACACGCTCGGCCACGACTTCGTGCCGGCGCCGGTGCACGCGGGCGGGTTGCGCTACCACGGCGGCTCGCCGATGGTGTGCGGCCTCGTGAAGCACGGGCTGGTGGAGGCGCGCTCCTACAAGCAGAACGAGACCTTCGCCGCCGCCGTCCGCTTCGCGCGCACGGAGGCGATCCTGCCCGCGCCCGAGCCCGCCCACGCCATCCGGGCGGTGATCGACGAGGCCGAGGCGGCCAAGCAGGCGGGCGAGGAGCGGACGATCCTCTTCAACCTCTGCGGTCACGGGCATTTCGACATGACCGCGTACGACGCCTACCTGGCGGGCACGCTCGAGGACATCGAGTTCTCCGAGAGCGAGATGGAGGCCGCTCTCGAGCAGCTGCCGGAAGCGCCGGCGATCGCCTAGAGCAACCGAGGCCTGGTGCCCTCGATCACCGCGGGCACCAGACGCGCCCCCTCCACGCCGTTCCCCGACAGCTTGAGGCGCAGGATGCCGGTGCGCGATGTGACGCTCGACGAGGCGCCGAACACGAAGTTCCCCAGGCTGTAGGCCACCACCCGGCTGCCGCTGCGCCGGATCGGCTGGAGCACGTGAGGGTGCGCTCCGATCACCGCGTCGGCGCCGGCCCCGAGGGCGGTGGCGGCGAAGGCGCGCTGGCGCCCGTCCTCGGTGGTCGCTCGCTCGACACCCCAGTGGAAGGTCGCGATCACCACGTCGGCCCTGCGTCGCGCGTTCCTCACGCCGGCCGCGATCAGTTGCGGTGTGGCCGGTTGCGTTCCCGCCCGTCCGGACCCGGCGAAGAACGAGCTCGGCAGGATGTTGGAGAAACCCACGAAGGCGATCTTCAGGCCCAGGCGCTCGACCACCCGCGGCTGCGCTGCCGACTCGAGGCTGCCTCCCGCTCCCACCGCGGTCATGCCGAAGCGGCGTACGTACCTGACCGTGTCGAGGAGGGCGGCCGTGCCGTAGTCGCCGGTGTGGTTGTTGGCCAGGTTGAGCACGTCGAATCCCGCGAAGCGGGCCATCGTGCGCAGGGCCGCGGGCGGCCCGCGGAAGTTGAACTCCTTGGGCACCGGGAAGCCCCGGGTGGACACGGCGCACTCGAGATTGCCGAATGCCACGTCGGCGGCGCGCAGCGCCGGCGCCACGCTGGTCCACGGGTAGCGTAAGCCCCTCAGAGCCATCACGGCGCCGGGCCCGTTGCCCAGGTTGATGTCGCCCACCGAGGCGAGCACCACCGCGCGGGTCCGTACCCGGACCGGGGGCGAGACCCCGGCCGCGGTCGCGGCCCGCAGCCTTATGCGGCGGCGAGCCTTCTTGGGCCGCACGCTGCGCGCGAAGCGGCCGTTGGCCCTGGCCCTCGCGCCCGCCAGCGCAGCCCAGCGCCCGTCCTTCAGCCGGATCTCGATCGACACCCGCTCGCCCGGCATCGCACCCCGGCCCTTGACCTCGATCGCGGTATCGGTCGCCACCACCCGAGGGGCGCTCAGCCGGAGCGCGGGCGGCGGTTGCGCCGCGGCGGGAACGGCGGCGAGGAGGGCGACCGCCGCAGCTGCGATGAGGCGGACAGCGCGCAGGCCTAGCCGCGCTTTCGCTTGCGCGAGCTCCGGCGCTGCGGAGGCGGGTCGGGCTCGGTCCCGTTGCCGCTTCCACCCGGCGGCTCGGGTTCCGGCTCGTCGCTCTGCGCCGGGCCGCCGCGCCTGCGCGCGGGGGTCGGCCACGGATCGGGCTCCCCGGTCTCCCACGCCGGCCCGCGTCCGCCCGGCCAGGTGCCCAGATAGAGGGCGCCGAGGGCGCCCAGCCAGAAGGCCTGCAGGATCACGGGGGGAAGCAGCGGCAGCACGAGCAGCACGCCGGAGAGAACGCCGAGGATGCTCATGAACGGGCTCAACAGGCCGGCCCGGCGGGCCCGCAGCGGCAGCATCACGAACAGGAACGCGAGCAGCACCGGCCCGATCAGGCCGACGAAGAGCGCCACGGTGTTCGGGTTCTCCTGGGCCAGCTCCTCCTGGCAGGCCTCACCGAGCTCACCCCGTGTGGCCGGGCACTCGCTCAGGTCCGGGCCGTCACCTGAATCCGCGTTCTCGAACGAGTACGACCCGTCGGCGAAGGTCTCGGCCAGGTCGATCTGGTCGAACGCCCCCACCAGCTGAGCGATCGCGTAGAGAATCGGCCCGGCGAAGACCAGGTACAAGAACCAGTTCGGCATCGTCGGGGTGCGCAGCCGAGTCGCGCGGAACAGGTAGAGGAACACGAGCACCAGCAGCAGGCCGGCCACCGCCTGAATTGCGGCACCGGCGAGGAGCGTGCCAGGCGACTCGTTGACCGACAGGAGCGCGTCGGGCGCGGCGCGGATGCCTTCCCGGTCCTCGAAGATCGTCTGCCGGACCACCAGGCTGGCCAGCAGGAGCACTCCGGCCGCGAAAGCGGCGAACGCCGCCGGACGGCGGAACCGGGCCTCCCATTCGAGCTGCTCGTTCTTGGTCACCGAGGCGGCAGGTTGCTTTCGCCCCCGCGCGACACGCGGCGGGTAGTACTCGACGTCGTCGCGCGACACGATCCGCGAGATCCGGTCGCCGGCGGCCAGATCGAGGTCGAGGACGGGAGCGGCCAGGCGAATCCCGCGCTCGATCCGGCGGCGAGTCTTGACCTGACCCAGGGTGGGCGGGGCCACGACGTCAGCCGCCCCGCTGGTGGAAGTAGAACTCGGGCAGCGCGGCCTTGGCCACCTCGGCGGTGATCCGCTGCGCGAGGTGGAGATCTCCTGCTCGCACCGCCAGGTCGTCGATGGTCACGATCCCCACCAGCAGCTCCGCCTCGATCACCGGCAGGCGCCGGATGCGGTGCTGGATCATGATCGCCACCGCCTCCTCGATGTCCATCTCGACCTCGCCGGTCACGATCGGCTGCGACGCGTGGGCGCGCGCGGGTCGTGCGGATCCACCTCGTCGGCCACGACGGCCAGGGCCAGATCGCGATCGGTGATCACTCCCACGGGCCGGTCGCCCTCACACACCACCACCGAGCCGACGTTGCGGTCGCGCATCAGCTCGCCTACCGCGCGCAGGGTGTCGCCGGTCTCCACGGTCACAACGCCCTGGGTCATGACATCTGAGATGCGCACGGGGGCGACCTTACCCCACCGGGTGGGGCGCGGGCGTTCCCTAGAATCGGGCTATGTCTTCGGAAGATCCCTTTGGTGGCCTATTCGGCGATCCGGACGAACTGCGCCGGCGCATGGGCGAGTTCGCGGAGCAGATGCAGGGCGCCCAGAAGGTGGCGTGGGCCGACAACGCGATCAAGCTCGCCGTCGACATGACGGTCGCCGGCATCGCGCGCCTCAACCTCCAGGGCAACGCCGAGCAGCAGGCTCAGGACCTGCTGCAGGCGATGCGCCTGGTGTTCCCCGAGGCGGTCATTCTCGTGCGCGAGGCGCGCGAGGGCTTCGGGACCTAGGCGGGGCCTCGTCACCCCAGGGCTCGTCCGCGCGCTCGTCGCGCAGGTGGCCCTCGCGCCGAGCTCTCTCGTCCGCGCGGTCGCGTTTCCCGCGCGCGATCACCTCCTTGAAGCTGCGCACGCGGAAGATGAACACGAGCGCGGTGAAGCCGATCCCGAAAGTGAGCGCGCCGATGGCGATCTGCTGGCCCACGGAGTAGGCGGCCACCGTCGAGCCGGCCGCGGTGCCCGAGAAGACCTTGGCGAGCAGGGCCTGCTGGACGCCCGCCCCCTGCGGCGTGAAGGGCACCGCGGCCGACACCGCGTTCACGCCCAGCACGAGCAGCACGTTCTTCACCGACCCACCGACGTTGAAGGCCTCGAGCAGCGCCCAGAAGGCCGCGAAGCGAAACAGCCACGCCACGAACTGGACGGCGAACACCTCGCGCAGGTAGCGCTGCCGGTTGCCGAGGATCGTGAAGCCCTGCTTCACGCGCTCCCAGAAGGCCTTCACGCGCACGCTCAACAGCGCGAAGCCCACGAACGCGCCGATGGCCAGCGCGGTCATCAGGAACAGCGTGAAGCGCGGATGCTGCGCGAGGTAGGACAGGTCGAACGCGTTGAGATCGGCGAAGTCCGGGGGCTTGGGGAACACGCCCTGGGTGAAGGCGAAGATCAGGATCAGCGTTCCCATCGCGATGTCGAAGCCGAGCTCGACCACGAAGCTCGCCGCCACCGCGGGGTAGCTCGCGTGCGGGACGGAGGTCTTGGTCAGGAACAGGCGCACCACGTCGCCGCCGCGGGCGGGGATCACCGCGTTGAAGCCGTAGCCGGCGAAGTAGGCGCCCCAGATCTCCCGGAAGTGGATGCGCTCGGTCGGATACGCGGCGCGCAGGATGTTGAAGCTCGCAAGGGCCCGCAGGCTGAGATAGCGTCGTGAAGCAGGCGATGGCGATCAGCAGCGGCACCAGCCCGACGGAGGCCAGGTTGGAGACAAAGGAGTCGACGGCGTCGAAGAACGACCGAAAGGACTCGCCTATGTCTGCGGCGGGCGTCACGCGACCAAAGGTACGGTGCCCGGGATGGAACGCGCCGCTGAATCGCGCATTGCCCACGGCGATCTCGCTCTGCACAACCCACTCTCCGAGGCGAATCTCGATGCCGCGATCGACCTGCTCGGCCTCGCGAGCGGCGCGAGGGTCTTGAGGTGGGCTGCGGCCGCGGTGAGACGCTGCGCCGCATCGCCGCACGCTGGCCGGTGAGGGCCGTCGGCTACGACCTGGACCCGGAGCAGATCGAGCTGGGCCGCGGCGAAGCCGGGGCGGACGTGGAGCTGATCGTGGCCGGCGAGCCGCCCGCCGGCGTCAACGAGCTCGTCGTGGGCATCGCCTCCAGCCACGCGCTCGGGGGGTTCCCCGAGGCGCTCGGACGGCTGCGAGAGCTGACCGTGCCCGGCGGCCAGGTCCTGCTCGGCGAGGGCTACTGGCGACGCTCGCCCAGTGACGCGTACCTGAAGGCGCTGGGCGATGCGAGCGAGGACGAGCTGGCCGGCTTCGGAGGGCTGCTGGATACCGCCCAGGCCGCCGGTCTCGTCCCCCTGTGGTCGTGCGTGGCCAGCGACGCCGATTGGGACCGCTACGAGTGGACACAGGTGCTGAACTGCGAGCGCTGGGCCGAGCGCCACCCCGACGACCCCGCCGCCGGACAACTGAGCGAGCGCGCCGCCCGCACGCGCACGCGCCTGGCCATGCCCGGGGGGCGGGAGACCCTCGGCTTCGCCCTGTTGCTCCTGCGCCGCGACTGACGCCGGGCCGAACCGGCCGGGCCGCGCGTGCGTATAGCGTGAGCGCATGGCCCCGAGCGACGCCACGCTCGTGGAGCGCCTCCCGCTCGATGCCAGCGGTGACGAGCTGCGCGAGCTCTACCGACGCTACTCCGGCGAGCTCTACGGCTTCGCTCTGAACTCGCTGGCCGACCGCGAGCTGGCCGAAGAGGTGGTGCAGGACGTGTTCGCGCGCGCCTGGCGCCACGCCGCCGACTACGACTCCCGGCGAGGAAGCGTCCGCACCTGGCTCTACACGATCACCCGCAACCGGATCGTGGATGCGCGCCGGCGGGCCGCCGCGCGGCCCGGGCTCGCCCGCGAAGGACACGACGGCGTCCAGGAGGAGCAGCTCGACTCGGAGCTGGAGCAGGCCGTGCTGCGCTGGCAGATGGCCGCCGCCCTCACCCGGCTCTCGCCCGATCACCGCGAGGTGATCCGCCTGGCCCACTTCGGCGGCCTCAGCCTGCGCGAGATCGCCGAACGCAAGGGGATTCCACTGGGAACGGTCAAGAGCCGAACCTCCTACGCGCTGCGAACGCTACGGCTGATACTCGACGAGATGGAGGTCGGCCGGTGAGCCACTGCGCGAGCCACGGCGAGCTGGTCGGCGGGTACGTGCTCGGCGCGCTCGAACCCGCCGAGATGGAGGAGATGCGCAGTCACGTGGCGGGCTGCCACTCCTGCGGCACGGAGGTGCGGCGCATGGCCGCCCTGCCCGCCCTGCTCGACACGGTGCAGCCAGGGGACGTGCCACCTCCGACCGCGTCGCCCGAGGTGGAGGAGGCGATCCTCGATCGGTTCGCCCGGGAGCACCGCCCACACCCGGCGACGCCGCGGCGCAGGAGGCTCGCCGTGGCCGCGGCGGCGCTGACGGTGGCGGTGGCCGCGGCGGTGGTTGCCCTCCTGGTGCTTCCACTCGGGGATGACCGGGAGGCGAGCGCTTACGCCAGCGCGCGGCTCGCCCCGGTCGATGCGCGCTCCACGGCGAGGGCGACCGCCTATGTCGATGCCGTATCGGCCGGTACGCGGGTGACACTCGGCGCGCGCGGGCTCGCCGCGAAGGGCGCGGCCTACGAGCTCTGGTGCGTGCGTGCCAACGGGGAGTGGGTGAGCGGCGGCACTTTCCGATCGCGCTCCGACGGCCGCGCGCGAGCGCAGCTGACCGCGGCGGTGAAGCCGGGGGACTACCACGTGATCGTGATCACCCGCGCCAGGTCCTCGCGCGATTCCGCGCGCGGCGACGCGCTGCTGCGCGGCGAGCTGCGCTACTGAACGGCCGAACCGCGGGGCGCCCGCGTGCGTACACCGGCACATGCGACCTCCATGCCCCGCCGTGTTCATCACTCTCACCGTCTGCCTGCTGATCGGAGCCGGCTGCGGCGACGACTCGGATGATGGGGGAGGCGGCGGCTCGAGCGGCGGCGGCTCGGCCTACGGCGGCCAGAAGAAGGACGAGGAGAGCGGCGGCACGGCGGCGGCGGCGGCGAAGCCGCTCAAGCTGACCGCCGACCCGGGCGGAGCGCTCAAGTTCGACAAGACAACGCTCACCACGAAGCCCGGCAAGGTCACGGTCGTGCTCGACAACCCCTCCTCGCTCCCCCACGCCATCGAGGTCGAGGGCAAGGGTGTCGAGGAGGAGGGCGAGACGGTCGGCAAGGGCGGGGTCTCGAAGGTCACGGTCGACCTGAAGCCCGGTGAATACGAGTACTACTGCCCGGTCGACGGCCACGCCAAAGCCGGCATGGAGGGCACGCTCACCGTCGGCTGAGGATCACGCCGCCGCGCAGGCGGCGAGGTATGCGGCCGGGGTGCGCCCGGTGCGGGCGTGGAAGTCGTTGCCGAAGTGGGCCTGGTCTGAGTAGCCCAGGTCCAGGGCGAGCCGCGCGAGATCGAGGTCGGGGTCGATCAGCATCCGCTCGGCGGCCTCGTGCATGCGGTAGCGCTGCAACACCCACTTCGGGCCGACGCCCACGTAGCGGCGAAACAGTCGCTGGAGAGTGCGGGGGGCCACCCCGTGCCGGTTCGCCAGCTCGGCCACCGTGGTGTCGTGCGGCGCGCAGAGCATGCCGTCGATCACCTCCTGGACCAGGAGGGCTCCGGAGTCGAGCGTCCCCGCGCGGGCGAGGAGAAAGGACTCGACGATCGGTATCCCCTCCTCGATCTCGTCGCGGGAGAGCACCTCCCGCTCGAGCTCTGCGCCGGCCGGGCCGAGGAGCCCGGCGAGCGGGAGAACGCTGTCGGTCAGCCGCCAGGCCTCCAGATCCGAGAGCAGCGACGACGCTCCCGGCCGCAGGCGCGTGCCCAGGGCCTCACCCGCTCCGGTGAGCTCGCGGCGAAAGCGAGCGGTGGGGATCCCGAAGATGCCGCTGCTCCCGGCCTCGAACGCCAGGTTCACGCACGGATGGGGCAGCACCTCCTGCACGTAGGAGTCGCCGTCCTTCAGGTCCCAGCGAACCACCCAATGGCGGTCGATCGCGTGAGCCAGCTCGGGGACCGGCCGGTGAAAGGTGAGCGAGAACCGAGCCCGGGCCGCGACGGGGTCGAGCACGCCGCGCGGCGCCGTCTCTTGGAATGCCGCCATGCGGTGACGCATTTTCGCAAGACCTAGCGACACCGAGGCGCGAGAATCCCCTCCATGTCCGACTACACCCACCTGAGCCTCAGAGACGACGTCGAAGACCTGGCCCCCAAGCACGGCCTCGCGCCCAACATCGAGTCCCGTTTCGCCCGCGGGCCGCTGGGGCTCGAGCAATCCGGGCTGAGCTACTACAAGATGTCCCCGGACTTCCGGCTTCCGTTCGGCCACCGCCACGGCGAGCAGGAGGAGATCTACGTGGTGCTGAGCGGAAGCGCGCGGTTTCGCGTGGAGGACGAGGTGGTGGAGATGAAGCCCCTCGACGCCCTGCGCGTGCCGGGATCGGTTGCCCGCGGGATGGAGGCCGGGCCGGAGGGCGCCGAGATCCTCGCCTTCGGAGCGCCCAACACCGAGAACAAGGACGCCGAGATGGTGTCGGACTTCTGGCCGGACTGACTCACTTCAGCAGCTTCGAGAGCCGGCGGTCCTTCAGCACCCGGCCGCCCGTCTGCTCCTCCGGGCAGTAACACATCACGTAGTCCTTGAAGTGGATCGCCTCGATCTTCGTTCCGCAGCGCGGACACGGCTCGCCGGCGCGGCGGTGCACCTTCAGAGGCATCGGCAGCTTGTCGGGGATCTTGTCTCCGAGCACCTCCTCGTAGTGCTCGATCGCCCCGCCGAGCACCTCGTCGCAGGCTGCGCGCAAGCGCTCGCGGGCATCGTTGTCGAGGTCCGAGCCCTTCTGGAAGGGCGAAAGGTAGGAGGTCCACAGCAGCTCGTCGACCCACGAGCGCCCGATGCCGGCGATCACGCGCTGGTCGCGCAGGAGCGGATGCAGGTGGCGCGGCTGGTCGAGCAGGCGCTCGAACTCGTCGGGCGCCGGCGCGGGCAGGGCGTCCGGTCCCAGCGTGGCCACCGCCTCGTCGGCGGCCACCTCGCCCGCGGGCAGCAGCTTGCCCCACGCTCGCTGCTGGGTGCCGAACTCGCGCAGGCGCAGCTCGCGCTCGCCGTCGAGGCGCAGCAGCAGCCGAGACGCGCGGTCGCGCAGCGACGCCCGCTTGTCCCATAGCTGCAGCCGGCCGGCCGACATGAGGTGAATCAGCAGGGTCAGGTCGCCCGCGTCGATCGCCAGCATCTTCCCGATGCGGCGCACCCCGTCGATCTCGCGGCCGGCCAGGGCGTCGAGGGGCGGGTCGAAGGTCTTCATGGTGACCATGCCCGGCGCCAGCGCAGACTCGATCTGCGCGCCGGCGGCGCCGCGCGCGAGGCGACGCGCGGTGATCTCGACCTCGGGCAGCTCGGGCATCGCCCTCAAGGTTAGGCTGCAAACGATGAGGATCTCCGTAGCCGCCGACGAGCGCACCGGCGTGGCCGATGCCGTGGTCGAGGAGCTCGAGAGGCGCGGCCACGAGCTGGTCGCGCACGGGGCGCTGAACGACGACGAGCGCGACGACTGGGCCTGGTGCTCAGAGGCGGCCGCGCGCGACGTGACCGCCGGGCCGCGCGGATCAGGCCGTGGTGTGCTGCTGGACGGGCACGGGCGCGTCGATCGCCGCGAACAAGGTGCCGGGGGCCAGCGCCGCCCTCTGCGCCGACGCCGAGACCGCCCGCGGCGCCCGCCGCTGGAACGACGCCAATGTGCTCGCCCTGTCGCTGCGCACGACCAGCCCGGCGCTGCTCGAGGAGATCCTCGACGCCTGGTTCGAGGCCGGGCCCAGCGAGGACGAGGACGACCGGGCCAACGTTCGTCACGTCGACGAGATCGCCTGAGCGTGCGGCCCCGGGAGGGGGTTGCGCTCGGGGTCGCGCACGCCCGGCACGAAGAGGATGAAGAACGTGAGCAGGCCCACCCCGCCGGCCAGCGCAAGGGTGGTGCGCGCGCCCAGCCATTCGGCCACCGGCCCGGTGAGCGCGAACGACAACGGGACGAGCCCGATGGAGACGAACCAGTCGAGGCTCGACACCCGGCCCAGCATCTCGGCGGGGACAAGCGTGTTGACCAGCGTGGCCCACACCACCATCCCCGCCGTGGCGAAGCCGAAGGAGAAGAAGGCGATCGCGCACATCTGCCAGGCCGCGCTGGAGATGGCCAGGCCGATGTCGAGCGTGGTGCCGATTCCCCAGGCCCCCCACATGAAGGTGACGTGGCGGCGCGGCGCGCCGGTGCGGCTGAGCAGCAGCGCCGCGGCGATCGAGCCCAGGCCGCCGGCGGCCATGACGGTGCCGAAGGTGGCCGCGCTGCCCCCCAGCTCGTTGCGGATGATGTACGGAAGCAGCACCTCGAAGGGTCCGTAGGTCACGAGCAGGAACAGCGCGGCGCCGGCCAGCGTGGCCCACAGCCAGGCGTGCGCGCGGACGTAGGCGAAGCCCTCCAGGAGGTCCTGGCGAAAGGAATGGCTCTCCTCGCGCGGCGCGGGCTGGCGCAACATCAGCGAGACGACGAAGGCCGACACGAGAAAGGTGAGCGCGTCGACCAGGAAGGCCGTGCCCACGTCGAACACGGTGATCAGCAGCCCGCCCAGCGCCGGCCCGGCGAAGCGCAGGCCGAGCGGCTCCATCAGCTCGCGCAGCGTGTTGGCCTGCATCAGCTGCTCGCGCGGCACCACGTCGGGCACGATCGCGCTGAACGCGGGCAGGAACAGCGCCTCTCCCGCGCCGTACACCACCACCAGCACGATCACGTGCCACAGCTCCACCACCCCGGCGAGCGAGAGCGCCGCGATGGCGCCGATCGCCGCGCAGCGGATCAGGTCGGACAGCACCAGCAGGCGGCGGCGCTCGAAGCGGTCGCTCAGCACCCCGGCCAGCAGCAGGCCGAGCACCATCGGCAGCGTCCAGGCCAGGCCCACGATCGCCAGCGCGCCCGGCTCGTTGGAGAGGTCGTACACGAGCCACGCGATCGCGACGAGGTAGATCCCGTCGCCGACCAGCGACACGGACTGCCCGATCCAGAGCAGCCGAAAGTCCCGATGACGAAGCGTGCGCAGCATCCCTCAGGACACTACGCGGGGGTACTCCCGAGGCTCAGTCGAGCTCGAAGGAGTTCTTCGCGCGTGGCCCTCTTGTCGAAGTCGTCGACCAGGGTCAGCGTGCCGCGGTACTCGCCCTCCTTGAGGTTCTTCAGCCGGAACGAATGCTTGCCCTTCTTGACGCGGCCCTTCTTGACCGTGCGTGAGCTCGGCCCCTTGAGCTTGTAGGTGACCGTGGCCGCCTCGTTGAGCTTGTAGGTGATCTTCACGTAGTTGCCGACTGCGCACCTGAGGCGGTCGACCGTGTCCCTCACCGCGTCCTCGCCGACCACGATCGTGCCCTTCATGAACGAGGCGTGCGGGACGCAGATGTAGCCGAAGCGGCCCGGCGTGTTGAAGGTCTTCTAGTAGGTGGTGCCGACGGCGTTGGTGGCCGGGCCGGAGTCCCAGCGCTCGGCCTGGCCGCGGGTCGCGGTGGTGGTGTGCCCTTCCTTGGAAGTTCCAGATCACCGTGTCGCCCACCGCAACCCTCTGGTCGGCCGGCCGGAACTCGAACTCGACCACTTCGACCGGCACATTCGGCGGCCATGGCGGGCGAGGCGAGCCAGGGCGAGCGTCGCGGTCAGGGGAATCAGCAGGCGGGAGAGGCGCATGATCGGAACCCTAGACACCACGAACCGCCCAACGATGCGGTCGACGTAGGATCTTCGGGCCGATGGGCTCGCCCGACGTGGTCGACACCGCAGCGCAGGCCGCGGGCCTCGAGCCCGCGCCGCTGGTGGTGCGCGAGCCGCTCGAGGCGTTCCTCGACTCGCACGGCATCGGCGAGGGGCGCCTCGAGGCCGAGCGGATCGGCGAGGGCCACTCCAACCTCAACTTCCTGATCACGCGCGGCGACACGCGCGTGGTGCTGCGCCGCCCGCCGCGCCCGCCGCTGCCGCCCTCGGCCCACGACGTGCTGCGCGAGGCGCGCCTCCTGCAGGCGCTTCAGGGCACGCCGGTGCGCGTGCCCCCGGTGCTGGCCACCTGCGACGACGACGCCGTCCTCGGCGTCCCCTTCTACGTGATGGAGGAGATGCACGGCGCGGTGGTGACCACGGACTTCCGGCGGCGCTCGACCAGCCCGGCGAGCGCCGGGCGATCTGCGCCGAGCTCGTGGACCGGCTGGTCGAGGTCCACGAGGTCGACTGGCGGGCCTGCGGCCTCGAGGGCTACGGCAAGCCCACCGGTTACCTCGAGCGCCAGGTGCGGCGCTTCGGCGGCCTGTGGGAGCACAACAAGACGCGCGAGATCGAGGCGGTCGAGGAGGTCGGCCGCTGGCTCGCCGGCAACATGCCCGAGTCGCCCGAGTCGACGATCGTGCACGGCGACTACCGCCTGGGCAACGTGATGCTGGGCGAGGAGGCGCCGGCCCGGGTGGCGGCCATCTTCGACTGGGAGCTCTCGACGATCGGCGACCCGCTGGCCGACCTCGGCTACTTCACGGTCACCTGGGCCCAGGCCGGCGATCCCGAGGACCTCGGCTTCGGCAGCCTCAACGCCGCCACCCGGCGCGAGGGCTTCATGACGCGAGAGGAGCTGATCGAGCGCTACGAGGAGCGCAGCGGGCGCTCCATGTCGGCGCTGAACTGGTACCAGGCGCTGGCGCTCTGGAAGGCCGCCGTGTTCATGGAGGGCAACTACAAGCGCTTCACGATGGGCGCGTCCGACGACGAGTACCTGGCGGCGTTCGACAAGGGCGTGCCCGCCCTGGCCGAGCAGGCGCGCCGGGTAGCGCTGGCCGGATGAAGGGGCTGCTGGTCGACTACGGCGGTGTGCTCACCACCAACGTCTTTGCCTCGTTTCAGGCCTTCTGCACCGACGAGGGGATCGACCCGAATCGCATGGTGGGGCTCTTTCGCTCCAGCCCCGAGGCGCTGGCCGCGGTCCGCTCGCTCGAGAAGGGCGAGCTCTCCGAGGACGAGTTCGCCGAGCTCCTGGGTGGCCTGCTCGGGCTCGATTCGGCCCGGCGCGCCGGCATGGTCGACCGCATGTTCGGCCACATCAACCCCGACGAGGTGATGGTCGAGGCCGTTGCGCCGAGCCCGCGCGCAGCGGCATCCGAACGGGCCTGATCTCCAACTCCATGGGCGCCGGGCGCTACGACCGGTCGACCTTCCCCGAGCTCTTCGACGGAGTGGTGATCTCCGGCGACGTGGGGATGCACAAGCCCCAGCCCGAGATCTTCGCGCTCGGCGCCGAGCGCGCGGGGGTGGCACCGGAGGAGTCCGTGTTCGTCGACGACCTGCGCCAGAACTGCGAGGGAGCAGAGGCGGTGGGGATGACAGCGGTGCTCCACCGCGGCGCGGACACCACGCTGCCGCAGCTCGAAGCGCTGCTGGGCGTGAGGCTCAGCGCAGCCTAGATCCCGGGCAGCTTCTTCAGCATGCCCTGCAGCTGCGACATCGAGGCCTCGAGCGACTCGGCGGTCTGGTCGACGTCGCGCAGCTCGGCCGGTATGGGCTCGAGCGCGGCGATCAGCGGGCGCAGCAGGCCGTTGAGCTCGCGGATGTCGTCGCGCAGCAGCGCGATGTTCGCCGAGAGCTCGTCCTCGGTGCGCGGCAACACGCTCACCGACTCCACCAGCTCGCCGAGCTTGCCGGCGACGGTGTGCAGGTCGTCGAGGGCGCGAGCCAGCATCTTCGGCGGAATGGAGAGCACGTCGAGCATCGCCGCTCAGTCTGGCAGGCTGAGGCTGTGCTTCTCGTGCTCTGGGACATCGACGGAACGCTCGTTCACACCGCCAGCCACGGGCGCTTCGCCTTCGAGGAGGCCTTCCGGACGGTGGTCGGCCGCGAACCCGCACCCGTGGAGTACGCCGGGCGCACCGACCATCAGATCGCGCTGACCATGCTCGACGGCGACCGCGATCACCTGCCGCGAGTGCTGGAGGAGCTGGCCGTGGCCCTGGAGGGGCGCAAGGACGCTGTGCGCGCAGAGGGGCACGCCCAGCCCGGCGTGGCCGAGGTGCTCGAGGCGCTGCACGGCCGCGACGACGTGGTGCAGTCGCTGCTCACCGGGAACATCGAGTCGAACGCCGCACTGAAGGTCAGCGCCTTCGGGCTCGAGCGCTGGATCGACTTCGAGGTCGGCGCCTACGGCTCGGATCCCCACGAGCGACGCTCGGACCTGGTTGCGGTGGCTCGCGCGCGGGCCACCGAGAAGTACGGCGAGCCCACCGGCGCGGTGCTGATCGGCGACACGCCACTGGACGTGGCGGCCGCCCACGAGGCCGGGGCCCGGGCCGTGGCCGTGATGACCGGCCCCGTCGGCCGCGAGGCTCTGCTTCAGTCGCGCCCGGAGGCCCTGTTCGAGGATCTCAGCGACACGAGCGCGGCGGTGGCGGCGATCACTTCCACTTGACCGAGCACCCCACGGGCTCGGTCTCCGCGCGGGCCACGTCCTCGCCGGCCAGCAGCGAGTCGAGGGCCTCGCGCAGCCAGGCCGCGTCGAGACTCGGGTCGCGATGGTCTGAGTCGGGGGCGCCGCGGTAGCGCAGCCGGCCCTCGGCGTCGAGCACGAACACGTCGGGCGTGGTCTTGGCGCCGAAGTCGCGGGCCGCCTCCTGGGTCTCGTCGCGGAGGTACGGGAACGTCCAGGTCTCCGCGGCCACGCGCTCCTGCATGGCCTCGTACGAATCGCCCGGGTGGGTCTCGGCGTTGTTGGGATTCACGTACAGAAAGCGCACGTCGTAGTCGCCGGCGACACCCGCGAGGCGGTCGTGCCAGGCCAGGGCGTAGGGGCAGTGGTTGCAGGTGAACACCACCACCGTGGTGGCGCCGTCCTCGTGCAGGGCGTGGTGGTTGCCGTCGGTGTCCGGGAGCTCGTGCGCCGGTGCGCTGTCGCCAATCGCCAGGGTCATAGTGCTCTCCTCACTGCATCGCGTAGGTCATCGGGATCGGGTGTCGGGGAAGCGCGCCCGTCGCGCAGGCGGTAGACGCGGCAGGTGAGCGAGAAGGGCTCCGGCTCGCCCGACGCGAGCGCGTCCTCTCCGTCGATGCGAAACGTGGGCGAGCCCGCGAAGCGCTCGGCCTGCGCCTGCTCGTCGGTCTCGATCTCCACCAGCTCCACCTCCGCCTGAGCGCCCTCTTCCTCGAGGATGCGCTCGAGCTGCTTGAGCGCGTCGGGGTGAGAGGGACAGCCCTCCCACCAGAGCAGCTCAATCCGCATGGACCTCCACGCGCTCGATGGTGGCGTCCTGCACCGGACGGTCCCCGGCGCCGGTCTCCGTCCCTTCGATGGCGTCCACAGCGTCCATGCCCGACGTGACCTCGCCGAAGACGGTGTGCTTGCCGTCGAGCCACGATGCCGCCTCCGTAGTGACGATGAAGAACTGGCTGCCGTTGGTGTTCGGGCCGCTGTTGGCCATGGCGAGCGCGCCGCGCTCGACCTTGTGGTCGTTGAACTCGTCCTCGAACTGGTAGCCCGGGCCGCCCATGCCGGTGCCCTGCGGGCACCCGCCCTGGATCATGAAGTCCTTGATCACCCGGTGGAAGACCAGCCCGTCGTAGAAGCCGTCCTGCGACAGCTTGAGGAAGTTCTCCACGGTCTTGGGCGCATCCTCATCGAAGAACTCGATCTCGATCGGACCGCGGTTGGTGTGCATTGTCGCCTTGCTCATCTCTTGGTTACCTCCAGCCGGAGCTCCGCGCCCCGGACTCGCTTTCCGCTCACCTTCTCGACCACCTCGCCGGCGCGCTCCTTGGGCACCTCCACGAAGGAGAAGCGCTCGAGCACGCGCACGTTGCGCACGTCGGCGTTCTCGAGGTGGGTGTTGTCGACCACCGCCCCGACCACGTCGGCGGGCTCGATCCCGTCCTGGCGCCCCGCGCCCACGATCAGCTTCGAGTAGGGAACGCCGTCGCGGCTGTGCGGCTTGGTGTGGCGGGGCCGCCGGGTCTCGCGCTCGCGCGGCTTGCGCTCGCGCGGGCGGCGCGCCGCCGGCTCGTCGGCCGACCACTGCTCGATCTCCGTGTTCGCGTGGCGCTCGATGGCCTGAAGGTCGCGGCGCTGCTTGGGGGTGATCAGCGTGATCGCACGCCCGCTCTCCCCCGCGCGCCCGGTGCGCCCGATTCGGTGGACGTACACGTCGGGCGAATTCGGCACGTCGTAGTTGACGACGTGGCTCACGCCGGTGATGTCGAGGCCGCGCGCGGCCACGTCGGTGGCCACGAGCAGGCGCTCGCGCCCGCCCTTGAAGGCGATCATCACGCCATCGCGCTGGCCCTGGGACATGTCGCCGTGCAGGGCCTTGACGCGCACGCCGGCGTCGCCGAGGCGGCGGGCCAGGCGGTCGACCCCGATCTTCGTGCGCGCGAAGACGATGGCCTGGGTGGGGCGCTCCTGCTTGAGCACGTTCACGAGCGCCTCGGGCTTCTCCTTGTCGCCCACCTCGACGTAGAAGTGGTCGACGGTGTCGATCGTGAGCGTGGCCGCGCGGACCTTGATGTGAACCGGGTCGTGCATGAACTGATCGGCGAGCCGGCTGATCTCGGGCGGGACCGTGGCGCTGAAGAGCGAGGTCTGGCGGCCCATGGGCGCGCGCCGCAGGATGTCCTCGACGTCCTCGAGGAAACCGAGGTCGAGCATCTCGTCCGCCTCGTCGAGCACCACGTAGCGCACACCGTCGAGGAAGAGGTGGTGACGGTCGATCATGTCCATCACGCGCCCCACGGTGCCCACGGCCACGTGGCCCTCCTTGAGGCGGGTGGCCTGGTCGCGGATCGGCGCGCCGCCGAACACGGCCACCACCTCCACGCCCGTTCGCTCGCCGTAGGCGCGCAGCGCCTGGGTCACCTGGATGCACAGCTCGCGCGTCGGGGTGAGCACGAGCGCCTGGATCTCGTTCACCTCGGGATCCACGTACTCGATCATCGGGAGCCCGAAGGCGGCGGTCTTGCCGGTGCCGGTCTGGGCCTGGCCGATCACGTCGCGCCCCTGGAGCAGCGGCGGGATGGCCTGCTCCTGAATCGGGGTCGGCTGCTCGTAGCCGAGATGGGCGAGGGACTCCAGCGTGGGGGCCGAGAGTCCTAGGTCGGCGAAGGTGGGCATGCGGCGATTGAGACTACTTGCCGTCCTGCTCCGCGCTGCGAACGACAGCCATAAGGGGGTGAATCGTGAGGTTTTCCGTCTTTCCCGGATGGTGGCCGAGAAAGGTGGAGAACCAGGCGCGGATCGAAGGCTGACTTCGCTCGCCGCCAGCCAACACGGCATGGTCACTCGTACCCAGCTGCTCGGTTTGGGTCTCAGCGACGATGCGATCGCCTGGAGGGTCCGCTCAGGCTGGCTGCGAAGGGTGCACAGCGGTGTGTTCTCCGTTGGCAGGCAGCCGCTGACCCTCCAAGCCCACTTCCTGGCTGCTGTCGTTTCGTACGGGTCACGAGCGGTTCTGAGCCACCGGAGCGCGGCAGTACTCTGGGGCGTACTGCCGTCCCGCGGCCCCCGCGTCGACGTGACGGTCCAGTCAGGCGCACGCGGCCGTGGCGCAATCGTGGTTCACCGTCAACCACTCGGCAAAGAAGAAATCACGGTCCGGCACGCCATCCCGGTCACCACTCCCACCCGCACTTTCCTCGACCTGGCTGCTGTC
This sequence comes from uncultured Thermoleophilaceae bacterium, assembly GCA_963728155.1. Lineage (GTDB taxonomy): Bacteria > Actinomycetota > Thermoleophilia > Solirubrobacterales > Thermoleophilaceae > JACVRW01. Next base: position 232,065 of record CAVSJF010000007.1, on the reverse strand, counting down.
GTAAGCGACCGCGAGTTCGAGCGCGCGATCGACGAAGCCGCCTACTTGCGCCTCGACCTCAGCGGCCTTCAGCCCCGGCCGGGCCGGCGGGGCGGCGCCAGAATCACTCGCGTCCTCGCCGAGCACCAGGCCGGCACCACGCGTACGCGCTCAAGCATGGAGGAGCAGATGCTGGCCCTGTGCAGGTGCCATGGGCTTCCAGCGCCGCGTGTCAACCAGGTCGTCGAAGGGCACGAGCGAGACTTCGTCTGGCCCGCGCAGCGGCTCGTCGTGGAAACCGACGGCTGGCAGGCTCACGGCACCAGGCAGGCGTTCGAGGCGGACCGGCTCCGCGACGCTCACCTCTTAGCCGCCGGCTGGCGTCCGGTCCGGCTCACCTGGAAGCGGCTGAACAGGGAGCCAGGCGCAGTGGCCAAACAGCTGCGTCAAATGCTCTAACGCGACGGATCCAGCAGCACCTTGCCGCTGGTGCGCCGGCCCTGCAGATCCTCGTGGGCGCGACGTACGTCCGACAGCGCGTAGGTCTCGCCCACCTGCGGGCGCAGCTCGCCGCGCGCGGCTCGCTCGAACAGGTCGGCCAGCGGCTCCTCGATCATCTCGCGCCGGCCCAGGCAGTGCATGAGCCAGAAGCCCACCACCGAGCGGCTCTTGCGCATCAGGCGCCCGGTCTCGACGGTGTTCTGCTCGCGTGACGCGATCCCGTAGGCCACGATCCGGCCGAAGGGCGCAAGCGCCTCGGCACACGCCGTGAACACGCGTCCGCCCGACATCTCGAGAGCCACGTCCACCCGGTTGCCGTCATTGGCCTCGACCAGCGCGGCCGTCAGGTCGTCGGCCGCCGGATCAACCGTGGCGTCGGCGCCCAGGGATGCGCACAGCGAGCGCTTCTCCTCCGTGGAGGCCGTGGCGATCACCCGGCCCGCGCCGAACGGCTTGGCCAGCTGCACCGCCAGCGACCCCACGCCGCCGGCGCCCGACACCACCACCACCGACTCCCCGGCGACGAGCCTGGCCGAGGTCCGGAACAGGTGCCAGGCCGTGATCCCCTGAATCAGGAGAGCCAGCGCGGCCCCGTCGTCGAGCCCGTCGGGCACGGGAAAGACCATCGCCTTCGGAGCCACGGCGTACTCCGCGTAGCCGCCGCTCGCGAGCAGGGCGATCACCCGCTGCCCGTCCTCGGTACGCCCCGCCACCTCGCCGCCGAGCACCAGCGGCACCTCGTAGCGCGCCAGGTAGGAGTTCTCGCGCTGGTGGGTGTCGGCGAAGTTCATGCCGGCGCGCGACACCTCGATCAGCACCTCGCCGTCACTCGGCTCGGGCTTGGGTACGTCGGCCACCTGAAGCACCTCGGGCCCGCCGAACTCCTCGATCTGGACCGCTCTCACGCGCTTCGGAATCTACGGCATCGAATACCCTGCTCGGCCTCATGAGCCTGGTTGCGGTCGGATCGATCGCCTTTGACGCCATCAAGACGCCCTTCGGAGAGCGCGAGCGCGCGCTGGGAGGAGCCGCGGTGCATTTTGCCCTCGCCGCCTCGTTCTTCAGTGACGTGCGCGTGGTCGGCCCGGTGGGCGACGACTTCGGCGAGGCCGAGTACGACGTGCTGCGCCGCCACCACGTGAACACCGAGGACGTGGAGCACGTCGAGGGGGGCAAGACCTTCTTCTACGCGTGTGAGTACGAGTGGAACCTGAACATCCGCCACTCACTCGACACGCAGCTGAACGTGTTCGCCGACTTTCAGCCCAAGCTCTCCGAGGGCTCGCGCAACGCCGAGACCCTCTTCCTCGCCAACATCCAGCCCGACCTGCAGCGCGAAGTCCGGGAGCAGTGCACGGGCGCCAGCCTGTCGGGCCTCGACTCGATGAACTTCTGGATCGACAGCGCGCGCGATTCGCTCCTGCAAACCATCTCGATGGTCGATCTGGTGCTGATGAACGACGACGAGGTGCGCATGCTCACCGAAGAGCCGACGCTGCTGAAGGGCGCGCGTCAGCTCATGGAGCTCGGCCCCGGCGCGGTGGTGGTCAAGCAGGGCGAGTACGGAGCGTCGCTGGTCACCCAGCAGGGCTTCTTCTCGCTGCCGGCCTATCCGCTGGAGACGGTGATCGACCCCACCGGCGCTGGCGACTCCTTCGCCGGCGGCTTCCTGGGCTACCTCGACGCCAAGGGCGGCGCCACCGACGATGACACGCTGCGCAGGGCCATGACCTACGGGTCGGCGGTAGCCTCCTTCTGGGTCGAGGAGTTCGGCTGCGAGCGCGCCGAGACCCTCACCCGCGAGGAGATCGACGAGCGCTACGAGGCGTTTCGGCGGATGACGTACATCGCCGCCGAGGCCTGAGACAGAAGAGGGCGGCCCGCAGGCCGCCCTCTCCGATACGACGAGCTGTCGGCTCCGCGCTCTAGCGGATCACCTGACCGCCCATGTACACGCGCTCCTTGGCCGCACGGCGGTACGCCCTGCGGTAGCTCCTTCGCTCCGAGCGCGCACTGGCCACTCGGGCCACGGCCGGACCGACCAGCGGGCTGACTGAGCGCGCCAGGGTCCAGGTGGCGTCGGCTGCGCCGTCCGCCAGTTGGCCGAGGCCGATCGGGCCGTTGCCGCGCATGGCGGCGGCGTCGGCCGCCTCCGAGCCGGCCTCCAGGCCGGTGGCGTCCAGAGGCGGCTCGTACACGACTGTGCTGAACGTGTCACAGGCCTGGTGGTAACAGGGGTCGTACCACGAGCCTGCGGCACCGCCGTAGGTCGCTTCCTCCTCGGGGGTCTTGGCACCCTCGGCACCCGAGAACAGGCCGCCCGCGGGCACGTACGCCAGCGGATCGATGAACGGACCGTAGTCCGAGCGGCCGTCGAAAGCCGTCGGGGTTGTCTCGAGACCCTCCGAGGCGAAGTGGTCGAGGAAAACCTGCTCGATCTCCGCCGACCCCGGGGGGCCCTCTGCGCCCTCGTCGGTCGAGTTGTCTCCGTCGTAAACGAAACGCACGAAGTTGGGCGAGGACAACATGTCGAAGTTCAGATTCGCTTCGATGTTGTCGATCTCACCCGACTCGACCAGGCCGTCCTCGCCCAACACGTAGGCGGTCGATCCGACCAGTCCGGCCTCCTCGGCGCCCCACCACGCGAACCTGATCCGGTTGCGCGGGTTGCGCGGAAGCTCGGCGATCTCCTCGGCGATCTCCAGGATCGTCCCGGAGCCCGACCCGTTGTCGTTGATACCGGGGCCCTCTTCGACGGAGTCGAGGTGGGCGCCGACCAGTGTGGTCCGCTCGGGGTTGCCCGTCGGAGTATCCGCGATCAGGTTGTACTGCGTCGACTCCTCGGTGGTCGTATCGACCGCGAAGGTCAGCGTCTGGCCCGCCGCGGCGAGCAGCTCGAGACCGACGGTGGAGCTCGTCATGGCCGCGGGGATCTCGGTGAACGGCACGGCGCCGATCTCGAACGGCAACACGCGGTCCTCGAAGCCGTCGTTGGCAATCAGCACCGCCGCGTATTCGGCGTCGGCGGCGTTCGCGATCTTGTCCACGAAGGCGCACGTGCCTCGCTGCACCAGCGCGATCGAGTTCGGTGCCGGGGTAGCCGGGAAGTCCTCCGGCTCACAGCCGCTCGTGGAAGCGCCGGCCTCAGCGGGAGGTCCGGTGTAGTCGATGGGCACGATCGGCCCGGTCACCGTTCCGGAACCCGAGAACTGAGCGATCACGTAGTCGCCACCCTCAGTCTCGTCCTCGGGCGGGCCCTCCGTGAACAGCCGGTCGCCGAGCTGCAGCGTCGCCGGACCGTTCTGTGTGAACGTCGCGAATGGGAACGGAACCCGCTCGGTCTCATAGCCGGCGCGGTTCATGCGCCGCTCGACGTAGTCCAGCGAGGCGTCGTAGCCGGTGGTGTTGGCCGCGCGATTGCCCTCGTTGGCGTTCGCGGCGCGCTGTAGAGCGCGCATGTGGTTGAGGATGCCGCTGGTGGTCACGCCGTTCTGAAGACGCTGCGTGTTGATCTCGTCGACCGCGAATGCCGCGGGCGCGAGGAGTAGCGCCGCGACCGTCGCGGTGACGGCGCTGATGAGAAGTTTTCTCACCCTTCCTCCTTGTTGGTGGACGGAGGCGGCCCTACCCATCCCCCCTCACCGGCCAAACGCATACGGGCGCGTGCATGGTGAGTTGCGTAAGGATCGGTCCGAAACCGGTCCGAATCGGGCTTTCGGCGGAAAACCGCAAGCCGCCCCTGGAAGTGGCGGGCGGGTTGCGAGTAGCATCCGCCACGATGTCTGGTTTCTGGGCAATGTTCTGGCTGATCGTGGTCATGAAGGTCCCCATCGCCGCGCTGCTCTACATCGTCTGGTGGGCGATTCGTGAGCCGCCGCCGCCCGAACCCGAGTCGGGAGACGGCGGGACCGGCGTCAGCGCCGATCCTCACTCGCGCCTGCATCCGCCGCGACCCCCGCGTCGCGGCCCGCACACCGGCCGGCCGCCGAGCGCGCCGAGCCGGACCCGCTCCACCCGCCGCGGCGGGCGCGTGCCGAAGCGCTAGGGGAGCAGGCCAGATCGCTTCGCGGCGTGCGGTAACGTGCGCTGAGTGAACGCCTTTCACGTCTGCGGCATCCTGTTCGCCGCCTGGGCCCTCACCGTCTCGTTCCTCGGCATCAAGCACGAGAAGTTCCCGGCCAGCAAGGGCGCGGCGCTGGTGGTGGGAGCCATCTCGGTCGTTCTTGCGCTCGCCGCCGTGGGCACCGCCGTCTACACCTCGGCCACCGAGGAAGAGGAGGGCGAGGAAGAGGCCCTCGTGCTGAGGGTCTGAGCGCATGCCGCCGATCGACGACGGCACCGCGGTCCACTACTCCGCCGTGCCCAAGGGGGTACCGGTGTACAGCGCCGACGAGCAGGTGGTGGGCAAGGTGGTCGAGGTGCTCGACAACTACCGCGAGCACATCATGGACGGCGTGGTCTTCGACGATCCCGACGGAGTGCGCCGCTTCGTGGACGCGCCGGAGGTGGCCCGGACCGCGGAGCGCGGCGTCACCCTGAACATCGGCGCCGCCGAGGCCCGCCAACTGGCTCCGCCGGACACCGGTCCGGGTGCGCCGGCCGGCACGGTCAAGCGGCTGTTCGGGGGCCTGCGTAGGCGCTGACCGGCGCCCGGGCCTACGAGCCCTTGACCGCCAGCGTCTCGACCGCCAGGTCGCAGGCGTCCTCGATCTTGCTGCGCTCCTTGGGCGTCGACTGGCAGTTCAGCAGGTACTCCTTTCGCCCGTCGAAGACCACGACCAGCCTGCTCTGACCATCGTCGACGGACTCCACCGGCACGTCCTCGTAGTCGATCGCGGGGAGGCCGGCCACCTCGGTGACCCGGCCTCGGCCGGCTTCGGGCGACAGCTGGGCCACGAGCGCGTCGAACTCCGCCTTGGCCAGCTCGACGTTGTCCTCGTTGATGCTCTGCTGCAGGGAGTAGCGCTGGACGATGATGCCGTTGTCCTCGTCGAGCCCCACCGCCCGCGAGTCGTCGGCCTGCGAGCCCCGCTGCTGGGCTATCGACACGTCGTCGGACTCCTCGAAGCCCTCGGGGTACTCGAAAGTGATTCCGAAGCCCTTCGCGTCGAAGAGGCTGTCCTCCTCTGCCCCGCAGGCCACCGCGCCGAGGGTGGCTAGGACCAGCAGGAACGGCAGCAGTCGCCTCGGCACGAGCCCGATTGTGCCATTGCGGCAAAATGAGGGAACAAAGGGTGGACAGAGCGGAACGAGGAGAGCAGATGAGCGACGAACAGGGACAGCGGGACGACGGCGGCGGCGTAGCCACGGCCCAGGACACGCTGAGCGTGACCGACAACCGCACGGGCGAGACGTTCGAGCTCGAGATCAGCGACGGCACCGTGAAGGCGATGGACTTTCGCCAGATGAAGGTCTCCGAGGACGACTTCGGCCTCATGACCTTCGATCCGGCCTTCACGAACACGGCATCCTGCCGGAGCTCGGTCTGCTACATCGACGGCGACGCCGGGGTGCTCGAATACCGCGGCTACCCGATCGACCAGCTCTGCGAGAAGTCGACCTACCTCGAGGTCGCCTACCTGCTCATCTACGGCGAGCTCCCCACCCAGGACCAGCTCGACGAGTGGATCTTCGAGGTCACTCACCACACCTACGTCCACGAGAACATCAAGAAGTTCGTGGAGGGATTCCGCTACGACGCCCACCCGATGGGGATGCTGCTCGCGTCGGTGGGGGCGCTGTCCACCTTCTACCCCGACGCCAAGAAGATCGACGACCAGACCGAGCGCCACATGGCGGCGGTGCGCATGATCGCCAAGATGCCCACGCTCGCCGCCTTCGCCTACCGGCACAACCTCGGGCTGCCCTACGTCTATCCCGACAACGAGCTGTCCTACCCGGGCAACTTCCTCTCGATGATGTTCAAGATGACCGAGGTCCAGTACGAGCCCGACCCGCGGCTCGAGAAGGCCCTCGACGTGCTCTGGATTCTGCACGCCGACCACGAGCAGAACTGCTCGACCAACGCCGTCCGGGGCGTCGGCTCCTCAGAGGTCGATCCCTACTCCGCCGTCGCCGCCGGCGTCGCGGCGCTCTACGGCCCGCTGCACGGCGGCGCCAACGAGGCTGTGCTGGGGATGCTCGAGCGGATCGAGACCACCGACAACATCCCCGACTTCCTCGAGGGCGTGAAGAGCAAGGACGAGAAGCTGATGGGCTTCGGCCACCGGGTCTACAAGAACTACGACCCGCGCGCCGCGATCATCAAGGAGCACGTCGATGCGGTCTTCGAGGTGACGGGGCGCAACCCGAAGCTCGACATAGCCGTCGAGCTCGAGAAGCGGGCCCTCGACGACGACTACTTCGTGGAGCGCAAGCTCTACCCGAACGTCGACTTCTACTCGGGTCTGATCTACGAGGCGCTCAACCTGCCGCCGGACATGTTCACGGTGATGTTCGCCATCCCGAGGACCTCGGGATGGGTGGCGCAGTGGAGTGAGATGCAGGAGGACTCGGAGACCAAGATCGCTCGCCCGCGTCAGATCTACACGGGCTCCCGCGAGCGGGACTATCAGGAGATCGCGGACCGCGACGGCACGGCCCCGACGCCGAGCTCGCCGGACGGCTTCACCTCGCCGGTCGATCCGGCGAAGGGAGGGCCCGGCGGGAGGGCCTGACCGCCCCTCCACTGCTAGCTTCTTTCGCGCCAAGACTGCCCGCAGGGGGCGTCGCAGAGAAAGGACGCAGAGTGTTGGATCGCAAGAAGACACGGCTGGCTGTCGCCGCCGTTTCAGCCATCGTATGCCTGGCCGGCGCCACCGCCGCCGAGGCGGCCACGGTCGAGACCGTGGCCAAGGGCCTCAACAACCCGCGCGGGGTGAGCGTGGCTCCCGACGGATCCGTTTATGTGGCCAGCGCCGGAAAGGGCGGGCCCAACTGCTTCGGCAAGGGCGAACAGCGCCAGTGCCTCGGCAATACGGCCAGCATCGTCCGTGTGGCCGGCGGCTCGAAGAGCAAGGTGGCCGGCGGCTTCGTGTCCGGCGCGTCGCCCGGCGGCGTGTTCGCGGGCCCGCTCACGGGCGTATCGGTTGCGCCCGACGGCAAGGTCTTCGCGGTGAGCGGCTCGGGCGAGCCCGCCTTCGTGAAGAGCCTGCCCAAGCCGGTGCGCCGCAAGGTCGGCCGCGTGTTCGACGTGAGCGGCGGGAGCTTCTCCGCCATCGCGCGCGTAGACACAGCTCGAATGGAAGAACAACCTTGACAACGTCAAGGGTGACCGCAACTCGAACCCCTACGCCGTGCTCGCTCTGGCCGACCGCCAGATCGTGGCCGACGCCGGGGCCAACGCGGTGCTCGAGGTGCGCGGCAGCGACGTCGAGCTGCTTGCCGTCCTGCCCAAGAACCGCAGGGGCACCCAGTCGGTGCCCACCTCCCTGGCCGTCGATCCGGTCACGGGCGACATCCTGGTGGGCGAGCTGGCGTTCGGCGGTGGCAAGGGCCGGGCGCGTGTCTTCCGGATCCCCGCCGCCGGCGGGACTCCGGCGGTGGAGGCAACCGGGTTCACCGCCATCACCGGCGTCGCTCTGGGGCCGGACGGCAGCCTGTTCGTGACCGAGTTCGATCGCAAGCCCCGCACGGAGGACCCCGAGGGTCTGCTCGTCAGGGTGGCGCCCGACGGGACCCGCACGAACCTGGGGCAGAACACGCTGATCGCCCCCACCGGCGCGGCGGTGGACGCCGCCGGCGCGGTGTACGTGTCGAACTACAGCGTGCTTCCGGCGAAGACGCCGAAGAAGAGCCCCTTCCGGGGCGCCGGCGGAACGCTGGTGAAGATCACTCCGTAACTCCGTGGCAGGGGGCCGGGCTGCATGGCCCGGCCCCCGCTGCGCCTCAAGTAACGGGCCGCGCGCACCGATGCAATTGGCGTGAGCGTTGCGCTGCCGGCGCTGGTCATGCTCCTGGCGATCGCCGTGTTCGCCGTGGTGGTGCTGCTACTGCGCCGCTCGGCGCGCTCGGCCCGCGAGGAGCTGCGCCGCAACCTGCACGACGAGGACACGGAGCTCGAGGGCAACGCGCGCCTGATCGGGGTGCAGTCGCGCGGAGCCGGTCAAATGCGGGGAACAGGATCCCTGGCGCTGACGCCACGGGAGCTCGTGTTCCTGATGTGGGTGCCGCGCCGGGAGCTGCGCATCGCGCGCGAAGCGATCGAGTCGGCAGAGACCGGCCACGGCCTGGCCGGCAAGCGCACCGGGGCCAAGCTGCTTCACGTGCGCTGGCGCGAGACCGACGCGAGCGACGAGGCCGCGTGGCAGGTCAAGGACCCGGACGACTGGATCGCCGCGCTCAGATCCTGAACACCGGCAGGAGGCGCTTCTCGTGCTCGGCCTCGATCTGGGCCACCACCTCCACGTGCTCCTCGATGCCCGAGCCGCGCAGCTTGGTGGCCAGCAGCTCGTCGATCTGAAACAGGCCCGAGGAGTTGTTCATCTCGATCTCGATGCGGACGGCCTTCTCCTCCTCGCCCGGCTCGATCGTCACGCCGTCGATCGCCGCCGCCGACACGGAGTGGATGTTGGGCCGGCGGGTCTCGAAGGGGATGCGCGAGCGGCCGCTGGCCATGTCCAGTGCATCGGCCACCCGCACGATGCCCGCCTCGATCGTGATCGGCTCACCCCGGCGCCGGTGGCCGATCACCGCGTGCAGCGCCTCGGACACCACCACCGTCAGCTCGGGGTCCTCGTACACGCCCTCGAGCAGCAGCGGCAGGCGGTCGGCGGCCAGGAACAGGGAGTACTGCTCGTGGTCGGTGCGGTGGATCGACATCCCGGTGTCATGGAGTAGGCAGGCCGCCGCGATGACCACCTCGGCGTCGCGGGCGGACATCCCGTGCTGGGACACCATCGCGGGCTCCACCCCGGCGCGCGACAGCAGACGGAACATGCGCAGCGCGATGTTGACAACGATCTGGATGTGGACCCAGGAGTGGTCGGACATGTCACGGCGGTCGGCGTTGACCTGCTGCATGTACCACCAAGCGTGCAGGCGAGCGTCGGCGTTGGCTGCGGCGAGCAGCCGCTCCAGCCGCCGGTTGCCGCGCGTGGGGACGCGGATGTCGACCTCGGGAATTTCCACGATGGGAGCTACCCTACGACGGGTGCCCCGCGAGCCTCTAGTCGACGGCCACGGCCGCAGGATCTCCGACCTGCGCGTGTCGGTCACCGACCGCTGCAACTTCCGCTGTCAGTACTGCATGCCCGCCGACGGGCTGCCCTGGCTCGACCGGGCGGAGATTTTGTCCTTCGAGGAGATCGAGCGCCTCGTTCGGGTGATGGCGCAGATGGGCGTGAGCGATCTGCGCCTGACCGGAGGCGAGCCGCTCGTGCGCCGCGATTTCCCCCGGCTGGTGGGGATGCTCGCCGGTGTGCCGGGGCTCGACGACCTCTCGCTCACCACCAACGGCTACCTGCTCGACCGCCAAGCCGACGCCCTCGTCGAGGCCGGGATCACGCGAGTCAACGTCTCGATCGACTCCCTGCAGAGGGACCGCTTCTTCCAGCTGACGCGGCGCGACTCGCTGCCCCAGGTGCTGCGCGGCCTCGACGCCATCGCGGCGCACGAGAGCATCCGGCCGATCAAGGTCAACGCGGTGGCCATGCGCGACTTCACCGAGGCGGAGGCGCTGCCCTTCGCCGAGTTCGCCCGCTCCACGAGCTTCCAGGTGCGCTTCATCGAGTTCATGCCCCTCGACGGAGACGGGGCCTGGAGCCCGGATCAGGTGCTCCCGGGCGACGAGCTGCGCGCGATCATCGACCGGGTCCACCCCCTCGAAGAGGTTCCACGCGAGCCCCACGCGACGGCCAGAGTGTTTCGCTTCGCCGACGGCCAGGGCGAGATCGGCTTCATCAATCCGGTCTCCGAGCCCTTCTGCGACGACTGCAACCGGATCCGCCTGACCGCCGACGGCAAGCTGCGCACCTGCCTGTTCTCGATCGGCGAGACCGACCTGCGTGAGGTGCTGCGGGCGGGAGCGAGCGACGACGAGCTCGAGACGGTCATCCGGGATGCCGTGTGGCGCAAGGAGCTCAAGCACCGCGTGGGTGAGCCGGGCTTCCAGGCGCCTCCGCGGACCATGTCCGCGATCGGTGGCTGAGCCCTACACGGTCACGGTGCGCAGCGACCACCGGGTTCGCAAGCAGCGCCACGCCGAGCTCGGCGCCGCGCTGCGCGAGGTCGAGCAGATCGGCCGAGAGCTCGCTGCGGGCGCGGACGCCCGGCCCGAGGGAGGGGGCCTGATCCGCAGGTTGGAGCCGGTGCAGCAGGTCGTGGCGCGAATCGAGCTGTCCGGACCGGGGCGCCTGCGGGCCGGCGTCGACGTGCGCGGCGACGGATCGTCCGAGGCTTTCACCGGGCGCGTGCGGCGCACGGTCGTGCCCCAGCGGGGGCGCGAGTCGGCCTACGACGCCCTGCGTCGCGCCCTGTCGCCGTGAAGCGCTGGCGCGTGCCGCTGCCCCGGGGCGCCGAGCCCCCGTACCGGGTGTTCGTGAACGGGGTGCCCCAGCAGGCGGGCAGCGACTACGACGTCGTCGGGGTCGAGCTGCACTTCAACCGCCCGCTCGAGAAGGAGCGCCTGGGCATGGGCCGCTGGACGGCGATGTTCTTCGGCCTGTTCGGGTCCTACGGAAAGAACGATCAGGTCGACGTGCAGTACCACCTCAGCGGGCGCCAGATCCACGCCACCGGGCTGGACATCATCGCGCCCGATTGAACCGCGATGTGAACCATTCCGGGCTCAGCCCGCGAATACGTCCACGATGGAAGTCACCGCGTCTGCCCCGAGCGAGCAGGCCGCGCTGCTGCGGCGCGTAGCGGACGGCGACGTCGGCGATCCCCTGGCCGGGCTGTACCGGCTCTACGGATCCCGGCTGTTCGGCTTTGGCTTGCGCCTGTTGGGCGATCGCGGAATGGCGGAGGAGATGGTGCAGGAAACCTTTGTGAGGCTATGGCGCGCTGCACCCCGCTACGACCCCGCCAAGGGCACCGTGAAGACGTTCATCTTCACGATCGCCCGCCGCGTCTCGGTCGATCTCCTGCGGCGCAGCGCCTCGCGGCCGCTCGCGCCCTCGGGCGAGCCGCTCCCCGACCCCGCCGTGGGCGGCCAGGACGTCGACGCCCTCGTGCTCAGCCTCGACGTGCGCGACGCGATCGAGGCGCTCTCGCCCAAGCACCGGGAGGTGCTGGAGCTGATGCTGGACGAGGACCTCAGCCAGCGTGACATCTCGGAGCGATTGAGGATTCCCGTAGGCACGGTCAAGACCCGCTCCTACTACGGCATGCGGGCCCTGGGGCTCGAACTCGAGGAGAGGGGCCTCGTATGAGCGCGCGCGACCTGCCGCACGTGGACCTCGTTGCCTACCTGATCGGTTCACTCGAGGACGATGAGCGAGCGGGTGTGGAACGGCACCTCGAGGGCTGTGCCGTGTGCTCGGCCGAGGCCACGGAGTTGGGAGCCACCGCTTCGCTGCTCGGGCGTGCCGCCCCCCCGGTGGCCCTCCCGGCCGATCTGGAGCGGCGCACGCTCGCACGCCGTGGCCCGGGCGGCCTCCAGCCAGAACGGAACGGTCCACGAGCCGAGCGCCCGCTTCGAGCGGCCGGCCGCGCCCGCATCTCGCTTCGCGCCGGCGCTCGGGCTGGCGTCGGCCCGCCCTGGCCGCGGGCCTGGCCGTGGCTCTGGCCGCCGCGGTGCTTGCGGGCACGCAGCTGGGCGGCGGTGACCTGCCCGGCTCACCCGAGCTCGACGCCACGCTCACCGGCGCCAGAGGCCAGACTGCCTCCGCCGTGGTGCAGAAGACCGGCATCGGCCGGGTGATCGAGTTCCGCACGCGACGAGTTGCCGATCCTGCCCAAGGGCGAGTACTACGAGCTCTGGTTCGTCGGCCCGCGCGACCGCCCGGGAAATCCCGACCGGATTTCCGCGGGAACCTTCCACCCCGACGAGAACGGGCGGTCGAACGTGCGCTTCGCCGCCGCGGTGGACCCGGTGAAGTACCCGCGCCTGGCGGTCACGGCCGAGCCCGGCGACGGCGATCCCGCCCCGTCGCGCCCGGACATTCTCCGCTCAACCGCCAAACCTTGACACAATCGTGTTAGGGTTTGTCCTGTGCAGATAACCGAGCTCCTCGACCGCCGGCGGCCGCTCTTCTCGTTCGAGTTCTTCCCCCCCAAGACCGAGGAGGGCCAGCAGACGCTCGAGTCGACCCTGGCCATCCTCAAGGACGACGCGCCCGACTACGTGTCGATGACCTACGGCGCGGGTGGCAGCACGCGTAACGCAACCGTCGACCTCACCCGCTGGATCAAGCACGACCTGGGCATCGAGGCCATGGCCCACCTCTCCTGCGTGGGCGAGCCCAAGGAGCGCCTGGAGGAGATCCTCGACCAGATCGAGGAGGCCGGAGTGGAGAACGTGCTGGCGCTGCGCGGCGACCCGCCCCGGGGTGAGACCCGCTGGGAGCCCCATCCCGGCGGCCTGAACTACTCCGTCGAGCTGATCGAACTGATCCGCCAGCGATCCGACCTCTGCGTGGGCGCCGCCTGCTTTCCCGAGATCCACCCCGATGCTCCCGACCGCGATAGCGACCTCGGGTACGCGCGTGCCAAGCAGGACGCCGGCGCCGGCTTCCTGATCACTCAGCTCTTCTTCGACAACGACCTCTACTTCGAGTTCGTGGAGGAGGCGCGCGCGGCCGGGATCAGCGTGCCGATCATCCCTGGGATCATGCCCATCACCAACCTGAGCCAGATCAAGCGGTTCACCGAGATGTGCGGCGCCTCGATCCCCGAGAACCTGGACCGCGAGCTCAACGGGCGCGCCGATGACCCGGAAGCGGTTGCGGAGCTCGGAGTCGCGTACGCGACTCTCCAGTGCTCCGATCTCCTGGCGCGCGGCGCGCCCGGAATCCACTTCTACACCCTCAACCGCTCCCCGTCGACCCGAGCGATACTGGCCGCGCTGCGCGCCGCGCACCCGTGGACACGGGCGCGCGCGACCGTCTAGGCGCGGTTGGGCCCGCCGCCGGGCGGGCAAGCGGGAGATGATGGACGACTCCGGCGCCGGCATCACCAGTGCGCTCACCCGGCTCGGCGAGGAGCTCGAACGGCTGCAGATGGGACTCGAGGTGGCCGACGCGCCCGAGGGCCGGCGCCTGCGGGGCGAGCTCGTGGGGCAGATCGGCGACTACCTGCTGCCGCGACTGCGCCAGATGGACGCCCCGCTGCTGCTGGTGGTGGGGGGCTCCACCGGGGCGGGCAAGTCGACGCTGGTCAACAGCCTGGTCGGCGCGGAGGTAAGCCCGGCGGGCGTTCTGCGTCCCACCACCCGCTCTCCGGTGCTGGTATGCAATCCGGCGGACGTCCGCTGGTTCGAGGACGACCGCGTGCTGCCTCACCTCAACCGCACCGTCGGCGGCCCCGCCGGGCCGGGCGGCATCGAGGTCACGGCCAACGACTCGCTCGTCCCCGGCCTGGCCCTGCTCGACTCGCCCGACGTCGACTCGGTGGTGGAGGCCAACCGCGACCTGTCCCGCCAGCTGCTGGCGGCGGCGGACGCGTGGCTGTTCGTGACCACCGCGGCTCGCTATGCCGACGCCGTGCCCTGGGAGCTGCTGCACGCCGCGCGTGACCGCGGCACCTCGCTCTGCCTCGTGCTGAACCGCGTGCCCGGCGACGCCCACGAGGTGGCGGGCCACCTGCGCGAGATGCTCGCCGAGAGATCCATGGCTCGCGCGCACCGCGCGCTCGCCGACCAGGGCGTGCAGGACACCGAGCTGCTGGTGGTGGCGGAGACCAGCCTGGCCGACGGCCTGTTGCCGCCCGCGGCCCTCGCGCCGGTGCGGGCGTGGCTCGACCGCCTCGCCGCTGACGCCGCGCAGCGCGAGGGCCTCGTGCGGCGCACGCTCGTCGGGGCACTCGACAGCATCCCGCGGCGCGTGGAGGCGATCGAGCGCACCGCAGGCGAGCAGGAGCGCGAGGCCGGCGAGCTGCGCGGCGAGGTGAGCGCCGCCTACGAGGCTGCGCTCGCTCAGGTGGACGACGCCATGAAGAGCGGGTCGCTGCTGCGCGGCGAGGTGCTGGCGCGCTGGCAGGACGTGGTGGGCACGGGCGAGATGATGCGGGCGATGGAGGCCCGCATCGGCTGGCTGCGCGACCGCGTGCGCTCGCTGGTCACGGGCGCGCCGACGGCCGACGCCGAGCTGCGCGCCGCGGTCGAGTCGAGCATCGACGGGCTGGTGCACGCGGCGGCCGACCGGGCGGCCGAGCGCGCCCACGACGGCTGGCGCCACCGGCCCGCGGGCCGCGCGCTGCTGCGCCCCGGCGACGGGCTCGACTCCGCGTCGGCCGATCTGATCGAGCGCACGCGCGCGGAGGTTCGCGACTGGCAGGGATTCGTGTTCGAGCTGGTGCGCAGCGAGGCCAGCGACAAGCGCACCACGGCGCGGCTGGCCTCGTTGGGGGTGAACGGCGCGGGCCTGACCGTCATGCTCGCGGTGTTCCTGCACACGGGCGGCCTGACCGGCGCCGAGGTGGCGATCGCGGGCGGCACCTCCGCGCTCAGCCAGAAGGTGCTGGAGGCGATCTTCGGCGACCAGGCGGTGCGCGCCCTGGCCGCGAAGGCTCGCCAGGAGCTGCTCGACCGTGTGGAGGGCCTGCTGGGCGAAGAGGCGGCGCGCTACGAGCGGGTGCTCGGCCCGCTCGCGCCGGGGCCCGAGGCGGCGGCGGGCCTGCGCGACGCCGCCCGGGAGCTGGAGCGGGCGCGGTGAGCGCCGCACTCGACAAGCGGCTGTCCGCGCTGGCCGAGGCGGTCGAGCTGGGAGCCGGGCGAATCGACCCCGGCCTGCTCGAAGACGCGGGTGCGGTCAGCCGCCGCGCGGGCGAGCGGCTCGGACTGGGCGTGGAGGCCACCGTGGTCGCGCTCGCCGGGCCCACCGGAGCCGGCAAGTCGTCGCTGTTCAACGCACTGGCCGGCCGCGAGCTCGTGGCCGCGAGCCGGCGCCGGCCCACCACGGCCAGCGCCACGGCGGCGGTGTGGGGCGAACCGCCCGGCCCGCTGCTGGACTGGCTCGAGGTGCCGCTGCGCCATCGCCTCGACGGCGAGCCACAGGGCCTCGTGCTGCTCGACCTTCCCGACTTCGACTCCGTCGAGCACAGCCACCGGGTCGAGGTGGAGCGCGTGATCCGGCTCGTCGATCTCTTCGTGTGGGTGGTCGACCCACAGAAGTACGCCGACTCCGCGCTGCACGATCGCTACCTGCGCCCACTCGCCGCCTACGCGGGCTCGATGCTGGTGGTGCTCAATCAGGCCGACCTCCTCGACGGCCCCGCGCTCGCGGCCTGCCGCGCGCGACCTCGAGCGAACGCTGGCCGGCGACGGGCTCGACGACGTGCCGGTGCTCGCGGTGTCGGCCCGCACGGGCGACGGGCTCGACGACCTGCGGCGCCGGCTTGGCGCGAGCGTGGCCCGGCGCGAGGCGGCACTCGCCCGGCTGTCGTCCGATGTCGGCGAGACCGCGGCGGCGCTGCGAGCGCAGGCCGGGGAGGGCAAGGGCGGCGGGATCGGGCGGCGGGAGCGCGAGGCGCTGGTGGCGGCCCTGGCCGATGCGGCCGGGGTGCCGACCGTCGTGCGCGCGGTGGAGAGCGCCCACCGGCGGCGCGGCTCCCTGGCGGCGGGCTGGCCCTTCCTGCGCTGGTTGCGACGGCTGCGCCCCGACCCGCTGCGCCGCCTGCGCGTGGCCGAGCGCTCCGAGGAGCCCGACACCCGGCTGTCGCTTCCCGCCCCCACGGCTCTGCAACGCGCGCAGGTCGATTCCGCGATCAGGACCGTGTCCGCGCAGGCCGCCGGCGACCTCGCCGCTCCCTGGCCCGGTGTGCTTCGCTCGGCCGCCACCGCGCAGGAGGACGAGCTGACCAACCGCCTCGAGCGCGCCGTCGCGGGCACCAAGCTCAACACGCGGGCGCCGCTCTGGTGGCGCGCCGTCGGGCTTCTGCAGTGGGTGCTGGCCACGGTGGTCGTGGCCGGCGCGCTCTGGCTGCTGGCCCTCGTGGCGCTCGGCTTCCTGAAGATCGAGGACGCAATCCCGCTTCCCGAGGTGGAGGGCTTCGCGCTGCCCACGCTGATGCTGGCGGGCGGTGCGCTGCTGGGGCTCCTGCTGGCGGCGCTGGCCCGGCTGGTGACGGGGATGTCGAGCCGAAGGCGCGGGCGGGCCGCGCGCCGAGCGCTTCACTCGAGCGTCGAGGCCGCCGCGCGCGAGCTCGTGCTCGATCCGCTCGAGGCCGAGCTCGAGGTGCACGGGCGCCTGCGCGACGCCCTGGACACGGCCTCGGGGGGACGGCGGCTCAGGCGGCGCGCGCCCAGCGCTCCTGATCGGCCTCCTCCAGCCGAGTCGCCTCCCCTAGCCGCTCGAGGTGGCGCAGATAGCAGAGCGCCTCGCTGAGCCCCCAGCCGATCATCAGGGCGCCGGGCAGCTCGTGGTCGAGCATCTCCGAGACGATGTCGAACGGCGCGCGCGGGCCGTCGGCGATCGAGCGCCGCACCCGGTCGAGGCGCTCGTTGACGGCCGTGCGATAGCCCTCTATCAGCGCCGGGGCGCCGCGCAGCGGCCGGCCGTGGCCGGGGAGCACCAGCTGGACGTCGAGCGCGTCCACCACGTCGAGGCTGGCCAGGAACTCGCCCGCGGGGTCGGGTGAGTAGCCCATGTCGTAGTAGAGGTGGGTGGTGCGGCCGAGGATGTGGTCGCCCGACAGCAGCAGGCCGCGCTCGGGCTGGTGGAGGACGACGTGCGAGGGCGCGTGGCCCGGCGTCTCGTGGACCCGCCAGGTGCCCAGATCGGTGTCCACCTCAACCCCGGGCACGAGGTCGCGGTCGGGCATCACGATCTCGGCGATGCCGAACTTCTGCCCCTTGCGCGCCTCGGCGTACGCGGCGAGGGCGTCGGGCGGCACTCCGGAGTGACGCGCGATCTCGTAGCGCCGCTCGAAGGCGCGCTCGGGGTCGAGCGCGGCCTTCGTCATGTGCTCGTGGTTGGGATGCATCCACAGCTCGCATCCGGCCCGCTCCACGATGGGAGCGGCCTGCCCGTAGTGGTCGGAGTGCGCGTGCGTGCAGACCACCAGGCGGACCAGCTCCAGGTGCAGTCCGGCCTGATCGAGCGCGAGCTCGAGCTGGCGCAGCGACCCCGGGTCGTGCAGCCCGGTGTCGACCAGCACCACCCCGTCACCGGCGGCGATCGCGTAGGCGTTGCCGTGGGGCACTCCGGGCCAGGGCAACGGCAGGCGCAGACGCCACAGCCCGGGCAGCAGGCGGTCGGCGCGGGCGAGCTCTCGCTTACGGGTGGTCATGGGTCGAGCAGGACACCGGGGTTGAGGATGCCCGACGGATCGAGCGCCGCCTTGGCGGCCGTGAGCGCCTCTGCGAACGGCTGGGGGCGCTGGCGGTCGTACCAGCGGCGATGGTCACGGCCCACCGCGTGGTGGTGGGTGATCGTGCCGCCCGCGGCGAGGATCACCTCCGACGCCGCGGCCTTGACCTCGGCCCACTGCGCGACCTCGTCGCCGCGCCGGGCGGGGGCGAGCACGGTGAAGTAGGGGGCGGCGCCATCGGGGTAGACGTGGGTCAGCCGGCAGGTCACCCGGCCCTCGCCGTCGAGCGCGCGCTCGACGGCGTGCCGGACCTGGCCGACGAAGTGCTCGAAGCGGTCCCAGGTGATCGCCGTCTCGAAGGTCTCGGCCAGGATGCCCGCCGCGATCAGGGTGTCGCGCAGGTACGGCGCCTGGAGAAAGGCGTCGCGCCACGCGCCCTCCGACTCGCCGCGCTGCTCGCGCGGCGTCCCGCGATAGTCGCGGCAGAGCTCGAGTGCC
Organism: uncultured Thermoleophilaceae bacterium; assembly: GCA_963728155.1. Taxonomy (GTDB): domain Bacteria; phylum Actinomycetota; class Thermoleophilia; order Solirubrobacterales; family Thermoleophilaceae; genus JACVRW01. The sequence goes on along the minus strand of CAVSJF010000007.1, from coordinate 213,678 downwards.
TGGGCCATCGACTCGCCCACCTCGCCGCTGCCCTCGAACCCCAGCACCAGCAGCGCCCTGTCGTCGGGCGCGGCCCCGGTCAGAGCCGCCTCGCCGGGATCGAGCAGCCGGCAGTTGGTGGGGAAGAGACGGGTCTGGGCCAGCGCGCGCGTGGCGGCCGCGCCCGCGGCGAAGGATTCGAACAGCACGGCCGCCGAATCCCTGTGGCGCGGGGCCTCCTGCACCCGCACCCAGGCCTCGGTTATCACGCCCAGGATCCCCTCGGAGCCGATCAGCATCCGGTCGGGGCTCGGGCCCGCGCCCGAGCCGGGCAGGCGACGGCTCTCCCAGAGGCCCGCCGGGGTCACGGCCCGCACCGACTCCACGAAGTCGTCGATGTGGGTGTGCAGGGTGGCGAAGTGGCCGCCGGCCCGAGTGGCGATCCACCCGCCCAGCGTCGAGAACTCGAACGACTGCGGGTAGTGGCGCAGGGTGAACCCGTGGCCCTTGAGCTCGGCCTCGAGCTGCGGGCCCGTGGCGCCGGCGCCGATCCGCGCGGCGCGTGAGGCGGAGTCGACCTCGAGGACCTGGCCCATGCTCTTCAGGTCGATCGACACCGCGGCGCGCTGAGGCACCCGCGCCTCAACGCCGCCGACGACGCTCGTGCCGCCGCCAAAGGGGATGGCCGCCGCGCCCGCCTCCGAGCACCAATCGAGCAGCTGCTCGACGTCGCGCTCGTCGCGCGGGTGGGCCACCACGTCGGGTGGGTGGTCGAAGCGCCCGCGAAAGGCACGGACCACGTCGCGGTAAGCCCGGCCGTAGCTGTGCAGAGCGCGCTCGTAGGGGTCGGATCGACAGATTCCTTGCAGGGCCGCGGGCGGCTCGATGCGCGGCGCAGGCAGGTCGAGGTCCTCGACGCGAGCCGGGCGCTCGACCTCGGCGGGCCCGAAGCCCAGATGCTCGCGGGCGCCCAGGCCCACCTGCTCGACCTCGGCGTGAGACGGCTGCTGATCCTCGAAGCCCCAGCCCCAGAACTTTCGCCGGCGCTCGGTCACACGCCGGACCATACGGCCCGGCGGAGGGGCTACCCTAGAAGCTCGTGGCCACAAGCGCGACCACCGTGCAAATTGAGATGCCCCAGATGGGCGAATCGGTCACCGAAGGAACGATCCTAGGCTGGCTCAAGGAGGTGGGCGACGCCGTGGAGGCCGACGAGCCGCTCGTCGAGATCTCCACCGACAAGGTCGACGCCGAGGTGCCCGCCCCCGCGGCCGGCACGCTCACCAAGATCGTCGCCGAGCCGGATTCCACCGTCTCGGTGGGCGCGGTGCTGGGAGAGATCGAGGTGAACGGCGCTGGCGCGACGCCCGCCGACCCCGAGCCAGAGTCCGAGCCCGACCCCGACGCGCCCGAGGAACAGCTCGTCGACGTCGCCTTCCCGGAGATGGGCGACTCGGTGGCCGAGGGCACCGTGCTCGACTGGAAGGTCGAGGCCGGCGCCACGGTCGCCGTCGACGACCCCCTGGTGGAGATCTCCACCGACAAGGTCGACGCGGAGGTGCCCTCTCCCGTGGCCGGCACGCTGACCGAGATCCTGGTCGAGCCCGACGCCACGGTCGCGGTGGGGACCATCCTGTGCCGGATCGCCGCCGGGGCCGCGGCGCCCAGTGGTCCCGTGCAGCCGGCCGCCGAGGCCACCGACGAGCGCCCCGCCGCCGACCGCGCGCCGTCGACGAGTGGCAACGGAGCGGCCAACGTGACCCCGGTGGCCGCCCGCATCGCCAGCGCGGAGGGCGTCGACCTGAGCTCCGTCTCGGGCTCAGGCCCGCGCGGGCGTGTGACCAAGGAGGACGTGCTCGCCGCGATCGAGGGCAACGGCGCAGCCGGCGCCTCCGAGGCTGAAGCCGAGGTCACGCCCATCCGCGGGCCCGCCGCCACGCTCGTCCGTTTCATGGACGAGAGCCGCTCGATCCCCACCGCCACCAGCTTCCGCACCGTCACCGTCGACTCGCTCGACGCCCGCCGCAAGGACCTCAAGGCGGCCGGCAAGAAGCTCAGCTTCACCCACCTGATCGCCTGGGCGGTGGTCCAGGCCGCGCGCGACATGCCGGTGATGGGTCACTCCTTCCTCGAGACCGACGGCAAGCCCCAGCGCGTGGCCGCGGGCACAGTGAGCCTCGGGCTCGCGGTCGACGTCGAGCGCAAGGACGGGACCCGTTCTCTTGTGGTGCCGGTACTGCGCGACGCCAGCGAGCTCGCCTTCGCCGACTTCGTGGCCAGGTACGACGAGCTGGTCGTTGGAGCGCGCGACAACACGCTCGCTCCCGAGGCCTACCAGGGCGCCAACATCAGCCTCACCAATCCCGGCGGCATCGGAACCGTGGCCTCCGTACCGCGGCTGATGCCGGGCCAGGGGACGATCGTGGCCACCGGGGCGATCGGCTATCCGCCCGGACTGGGCACCGTCGAGCCCGACAAGCTGCGTGAGCTCGGGGTGCAGAAGGTCATGACCATGACCTCCACCTACGACCACCGCGTGATTCAGGGCGCCGAGTCCGGCGCCTTCCTGCGCCGGATCGATCAGCTGCTCGCGGGCGAGGACGCCTTCTACGAGGGTGTCTTCGAGGGCCTGGGCTTGGCCGGCGTCGCCGAGGGCGACAGCACCCCCGCCGCCGTCACCGCCGCCGAGCCCGTGCCCGCGGCCGCCACGCCGACCGCCTCGCCGGTGGCCGACGCCTCCCTGCTGCAGGCCGTGCAGGCCGCCACCTCGCTCGTCAAGGCTCACCGCATGCACGGCCACCTGGCGGCCACGCTCGATCCCCTGGGCGCCGAGCCGGTGGGCGACCCCGCGCTCGATCCCGCCACGGTCAACCTGACCGAGGAGCTGATGGCCCGCATCCCGGCCTCGGTGCTGCGCGTGGCCGTGGAGGGAGACACGTTCGCCGAGGCGCTGCCGCGCCTGCGCGACACCTACACGGGCACGATCTCCTACGAGATCGAGCACATCTCCGAGCACGAGCAGCGGGTGTGGCTGCGGCAGGCCATCGAGTCGGGCGAGTTCCGCGGTCCGCTGGAAGCCGAGGACAAGCGCTTCCTGCTCGAGCGGCTCTCCAAGACGGAGGCGCTCGAGACCTACCTGCACAAGGCGTTCCTGGGCAAGAAGCAGTTCTCGATCGAGGGCCTCGACGCGCTCGTGCCCATGCTCGACGACACGATCGAGCTGGCCGCCGAGGCGGGGGCCCGCGAGGTCGTGCTGGGCATGGCCCACCGCGGGCGTCTCAACGTGCTGGCTCACACGGTCGGCCGGCCCTACGGCTCGATCCTCGTGGAGTTCGAGAGCGAGCAGACGCTGTCGAAGGACAGCGCCTCCCCCAGGGCGGCACGGGCGACGTGAAGTACCACTACGGCGCATCGGGCACCTACGCCACCCGGTCGGGGCGCAACCTGACCGTGACGATGTCGCCCAATCCCAGCCACCTGGAGTACGTCAATCCGGTGATCGAGGGTCGTTCCCGCGCCGACCAGACCACGCGCAAGGGCCGCGAGCCGGCCCACGATCCCAACGCCGTGCTGCCCGTGCTCATCCACGGCGACGCCGCCTTCCCCGGCCAGGGCATCGTGGCGGAGACGCTCAACCTCGGCGCGCTCCCCGGCTACTCCACGGGCGGCACCATCCACGTGATCGCCAACAACCAGCTCGGCTTCACCACCGATCCCGACGAGAGCCGCTCCACGCGCTACGCCTCGGACCTCGCCAAGGGCTTCGACATCCCGATCATCCACGTGAACGCCGACGACGTGGAGGCCTGCATCGCCGCGGTGCGGCTGGCGCACGGATTCCGCCAGGCCTTCAACCGCGACGCGCTCATCGACCTGATCGGCTACCGGCGCTTCGGCCACAACGAGACCGACGAGCCGGCCTATACCCAGCCGGCCATGTACGAGCGCATCAAGAATCACCCGCCCGTGCGAAAGCTCTACGCCGACCGCCTCACGGCGGAGGGGGTGGTCACGGCCGAGGAGGCCCAGCAGATCGAGGACTCGGCCTATCAGGCGGTGGCCGACGCCCACACCGAGCTCAAGGAGTCGATGGCCGGGCCGCCCGAAACCGGGCAGCACGAGATCGACCGCACGATGAGCCGCGAGCCCCGCACGACCCTGCCCGAGGACACGCTGCGCTCGCTGAACGAGCAGCTCCTGCGGGTGCCGGACGGCTTCGAGGTTCACCGCAAGCTCAAACCCTTCCTCGAGCGCCGGCGGGCCGCCTTCGCCGACCCCGACGGACGCGTGGACTGGGCCCACGCGGAGGCGCTCGCCCTCGCTTCGCTGTTGGCGCTGGGCGTACCCGTGCGCCTGACCGGACAGGACACCGAGCGTGGCACGTTCAGCCAGCGCCACGCCGTGCTGCACGACGCGCGCGGGGATCTGCAGTGGTGCGCGCTGCAACAACTGCGCGACGCCAACGCACCCTTCGAGCTGCACAACTCCCCGCTCTCCGAGCAGGCGTGCGTGGGCTTCGAGTACGGCTACAGCGTCCAGGCCCCGGACGCGCTCGTGCTCTGGGAGGCCCAGTTCGGCGACTTCGTGAACTCGGCCCAGGTGATCATCGACCAGTTCCTGATCTCCGGCCTCGCCAAGTGGGGCCAGTCCTCGCGGCTGAGCCTGCTCCTTCCCCACGGCTACGAGGGCTCGGGGCCCGAGCACTCGAGCGCGCGCCTGGAGCGCTTCCTGCAGTCGGCGGCCGAGGGCAACATCCGGGTGGCCAACTGCACGACACCGGCCCAGTACTTCCACCTGCTGCGCCGCCAGGCGCTGGTGAGTAAGCCGCGCCCGCTGATCGTGATGACGCCCAAGAGCCTGCTCCGCCTCCCCGCCGCCACCTCGACGGTGGCCGAGCTGGCCGACGGCGGCTTCGAGCGGGTGATCGACGACCCGGAGCTGGCGGGAGGCCGCGAGCAGGTGACCACCCTGGTGCTGTGCTCGGGCAAGGTCTACTACGACATCGCGATGCACGAGGAGCGAGCGTCGATCGCGCATACGGCCGTGGCGCGGGTGGAGATGCTCTATCCCTTCCCCGAGACCGAGCTGGTCGAGCTGATCGAGAGCTATCCCAACCTCGACCGGGTCGTGTGGGTGCAGGAGGAACCGCGCAACATGGGCGCCCGGGCCTTCATGCGCCGGCGGATGGCGAAGATCCTGCCCGAGCGCCTGCGCTACGACTACGTCGGGCGCCAGCTGCGCGCCGCGCCGGGCGAGGGCTACGCCGCGGCCCACAAGCGCGAGCAGGCCCGCATCGTGCGCGTGGCGCTGGGCCTCGAGGCCGACCGGCTCGAGCCCGACGACTCCGCGCAGCGGCCTTTTCTTCAGCCGCGGCGCTAGCCGCGCTGCCCGCGGGCGATCGACTCCGCCACGCCCTCCGACCCCAGCCGCCGCTGGGCACGGGCCAGCGTCACCGGGGCGAGGGCGGCCAGCAACGAGCCGGCGCGCAGGCTGAGTGGCGCCACGTCGACCTCGGGACGGTTCTTCTCGATGGCCGAGGCCACCGCCTCGGCCACCTGCTCGGGAGTGCGGGTGCCCACCCACGGGGGCAGCTTGGCTCCCGAGTCGGCGAACATCCCGGCGTCGGAGATGAAGCCGGGGTAGACGACGCTCACCCCCACGCCCCGGGGCTCCACGTCCTGGCGCAGCCCGGCCGCGTAGCCGCGCAGGCCGAACTTGGTCGCCGAGTAGAGCGCCCCCCGCGGCGAGGCCACCTTCCCCGACAGCGAGGACACGTAGAGCAGATGGCCGCGGCGGCGCTCGAGCATGCCCGGTACCAGTGCGCGCGTGAGCTGAATCGGTGCCCTCAGGTTCACGTCGAGCGCGGCGTCGATCTGCTCGGCCGAGAAGCGCTCCGCCCGGCCGCTCGCGGGTAGCGCGGCGTTGGCCACCAGCACGTCCACCTGCCCTGCCCGCTCCGCGAGCGCAGCCACAGCGGACCGATCGGAGAGGTCAGCCGGCAGAGCCTCCGGACGTCCGCCCAGGTCCGCCCGGATCTCCTCCAGCACGTCCTCACGGCGCCCGCTGAGGAGCACTCTCGCTCCGCGGGCATCGAGCACCCGGGCGATCGCGCGCCCTATGCCGCCGCTGGCGCCGGTGAGCAATACGGTTGCGCCCTGAAGCTCCATCGGCGGGACGCTATCTGACGCCCGCCGCGACCTAGGATGAGACGCCATGTTGTTCGAGCACGAGGGCAAGCGGCCACAGGTAGCCGACTCGGCGTACGTCGCGCCGACCGCCGTGTTGTGCGGCGACGTTCGGGTGGGCGCCGACAGCCGCATCCTCTTCGGCGCGGTTCTCACGGCGGAGAGCGGCTTTTCCAGGTGGGCGAGCGCTGCATCGTGATGGAGAACGCACTGGTGCGCGGACGCGTTACCAGCCCGCGATGCTCGGCGACCACGTGCTCGTGGGCCCGCACGCTCACGTGAACGGAGCGTTTCCACCCGGAGCCCACGACGAGCTCTGGAAGGTGCAGGAAGCCATGGACTTCCCGGGCACGGTCTTCGGGCTCCTCGCGAGGAGGCGAGCATGGAGCGCGTGTGCTCCCGCTACTCGGAGACCTTCGGGCGCCACCGCGGGAACCGGCTGCTCGACTGAGAAATCCCTGCAGCGATCCGCGGGACGCGTTAGCTTGCGCACATGACCACCAACCGCCGGATTCGCACGTTCGTTACCACCGCCACCGTCGTGCTGGTCGCGGCCGCGGTTGTCGGCTCCGGCGCGGTGCCGGCCGAGATGGCGGCCGCGCCCAAGCAGCATCACCCCGCCGGCGTGGGCGGCGTCAAGCTCGGCAAGCGCTACATACAGCTCCGCCGGCCGGGTCTGGTCGGCGTGATTCGCCGCGGCTGCGAGCTCGGCGGCCCGAGCGCCCGCTCGGCGCCGGCTGAAGGCCCCGCTCAAGGGCTCCGTCGACTTCACGCTGACCGAGCCGCGCCGGGTCGGCGGCATCGCCTCCGCGGTGGCGCGAGGACGCGCGGAGTCGGCGTCGGGCGAAGCTCGCGGCAGTCAGGGCGGCCTTCCCCAAGGCCAAGGTCGACAAGACACGGCGCAGGCTCTTCAGATCTGGCTCGTGCGGGTGCCCAAGAACGGCGGCGGCAGCTCCAGTTCGCGTGGACGTCGGCACGAAGCGGGTCATCTGATCGGCGTCCCGCGCATCGCGTTCTGCGAGTAGGGCCGTCAGCCGGCAGCCAGGTCGGCCGTCCGCACCACCGTGGCGAACTCGCCGTGCAGGCTGGCGAGCGTCGCCCGGTGAGCTCGTCAGCCGTCACGAGCTCGCCGTCGGGGCCCAGCCGGTCGAAGGTGTGGCAGGCGTCGGCCACGAACGCCACGTCGTAGCCGAGGTTCCCGCCCATGCGGGCAGTGGTCTCCACGCAGTGGTTGGTCTGGATGCCACACACCGCGAAACCGGTCAGCGAACGGCGCCTGTAGCCAGGCGTGCAGGTCGGGCTCGCCGTAGAACGCGGAGTTCGTCTCCTTGGTCACCAGCAGATCGGGCTCCCCCGTCAGCTCGGGCCTGAACTCGTTGCCCTGCTGTCCGGGCTCGAGTGGCGAGCCCGGCTCGGTGGAGTCGTGACGGACGAACACGATCGGCCGACCGCGTTTCCTCCACTCCTCGACCAGTGCGGCGACGTTGGCCTCACACCGCGGGTTGTTGCGCCGCCCGGTGGGGCTCCAGTGGCGGAGGTCCTCGAAGCCGCGCTGAAGATCCACCACCACCAGTGCGCTGGAGTCGAGACCGGTACTCATCGGAATTAGGCTACCCTAACGGCGCCGCTCAGCGGGGCGGGTAGGATGGCCAAGCAGACCAAGCCCAAGAGTAAGTGTTGTAAGTCGAAGAAGCGCTGCCGGCGCTGTCCGAAGCGCTTCGGCAAGAACGCCAAGTCCTAGAAAGTCGGAAGGGAGCCCGGTTGGCAGTAACCTTCGTCGACCTACTCAACGAGCAGGTCGGCTACGAGTTCGCGGCGGCGCAACAGTACGTGACCAACGCGGTCTTCTACGACGTTCGCACCCTGCCGCGCCTGGCCGCCTTCTTCTACGCCCAGGCCCTCGAGGAGCGAAACCACGCGCTGATGATGGTCCAGTACCTGGTCGACTCCGACGCCACCCCCGTCATCCCCGGCGTGGTGGCCCCGGTCAGCGACTTCGCGGACCTGGTGGCTCCGGTGGTGATCGCCCTTGAGCAGGAGAAGCGTGTGACCGGGCAGATCAGCGCGCTGACCGGAGTGGCCCGCGAGGAGGGCGACTACCAGAGCGAGGGCTTCATGCAGTGGTTCCTCAAGGAGCAGACCGAGGAGGTGACCATGTCCGACCTTCTGGCCGTCGCGCAGCGCAACGCCGACAATCCGGAGAACATCGAGGAGTACCTCGCCCGCGAGCACCCCGACGCCGAGGCCGAGGACCGACCGCCCCGCCGGTCGCGGGCGGTGCCGTCTAGGCGGGCTGCCCGGACAGCCAGGTCTGGGCGATCCGCTCGACGTGGCGAAAGTCCGTGCCGCAGCAGCCGCCCAGGACGGTGAGCTGCGGGAGCTTGTCCCGTAGGTCGCGGTAACGCGCGCCGAGGTCGACCGGGTCGCCCTCGTCCAGCTCGGTGGCCTCGTCGAGCTCCGCGTGGCTGCGCGTCGAGGCGTTGGCGCGCAGGCCGCGGACGCGCGCGACCCAGGGCTCGTCGCCGGCGAGGCCCCGCGAAGTGGGTCGGATGGGCGCAGTTGATCATGTAGTAGACGGGTCCCGCGTCCGTGGCCTCGTCGACCTCGCCGATCGACTCCCCCAGCGCCTGGCCGTTCGGCAGGCGGCCGTCGGTCTCCACGGTGAAGGAGAGGGCCACCGGCAGCCCGGCCGCGGCCGCGGCCCTTGTGATGCCCACCGCCTCGTCGGCGTAGGTCATCGTCAGCGCCGTGACCATGTCCGCCGCCGTGTCGGCGAAGGTGTCGATCTGCGTCGCGTGGTAGCTCTGCGCCGCGTCGGCCGTCAGCATTTCCGCGGGGTTGTAGCCGTCGTCCTGCGGGCCGAGCTGCCCGGAGATCACGACGGGCGTGTCGGGCGACTCGTACTCCTCGCGCACCTCCTCCATGAGAGCGATCGCCTTGCGGTTGAGCTGGTCGAGCTGAGCGTCGGAGTAGCCGATCTCGCGCGCCCAGCGCGGGCTGGCCCGCCAGGTCGGGCTCTCCAGTACCAGGCCCACCCCACGGTCGCGGGCCAGCGCCGCGAACTGGCGGTAGTAGCGCCGCAGCCGATCGGTCCCCGCCTCGTCCTTGAACACGTCGAAGGCCGCGAACGCGGCAGGTCGAGACCGTCGTGGAAGACCAGTTCGGTCTCCAGGCCGGCATCGGTCAGGAACAGGCCCCCATCGAGTTGAGGCAGGTGATCGCGGTAGCGCATGAGATCCTCCGTGCGGGTCGCCCAGTCCCGCTCATCTTCGCCGATCGGGGCGACCGAGGGGGCCTCCCCGGGTGGCCGCTATGCTCGATCTCGCTTCAAGCGGGCGTAGCTCAGCTGGTTAGAGCGCCGGCCTGTCACGCCGGAGGTCGCGGGTTCGAGTCCCGTCGCTCGCGTTCGTCTTTGCCGCGCATTGCCGCAGTAGCAGGGGAAACGCCCAGGGGAGGCTCGCTGCCCCCTCCGCAGCTGGCCGCATCGATCGGCTGCGTGCCGCAACAAAACGTGGCGAAAAGGTGGCCAGTTTTCGCGTCGGCCGAGGCCGGCGATCGAAGGGCTCTTCAAGCGGGAGGAGTGGAGCGGCTCCGGGCGAGGCGCTGGTTGTCGTTCGTTGCGCTAGTCACGGCAGCCTTCGCGGAAGCACTCTTCGCCCTTACAAGTCAGTGACCCGTGTTGTGGACAGGTTGACACGGGCCGCGGCGGGGTGAGACGGTCGACGCGATCACGAACTCGGGGGCTGTCAGGTCAGTGGGAATTACGACGCGATCGTCGTGGGAGCGCGCTGCGCAGGGTCGCCCGCCGCGATGTTGTTGGCGCGAAAGGGCTACCGGGTCTTGCTGGTCGATAAAGCCAGGTTTCCGAGCGACGCGATGTCCACGCACCTGGTGCATCCGCCCGCAGTGGCCGCGCTTGCCCGTTGGGGCATCCTCGAGCGACTAGAGGCGACGAACTGTCCGCCGATCAGCAGGTACTCGTTTGACTTCGGACCGGTCACGATCGCAGGATCTCCTCTCCCGGCGAATGGCGAGTCGGTGGCCTTCGGTCCCCGGCGGATCGTGCTCGACGCTCTGTTGGTGGAGGCGGCCGTGGCCGCCGGGGCGGAGCTGCGCGAGGGCTTCACGGTCGAGGAGGTGCTGCTCGAGGACGGGCGGGTCATGGGTATCCGCGGCCACGCCAAGGGCGGCGCTCCGGTCAGCGAACGAGCGCGGGTGGTGATTGGAGCGGACGGCAAGCACTCGCTGCTGGCAAAGGCCGTGCAGCCCGAGCGATACAACGAGATGCCGGGGCTCGCACCGTCCTACTACGCCTACTGGAGCGGGCTCCCGACGGATGCCTTTGACGTCCACATCCGGGCCGAGAACGGGCGCGGCTGGGCGGCCATTCCGACTCACGACGACCTGCACCTGCGTAGTGCAGGGCTGGCCGCAGTCCCAGTTCAAAGCCAACCGCAGGGACATCGAGGGCACCTACATGCAGTCCTTCGAGCTCGCCCCAGATTTCGCCGAGCGATCCACGGCGCCAAGCGCGAGACGCGATTCGTGGGCACGGGAGACCTGCCGGGCTTCTTCTGCAAGCCCTACGGTCCTGGATGGACGCTCGTCGGGGACGCCGGCTACCCCAAGCACCCAATCACCGCGTTCGGAATCACCGACGCCTTCCGTGACGCAGAGGCGGTGGCGTCGGACTCGATAACGCATCCGCCGGGCGGCGCCCGTACGAGGAGGCGATGGCGACTACCAGCGCGCCCGAGACCAGGAAGCACAGCCGATCTACGACTTCACCTGCGACTTCGCAACACTCGAGCCACCTCCCCCGCAATGCCGCAGCTCATCGGCGCGATGCAGGGCAACCAGGCGGCCATGGATGGCTTCGTGAGCGTCATGGCGGGCACCCTCCCCGCACAGGAGTTCTTCGGCCCCGATCACGCCGGACGCATCATGGCCCAGGCCGGAGCTCCGCCCGACTAGATCACGGCCGTACCAACGCGCGCCCGGGCGACCACCCCGAGATGCGCGAGCAGCGAGCACAGGGGGCTCCCACGTGTCGCAACCCATCACAACTGCCGCAGTTCGCGCCGGGGCCCGGATGAGTCGCCGCGTGGCCGCCGTCGCGGTGGCCGCGCTGGCGCTGCTGACGGCCACCGAGGCGTCGGCCGCCGTGACCCAGCCGTCCCAGCCCAAGTCGGGGCCGGGGGGCAGTGACTACGCGCACCAGGGCTGGCGGGTGAGCTCGGGCGGCGCCGGGGCCGACGCTTGGTACGCCTTCGAGCCGGTCCGTCCGCGGCCGCGACGGGCGCCACTCGCCATCGTGGTGCACGGCTACTACGAGTTCGCCGGCTACGACCAGATGTACGAGTTCATCCGGCACACCGTGCGCAAGGGCAGCGTGGTGATCTACCCGCGCTGGCAGACCGATACCGCGGTCCCGTGCCCGGGTCCGTTCGAAGTCGAGCCCTGCATCAATTCGGCGGTGAGGGGCATCCACGGGGCGCTCGCCCACCTGCGCACTCGCCCCAGTCGCGTACCGCCGGACCTCCGCAGGACGAGCTACTTCGGCTTCTCCTTCGGCGGGGTCATCACGGCGAACCTCGCCAACCGACACCGAAGCCTGGATCTGCCGAAGCCGCGGGCCATCTGGCTCGAGGATCCGCACGACGGCGGCCTCGTCGGGTTCGACGAGCCTGCGGTGGACGACTCGCTGCGTGGGATCCCGGCGACGGTGAAGCTTCAGTGCCACTCGAGCGGCGAGGGCGTGATCTCGGAGCCCAACAAGGCGGACAGCAGCTGCAACGCGATCTTCCCGAAGCTCGGGCACATCCCGAAACGCAACAAGGACCTCGTGCTCACTCGGCCCGACGCCCACGGGACCCCGGCACTCAGCGCCCCGCACGGCGTGTGCGCCGCGCGGAAAGGCGACGCCGACGCCTACGACTGGAGCTTCTGCTGGAAGTCCTGGGACGCGCTCCGAACCTGCGCCTACGCAGGGAAGTGGTGCCGGTACGGGCTCGGCGACACGCGCGGGCATCGCTTCAACGGAAGGTGGAGCGACGGCGTGCCGATCACGCCGCTCGAGATCCAGGACGGGCGCCGATCCGGGAATAGTTCTGAGCGCAGGCGGCCGTTCGGGGCCGCCTGCCGGAACTCCTTTTGGGAACTGTGGGCGAGCAGATCAGTCTCGGTCGCCGCTGTCGTCCTCGCCGCCCTGATCGTTGTCGTCGGCCTGGCTGAGAACGTTGAAGCTCTTGTCCAGATGGACGTCGACCTGGCTGCCGTCGCCGCGGGTCACCTCGACCTCGTAGGCGCCTTCCTCGTCGCCGGCCTCGGTCTCCGTCACCTTGCCGCCGCCGGTTTCCGCCAGCGCAGCGGCTTCGACACGCTCGAGCGCCTGGCCCGCGATCGGCTCGTCGGTCTTGTCATCGTCGCCGCCGGCCGCTCCGGCGATCGCCGCTCCGCCGAGGGCCAGCGCCACGATGGCCACGGCCGCGACGACTGCTCCCTTGATCTTGTTCCTCATCTCTTTCGACTCCTCGTATCGGGTTTGACTCTCATCGAGAAGCTATGACGGGAAGCTGGGATGACCCTGAGAAGGTGTAGCTGACCAGCGCGGCCCTGCCGCCGGGGCCGTCGGTGTGCATGCTGAGCACGGGTCCGATACCCCGGGCGTAGAACTTAGTTCCTGAACCCTGGGCTCGGTCGGAACGAGGTCGCGTGTCATCAGCACGGCCGTGAAGTAGCCGAACGGCACCTCCACCTGCTCCTCCCCGAGGGTGACGATCGCAGCCCTGTCCTCGGCCTGGCCTCTGTAGTACTCCTGGCGATAGGAAAGCCCGGGCACCGGATCGGCGGGCATGGCCACGCCGGCCTGTGCGCCATCGACGCCGGCCTCGAACGAGCCGGCGCGGTCGACGAGCTCACCGTGCTCGTAGTTGCGCACGGACTCACCGAGGTACCAGATGTTTCCGGCCGTGTCCTGCGCGTACCAGTCGTCGGTGATCTCGACCGGCGTGCCGTTCTCGGTGACGACGTCCCGGATCACGCGGGCCTTCACACCGTTGGCGACCGTCTTGGTCTTGTGTGTGACCGTGACCACCACCTTCTGCTTGGTGCCCTGGGCGTCAGTCTCGGTGTAGACCCATCGGCTGCCGGGCGCATCGGCCAGTACGGGTTGTCGATCCGGATCGAGAAGTCCGCCGGGTCGAGGTTGACCGGCTCGCTGCCCTGCGGCAGACCGCGGTTGGCGGGCGCGGATTCGGGACCCCCCGCACCGATGTCGGCCCCCTTGGTCGCGATGCCGCCGCACGCCGCGAACGCGACCGCGGCCGCGGCCGCGGCCAGGCTGGATCCTGCGATAGCTGCTAGGTGCTTGTGATTGCCGTGGGCCGTTTTACGCGCGCCGAAGAGGAGCGCCTGAGGCGGCCTCGAGATCCAGGACGAGGCGCCGAGCCGGGAATCGTTCGGCTCGGGCGAGTCATTGGAGATGCAGATGAATGCATCCGCCACCGACCGTAGGTCGCGCAGGGTCTACAACCCCGTCCAGCGCGACGCAGCCACGTTCCTGGAGACCAGCGTGGAGACCGGCGGCGCGCGGACCCTGGTCGAGCTCGAGGTGGCTCCCGGCGGGAAGGTGACCCGCACTACCACCTCGCTACAGCGAACGCTTCGAGGTGCTCGAGGGCCGGCTCACCGTCGAGATCGACGGCGTCCGCCACCAGCTCGGGCCGGGCGACGAGGCGGTCGCGGCTCCCGGCAGCCTGCACGCCTGGAGCAATCCGGGCGATCAGCGCAGCGTCGCCCACGTCGAGCTGCGCCCCGGCAGCCCGGGCTTCGAGAAAGGCCTGCAGATCACCTACGGGCTGGCCGCGGACGGCCGCGTGCTCAAGAACGGCGTGCCCCGTAACCCGCTTCACACCGCGCTGATTCTCGAGATGGGGCAGCTGCGACTGCCCGGCGCCTACGCCGTGATCGAACGGATCATGGTGCTGCTGGCCCGCGTCGCCCGCCGGCGCGGCGTCGATAGCGAGCTCGAGCGGCGCTACCTCGCCTAGCGGGTACCCACCGCCACCAGATACTCCTTCTCGAACCGCGCGCGCTCGGGAGCGCCGCGGTTCCACTCGTCGCAGAACGCGTCGAGCGCCTGGTCGAACTCGTCCGCGCGGCCGTTCTTCTCCGCGTTCGCGCGGGCGGCGATCGTCGGGCCGTAGCGGGCCTTGAAGTGCTCGCCGTAGTCGCGCGCGCGCTCGAACGCCGTGATCTCGAGATCCTCGCGCTCCAAGGTGCTCCAGTCGACCCGGCCGCCGAAGAGCCCGCGCAGGTGCTCCTCGCTGCCCCACAGGGGCGGGGGCTGCGCGCCGGCCGGCGGCGGCGGCGCGAACGGCCCGATCGTCCTGAACAGCGCTCCCAACATGCCCTCGGGGGTCCAGCTCAGCAGGCCGATCGTGCCGCCGGGACGGCACACGCGCACCATCTCGTCCGCGACGGCCTGGTGATGGGGAGCGAACATCGCCCCGATGCAGGACATCACCACGTCGAAGGACTCGTCCTCGAACGGGAGGTTCTCCGCGTCGGCCTCCACCCAGTCGAGCTCGAGCCCCTGCGGCCTCGGCGGTCGCGCGCCCGGCCGCGAGCAGCTCGGGCGTCAGGTCGCTCGCGGTCACCTTGGCGCCGCGCTGCGCCGCGGGGATCGACGCGTTGCCGGTGCCCGCCGCCACGTCGAGCACCCGAGTACCCGGCGTCGATGCCGCACGCATCGACCAGCCGCGGCCCGAGCGGCAGCAGGAAGGTCTCGACCATCGAGGGGTAGTCCCCCGACGCCCACATCTTGCGGTGACGGCCCTTCAGTTCCGCGTCAGCGCTTGCAACGGCATGCATCCTCCTCATTTCGCCGGTGCGAACGCCACGCTATGGGGCCGGTCGCGGCGATACATCGGGAGAACTCCCTATTCGTCGCCGCGGCGTAGGCGGCCGCCTCGGCCCGGTTGCGCACGCCCGAGCTTGGAGAGGATGTGGCTCACGTGGTGGCCGGCGGTCTTCTCGGTGATCACCAGCGTCTGGGCGATCCGGGCGTTGGACATTCCCAGCTCGAGCAACCCCAGCACCTCGGTCTCGCGCGCCGTCAGCTCCCCCTGGCTGCGCGGCCGCGCGCCCGTCGCCTCGCCCAGCTCGCGCAGCACCGCAGCGGCGGCGTCCATGGCCCGCGACGCCCCGAGCTGGCGGAAGGCGGCCAGCGCGGTGCGGGCCTCGTCGCCGGCGACCTCCGGGGCGCCCGTCACCAGCGCGCGGGCGAGCGCGAGCCGCGCCTCGCCCACGTGCAGGGGCATCCCGAGGCGGGCAAAGGCGGCGAGTGCGCGGCGCGCGGGCTCCGCTGCGTCCTCGGGGCGCCCGGCCGCAAGGCTCAGCTGTGCAGCGGCGAGCTCCGCGCGCGCCTCGACCAACCGGATGCCGGAAGCCTCGGCGAGCTCGGCCAGCCGGGCGACGGCCACGCCGCGCGCCCTCGAGGTCGCCGCAGGCGAGGCGGGCCTCCGCGAGCGGGGCGAGCAGCTGCGTCGTGCGGATCGCGTCGCCCTCGGCGCCGCCGAGCGCGCGCTCCAGCAGCGCGGCCGCCACCTGCGGCCGGCCGTCGGCGATGCGCAGGCGAGCCAGGGCGCACAGCGACGACGGGTGCTCCTCGCGTCCCGCGAGCAGCTGCTCGGCCTCCGCGAGCCGCCCCTGCAGAACGCGCAGCTCGGCCATGCTCGCCAGGGTGGGAGCGCCCATCGCGGGCACGAAGCCGGCGTGGGTCTCCAGCGCGCTCTCGAGCGCCTGCTCGGCCTCGGGCCAGCGGCCCCGGGCGACCAGGACGTCGGCGTGGATGGTGCGGCAGGACGCCGAGCAGCGGCACGGTGCCGGTGCTCGCGCGCGAAATCGTCCACCATCTCGCACCATTCGGCAGCGCGGTCCCAGTCGCCCGCGTTGGTGCGAGGCCATGATCAGGTTGCAGTAGGCCTCGGCGAGCGTGTGCACGTTGCGGATGCGTCCCGCGGACGCCGCGGCCATCGCCTCCTCGAGCAGCTGCATGCCGGCGTCGAGGCGGCCGGCGTTGACCTCGGTCAACCCGAGCAGGCTGAGCGCGTAGACCTCCAGGTCGCCGTTGCCGGAGTCGCGCGCGATGGCCATGGCCCGGCGCGTGTGGGCTCGCGCACTCGTCGAGGCTCTCCGCGTGGCGCGCCCGCTCGATCTCCACCCAGCCCTGACCGTCGCACTCGGCGTCCTCCACCGCGCGCGCGGCGCGCGCAAGCCAGCCGCGCGCGGCCGACGCGCGGCCGGAGAGCAGGTACTGATGGGACACCCACACGCCCACCCGGGCGGCCTCGTCGCACCGTCCGGCCCGGACGTATTCCTCGAACGCGCGCCCACGGGCGGCGATCCCCTCCTCGATGCTCCCGAGGAAGAAGAGCGCGAGCCCGATGCCGTCGAGGGCTTCGGGTGTCTCCTGTTCTTCGAGGGCGGCCGAGAAGACGTCGCGTGCGGCAGCCCACTGCGCCCCCTCGAGGAGGCGCAACCCCTCCGAGCGCTGATCTATGGCCACCCGGCAAGCCTAGCCGGGCAGCAGGCCGTCGCGGCAGTGCACCCGCCGGTATGGTCGCCGCATGGCCAACCCTGGTGACCTCGACACGAGCTTCTCCGGCGACGGCAAGAGGGCGATCGACTTCGGCGGCACCGACGCGGCGAACGCGGTGCTGGTGCAGCCCGACGGGAAGTCGGGCCGGCTCCTCGGCTAGAGGCCGATGCCTATCGGCGTTTGACCGCCTGAGGGGGTTGGTACCGTGGTCGGCGTGCCCTTCCAGGCGTCCTTGCGGCCGGAGGCGCTGCCGGGGGTGGCGAGCGCGCGCACCTCGGCGGCGATGGAGCTGTTCTGCGTGCTCGTCCAGGCCCATTCGCCGGCACTGAGCGGTGGGCCGCTCGGCGATGTGCTCGGCCAGGGTCACGAGCTGCGCGAGGCGATCGCCGGTTTCTGGGGCGACGGCGCCGCCTCCTACTGCGACCTCCTCATCCTCGCGCTGCGGGTCGACGAGCTCTACGCCGACGGCGTGGACGGCCTGTTGGGGGACTTCGACGCCGCGGCCAATCACGAGCTGGGGGACGTGGGCCTGACCTCGGAGGATCCGCAGGAGCGGGCGGCGGTGGTCGAGCGGCTCAAGCGCCTGGCGGCTGAGCCGCCGCTGCGGGAGACCTACCAAAAGCTGCTGACCGAGACCTGGGCTGCGATGTCGCCGCTCTGGGCCGACTCGGGACTGACCGCGGTCACTCGCAGCCGGGGCGTGTGGCAGCAGCGCCTGGAGGCGGGCGATGATCCACGCGCCCACCTGCCGGTGGGGCACATGGGCCGCTGGGAGGCCTTCGCACCGCTGATCGACGCCGCGCAGGCCCAGGGGCGGCTGGTGGTGGTGCCGCTCTTCTTCGCCGGCGGCGGCGGCTTCGTGGTCGACCTACCGCCGGGCACGGTGGTGATCGGCGTGCCGCTGGAGGACCGGCCGGTGGACCGCGTTCGCGCCACCGCCGAGCCGCTGGCCGTCGGCCTCAAGGTGATCTCCGATCCCACCCGCCTGGCCATCCTCTCCTTCTTGGCCAAGGAGCCGCTCAGCGTCGGCGACCTCACCACTATGTTCGGCCTCTCCCAGCCCACGATCAGCGCCCACGTGCGTCAACTGCGCGAGGCCGGCTGGCTCGACACCCGCCGCGAAGGGGCCCGGGTGCTGTACTACGCGCCCGGCGAGCGCTCCGAGCGCCTGCTCGGCGCCGCCACCCAGGCTTT
Source organism: uncultured Thermoleophilaceae bacterium (assembly GCA_963728155.1). GTDB lineage: Bacteria > Actinomycetota > Thermoleophilia > Solirubrobacterales > Thermoleophilaceae > JACVRW01. The sequence goes on along the minus strand of CAVSJF010000007.1, from coordinate 195,717 downwards.
CCGTAACCTCTGTAGCCAGTAATATCGCTATACGTACTTAGGGAGGGTCATGTGAAGAGGTTGGTGGGCGCTCTGGTCGCGCTGGTGGCGGCAATCGGCGCCGCGGCCGCGCCGGCCGTGGCGGAGACTTTCGAGATCGAGCGCAACGGCTACCTGCTGGGTCAGGCGCCCGATTGGCTCGATCGCACGAACGTGGTGTTCCACGACCCCTTCCTGCGCGACCTCGATTCGGACGGGCAGATCCAGATCCACCGCTCGACCCTCGCCGGCAAGCGCAGAAAGTGCCTGACCTGCGGGCTCGAGGGGCCCAACCAGGTTCCGGTGGCTCAGCCCGGGGGCGGCAAATGGATCCTGTTCCACTCTTGGAACGGGCATCAGATCCGGCTGGGGGGCGCGGGCTTCGGCGGCATCGGCTCCGACGTCTGGGTGATGACGCGAGACGGCAAGCGGCGCACCAACCTCACCAAGAGCACCGAGTTCAACGACAACTTCCACGCCTACTGGTCGCCTGACGGGCGCCACATCGTGTGGACGGCGCTCAACTGGAATCCGGACGAGAAGGGCACCGGCAAGTCGGACGTGCGCGTGGCCCGTTTCGTGCCCGACGCGCCCGGCGGGCCGCGCCTCGCCGGCGAGCACGTGGTGAGGCCCGGCAACGGGCACTGGTATGAGACGCAGTGGTGGGCCCCGGACGGGTCGGGCTTTCTCTACACCGAGACCGTCGACAACGCAATCAATCCCGAGCTGTTCTTCTGCCGCCTGCCCGACCCCGACCGCGGGCGCTGCCGGCCGTCGCGGCTCACTCGCAACCCGGCGTGGGACGAGCAGGCCATCTTCACCCCGGACATGAAAAGGGTGATCTTCATGTCCACGCGTGACCTCCGCGGAGCCCACGACAACTGGATCCGGCTCTCGACCTTCCTGGACCTGCCGGCCCGCTTCGACTATCTGCTCATCCTGTCCGTGTTCAGCGACAGCTTCCTGCAGCCGCGGCTCAACCAGGCCACCGACCTCTACGACCAGCGCCTTCGCTGGACGCCCGGGCGCAGGTCGGTCCGGGCGGTCGGGCGGCCGCGGCGCCTGACACGCTCGGGCACCCAGGGCTGGATCGTTCCCGAGTTCGCGTGGGACCCCACCGGCCGGCGGCTTCTGTGGACCGAGAACAGGTTCCCCGACGACGTGCGCATCGACCAGAGCTGCGTGATGCGCAAGCTGCGCCAGGACTTCATCCGGCGCCTCGGCGAGGTCGACTCGATCGGCGAGATCCCGTTCGACATCGACCGCGAGATCCGCCAGCGTGCCACCGAGTTGCTCCAGGACCCGTCCACCTTTTCCGGACCGGAGGGCTGCGGCGGCACGAGGGTCGACCCCGATGCCCAGTTCAAGTTCGAGCAGAGAACCCGGATCGGGCGCTACGTGGGCGGGCGCTGAGCCCGGCGCCGCTCCCTGATCTGAGTCACGGCCAGCCAAACCAGGAACCCCACCACCGGGACGAAGTAGGCGATCGTGGTGAGCACGTGGCCGGCGTGCGCGATGAGGATCATCCCGGTCAATGTTGCCAGGCCGCGCAGGCTGGGCACATCTAGGAGCATGAGCAAGCAAACGCCGGCGCCGGGCGAGCTCGAGGACGGGGAGGCCTCCCCCTCGAAGCTCAAGAAGAAGAAGTACGAGAAGGAGCTGGAGCGCCTCCAGCTCGAGCTGGTGAAGCTTCAGCACTGGGTCAAGCACGCCGGCCTGCGAGTGGTGCTGGTGTTCGAGGGTCGCGACGCCGCCGGCAAGGGCGGCACCATCAAGCGGATCCTCGAGCCGCTCAACCCGCGCGGCGCCCGCGTGGTGGCGCTGGGAACGCCGAGCGAGACCGAGAAGACGCAGTGGTACTTCCAGCGCTACATCGAGCATCTGCCCGCCGCGGGAGAGATCGTCCTGTTCGACCGCTCCTGGTACAACCGGGCCGGCGTCGAGCGGGTGATGGGCTTCTGCAGCGACGACGAGTACTTCGACTTCATGCACACCTGCCCGGAGCTCGAGCGGATGCTCGTCCGCGACGGGATCCTGCTTCGCAAGTACTGGTTCTCGGTCAGCGACGAGGAGCAGGAGCGGCGCTTTCAGGACCGCGCCGCGGATCCCACCAAGCGCTGGAAGCTCAGCCCGATGGATCTCGAGTCGCGCGACATGTGGGTCGACTACTCGCGGGCCAAGGACGAGATGTTCCGCTACACCCACACGCCCGAGGCTCCGTGGTTCACGGTCGAGTCAGACGACAAGCGCAGGGCCCGCCTCAACTGCATCGGACACGTGCTCGACAGCATCGAGTACAAGGACGTGCTGCCCGATCCGATCGAGCTGCCCAAGCGCCCGCCCCACGAGAACTACGACCGCCCGCCGCGCGACGCGAACACGGAGATCATCGGGAAGTACTGAGAGACAGCCTCTAAGCGTCAGGCGTTGGCCTGCGAGAGCAGCCACAGAGCAAGGCTCGTGAAGCCCACCATCACCGCGAGCATCCAGTACTGCGAGCGCACGGCCAGGCGAGCCTTGTCGTAGAGCGCCAGCGCGCGATCGTGAGCCAGCGTCAGGCCGGCCACGTGCCCGGTGACGATGAAGCCCACCTGCCAGTACCAGGTCGCGTTCGCGCCCACCAGCGTGTAGTCGATCTGGCTGTCCGAGGTGCCGAACAGGTTCGAGCCGTCGCCCAGCGGGTCGGAGGCCAGGAAGCCGACGGCCTGGCCCTGGAAGAGCAGCAGGGTGAAGTAGTGCGCGGACACGTAGGCCAGCGCGATCGGCACGAGCGTGTGCACGAACGCGCGGGCCAGCCGCTGGGTGGTGAAGCCCCCGCCGACGCTCTGCGCTCCGAGGATCCCGAGCCGGTAGAAGCCGTAGACGAGCAAGATCGCGGCGACCAACCCGATCAGGAAGGTCAGCTCGAGCGCGTTCTGGGGCGAGAGGCCGACGTCTTGCCAGAAGCGCGCGATGTCCGGGGCGATGCCCGTCCAGACCGGCGCCTCGGCGGCGCCGTCGAAGGTGACCGAGCCGATCATCACCGCCAGCAGGGGCACGGTGCCTGCGCCGGCCTTGAGGTCGGCGAGCCCGCTCAGGGGCCGGCGCAGGCCTACGACACCGTCGCGTGTCTCCACCGGCGACAGCCGCGAGAAGAGGTTGAAGTAGACCGAGTAGGCCTCGCCCCGGGTGATCCAGGTCTCGACCCCGTAGAGGGCCATGGCCACGAAGGTCAGCGCCGAGTAGACGAGCGCGGCGATGGCCACGGTCTGGGGCTGGTCGCCGTTCGACACCACCAGCTCCATCACCGCGAAGGCAAAGATCCCCGCCGCGGCGGGCCAGTGACCCACGCGCTCCGGGTACGCCAGCGGGGCGGGTAGGCCCCCGGGTGACGCCTTGGCCGCCACCCAGCCCACCACCCGGCCGATGGCGCGCCACGGGTTGAAGGCCCTGAACACGTCGCCGAACAGCACGCTGGCGGGCACCAGGGCCAGCCAGAAGATCACGTAGACGAAGGTCGGCGCGAGGTTGGCCGTCGAGCTCTGCGTGCCCCACAGGCCGGCGTACACGAGCACCAGCAGCAGCCCAGCGCCGATGGCCCCGCAGAGGATCTCGAGCGGGCGTGACGCCAGCACTCGCCCGACCCCGCCCGGCAATGGACGCCAGTGCTCGGTCTGAAGCTTCGGCTCGGGCCACAGCACGGCCAGGGCGACGAAGGAAACCACGAGCACCATCGCCGCCGCCCAGCCGAAGAGCCACTCCGGGATGGGGAGATCGGATCGGGCCACGAGCCCGTGGGCGATGATGATCACGAAGGCGAGACGACCAGGCGGGCGACCAGCGCGTCGAGGCCGGCGTCCTCGGCGACGTGGCTCTCGATCTCGAACGCCCCTTCGGCGTTGGCCTTGAAGCGGAAGCGCCCGGGTTGTCCCGGCGCCACTTCGCGCTCGATGTCATATCCGTGCAGATGAATGTCATCGGGCGCGTCAGCGGTTACGACGATCCGTACGGTGTCGCCCTTCTTCACGTCGATCGTCTTGGCGCCGCCGGCCACCGCCCCACCCTTGATGTTGATCCGGGTGACCTTCGGCTTGGGCGGCTCAGGCGGCTCGGTGTCCGTGGTCGCCTGCGGCTGGGCGGAGTCGCCGCTGGTCTCAGTCTGCGCCGGGGAGAATTCGGCGCCGTCGGGCTCGTCGTCATTGCCGGGCCAAGCGATCACAAAGGCGACGACCGCGACGACCAGGGCAGCGACGATCAGAGCAATTCGCTGTTGATTCGACATCGCGGCGGCGAAGTATGGCAACCGGCTTCACCGGCGCTAAACACGGCGTTTACAGGTAGGTCACCGGGTCCGCCCGTCGCGTGCCGAAGCTGGAGGTGATGAAGTCAGCCGACCTGCATTTCCATCTCCTGCCCGGCATCGACGACGGCCCCGCCGATCTCTCGGAGAGCCTCTACCTGGCACGGGCCGCGGTGGCCGAGGGCACCGACACCGTGGTGGCCACTCCGCACGTTCGCTTCGACCTCGGCACGGTCGACGCCGCGGAGATCCTTCACCGCACCTGCGAGCTGCGCTCCGTCCTGGCCGCGTTCAGTCTGCCCCTCGAGGTCCTCTGCGGCGGGGAGTTGGGGCACGACGTGGTCGGTTCGCTGAGCCAGTACGAGCTCGAGCTGCTCGCGCAGGGACCGCCCGACGCCCGCTGGCTGCTGGTCGAGGCCCCCTTCGAGGGCGTCGGCGCCGCCTTTCACGCCGCCACCGCGGAGCTGCGCGACCGGGGCTTCGGCGTGCTGATCGCCCACCCCGAACGCAGTGCCGACGCCGCCCTCGACGATGCGGGCGGGCTGCGCCGCGAGCTCGAGGCCGGCTCACTGGCCCAGCTCAACGCCCAGTCGCTGACCGGCGATCACGGCGCCGAGGCCGCCGCGGCGGGCTGGCGCCTGATCCGCGAGGGACTGGTGGACGTGATCGCCTCCGACGCTCACGGGCCCACTCGGCCGCCCGCCCTGGCCCGGGCGCGGCGAGCGCTGCTCGAGGCCGGAGTGCCGCGGGCGGTGGCCGGCAGGTTGGTCACGACCGCCCCGCGCCGGTTGCTGCAAAGCGGCATCTCCGCGCGGCCCGCCGTGGCCGCGGCGTAGCTAGAGGCTCTCGCCCGCCAGCAACTCGGCGCCGGGCTCCACCGGCAGCCCGTCCTGAGCGATCGGCGCCGGCCCTGGCGCCTGCGAACGGCCTTCGGGCTCGAAGCGGTAGCCCACGCCGAAGTGCGTGTGGATGTAGTCGCAGTCGGGCGACGCCTGCTCGAGCTTCTGGCGCACCTTGCGGATGAACACGTCGACCGAGCGGTCGCCGTGGGCCATCGCGTAGCCCCAGACCGCCTGGTAGATCTCCTCGCGCTGCAGCACCTTGCCCTTGGCCTGGGCGAGCAGCTGCAGCACCTCGAACTCGCGCCGGGTGAGATCGATGCTCGTTCCGCGAACGAAGGCCTGGAACTGATCGGCCCTGATCTCGAGCTCCCCGGCCACCAGCGGACCGGTGTCCACGCGCGCGGAGGCGCGCTTGCGGCGCCTGACCACGGCCTCGACCCGAGCCAGCACCTCCTCGGGGTGGCAGGGCTTGGTCACCCAGTCGTCGGCCCCCATGCGGAGGCCGCGGACGCGTTGCGAGACGCTCGAGCGTCCGGTGCAGACCACGATGCCCAGCCCGGGCAGCGTCTCGGAGACCCGCTCGAGGAACTCCCACGCTCCCGGGCCCAGCAGCGTGAGGTCGACCACCAGCGCGTTCACGCGCATGGCGATGAAGTCCTCGGTGCGAGGAGCAGCTTCGAGACGCCGGTACTGCCACCCCAGATCCCCCGCGCGCTTGACCAGCACGCGGACGAATCCCGAGTCGGAGTCGAGAATCGCGAGACGCATATCCGACATCTGGAGCCGAGTGTACGCGGCTCCCCGGGCGCGCACGCGACTGCTTTACAGCTTCTTCACAGCTCGGCAACGGCGCGGTAACGGACTTTTCGCAGGATGCTGGGAGGCTCGGCATCCATGGAAGCAGCGACCACGGGCATGGACGCAGCCGGTCACGTTCTACACGCGGGCGACCTGGAGATCCGCCCGGACGAGTTCACCGCGCTGGCGATGGGCACACCTCTGCCGCTCACCGTGCGAGAGCTCCAGCTCCTGACGGCGCTGGCCGAGCGCCAGGGCCGCATCGTGTCGCGCGCCGAGCTGTACGCCGTCGTGTGGGGCGAGCACTACCGCAAGGCCGACCGCTCCGTCGACGTGTACGTCGGCAAGCTGCGCCAGAAGCTCGCCGAGGCCGTGCCCGGGCAGCCGCTTCATCCACACCCATTTCGGCTTCGGATACCGCTTCACACCTTTTTCACAAGACGGGCACAGGTCGGTAACAGACTCCGGCTGACCGCAGTCGAGAGTCCGCGCCGACATGAACGACGAAACCATAAGGAGAGGACCCATGCGAAAGCTCCTCACGTTCGCGGCCTGCGGGGCTTTGGCGATCGGCGCCGCCGCCTGCGGCGAGGATGAAGAATCGAGCGGCGGCAGAGGGGGAGGCGACCTCTCCGGCAAGATCCGCATCGACGGATCGAGCACGGTCGGCCCGTTCGCCCAGGCGGCAGCCGAAGAGTTCCAGGCCCAGAACCCGGACGTGAAGATCACGGTCGGGACCTCGGGTACCGGCGGCGGCTTCGAGAAGTTCTGCGCCGGCGAGACCGACATCTCCGACGCCTCGCGACCCATCAAGGACGACGAAGAAGTCCCGATCTGCGAGAAGAACAACGTCACCTACAAGGAGATCCAGGTGGCCAACGACGGGATCTCGGTGGTGACCAACCCTGACTCAAGGTCGACTGCATGACGGTCGAGCAGCTCAAGGAGCTATGGAACGAGGGCTCGAAGATCACGAACCTGAGCGAGATCGATCCCAAGCTGCCCGACACCGAGCTGAGCCTGTTCGGGCCCGGCACCGACTCGGGCACCTTCGACTTCTTCACCGACGAGATCAACGGCGAGGAGGGCGTGACACGCAAGGACTACCAGCCCTCCGAGGACGACAACGTGCTCGTCCAGGGTGTTACCGGCGAGCCGGGCGGCCTCGGCTACTTCGGCTTCTCCTACTACGAGCAGAACCAGGACAAGCTGAACCTGGTCGGCATCGATGCCGGAAGCGGCTGCATCAAGCCCGCCTCCGATGCGATCCAGAGCGGCGAGCTACAAGCCGCTCTCGCGCCCGCTGTTCATGTATCCGAGCGATAAGGCGCTCAAGCGGCCCGAGGTCAAGGCGTTCGTCGACTACGTGGTCGAGAACTACCAGGCCATCGCCGAGGCATCGCAGATCGTCCCGCATGAACGAGAGCCAGGCCGACGAGGCCAAGACGGCGCTCGGGAGCTAGGTGGAAGCCGCTTCCACAACCGCAGCGACGCGGCCGCGCGGAGGCACCCAGCCTCCGCGCGGCTCGCCGCCGCTGGGGCGAGGACATGATCAAGGCTCTGCTGATCCTGGCCGCCCTGATCTCGGTCCTGACCACAACGGGCATCGTCCTGTCGCTCGTCGGCGAGACGATCACCTTCTTCGGCGAAGTCGGCGTGGCGACTACCTGTTCGGCACCGAGTGGTCGCCTCTGTTCGAGCCGGCGTCCTTCGGCGTGCTGCCGCTGGTGCTGGGAACGATGCTGATCAGCTTGGTGGGCATGGTGGTGGCGGTGCCGCTTGGTCTGGCCGCAGCGATCTACCTCAGCGAGTACGCGCAACCCGCGCGTGCGCAAGGTGATCAAGCCGATCCTCGAGCTGCTGGCGGGCGTGCCCACGATTGTGTTCGGCTACTTCGCCCTCACCTTCTTCACGCCGGAGATCCTGCGAGGCCTGTTCGGCTCGGATGTCGGCATTTTCAACGGCCTCGCGGCCGGCATCATCATCGGCTTCCTGATCGTGCCCACCGTGGCCTCGATCTCCGAGGACTCGATGTCGGCGGTCCCCCAGGTTCGCTGCGCGAGGGAGCCTTCGGACTCGGCGCCGCCAAGATCCAGACGACCCTGCGCGTGGTGTTTCCCGCCGCTCTGTCCGGAATCGTCGCGTCGGTCGTCCTCGGCTTCTCCCGTGCCGTAGGCGAGACGATGGTCGTGGTGATCGCCGCCGGCCTGCAGCCCCAGTGGGGCTTGAACCTGTTCAAGTCCATGGAGACGATGACCGCCTTCATCGCCTCCACGGCCAAGGGCGACATCGCCACCGGATCGATCGCCTACAAGACCATCTTCGCCGTGGGACCACGCTGTTCGTCATCACTCTGGTCATCAACCTCATCTCGATCCGCTTCGTGCGCAAGTACCGGCAGGTGTACGAGTGAGCGCCCAGGCCAAGCGATTGGCCAGCCATCGGCCGCGCGTCGCACCAAGGACACCGCCTTCCGGGCCGCGCTTCTGGTCTGCATCGGCATCTCGGTGCTCTTGCTCGGCGTCCTGCTCTACGACGTGGTCAAGGACGGCGCCGACCGCCTCAACATCGACTTCATCACCAGCTTCTCGTCGATCAGCGCGGACCAGTCGGGGATCCAGGCGGCGCTGTGGGGCACGATCTGGCTGATGGGCGTGTGCGCGATCTTCATCGTGCCCGTGGGCGTGGCCACCGCGATCTACCTCGAGGAGTACGCCGACGACACCAAGTGGTTCAACCGCATCATCGAGCTGAACATCCAGAACCTCGCCGCGGTGCCCTCGATCGTCTACGGCATCCTCGGGCTCGCCTTCCTGGTGCGCGGCCCGCTGTCGCCTCGGTCCGGTGGTCCTCGCCGGCGGCCTGACGCTCGGCCTGCTGGTGCTCCCCGTGGTGATCATCGCCGGGCGCGAGGCCATCCGCGCGGTGCCGCCCTCGATCCGCGAGGGCTCGATGGCGCTCGGCGCCACGCAGTGGCAGACGATCTGGAAGCAGGTGCTGCCCGCCGCCATGCCCGGGATCGCCACCGGCGTGATCCTCGCCCTGTCGCGCGCCATCGGCGAGACCGCCCCGCTGATCGTGGTCGGCGCCGCCACCTTCATCGCCTTCAACCCGGACGGCCTCACTCCGACTTCACCGCGATGCCCGATCCAGATCTTCGACTGGATCTCGCGGCCGTCCAACGACGTGAACGACTACCGGCCCCTCGCAGCCGCAGGCATCCTGCTGCTCATGATCCTGCTCCTGGCCATGAACAGCGTCGCGATCTGGCTACGAAACCGATACGAGCAGAAGTGGTAGGTGAGCGAAAGTGCCTGAACCGGTGACCGAGCCGCAGGACAAGAGCGAGCAGGAACCAGCGTGGCCTGAGCCAGCGCGATCGGCGTTCGCTCCGGCGACGGACTCCAGTGGAGCGCCCGCCGTGGATGGCGCGCCCCGCCTCGAACGCGGCGCGTGAGGCGATCTTCGGCCTCGAGGACGTCCAGGTCTCCTACGGCGCCCAAGCCGGCCGTGCGCGGCGTCACCTTCGACATCGGCAAGAACGAGATCACCGCGCTGATCGGGCCCTCGGGCTGCGGCAAGTCCACCCTGATCCGCGTGCCTGAACCGCATGAACGACCTGATCCCCACGGCGCGCGCGTCGAGGGCAAGGTCATCTACCACGGCCAGGACCTCTACGGCCCCGACGTCGACGCCGTCGAGGTGCGCAAGCGGATCGGCATGGTCTTCCAGAAGCCCAACCCGTTCCCCAAGTCGATCTACGACAACATCGCCTTCGGCCCGCGCGTGCTGGGCATGAAGGGCGACATGGACGAGATGGTGGAGCGCGCGCTGCAAGCAGGGCGCGCTCTGGGACGAGGTCAAGGACCGCCTCAAGACCAACGCCTTCGGCATGTCCGGCGGCCAGCAGCAGCGCCTGTGCATCGCCCGCTGCCTGGCCGTCGTCGCCCGACGTGATCCTCATGGACGAGCCCTGCTCGGCACTCGATCCCATCTCCACGGGCAAGATCGAGGACCTGATGATGGAGCTCAAGCAGGAGTACTCGATCGTGATCGTCACCCACAACATGCAGCAGGCGGCGCGCGTGTCCGACAAGACCGCGTTCTTCACGGTCGAGCTCGACGACGAGGAGCACCGCTCGGGCCGGGTGGTCGAGTTCGACGACACCGACAAGATCTTCACCAACCCCTCCGACTCGCGCACCGAGGCGTACGTCACCGGCAAGGTCGGCTAGCTGGCCGAACACGACCCGCACTCACTTCCAAGAGGAGCTGGCCAAGCTCGAGGTGCAGGCCCTCGGCGGCCTCGACCTCGTGGTCGGCGCGCTCGACCGCGCGCTCGAGACCGTCCAGCACCAGGACGTCGAGCTCGCGCCATGGTGATCTCCGACGACGACCGCATCGACGGCCGCTACCTCGAGGTGCAGCAGGGAATCCTGTCGCTGCTCGCGCTGCAGGCGCCGGTGGCCGGCGACCTGCGCATCGTCGCCGCGCTGCTGCACGTGATGAAGAACATCGAGCGCATGGGCGACCAGTGCGTGAACATCGCCAAGCTCGTGCCGCTGGCCGGCCACGAGCCGCCGTCCGACGCCCAGGTGCTCGACCACATCGCGCGCATGGGCGCGCAGGCGCGCGTGCAGGTGGTCCAGTGCAAGCAGGCCTTCGAGCGGTCGCGACGTCGCCCTGGCCCAGGACCTCGTGCGCCAGGACGACGAGATCGACCGCCTCAACCGGGAGGTATTCCGGCTCGCGCTCGACATCGGGGACGACCCCGACACGCGCGAGTGGGCCATGCACATGATGCTGATCGCTCGCGCCATCGAGCGAATCGGCGACAATGCCGTGGACATCGGCGAGCAGACCGCCTTCGTGGTCACCGGGCTGTTCCGGGAGTTCGAGGACGCGTCGCATCCCGAGCTGCTCGTCCGTCGCCCAAGAGCGGCTGCCGGATGCGCGCGGTCGTATTCGGCTTGATCTGCGCCTGCATCGACATCGGCAGCAACACGACCCGGCTGCTGGTGGCCGATGCGGGTGACGGGCAGCTGCGCGAGCTGGTCACCCAGAGGGCGTTCACGCGCATCGGCAAGAGCCTGAGAACGGGCGGCGGCATACCGCCGGAGAAGATCGCCGAGACCGCGGAGGTGGTGCGCACGCAGGTCGCATGCGCGCGCGAGGTGGGGGCCGACCACATCTTCGCCGTCGCCACGGCCGCGATTCGCAACGCGCTCCAACCGCCACGAGCTGCTGGCCGCCGTGCAGGAGGCGGGCGGCATGGATCTCGACGTGCTCACGGGCGAGGAGGAGGCGCGGCTGTCGTTCGTCGGCGCCACGCGGACGCTCGCTGGAGCCGGCCGAGGGCCCGATCGCGGTGGTCGACGTGGGCGGCGGCTCCTCGGAGATCGCCATCGGCGAAGCCGACGGCGCGATGTCGTGGTCGGCCTCCTTTCGGATCGGCTCCGGCTTCCTGGCCGACGCCTACCTGCGCTCCGATCCGCCCTCGGTCGATGAGCTCGAGAAGGTCCGCCGCCACGTGGCCGGCACCTTCGAGGGGCTCGAGCCTCCGCCCGCCGAGGACGCGGTGGCGGTGGGCGGCACCGCCACCTCGCTGCGGCGCCTGCTCGGCGCCGAGCTGGTGCACGAGACGCTCGAGCGCGGAGTGCGGGTGCTGTGCATGACGCCGATCGAGGAGGTGGCCGCCCGCTTCGAGCTCGACCGCGAGCGCGTGCGATTGCTACCGGCGGGCATCCTCGTGCTCGAGGCCATCTCCGACCTGCTGGCGCTGCCGCTGCGGATCGCGCGCGGGGGCCTGCGCGAGGGCGTGCTGCTGGAGCTCGTGGAGGGGCGCCGACTTGCCTGATGCCATCCGCGCGCAGCCGGCCAGCCGGCTGCTTGCGGCTCAGCCGGCGATGCGTTTCAGCTCAGCGCGGGCGAAGGAGCACCTTGAGCTCGCCCTTCTCGATGCCGGCGAGCCCGCCCTTCTTCATGCGCACCTGGGCTCCGGTGAGCGAGTGCACGGCGGCCGAGAAGTCGGGATCGTGTCCCACCAGCATCACGTGGTCGCCGAGGCCGGCGGCCAGCGCCTCCGCGTCGAACGGGCCACCGGCAAGCTTGGGCTCGAGCTCGGCCTCCACCCCGAGCGCTTCGCAGGCCAGCTCCGCGGTCTGCGGCGGCGCGCACCTTCGGACTGGTCAGGCAGGCCTCCAATTTCACGCCCAATGCCGCCAATGCGGCGCCCGCGGCCTTAGACTGCTCGCGTCCCTTGTCGGTGAGCTTTCGCTCGGCGTCGGGCGAGCCGTCCTCGGCATCTCCGTGTCTGAGCAACCAAAGCACGCGCATCGGGCACGATAAAGGCTGACGCCATGGAAGCTGTTACCGCACCGCCACAAGCGCCGTCGCTCGACTCCCCGGAGCTGTTCACCAACCGCGAGCTGTCCTGGCTCCAGTTCAACGAGCGCGTGCTCGAGCTGGCCGAGGACGAGTCGACCCCGCTACTCGAGCGCGTCAAGTTCCTGGCCATCTACGCCTCGAACCTCGACGAGTTCTTCATGGTGCGCGTGGCCGGCCTCTACGACCAGGTCGACGCGGGGATCGACGCTCGCGGACCCGACGGCCTGGCCCCGGGCGAGACCACCGAGCGGATCCTCGAGCGCACGCGCGAGCTGGGACGACGCCAGTCAGCGCCAGTGGGAGGAGCACGTTCGCCCCGCTCTCGGCGGAGCACGGTATCCGGGTGATCGACTGCGCCGAGTGCGACGCTGAGGAGCTCGAGGCGATCGACCGCCAGTTCACCGAGCAGATCTTTCCTGTGCTGACTCCGCTGGCCGTGGGCCCCGGGCGGCCCTTCCCCTACATCTCGAACCTCTCGCTGTCCCTCGCGGTGTGGCTGCGCGACCCGGTGTCCGAACAGGAGATCTTCGCGCGCGTGAAGGTGCCCAAGGAGGTGCTGCCGCGCTTCGTGCCCATCGGGCCCGACCTCTTCGTGCCGCTCGAGTCGGTGATCGCCCGCCACCTCGACCAGCTCTTCCCGGGCATGGAGATCCTGCGCCACGACTTCTTCCGGGTTACCCGCGACGCCGACTTCACGGTGTCCGACGAGGCCGACGACCTGCTGCGGGCCGTAGAGGACGAGCTGCGCCGCCGGCGCTTTGGCGAGGTCGTGCGCCTCGAGATCTCGTCCTCGATGGATCCCGACATGCGCGAGTACCTCGTGCAGCAGCTGGCCATCGATGAGTCGCAGGTGATCGACGTGGAGGGGCGGCTCGACCTCGACGACCTGTGGTCACTGTACGGGGAGGCGGGCCACCGAGAGCTGCGCGACCCGCCGTGGAAGCCCGTCACCCCGCCCGCCTTCGCCGACACCGACGAGGGCAAGGCCGACGTGCTGGCTGCCATGCGCGCCGGCGACCTCCTCGTCCACCATCCCTACGAGTCGTTTGCCTCGAGTGTCGAGCGCCTGATCCAGCAGGCCGTGGCCGACCCCGACGTGCTGGCCATCAAGATGACCGTGTACCGCACGTCGGACGACTCGGAGCTCGTGCCGTCGCTGATCAAGGCCGCCGAGCGCGGCAAGCAGGCGGTATGCCTGGTCGAGCTCAAGGCGCGCTTCGACGAGAGCCGCAACATCGGCTGGGCGCGCTCGCTCGAGGAGGCGGGTGCGCATGTGGTGCACGGCCTGCCCGGCCTCAAGACCCACGCCAAGGCCCTGCTGATCGTCAGGCGCGAGGGCGACGGTGCTCGCCACTACGTGCACGTTGGCACGGGCAACTACCACGCGAAGACCGCGCGGCTGTACGAGGACTTCGGGCTGTTCACCACCGATCGTGAGCTGGCCGCCGACGTGGCCGAGCTGTTCAACGCGCTGACCGGGGCGGCGCGCTCTCCCGAGTACCGCAAGGCCATCGTCGCGCCCGACCACATGCGCTCGTGGTATTTGGAGGAGGTGGAGCGCACGATCGAGGCGCACGAGCAGGGCCGCGAGGCACGCATCGTGCTCAAGCTCAACTCGCTGGTCGACGCCCAGTGCATCCGCGCGCTCTACCAGGCGTCGCAGGCCGGGGTCCCGGTGGACATCAACGTGCGCGGCATCTGCTGCCTGCGCCCCGGCGTGGCCGGAGTGTCCGAGAACATCCGCGTGATCTCGGTGGTGGGCCGCTTCCTCGAGCACTCGCGCGTGTACGGATTCCACCGCGGCGACGAGCGCTTCTACTGGATGGGGTCCGGCGACCTCATGCCGCGCAACCTCGACACGCGCGTGGAGCTGCTGGTGCCGATCGAGGACGAGAGGGCCCGGCGCGAGATCGAGGAGACGATCGAGCTCTGTCTGGCCGACGACACCTTCGCCTGGGAGCTGGATGCCGATGACAACTGGGAGCGACGGACCGGCGGCGAGCGCTCGGTGCACCGCGAGCTGACCGAGCGCGCGGTCGAGCGCGCGTCAGCCGAGGGATAGCGGCCGGCCGGCCGCGAGGCGCTTCTTCAGAGCGAGTCACCAGCACGCGCCGCCGACTCGCGGATGCGCTCGCGAAACTCCTCCGAGGCTCGCGCCCTTCGCAATAGCCAGGGATGGATCTGGTTCCAGCTCGCGCTCCCGGTCGTGAGGATCAGGTCGGCGCCGGCCGCGATGGAGCGTTCCGCCGCGCGGGCGATTCCCGGAGCGGTCGAGCACGGCCTGAGCCTCGATCGAGTCGGTCACGATCACCCCCTCGAAGCCGAGCTCGCTCGCGCAGCAGGCCCGTGACGATGGCCGGGGACTGCGACGCGATCCGGTCGCTGTCCAGCGCCGGATAGCGGGCATGGGAGAGCATCACCAATGGCGTGCCGGCGGCGATCGCCGCCCGGAAGGGCTCGAGGTCGGCGTCGAGATCGCCGGGCACGTCGGCAGAGCCGTCGTCGGTGTTCACCTCGGCCCGGCCCAGGCCGGGAAAGTGCTTGGCGGTGGCCGCCACCCCGGCCGAGCCCATGCCCTCGATCGCGCCGCGGGTGGCGGCGGCTACGTCATCGGCGTCGCCGCTGAAGGCGCGCGACCCGAGCGCGGGTGCAGTACCGCCGGGCACGTCGGCCACCGGCGCCAGGTTGACGTTGACGCCCACGCCGCGCAGCTGGCGGGCCGCGTCCTCGGCGCTCTGCCGGACCGCGGACGAACTCCCCTGAGCGGGCTGGGGAGCCGTCGGGCCCGCCCACCCGACCGTGCGGACGTCGCCCCCCTCCTGATCGACCATCACCAGCGCCTCGCCGCGCGCCGGGCGCTGCACCGAGCGCGTGAGCGCTCGCCACTGCTCTTGGGTGCCGGCGTTGAGCCCGAACAGGATCACGCCGGCCGTCTCGCGGGCGCGCAGGCGCCGGCGGACGTACGCGGGCGCGGCCGGATCGGGGAAGCTCGAGATCGTGACCTGGCCGACCTGCTGGCGCAGGCTCAGGCGATCCACCGCCTCGACCGCGCGCGTGCCGGGCTTCTCCTGGGCAGCGGGCTCGGCCCGCTCCCCAGCCTCGTCCTCGCCGCCGCTCGCTCCCACGGCCACCCCCACGACCAGGGCCGCGAGTGCCGCAGCGATGAGCAGGGCCAGCCGCCGGCGGGCGGCCGGATCAGCCGACAGTCGCACCCTTCGAGTCCGGCGCGGCCGCCCCCGAAGCCGCTCGCGACTCTCCCTGCTCCTCGAGCCCGGCCCATCGGCAGCCGTCGGCCAGCGCCACCAGGCCGAAGGCCTCGACCGGGCCCAGCGCGCCGGTGCCTTGCAGTCCGCCGCTCGCCGCCTGCTCGGCCCCCCAGGCGAGGATCCGGCCGGTGAAGGTGTAGCCGTCGACCCCGGTCAGGTGCACCTCGCACATCTCACGCCCGGCGGCGTCGTAGGCGATGGCCACGACGTGTGAGCCGCTCTTGGCTCGCGCGGCGGCGTCCGGGCCTCCGGTCGAGCCCTTGACGAAGCGCTCGCCCAGCTTCTTCACCGCGGTGGCGGCGCCGGGCAGGCCCATGCCCACGGAGAGCACCTGCATGGGCCGAGCCAGCGGACCGAACCAGCCCAGGTAGACGTTGACCTCGCGCAGGCTGGGCGAGGTTCGGGGCAGGGCGAAGTGCTCCGAGCCGCCCACCGAGACCGCGTCCTTGTCCTTTCCCCCCACCGCGAACGAGCGGACGCGCTTGGCGCCGCGCTCACTGCGTATGTGCCCATCGCGAAAGGCGAAGCCCGGCTCGGCCAGCGCGCCCACGCTCGAGGCCTGGGTGCCTCCGCTCATCGACCCCTTGCCGGTGAAGAAGTAGCCGATGTCCACGCGCACGGCATCCTCACCGGCGCCGCGCAGCGCGAGGCCGCCGGCCAGGTTGCCCGGCACCCAGTCGTAGCCGAACGAGGTGAGCATTCCCACGCCCTTGCGTTGCGCCGCGGGCCCGTAGCGCTCGAAGACCTCGCGGATGAAGGCGGGCTCGCCGGTGGAGTCGAGGTAATGGGCGCCCACGTGGGTAGCCGCCGCGGCTGCCGGCGCTCCCCAGCGAGCGAACGGACCGACCGTGGTCACGAGCACGTCGCCCTGCTCCACCAGCGCGCTGACGCTGGGCGGATCGCTCACGTCGGCCACGACCGTCTCAAGCTCCTGGCCCAGTCTCGCGGCGAGCGCCGCGAGCTTGGCCTTGCTGCGCGCCGCGAGCACCGGGCGCATGCCGCGCTCCACCATGGCCTCGGCGGTCAGCTCACCCGTGTAGCCGGTTGCGCCGAAGAGGACGACTCGCCCGGCCACGTGCTCAGCCCGCCGCCGGGCGGCGCTCTTCGAGCACGCTGCGCACGCGCTCGAGGGCCTGCGGGGCCGCGCGTTCGACCCGCTTGAGGTCCCAGCCGGTCAGCGTGATCAGCCGCACCGGGGTCTTGGCCGTGACGGTGGCGTTGCGCAGCGTGCGCTCGAGCAGCCCCATCTCGCCGAAGAAGTCACCCGCGCCCATGTCGGCCACGTGCTCACCCCCGCGCGTGACCTCGACCGAGCCCTCCTCGATCGCCATGAGCTCATAGGAGAAATCACCCTCGCGCACCAGCACCTTGCCCTCCTCCACAGATACCTCGTTGGCGAACGGGGCGATCTGGCTGAGTTCCTCGTCGCCTACCTCCGCGAAGAGCGGGATCGACTTGAGCCTGCTGGCGTCCAACGGTGCTTCCTCCTGGGGTTTGCGAGGCCTCGACCTTATCCGAATGGCCCGCTGCTACGTAGGATTCCTAGAGGACTTGATGCTCGCCCGCAATGTCGCCACAGCCGTACTGAGCCGCCTGCGCGAAGGCCGGCTGGAGGTCGCCGAAGCGGCCGGTCGCCGACATGCCTTCGGCCCGGAGGACTCGCCCCTCAGAGCGTCGGTCCAGCTACACGACTCGAGCTTCTGGAGCGGCCTCACGCGGGGCAGCCTGGGACTGGCCGAGAGCTACGGCCGCGGAGGCTGGGACTGCGACGATCTGGTCTCGCTCGTGCGCATGGGCGCCCGCGAGATGCCGCGCGTCGACCGCCTGCGCCGGCCGTTCGTTCCGCTGCTCGACCTGATCAGCCGGGTGCCGCGCAACACTCGCGAGGCCGCCCAGCGCCACATCGCGGCCCACTACGACCTCGGCAACCCCTTCTTCGAGCTCTTCCTCGATGACACGATGACCTACTCGTGCGCGGTCTTCGAGGGTCCGGAGGCGACGCTGCAGGAAGCACAGGAGGCGAAGCTCGACCGCATCTGCCGAAAGCTCGAGTTGAGCCCCGAGGACCACGTTGTGGAGATCGGCAGCGGGTGGGGCTCCTTCGCGCTGCACGCGGCGGGCAAGTACGGCTGCCGGGTCACCACCACGACCATCTCGCGCGAGCAGCGCGCGGTGGCCGTCGACCGGGTCCGCGCCGCCGGCCTGGAAGACCAGGTCGAGGTGTTGCTGAGCGACTACCGCGACCTCACCGGTCGCTACGACAAGCTGGTCTCGATCGAGATGATCGAGGCGGTGGGCTGGCAGTACTTCGACACCTTCTTCCGGCGCTGCGGAGAGCTGCTGTCCCCCGGGGGGCTGATGCTCCTCCAGGCGATCACGATCGACGATCGCGCCTACCACGTGGAGAAGGCGTCGCGCTCGTTCATCCGGGAGCTGATCTTCCCCTCGGGCTGCCTGCCGTCGGTCGAAGTGATCTCCCGCTGCGTGGCGCGCTCCACCGACATGCGCGTGCTCGACCTCGAGGACATCACCACCCACTATCCAGAGACGCTTCAGCGCTGGCGCTCGGAGTTCCTCGGCGCGTCGGCCCGTGCCGAGGCGCTCGGCTACGACCGCCGGTTTCGTCGGCTCTGGGAGCTTTACTTCTCCTACTGCGAAGGCGGCTTTCGGGAGCGGCGGATCGGAACAGTGCAAACTTTGTTGGCCAAGCCGGGCTTCGAGAGGGCGGCGCCCCGGCGTAAGCCGTCCCTCGTGACAATCGGAAGCTGAACAGCCATGCTCAACCACCTACGCCGCGGCAGCGGAGAACCGCTCGTGCTCATCCATCCTCTGGGGGCCGAGCTCGTGGTTTGGGAGCCGGTGATGGCACGTCTCGCCCGCGAGCGCGACGTGATCGCCGTCGATCTGCCCGGTTTCGGGGGCTCGCAGGCGCTTGACAACGGAGGCGGGTCCAGCCCGCAGGCACTCGCCAGAGCGGTTGCCTCGTTCCTGGACGAGCTGGGCCTCGGGCGGGTGCACGTGGCGGGCAACTCGCTGGGCGGCTGGGTGGCGCTCGAGTTGGCGAAGGCGGGACGCGCGCTGTCGGTGGCCGGCCTGTGCACCGCCGGCTTCTGGAAGCGCCCGCTCGGGCCGCGGCCCGGCGGCGACGTGCGCCGCGCCGGGCGAGCCCTGCTGCCGATTCTGCCCACGCTGCTGCGCTCGGCGCGCGGACGGCGGCTGTTGCTCAGCTCGTCGGTCGCCTGGCCCGACCGAGTGCCCCCCGAGGCGGCCACACGGCTGGTTCGTTCCTACATCTGCTCTCCCGGCTTCGACGGGGCCAATAGCGCCATGCGCGCCGACATCTTCTCGGGCGTGGACGACATCCGCGTGCCGGTCACGCTCGCCTGGGCCGAGCACGACCGGCTCGTGCAGCGCCCCGCCACCAGGGTGCCGGAATGGCGGACGGTCACGCTGCACGGCTGCGGCCACATCCCCACCTGGGACGACCCGCAGCAGGTGTCGCGGCTGCTGTTGCTCGCCAGCGCCTAGGGGGGCGCGCCGCTACAGCTCGCGACGCGCGTACTTGGTGACCAGCTCGCGGGCTCGCTGCGAGGCCCCGCGCTCGTCCCATTTGCCGGGCTCGATCTCCTCCGAGACCTCGAGGTCTCTCTCGAACTGCTCGTGCAGCTCGCTCGCGAAGCGGGGGCTCTGCACGCACAGCGCGATTTCGTCGTGCAGCTGGAAGGAGCGGTTGTCGAAGTTGATCGAGCCGACGCAGGACCACGCGTCGTCGATCACCAGCGACTTCGCGTGCAGCATGGTCGGGGCGTATTCGAAAAGGCGGATGCCGGCCTCCAGCAGCTCCTCGTAGGCGGCCCGGCCCGCGGTGCGCACGAACTCCTTGTCGATGTGCGATCCGGGCACGAGGATGCGCATGTCCACGCCGCGCTCGGCGGCCTCGATCAAGGCTTCGGTGAACGCGGGGCGAGGAACGAAGTAGGCGGAGGTGAGCTCGATCTTCTCCTTGGCCGAGGCGAGCGCCAGATAGATGAGCGCCTCGGCGTTCGTATCGCCGACCGTGGCGCTGGAGCGCACCACCTGCATGGGCCCGCCGTCCTCGACCTCGCCGAGCTCGGGTAGGTAGCGATCGCCGGCCAGGACGTTGCCCGTGCCCTCGAGCCAGTTCTCGGCGAAGGCCCCCTGGAGCCCACGCACCACCGGCCCGCGTACGCGCACATGGGTGTCGCGCCAGTGGTCGGGGTCCTGCGCGTTGCCGCTCCACTCCTCCGCGATGCCCACGCCGCCCGTGAAGCCCACCTTGCCGTCGACGATCAGCAGCTTGCGGTGGGTGCGGTTCTCGAGGCGCCGGACCGCGTAGAGCTTGAGCGGGCGAAACCAGCAGAAGTTCACCCCGGCGTCGCGCATCTTCTCCACGAGCTCGCGCTCCATCTGGACACCGCCGAGGGCATCGATGATCACGTTGCACTCGACGCCTGACCGGGCGCGCTCGCACAGGGCGTCCGCGACTTCTATGGCGATGTCGCCCTTCCAGTAGGCGTAGGTCAGGAGGTTGACCGTCTCCGCCGCATCTCGGAGGGCCTCGATATAGGCGGGGAAGATCTGGTCGCCGTTGACCAGCAGGTCGAGATCGTTGCCGTAGGACACCGGCGCCCCGGTGAGCGCCTCGCACGCGCGTAGGAAGTTCGGCTCGGCCACGTCGACCTCGCCGCACAGGGTGTAGCCGTGGCCGCTCTCGCGGCGATGGCGCAGGCTGTCGGCCGCGTACCAGGCACCGCCCGCCGCGGCCAGACCGGCCGGCCACGCATAGCGCGCCACGTGCTTGGCATCCCGCCGCGCCGGCCAGCCGTTGCTCCAAGGTGCCCCTGCCACCCCGCGTGCGTACCCAGTGACGGCGCCGCGCAAGCGTGTTTTCTAGGATCGAGGTCTCCATGGGCGTGGCCCCACCCCCTTCCGTGGCGTCCGGCGTGATCGATCGCGTGCGCTCGGACATGCGCTCACAGCGCGCCGCACGGGGTGCCTGGCCGGCGGGGGAGCTCTCCTTCAGCATCCGGCGCACGCGCGAGTTCGAGCGTGATCCGCTCCCGCTGCTGTTGCGCTGCCACGAACGCTTCGGCCCGGTGTTCACCATCCGGCTGCTGTACGCGCCGATCGTCTTCGCGCTGGGACCGGAGGCCAACCACTACATCACCGTGTCGCACGCCTCCAACTTCCGCTGGCGCGACGGCGGCCTCGGCGATCTCATCCCGCTGCTGGGCGACGGCCTGCTGACCACCGACGGCGACTATCACCGGCGCGCGCGCCACATCATGCTGCCGGCCTTTCACCGCGAGCAGCTCGCGGCCTCGACTCAGATCATGAACGAGGAGGCCGACCGCGCGGCGGCCGGCTGGCGGCCCGGAGATCGGCTTGACCTCTACACGTGGACCCGGCGCCTGGCGCTGCGCGTGGCCATGCGAGCACTCTTCGGCTTCGATCCCGGCCACAGCGCGAGCGACGCCCAGATGGCGGCTCAGTTCGAGGAAGCGCTCGGCTTCTGGGGCCAGGACTACGCGGTGCAGATGCTCCGCGGTCCGGGCTCACCGTGGCGGGCGATGAACCGCGCCAGGGCCCAGCTCGACGCGGTGATCTTCGCCGAGATCGCGCGCCGGCGTTCGAGCGGCGAGCGAGGTGCGGACATCCTCAGCCTGCTGCTCGATGCGGTCGACGAGGGCGGATCGGGGCTCTCCGACCAGGAGCTGCGCGACCAGGTGATGACGCTGCTCTTCGCCGGGCACGACACCACCACGTCCACCGTCACCTTCCTGTTCTACGAGCTGGCGAGCAACCCACACGAGATCGAGG
Source organism: uncultured Thermoleophilaceae bacterium (assembly GCA_963728155.1). Taxonomy (GTDB): domain Bacteria; phylum Actinomycetota; class Thermoleophilia; order Solirubrobacterales; family Thermoleophilaceae; genus JACVRW01. Next base: position 174,286 of record CAVSJF010000007.1, on the reverse strand, counting down.
CGCTCGCGGCCGCCGGCGAGGACCCCACTCCGCTCGACATGGCGGTGGACGAGACGCTGCGCATGTATCCCCCGGCCTGGATAGGACCGCGACGCTCGATCGACGCGTTCGAGTTGTGCGGGACGTCGGTGCCGGCGGGCGTGAACGTGAACTACTGCTCCTGGGCCAGCCACCGCCTGCCCTCGGTCTTCCCCGAGCCCGCGCGGTTTCGGCCCGCGCGATTCGCGCCCGAGGCGAAGGCGGAGCTGCCCAAGGGGGCGTACGTGCCGTTCGGCGGCGGCTCCCGCACGTGCATCGGAATGCGCTTCGGGTTGCTCGAGGTCAAGGCGATCGCCGCTGCGATCCTGCATCGCTTCCGGCTCGAGCTCGCGGAGCCGCAACGCCAGCTGACGATTCGCCAGATGCCGACCCTCTCCCCGCGAGGCGGCATGCCGATGATCGTCCGCGAGCCCTGACGATGGGCGGTGCCTGGCTCGAACAGGCGACCTCCACGGTGTAAACGTGGCGCTCTGCCAACTGAGCTAACCGCCCGCAGGGCGAGTCTAGTATCAGGCGCAGTGAACGTCCGGCTGTTCTGGAAGGCGCTCGTAGTGCAGGCCGCGGTGCTGGCCGTGCCCTTCGTGCTGCTCGCGCTCACGGTGGATCGCAGCTTCTTCGAAGACTGGGGCTGGCTGACCGGCCCGCTGGTGTGGCTGGCCGCGTCTGCGGTGACCGCCCGGCTCCTCTCCCTACCGCTCCCCTACGCGCTCTTCTCCGCGGTGGCGGGCGGAGTGGCGGGAGCGATCGTGCTCTTGGCCGCCTCCCACGGGGCGGGCATGGTGGCGGCGCTGCTGGTGTTCGCGGCGTCGTGCGGGAGCCACGACGCAGAGGCTGATAGGGGCGACGGGATTCGAACCCGCGATCCCCGGCGTGAAAGGCCGGTGTCCTGAACCGCTAGACCACGCCCCCAGGTCGCACGATTGTAGGCACGTCGTGCGGGCCGCATTGGGGACAGCGGCCCTCAATACGGCGCCACGAACTCGTCCCAGCCCAACTTCGGTGGCTGCTCAGGGAGCCTGAGCACACCCATGTCGCCGGCGCCGCCGGGCACTCCGCGCGCGACTCGGCGCCGGCGCCAGCGAAAGCCGTTGGGTAGCGCGGTCGGCTCCAGGCGGGCGCCGAGGTTGCGCTCCGCGTAGGCCACGGCCATGCGCACCGACGGCATCCACATGTCGTCGATCACCACGAGCCTGCCCGGCTCGACGAGGCGGGTCATGAAGTAGAGGTCGAGGAAGACGCCCTCGAACCGATGGTCGCCGTCGATGAACGCGAAATCGAACCGGCGGCCCTCGGACAGCAGTCGCGGTAGCGCGAGCTGGCTCTCCTGCTCGATCACCTCCACCGCGCCGGCCACGCCCGCGTCCGTCAGCGTGCGAAGGCCCGCTCCGTCCCATGACTCCTGCTGAAACGGGTCGATCGCGACGTGGCTCCCGCCGCGCTGCAGCACCGCCTGGCACAAGAAGAGCGCCGACAGTCCGAGCGCGAGGCCGACCTCGATGGTGCGCTCCGCTCGTTCGGCGACGGCGAGATCCCGCAACGCCTCCCCGTCGGCCCGCTCGACGCTGTGGGGTATCAGCTCGAGCGCGCTTCCGTCCTGGCTTGGGAGCGTGCCGCGGCGGTAGGCCTCGTCGATGAATGCGGACACTTCGACACCCGTCATGATCTAGACAACGGCCCCTGTAGCTCAATGGCAGAGCAAGCGCCTTTTAAGCGCAAGGTTGGAGGTTCGAGTCCTCCCGGGGGCATTCTTCCGACGCTGGGCGAGGCGCGTCAGGCCGCGGTCGGCGTGCGCAGCGTCTTGGTCGAGCGCTTCGCCGCCAGCACCGCATCGAGCAGGCCCGGGAAACGTGCCTCGAGATCATCGGAGCGCAGCGAAAGCAACCGCTTGCGCCCGTCGGGGCGAGTTCGTACGAGGCCGGCCTCGCGGAGCACGCGGAAGTGATGTGAGAGCGTCGCCTTCGAGAGTCCGAGCTCGAACATGCCGCACGACGGCTCGTCGCCGTCGGCCAGCCGGCGGACGATCTCGAGCCGGGCGGGGTCGCTTAGTGCGTGCAGGACGCCCGGTAGCTCGAGCTCTGCACGTGATGGATGGTGGGGCTCTCTCACAGGGAAGGCCTCGGCCGTGAGTCTAGCGACTGTTCGATAGATATCGAAGGGCTCGCGGGCCTAGTGACGGAAGTGGCGGCGCGCGGTGAAGACCATCGCCACGCCGCCGGCGTCGCATGCTTCGATCACCTCAGAGTCGCGCTGGGAGCCGCCGGGCTGAATGATCGAGCGGATCCCGGCGTCGATCGCCAGCTGGGGGCCGTCGGCGAACGGGAAGAAGGCATCGGACGCCATCGCGGCGCCTGCGAGGTCGCGCTCGGCCGCGTGCGCCTTGTCGATCGCCAGGCGCACCGCGTCGACTCGGCTCATCTGCCCGGCCCCGATTCCCGCGGTCCCCAGGCCCTTGGCCAGCACGATTGCGTTCGAGCGCACGTGCTTGGTCACCCTCATCGCGAACAGCAGCTCGCCCCACTCCTCCTCGGTCGGCTTGCGCTCGGTGGCCACCCTCATCGCGCCCCGCTCCTCGAGGCCGGTGTCGCGGTCCTGGACCAGGAGCCCGCCGCGCACCCGCTTGACGTCGTGTTCGGTCACCGCCGGCCGGCGGCGCTCCTGATTCTCGAGCAGGCGGATGTTCGCCTTGCGCTCCAGCAGTTCGAGGGCGTCGTCGTCGTACCCGGGAGCGAAGACCAGTTCCACGAACATCCCCGCGAGGCGCTCGGCGAGCGCGAAGTCGATGCGGCGGTTGAAGCACATGACGCCCCCGTAGGCGCTCTGCTCGTCGGTGGCCAGCGCCTTGACGAAGGCGTCCTCGGCTCCGAATCCGACGGCCACCCCGCACGGGTTGTTGTGCTTGATGATCGCGGCCGCCGGCAGCTCGAAGTCCTCGATGAGCCGGCGGCCGGCGTCGAGGTCGAGCAGGTTGTTGAGCGACAGCTCCTTGCCGTGGAGCTTCGACACCATGGAGGTGAGGTGGGTGCGCGAGCCGACCTCGGAGTAGTAGGCGGCTCGCTGGTGGGGGTTCTCCCCGTACGGGAGGTCGAGCACCTTCTCGAAGCCGCGCATGTACTGCGTCGGGAAGTCCTCCTCGCGCTCGCCGAACCAGCGCGAGATGGCGACGTCGTAGCGCGCGGTGTACGAGAACGCCTCGCCGGCCAGGCTCTCACGGGTGCGGCCCGACAGTCTGCCGTCGTTCTCGCTCAGCTCCTCCAGAACCGCGTCGTAGCTCTCCGGCGAGGTGACCACCGCCGTGAAGGCGAAGTTCTTGGCCGCCGCCCGGATCAGAGCCGGGCCGCCCACATCGATGTTCTCGACGATCTCGCGGTCCTCGACTCCGCGCCGCGACGACACGCGCTCGAACGGGTAGAGGTTCACGCACAGGAGGTCGATCGGCTCGATGTCGTGCTCGTTGAGAGTGTCGACGTGGGCCTCCTCCGAGCGCACCGCGAGCAGCCCGGCATGAATCCGGGGGTTGAGGGTCTTCACCCGGCCGTCCAGGATCTCCGGGAACCCGGTCACGTCCTCGACCGACCTGGTCGGGATGCCCTCCTCCGACAGCGCGCTCGCCGTGCCGCCGGTCGAGATGATCTCGACGCCCATCTCCGTCAGGCCGCGGGCGAACTCGACCAGTCCGCGCTTGTCGGAAACGCTCAGGAGGGCGCGCCGGATGCGCACCTCGCCGGCCGCCGTCTGCTCGGTGCCGCGCGGCTCAATCGCCATCGGCGATCAGCATCACTCGGGGGCGGGCGGGATCCGGGCGGACGCGCCCTCGGGAGATCAACCGCACTGCTCGGGGCAGGAGCCGGTGTTCGACGGCATGGACACGCTGTTCTATATCGGCGATGGCCGCAGGATACGAAAGCCCCAGCGCCTCTTGGAGCACCACGGGTCCCGTGTCCATGCCCGCGTCGACGTAGTGGATGGTCACACCGGTCACCTTGACTCCATACTCGACCGCCTGCTCGATCGCGCCCAGGCCCGCGAACGCGGGGAGCAGCGACGGGTGGACGTTGATGATGCGCCCCGCGAAGCGGCTGATGAACTCCGGCCCGAGGAGCTCCATCCAGCCGGCGAGCACGATGAGCCGGACGCCTCGCGCTTCGAGCCAGTCGCCCAGCGTGTCGTCGCGCGCCTCCCGGGCGCCGTCGTCAGAAAGCGTGAACACACCGGTCTCGATACCCGCCCGCTCGGCACGCTGCAGGCCCTGGGCGTCGGAGCGCGACGCGCCCACGGCGACGATCTCGACCTCCGCCCCGTGCACCTGATCGATCAGCGCCTGCAGGTTCGTGCCGCTGCCCGAAACCAGAACGGCGATTCGAAACGCCTCGGCCACTACCCGACTGAAGATGGCACGGCGGCGGCGGCGGGCATGCGCAGCACCGGGTAGGCCCCGCCGGTGGTCTCCAGGCGGCCGGCTTCGAGCAGCTCGTCGACCCGCGCGAGTATGTCGGCGCGCCGCATCCTCGACGATGTGCCGTACGCGGGCAGCCCGTCGTAGGAGTTGCGCTGGAGCTTCTTGGTGCGCGCGCCGTGGAGGATCTCTGCGCAGGTGGTCCGCCCCACCGCCGGCCGGGCGGTTCGTGCGACGGAGAAGATCGCGTCGTCGAGGCTTTCGATCTCCTGCGGATCCGGCGCCGGGGCGGTGGGCACCAGGCTGGGAGCGCAGACATCACAGCAAGCGTCACCTCCACCGACCGCGATCTGCTCCCCGAAGTGCCGGAGGATCGCCTGGCGACGGCAGCTGTCGAGCTCGACGTAGGCCCAGATCTCGCGGTACTGACGCCACCGGGCCCGAGAGCCCTCCTCGAGCGAGGACCGGCACAGCGCGGACGCTCGGGCGTCAAAGCGACCGAGCACCCGTCCGGCGATCCGGTCGGGACCCGACGGCGTGGGAGAGATCACCCCCGCGCGCGTGAGGTGCCCGAGCAGGGCGCGAAGCCGATCGCCGTCGCCCGCCAGCGATCGGGTGATCTCGTAGGAATCGAGCATGTAGCGTCCGTCGCCGTCGGCGGACGCCGCGATCCGGTCGGCGAGCCAGCCCGGGAGCCCCTCGTCGACCTCGTCGCGCTTGATGAAGTGCACGTGCAGGGCCTTGTCGCGGTTCTCGGCCAAGAGAAGGGCTCGGGCCGGTGCCCCGTCGCGTCCCGCGCGCCCCGCTTCCTGGTAGTAGGCCTCGAGCGACGACGGAACGGTGGCGTGGATCACGGTGCGGACATTGGCCTTGTCGACGCCCATTCCGAACGCGTTGGTGGCGCAGATGATCCGTACGTCGTCGGCCAGGAACCGGCGCTGCACCGCCGCTCGGTGCTCGCGATCGAGCCCCGCGTGGTAGGCCACCGCCTCCTCGCCGAGCGCCTCGCTGAGCTCGCCCGCGATCTCCTCGGAGCCCGCGCGCGTGCCCGCGTAGACGATCGCGGGCAGGGCGTCGGGCCTGCGCAGGGCCTCGGCCACGAGCACGCGCTTCTCGTAGCCCGCGGGCCGCGCGACGGTGAACGCGATGTTCGGACGGTCGAAGCCGGTGGCCACCCGCAGCGGGTCGCGCAGCCGCAACCGCTGCACCACGTCAGCGGCCACCCGCGGCGTGGCCGTGGCCGTGGACGCCAGCAGGGCCCGAGCGCCCAGCCGGCGGGCGGCGTCGGCCAGGCGGAAGTAGTCGGGGCGGAAGTCGTGACCCCACTGTGAGACGCAGTGCGCCTCGTCGACCACGAAGAGGCCAACCCGGGCGTCGGACATGCGCTCGAGGAACCCGCGCGCGCCGAAGCGCTCGGGCGCCACATAGAGCAGGCGCAGTTCGCCCGCTGCGGCGCGCCGCAGCGACTCCGCGTTATCCGCGCCGCTCTGCTGGGCGTTGACGAGCGCCACCCGGTCGCCGAGGCCGCGTGCGCCGAGCGCCTCGACCTGGTCCTGCATGAGCGCGACCAGCGGCGACACCACCACGGTCAGGTCGTCGCGCAGCAGCGCGGGCAATTGGTAGCAGAGCGACTTGCCCGAGCCCGTGGGCATGACGACCAGAACGTCGCGGTCGCTCAGCGCCGCGAGACATGCCTCACGCTGGCCGCGTCGAAAATCGCGAAAACCGAAGAGCGAATGGAGAGCGGACTCGAGATCCATCGGAAGGGAGGCCACAGTAGCGCCGCATCCGGCCGTAGTGAGCCGCATTTTGCACTGCTGTTACGCAGGGTGCCGAAATGAACCCGGGCGGGGGTTTGCGACGAAACCCCCTATAGCCCTGGGAGAGCGGCAACGGAGCAGGGGCCGCCGACCCTCACCCCAAGACCGGGAGGACCCCCTCATGAAAGCCTCAATCAAGCTGTCCGCCGCCGCCGCGGCGGTCTCGCTCATGCTCGTGCCCGCCGTAAGCGCCGGTCATGATGACGACGGCCGCGACTGGCGCGGCCACGACCTCGACGTATCCGGCCTGACCGCCGACGGCCGCCTCATCTCCTTCGAGTCCGACAGCCCCGGCAGGGCCAAGGCCGAGGGCAAGGTCCGCGGCCTGGACACGGACACCAAGATCGTCGGCCTCGACTACCGGCCCGCCTCGGGCAACGACGGCGACAACGGCGACCTCTACGGGCTGGGCGACCGTGGCGGCGTCTACGTGATCGACGACGGCAACGGGAAGGCCTCGCTGCGCTCGCGCCTGAACGTCACTCTGGAGGGCTCGTCCTTCGGCGTCGACTTCAACCCGACCGTCGATCGCCTGCGCGTGATCAGCGACACCGGTCAGAACCTGCGGGTCAACGTCGACGACGGAACGACGATGACCGACGGCCGGCTGACCTACCCCGCGGTGCCCCCGGCGACCGCGCCCACGATGGCCATGGGCGTGACCGGCGCGGCTTACACCAACAACGACGCCGACCCCAACACGGCCACCACGCTCTACGACATCGACTCGATGCTCGACCAGACCGTGATCCAGTCGCCGGCCAACGCCGGGCTGCTGGCGCCGACCGGGAAGTTGACCGTCGATACCAACAGCACGGTTGGCTCGGACATCTACAGCACCGTGCGTGACGGCACCACCGTCCGCGTGCAGGGCTTTGCCTCGCTGACCGTCGGCGGGAAGAGCGCCTTCTACAAGATCACGTTGTTCAGTGGCCGCGCGTCATCGCAGGGAAGCTTCAGCTCCCGCAACCAGGTGACGGCCATCGCCATTCCGCTCAACCAGCGCTGAGCGAGAACAGATGCAGGTACGGGGGGCCGGCGTTGCGCCGGCCCCTCAGCCTGTCTAGGACCGGACCACCGCCAGCTCCTCGAGCGCGAACTTCCCGTTGGCCGCGTCGGTGCGGGCCAGCGGGTAGTCGCCCGAGAAGCAGGCGTCGCAATGGGTCTCGCGGGTGGAGCGGATCGCCTCGTAGACCCCGTCAAGCGACAGGTAGGCGAGCGAGTCGCAGTTGAGCTCCTCGGCGATCTCCTGCTCGGTGCGCCCGTGAGCAACCATCTCCTGGCTCGTGGACATGTCGACGCCGTAGTGGCAGGGGTGGCGGATCGGCGGAGCGGAGATGCGCATGTGGATCTCGAGCGCCCCGACGCCACGCAGCATCTGCACGATCTGCCGGGTGGTGTTGCCGCGCACGATCGAGTCGTCCACCACCACAAGCCGCTTTCCCTCCACCACCTCGCGGAGCGGGTTGAACTTCATGCGCAGGCCGTGCTTGCGCAGCTCCTGCCCGGGTTGAATGAACGTGCGCGCCACGTAGCGGTTCTTGATCAACCCGTCGTCGCGCGGGATGCCGGACGCGCGCGAGTAGCCGCTGGCCGCCGGGTTGCCCGAGTCGGGCACCGCGATCACCACGTCGGCCTCGACCGGGGACTCGCGGAAGAGGATCTCGCCCATCTTGCGCCGTGACACCTGGGTGCGGTTTCCCTCGAGAATCGAGTCCGGGCGGGCGAAGTAGATGTGCTCGAACACGCAGAAGGCGCGGCGCTTGGACTCCACGATCTGGCGTGTCTCGATCCCGTGGGCGCCCAGGGAGACCATCTCGCCCGGCGCGACCTCGCGCACTAGCTCGGCGCCGATGATGTCGAACGCACAGCTCTCGCTCGCCACGCACCAGCGATCGCCGATCTTGCCGAGCGACAGTGGCCGCAGCCCGGCGGGGTCGCGGAAGGCGACCACGGTGTCCTTCGTCATGACTACGGTCGAGAAAGCGCCCTCGAGCTGGGGCATGACCTCGGCCAGAGCGTCCTCGATGCAGGCCGCCTCGTGGTTGGAGAGCAGCGCGGCGATGATCTCCGAATCCGAGGTGCCGCGGAACTGCACCCCGCGCGCGGACAGCTCGGCGTGCAGCTCGACCGCGTTGATGAGGTTGCCGTTGTGAGCCAGCGCGACCTGGCGGCGGTCCGAGCGCCACACCGGCTGCGCGTTCTCCCAGGCCGACGCACCGGTGGTCGAGTAGCGCACGTGCCCCACGGCGATCTCGCCCTGCAGGGCCCGCAGCTTCTCCTCGTCGAAGACCTGGGAGACGAGCCCGAGGTCGCGGACGGTCATGATGTGACCACCCTCGCTGGTGGCTATGCCCGCCGACTCCTGCCCGCGGTGCTGAAGCGCGAAGAGGGCGAAATAGGCGAGTCGCGCGACCTCCGAGCCGGGCGCGTAGACGCCGAAGACGCCGCACTCGTCGCGAGGTCCGTCGCGATAGTCGAGCTCTGGATTCATGGAAGAGGAGGCGAAGCCGAGCACGGCTCCTGCCCGCTCGGCAAGCGTACCAGCGGTGCCTGTCGCCTTCGCCGGCTCAATCTGGGACTCGTGAGGCCGAGAAAGAGGGGGACATGCGAGCCTTCAAAGCCATCCTTCCCGCCGTGCTCCTCCTCGGTTTGGCCGCGCCGGCACACGCCGCGACGTTCAGCGTGAACTCGCTCAGCGACGGCAACGATTCGAGCCTCGGGAATGGCATCTGCGCCGGACCGGGGGGAGCCTGCACCCTGCGGGCGGCTGTGGACGAGGCCAGTGCCTCGGCGGGCTCGGACGACATCGTCCTCGGACCGGGCACTCATTCACTGGCGGGGCGGCTGAACGTGATCGGCCACGATGTGAACATCCGTGGCGCCGGCGCACGGGAGACGACGATCGACCAGACCATGGCGGGCGAGGGCACGGTTCTGCTCTCCAACCTGACCTCCACGGTTCGCGACCTCGGCGTGACGGGCGGGTCCGCGACGCTCGTGGGCGGCGGCCTGTCCGTGGACGTGAGCGGTTCTCAATCGGTCCTCCTCGAGCGCGTCGTCATCGCAGGTAACGAGGTGGTGCGCAGCGGAGGGGGCTATGCCGCCGGCGGAGGCCTCTACAAGGGCGGAACCGGTTCGCTGACCGTGCGCTCGAGCACGATCAACGGCAACCGCGCCGCATATGTTGACCCCACCGTTCCAGGCTCGGCCTTCGGCGGCGGTATTTTTCACGATGGCGGCCCGCTCAACCTGGTCAACGTCACGATCGAGGGCAACGAGGCCCGCGGCCTCGGACCCGGAGCCGCGTCGTACGGCGGGGGGGTCAGCTCGATCGGCGGTGCCACGGCGCTGAGCTATGTGACCGTTGCCCGCAACGCGGCGACCGGAGACGATGCGCGGGGCGGCAACCTCGCCTCGACCTCCAGCGGCCAGCTGAACGTCGAGAGCTCGATCGTGGCCTACGGCACAGCCGACGCCGCCGGAGCCGGCTGTCACGTGGCCGGCGCCGCTGCGCTCACGTCCTTCGGGCGCAACATCGACACGGGCTCGAGCTGCGCCTTCGGCGCTCCCAACCTAAGCGCCACCGATCCGCTGCTGGGCGCACTGGCCGACAACGGCGGGACCACACCGACTCTCCTGCCCGCCGCGACCAGCCCAGCGATAGACGCCGCCATCGGCTGCCCGACGCCGGCTTTGGACCAGCGCGGCGTCTTCCGCCCGCAGGGCGCCGCCTGTGACATCGGCGCGGTGGAGCTGGTGCCCGCGAGCGGCGAACCACCCGCTGCCGACCTCGTGGCGCCGATCCTCAGCAACTTCCGGATCTCGGCGCCCCGCTTTCGCACTTCCCGCGCCACCCGGCGGACCCGCTCCCTGCCGCGCTCGACGAGACTCGTCTTCCACCTCTCCGAGCCGTCCCTGGTCGACCTCCGCTTCGAGCGCCGCGCCCCGGGGCGGCGGGGCCGCAGCGGGAGCTGTCAACGGCCGTCGCGCGCCAACCGCGGGCGCCGGAGTTGCGTTCGCTGGACGGCGGCCGGATCGCTGGCCGACAGCCTGCCCGAGGGCAGCCAGTCGATGCGCTTCACCGGCAACGTGACCCGCAATGGCCGCGGAACGACCCTGAGCGCCGGCTCCTACCGCGTGCGCGCCGAGGCGACCGATCCGGCGGGCAACGGTTCCGTGCCCGCCCACGGGCGCTTCTCGATCGTCGGCTAGCCGGCAGAGAGAAAGGCGCCCGGGATGGCGCCCTCGTAGGTCTCGCGCAACCGTTCAACCGGGAGCGACAGCGCCCCAGCGACCACCAGCGCATCGCCTCCCACCGAGCCGATCATCCGGGCCCCCGGGACAGCCTCCACCGCCGCGGCCGGCGCGGCGATCACCACGCCACCCGGACCCTCGCCGAACAGTGCCGGCTCGTCGGCCGCTGCGAGCTCGAGCCGCGCGCCAAGGCCGCCGTCGAGACAGCACTCCGCGACCGCCACCAGCAGGCCGCCCTCGGAGATGTCGTGCACGGTCGGCAGGTCGCCGGAGCGCACGGCCTCGCGCAGCACCTCCAGCGCGCGTGCTTGCTCTTGGAGATCCACGGCGGGCAGCGAGCCGGACAGCTTTCCACGCAGCTTCTCCAGCTCAGAGCCCTCCAGGGCGGGTGCGAACGGCCCCACCAGCGCGATCGCGTGGCCCTCCGCGGCAAAGCCGGTGCGCGGCACCCTTTCGGGGTCGGGCAGCTTGCCGACCATGCCGACGATCGGCGTGGGATAGATCGGCCCCTCACCCCCTTCGTTGTAGAGCGACACGTTGCCGCCCACCACCGGCACGCCCAGGGCGAGGCAGGCATCGCGCAGGCCCGCGACCGACCGGGTGAGCTGCCAGGCGATGTGCCCCTTCTCGGGGTTGCCGAAGTTGAGGCAGTTGGTCAGCCCGAGCGGCTCGGCGCCGACGCAGGCGAGGTTGCGTGCGCATTCGAGCACCGCCTCCACCGAGCCGGTGTAGGGATCGCAGGCCACGCGCCGGCCGTTGCCGTCGATCGACACCGCGATCGCTCCGCTGCCGCCGTCGCGCTCGAGCATCAGCACGGCGGCGTCGGCGCTCGCCGGGCGGCGAGCGGTGCGCGACCCGACTATCGGGTCGTACTGCTCGTAGGCCCAGCGCTTGGACGCGACGCTGGGCGCCGCCAGCAGTGCCAACAGCAGCTCTTCGGGGGTCTCGCCGCCGCCCAGGCGGCGCGGCGGATCGGGATAGACCGGCTCGGACGGCTCGGACGGCTCGAGGTCGTAGAGCGGACACTCGTCCACGAGGGCCTCCACCGGCATGTCGCCCACCAGCTCTTCGCCGTCGAACACACGGAGGCTGCGGGTGTCGGTGACCGCGCCGATCGGGGTGGCGCGCACGTCCCAGCGCTCGCACACCTCGGTCAGCTCCTCGAGGCGAACCGGCTCGATCACGCAGAGCATCCGCTCCTGCGACTCGGAGATCATGATCTCGAAGGGCTCCATGTCCGCCTCGCGCAGCGGCACGCGCGACACGTCGATGTCGAGCCCGACACCACCCTTGGAAGCCATCTCCGAGGACGACGAGGAGAGCCCGGCCGCCCCCAGGTCCTGCAACGATGCGAGCGTCTCGGCCTCGAGCAGCTCGAGGCAGCACTCCACCAGCTTCGACTCCTCGAAGGGGTCGCCGATCTGAACGGTGGGCCGCTTGGATGCGTCCTCGGCGGAGAGCTCCGCGCTGGCCAGGACCGAAGCGCCGCCGATCCCGTCGCGCCCGGTCCGCGCGCCGAGCAGGACGAGCAGGTTGCCCACGCCCGTGGCCGCGCTGCGGATGAGACGCTCCTGCGAGGCGATACCCACGCACATCGCGTTGACCAGGCAGTTCTGCTCGTAGGCGGACTCGAAGAAGACCTCGCCACCGACCGTGGGAACGCCGATCGAGTTGCCGTAGTGCCCGATGCCCTTGACCGCCCAGTCGAAGAGAAAGCGCGAGCGGGGCGAGTCGAGCTCGCCGAAGCGCAGCGAGTCGAGCACCGCGATCGGCCGCGCGCCGACCGCGAAGATGTCGCGCAGGATGCCGCCCACGCCGGTGGCCGCGCCCTGAAAGGGCTCAACCGCGCTGGGGTGATTGTGCGACTCGACCTTGAAGGCCACCGCCAGGCCATCCCCCACGTCCACCGCCCCGGCGTTCTCGCCCGGCCCCATGAGCAGGTGTGGACCCTCGACCGGGAGCTCCCGCAGCAGCTTCTTCGAGTGCTTGTAGGCGCAGTGCTCGGACCACATGAGCGAGAACACCGCCAGCTCGAGCTGATTGGGATCTCGCCCGAGGCGATCGACGATGCCCTCGTACTCGGCGTCTGTCAGGCCGAGCTCGCGGTGGGGAGCCGCGGCTGAGCCGCTCACGCTCACGCGACCGAGGCCAGCGAAACCGACTCGAACAACCGGCCGCCATCGGCGGAGCCGGTGAGCGCGTCGACCGCGTGCTCAGGGTGTGGCATCAGCCCGACCACGTTGCCCTGGGCGTTGCACACGCCGGCGATGTCGTCCTGCGCGCCGTTGGGGTTCTGCCCCGGCGCGTAACGCAGCACCACCTGCTCGCTCGCGATGTCCGGCGCGTAGTAGCAGCCGCTCGTGTGCTTCACGGGCACCGACAGCACGTCGCCCACCTCACACGCGCGCGTGAAGGGAGTTCGGGCGTTCTCCACGATCAGGTCGACCTGACGGCACACGAAGCGAAGCGAGCGGTTGGGCAGCAGCGCGCCCGGCAGCAGACCCGCCTCGCAGAGGACCTGAAAGCCGTTGCAGATGCCGAGCACCGGTCCGCCGCCGCGGGCGAAGTCGATCACCGACTCCATCAGCGGCGAGAAGCGGGCGATCGCGCCCACGCGAAGGTAGTCGCCGTAGGAGAACCCGCCAGGCACCACCACCGCGTCGACGCTGCCGAGGTCACGGTCCTTGTGCCACAGCAACTCCGCTTCGCCGAACCGCCGGCAGGCCAGCAGGGCGTCGACCTCGTCGCAGGAGCCGGGAAAGCGAACCACCCCGAACTTCATGCCGCTTCCATCACCTCGTAGTCCTCGATCAGCGGGTTGGCCAGCAGCTGCTCGCACATCTCGGGCACACGCGCGCGGGTCGTCGACGTCGAGCTCGATCAGGCGTCCCACGTGCACGTTGCTCACGCCCTGAAAGCCGAGGGCGGGCAGCGCACCCTCCACGGCCTGGCCCGACGGGTCGAGGATCCCCTCCTTCGGGCGAATCAAGCACCCGCACCCTCACGCTCCGGCGCGCTCCAGCCAGCGCCCGAAGGGCTCGCCGGCGATGCGCTCGTAGGCCTCGACGTAGCGTTCGCGCGTGCCCTCGACCACGTCGCGCGGGCAGCTCGGGCGCGGGCGGCGACTTGTCCCAGCCCGAGCCCGCCGCCCAGTCGCGCACGTACTGCTTGTCGAAGCTGGGCTGGCCGCGGCCCGGCTCGTAGGTGTCGACGGGCCAGAAGCGCGACGAGTCGGGCGTGAGCACCTCGTCGCCCAGCACGATCGTTCCGTCGGCGCGACGGCCGAACTCGAACTTGGTGTCCGCGAGGATGATTCCGTTCTCGCGCGCGTGCGCGGCGCCGAGCTCGTAGACGGCCAGCGAGAGCCGCCGCAGCTCCTCGAGCAGCGCGCGGTCGCCGACTATCTCCGCGGCGCGGTCGAAGTCGACGTTCTCGTCGTGGTCGCCCAGCTCGGCTTTGGTCGCGGGAGTGAAGATCGGCTCCGGCAACTGGTCGGACTCGCGCAGGCCGCCCGGCAGCTCGATTCCGCAGACCGCACCGGTGGCGTTGTAGTCCTTCCAGCCCGAGCCGGTGATGTAGCCGCGCACCACACACTCCACCGGAACCATCTCGAGGCGCTCGACGAGCATGGCCCGGCCGCGGTGCTCTTCGGGCACGTCGGTGTAGGACAAGAGATGATTGGGGCAGATGTCGTCGGTCCTGTCGAGCCAGAACGCGGTCAGCCCGGTCAAAACCTTGCCCTTGTCCGGGATGGGCGTGGGATGAACGACGTCGTAGCTGGAGATGCGGTCCGATGCCACCATGAGCAGGCGGCCATCGGCCGCCTCGTAGATGTCGCGGACCTTCCCCTGGGAGATGAGCGCAGCGGCTTCGCTCACGAAGGGCGAGGCTACCAACGCCGGCGGGCGGGTAGGTCCCCCCGGTGAGGGTCGTTAAGCGGATTTTGCTGGCTTTTTATAACGACCAGATGACCCATCACGCGGCGGCGCTCACCTACTACGTGCTGATGTCGCTGTTTCCGGCCGCGCTCCTCGGCCTCTCGCTGCTCGGAGTGCTGGGTGAATACCCCCGGACCTACAACGCGATCTTCAACTACCTGCAGGACGTGGCGCCCGCGTCGCTGATCGATCCACTCGACCGCTCCCTGCGCAAGGCCTTCCTCAGCAAGAGCACCGCCACCACCACGCTGGTGATCAGCATCGCCCTCACCCTGTACGGCACCACCGGAGCGCTCGAGGCTGCGCGGCGCGCCCTCAACGTGGTCTTCGAGCTGCACGGAAGCGGGCGCAGCTTCCTGCGCCGCAAGGCGATCGACATCGCCTCGACCTTCGTGCTGCTCGTGCTCGTGCTGTCCTCCCTCGTGCTCGTGTTCGTGGGCGGAGGCTTCGCCAAGGACCTGCTCGGTTTCCTGGGTCTGGGCGACACCGTGTCCGACGTGTGGAACATCGCCCGCTGGCCGGCCGCATTTCTCGCCGCGACGCTGGCCTTCGCCTACACCTATTACGTGATTCCCGACGTCAAGCAGCGGGCCTTCCACTGGCTCACTCCGGGCGCGTTGATCGGCGTGGGCCTGTGGCTGCTCGCCTCCTGGGCCTTCTCGGCCTACGTGTCCAACGTGGCCGACGTGGGCGCCATCTACGGCACCTTCGCCGGGGCGATCCTGCTGGTGGGCTGGCTGTGGCTGACCAACGTCGCCCTGCTGTTCGGGGCTGAGGTGAACGCGGAGATCGAGCGCGAGAAGCAGCTGTCCGAAGGGGTGCCGAATTCGGTCACGTTGGACCGGCCTGCCCGGGGTTAGTGGTGTAGGCCCGCGCCAGGATGGACAGAACCATGAGAGCAATCTCATTGGGGAGGGGACCGCATGTCGAACACGCTCGACCGTCGTACGTTCATCGCCCGCGGGGCCGCGGTGGCCGGAGGTGGGTTGCTCAGCACGACCGCGCTCGAGCGCCTCAGCGCGGCGAACGCATCGGCCTCGAAGGGCCATCCGCGCCGCAGTGACTCCTACGGCCCGCTCGCGCGCGTGGCCGACCAGCGCGGCGTGGAGGTGCTGGCGCTGCCCGCCGGCTTCTCCTACGTGACCTTCAGCCACACCGGCTCCACGATGTCCGACGGCAACCCCACGCCACTTGCCCTGGACGGCATGAGCGCGTTTTCCGGCCGCCGCCGCGGCGAGGTTCGGCTCGTGCGCAACAGCGAGGACCGCAACCTGCCCGGCAAGGGGAGCGTGGGCGGCGATCCCGCCGCCAAGTACGACCCCCAGGGCGGGGGCGGAACCACGACCCTGGTCTACGACGAGCACCGCCGGAAGCTCGTGTCCGACTACATCAGCCTCAACGGCACGATCGTGAACTGTGCCGGCGGGCGCGGCTACGGGCTGCGCAGCTGGATCACGGCCGAGGAGTCGATCGGCGGCCCGGGCGCCGCCAACGCCGCCGAGCTCTTTCCCGAGCGCCACGGCTATCTCTTCGAGGTCCCCCTCTCGCGCGGTCCGGACGAGCTGGAGAAAGGTGAGCCGATTCGCGAGGCGGGCCGGTTCTCCCACGAGGCGGTCGCCGTCGACCAGCGCCACGGAATCGTGTACGAGACCGAGGATCCCTCCTCGGGCCGCGGCGCCGGGTTCTACCGCTACGTGCCCCGCCATCCGCACAAGCTCACCAAGGGCGGGCGCCTGCAGATGCTCGCCGTGAAGGATCGGCCGCAGCTCGACATGCGCGAGGGCCAGCAGGCCGGCCGGCGCCTGCCGGTGACCTGGGTCGACATCGACGAGCCCGATCCCGAGTACGTCGACATCGACGACCCGCGCGGAATGTTCCCGCAGGGCTACGCCAAGGGCGGTGCGCTGTTCAACCGTCTCGAGGGCTGCTGGGAGGACCACGGCTCGATCTTCTTCGTGTCCACCAGCGGCGGCGACGCCAAGAACGGCGACGAGAACGACGACGGCTACGCCGAGGGCTTCGGGCAGATCTGGCACTACCGGCCGCGCCGCTTCGGCGGCACGCTGGAGCTGGTCTACGAGTCGCCGGGGGCGGCGGAGCTCGACTCTCCGGACAACCTCACCGTCACGCCGCGGGGCGGCCTGATCGTGTGCGAGGACGACGCCTCGTCAAAGCTCGTCGACACCCACCCGCTGGCGCCGGGGATCGAGGACGTGAACCGCCTGATCGGGCTCGATCGCCACGGAAGCGCGTTCGAGCTGGCGGTCAACGTGCTGAACGGATCCGAGCTGGCGGGCTGCTGCTTCTCCCCGAGCGGGCGCACGCTGTTCTTCAACATATTCGGGATCGCGAACTTCAACGAGGACCCGACCGAGGGCATGACCTGCGCAGTCACGGGTCCGTGGGAGCGCGGGCCGCTTTAGTCGACCCGCACCGTGGTGGCCATCCCGGCCGCCTCGTGCCCGGCCAGCGAGCACCACAGCAGGTAGCGCCCGGCGGCCAGGCCGGTGTCCTGCGTCACGTAGGTGAAGGGATCCTGCTCGTCCCAGGACACGAGCGGGGTGTGGGAGCCGTCGTCGGGACTGATCACGAGGTTGTGGGGATCCTCGCCCCAGTTGCGCAGCTCGATGGTCTGAGTGCCGGCGGCGAGCACGCCGCGCGATGCGGTCAGCGACCACTCGCGCGCGGTCACCGACATGGACCGCCCGATGGGGGGCGGCGGCACGTTCGGCGGAGTGCCGGCCGAGGGCGGCGCCGGCAAGCCGGGCCCCTTCGGAGCCGCGGGCGACGGAGCGGCCGACGCGCCCCGCCTGCGCTTCGCCGGGCAGCTCTTGGGGCGGCGAGCCGCGCCTGTGCCGGGCGCAGCGCGTCCGCTTGCGGCAACGCGCTCCCTTGCGCCCGGCCGGACATGCGCGCTTCTTCTTGGCGTGAGCGGCCGGCTCGCCGCGCACGGCCGAATCGGCGGGCGCGGCGGTGACCGTGGCGATGGCCAGCGCCAGCGCCAGGATGGCGATCACGACGGCGAGCGCCTTCACGGCTTCGTCAGCGCATACCGCGGAAGCGATCCGGCGCCCGGGATGATCGGCCCCGCGTCGACGTTGAGCCACTCCTCGAGCAACGAGCAGTAGACGCCGCGGAAGTCGGAGGTGGCGCGCAGGTTGCCGCCGCCGTCGAGCGCCGCCCCGGTGAGGCCGGGAAGGTCTCGACCATCGTGCCCTTGGCCTTGTTGCCGATCACGAACGAGATGCCGCCCGCACCATGATCGGTGCCCGAGCCGTTCTCCTGCCCGCGCCGGCCGAACTCGCTCCACACGTGCAGGAGCACCCGGTCGGCGATCCCGCGGCCCTCGAGGTCGCGCTGGAACGCGAACAGCGTGTCGGAGATCGTGGTGAGGTTGGCGGCCAGCGTGGTGGCCTGGTCGGAGTGGGTGTCGTAGCCGCCGGCCGCCTGCACGATACGACCTTCAGCGGCAGCGGCGAGGCCAGCAGCGCGGCCAGCGCGGCCATGCGGCGGCCGAAGCTGTTGTTGGGATAGCCCGTTGTCGGGGTTCCGCCGAAGGCCGAAAGCTGGTCGCGCAGCCGCGAGGTCGACGGCGGTGGCCTCGCGCGCCTTGCCCAGCTCCGGGTCGGCGGTTCCCGAGATCGCCGAGCGCCCCGAACTGGGTGAGCATCGGCGTCTGCGACCGGCGAGCCGACCCCGTTGGCCGTGAACGTTAGTTGGTGGGGTCCGACACCGCGGCCACCGGCTTGCTCGCCGTGGCCAGCGCGGGCGCGAGCTTCGAGTCGAGCGCCAGCCCCTGCAGCGGGTTGGTGGCGCTTCCGTGGAGATCGAGATACCGGCCCAGCCACCCCACCTGGCCCTGCGGGTTGGTCTCACCCACCTCCCAGTAGTGCCGGCTTGTGAAGTGGGACTGGTTGGGGCTCGCGTAGCCGATGCAGGGCAGCACCGACACCTTGCCCTCGTCGTGGAGCGTGCGCAGCTTGTCGGTCTGTGCCGCCCACTGGAGGCGGGTGTCCTCGCTGAAGGCGCGCGTGGGATCGGGGGCGAGCTTGAGCGTGGGCCGAAGGCTCTGGTAGGCCGGGTCCTCGGCGGGGGCGAGCACGCTGAGCGAGTCGATGCCGCCGGACAGGAAGACCGACACGAGCACCGCGTCCGCCGGGCCCGCCGCCGCCGCCTCCTCGATGCCCTCCTCGAAGGCCCGCGGGCTCATCGAGGCCGCGCCGTAGATGGCCATGCTGCAGGCCGGCGGAGCGCAGCATGAACGAGCGCCGGCTCAGCCCCGTCCCGGCCGGCAGCGGCATGCCGGGCTCGATCGCGGGCAGGCCGTTGCCCGCCTTTGCCACCGCGCCGCGCACCAGCTCGGCGCGGGAGAACTCGTTGACAGCCGCAGTTGTTCATCGTCAGCCTGTCTGGAGGTCGGGGCACACGCCGATCAGCTGCATCAGCGCGTTCTGGCGGTAGGCGCGAAACTGGGACTTCTGGGTGGCGCCGGTGGGCTCGGTGAAGCACGTTTGTGAGAAGCCGAGCAACGACGCCCGCGTCTCCTCGGTCAGCTCGGGGGTCGCCCAGAAGGTGGCCGCTCGCTGCAGCGCCAGCTCCGGCGTCTCGGTGCGGTCGTAGTTGTTCTGCGCAGTCGAGCCGGCCACGTAGCGGTCGTTGAGCACGCGGTGGACCATCTGCCAGCGCCCGCGAATCGTGCTCGAGTCGAGCCAGCGCTCGTCGTTCCAGCCCGCGACGTCGGGGGATAGAACAGGTGCTGGCCGGCGATGTCGGCCAGGTTGACCCACTCGTAGGTGTCGATCGGCCGCCGCACCGCACGGAGCAGCCCGGCGTTGAACACCACCGGCGGCTTGACCATGCGCGGGCCCTCGTAGAGCAGGGGGTGGCGCAGTATCGCCCGCACCACGGGCAGGATCTGGTGGCCGGACTGGACGTAGAAGCTCTCCAAGCGGGCCGCCTCATCAGCCGGCGGGGGCACGGCAATGAAGTAGCCCCAGAGCTTGCGCACGAAGAACGAGGCGTGCTGGGGATGGTGCACGCACATCCGGTAGGCGTCTTCCCACGTGAAGGCGCCGGTCCGGCCGAAGACCGTCTTCTGGCCGATGTCCCAGCGGCGGGGTCGAAGCGGAAGTTCGTGTAGCCGATCCCCTCCACGTAGTCGCGGCGCCAGCCCGACAGCGACCGCGCGAGCTCTCGCACGTCGGTTTCGGTGTAGGCGCCGCGGTCGGCGCCCAGCGTGAACAGCTCCATCAGCTCCCGCGCGTAGTTCTCGTTGATGGCGCCGCGGCGGTTGGAGGTGCCGTTGAGCCAGCTGAGCATGGCCGGGTCGGTGGTCACCTCGCGCACGAGCCCCTCGAACGAGCCGCGCCCGGCGCGCCGGAAGAGCTCGTACTGGTTGAGCATCATGCGCTGGTTGCCCACCTCGTTGTTGGACGTGGCGAACCAGTCGTGCCAGATCAGGGCCATGCGCTGCACGAAGGGCTGGTCGCTGCGCACCATGCGGTCGAGCCAGAAGAGGTGGTCGTGCCCGAAGAGGTCGTCGGGCTCGAGCGGGCCGGCCGTGGCGCCCGCCTTCGGCTCGGCGCCGGTGAAGGTCTCGGCGCCCGGCGGGGAGATCACCGCCTCCACCGCGCCGTCGAGCCCCATCGCGGCCAGGGCCTCGGGCCAGCCGGGCGACGGGCCAAAGCCCGCACGCCAGAGCAACCGCTCCGCCTGAGCCCGGCCGAAAGCGCCGCCGTAGAGGGCCACCGGCGACGGAAGGCGACCCGGGCTGGGCGGCGAGGCGAGGGGCGGGGGTGGGCTGAGCCACCGGGCGACGCGAGGGCCGGCGCTTGCGCCGCTTGCAGGTGGGGCGCGCCGTGGGCTTCTTGCGCCGCGCCGCGCCGACCTCGGGATCGAAGGCGGACTGCGACGCTCGCTTGGCGCGCGGCTTGCGCGGGCGCGCGACACGGCAGCGCGGAGCCGGCTTGCGCTTGCGGCGCTTCTTGAGCGTCTGGGGCACTCCCCCCTTCATCGCCTCGCCGCGGCGGGACCATAGGCCCGGCGCTCGCGACTGGACAGGTGTCTGGGGCTAGGTCAGGCCGTCGAGACGATCGACGATGGCCTGCGCGTGACGCACGAACGGCTCGGGGTCGAACACCGCATCGAGATCCAGGTCGGGAGCCGCCTCGGCCAGCAGGTCGCGAAAGTGGGTGCCGCTGTCCCAGGCGCCCTGTGCGTTCTCCTGCACGATCGCGTAGGCCTCGTCGCGCGAGCGGCCTCCCTCGACCAGAGCGAGCAGGGCGCGTTGGGAGAACAGGGCGCCGTGGGTGGCCTCCACGTTGGCCCGCATGCGGTCCGCGTGCACCACCATCCCCTCCACCACGCCGGTCGCCAGGTGCTGGGCGTAGTCGAGCAGGATGGTCGCGTCAGGCAGGCTGACCCGCTCCACCGACGAATGCGAGATGTCGCGCTCGTGCCAGAGCGCCACGTTCTCGAGACCGGTCAGGGCATAAGCGCGCAGGAGCCGGGCGATTCCGGTGATGCGCTCGCTCGTTATGGGGTTGCGCTTGTGGGGCATGGCCGACGAGCCCTTCTGGGCGCCGGCCCGAAACGGCTCCTCGACCTCGCGCACCTCGGTGCGCTGCAGATTGCGGATCTCGGTGGCGAAGCGCTCGAGCCCGGCGCCCGCCAGGGCGATCGCGTCGAGCAGGTCGGCGTGGCGGTCGCGCGGCACCACCTGGGTGGACACGTCCTCCCGGCCCAGGCCGAGATGCGACAGCACCGCCTCCTCCAGCTCGGGGCCGTTGGCCGAGTATGTGCCCACGGCGCCTGAGAGCGCCGCCACCGACACGCCCTCCACGGCGCGCTCGAGGCGGCGGAGGTTGCGGTCGGCCTCGAAGGCGAAGCCCGCGAGCTTCACTCCGAAGGTGGTGGGCTCGGCGTGGATGCCGTGCGTGCGGCCCACGCAGAGCGTGCCCGCGTGCTCCCGCGCGCCCCGGCCAGGGCGTCGCGAAAGTCGCGTGCGCCGGCGATCAGGATCAGGCCCGCCTGTCGCAATTGGAGCGCCAGCGCCGTGTCGAGCACGTCCGACGAGGTCAGGCCGTGGTGGACCCATCGCCCGGCGGGGCCCACAGTTTCGGCGACCACGTCCACGAACGCGGCCACGTCGTGCCCGGTCACCTCCTCGCGCTCCCGGACCGCCTCGACCGTGAACGAGGCGCGGTCGCGGATGGCCTCGGCGTCCTCGGCGGGCACCGTGCCCTGCTCGGCCAGCGCCTCCACCACGGCCACCTCCACGGCGAGCCAGGTGAGCAGCTTGTGCCCCTCGGCCCACACGCCTCCCATCTCCGGGCGGGTGTAGCGCTCGATCACGACGAGCTCAGAGGCTGAGAATCCTCGCCGCCAGCACGGCAGCGTTCTTGGCGTTGTCCACGCCGACGGAGGCGACCGGCACCCCAGGCGGCATCTGGGTCACCGAGAGAAGGGCGTCGAGGCCCCCGGCCACGGACGTCTTGGAGGTGAGCGGCACGCCGATCACCGGAAGGTCGGTGTGCGCCGCCACCACGCCGGGAAGCGCGGCCGAGAGCCCGGCGCCGGCGATGATCACCTTCAGCCCGCGCATCCGGGCGTTCTTGGCGTACTCGGCCACGGTGTCGGGCTCGCGGTGCGCGCTCATGACCCGGGTCTCGTTTCTGATGCCGCGCTCCTCGAGCTCGGCGGCGGCCTTCTCCATCACCGGCAGGTCGCTCTTCGAGCCCATCACGATTCCCACCTGGGGAGGAGCGTCGACATCGAGATCGTCGAACTGATGCTCCACCTCGGTCTCCGTTACCGGGGCCGACGGGGCGACGGGGGTGATCTTGCCGGTCTCGCTCACGCGGCGACCTTATCGACCGCGCGGCTCGCGATGTCGCCGCGCATCTGGCGCCCGTCGAACTCGATCACGTCCGCCGCGGCGTACGCGCGCTCGCGCGCCTCGGCCGGTCCGGCGCCCAGAGCGGTCACTCCGAGCACGCGGCCGCCGGCGGTCACGATCTCCCCGTCGCGCTCCGCGGTGCCGGCGTGAAAGACGTCGGCGTCCTGCACTCGGTCGAGGCCGCTGATCACGTCGCCCGAGGACGAGGACTCGGGGTAGCCGCGAGACGCGAGCACCACGGTCACCCCCCAGTCGCTGGACCACTCGGGGGTCACGCCGGCCAGCCCGCCCGGCGCGACCGAGGCCTCGAGCAGCTCGAGCAGGTCGGAGCGCAGTCGGGGAAGCACGGCCTGGGTCTCGGGGTCGCCGAAGCGGGCGTTGTACTCGAGCACCTTGGGCCCGGAGGCGGTCATCATCAGGCCCGCGTAGAGCACGCCGTGGAACGGGGTGCTCTGGCGGCGCAGCTCGTCGACGATCGGCTGGTGGGCCACGCGTGCCAGCTCGGCCAGCATGTCGTCGTCCACGCCGGGCACGGGGGAATAGCTCCCCATGCCGCCGGTATTAGGGCCCTCGTCGCCGTCGAAGATGCGCTTGTAGTCCTGCGCCGGGGCCAGTGGCACCGCCCGCTCTCCGTCGCACAGCGCGAGCAGGGAGAGCTCCTCTCCCACGAGGAACTCCTCAAGCACCACCTCGGTGTCGCCGAAGCGCTCCTCCACGAAGAACACGTCGAGCGCCGCGCGCGCCTCTCGCTCGTCGGCGGCGATGATCACGCCCTTGCCCGCCGCCAGCACATCGGCCTTCAGCACCGCCGGGTAGGACGCGCACGCCAGGTGCTCGGCGGCCTCCTCGCGGTCGCGAAAGAGCACGTGCCCGGCCGTCGGCACGCCGGTGGCCTTCATGAGCTCCTTGGCGTAGGCCTTCGACCCCTCGATTCGCGCGGCGGCCTTGGTCGGGCCGAAGGCGGCGATGCCCGCGGCGGCGAGATCGTCCACCAGGCCCGCGACGAGGGGAGCCTCGGGACCCACCACCACCAGGTCGACCGCCCGCTCGCGTGCGAGCGCGACGATGTCGTCGTCGGGGAGGCATTCGATCCCGTCGCGGGCGATGCCGGCGTTGCCGGGGGCGGCGAGCAGCTCCGGCTCGCGGGGGCTGCGGCGCAGGGTGCGCACCAGCGCGTGCTCGCGCCCGCCCCCGCCCACGACCAGGACCTTGGTCAAAGCGCGGAGATGAAGTCTTCGACCGGGATCGCCGAGAGCGTCTCGTAGCGAGCGGTGCCGCGCGAGCCGAGCTCCAGCGACACCCGGGCCACGGTCGTCTCGTCCGGCGCCTCGATCACGTTCACGAAGTCGTACTGGCCGAGGGTCGCCCACTGCGCCTTGACGGTCACGCCGAGCTGCTCGATCTCCTTGTTGACCTCGCGGATCCGCGATGGATTGCTCTTGAGCGTCTGAACGCCCTCCGGTGTCAGGGTGGAGAGCATCACGAAGGTCGGCACGGCGTTCTCCTTTGGCGTAGGACGACTCGCCGGAATGTACTTCGCTGTAGCGAGATGTGCGGTCTCGCGCTAGCCTCGGTTGAGCCCACCTAAATAGGAGACCCCGCCCGTCATGAAGTTCCTCCTCGCCGCCGTCGCGGCCCTCATCGTCAGTCTCGCCGGGTCCTCGCTGGCCCAGGCGGCCACTCTCGTCGCCGACCCTGCGCTGGCGTGTTACCCCGAAGGGTCCCCGGTCTTCCTACCGGGCGCGGGCTTCACGCCCAACGCCCAGGTCGACTTCTCCCGCGACGGCACCCCGCTGGTGGCCAACCCGCCCATCGTGGCCGACGCCGCCGGCCAGGTGAGCGCGAACCTGACGCTGCCCGGGCTGCTCAAGGGCCAGCAGACGCTCGACTACCTGGCCACCGACACGGCCAATCCCGCCAACACGGCGGCGCTCAGCCTGCTCGTGACCGCCACCGATGTCTCGCTGAAGCCCAAGCGCGGGAAGCCCCAGCGCCTGCTCACCATCGGCGCGCGCGGCTTCTTCGACGGCGGCAAGAGCCTGTGGGCCCACATCAAGCGCGGCCGCGGCGCGGCGCGCAACGTCAAGATCGGCGCCATCAAGGGCCCGTGCAAGAAGGTCACGGCCAAGAAGCGCCTCTTCCCGGCCGGCGCCGCCTCGGGCACCTACAGGGTCCAGTTCGACGCGTTCAAGCGCTACAAGAGCAAGCGCGCGTTCAAGTCGACCTTCAACGTGACGATCTTCCGCACGGTGCGCCCGGCGATCGCGGCGGCGAGCGCCGGTGGGTCGGACTGGATTCAGATCGATTGATACCCGCCCTTCGCTGACGCTGGCGTAGCACAGATCGTGCTACGCTGGTCGCATGGCCCGCGCGCTCCACGTTCGTCTCGACGACGCGAGTGCCGCTGCGCTCGACGTGGTGAGAGCGGACGGCATGAACGATTCTGAGGCGGTCCGCACCGCCCTGGGCGAAGCCGCTGCCCGCCGCCGAAGCCGCTCGGCGTTGCGCGACGAGGTACGGCGGCTGGCCGAGGACGCAGCGGATCGCGAGGAGATGCGCCTCGTCCGCGAGCAGATGGCGGAGCTGGCGCCGAGCGCCGGCTGAATGGTCCGCGGCGAGGTCTTCCGACTGCCCGCACCTCCGCGGTCGCGCGGCCGTGAGCAGCAGGGAGAGCGATACGCAGTGGTTGTCCAGGCCGACGAGCTCCTCGGGCTGAGCACCGTGGTGATGGCGCCCACCTCCCGGAGCGCCCGATCGGCGACGTTTCGTCCGACAATCGACCTGCTCGGTAACGCGACCCAAGTGCTGGTCGAGCAGACGACCGTGGTCGACCCGCAACGCCTCGGCGACTCAGCCGGCCGACTGGAGGCGGCAGAGATGCGTGCGGTGGACGATGCGCTGAGGCTCGTTCTGGCTCTTTAGCCGACAGCCGCCCGCGCTCAGTGCACGCCGGCGGGCACCACGCCCGCCTTGCTGAACGTCAGCTCGCCGTCGGTGGAGTCCACCGCGACCACGTCGCCCGGCCCGAACTCGCCCTCCAGCAGCTTCAGCGCCAGCTTGTCCACCAGCCGGCGCTGGATCACCCGCTTCAGCGGGCGGGCGCCGTAGGTGGGGTCGTAGCCCAGGTTGCCCAGTAGCGTGAGGGCGTCCTCTGAGAGCTCGATCTCCACGCCGCGCTCGGCCACCCGCTCGATCAGCTTGGCCACCTGCAGGCCGACGATCTCGGCGATCTCCTCGCGCGCGAGCTGGTGGAACTCGACGATCTCGTCGAGGCGGTTCACGAACTCGGGCTTGAAGGTGGCCTCCACGCCCTCGATCCCGCCGGGCACGTTCGAGGTCATGATCACCACGGTGTTCTTGAAGTCGACGGTGCGGCCCTGGCCGTCGGTCAGGCGGCCGTCGTCCATCAGCTGCAGCAGCACGTTGAACACGTCGGCGTGCGCCTTCTCGATCTCGTCGAGCAGCACCACCGTGTAGGGCCGGCGGCGCACCGCCTCGGTCAGCTGCCCGCCCTCCTCGTAACCCACGTATCCGGGCGGCGCGCCCAACAGCCGGGACACGGAATGCTTCTCCATGTACTCCGACATGTCGATGCGCACCATCGCGTCCTCGGAGTCGAACATGAACTCGGCCAGCGCACGGGCCAGCTCGGTCTTGCCCACGCCGGTGGGGCCGAGGAAGAGGAAGGTGCCGATCGGCCGGTTGGGGTCCTGAAGGCCGGCGCGCGAGCGGCGCAGCGCGTTGGACACGGCCTCCACCGCCAGGTCCTGGCCGATCACGCGGTCGTGCAGGCGGTCCTCCATGTGGATGAGCTTCTCCACCTCGCCCTCCATCAGCTTGGACACCGGGATTCCGGTCCAGTTGGCCACCACCTCGGCCACGTCCTCAGCGTCGACCTCCTCCTTCAGGAAGGTCACGCCTGACTGGGAGGCGGCCAGCTCGGCCTCGCGCTCGGCGGCCTCGGCCTCGATCGCGGGGATCTCCCCGTAGCGCAGCTCGGCGGCGCGCTGCAGGTCGGACTCGCGCTCGGCCCGCTCCGCGTCGCGGTGAGCCTGCTCCAGGCGCTCCTTGGCCGAGCGAATCGCCTCGATGGCGTCCTTCTCCTCCTGCCAGTGCGCCTTCATCTCGGCCGACTGCTCGCGCAGGTCGGCCAGCTCGCGCTCCAGAGCCTCGCGGCGAGCGACCGACGCCTCGTCGGTCTCCTTGTCCAGAGCCTGGCCCTCGATCTCCAGCTGCATGATGCGGCGCTCGACGGCGTCGATCTCGGTGGGCATCGAGTCGATCTCGATGCGCAGCCGCGAGGCGGCCTCGTCGATCAGGTCGATGGCCTTGTCGGGCAGGAAGCGGTCGGCGATGTAGCGCTGCGAGAGCGTGGCGGCGGCGATGATCGCCGCGTCCTGGATGCGCACGCCGTGGTGGACCTCGTAGCGCTCCTTGAGGCCGCGCAGGATGGCGACCGTGTCCTGCACGGAGGGCTCGGCCACCAGCACGGGCTGGAAGCGCCGCTCCAGCGCGGCGTCCTTCTCGATGTGCTTGCGGTACTCGTCGAGGGTGGTGGCGCCGACGGCGCGCAGCTCGCCGCGGGCCAGCATCGGCTTGAGCAGGTTGGCTGCGTCGACGGCGCCCTCCGCGGCGCCGGCGCCCACGATCGTGTGCAGCTCGTCGAGGAAGAGGATGATCCGGCCCTCGCCGTCGGCCACCTCCTTCAGCACGGCCTTGAGGCGGTCCTCGAACTCGCCGCGGTACTTGGCTCCGGCGATCAGCGCGCCCATGTCGAGGGCGATCACGCGGCGGTCGCGCAGGGAGTCGGGCACGTCGCCCGACACGATGCGCTGGGCCAGCCCCTCCACGATCGCCGTCTTGCCCACGCCCGGCTCGCCGATCAGCACGGGGTTGTTCTTGGTGCGCCGCGAGAGCACCTGGATCACCCGGCGCATCTCGTCGTCGCGGCCGATCACCGGGTCGAGCTTGCCCGCCTCGGCGGCCTCGGTCAGGTCGTTGCCGTAGGTCTCGAGCGCCTGGTACTTCTCCTCCGGGTTCTGGTCGGTCACGCGATGCGGGCCGCGAACGGCCATCACGGCCTCGGCCAGCTGGTCGCGCGAGGCGCCGGTGTCGACGCCCGGCTCCGCGGCCAGCGAGAGCAGCAGGTGCTCGGTGGAGACGTACTCGTCGCCCATGCCGCGGGCCTCTTCGTCGGCGCGCTCCAGAACGCCGGTGAGCTCGCGGCTGATCGCGGGGGCGGAGGAGGCCTCGCCGGACAGCGTCGGCAGCGCGGCCAGCGCCTCGTTGGCGAGGCTGCGCACGCGGGCCGGATCGGCGCCGGCGCGCCGGAGCACCGGCACCACGATGCCGGCCTCCTGCTCGAGCAGCACGAGGAGGAGGTGCTGGGGCACCACTTCGGAGTTCGCGCGCGCGCCGGCCAGCGCCTGCGCCGCGGCGATCGCTTCCTGGGACTTGATGGTGAATCGGTTCAGTTGCATGGATCAGTGCCTGTGTTGAATGGGAATCCGCACGCCGCCATGTCGGGCGGCGAGCGCCTGCGACGGCGGCTGGTAGACCACCATCTCCGCCTTGAACGAGCGGCGCACGCGGTCGATCTCGTCGCGCAGCTCCTGCTGAACGCGCGCGGCCTGGCGCTCGACGGCGCGAAGGTGGCGGCGCATCCGCTCGATCTCGCTCCTCGAGCTCGAACACCCGCTCCACCCCGGCCAGGTTCATGCCCAGCTCACCGGTCAGCTCCTGGATGCGGCGGAGCAGGACGACGTCCTCCTGCGAGTAGAGCCGCGTGTTCTTGGGCGAGCGCTTGGGGGTGATCAGGCCGCGCGTCTCGTAGATGCGCAGCGTCTGCGGGTGCATGCCCGCCAGCTCGGCGGCGACCGAGATCATGTAGACCCCGCGGTCGCGCTCGGCCCGGTTCTCGCCCATGCGGCTCATGCCGCTCACCCGTCGCGCGAGAGCAGCCGCTCGCGCGGATTGCCGTTCATCACCGCGGCCAGGTCGTCGACCGCCTCGCGCTCCTCGTCGGAGAGGTCGCTCGGCACCTCGATCACCAGGCGGTAGTGGATGTCGCCGCGCCCGCGCCCGCCTAGCTTCGGCGGGCCCTCCCCGCGCAGCCGCTGAACGGTGCCGTGCGCCGTGCCCGGAGCCACGCGGATGCGCTTGGTCCCGGCCAGCGTCGGCACCTCGATCGTGGCTCCGCGGATCGCCTCGGGCACGGTGATCGGGACCTCGACCTCGAGGTTGTCGCCCTTGCGGCTGAAGATCGGTGAGTCGCTCACGCGCGTGATGGCGTAGAGGTCGCCCTCCGGGCCGCCGCGCGGGCCGGCCTCGCCCTTGCCGGCCAGGCGAACCCGGCTGCCGTCACGCACACCGGCCGGGATGTTCACGCGGTAGCGCTTGACCTGGCGCGTGCGACCGGAGCCCTCGCAGGTCGGGCAGGGGTCCTTGATCTCGGTGCCCGTGCCGCCGCACAGGCGGCACGGCTGGGAGATCGAGAACAGGCCCTGCGACTCGGCCTCGACGCCCCGGCCCTGGCAGCGCGAGCAGATCGACGGCGTGGTTCCCGGCCTGGCGCCGGTGCCCCGGCAGGTCGGGCAGGGCGCCGAGAGCGGCACCGCCACCGGCACCTGAGCGCCCTCCATGGCCTGGTCGAAGGAGATGTGGACCTCGGTCTCGAGATCGCGGCCGCGCTCCGGGCGCTGGCTCGCGCCACCGGCACCGCCGCGGTTGCCGAAGATGTCGCCCAGGATGTCGCCGAAGCCGCCGAAGTTGCCTCCGCGGAAGTTGTTCGGGTCGAAGCCGCCGGCGCCGCCGAAGATGCCGCCTCCCGAGTCGTACTCCTTGCGCTTGTCGGCGTCGGACAGGATCGAGTAGGCCTCCTGTACCTCCTTGAAGCGCTCCTCGGCCGCCTTGTCGCCGGCGTTTCGGTCCGGGTGGTTCTCCCGGGCCAGCTTGCGATAGGCCTTCTTGATCTCTTCGTCGGACGCGCCCTTGGCGACGCCGAGCGTCTTGTACGGATCCTTCGTCGCGGCCATCGGCTCAGGCGGAGACGACTACTCGGGCCGGACGCAGGATGGTTCCGTTGGCGCGGTAGCCCTTCTCGACCACGTCGATCACGAGGCCGGACTCGGCGCCCTCCTCGGGGCGCATCGAGAGGGCCTCGTGCTCGCCGGGATCGAAGCGATCGCCCGTGCGGGTCGAACTGCTGGACGCCGTTGCGCTCGAGCACGGCGATGAGGGCCGAGTGCACGAGCCGCACGCCCTCGGCGAGATGCTGCTCGGCCTGGCCTCGACGGACGACAGCGCCCGCTCGAGGTTGTCCACCACGGGCAGCAGCTCGCGGACGAGCCCGCTCTTGGCGCGCTCCCCCGAGGCCGCCGCCTCACGGGCGGCGCGCTTGCGGTAGTTCTCGAAGTCGGCCTGGGTGCGGCGGGCGAGGTCGAGGTACTCGTCTCGCTCCCGCTGCAGCGCGGCCAGGGGATCGGCAGCCGAGTCCGTGGTTCCGGACTCGGCCGCCTCCTTCTCTTCGAGGATCTCCCGCTCCACGGCAGGGTCCTCGTCCCCGGAGGGCTCCCCCGCCTCGTCGCGCGAGGTCACGGGGCTCCTCCTCCGGCGGGACCGGAGATGGCTGGTTCTCGAACACCGTTACCGGCCCTCTTCCTCGACCACCTCGGCGTCGACGACCTCCTCCTCCTGCGCGGAGGGAGTCGGCATCGCCGTCACCCGATGCGCCGTTGCCCGCCTGCTGCTGCTGGGCGGCCGCGGCGTACATCTGCTCGGACACCTTGTGGAAGGCGCCCTGCAGGGCGTCGGTCTTGCTGCGCAGCAGCGCCGGGTCCTCGGACTCGAGGTTCTCGCGGATGTCCTTGATGGCCGCCTCGATCTCCTCCTTGGAGGCGGAGTCGACGCTGTCGCCCATCTCGGTGAGCTGGCGCTCGGCCTGGTAGGCCGCGTTCTCCGCCGTGTTGCGCGCCTCCACGAGCTCGCGCATGCGGGCGTCCTCCTCCGCGTGGGTCTCGGCGTCCTTGACCATCCGCTCGACCTCTTCGTCGGCGAGCCCGGAGCCGGCCCTGATCTCGATCTTCTGCTCCTTGCCCGTGCCCAGGTCCTTCGCGCCCACGGCCACGATGCCGTTGGCGTCGATGTCGAAGGTCACCTCGATCTGCGGGATGCCGCGCGGCGCCGGCGGGATGCCGGTGAGCTGGAACTTGCCCAGCGACTTGTTGTACGTGGCCATCTCGCGCTCACCCTGGAGCACGTGGACCTCGACGCTCGGCTGGTTGTCCTCGGCGGTGGAGAAGATCTCCGACTTGCGGGTCGGGATCGTCGTGTTGCGCTCGATCAGCTTGGTCATCACGCCGCCCTTGGTCTCGATGCCGAGGGTGAGCGGAGTCACGTCGAGCAGCAGCACGTCCTTCACGTCGCCGGCCAGCACTCCGGCCTGGATGGCGGCGCCCACGGCCACGACCTCATCCGGGTTGACGCCGCGGTGCGGGTCCTTGCCGGTGAGCTCCTTGACCTTCTCCTGCACGGCGGGCATGCGCGTCATGCCGCCCACCAGCACCACGTGGTCGATGCCGTCCTTGCCGGCGCCCGAGTCCTCGAGGGCCTGCTTGGTGGGGGCGACCACGCGGTCGATCAGGTCCGCGCGTCAGCTCGTTGAGCTTGGAGCGGGTGAGGCGCTGGTTGAGGTGCTTGGGCACCGAGTCCACCGCGGTGATGAAGGGCAGGTTGATCTGCGTCTCCTGCGTGGTGGACAGCTCGGTCTTGGCCTTCTCGGCCTCCTGGTAGAGGCGCTGGAGGGCCATCTTGTCCTGCGAGAGGTCGACGCCCTCGGCCTTCTTGAACTCGCTCACGAGGAAGTCGACGATCTGCTTGTCGAAGTTGTCGCCGCCGAGGTGGTTGTCGCCCGCGGTGGCCTTGACCTCGAACACGCCGTCGCCGATCTCGAGCACCGACACGTCGAACGTGCCGCCGCCGAGGTCGAAGACGAGGATGGTCTGGTCGGTCTCCTCCTTGTCGAGCCCGTAGGCCAGCGCGGCCGCGGTGGGCTCGTTGATGATGCGCTTGACGTCGAGGCCGGCGACCTTGCCGGCGTCCTTGGTGGCCTGGCGCTGGTCGTCGTTGAAGTACGCAGGGACGGTGATCACCGCGGAGTCGACGCTGTCGCCGAGATAGGCCTCGGCGTCCGCCTTGAGCTTCTGGAGGATCATCGCGCTGATCTCCGGCGGGGCGTACTCGCTGCCGCCGGCCTTCACGCGCGCGTCGCCGTTCGGGCCCGAAACGACCTCGAAGGGGACGATCTTCTCCTCTTCCTTGACCTCCGCCTCCTTGCGGCCCATGAAGCGCTTGATCGAGAACACGGTGTTCTCGGGGTTGGTTACGGCCTGCCGCTTGGCCGGTGCGCCCACGAGGCGCTCTCCACCGTCGGTGAAGGCGACGACCGAGGGGGTCGTGCGCGCGCCCTCGGCGTTCTCCACCACGGTGGGCTCGCCGCCTTCGAGGACGGCCATGCACGAGTTGGTCGTGCCAAGATCGATACCGATCGTCTTGCCCACTTGATTCTGCTCCTTAGTGCTTAGGGTTCAAGTTGAAAGAAATCTAAGTGGCAGTATGGCAGATTTGTGCGCGGAGCGGCAAGATCCGTTAGGCGTCCGCCGCCGTCATGCGCCCCCTACGCCTCATCGTCCTGCTCGCCCTGGGGGCCGTGCTTTTCCTAGCGGCCTGCGGCGACGACGAGGAGGACGGGGGCGGATCGGGACAGAGCGCAGAGCAGACCGAGGAGACCTCGCCCGAGCCCACTCCCTCGGAGGCGCGCGAGGCGCTCAAGGACACGAGCGTCAAGCCCGGAGCTGCCGAAGCCGTCGGGGTCGCCGCCGCGCCGCCTCGAGACCGAGGACATCGTGAAGGGAAAGGGTCCGGCGGCCAAGGTGGGAGACAACGTCGTGGTGCAGTACGTGGGCGTGACCTTCTCGACCGGCGAGGAGTTCGACGCCTCCTGGACCTCCGGCCAGCCCTTCGCCTTCCCGCTCGGCGGCGGGCAGGTGATCGAGGGCTGGGACCGCGGCATAGTCGGCATGAAGAAGGGCGGCCGGCGCGTGCTCACGATCCCGCCCGAGCTGGGCTACGGCGCGGCGGGCTCGCCGCCGGCGATCGGGCCGAACGAGACTCTGGTGTTCGTGGTCGACCTACTGGAGATCGGCTAGAGGGCGAAGCTCAGCGCGTAGGCCACCGAGCCCGCGCAGACCACGGCGATCCCCGCGTAATCGCGGCGGCGGCGGAAGTCCATCGGGCGGGCGAACAGCGCCACCGCGAGCAACATGAACGGGTCGAAGTACTTCTGGTAGACGAGCGCCACCGGCAGGGCGGCGAGCAGGAAGGCGCCGAGCACCACGCTGGGCAGGGAGGCCCAACCCGCGCGCCAGGCCAGCAGGGCGCCGGCCACGGCGCCCAGGGGCACCAGCGCCCAGAACACCAGTGATGTCCCGAGCACCGTCGGCAGCCGCTCGGCAACCCGCCACAGCCAGCCCGCGTCGCCCGCCTGCCCGGGCAGCACCGGTACGTATTCGAGTGGCGAGACGAGCAGCAGGACGACCCCGCCCGCGGCGGCCAAGGCGAGCAGCCGCGCCAGGCCGACACGGCTCGGCGCCTTGCCGGTGACGAACGACGAGACCGCGCGCCCCGCCGAGGAGCCGAGCGCGCTGCGCGCGAGGCGGCCCGCGGGGCTGCGGGCGACGCGCAGCCAGCGGTTCGCGGACGGGCCCAGCACCAGCCCGGCGTAGATGCCGAGCAGAGCCAGGGTGAAGCCCACGGTGCGCAGGGTCAGGGTGTCGCGCCCGAAGCCGGGGCGATCGGTGCACAAGCCGCACGAAGCCGGGTCGGCGCTGGGAGGCACGAGGCCGTTCCACTCCAGGGCGAGTAGTCCGAGAGGGACGAGCGCCAGCGCCAGCAGGCCCGCACCGGCCATCGCCTCGCGAAGATCACGCCGCCGCACCAGGAAGAACGCGGCCACGGGGACCAGCCACAGAAACGACTGGCGCGTGAGCACCGCCGCTCCGATGGCCAGGCAGGCCAGCGCGAACGCAGCCATCGACCCGCTGCGCGAGTACTCGTGGATGCGCTCGAGCGCCAGCAGCGCGAACAGGATCGCCAGGTTGTCGGTGAGCAGGGTGAAGGAGGCGCCGAAGAAGTAGGGCGAGAGGGCGAACGCCAGGGTGAGCGCGAACGCGGGCAGCTGCCCCAGCGGCGTCGCCCGCCGCAGCAGGCGCAGCAGCGCGAGCGCCGCCGCGTAGGAGATCGCGACGTTGAGCAGCCGGAGCTTCCAGAGCTCGAAGCCCACCAGCTTGCCCCACGCGACCGTGACCAGGTGGAAGAGGGGCGTCTGTGCCGAGGGGTAGTCGGAGAAGTCCAGGCGGTCGCGAAAGAGCTCGATGGTCGGCAGCTGGTAGACCGCCGCGTCGGTGCCGTGGAAGGTGTCGATCTCGACCGTCAGGCCCTGCAGCACGGCGATCCCGATCAGGAACGGGACCGCCAGCAGGAGTCGGTAGATCATCGGTGGGCCAGGCGCCGGCGACCCTCGGGGCACATGCGGCGCAACGGGCATTCGGCGCAGTGCGGGGTACGGGCGACACAGGTGCGCCGGCCGTGGCGAATGAGCAGCATGTGCGTCTCGTAGGCGAACTGCGCGTCGTCTCCGCACAGGCGAGCGAGCTCGTCGTGGGCGGCCACCAGCGGTGTCTTCTCCGCCCAGAGGCCGAGGCGCGTACCCACCCGGTATACGTGGGTGTCGACCGGCGGGTCGGGGCGCCCGAAGGAGAAGAGCAGCACGCAGGCGGCCGTCTTGCGCCCCACGCCGGGCAGCTCGCACAGCTCGCGACGGGCCTCGTCCAGGGGGAGGCCGGCCAGCGCGGACAGGTCGTCGTCGTCGAGGGCTTCGAGGATCTGGTGGATGCGCACGGACTTGGTGGGGGCCAGGCCGCCGGGCCGGATCGCCTCCTCGACCTCGTCGACCGGCGCTTCGCGGACCTCATCCCAGGAGGAGAAGCGCTCCCGCAGCCGGTTGAAGGCCACGTCGCGGTTGCGGTCGTTGGTGTTCTGGGAGAGCACTGTGAGCACGAGCTCGTCGACCGGCGCGCCGTGCGGGCGCAGCACCGGGCGGCCGTACTGGGCGGCGAGCTTCTCGACAATCCTGCGCAGCCTGCGGCGGTCGGCCATCGGGCGGGAAGGCTACGCGGGCTGCTATGACCCCATGGTGGACATCGTCGAGCGCCACACCGAGGTCGCCGGCCTCGAGACACACTGGCGCCAGGCGGGAGACGCCCCCGATCCTCTACGTCCACGGCGTGCCCACGGCGTCATGGGACTGGGAGCCATTCCTCGCGCGCACAGGCGGAGTTGCGCCCGACCTCCCCGGCTTCGGGAATTCGGCCAAACCCGGAGACTTCGACTACTCGATCTCCGGGTACGACAGCTTCCTCGAGGCCTTCTGCGCCCACGCCGGCCTCGATCGCTTCTCCCTCGTCGTCAACGACTGGGGCGGAGCGGCCCTCGCGCTCGCCCAGCGCTTTCCCGAGCGGGTCGAGCGCTTGGTGTTGTTCTCCACGGTTCCCCTGCTGCCCGGCTACCGCTGGCACCGGGTGGCCCGCGCCTGGCGAACGCCGCTGGTGGGTGAGCTGGCGATGGGCTTCACCACCCGCTGGAGCATGCGCCGGTCGCTGCCGCGCGCCGTGGCCGACCGCGCCTGGGAGCACTTCGACCAGGGCACCCAACGCGCCATCTTGCAGCTCTACCGCTCGGCGTCGCCCGAGACGCTGGCCCGGGCCGGGGAGCGCCTCGGCGAGCTGCGATGCCCCGCGCTGATCCTCTGGCCCAGCGACGACCCCTACATCCCCGCCGAGTTCGGACCGCGCTACGCGGAGGCGCTCGGTGGCGAGACCGAGCTCGAGTCGACCGACGGCGGGCACTGGAACTGGGTCGAGCGGCCCGAGATCGTGCGCCGGGTCGAGCAGTTTCTCGGCTAGCCTCCCGCCCAGTGCTCCGTGCCGCTCTCGCCGCCGTCACGGCGCCTTCGCGTGCCCCTTCATCGCAGGTGCCGCCCGTCTCGCCCGCCGGCGAGCCGGCTGAGAGCGAGCGGTCCTGGCATACGCGGGTCGACTGGTGGCGGGTGGCGCCGGTGGCGATCGCGGTCGCCTTCGCCGCCGTCTACCTGATCTGGGAGCCGCGCACGGTCGACCTGGCCGCCCACACTTTCCGGGCCGACCTCTTCGGAGAGGAGGGCTTCACGATCTGGAACGGGCTGTGGTACGGCGGCCACCACACGCCGGCCTACTCGGTCCTCTCCCCTCCACTCGCCTGGCTGCTCTCGCCGGCGCTCGCGCTCGCAGCCGCCGCGGTGGCTTCGGCCGCGCTGTTCGGCCCGCTCGCCCGCGGCGCCTTCGGAGAGGAGAGCGCGCGCTGGGGGGCGGTGTGGTTCGGCGTCGGGACCGCCACCCTGCTCTTCACCTCTCGCCTCCCCTTCGCCATCGGAGTCGCGTTCGGCCTGGCCGCCCTGCTCGCCCTCCAGCGCCGGCGCTATGTCTGGGCGGTGGTGTTCGCGGTCCTGTGCGCCCTCGGCAGCCCGGTGGCCGGACTGTTCTTGACCATGGCGGGCCTGGCGGTCGCGCTGGCGGCGAGGGGCGACCGCGCCAAGCGCGTGGAGGGCCTGCTGATGGCGGCGGCCGCCTTCGTTCCACCCGCCTTTCTCACCTGGGCCTTCCCCGAGGGCGGCTGGGCCC
Organism: uncultured Thermoleophilaceae bacterium; assembly: GCA_963728155.1. GTDB lineage: Bacteria > Actinomycetota > Thermoleophilia > Solirubrobacterales > Thermoleophilaceae > JACVRW01. The sequence continues at coordinate 138,170 of CAVSJF010000007.1, read as the reverse complement.
CGTTCCCCATCACCGCATACGTGCCCATTCCGATCTTCGTGATCTCCTCGCTGCTCCTCCTCCCGCGCGAACAGCGAGCGCTCCGCTGGGGACTGATCCTCTACGGGATCGGATCGACGGTGGCTCTGGTGCTGGAGACGCCGATGGGGGGCAACTCCGTTCGGCTGGGCGCCCTGTTCGGCGGCCCGGTGATGATCTGCGCGCTGTGGGGACAGCCCATCTTGCGGCAGCGGCGCTGGCCGGCCATGGTGCTGGCGGTGGGCTTTCTGGGCTTGGCCGTGTGGCAGTGGGCGGCGCCCGTGCGCGACATGGTCAAATACGTCGAGGACCCGGCGGCGAAGTCGGACTACTTCGAGCCGCTGCGGCAGTTCCTCTACACCCTGCCCAACATCGATCAGCGCCGGGTGGAGATCCCGTTCACGCGCAGTCACTGGGAGAGCTCGGAGATCGCGCTCGAGGCCCCGCTCGCCCGCGGGTGGCTGCGCCAGCTCGACACCGGCCTGCACCCGATCTTCTACAAGGGCGAGATGGACCGGCTCAGCTACGCGAGCTGGCTGGCCGAGAACGCCGTGCGCTACGTCGCGCTGCCGAGCGCCCTACCCGACAGGAGCTCCTTCCGCGAGCGCGCCCTGATCGAAGCGGGGCTCCCCTATCTGCGCCTGATCTGGAAGTCCGACGAATGGCGCGTGTTCGAGGTCCTGCTGCCCACGCCGCTCGTGATCTCCGAGGGCGACGCCAACATCGTGGCCGAGCAGCTGCACTCCGACGAGGTGCTCCTGGACGTCAAGCGGCCCGGCGAGGCCATCGTGCGCGTGCGCTGGACTCCGTACTGGTACGCCCCCAACGCCTGCGTGGAGCCCTACGGCGCCTGGACCCGGGTGATCGCCGACGAGGTCGGCTTCGTTCGCCTGTCCACCCGATTCTCGCCCGAGCGGCTGTTCTCGCGCGGCCGCCGCTGCGGCGACTGATTCGCTAGCTTTTTCGCCGCCGCGGATAGGCCGGGGCGCGCAAAGGACGAGACAACGTGGGAGGACCTGTGGCAACCGGAACCGTCAAGTGGTTCAGCGACGACAAGGGCTTCGGCTTCATCACGCCCGACGACCAGGGCAAGGACCTGTTCGTGCATCACAGCGACATCGACAGCGAGGGCTTTCGCACGCTCGCGGAGGGCGCGCGGGTGGAGTACGAGTCGCAGCCGGGGGACAAGGGCCCCAAGGCTGTGAGCGTGCGCCCCGTCTAGCGGCGAGGGCTCGCGCGCACCGCGCGCTCGCCGTTCAGACGCCGGCGCCGGCGCGCTCTTCCGCCAGGAGCGCCCTGCGGCTCTCCTGGCGCTCGCGGTCCACGCGGACCACGTCCCACACCAGGCCGACCCTCTCCATGCCGCGGATCAGCAGCGCCGATGGGTCGATCTCCCACTTGCGCATCCCGTGCTCGGCCGAGGTGGGGAAGGCGTGGTGGTTGTTGTGCCAGCTCTCGCCGAACGAGAACGGGGCGAGCCAGAGCAGGTTGCGCGACTCGTCGTCGGTCTCGAAGCGCCGCCGGCCGAAGAAGTGGCACAGGGAGTTGATGCTGAAGGTCACGTGATGCACCACCAGCATCCTCACGGCCCCACCCCAGAGGAGCCCGGTCAGGCCCGCGTACAGCGAGCCGCCGATGGCCCAGCCCAGCGCGAAGGCGACCACGAGCCCGCCAATGGCCCAGAAGAAGAACTTGCGGTCGACGTAGTTGACGATCGGATCGTCGACCAGGTCGCGGGCGTAGCGCCGGCGTAGGCCGCGCTGGGTGTGGATGAACAGCCAGCCCACGTGAGCGTGGATGAGTCCCTTGAACGCACCCCGCCAGCCCACCCCGTGGTCGACGTGGGGGCTGTGGGGATCGCCCTCCTGGTCGGCGAAGGTGTGGTGCTTGCGGTGATCGGCGACCCAGGAGATGACCGGCCCCTCAATGGCGGCCGAGCCGAGCACCGCGAGGGTGGCGCGCATCGGCTTGCTCGTCTTGAAGCTGCGGTGGGTGAAGTAGCGGTGGAAGCCGACCGTGATGCCGAGGCCGGTGGCCAGGTACATGATCGCGAACACGATCACGTCGCTCCAGCGCAGGAAGTCGCCCCAGACCTGCCATACGACCAGGCCGAGAGCGAGGATCGGCGCGGCGGTCACGATCCCGGTGGCGATGCGATCGCGTGTCTCGTTGAGTACGGGCTCGACGTCGTCTCGCGCCGCAACGGCGCCGGGGGTCACGGCGGTGCTCATCGGATAAACCTACCCCGCCGGGCCGATTCGATACACCCCGGGCGCTAGGCTAGCCCGCGTGCCTGGCTCGCACTCGTTGTATCGCCATTGGGCGCGCATTTGGCGCCTCAGCGGCCGCTGGCTGCCGAACGGCTGGCTCGACGCCCTGCGCCAACTCGCCCTGTTCGCGGCGGCCTACTACCTGTACCGGATCGTCCGAGGCTTCGTGGACGGCCAGGCCGGCATGGCCTTCGAGAACGCGCGTGGTCTCGTGGACATCGAGCGTGCGCTGGGTCTGTTCTTCGAGCCGGGGCTTCAGGCCTGGACCCAGAGTCAGGAGTGGCTGCTCACGTTCGCCAACTGGATGTACGTGAACTCGCACTTCGTGGTCACGACCACGTTCCTGATCTGGCTCTACATCGCGCGCAACCACGCCTTCTACTACGTGCGCAACATGTTCATGGTGGCCATGGGGCTGGCGCTCGTGCTCTACGTCGCCTTCCCCACAGCGCCGCCGCGCTTCATGCCCGAGTGGGGCTTCACCGACACCGTGGCCAATTTCGTGGGCGAGGGCGCCGAGAACAGCGCCAACGTGCTCTACAACCCCTACGCGGCCGTGCCCAGCATGCACGTGGCGTTTGCCCTGATGATCGCCATCCCGGCCTTCTTCCTGATCCGCAACCGCGTGCTGAAGGTCCTGTGGGCCGTCTACCCCGTGGTGGTCACGTTCGTGGTCATGGCCACCGCGAATCACTTCTGGCTGGACGCGGTCCTCGGAGCTCTCGTGGCTGCCGCGGCCGCCTCCGCCGCGTCCTACGCCCTCGCTCGTGCCCGGCCCGAAGCGTGGGCGTGGCGCACGGCCAGAGTCACGGCGTGAGCGACCCGGTCGACCAGGGAACCCGGCGCCCGCGCGGCAACGGGCGCAGCGGGCCCCTGACGGCCACCGAGATGCGCACGCTCGCGCGCAGCCGCCTGATCGAGTCGCGCCTCACGCCGAACGCGATCTCGATCACCGGGTTGATCGGGAACCTGATCGCCGCCGGCCTCATCGTTGCCGAGCACTTCGTCCTGGGAGCGATCGCCTTCATCCTCGGCTCGCTGTGCGACATGATGGACGGCCGCTACTCGCGGATGTCCGGCAAGGGCAGCCCGTTCGGCGCGTTTCTCGACTCGACGCTCGATCGCATCGAGGAGGGCGTGGTGCTGGCCGCCGTGGCCACGTGGTTCGCCAAGAACTCGAACGAGGCCGCGGTGGGTGCCACCGTGCTCACCGTCGTCGGCTCCTACATGGTGTCCTACACGCGGGCGCGAGCGGAGGCGCTGGGGGTGGAGTGCAAGGTCGGAATCGCCTCTCGTGCGGTGCGCGTTGTCATACTCTCTGCCGGCCTGTTGTTCGCGGCGGGCGAGATCATTCCCGATTTCGACCTCCTCGAGCCCGCGATCTACGCGATGGCCGCGCTGACCATATTCACCACCTTCCAGCGGGTGTTCCACGTACGGAAACAGCTGGCCTCAGTCGCGCCCCCCGTGTAACGGATAGGGGCACCGCGGGGTTCTTTTCGTACCGGCCTTCCTGCCCCTGGGAAGGTCGTTTCCTTGAAGCAGGAGGCTTTGCAGTGACCGAAATCATCTCTTCTTCCCCGACCAACGGCGGGTCGCGCTACCAGACCGAGAAGGTGCGCGTGGCCATCGTCGGCGTGGGCAACTGCGCCTCGTCCTTCGTGCAGGGCGTGCAGTTCTACCAAGACGCCGATCCCACGCAGGACGTACCCGGGCTCATGCACGTGGACCTGGGCGGCTACCACGTACGCGACATCGAATTCACCGCGGCGTTCGACATCGACGCCGACAAGGTGGGCAAGGACCTGTCCGAGGCCATCTGGTCCGGCCAGAACAACACCATCAAGTTCGCCGACGTTCCCCACCTGGACGTGCCCGTCTACCGCGGAATGACCCACGACGGGCTCGGCAAGTACCTGAAGGAGAAGATCACCAAGGCTCCCGGGAACACCGACGACATCGTCGAGATCCTCAAGGAGACCAAGACCGACGTGGTGGTCTCCTACCTCCCGGTGGGCTCCGAGCAGGCCACCAAGTGGTACGTGGAGCAGGTGCTCGAGGCCGGCTGCGGCTTCGTCAACTGCATCCCAGTGTTCATCGCCAAGGAGGACTACTGGGCCGAGCGCTTCCGCAAGAAGGGCCTGCCCATCGTCGGCGACGACATCAAGTCGCAGGTGGGCGCGACCATCGTCCACCGCAGCATGGCCCGCCTCTTTCACGAGCGCGGCGTCAAGCTCAAGCGCACTTCGCAGCTCAACGTGGGCGGCAACATGGACTTCTACAACATGCTCGAGCGCGAGCGCCTGGAGTCCAAGAAGATCTCCAAGACCCAGGCCGTCACGTCGATCATGGGCACCGAGCTGCCCGCCGACGACGTGCACGTGGGCCCCTCGGACTACGTGCCGTGGCTGACCGACCGCAAGTGGGCCCACATCCGCCTCGAGGGCGAGGCCTTCGGCGACGTTCCCCTGATCGCGGAGATGAAGCTCGAGGTGTGGGACTCGCCCAACTCGGCCGGCATCGTGACCGACGCCGTGCGCTGCTGCAAGCTCGCGCTGAACCACGGGCTTGGCGGGCCACTCGAGGGCCCGAGCTCCTACCTCATGAAGTCGCCGCCCATCCAGGTGCCCGACGACGAGGCGCGCGAGCTGACGGAGGCGTTCATCGCCGAGTACGCCGGAGCGCCCAAGCTGCCGGGCAAGGCGAAGGTTCGGGTGGAGGCCGGGACGACGGACGGTTAGTACCTGGGAATAACCTGCGCTGTCGTGGCGTTCTCGATCGCGCAGGTCACTCCCTGGCCCTGGGAGCAGCACCACGAGGTAAACCGCTTCGTCGAGCGGCTGTCCGACGAGCTCTGTGCGCGCGGCCACCGCGTGGTGGTGGTCGCGCCGTCGGACTCGCGTGAGCTCGTGCGCGACGGGCGCGCGATGGTCAAGCAGATGGAGGGCGACCCCGACGCCCTGTGGGCCGAGCCCGGCTGCGCGACGGTCGTGGCGGTCGGGCAATCACTGCCCTTTCGCCGGGGCGGCTCGGTCTCGCTGCCGCTGGACGTTTCGCGCACGCTCGAGGACCTGCTCGACCGCGTCGAGCTCGACTTCGTGCACGTGCACGAGCCCTTCGCCCCCAGCGCGGCATCGGCCGCGCTGCGCCATTCGCGTGCGCTGAACGTGGGCAGCTTCCACGCGGCCACCGAGCGTTTTGTGTCCACACAGGTGGCGCGCAAGGTGGTCGAGCGCCTGTTCGGACGCCTAGACGGCCGCACGGCGAGCTTCGCCGCCACGCGCGACCTGATGGAGCGCTACTTCCCCGGCGACTACCGCGTCATCCCGCCGGGCGCGGACCTGATCCCGCGCGCCGAGCAGACCGGAGGGACGCCGGAGATCGTGTTCTCGGGCGAGGAGGAGCGCGGCGCGTTGCGCCTCTTCCTGCGCGCCCTTCGCCGGCTGCCGGTGGACCTCGACTGGCGAGCGACGATCTGGCTGCGCGATCCCGCGGCGGCACCGGCGATCAGCATGTCGCGGCGCCTGCGCGAGCACGTGACCCTGGCCGGCCCCCGCGACGGGTCCGAGGCCCAGTACCTGGCGCGCGCCACGATCGCGGTCGCTGCGTCGTCGGGCGCCGCCCCGGCGCCCCAGCTGGTGCTGCGCGCCCTGGCCGGCGGGGCCGTGCCCGTGGTCTCGCGGCTGCCCCAGTACGAGGAGGCCCTGAGGGAGGGCGACCTCGGCATGCTGTTCGAGCCCCGCGACGCGATCACCCTCGCCGCTCAGCTCGAGCGGCTGATCCGCGATCCGGCGCTGGCGGCGCAGTACACGAAGCGCATCGAAGCGGCGCACCCGCAGCTCGAATGGTCGCGCACGGCCGATCGCTTCGAGGCGCTGTTCGAGGAGATCGCGGCGCGGCGGCACGGCGATGGCGACCGCGCGCAGCGCCACCGCCTGCGCGAGCGCGACTTCATCCACGTCGATCTGCACATGCACACCGACCACTCGCCGGACTGCGCCACGCCGGTGGACACCCTCCTCGACACCGCGAAGAGGGTCGGCCTGGGCGCCATCGCGATCACCGACCACAACGAGGTGTCCGGAGCGCTCGAGGCGCGGGAGCGCGCCAACGGCATCAAGGTGATCGTGGCCGAGGAGGTCAAGACGGCCGACCAGGGCGAGGTGATCGGGCTCTTCATCGAGGAGAAGATCCCGCGCGGGATGACCCTGCAGGAGACGATCGCGGAGATCCGGCGCCAGGGGGGGCTGGTTTACGTGCCCCATCCCTTCGACCGTATGCACTCCGTCCCCGACTACGAGCACATGCTCGCCGTGGTGAGCGACATCGACGCCATCGAGGTCTTCAACCCGCGCGTGGCCTTCTCGGCCTTCAACGAAGAGGCGGCGCGCTTCGCGGCCAAGTACCGCGTGGTCGCGGGGGCGGGCTCGGACTCGCACGTGGCCCAGGGGCTCGGGTCGGTGAAGATCCGGATGCGCGACTTCGACGGCCCCGAGGAGTTCCTCGAGTCGCTGCGCGACGCCGACATCGTGCGCAAGAAGCAATCGCTGCTCTACGTCCAGGCGCTCAAGTTCATCCAGACGCGCGGCAAGAAGTGATGCGCCCGAAAGGACCGGGCGGCGATCCGTCTAATCACCCGGGACACATGCCCGCCACCGATGACGAGATCCGCGAGAAGTACCTCGAGCGGGCGATCCGTGAGCTCAACCAGCTAACCCGCGAGATCCAGAGCTGCGATCACTGCCCCCGGGGCAATCTGATGCCGGTGCTCGGCTCGGGCCACCCGCAGGCGGACATCATGCTCCTCAAGTTCATCCCCATGGCCTCGGAGATCGAGGAGGGCGTGGCCTTCTACGGTCGCGCGGGCAGCGCGCTCATGAAGAGCTTCAAGCGGCTGGGGATCGATCCTCTCGCCGTCTATGGCACGGTTTTCGTGAAATGCCCGGTGGGCGACAGCGACCTGTCAGCGCCCGAATGCCGGGCGCGCGTGCTCGAGGAGATCGCGATCGTCGCGCCGCGCATGGTCGTGGTGATGGGCGAGGAGGCACTCGAGGAGCTCAACCAGCTCGGGGTGCCGCTGGGGCGTGAGATCGAGGCCCGACCGGGCGAGGTCCAGCGCCTGACGCCCTCCTGCGACGCGCTCTACGTGCCGGACATCGACCGTTCGCTCGACGAGGAGCGCGCCAAGCGCGAGTTCTGGGGAGCGTTTCGGGCCCTTGGCGAGTGGTACGCGGACTTCCCTCCGTACTAGCGGCGCATTAGGCTTGTGGCCATGGCCGAGCAGGCCCGGGTCCTGGTGGTCGCCAACCGCACGGCGGAGTCGCCGGAGTTGCTCGCCGCGCTCCAGGAGCGGACGGCCCGTGGGCCCTGCGAGTTCACCCTGCTCGTCCCCGAGACGCCGCACGGCCTGGCCTGGGCCGCCGACTCGGACGCGGGTCGCGAGGACGCCGAGCGCTACCGCCAGGCCTTCATCGACGAGCTGCGCGAGGAGGGCATCCCTCTGGCCGAGGCCAAGGTGGGCGACGGCGATCCACTGGCCGCGATCTCGGACGAATGCAACTTCAACGACTACGACGAGCTCATCGTCTCCACACTGCCGCTTCGGATGTCCAAGTGGCTGCGAGTGGACCTGCCCAGCAAGGCGCGCGCGGCGACGGGCCTGCCCGTGACCCACGTCATCGGGAGCGGCAAGTAGCGCCCTAGCTGCGTTCGAGCAGCGCCACGCACTCGATGTGCGGCGTCTGCGGGAACATGTCCACCGGCCTGACCGTCTTCAGCTCGTAGCCCGCGTCGACCATCTGCCGCGCGTTGGGCGCCAGCGTGGTGGGATTGCAGGACACGTAGACGATGCGCTTCGCCTCGGCCTCGAGCACGCGCCGCACCACCTTCTGCGACAGCCCGGCGCGCGGCGGGTCGACCACCACCACGTCGGGCTTCCCCGACTGCTCGAGCAGGGGGCGCATGGCCAGCCGCACGTCGCCGGCGAAGAACTTCGCGTTGTCCACTCCGTTGAGCCGGGCGTTCTCGATCGCGTCGGCCACGGCCTCCTCGACGATCTCGACCCCCCAGACCTCGCCCGCGTCGAGCGCCAGCACCAGCGCGATCGTCCCGATCCCGCAGAACAGGTCGAGCACGCGCTCGCGCCCGCTGAGCCCGGCCAGCTCGGCCGCGGCTCCGTAGAGGCGCTCGGCCATCTCGGTGTTGGTCTGAAAGAAGGCGTCGGGCGAGATGCGCAACCGCAGCCCGGCCAGCTCCTCCTCCAGGTAGGCGCCGCCCTTGACGATCTGGTTCTCGCCCCCGCGCGTGGTCTCGCCCACGTCGGCGGCACGCGTCCAGAGAAAGCTGTCGCAGGGCGTGGCGGCGGCCAGGCCGTCGACCGCGAAGGTGGCGCCGGGGCTCGAGACCAGCCGGGCCTGGAGCTGCCCGGTGCGGCGGCCTTCGCGGACCACGAGGTTGCGCAGAAGGCCGAGCTGCCCGCGGCGATCCCAGGCGTCGAGCCCCTCCTCCCGACACCACGCCTTGACCGCGGTGCGCAGCTCGTCGACCCTCTCGGAGGCCAGGATGTCGACCGGCACGTCGTCGATCAGGTCGAAGCGGCCCGGCCGGTGGAAGCCGAGCACGAGCTCTCCGTCGTCGGCCGTGCCGAAGGAGTACTCGACCTTGTTGCGGTAGCGCAGCGGCTCGACGGCGGGGACGATCTCCTCGATCGGCGGCTCCTCGAAGCCCCCGATGCGCGACAGCGCGTCGCGCACCTGGTCCTGCTTCTCGCGGAGCTGACGCTCGTAGGGGAGCACCTGCCAGGGCGCGCCCGGGTGGGCGGCCAGCGGCTCGACGCGATCGGCGCTCGGCTCGAGCAGCTCGAGTGTGTCGGCCTCACCAAAGGAACGCTTGGATTTAGTGATGCGCGCCCGCACCCGGTCGCCCGGCACCGCCCCTCGGACGAACACGACGTAACCCTCGGCGCGGGCCACTCCGGCCCCACCGTGGGCGAGCCGGTCGATCGACAGCTCGAGCTCGTCTCCCACCCGAGGGCGGGCCCGTTGGGGCGTTTCGGTCACGGACCGAACGTAGCGATCACGGGAGCGTGGTCGGCGAGCCGGATGCGCCGGCCGTCGGGCTCCACCAGCTCGCGGTCCTCGGGAGCAAGGCGCCTCGGGGGCTCCTCGATGCGCAGTCCACGGGCCAGCAGGTGGTCGATGGCGTCCGGGGCGGTGGGCTCGACGAGGCCGAAGCGCTCGCGCAGGGTGTCGAACGGGGCCGGTGTGCGCTTGGGCCGCACGTTGAGGTCGCCTCCGAGCACCAGCGGATCGCCCGCCGACCACTCGACGGCCGTCTCGGCCGCCCGCACGAGCTCGATGCTCGCCTGGGCGGGTAGGCCGGCCGAGGCGTGCAGGTTGGCCACGCACAGGCGCGGTCCATCCGCGAGCGCGATGCGTGCCCAGTGCATGCGCCGCTGCTCGGGGCGCCACGCGATCGTGAGGCGGCGGTGCTCGGCGATCCGGCCCGGGCTGCGCACCAGGATCTGGTTCGAGCCGCCGTCGCTCGACGCGATCAGATCGGGGTTGAGGTCGGCCAGGACCCGCTGTAGCGGCGGCACGTAGTTGCGTGAGGTCAGCACCCGCACGCCGTTGGAACGCGTGCGCCGAGCCAGCTCGGCAAACCAGCGCGGCGGGGCCTCCTGGAGCAGCGCCACGTCCCAGTCGAAGCCGTCCAGCACCTTGGCGAACTCGTCGAGCAACACGCGGTTGACCTGGGCATGGGTGGCGTTTCGTTCGGTTACGCCTAACAGCCGCGAGCGCCAGGTGAACAGAGCCGGATCAGGCGGGAAGTCCCGCCCGTGGTAGAGGTTCCAGCTGAGGAGCTTGATTTGACCCGGCATTTCCTGACTGGCGCTGAGCTTACGTCGGCCGAGCTCGCGAGGCTCGTGGACCGAGCGCTCGAGCTCAAGGCGGACCGCCTCGCATCGCGCGCGCTCGAGGGGCGCAGCGTGGCGCTCGTCTTCGACCTGCCCTCCACCCGCACCCGGGTCTCGTTCGAGACCGGCGTGTACGAGCTCGGCGGCCACCCTCTGGTTCTGCGCGAGGGCGAGCTGCAGCTCGCGCGCGGCGAGTCGGCGCGCGACACCGCGCTCGTTCTGTCGCGCATGGTCCAGGCCATCGCCATCCGCACGCCGGCCCAGGAGACGGTCGAGGCGCTGGCCGAGCACGGGTCGGTTCCGGTGATCAACATGCTCACGCGCGAGCACCATCCCTGCCAGGCGCTCGCCGACCTGGTGACGCTGCGCGAGCGCTTCGGGCGTCTCGAGGGCCTGCGCCTGGCCTACGTGGGCGACGGCAACAACATGGCCCGCTCGCTGCTTCGGCTCGGTGAGCTGGCGGGGGTGGAGGTGGTGGTGGCATCTCCGCCCGAGCTGGCCCTGCCCGACGCCGAGCCGACCTCGCTGGAGCAGGCCGTTGACGGCGCCCACGCGCTCTACACCGACGTGTGGATGAGCATGGGCGACGGTGCCGACCGCGCCGAGAAACGCCGGCTGCTCGAGCCCTATCGCCTCGACGAGGCGCTTCTGTCCAGGGCCCGCGACGACGCCATCGCCCTCCACTGCCTGCCCGCCCATCCCGGGCGAGGAGATCTCCGAGGGGTTGCTCTACGGCGAGCGCTCCGCCGTGTGGGACCAGGCGGAGAATCGGCTGCACGCTCAGAAGGCGCTGCTAGAGCTGCTGATGGGCCCTTAACGGAATACGAGAGAACCGATAGCCATCCTGCTGCGTAAGGACAATCATCATCAAGCAACTTCGAGGTGGCTCACAGATGAACAGATGGCTAGCACTTCTGCTCGCATGCGTCGCGCTCAGCCTGGTCGTGGCCGGCTGCGGCGGGGACGACGAGGAAGACAGTGGCGCGGATACGCAGACCACTGAGCAACCCGCCGACGAGGGCGGTGGCGACGGCGGTACCGGCAGTGGCGGCGGTGGCGGCACCGAGGTGACCCTGAAGGACATCAAGTTCGCCCCGGCCAGCATCACGGTGAACGCCGGCGACACGGTCACCTGGGTCAACGACGACAGCGTCGGGCACGACGTGACCGGCGACAACTTCAAGTCGGGCGACGCGGGCGCCATGCAGATGGGCGACACCTACGAGCACGCCTTCAAGAAGGCCGGGACGTTCGACTACGTGTGCACCGTGCACCCCGGCATGGAAGGCTCGGTCACGGTCAAGTAGTCGCTGAGTCAGCGGCGGCGCAGGCCGAAGCCGCGCAGCATGAGCAGCGCGGCTTCGCCGGCCCCGCCCCGGGTGGGCAGCAGGCTGAGCTGGGTGGCGGCGTCGTATAGGTCGAAGAAGCCGCGCGCGCGGCGGACGGCGCCGTCGGCCAGCTCGAGGTAGTGCAGCCCGTGAAGGGCCACGACACGGTCGGTGGCCGGCAGCACGGTGCCGATGTCGCCGGTGTGGGTACCGGTGGCACGCCACGGCACGCATACGTGCTCGCCGCGTCCCAGCGGCGGCGCGGTGGCCTGCACCCGCAGGTCGGGGAAGGCACGCAGCAGCATCACGGCATGGCTGTCGAGCGCGTCGACACCGCGCAGCGGCAGCACCGCGACGGGGTCCTCGTAGGACACGTCCGGCGTACAGCACCCCTCGAAGCCCTTGCCGCGCCAGGCGGCGCGCCAGCGAACGGCCAGCTCGTCGAGCTCACCGCGCTCGAGCTCGGTGCTCACGCGAGCTCCGCCAGTCCCTCCTCGGGGGAGGAGGCGCGCGCGTAGTGGCGCCTCGGTATCCGCCCCGCCTGCCGCGCCTCGTAGCCCGCCTCCACCGCCTTGCGCATGGCGCCCGCCATGGCCACCGGGTCGGCCGCGCGGGAGATCGCGCTGGCCAGCAGCACCGCGTCGCATCCGGCCTCGAGCGCCAGCGCCGCGTCGCTGGCCGTGCCCACGCCGGCGTCGAGGATCACCGGCACGCGCGCGGCGTCCAGGATCAGACGCAGGTTGTACGGGTTGTTGATGCCCATGCCGCTCCCTATCGGCGAGCCGAGCGGCATCACCGCCGCGCAACCCACGTCCTCGAGCCGTCGCGCGAGGATGGGGTCGTCGTTGGTGTAGGGCAGCACCACGAAGCCGTCGCCAACCAGCGTCTCGGCCGCGTCCAGCAGCTCGGCGGGATCGGGGAGCAGCGTCCGGTCGTCGCCGATCACCTCGAGCTTGACCCAGTCGGTCCCGAGCGCCTCGCGCGCCAGCTGCGCGGTGGTGACCGCCTCTCGCGCGGTGAAGCAGCCCGCGGTGTTGGGGATCACCTCGAGGCCCGCCTCGTCGAGCACCTCGAGCAGCGATCCACGCCCGCCGGGATCCACGCGGCGCATGGCCACGGTGGCCAGCTCGGCGCCCGACTCGCGCGCCGCGGCGGCCATCGTGTCGAGGTTCCGAAAGCCGCCGGTGCCGAGGATCAGTCGCGATCGCAGCGAACGGCCCGCGATCTCGAACGCCTCGGGCGAGCCGCCCTGCACCGCGTGCAGCACCTCCAGCTCCTGTCCGTCGCGCAGGGTGGTGTCCGCCCATTCTCCGCGCGGGATCACCTGCCCGTCCACCGCCACGGCCGTGCCCCGGCCGGACACGCCGAGCTCGTCGACCACCAGCTGGACGGTCGCGCCGTCGGGCAGCTCGCGGTACTCGCCGTTCACGAACACCTTCCTCACCGTGCGACCCCCACGCGGTCGAAGCGGGCGGGGGACAGCGCTGGGTCGGGCTCCTCGCCGGCGGCCAGCAGCCCGGCCACCAGCTCCCCGGTGAGCGGCGCCAGCAACACCCCGTTGCGCCAGTGGCCGGTGGCCCACACGAGGCCCTCGAACTCGGAGTCGCGGCCCACGACCGCGCCGTTGTCCGGCGTGGCCGGGCGCAGGCCCGCTCGGGTGCCGACCAGCTCGAGCTCGCCCACCTCGGGCACGACCTCCCATGCCGCCTCGAGCAGGCGAAATACGCCGTCGGCGGTGACCGCGGTGTCGAAGCCCTGCTCCTCCACGGTCGCTCCCAGGATCACCCGCCCGTCGGGGCGAGGAACGAGGTAACAGCGCGGCGTGCGCACGATCCGCTCCAGCGGGGCGTTCGCCGCGCCGCGCGCGCGCAGCTCCAGGATCTGGCCCTTGACCGGCCGCACGGGCGGGCCCTCGCCCCCGGGCGCCAGCGCGGGGCTCCACGCCCCCGCGGCCACCACCACCGAGCCGCACTCGATGAGGCCTTCGCTCGTCAGCACCCCGGTCACGCGTCCCTGCGAGTGCTCGATTGACTCCACGACGGTGCCGAGCGCGATCTCGTCCGCGAGGCTCGCAAGCGCGTGTACGGTGGCTCGCGGGTCGGCCTGCGCGTCGCCGTGGGCGAGGATCCCGCCGGCGATGCGCGGCGACAGGCTCGGCTCGAGGCGGCGACAGCCGCTCGGGGCAAGCCATTCGACCTCGAGGCCGAGCGCCAGCTGGAACTCGTTCAGGCGCCGCAGCGCCTCGGCGTCGTCGCGGTCGGCTGCGACCACGAGCGCACCGCTCTCGCGATAGCCGGTGGGAAAGCCCGCTGCGCTCCTCGAGCTCGGCGGCGAACGCGGGCCAGCGCTCCCGGGCGCGCATGTTCACCCGCAGGAGCCGCTCCTCGCCGAAATCGGCCTCGGTCACCGGGGCCAGCATGCCCGCGGCCACGTGCGACGTCTCGGCGCCCGGCTCGGACGCGCGGTCGATCACGAGCACGGAGAGACCGCGCTGCTGGGCGCGCCATGCGCAGGCCAGGCCGATCAGGCCGGACCCGATCACCACGGCGTCGTAGCTGCTGCTTCGCGGCAAGATCAATCACCTTCCTTCGCCGGCATTACCCGGGTCAGGTTCGACGGTCGGCGGCGCCGCAGCCGCCCTCTCAGCCCGGTCGATCCGAGCTCCCGTTGGGCACCCAATGGTATCGCCGCCAGGCGGCTTTGCGGCGCCGGTGCCCGGTTGATCTGGTAAGCATTGGGTGCGGCGGCACCGCAACTCTTCGAGCGTGTGCTGTTCTGATGAGAGGGAATCCGGAGCGCACCTGACCCGAACGCCGCTCCTCTCTTACACCATGAAACGACTGACGATCACAATCGCCATGCTCGTCGCTGCGGCCTGTGCCGCGCCGGCGGCCGATGCCTCCAGCCGCCAAGTGCTGGTCATGCAGGACGACTCGCAGCTGCGCAGCGCGCCAACCGCCACGCTCGACGAGTTCGACGCGCTCGGCGCCGACATCGTGAAGGTGAACGTCTACTGGGACGGGCTGGCCCCGAGCGGCAGGCGCAAGCCCGCCGGCTTCAACGGCGCCGACCCGGCCAGCTACGCGTGGGGGTTCTACGACTCCATCGAGCAGGGCATCCGCAGCCGCGGGATGCGCCCCTACTTCAGCCTGGGCGGGCGAGCCCCTGACTGGGCCACCAAGCGGAAGGGCCGCCGGGGCACCTACCGCCCCAACGCCAAGGAGTTCCGCGCCTTCGCCGAGGCGGCGGGGCTGCACTTTCCGGGCGTGGACATCTGGTCGATCTGGAACGAGGCCAATCTCTACTCCTGGCTCAGTCCCCAGCAGGTGAACGGCGTGCCCGTGTCGCCGGGGATCTACCGCGGCCTCTACCTGGCCGGCCACCGCGGCCTCGAGACCGCCGGCCACGGCGGCGACACCATCCTCTTCGGCGAACTGATGCCGCGCGGCGGCAGCGACCCGCGCAAGGTGCGCCCACTCGAGTTCCTGCGCGAGATGGTCTGCCTCGACCGCAACTACCGCCAGTACCGCGGCAAGGCGGCGCGCAAGCGCGGCTGCCGCCGGGTGGGGCGCATCCCCACCTCGGGCCTGGCCTACCACCCGTACACGCTGGCCGCGGGGCCCGACGTGAACGAGGGCCCCGACGACGCGGCCATCGGACAGCTGTCGAGCGTGCGCCGCACGCTCGACGCCCTCGCTCGGCGGGGCAAGCTCCCCCGGCGCCTGCCGATCTGGATAACCGAGTTCGGCTACCAGACGCGGCCGCCCGATCGCAACGCCACGGCGATCCGGCGCGCCCCGGCGCTGATGGACCTCAGCGAGTGGATCGCTTTCCGCAACTCGCGCGTGGCCAGCTACTCGCAATATCAGCTGCGCGACGACGACTTCTGGCAGTCCGGACTGCGATTCGCCGACGGCGACCCCAAGCGCGGCGTGTACTCCGCCTTCAGGCTTCCCGTCTTCGTCCGCTCGCTCGGCGCGAGCGCCGTGGAGGTGTTCGGCGGAGGCCGAGGCGCGGCGGGAGATGTCGCCCAGATCGAGTCCAAGGCGCCCGGCGCCAGCTACCGTTCGCTGGGCTCGGTGCCCGCGAACTCAGCCGGCTACTTCCGGCGGATCTTCCGCCTTTCGGGCGCCTCGCGCAGCAAGTTCCGCGTAACCCTCGGCGGCCAGCGGCGAGTCAAGCAGCCGGTCGCCCGTTAGCCCTGTGAACAAGATCCATTCGAACCCGCACCAAGGAGAATCCGCCCTGTGAGGCCCGTAGCCCCTCGAGTACTGCTAGCCGTCCTGGCCGCTGCCGCCGCGATCGTCGCGGGCGGCCTGACCGCACCCGGCGAGGCCAAAGCAGCGCGCGGCATGGAGCTCGCCATCCAAGACGACGCGCTCTTCGTGCAGGGCCGCAAGGGCTGGGGAGGGGACAAGCCCTTCGAGTACGCCCGCGCGCTCGGGGTCACCCGCATCCGCGTCAATCTGCTCTGGGCCTACACGATGCCGCCCAACCAGTACACGGCGCGCAACAAGCCGCAGCAGATCAACTACCAGTTCGCCCAGGTGGACGAGCTGATCGACAACGCCGCCGAGAACGGAATCCGGCTTCATTTCTCCCTGACCGGACCAGCGCCCCGCTGGGCCAACGCTCGCCGGGCGACCGCGAGCAAGGCCTGGTACAAGCCGAACGTCAGTGAGTTCGGCAAGTGGAGCCAGGTGGTGGCGCAGCACTTCGCCGGGCGCGTCGACCGCTACAGCGTCTGGAACGAGCCCAACTGGAAGACCTGGCTCGGCCCGCTGAAGGCCGCTCCGGCGATCTACCGCGGCCTCTACACCCGCGCCTATTCGGCCATCAAGGCCGCCGACCCCCAGGCCAAGGTCCTGATCGGCGAGACGAGCCCCTACGGGCGTCCCGGCCTGTCGACCTCGCCGCTGGCCTTCCTGCGCGCGGTCACCTGCGTGAACACGAGCTACCGGCGCACGAAGTCCTGCCCCAAGCTCAAGGCCGACGGCTACGCGCACCATCCGTACGACTTCAACCACGCGCCCGCCTACCAGTACCCCGGCGACGACAACGTGACCATCGGAACGCTGCCCCGGCTGACCAAGGCGCTCGACCGGCTCTCGCGCGCCGGCGTTCTGCGCAAGACGGGTGGCGGCCGGATGCCGCTCTACCTGACCGAGTACGGCTACTTCGCATCCGGCAAGCGCGCCCTGCCCGCTCGTACGGCCACGCGCTACCTGCAGCAGGCCTACTCGATCGCCCTGAAGAACAGCCGCGTCAAGAGCCAGCTGCACTACCTGCTCACGACTCTCCCGGGCAACGCGGACTCGACGTTCAACACCGGCATCGTGAAGCTGTCGGGTAAGCGCCTGCCCCAGTACAAGGGGCTGCAGCGCTGGTACCGCGGCAATCGCAGCCGGGTCAAGCGCCCGGGGTCGGCGTTCTCGCTGCCGCTGGCGCCGCCGGAGCCGACGATAGGGGGATAGGCCGGTGCTCGCCGACGCGCGCGAGCGCCTGCGGCGAGCGCGGCTCTACCTCGTGGTCGAGGCGGGCGCGGAGCACGTGCTCGCCCCGGCCCTGCGGGGCGGGGTCGACATGGTCCAGCTGCGCGACAAGCACGCCGGCGACGAGTCGATCCTGCGCGCGGCGGCCGCGCTTTCGCGCCCTCTGCGACGAGCACGGAGCGCTCTTCTGGCTCAACGACCGGCCGGACCTCGCCCTGGAGTGCGGGGCCGACGGTGTGCACGTGGGCCAGGACGACCAGCCGGTGGCCGAGGTGCGCGAGCAGGTGGGAGCGGGCATGCTGATCGGGCTCTCCACCCATTCACCCGAGCAGTTCGACGCCGCCCTGAGCTCCGAAGCCGACCAGCTGAGCGTCGGCCCGGTGTGGGAGACGCCTACCAAGGAGGGGAGGCCGGCCGCCGGGCTCGAGTACGTGCGCTACGCCGCGCGACATGCCGCGGCGACCGGCCCTGGTTTGCCATCGGGGGCATCAACGAGGACAACCTCGACCAGGTGGTGGCGGCCGGAGCAGAGCGCGTGGTGGTGCTGCGAGCGATACGCGACGCCGCCGACCCGGAGGCCGCGGCACGAGCCCTCGCCGGCGGCGCTGGGGCCGCGGCTAGAGGCGCCGGGCCGCGCGCGGCGTAGGCGGCCAGGGCCGGGCGGGGCTCGTACTCGCCGCCCCGGTAGCGAACGAGCCCGGCGTAGTCGAAGAGATCATCGTCACGGTAGGCCGACGACCACGTGTACCAGTACATCCGTCCGATGCCGAGCCGGCCGGAGAAGCGGGCGGCCAGGCGATAGGCGCCGCGCAGGCGGCCGGCCATCCCGGTGTCGGTGGTGTACCAGGCGCGCTGCCATAGCGGACCGGGCAGCGGGACCCGCTCCTTGCCCGCGGGCCAGGTGGTCTCGGTGATCCAGAGCGGCTTGCGCCCCTCGCCGCCGCGCCGCAGTGCCTGCCGGAACCTCTTCACGCCCTTGATCAGCAGCTTGGGGCGCGAGGTGAAGAGGTTCAGCGCGGCCACGTCGAAGTGGCGGGCGATCTTGAAGCGGTTGAGGCGGTCGAGATGATCCCAGGCGAAGTCGGCCAGGCCGGCGAGCACGATCGTGGCGCCGGGGTCGATCGCCTCGATGGCCCGCTTCGACTCCTTGAGCAGGCGCGCGTAGCCGGGCGCCCAGGAGTTCTTGCGGCGGCCCTTGGTGCTCCAGTAGAAATCGATGTGGGGCTCGTTCCAGATCTGCCACTCGCGCTGCGGACGGCGGGGCAGCTCGGGGTGCTCGTCCCAGAACGAGCCGGCCGGCCCGTAGCGGAGCACGAGCGCGCGGAGGTAGGCGGTGTAGTCGCTCGGCCGCTTGGGCGGTGAGCCGTACCGGTCGGGGATCTCGGCTGCCCACCCGGGGGAGCTCTGGACGACCGGCAGCACCTTGATGTCGTGCTTCGCGCGCCCTGGCGATGATGGCGTCGGTCTCTGAGAAGTCGATGGGCTGGCCGGCGACGGGCTGGGACCGCGACCACCAGAACACGGTGCGCACCGTCTCCACGCCGGACTCCTTCATGAGCGCCCACTGCGCGTCCTGCTCGGGCTCGGGGGCATTGGTGGCCGCTCGGTCCCACATGGCCCCGAAGAACCCGTCGGGCACGCGGGCCTGCGCCGCGGGGGCGGCGACGAGGGCCGCGAGGGCCAACGTGAAGAGGACGCAAACGCGCAACACCGGAGACACAGAACTCCTCAGCCTAGGTGTAGTTGCGCCGCTACGCTGGCCCTTCGATGGCAAACAGGCGCAAGAGCCGCAAGCGCGGAAAGCCCGACCCCGCGCCCCCGCGTGCCCCGGTGGAGCTGTCCGAGCCCCCGGCAGCCGAGCCCTCCTCCGCCCGCGGCTACGCGCGCTCGCGCGCCCGTGACGACGCGGCCCGCGCCGCCCTGAAGCCGCTGCGCCCCGGCGAGCGGCCCACCGCCGTGACCGTGGGTGCCGCGTTCGCCACCGTCATGGCACTGGCCAACCTGGTGGCGCTCGCGTTCGGCTACAACGCCGCCGAGGACACGCTCTCGCCGGGCAGCAAGCTCACCGGCAGCATCATCGCCACGGTCATCCTCGCGCTGATGGCCTGGGGCATGTGGAGGGCGCGCTACTGGGCCGTGCTGGGGATGCAGACCCTGCTCGCTCTCACCCTCATCGTCTCCTCGCTGGGCCTCATCACGGCGAGCACCCTGTGGGCGGCGGGGCTGCTCGTGGTCATCATCGCCGCCGCCGGCACGCTCTTCTGGTTCCTCGTCAAGGCCATGGCCCGGATCCAGATGCCCGAGCGCCCAAGCGCTCGCTAGCGCTTGTACTAGGCTCACCGGCCATGCCGGAGAAGGAGTACGACTGCATCGTCATCGGGTCCGGCCCGGGCGGCTACGTGGCCGCGATCCGGGCCGCCCAGCTCGGTCTGAAGACGGCCGTGGTCGAGAAGGGCAACACCGGCGGGCGCTGCCTCAACGAAGCCTGCATCCCGGCCAAGTCGATCCTGCGCGTGGCCGAGGTGATGAGCGAGGTCGAGCACGCCGGCTCGTTCGGCATCTCCACCGGCGACGTCTCGTTCGACTACGCGGGCGCGACCAAGCATCGCGACAAGGTGGTCAAGACCCTCACCGGCGGGGTGGGCGGGCTTCTGAAGAAGAACAAGATCGACCTGATCGAGGGCTTCGCCTCGGTCACCGACGACGCCAACGTCAAGATCGGCGGGCAGTTCGACGGCACCGAGATCAAGACCGACCGGGTGATCCTGGCCTGCGGGTCGGTGGCCAAGCCGCTGCTCGACCTGCAGTTCGGCGAGCGCATCCTCGACACCGCGGGCATGTGGCTGCTGAACGAGCAGCCCAAGCGGCTGTGCGTGATCGGCGCGGGCGCTTCCGGGGTCGAGATCGCCTCCGCGTTCGGGCGGCTGGGCACGGAGGTGCTGCTGCTCGAGGCCCTGGACCAGATCCTGCCGCTGGAGGACGAGGAGATCTCCAAGGCCTGCGCGCGCGAGGTCCGCAAGCAGAACGTGCGGATCGAGACCGGGGCGACCGTCGAGGGGGCCGAGGCCTCCGACTCCGGCGTTTCCGTGTCCTTCAACGGCGAGAAGGAGGACTTCGACTACCTGGTGATCGCCGCCGGCCGCGCGCCCGACGTGGAGGGGCTCGGCCTCGAGGAGGCCGGGATCGAGCGCGACGAACGCGGGCTGATCAAGGTCGACGGCCGGCTGCGCACTTCCCGCGAAGGCGTGTGGGCGATCGGCGACATGGTTCCCGGGCCGGCGCTGGCCCACAAGGCCTCCGACGAGGGCATCATCGCGGTCGAGGACGCGGCCGGGCACGAGGTCCACGAGATCGACTACACGTTCATCCCCGCGGTCACCTTCTGCCACCCGCAGGTGGCCTCGTTCGGGATGACCGAGAAGGCGGCCCGCGAAGCCGGCTACGACGTGGTGGTGGGCAAGGTGCCCATGGGCGCGGTGGGAGCGCCGACCGTCTACAACGACCGCGGCGGCCTGGTGAAGATCGTGGGCGACAAGAAGTACGGCGAGATCCTCGGGGCATCGATCTGCTCGGTGAAGGCGGCCGACCTGATCCAGGAACTGGTGAACGCCCGCGAGCTCGAGGGCGGCTACGCCGAGGTGGCGCGGACCATCCACCCCCACCCGGCCTTCGCCGAGACGGTGATGGAAGCGGCGCGCGCCACCGACGGCTGGCTCATCCACGGCTGAGTGCTTCCCGCACGGACCGGTTTCGGACCCTGCGTCCGGGCCGTGGCGCCCTAGCGGTTAGCTTTGCCGGATGCCCCGGCGCTTGCCCCCAGCGCTCGTGGCCGTCCTGGTCGCGGTGCTCTCGCTCACCCTGGTTCATAGTGCCGCCGGCGCGAAGCGGGTGGCCGCCCCGAAGTTCGTACGCAACATCGACACCGGGGAGACCGGCTGGTTCTCCTCGCCCGGCCTCGTCGACCTCAACCGCGACGGGCGGCTGGAGATCGTCGCGCCGTTCTACTCGACCTTCGTGTTCGACGCCAAGGGCCGGCGCCTGGGAGCGGCGACGGCCACCAGCGGGCGCGTGTATGCCCCCGGCGTGGTGGCGGACATGGACGGGGATCGCGTGCCGGAGATCGTGGTGGGCGGCAACGAGGGGACGGTGGCGGCCTACAACCTGACCGGCGGCGCGCTGCGGCTCAAGCCGGGCTGGCCGGCCTCCACGTGCAGCGGCGGCCAGTGTCCCGAGACGCGCGGCATGGCCGCGGCCGACCTCGACGGCGACGGTCGCGTGGAGGTGGTGGCCACCACCACCAACACCTCGTCGAGCGGATCGCAGGTGTTCGCCTTCGACGGGTCGGGCGCGGCGGTGCCCGGGTGGCCCCGCTACAACACGGGCAGCGACGCCACCTTCAACGGCGCGGGCAACCAGGGCTACGGCGCGTACGGCGAGAACGTCGGGATCGGCAACCTCGACAACGACCGTCAGATGGAGGTCGTCGTGACGTTCGACAACCACCAGATCAACGTGTTCAACCACGACGGCACGTCGGTGCTCGCGTCGGGGTACTACACGAACCGCGACAGCGACAACCTGGGCAACCGGCTCGGTTGGGGCCAGTTCATCCGCTGGCTGAGCCCGCGCGTCGAGGCCGACCACTACCACCGGCACGTCGGCCCGTGGCCCGACATCAATCAGACCTCGTGGCTGCAGTGGACGGCCTCGCCGCCGTCGGTGGCCGACCTCGACCGCGACGGGCGCAACGAGGTGATCGGGGTGCCGAACGTGGAGAAGAACGAGCCCTACGAGACGCAGTCCTACGCGTTCATGGTCCTCGACGGCGCGCAGGGGAGCGGCAAGCGGTCCGCGCGCAGACACAAGGGCTTCGTCACCCCGCCGCTGAGCGGCAAGCCCGCGGCCCGCGGCGGGGACTACTACCCGCCCGAGGGCATCCCGGCCCCGGCCGTGGTGAATCTCCAGGGCGACCGGCGCCGCGAGATCGTCGCGTCGGTGCCCGACGGCCAGGTGTACGCGATATCGCCGGGCGGCAAGCGGCTGTGGAGCTACGACTACGCGCGTGGTGCGGCGGAGACCTTCGCGTCAGAGGTGGTGGTGGCCGACCTCAACCGCGGCGGTCCCCCGGAGCTCGTGTTCGGCACCTTCGGCTCCGCGCCGGGTTCCGGACGGCTGGTCGTGCTCTCCGCCTCCGGCCGGCGCCTCCACGACATCCGCCTGCGCAACCAGGGTGAGAACGGGAACGGCATCGGGATACCCGCGGCGCCCTCGATCGGCGACCTCAACGGCGACGGGCGGCTGGAGATCGTGGTCACGACCTTCGACCACGGCATCGACGTGTATCGCGTGCCGCGCTCGAACGCCAAGCGCCTGCCCTGGCCGACCGGGCGTGGCAATCTGCTGCGCAACGGCGCGGCGCGCTGACTAGTCCTGCGGGTTGACTCCGCGGGCGGCCCCCGCGCGGGCGCTGAGCGTGAACGGCCCGGCCGGCGAGCCGAGGCGGTCGAAGAGCTGGTCGCGCAGCACCGCCTGGCGCTCGGGGCCGAGCTGCTTGTAGTACGCCCCGGCGGGGCCGACGCCGAAGGTGATCGGCTCCCAGAAGTCATCGAAGCCGGTGTAGGTGGTCTCGACCACGAGGGAGCCTGTTTGCACGTCGGCGAAGCCGGCTCCTCTCCACAGCTCGGCCAGCTCCTCGGAGGTTCGGTAGCGCATTGTTGACTCGTCGGGGGCATCGGGCTCGAGCGCCTTGGCCACGTCCCAGAACGCGCGCAGCATCTGCATCCCCTCGCCGTAGTCCCAGGTGCAGGCGGCGGCGATGCCGCCGGGCCGGACGACGCGGCGCATCTCGGCCGCGCCGGCAGGCGCGTCGCGCAGGAAGTTGATGACGAGCTGGGAGAGGGCGGCGTCGAACGATTTGTCGGGCCACGGAAGGTCCTCGGCGCCGGCCTGGCGTACGTCGGCGCCGGGCACTCGCTGCGCACAGGCGGCGACGAAGGGCTCCGAGGGGTCCACGGCGGCCACGCGGTCGGCGCCCACGTGCTCGGCCAACCGCTCGGAGAGGGCGCCGGGGCCGCAGCCGACGTCGATGACGCTCATCCCTGGCTCTATGCCCGCAAACTCCATGAACCGGGGCGCGAGCTCGCGCGAGTAGCGCCCCATGAAACGGTCGTAGGCCTCACCGGCCACCGCGAAGGTCATAGGGGCCGCTGACGGTAGCGGAGGTAGACGGTCTTGGAGCCGAAGGTTCGCGAGTAGATCAGCTTCCTCATTTTCGCCTCCTTTTGCATAGGTTTTAAGTGCCGAAGCTGCAGCTGTATCTGTGCAGAATCACGCTATTTGCGGGTTTTGCGGCTACGACAGGTCCAAGTTCGGCGGTAGGGCCGCGCCATCTTCGGCGTTTCTTCTAGGGGCCGGGGGCGAGTTTGGTGCTCGGTCAACTCAGACAGGGGAGATGAGTTTCGTTACGGGAGACGCACGACAGGGTCGCGCTCGCGCGTGGCGCATCGCGGGGCTCGCGGTCTGCATTATGGCCGGGCTGCTCAGCAGCTCCGCCGCGGCGGCGGCGAACGAGTTCCAGATCAACGCCTGCGGAGCGGACCGCACCAACTACTCGACCCAGGCATTCGAGGACTTCGCCACCCGCGGCATGCTGTGGCGGCGGGCCTGCAACCCCGAGGGCCCGGGGCTTCGCGGTCTGGTCACCGCCAACGTGATCCGAGCCGGCCGGGTCGAGCGAGGCTCGCGCTCGATCTTCATCCTCCGAGCGCCCGAGGGCACACAGTTCTCGCGCTTCACCTGGTCCGGGGGAGCCGTCCGGACCGACTGCCGCTATGCCCTCCACCTCTGGGCTTACCGCTCGGGCGAACCGATGTCATCGATCAAGAACGTCCGGGCCAACAAGAAGTGCGCCGCGCGCGGGCGAATCCAGGTGGCCACACGCTGGTCGCATCCCCGCACCTACGACGTCTCGGGCGCGACGAGCATCGTGCAGCGGATCGTGTGCGTGGGAGACAAGGGCGAGCCGTACTGCTCGAGCCGAGGGAAGAACTTCATCAGCACGTTCACGGCAAGCGCGACGGTCGTCGACGTGAGCCCGCCGACGGCCACGATCGTGCAGGACAACCCGTTCACGCGCGGGGAGTGGGTGCGCGGGGCGCAGTCGGTTACCTATGACGCGTCGGACAATGTCGGGGTCAAGGCGGCGCGGGCCGTCGGTCGGTGGCGCTGGTCGGCGGGGAGCAATCCCGCCCGTGCGATTATCGCCCGACCAGTCCCCTGCCCGAACGGTCCCGGCCGAATCGAGGTGGACACGACACGAAGCTCGCTGAAGGGACTCAAGCGCTGACCGTCGAAGCCCGCGACGCCGCGCGGACAATGTCGGGCGTCGCAAGCGGCGGTCACAGTCGCGGATCGACAACACTGCCCCCGGTGCCGTCCCGGTCGCCGTCGACGGTGGCGAAGGGTGGCGCAATCTCAACGACTTCGACTTGACGTGGACCAACCCTCAAGAAGCTGACCGGGCCCCGATCACAGCCGCGCACTACAGAATCTGTCGCCCCGGAGGCAACGACTGCGCTGACAGCAGCAGCGCGGCGCCCGGCATCCAGGGCATCGCCGACCTCGCCGTTCCAGGGCCGGGCGAATGGCAGGCCCGCGTCTGGCTAGAGGACGCCGCCGGCAACCGAGAGCCGGCGAACGCGTCAGTCCCGGTCACCCTCCGTTTCGATCCCGAGCCGCCACAACTGGCCTTTGAGTCGTTGCAGGCGGCCGATCCGACCCTGATCTCGGTCCTCGGTGACCGACGCAGACCTCCGGCCTCGCGGGCGGCCAGATCGAGCTGAGCCGCGAGGGCTCGGGTAGCTGGCAGACCCTGGCGACCCAGCAGCAAGGAAGCCGACTGGTCGCCCGCGTCGACGATGCGGCACTCCCGGCCGGCCGGTACCTGATGCGTGCGACCGCGCGCGATCAGGCGTCGAATCAGAACAGCACCGACAGGTTTCAGGACGGCACGCCGATGGTCGTCAATCTGCCGCTGCGCGGTCCGAGCGCCATGCGTGCGGGCGTCGTGAGGAAGCGCGTCGTCCGGCGCAAGGTCGGGCGTCGGAGCAAGCGCAGGACGGTCCGGCGGAAGGTCACGAAGCTGGCTCGGAAAGCCGACGTGGGCTACGGCGATCGCGTGCCAGTGGGAGGACGCTCGAGAACGCGCGACGGCCAGCCCATCCCCGGGGCCGAGGTGTAGGTCCTCGCGCGTACTGCGGGAGCGCCAGAGCAGCAGCTGGGGGTGGTGCGCACGGACGGCAGCGGAAGCTTCACCTACGTCGCTCAACGCGAACCTGAGCCGGACGCTGCGCTTCGTGTACGCGGGCACGCCGCAGATGCTGCCCGCCCAGGGCGAAGTCACCATGTCGGTGAGGGCGGCCTCGAGTATCCGCGCCCGCCCACGCAGGGTTCTCAACGGCGGAGCGGTCAGTTCTCGTGGCCAGGCTGCGATCTCTTCCGACGCCCGCAGCAGGCAAGCTGATCGAGCTCCAGGTCGTGCTGTCCGGCCGCTGGCAGACCTTCCGCACCACACGCACCGACGCCGAGGGACGGTGGCGCGTTCGTTATCGCTTCCGCCGCACGTGTGGGCTTACCGGCTTACAGGTTCCGCGCACGGCTCCCCGCCGAGGCGGCGTATCTGTTCCAGAGCGGGCGCACTCGCGTGGTGCAAGGTACGCGTGCGACGGGAGGCCCTGCGGTGAGCGTCCTGGCGCCAGTGGCCGCGAGAACGGTCAGCGATACTCCAGCGGCCAGTGGGCTGAGTCGGCCCTTGCCCGAAGGGAGAAGCCGTGATTCGAGCGCTACGAAGGACGGCTGAGCTACGCGAATGTCATGGCCACGCTGGCCGTGTTCATTGCGCTGGGCGGCTCCTCCTACGCCGCTCTGTCGATCACGGGCCGGGATGTCGCCGATGGTTCGCTCACCTATCGCGACCTCAAACGCAACACCCTCGCGGGAGCCGCATCGATGAGTCACGACTTGGGACGGTAAGGAGGGCACGAAACGCAGACCGGCTCAACGGCGTGTCGCCGCCCAGCGCCTGCTCGTTCGTTGCCCAACGGCACCCTGCCCGTCTCCGACGTCTGTGTCGAGACGACTGCCCATGCCGCGCTCCTTACAGCAGCGCCGCGGTTACGTGCGAGGGGACGAATCGGTTCAAGAGTCTCGGCCGACGGCTTCCCAGCCACGACGAGCTGATGACAGCGATCGGCGAGCCGGGCATCGCGCTCGCGGACGGCGGCGAACTAACGCGCAATGTCTTTCCCTCGGCCTCAAAACCAGGGCAGGTCGACGTGCTGTACGTCACCACCAACGTTGGGAACGTCGCCGTTACATCCGACACCGCGGTCGGCGCCAAAGCCTTCCGCTGCGTCACCGACCCACTGAACTAGATCCATGCCAGACAACCCCAACCACAAGGAGCCGCATTGCCATCGCTGACCGCACACCTGGTGACGAGCGGCGACCACGGTCGCCTCGGGTTCCATCCGGACTGTCCGGTCTGCCGGCAGGGGCGGCTCTTTGGCTCGCTGAACTCCAACGCGGTGGTCTCGCCGCGAGCCAAGGCCGCGCTCGCCAGCGGGGTGCTCGCGTTCTCGGCGGCCGGCCCCGCCGCGGCCGTCGCTCAGGAGCCCGATCTCCAGCTGGAGGGCGGGTCAGAGGCGGGTCAGCCGGAAGCGCCAGGCCCGTCCGAGAGGTCCGCGCCCGTGGCCGATGACGACGCGTCGTCGGCCCCCGTTCCTGAACCCCCGTCGACCCCGGGTCTCGATGGGCCGGCGACCCCGGGCGGCGACGATGACTCCGATCTGCAGGACGCACCGCCGGGGACTGAGCCCGTCGAGAACTCCAACCCACCGGCCACCGCGATACCCGAGCCCGACCTCCCGGACGCCCCAGACGATCCGGCCGACTACCAGCCGGACGCCCCTCCGGAGCCCGGCGCTGAACCTCAGGACACCGCACCCGAGACGCAGGACGATCCGGAGCTCGCGCCGCCCGCGGAGCCCGCACCCAGCACGCCGCAGGCCGAGCAGTCCGTGGAGACGTTTCCGCGCGAGCACTTCTTTCCCCGCTCCACACCGGTCGCGACCCCGCAACCGCCCTCCATCCAGGAGCCGTCGACCCCGGCGACCGCCGCACCAGAGCCGGCGCTCCGCGCCACCGCCCCGGTCCGCGGGGCAAGCGAGCCGGCAGCGCCCAAGCCGTCGCCGGCCCCTGCGGGGCCCGGCTACGTCATCGTCGAGCCCGGCGACTCGCTCTGGTCGATCGCCGCGCGCCTGCTGGGCAAGGACGCGTCGCCCGCCCGGATCGCGCGCAAGGTCTCGCAGCTGTGGACTCTCAACGAGGACCGGATCGGTACCGGCCGCCCTGACCTCGTCCTCGTCGGCACGAAGCTCAAGCTGCGGTGAGCGCACCTCCGGGCCTCAAGCGGCATGAGCTCTACGCCGGGCCGATCGTCGATGGTCGCCGGGCGCCCGATCACGCGCTCGGCCGGCTGCGGCGCCGCATGGACTCGCTGCTGGTGTCCAGGGGGGAGCGCGAGGAGGCGGAGGTCGAGCGACTGCTCCTCGGCCTGCCGGGACCCACGCGTCCCAACCTCATAGCGCTCATCAGCCCGAAGGGCGGCGTCGGCAAGACCACGAGCACCTTTCTCGCGGGCAACCTGCTCGCATCCCACCTCAAGCTGCGCGCAATCGCCGTCGACGCCAACCCCGATTTCGGGACACTCGGGCGACTCTCGGGCGAGCACGCCCGGCCGGCCCGCTCGCTGGCCGACCTGCTCGCCGACGCGGACAGGCTGAGCACCGCCGCCGAGCTGCGCCCCTACGTCTCCTGCCTGCCGAGCGGACTTCATCTACTGGCCGCGCCGGCGGATGCGCGACTGGCCGCCGGCCTGGGCCCCGACCGCTACGGAGAGCTGGCAGCGTTTCTCTCCTGCTTCTACGACGTGGTGCTGCTCGACCTGGGCACCGGCGTCGCGGGGCCGCTCGCTCGCTTCGCCATCGAGCGCGCCGACCAGGTGGTTCTGGTGACCACCCCGGAATGGATCACGGCCAGCGTCGTTCTCGACGCCCTCGAGCACCTTCAGCACGATCGGACAACGGTGGTGGTCAACAAGGCCAGGCCGGGCTCGGGGGCCGAGCTGACGGCGGTCGACGAGTGCTTTCGGCAGCAACGCCTGCACCGGTCGATCACCATCCCCTACGACGAGCGCCTCGCCGTGATGCTCGACAGCGGCACCTACGCACTCGAGGCGCTCAACCGCTCCAGCCGGCTCCCGATCAAGCAACTCGGGCTCGCGGTCGCCGAGCAGCTCGCTTGATGCGCGCCCTCCGAGAACGCCCGCGACTGGTGGTGGCCCGCCTGCTCGCCGTCGCCCTGGTGCTCGGTATCGGCGCGGCTCTGGGTGAGCTCGGCCGGCGGGCGGACCCGAGGTCCCGCCCGACGCGCAGGCCAGGCTCGACCGCGCCGCGGTCGTGAGCATCCGGCAGGGCCACCGGCTCGACCAGACCGGCACGGCCCTTGCTCGGGTGCGCGCCGAGATGACCGAGGCGCTCGCCCGATCGCGCAGCCTGACCGACGCGAACTCGAGGCTCCGGCACGAGCTTCGAAAAGCCAACCGCGATCTCCGGCGTGAGCGGCGAGCCGGGCGCGCACGGGCGAACTGAGCCGGTGGCCGTAGCCGAGCAGCCCACCTTCTACTTCGACCTCGGCTCCCCCTACGCCTGGCTCGCGGCCGAGCGCATCCATCACGTGCTGCCGGTGACCGCCGTCTGGCAGCCGATCTTGCTGGGTGGCATCTGGCAACGCAGCGGCGGCGGGTCCTGGGCGCTCACCGAGACCCGCGCTGAGGGCATGGCGGAGGTCGAAGCGCGAGCCGCCCGCTACGAGCTGCTCTCCGTGAAGTGGCCTGACCCGTGGCCCACGAGCACGCTCCTCGCCATGCGCACCGCGATCTTCGCCCAGCAGGCCGGGCGCACGGTCGCCTTCTCGCTCGCCGCCTTTCGCCAGGCCTTCGCCGGCGGAAAGGACCTGAGCGAGATCGACAACGTGCTCATCGCCGCGGCCGCCTGCGAGCTGCATCCCAAGGCCGTCCTCAAGGGGATCGAGTTGAAGTCGACCAAGGAGCGCCTCCGGGCGGCCACCGACGAGGCCTACGAGCGCGGCGTGCGCGGGGTCCCGAGCGTCGTCGTGGGTGACGAGGTGTTCTGGGGCGACGACAAATTGGAGCAGGCCGCCGCCGCATTCGGCTAGAACTAGCTCGCGGTGACCGACCGCAACCGCTCCCTGGCCGCGCTCGCCGCGCTGACCGTGCTCGCCGGGGCGTTGCGCTTCGCCACGCTCGACCTGCAGAGCTTCAGCTTCGACGAGGCCTTCACCGCCGGGGTCGACCTCAACGGCTCGCTCGGCCACGTGCTCGACACGCTCCCCGACGTCGAGTCCTCACCGCCCCTCTACTTCGTGCTCGCCTGGTTCTGGACGGAGCTGTTCGGTCTGGGCGAGGTGGGCCTGCGATCCCTGTCCGCGCTGCTCGGCACTGCGCTCGTGCCCGTGGTCTTCGGGGCGGCGCGCGAACTGGCCGGCTCGCGCGCCGGGCTGCTGGCGGCGGCACTCGTCGCGGTGAATCCGCTGCTCTTCTTCTACTCGCAGGAAGCGCGCGTGTACTCGCTGTTCATCCTCCTGGCCACGCTCTCGTTCTGGGCCTTCCTCGTGGCCCGGCGCGCGCCCGGGCGTCGCAGCCTCGCCCTATGGGCGCTGGCCTCGGCCCTCGCGCTGCTTACCCACTACTTCGCGCTGTTCCTGGTGGTGCCGGAGGCGATCTGGCTGCTGGTGATCGTCCGGCCGCGGCTGCCCGCCGTGCTCGCCGTTGGTGCGGTCGGGGCGGTGGGTGCTGCGCTGCTCCCGCTGGTGGCCAGCCAGGCCGACGGGCGCACCGACTGGATCTCCGATTCACCGCTGGTCGACCGCGCGAAGGAGGTGGCGAAGAAGTGGCTCACGGGCGAATACGACCCGACCTCGAACGTCTTTCTCGGGCTGCTCGTGCTCGTGCTCGGCGGAGGGATCGTCTACGGGCTGTGGCGAGCACGGCCGCAGGAGCGCCGCGCCTTCGCGGTGGCGCTGGCGCTGGGCGCGGGCGTGCCCCTGATCGCGCTGGCGCTCGACCTCGCGGGACAGGACTACCTGGTGGCCAAGAACGTGCTCCTCGCGCTGCCCGTCCTGGCGATCGCCGCCGGCGCGGCGCTGGGAAGCTCGGGAGCGGGCCGCGTCGGCCTGATCGCCGGGGTGCTGGCCTGCGCGGGCTTCCTGGCCATAACGATCGTGAGCCTGACCGACCGCACCCTCCGCCGCCCCGACATGCGGGCAGCGGCCGAGGCCCTCGGGCCGCCTGATTCGAGCGAAGCGGTGGTGACCGTCTACCACGGCTCCATGCCTCTTCGCCTCTACCGGCCCGGGTCGACCGAACTGCCTCCGGGCGCAGCGCCGCGCGAGCTCAACGTCGTGCTCCCGCTCACTCGCGGCGACCTCGAGGGGCCCACGCGGCTGCCCACGCCGCCCGCCCCTCCGGGATTCGTGCTCGCCGAGCGCGAGGAATACCCGACGTTCACGCTCCTGAGGTACCGGGCGCGCACCCCCACGCCACTGGACGCGGCGACCGCACTCGCGCTCGCGCCGGGCAGCACCACCTTCCCGTCGGTCGCCATGCTCTGGCCGTAGGGCGATCCACCCCCCACCCGGGGGTTCATGCTCTTACCCCGACGCTCAATGGGTACAGTCCGAAGCAATGGCCACTGAGCAGCAGGCGAGCACCGAAAAGGACGCCAAGGACGACAACGGCGCGTCGGCCGAGCCCGGCGACGTAGCGGCCGTCGAAGACGTAAGCCTCGGCGAGGTCAAGCACGGCCTGCCGGACGAGGACACCTGCCGCACCGTCCTCCAGAAGATGATGCTCATCCGCCGCTTCGAGGAGCGCGCGGGCGAGATGTACGCGAAGGCCAAGATCGGCGGATTCCTGCATCTGTGCATCGGTGAGGAGGCCACGGTGGTCGGCGCCACCCAGGCCCTGCGCGAGAGCGACTACCTGATGTCGACCTACCGCGAGCACGGCCAGGCGCTCGCCCGCGGCACCGACGCCACCGCCGTGATGGCCGAGCTCTTCGGCCGCGAGGGCGGCTGCTCGTCGGGGCGCGGCGGCTCGATGCACCTCTTCGACTGGGACAAGCGCTTCCTCGGCGGCTACGGCATCGTCGGCGGCTCGCTTCCGCTGTCGGCCGGCGTGGCGCTCGCCTGCGACTACATGGAGACCGAGGACGCGATCCTCTCCATGATGGGCGACGGCGCCACCAACCAGGGCACCTTCGGCGAGACCATGAACCTCGCCGCGCTCTGGAAGCTGCCGGTGGTGTTCGTGATCATCAACAACCAGTTCGGCATGGGCACGGCGCTGCATCGCCACTCGGCGGTCACCGACCTGTCGCTCAAGTCCGAGGGCTACGGCGTGCCCGGCACGCGCTGCGACGGCATGGACGTGCTCGACGTGCACAGCGTGGTGACCGACGCGCTCAAGTGCGCGCGCGAGGAGCGCAAGCCCCAGCTCGTGGAGGCGGTGACCTACCGCTACCGCGGCCACTCGATGGCCGATCCCGAGGAGTACCGCTCCAAGGAAGAGGTCGAGGAGTGGCGCGAGAAGGACCCGATCAAGGCCTTCTCGGACCGCCTGGTGGAGGAGGGCGTGGTCAGCGAGGACGACGTCAAGGAGTTCGACGAAAAGGCGATCGAGGTCGTCGACGAGGCGGTCAAGTTCGCCGACAACTCCCCCTTCCCCGACCTCGATTCTCTCTACGACGACATCTACGTGTTCAACGAGGACGAGGAAGTGCCCGCCTGGTGGACGGTCGACGAGCGCTCGCCCGAGCCCCATCGCGGCGAGCGCGAGCGCGAGGCCGGCGACGTGCCGCACGAGCTGGCCGAGAAGGGCGCCGCCTACGCCAACGTGGGCGACCGCAAGTCGCGCAAGAGCGGCTCGCCGCAGGACCAAGACCAGGAGGGAAGCCAGCAGGGCCCGGGCGCGGAGGAGGAAGACGACGCCGACGCCGAGGCCGAGGCCGGGGCTGAGGCCAGCGGCGACGGCGAGCCCGAGGCCGACGACCGCGACACCGAGGGCGGCGGCGGCTGATGCCCACCATGCGTTACCGCGAGGCGCTCAACCAGGCGCTGCGCGAGGAGATGACCGAGGACGAGAACGTCTTCATCATGGGCGAGGACATCGGCGTGTTCCAGGGCGCCTTCAAGGTCACCGCCGGCCTGCTCGAGGAGTTCGGCGAGAAGCGGGTGCGCGACACGCCGATCTCGGAGAACACCATCGTGGGCATGGGCGTGGGCTCGGCGATGCTCGGGCTGCGTCCCGTGGTCGAGCTGATGACCATCAACTTCTCGCTGCTCGCGATGGACCAGATCGTCAACCACGCGGCGGCCATCCGCTACATGTTCGGCGGCCAGGTGAAGGTGCCGATGGTCATCCGCATGCCGCAGGGCGCGGGTCACCAGCTCGGCCCCACCCACTCGCACTGCTTCGAGGCCTTCTACCTGCACGTGCCCGGCCTGCTGGTGGCCGTGCCGAGCACGCCGGCCGACGCCAAGGGCCTCCTCAAGGCGGCGATCAAGGACGACAACCCCGTCGTCTTCATCGAGCACGAGACGCTCTACGGCCAGCGCGGCGAGGTGCCGGAGAACGGCGGGCCGATCCGCTTCGGCGAGGCCGCCATCCGGCGCGAGGGCGAGGACGTGACGATCATCGGGATCTCACGCATGGCCATCACGGCCCAGAAGGCGGCCGAGACGCTCGCCGACGAGCACGAGATCGACGCCGAGGTGATCGACCCGCGCACGCTGCGCCCGCTCGACCTCGACACGATCCTCGGCTCGGTGAAGAAGACCAACCGCGCGGTGATCGTCGAGGAGGGCTGGCCCCACGGCGGCGTGGGCGCCAACCTGGCCGCGCTCATCCAGGAGCAGGCCTTCGACTGGCTCGACGCGCCGGTGCAGCGCGTGACCGGCGCCGACGTGCCCATGCCCTACTCCAAGCCGCTCGAACAGGCCGCCTTCCCGCACGAGGAGCACGTGATCCAGGCGGCGATAGCAACGTTCCGCGATCTCTAGAAGGAGCCCGATGGCCAGCGAAGTGACGATGCCGCGCCTGTCCGACTCGATGGAGGAGGGCACGGTCCTCAAGTGGCTCGTGGAAGAGGGCGCCGAGGTCAAGCGCGGCGAGCCGCTCGTGGAGATCGAGACCGACAAGGCGAACATGACCTACGACGCCGACTCCGACGGCACGCTGGTCGAGATCCTGGCCCAGGAGGGCGACACGCTGGCCATCGGCGAGCCGATCGCGCGCATCGGCGACGCGAGCGAGGCGAGCGACAACGGCAAGCCGTCCGGCGACGAGTCGAGGAGGAGGAGGCGTCGGCCGAGGAAGCCGAGGCGGAGGCGAGGACGAGGAGCAGGACGCCGAGGCGGAGGAGCGAGGACGGCGCCGAGAGAGCGAGGCGCCGACGAGGAAGCGGCCGCCGAGGGCGAGGAAGAGGCGGAGGCCTCCGCCGACAGCGAGGAAGCGGACGAGGGCGCCGAGGAGGCGGCCGACAGCGGCGAGGCCCGCGGCGGCGGGGGTGGCGGTGACGGCGGCGGCGAGACCCAGGCCGCGAGCACCGCGACCAAGACCAGCACTGCGAGCGGCAACGGCGGGGTGACGGCGAGCGCATCAAGGCCTCCCCGGTAGCGCGGCGCATGGCCGGCGAGCTCGGGCGTCGAGCTGGCCCAGCTCGAGGGCAGCGGCCCCGGGCGGGCGGATCGTCAAGGCCGACGTTCAGGCGGCGTCGGAGTCCGGCACCGCCACCAAGACCGATGGCGCAAGGCCGACGGCGCGAAGGCCGAGGAGGCCCCGCAGGAGGAGAGGCAAGGCGAGGAGGAGCGCCCGAGCCGCAGAAGAGCGAGGCCGGGCCCAAGGGCGAGGCCGAGATCCACGAGCTCACGCGCCTGCAGAAGACGGTCAGCCGGCGCATGGCCGAGTCGAAGGCCACCGCACCGGACTTCTCGATCTCGCTGACCGTCGACATGACCGCAGGCGGTGGAGCTGCGCAAGCGGCTCAAGGAGGTGTCCGACTCCGGCGCCGTCCTTCAACGACATGGTCGTGAAGGCCGCCGCCATGGCGCTGCGCGAGCACCCGCGCGTGAACGGCGCCTACCGCGACGGCAAGTTCGAGCTCTACGAGAAGGTCAACATCGGCGTGGCGGTGGCGGCCATGGACGCGCTCGTGGTGCCCACGATCTTCGACGCCGACCGCAAGTCGCTGGGCCAGATCTCACGCGACGCGCGGGCGGTGATCGAGAAGGTGCGCGACAAGACGATCACGCCGCCCGAGCTGTCGGGCGGCACGTTCACGGTGTCCAACCTCGGCATGTACGGGATCGAGCACTTCACGGCGATCATCAACCCGCCGCAGGCCTCGATCCTTACCGTGGGGGCGCTGGCCAAGCGGCCGGCGGTGGACGAGAGCGGGCGCATCGTGGCCCGCGACCAGATGAGCCTCTCGCTGGTCTGCGATCACCGCATCCTCTACGGAGCCGACGGGGCGCAGTTCCTGGCGCGGGTCCGAGAACTGCTGGAACAGCCCCTCTCGCTGGCGCTGTAAGCGCCGAACCTAAGGGGCGTTATCCAGAGTTGACAGACGCCCTTCTTAGGGTCGTCTCCATGGATGAACGACCAACAGAGAAGCGGCCCGAAAGCAGCTGACCCCGCGGCGCGCGGACGGCGCCTCGTGGCCGCTGTGGCGGTGGCCGGGCGCTGGCCGCGATCCCCGCCGGCGTGGCCCTGGCCGGGAGGCTCCGACAGCTCGGGCCGGCGCCAGCGGCAACTCGGCCGGCGCGGTACCCGCGCAGTCGAACACGCCCGACGACGCGCACAGGACGGCAACGGCCAGGGCGACCGCGGCGACTGTCCCGGAGAAGGACGGGCAGGGCAGAACCAGGGGGCCGCACAGATCTAGCCACACGAGGCGCCGGCCGGTCGCCCAGCACCGGCCGGCGTCCTTCGACTCATGTCGATACGCTCATCTCCCCCCTCCTCGCGGCGATCCTCGGCGGCCTGGTCTCCGGCCTGCGCGGTGGCTGCGATCTTCCTGCTTGCCGGCGCCGGCGGACGACGGCGAACCAAAGCCGGGCGACGGCGCCCCGCTCCGAGAGCGCCGGCGCCGAGGCGGAGCCCCGGCAGCCGGCCCGCCCGATGAGCGTCGGCGAGATCTACAGCGGCGCGCGGCGCTCGGTGTTCACCGTGGAGGGCCGCGAGCCCGGCCTGGACGAGTGGCCCGAGGGCCCGCCGCGCCTGGACGACGGCGTGGCCACGGGCACCGGCTTCGCCATCGCGGGGGACGCATCGTCACCAACCAGCACGTGGTGGCCCGAGCCGAGCTCGTGACCGTCCGGCTGGATGGCCGCCGCGTGCGGGCTCGCGTCCTTCGCAGCGACGCCTCGACCGACCTCGCCGATCCTGCGCCTGCCGCGCGGCGGCGAGCTCGGGCGCTGAGGCCGCTGCCGCTCGGCCGACTCGAGCCGCGTGCGCCCGGGCGACACGGCCATCGCCATCGGCAACCCCTCGGCCTCACGCGCACCGTGACCAGCGGCGTCGTCTCCTCGGCGCGCCGGCGCATCGACCGCTCCCGACGGCTCGCGCATCCGCGACGCCATCCAGACCGACGCCGCGATCAACCCGGGCAACTCCGGCGGCCCGCTGCTGGACGGCGAGGGCCGCGTGATCGGGGTGATCGCCCAGGGCCGCGGCGACGGGTTCTCCTTCGCCGTGCCGGTCGACACGCTGCGGCGGATCTCGCGCGAGCTCGTGCGCGCGGCGAGGTGCGGCGCGCGTACCTGGCGAGCACCTCCGACCCGGGGCGCGGCTCGGCGCGCTGGTGGTCGAGGTGGTCGAGGGCGCGCCCGCCGCCGTGGCCGGCCTGCGCGACGGCGACGTGATCCTCTCCGTGGCCGGCCGGCGCGTGCGCGACTCCGAGGGCGTGGCCGGCGCGATCGAGGACCTGCGGCCGGGACGGCGGGTGGAGATCGAGTTCCGGCGCGGCTCGGTCAGCCGCTCTGTCGAGGTGGAGCTCGGCGTGCGCCCGACGCCGTAGTTCGCGCGAGAAGTGCTGTTGCCGAGGAGGGGAGTCGCCGGCGCGGACTCGGGTAACGCCCGAGCATGCTCGTGCGCGCCTCCCTCGCTTCTCGTCGTCGCCCTCCTCCTCACCGCCGCCCGCCGCGGCCGCCGGCAATGCCTGCGACCCGACGCAGACGCCGCCCGCAGTTCGCGGGCGGTGTGCCGAGCGCTCACCGACGTGGTGCCCGCGCCAGGCGGCGAGAACGGCGAGGTGACCACCGACCAGGCCTACGCCTACATGGACGCGGTCGACGCGGCCAGCGACCGCGTGATCACCGGGGCGCTCGAACAGCGCTCGCAGCAGGGTCGCGAGCTGCGCTGGGCGATCGTCGGCCATCGGCGACCATCTCGCCGCGGCAAGCTCCTGAACGCGATCGAGAAGGCCGCGCAGGCCCTGCGCAACCCGAGGACCCCGCCTGGAGGCGGAGAGGATCGCCCAGCGGTTCCCGGCGATCCTGTGGATCGCCTCGAACGTGCACGGCGGCGAGGAGTCCGGCACCGACGCCTCGATGCGCGTGCTCTACGAGCTGGCCGACCGCACCGACTGCGCCGCGCGCCAGATCCTCGACAACTCGATCGTGGTGCTGCTGCCCATCCAGAACCCCGACGGCCGCGAGGCCAACACGCGCCAGAACTTCTACGGCTTCGACATGAACCGCGACTGGTTCGCGCGCACCCAGCCGGAGACCGACGCCAAGATCGAGTTCCTGCGCCGACTACCCCGGCCCGCTGTTCGTGGACGACCACGAGATGGGCGCCGACGACTTCTTCTTCCCGCCCAACGCCGACCCGATCTACCACGAGATCACCGACGAGTCGATCGACTGGATCAACAACATCTACGGCGCGTCGCTGGCGGCCGAGTTCAACCGCCAGGGCATCCCGTTCTTCAACCGCGACATCTACGACCTCTTCTACATGGGCTACGGCGACACCGTGCCCTGCCACCGGCTTCATAAGCCGCCGGCATGACCTACGAGAAGAACAACGAGGACCCGATCGTCCGACCGCGGCCTACGAGCAGTACGTGACCCAGTGGGTGAGCGCTCTCGCAGGGCGCGATCCGCAAGCAGGAGATCCTCTAGCGAGTGGGCCGCCGCCTGGCGCGAGGCCTACCGCGCAGGGCGCAGGCCGGCTTCCTCGAGCCCAACGAGCTGGTCAACGAGGTCGACTCCGAGGGCAACCCGCAGGTGATCTCCACCCAGGTGCCCGACCGGCCGGTGCGCCACTACTTCATCACCGACCGCCGGGAGTCCAAGCAGAGCGAGGTGCAGGCCATGTTGCGGCGCCTGCAGCGGATGGACGTCGACGTCTACCGCCTCAAGCGTGGCCGCTGTGGGTGCCGGACTACACGCCCTACGGCCGCGCAGCACGCGCGGGCGCTGGATGCCGCGCGGGCACCTGGTACGTGCCGATGGCCCAGATGCAGAAGCACTGGGTGCAGGCGATGCTCAACGAGGACACCTACACGCCGTTCCCCTACTTCTACGACGTCACCGCCTGGAGCCAGCCGCTGCTCTTCAACGTGCGCGGCGGCTACTCGGGTGAGCCGCTTCGCGTCCGCGCGCCCGGGCGTCGGCGAGCTGGCGGAGCCCGGCGCTCCGGCTGCCGCCGGCCGACGCTCCGCGGATCGCCCTGCTCCAGCTGTCGGACAGCACGTCGGCGATCGAGTCGACCGGCTGGTTGCGTTATCTGCTGGAGACGCGTGTGGCAGCTTCCCTACGAGCGTGTGACCGCGGAGCAGATCGCGGCCGGCGGGCTATCCGGCTACGACGCCCTGCTCGTGCCCAACGGCAGTCGGCCCCGACGAGGAGGACACGCTGGGCGACGCCGGCGCCGCCCTCCAGGCACTCGGTAGCGGCGGGCAGGCCGTCGCTGCGGTCGTGGCTCGACGCCGGCGGGCACCTGATCGGCTGGCGCGAGGGCGCGCGCTTCGCCGCCCTCGCCGGGCTCACCACGGCCACCTTGACCGAGCCGACCTCGGACGTGCCGGGCAGCCTCTTGCGCGTGTCGCATCGACGAGCGACACGCCGCTGCGCCGCGGCGTGGGCGCATTCGCCTAGGCCTTCTACGAGTACGACTGGGTCATGCGGGCCTCGTCGCCCGCGCACGTGGCCGTCGAGTACCCGCCGGCCGACAGCGACGACTGGTTCATCTCGGGCTTCGCCGAGGGCGCCGAGGAGCTGGGCGGCACCGCCGCGGTGATCGACGAGCCGGTGGGCGCCGGCCGGGCGACGGTGTTCTCCGTCGAGCCCAACTTCCGCGCCTTCACACCGGCTTCCAGAAGATCCTGCGCAACGCGCTCCTCAGCGACGACGCCGGCGGCCACCAGCGTCGGCCCGCGCCACCAACCTGAGAACCGCGACGGCGCGGCGCCACCGGGCTGGTCGGCGGCAGCTCGGACACATTCGGCTTTCGGTGCGCGCGAGCAGCGCGGCCGCGGCCGGCGGCGTGCTGGATCGGCTTCGGCGCCCGCTACAGCGTGCAGCGCTCCAAGGGACGGGTGGCCTTCCTGATCGCCAACCCGGGCGAGTTGAGCGGCGACGAGCACCCCTTCGCCCGTCGCCTCCCGAGCGCTCTCAAAGAGGCAGGGGTGGCCCCCATCGCCTTCCGCGCCCCTTAGCGGGAAATCGCGGGGAAGGCACGGATGCCCACCCGCCGCGGCGTCGACCCGGACGCCGCGGCGGGTTCCCCTAGCCTGATACGAGGATGAACGACCAGCCGCAAGAGCCGCGCATGCCGGCCACCCTCGACGAGGAGATCATCGCCGCGCAGGAGGCGGCGGTGGTGTCGACGCTCACCGACGCCGCGCGCTTGGAGCGAATCCAGGAGGAGGTCGAGATGGGCTTCGACGCCCTCGCCCACGTGGGGGCGGCCGCCTCGTTCTTCGGCTCGGCGCGCACGCCGCCCGACGATCCCGAGTACAAGCTGGCGCGCGAGACCGCGCGGATGGTCGGCGAGTCGGGCATGGCGATCATCACCGGAGGCGGCCCGGGCGCGATGGAGGCGGCCAACCGCGGCGCGCGCGACGCGAACGCGCTCTCCATCGGGCTGAACATCGAGCTGCCCGTTCGAGCAGGGCATCAACCCCTACTGCGACATCGGGCTCGAGTTCCACTACTTCTTCGCGCGCAAGATCATGTTCGTCCGCTACGCGAGCGGCTTCGTCGTCTTTCCCGGCGGCTTCGGCACGCTCGACGAGCTGTTCGAGGCGATGACGCTGATCCAGACCGGGAAGGTGCGCAACTTCCCGGTGATCCTGGTGGGCCCGGACTACTGGGGCGGCCTGGTGGACTGGATGCGCGAGCGGCTGCTCGGCGAGGGCAAGATCTCGCCCGGCGACCTGGACCTGTTCTGCGTGACCGACGACCCGGCGGAGGTGCTCGAGCGGCTCAAGGCGGCCCAGCATCGCGAGGCACGGGCATCGCTTGGTAGCGGTCCCTGACCTCGTCCACGAAGGCCGCCATCTGGTCGGCCAGCTCGGGGTCGTGGACCTCGAGCACGTTCTCGGCGTTCATCTCGCCTGAGCGCGAGAGGTTGAAGGAGCCGGCGAACACCACGTCGTCGGCCACGGTGACCTTGGCGTGCATGAAGTCGTGGATCGACTCCGGCGTCCAGGGCACGGAGGGCTTGCCGCGGAAGTCGGCGTGCTCCAGCACGGAGGCGAGGATGGGGATCTTCCAGGCCGAGCGCCCGTTGGTGCGCCACTGGTAGACCACGCCGTCCATCTGCGTGCGGTCGACCACCCCGCGCAGGTCGACGCGCGCCTCGGCGGCCAGCTCCGCGAGCGTCCCCAGCACCGGGCCGGCGGTGATCACCGGGGAGGCGATCCGGATCCGCTGGCGCGCCATGCCCAGCGCCCGGGCGATGCGCTGTGACAGCTCCTCGCCCTGGCCGGGCGTGAACCAGGCGCGGACCTCGTGGCCGTCGACGTCAAGAGGGCGCGGCTCGCGGTGGCCGCTGCGGCTGACGTCGCGCGTCGACCACAGCTCGTCGAAGTTGGCCGCGAAGGCGCCGGCCACCTCGGGCGAGTCGACGCGGATCACGAAGTTCTCCTGGATGGTCCACGAGTCGCGCGTCCAGTTGGTCGATCCGGTCCAGACCGACTCGCCGTCGCGCACCACGTACTTGTGGTGCATGAGATCGGGGATGCCCGGAACGCCGCAGGTGGGGAAGGGCAGCGCCTCGAGCAGCTCGGGCTTGGTGCCCGGCGGCGGCGGGAACACGCGCTCGTCGTGGTCGGCGTTGTAGGCGATGCGCACCGCCACGCCGCGCGCGGCGGCGTCGCGCAGCGCGCCGGCCACGATGTCACCCGGCTCTCCCGGCAGCCGGACGTCGTAGAGGGCGAGGTCGAGCGAGCGCTGTGCCTCGCCGAGAAAGGCGGACACCTGCCGCGCCACGTCGAGATCGGTCTGGCGACCCGGATGGAGCGGAGCGATCTCGACCATCTACGGCGAAGCGGAAGCCGGTGGCCGCCGGGCGCAGCTCGAGTGGGCTCTCCGGCAGGCCGTCCGGCACCTTGGGCATGTTGAACCCGCCCGGGGCCACGTCGTTGGGCGTGTCGGGGTGGAAGATCGCGGCCAGGTACTGGATGTGGTCGCGGCCCACGCCGAGCTCGGTCTGGCCGCCGCCGTACGCGCCGATGCCCTCCGCGTCGCAGAAGTCGTAGGCCCGGCAGAGCTCGACCAGCGACCCCACCCGCGAGGGCTTGATGTTGACCGTGCGCGGCTTCCACTCGAGGGCGAGGATGTCGTCGACCGAGTGGATCGGCGCGTCCCAGGTGACGCGGTCGCGATACGGCTCGAGCACGGGCCGCGTCTCATCGTTCAGATCGGGGTCCTCGAGCCAGGCGTCGGGAAAGCCCTCGGCCACCTTGCGGTAGAGCTCGGGGTCGGTGTCGACGTCGACCGGCGTGCCCTTGTACTGGCCCTTGAGATCCAGTGAGTCGACGGCGCCGGTGGCGCGGAGCTCGTCGATCAGCTCGTCGGTCCAGTTGTTGGTCGGGTCGAGCTTGAAGCGCGTGCTCGGGTAGCGCCCCAGCACGTCGACCAGCCGCTCGGACGTCTCCGGCTGGTCGCCGCCGGGCGCGCCGCCGAGGCGCATCGAGACCACGTAGTTGAGCGGGCTCAGCTCGCGATCGAGCTGCTCGGGCAGCGACCGTCCCGGCCTGGCGCAGGCCGAGGTCGAGCGCGGCCGACTCGAAGGCCCAGCGGCGGTAGAGGCGCGAGGGCTCACGCTCGGGCGCGCGCGTGGGGAACAGGTCGAGCTCGGCCAGGTGGTCGGACAGCGAGCCGATCGTCCACGAGCCGGCCACGGGGAGGTTGGGCCCGGCCTCGCGCATCGCGAAGTGGTCGTCGCCGTCGTAGACCACGTCCTCGCCCACGCCCTCCTCGCCGCCCCCGTAGAGCTTGATGAGGGTGGTGTGGCGCACGAACTCCTCGCTGAAGACGAGCTCCAGCGCCTCGAAGTCATAGCGCTCGATCTCGACCGGCAGCGGGGCCAGCTTGTCCCAGGTGCTCATGGCCGCCGAGCCTACTCGGCGCGGCTACTCGGCCGGCACCACCAGCACTGGGCGCTCGGCCAGGTAGAGCAGCTTGTTGGGAGTGGAGCCGAGAATCGCCCCCTTGAGCGGGCGCTCCTCCCAGCTGCCCACCACGATCATCCGCGCGTCGTTCTCGTCGGCGAGCCCGATCAGCGCGGCGGAGGCCTTCGCCTCAACCAGCGCCGTCTCCACGTCGACCCCGGCGCCGACCGCGCGTTCGAGGGCCTCCGCTGTCAGCTTCTCGGCCTGGTCGCGGAGCGCCTGCCGATGCGCGCGGGACTCCTCGGTCGGTGTGCCCGGCGGCGTGACTCCGAAGCCGATGATCAGCCGGTCGCCGAAGGCGGCCGCGATCTCGAGCGCCCGGTCGAGCGCCGCCCGGGACCCGGGCGACGCGTCATACCCCACAACGATGGTGCTGCTCAAGTGACCGCCTCCTCAGGGACCGCGGCCACTCCGAGCTTGCGCCCGGCCGCCACGTCGGGATCGACCGTTTCCGTGTGCCGGCCAAAGTAGCGCTCGTGCCCCGTGAAGCGCCAGACCAGCATCAGTACCACGCCGAGGATCAGGAGGCCCATGCCCAGCGCGGCCGGGATCGCGATCCCGAACCATGCGTCCCCGCTGTAGGAGTCCTCGACCTTCGAGTACTCGAGGATCGCCTTGACGAACAGGAAGCCGAGGATGGCCGACCCGATCAGCGGCCCGACCCCGATGAAGAGGAAGTTCTTCACCGACTTGGTCAGCTCGTGGCGGTAGTAGATCGCGCACGCCACTCCCGTGAGGGCGTAGTAGAACGCGATCATCAGCGACAGCGCGCTGAGCGAGTCGTAGAGGAAGTTCTGCGACAGGCTGTTGAACACCCCGTACCAGACCGCCGCGATCACTCCGATGGCGATGGTCCCGACGTGAGGCGTCAGGAAGCGCGGGTGAACTCGCCCCAGCACCTCCGGGAAC
Source organism: uncultured Thermoleophilaceae bacterium (assembly GCA_963728155.1). GTDB lineage: Bacteria > Actinomycetota > Thermoleophilia > Solirubrobacterales > Thermoleophilaceae > JACVRW01. The sequence goes on along the minus strand of CAVSJF010000007.1, from coordinate 95,417 downwards.
GCACCCTGGCGGGCCATCGACAGCGAAGTGCGCGAGGCCGGCAGGATCGTGGTCTGCGTCGAGGCGAGCGCGGAGGTGACGATCGCCAGGACCACGAGCTTGTCGAGCGGTGAGCCCAGCACGTCGGTGGCCAGGGCCCCGAAGATGCCCGCGTCGTCCTCGAACTCCGCCACCCGGTCGAGGCCCGCGTAGGAGACCACGGCGACCGTGACGATCACGTAGGTGAAGAGCAGGATGATCGTGCTGACGATGGCCGCCTTGCCCGGGGAGCTGTCGGAGTCCGAGGTCTCCTCGTTGAGGTTGACCGCGCTCTCCCAGCCCCAGTAGATGAACACTCCTGTGAGCAGCCCCAGCACCAGAGCATTCGGGCTGTCGACCGCGAAGGGCGAGAACCAGGACAGCTCGGGGGTGAGCGCGCCGCCCTTGATCAGCGCCACCAGCGCGAAGAGCACCAGCGCACCCACCTGCGCGAAGATCATCACCCGCTGGACCGACGCGGACAGCTCCGTGCCGATCACGCAGATGGCCGTCATCACCGCGATGATGATGAGCGCGAAGACGGTGACCGCGGTCTTCGAGTCGCGCAGGCCGTCGAGACCGAACATGTCGAACGTGTAGTACGCCCCCACGTCGGCCAGCGAGCCGATCACGATGATTCCGGTGGTGCACACGGCCCAGCCGCCCACCCAGCCGAGGCTCGGCCCCATGGCGCGCGTGATCCACGAGAAGGACGTGCCGCAGTCCGGATCGGCGCGGTTCATGTAGTAGAAGGCCGAAGCGATCAGGAACATCGGGACGAAGGCCGTGAGCAGCACGGCGGGAGCCTGCACTCCCACCCCCACCACGACGATCGCGATCACCGCGGCCAGCGAGTACGCAGGCGCGGTGGAAGCGATGCCGATGATGAGGCCATCGATGAAGCCGATGGCGTCCTTCTTCAGGCCCTTGTCGCCCGACGCTCCCGCTCCGGTATCGGGCTGGGCTTGCTCGGTCATTCGCAGATCTCCTCCAGGGCTGCGTTGAAGACCTCGGTGTGACGGTCGACGTCCTCCTCGGTCGTGGCCGGGCACATCAGGGCCATGTTGTGGAACGGGGTGATGAGCACCCCGCGGTTGAGCAGATAAAGGTGAAGGTACTCCTCGAGCTCGCGGTCGACGGCCGCGGCGGACTCGGCGCCGGTGCGCGGCGGCTCGGGGCAGAAGCGGTACTCGGCGCGCGCGCCCAGGGAGACGATCGACCAGGGCACCGAGAGGCGCTCGAGCGCCTCCTCGACCCCGGCCACGAAGCGCTCGCGCAGGGCCGACATGCGCGTCGAAGGCCTCCGTCGGTGAGCACCTCGCCGAGCGTGGCTCGGGCGGCCGCCAGCGACAGCGCGTTGCCGGCCAGCGTGCCGCCCACGCCGCCGGTGTCCTCGAGGTCCGCGTCCTCGGCGGCGGCGATCCGCTCGGCCAGCTCGGCGCGACACGCCGTAGGCGCCGATCGGCACCCCGCCGCCGATCGACTTGCCGAGCGTGACCGCGTCGGGCTCGAGCCCCCAGGCCGCGGTGCAGCCGCCGGGGCCGGCGCTGAGCGTGTGCGTCTCGTCGATGATCAGCAGCGTGCCGGTGCGCGTGCAGGCCTCGCGGACCGCGGCCAGGAAGCCGTCCTCGGGCAGCACGATCCCGATGTTGGTGAGCGCCGGCTCCATCAGCACGCAGGCCACGTCGCCGTGGGCCAGCGCGGCCTCCACCGACTCGATCTCGTTGAACTCGGCCACGCGCGTGGTCTGTGGCCGGGTCGACCTGCGGCCCCACGTTGCCCTCCCGCGCGTGCTCGCGCCCGTCCGCGCCCGAGGTGACGAAGGCCTCGTCGACCGAGCCGTGGTAGCACCAGTTGAACACCAGCACCTTCGGCCGGGCGGTCACGTGCCGGCAGATGCGCAGCATCCAGCGGTTGGCGTCGGTGGCGGTGAGCGCGAACTGCCAGAAGGGAAGCCCGAAGCGCCGCGCCAGCTCCGAGCCCACCCAGGCGGCGTCCTCGGTCGGGCAGCATCGTGGTGATCGCCGGCGCTCTCGGCCACCGCGCGCATGGTCGGCTCGGGCATGTGGCCCGGCCATGGCTCCGGTGTCGCCCAGGCAGAGGTCGGCGTACTCGTTGCCGTCCACGTCCACCACGCGGGCGCCGCTGGCCTCGGCGGCGTAGACGGGATGCCCGCCCACCCACATCGCCATCCAGCTCAGCGGCACGCCGGCAAGCAGTGAGCCGCGCGCGCGCTCTCGTGCAGCTCGCGCGAGCGCGGGTGCGTCTCGGCGAAGCGCTCGCGCTCGCGCTCGATCAGCGGAGCCCGGCGGTGGCGATCACGCCGCGGCTCGTCGCCTCCGGCTCGTCGGGCCGCACGGCGGCCATCCGCTCGGCTCGGCGCTGCTGCCACACGGTGAGCAGCATCATGGCCAGCGTGAACAGGAAGATCATCGAGGCGATCACGTAGATCTGCGGCTGCATCGCCACCCGCGCGGCGCCCCAGATGAAGACCGGGAACGTGATGGTGGAGCCGGAGTTGAAGTTCGTGATCACGAAGTCGTCGATCGAGAGCGCGAAGGCCAGAAGGGCGGCCGAGACCACCCCGGGCATGATCAGCGGCAGGGTGATCAGCCGGAACGTCTGCCACGGGGTCGCGCCCAGGTCCTGCGCCGCCTCCTCCAGCGAGCGGTCGAAGCCGATCAGCCGCGAGCGAACCGTCACGATCACGAACGAGAGGTTGAACATGATGTGCGCGATCACGATCGTGCCGAAGCCGGTGGCCACCGAGAAGTTGATGAACATCGACAGCAGCGCCGCGCCCAGCACCACCTCGGGCGTGGCCAGCGGAATGAAGATGAAGAAGTTGACGGGCGCGCGGCCGCGGAACTCGTAGCGCACCAGCGCGAGCGCGGTGATCGTGCCGAGCGCGGTGGCGATCAGCGTGGAGAGCGCGGCGATCTCGAGCGAGTTGACCAGCGCCTCGCCGATGCCGGGCACAGCCGAACGGGTCGCCCCAGGCGTCGAGCGAGAACCCCTGCCAGATGAAGTTGAAGCGCCCGCGCGGATTGTTGAACGAGAAGACGAGGATGATCGCGATCGGCACCAGCAGGTAGAGCAGCGCCGAGCCCGCGCGTAGACGTTCAGCCCGAGGTCGAGCAGCCGCGCCCGGCGGCGTGCGCCGGGGTGCTGGTCGACTCCCTGGGGCGCGGTGGCGGCCTACGGCCTCCATCAGGCTCCTCGCCCTCGGTCCCGAGCAGCGCCTCGGTGCCGGCGATCCGCGCCCAGATCAGCACGATCACGAGCATGATCGCCATCAGGATGAAGGACAGGGCCGCCGCCGTCGGGTAGTCCGCCGAGCTCGAGGAAGCGGCTCTGGATGACGTTGCCGATCATGTACTGGTTGCGGCGTGCCGAGCAGCTCGGCGTTGATGAAGTCGCCCGCCGCCGGGATGAAGAAGAGCAGCGTGCCCGCCACCACGCCCGGGCATCGAGAGCGGAAGCGTCATGCGCAGGAACACGTCGCGCCGGCGCCCGTAGAGGTCGTAGCCCGCCTCGAGCAGCCGCCCGTCGATGCGCTCCAGCGAGGCGTAGAGCGGCAGGATCATGAAGGGCAGGAAGTTGTAGGTGATGCCGGCCACGACCGAGACCGTGGTGTCGAGCAGGCGCCCGTCCTCGGCCACGAGCCCCACGGTCCTCAGCGGTGCTCACCACGAACCCGAGTCGGAGAGGATCGTCTCCCACGACAGCGTGCGGATCAGGTAGGTGACGAAGAAGGGCGCGATCACCGCCAGCAGCAGCGCGTTGCGCCAGCGCCCGCCGCGAAAGGCGATCACGTAGGCCAGCGGATAGCCGATCAGGAGAGCGGCGATCGTGGCCATGGCCGCGTACTCGAACGAGCGGAGGAACTGCTCGGAGAAGTCGGAGATCGCGTCGGTGTAGTTGGAGAACTCCCAGGTGAAGAGGTAGCCGGTCTCGAGCGTGCCCGACTTGAGCGACTCGAACGCCATGTAGCCGAGCGGGATGGCGAAGAAGAGCAGCAGCCAGCCCAGCCCTGGACAGGAGCAGCAGTACGGCAGCCCCGCTCTTCTTGAGGCGCGCGGGCACGGAGCGGCTAGGCGCCGATCACCTGCTGGAAGGCCTCGTCGAGCTCCTGCTCCTCCTCGGGCTTGAGCTCGCCGGAAGATGAACGCGTTGGAGAGCGTCTTGTCGTCGGGGAAGATCAGCTGGTTCGAAGCCAGCGCCGGGTCGCGCTCGGTCGAGGATCTCCTTGCACGCCCTCGCACCGGGCAGATGTAGTTCACGTACTCGGCGATGTCCGCCTGCACCTCGGGCCGGTAGACGAAGTCGATCATCTTCTGCGCCGTGTAGCGCCGTCCGGCGCGCCCACCGGGATCTGCATGTTGTCGGTCCAGAGGTGCACGCCGCTCTCGGGCGACCACGAACCCGATGTTCGGGTTGTCGGCCTGCAGCTGGACGGAGTCGCCCGACCAGCCGATGATCAGCCAGGAGTCGCCCTTGGTGATGTCCTTGGTGAACTCGTTCCCGGTGAAGCCTCGGATCTGGCCCGACTCGGCGGCCTCGTCCGATCTTCTCGACGGCCTCCATGAACTCGTCGAGCGTCGCCTTCTCGGGGTCGTAGCCCAGCGAGGCCGCCACCACGCCCACGCTGTCGCGCATCTCGGTGAGCATCGTGACCTTGCCCTTGTAGTCCGGATCGAAGAGGTCGTCGACCGACTTCGGCTCGCGCTTGACCTTGTCCTTGCGGTAGACGATCCCGGTGAAGCCCGACTGCCACGGCATCGAGTACTCGCGCTTGGGGTCGAAGGGCGGCGACTGGAGCCGGTCGATCAGGTTCTCGCTCGCGTTGGGCAGCTCGGCCTGGTCGAACTTCTGCACGTAGCCCAGGCGGATCATGCGCGCGGCCATCCAGTCGGTGACCACGTGGATGTCGCGCCCGCCCGAGTCGCCGCGCTCGTACTGCTGGCGGACCTTGCCGAAGAACTCGGTGTTGTCGTTGATCTCCTCGACGTACTTGACCTTGGCCCCGTACTCCTTCTCGAACTCCTTGAGGGTGCCGCGGTCCTCCTCGATGTAGAGGGGCCAGTTGGCGAAGTAGAGGGTGTCCGAGATCTTGCCCTTGGCGATCGCCTCGCTGCTCGCTGTTCGCCGCCGCTCGGCGCCGCCCCCGGTCTCCGAGCCCGCACGCGGCCAGATAGGCGAGCGCCGACGACGCTGAGCGCGCCCGCCGCGCCGCGGCTGCAGCAGGCGCCGCCGGCGTTATCGGTCGCGCATCAGGCGCTCGAAGTCCCTCTCGAGGTCGTCGTCGGAGTCATGCCGAGGTCGCCTCCGCTTCGGGCACGTGGTCGCCGCCGGCCGCCTCCCTGACCATGTGGATGTTCTCGTCCGACCAGGTCAGCCGCGCGGCGTCCCCGGGCGCCGGCAGGCGCCGGCGCGCCTCCTCGTCGGTGTTGGGCACGAGCACCGTCATGCGCGTGTCGTCGCCCAGTCGCACGACCACCTGCGTGGCCGTGCCCAGGTAGAGCGAGCTCTCCACCTGGCCTTCGACGCTCGGTCCCGCCGTCGGCAGCCGGCGCCGTTTGCGCGGTGCAGCTCGAGCTTCTCAGGGCCGGACCACCGCGTGAGCGCGCTCGCCCGACGGACGCCTCCGCGGCGCCGGCGCGCACCGTCGGCCCCGCGTCGAGCTCGAGCTCGGAGCTGCCGGTGCCGCTCGATACCACCTCGCCGGGCATCAGGTTCGACACGCCGATGAAGCCGGCCACGAAGGTGGTCCGCGGCCGCTCGTAGATCTCCTCCGGGCTGTCCATCTGCTCGACAACGCCGCGGTTCATCACCGCGATGCGGTCGGACATCGTCAGCGCCTCCTCCTGATCGTGCGTGACGTAGACGAAGGTGATGCCCACGTCCTCCTGGATGCGCTTGAGCTCGACCTGGAGCTGCTTGCGGAGCTTCAGGTCGAGCGCGCCGAGCGGCTCGTCGAGCAGCAGCACGGCGGGACGGTTGACCAGCGCGCGCGCCAGTGCCACGCGCTGCTGCTGGCCGCCGGAGAGCTGGCGCGGCTTGCGCTTGGCCTCGGCGGCCAGGCCGACCCGCTCGAGCTCCTCCAGCGACCCGCGTGCGCACCTCTTCGCGCGGGATGCTCTGGCGCTCGAGCCCGAAGGCCACGTTCTTCTCCACGCTCATGTGCGGGAAGAGCGCGTAGCTCTGGAAGACGGTGTTGGTGGGCCGCCGGAACGCCGCGCATGCCGGTCACGTCGTCGCCGTCGAGCAGCACCGTGCCCTCGCTGGGCTCCTCGAAGCCGGCGATCATGCGCAGGGTGGTGGTCTTGCCGCAGCCGGAGGGTCCGAGCATCGTGAAGAACTCGCCTCGCGGGATCTCGAGGTCCATCTGCCTGACCGCCGCGAAATCGCCGAAGCGCTTCGTCACGCCGCGCAAGGTGACGCTGGGTAGCTCCTCCCCGTCGCTCACTCTGACGGCAAGCTATGGCCGATCCGGCGTGACCGCAAGTGGCAAAAGGCCGAAATCTCCCACGTTTAATACTCCCGATTGGTACAACGCCATGCTCCGGGATTCGCCCACGGCCGGCTAGACGGGGCGCCGCGGCGGCGGTACGGTTGTACGCAGCGTCTAGAGCGAGGAGAGAGCCAGATGGCGACCACCCCCCAGTACGTGACCGAAGCATCCGCGGGAGCTCCGAGCGCAGCTGCAGGAGAAGGCCCGCCGGCACCTGTGGATGCACTTCACCCGCATGGGCGGCTACGACGGCGAGCACGAGATCCCGATCATCGTGCGCGGCGAGGGCTCGTACGTCTACGACGAGAACGACAAGCGCTACCTCGACGGCCTCTCGGCGCTGTTCTGCGTGAACGCCGGTCACGGCCGCGCCGAGATGGGCGAGGCGGCCGCCCGCCAGTCGGAGAAGCTCGCCTTCTACACCAACTGGAGCTACGCCCACCCCACCGCGATCGAGCTGGCCGAGCGAATCGCCGGCCTCACGCCGGGCGACCTCAACCGCGTCTTCTTCACCTCGGGCGGCTCCGAGGCCGTGGAGTCGGCCTGGAAGCTCTCGCGCCAGTTCCACAAGCTCAACGGCGAGCCGATGCGCACCAAGATCATCTCGCGCGAGACGGCCTACCACGGCACCACCTTCGGCGCGCTCTCGATCACCGGGATCACTCCTCTGCGCACGGCCTTCGAGCCGCTCGTACCGGGCGCCCATCACGTGCCCAACACCAACGACTACCGCTGGCCCGAGGGCCGCGACCCGCTCTGGGCCGCCGACCAGATCGAGCACATGATCGAGTTCCAGGGCCCCGAGACGGTGGCCGCGGTGATCCTCGAGCCGGTGCAGAACTCGGGCGGCTGCCTACGTGCCCCAGGACGGCTACTGGCAGCGGGTGCGCGAGATCTGCGACCGCCACGGCGTGCTGCTGATCGCCGACGAGGTGATCTGCTCCTGGGGCCGCCTCGGCCACTACTTCGGCGTCGATCGCTTCGGCGTGGTGCCGGACATGATCACCACGGCCAAGGGCCTGACCTCGTCGTACGCCCCGATGGGCGCCGTGCATCGTGTCCGACCGCGTGGCCGAGCCGTTCATGCACGACACGAAGATGTTCACCCACGGCATCACGTTCGGCGGCCACCCGGTGTCCGCGGCCGTGGCGATGGCCAACCTCGACATCTTCGAGCGCGAGGACCTGTGCGGCCACGTGCGCGAGAAGGAGCCGGAGTTCCGCGGCATGCTCGACAAGCTCCACGAGGACCTGCCGATCATCGGCGACGTGCGCGGCGTGGGCTACTTCCACGCGCTCGAGCTGGTCAAGGACAAGGAGACCAAGGAGAGCTTCAGCGACGAGGAGGGCGAGGAGCTGCTGCGCGGCTTCATGTCCTCCGAGCTCTACAAGCACGGCCTGATCTGCCGCGCCGACGACCGCGGCGACCCCGTGATCCAGCTGTCGCCGCCGCTGATCGCCGACACCGAGGAGTTCGAGCTCATCGATCGGGTCCTGCGGCAGGTGCTCACCGAGGCCTGGGACCGGATCGTCCGGCACTGACCGGATGCTGACCGTACGCGGCCTCACCTCCGAGATGGGCCTCGAGCTCGTCACGGGCGAGAGCGCCGCGGACGCGCCGGTTCGCTGGGTCCACATCTCCGAGCTTCCCGACCCGACACCCTGGCTGTCGGGCGGGGAGCTCCTGCTCACCACGGGCCTGCAGCTCGATACCGAGGAACGCCAGCGCGAGTTCGTGCGCCTGCTCTCCCGCAGCCACCTGGCGGGGGTGGGCTTCGGCACGGGCTTCGACTTCGACGACCTGCCCGCCCCGCTGGTCGAGGAGGCGGCCGCGCTCGGCTTCCCGGTCTTCGAGGTGCCCTACGAGCTGCCGTTCATCGCGCTGACCGAGAAGGCGTTCACCCGGCTCGTGAACGAGCAGTACGAGATGCTGCAGCGCGGGATCGCCATCCACAAGCGCCTCGAGCGGCTGGTGCTCGAGGAGAGCGGGCTCGACGAGGTCGTGCGCGCGCTGGCCGCGGCCACGGGCGGAACGGTCGCAGTGCTCTCGGCGCGCGGCGAGACCATCGCCGCCAAGGCCTTCCGCCGCAACGTGCCCGACGGCGGCGATCGAGCGGCTGCGCGAGGAGGTGCGCCGGCGCGGCGCGGAGCTGGACGGAGGCGATCGCCACGCGACAGCGAGACGAGTTCCTGCCCGGCCACGCGGAGATCGCCGGCCGCTCGCTCGCATTGCCGGTGGCCACGCGCGGCCGCGGTGCGCCCCAGGCGTGGCTGGTCGCGGTTCGCGACACCGGAGGACTCGGCGACTTCGAGCGGCTCATCCTCCAGCAGGCCGTGACCGTGGTCGCGCTCGAGCTCATGCGCCAGCGCGCGATGCGCGACACCGAGCGTCGCCTGGCGGGCGACGTGCTGGCCCAGGCGCTCTCGGGGCGGCTGTCCTCGCCCGAGCTGGCGGTGCGCCTGCGCCCCTTCGGAGTGGGTGACGACGCCGCGGTGCTGGTGTTCGCCCAGAAGGACGGCAGCTCGGCGGCCTCCGCCGAGAGCGAGCTCGACCGCTACCTGTCCGACGCCGGCGTGGGCGCGCTCGTGGCGGTGCACGAGCAGCTGCTCTGCGCGGTGGTCGACGCTCCCGAGGGCCTCGACCCGGTGGCGCTGGCCGGGCGGGTGAGGGAGTCGCTGCGCCCACGACGGGGAGGACCTGCGCGCCGCGGCCTCGCGGCCGCGCGGCCGTGGGATCGCTGCGGCGCACCTTTCACGAGGCTCGCTGCGCCCTCGAGGCGGCGGCCATGGCCAACGGCCACTCGCCTGCGGTGGCCTCCTACCGCGACCTCGGCGCGTTTCAGCTGCTGCTGTCGCTCCAGGACGACGAGGCGCTGCGGCTCTACTGCGACAGCGTGCTCGCTCCGCTCGAGGACGCGAGCGGCGAGTACGGCGACGAGCTGATCCGCTCGCTGGAGGCCTTCATCGAGCAGAACGGCCAGTGGGAGAGGGCGGCGCGCGAGCTCTACTGCCACCGCCACACGCTGCGCTATCGCATCAAGCGCGTGGAGCAGCTCACGGGCCGCGACCTGTCGAGCGCCCGCGACCGCATCGAATTCTGGCTCGCGCTGCGGGCCCGCGAACTGGTCACCTAAGGAAGGAACCAGCGAGATGAAGGTCGGAGTCCCCACGGAGATCAAGACCGACGAGTACCGGGTGTCGCTCACCCCGGCCGGCGTACGCGAGCTCGTCGGACCGCGATCACGATGTGATAATCCAGTCCGGCGCTGGGGCGGGCAGCACCATCCCCGACGAGGAGTACACGGCGCAGGGTGCTCGCATCGCGCCGGACGCGGCGGCGGTGTTCGAGGAGGCGGAGATGATCCTCGGGGTCAAGGAGCCGCAGCCGGGCGAGGTGGAGATGCTGCGCTCCGATCACCTGCTGTTCACCTACCTGCACCTGGCTCCCGGACCCGGAGCTGACCAAGGGCCTGTGCGAGACGGGCGCCACCTGCGTGGCCTACGAGACGGTCGAGGACGCCAAGGGCCGGCTGCCGCTGCTGGCGCCGATGAGCGAGGTGGCGGGCAAGATCGCCACCCAGGCCGGCGCGTTCTTCCTGGAGCGCCCGCTGGGCGGGCGCGGCGTGCTGCTGGGCGGAGTGCCGGGCGTGGCCGCGGCGACCGTGATGGTGATCGGCGGCGGCGTGGTGGGCCAGAACGCGGCCTTCATCGCCATCGGCATGGAGGCCGACGTGTTCGTCTACGACCGCTCGATCGACCGCCTGCGCGAGCTCGACGTGTGCTTCGGCGGACGGGCCTCCACCGTCTACTCGTCCACGCTGGCGATCGAGGAGATGCTGCCCCACGCGGACCTCGTGATCGGCGCGGTGCTGGTGCACGGCGCGCGCGCGCCCTACGTGATCAAGCGCGACCAGCTCGCGCTGATGAAGGAGCGCGCGGTGCTGGTGGACGTGTCGATCGACCAGGGCGGCTGCTTTGAGACCTCCAAGCCCACCACCCACTCCGACCCGACCTACCAGGTCGACGGCGTGACCCACTACTGCGTGGCCAACATGCCGGGTGCGGTGCCGGTTACCTCGACCTTCGCCCTCACCAACGCCACGCTGCCCTACGTGCTGGCGCTCGCCGACCACGGCCTGGAGGGAGCGATCGAGTCGATGCCCGGCCTGCGGCCCGGCGTGAACGTGGCCGAGGGCAAGGTCACCCACCAGGCCGTGGCCGAGGGTACCGGCATGGAGTACACCCCCGTCGAGGACGTCCTCGGCGTCGCCGCCTAGGGAGGGGCCGATGGCCACCGTTGCGAGGACCAAGCTGCAGAACTTCATCGACGGCGAGCTCGGTCGACGCCGCCGGCGGCGCCACCGAGGAGGTGGTGAACCCGGCCAACGGCGAGGTGATCGCCGAGATGCCGCTGTCCACCGAGGAGGACGTGAACCGCGCTGTGGCCGCCGCCGCAGGCGGCCTTCGAGGGCTGGGCGCGCACCACGCCCGGGCGCGCGCGCCGCCGCGATCAACAAGCTCGCCGACCTGCTCGAGGAGCACGCCGAGGAGCTGTCCGACCTCGAGGCGGCCGACGCGGGCAAGCCGCGCAACGCCTTCTTCGAGGACGAGATGCCCCACTGCATCGACGGCCTGCGCTTCTTCGCCGGCGCCGGGCGGCTGATGGAGGGCAAGTCGTCGGGTGAGTACGTGGAGAACCGCACGTCGATCGTCCGCCGCGAGCCGCTCGGGGTGGTGGGGCAGATCACCCCGTGGAACTACCCGCTGATGATGGCCATCTGGAAGATCGGCCCGGCGCTGGCCACCGGCAACACGATCGTGCTCAAGCCCGCCGAGACCACGCCGGTCACGACGGTCAAGCTGGCCGAGCTGGCGGGCGAGTGCCTGCCCAAGGGCGTGCTCAACGTGATCACGGGCCACGGCAAGCCGGCGGGCTCGAGGCTCGTGACCCACCCGGACGTTGCCCTCGTGTCGCTGACCGGCTCGCCCGGCACCGGCAAGTGGATCGCCGCCGCCGCGGCGGACACGCTCAAGCGCGTGCACCTGGAGCTGGGCGGCAAGGCGCCGGTGATCGTGTTCGACGACGTGGACGTGGAGGCGGCGCTGGAGCACATCGCCGCCACCGCGCTCTACAACACCGGCCAGGACTGCACGGCGGCCACCCGCGTGCTCGCCTCCGGGCGGATCTACGACGATGTGGTCAACGGGCTGGCCGAGCAGGCGAAGGGCTTTCGCACCGGCGACACGTTCGACCCCCAGACCACCCTCGGCCCGCTCAACTCGATGCGCCAGCGCGAGCGCGTCGAGGGCTTCCTGGAGGGCACGCCCTCCCACGCGGAGATCGTGACCGGCGGACAGGAGCCCGACCTGCCCGGCTCGTTCCTCGAGCCAACCGTGGTGGCCGGCCTCCGGCAGGACGACGAGATGATCCAGAACGAGATCTTCGGCCCCGTGATGACCGTCCAGCAGTTCGACGACGAGGCCAAGGCGATCGAGTGGGCCAACGGCACGGTCTACGGGCTCGCCGCCTCGGTTTGGACGCGCGACGTCGGCCGCGCCCACCGCGTGGCCAACGCCATTCGCTTCGGCACGCGTGTGGATCAACGACCACCTGACGATGGCCAACGAGATGCCCCACGGCGGCTTCAAGCAGTCGGGCTACGGCAAGGACATGTCGGCCTACGCGCTCGAGGACTACACCGAGATCAAACACGTGATGGTGAATCTGGAAAGCTGACGGCCCATGAGCGACTACTCGCCTAACGGCGACGGCGATCTGCAGAGCGAGTTCGTCGAACGCTGGCGCGACAACGCCTACGGATGTTTCTCGTCCGGCCACAAGTTCTGTCGCGAGGTCTGCCCGGTCATGCAGGTCACGCGCAACGAGAATCACACCCCGACCGCCTTCCACGCCGACATCGTCGCGATGGAGAAGGGCCTGCTGTCGGTGGAGGACGTGGCCGACGACTTTGTCCACTGCACCCAGTGCGGCGCCTGCGAGCTGCGCTGCCCCAACACGCTCTGATCACCGGCGACTTCTACCGCCACCGCACCCGCACGGTCGACGTGGTCAAGGCCATGCGCGCGCTCATGGTCGAGACCGGCAACGAGCGCGAGGGCTGGAAGCTCTGGAACGAGCGCCTCGCCGAGGCCCACAACGAGCCGGTGCTGGGCGAGATCCCGGTCAGCCAGGAGCACGTGCGCGACTGGGCCGAGGGACTCGACCTGCCCGACGGGCGGCGACACGATCCTCTTCGTCGACTGCGAGGCGGCCTTCTACCGCACCAGCTACTCGCGCGCCTTCGCGCTCCTGCTGAAGCAGGCGGGCGTGGAGTTCGGCCTGATGGCCGAGCAGTGGTGCTGCGGCGGACCCGCCGCCGAGATGGGCTACGTCGACCTGGCCAGAAAGCACGCCGAGCACAACGTGGCCGACTGGCGCGCCGTCGGGGCCAAGCGCATCCTGGCCCCCGATCCGCACGACTACATCGCCTTCACCGAGGACTACCCGAAGATGTTCGGCGACGAGTACGACTTCGAGATCGTGCTGGGCGTCGAGCTGATCGCCGAGCTGGTGAAGGACGGCCGGATCGAGCTCACCGAGCCGGTCGAGCGCACGGTCACCTACCACGATCCCTGCCGGCTCAACAAGCGCAAGGGTGTGCACGCGCCGCCGCGCGAGCTGCTGCGCGCCGTGCCCGGCCTGACCTTCAAGGACGTCGACCATGTGACCCAGTGGTCCTACTGCTCGGGCGGCGGCGGCGGGCTGCCGATCGAGAAGCCGGAGATCACCGCCGAGATCAGCCGCCGCCGGGTCGACCGCGCCGAGGCGCTGGAGGTCGACGGCCTGGTGAGCGCCTGTCCCTGGTCCGAGCGCCCGCTCTCCGAGGCGGCCGACGGCCGGATCGAGGTGATGGACCTGTTCGAGCTGGTGGCCCAGTCGGCGGGCATCGAGGTCGGCGGCACCGGCGCCGAGCGGCGGAGGCGGGCTCTGAGCGTCGCCTTCAAGAGCGCGGTCGACGACGCGGTCGTCGACGAGCTGCGGGCGATCACCGGCGACGGATCGCGGGTGCTGCCCAACCTCTCCTCCCGTGTGAGCCGCACGCGCGTGCCGGCGCCGTTCCCGGTGCACCGCTGGGCCGAGCACATGCCCGACGTGGCCGTGCTGCCGGTAAGCGCGCAGGAGGTCTCGGAGATCGTGAAGCTGGCCAACCGCCTCGGCATTCCCGTGGTCCCGCGGGCGGGCGGCACCGGGCTGGCCGACGGCGCCGTGCCGCTGCGCGGCGGCATCTGCGTCGACGTGAAGCTGATGAACAAGATCCACGAGATCGACCTCACCGACCGCACCGTGACCGTCGGTCCGGGAATCAACATGCTCAAGCTCAACGAGGAGCTGCGCCCGCACGGCGTGTTCTATCCCGACGACCCGGCGTCCTACCCCTGCTCGCTGGTGGGCGGGCGGATCGGCGCCGGCGGCTTCTCTCTGCTCGGCTCGCGCTTCGGCCACACCCGCGACCTCGTGATCTCGATGGAGGTGGTGCTGCCCACCGGCGAGATCGTCGAGATCGGCGACGGCGGGGGGCGCAAGCTGAGAAAGTCGTCGACCGGGCTCACCCTCAAGCAGCTCTTCACCGGCCATCAGGGAACGCTCGGCATCACCACCGAGGCGACGCTCGAGCTGGTGCCCCGTCCCGAGCTCGAGTTCAGCGCCTTCTTCGCGTTCGACGACTACATGAAGGCCTACCGGACCACGGGCGCCCTGACGAAGTCGGGGCTCGCCACGCTGGCCGGCGTGGTGCTCTTCGACGAGTGGAAGCTGCGCTACCTGCGCCGCGACGACGAGGCCTACATCCCCCAGCCCGACTCCGTGCAGGCGGTGGTGGCCGTGGCGATGTACGGCACCCGCGCCGAGGTCGAGCCGGCGTCGCAGATCGTGATGGAGCTGGGCCGCAGCCGACGGCGGCAAGTATCTGGGCGACGAGATCTCCCAGGGCGACTGGGCCTCGCGCCACGACCGCTACGCCACCCCGCTTCACGGCCGCACCCAGGAGGGGCAGGTGGTGCCGATGTCCTGGCACTGCGAGGACGCGGCGCTCAACTACTCGGCGCTGCCTCGGGTGCGCGAGGAGTGGCACGCGATCGTCGAGCGCTACATCAAGGAGTACGGCATCTTCGACGACTGGGGGATGTTCGCTTACACCAGCGGCGCGCACAAGCCGTGGGCCGACTACCTGGTCGAGATCGACGTCGGCATCTGGGAGCAGAAGCTCGACGACGACACCTGGGCGGGCTGGGTGGCCTGCAAGCGCGAGATCGCCGAGGTGGCGCTCAAGCACGGCGGCTCCATCACGGCCTGCCACGGCGCCACGCGCGAGGGCGACGCCGAGCTCGTGCCCACCGAGATGGGCAGCTCGTGGGAGGTGGTCAAGCGCATCAAGGCCGCGCTCGACCCCAACAACGTGATGAACCCGGGCAAGCAGATGATGGACGAGGCCTACGAGTGAGCATCTTCCGCCTCGGCGACCAGAAGCCACCGGAAGCGCGACGCATCAACGACGACGTGATCGAGCGCTTCGAGCACGTCTACGAGGTCGACCCGGAGAAGATGCGGATCTTTCCCCAGCAGGACCTGCCGGCCTGGGACACCCAGCGGATCGTGGCCGCCCGCTGGGACCACCTGGACTGGATGCACGACCACTTCGCGGACGATGTCCTGTACTGGGCCTCGAATCGGAAACCATGCCGGAGGAAGGGAACGGAATGAAGTTCAGCTACTGCATGCTGCCCGACTACCCGATCAGCGACTCGATCGAGATGATCAAGACGGCGGACGAGCTTGGGTACTACGCCTGTTACGCGGTCGACGAGACCTGGCACAAGGACCTCTGGACGCTGTTCGCCGCGGCGGCCGACAAGACGGAGCGGATTCGTTTCGGGCCCAACGTGACCCACGTGTTCCTGCGCGAGCCCACGCTGATCTGCCAGCAGCTCGCCACGCTCGACGAGATCACCGGCGGGCGCACCGAGGCGGTGGTCTCCACCGGCAACTTCGGCCTGATGGCGCAGTACCACATCGACTGGGAGAACCAGAAGCCGCTCTCGCGCCTGCGTGAGGCGCTGCACGTGATGCGCACCTTCCTCAACGACGGCAAGATCGACTTCGAGGGGGACTTCTTCCAGTACACGGGCCTGTTCACCGCCGCCCGGCCCGTCCAGGAGCGGATCCCGCTGCTGATGGGCGGGATGAAGGGGCCGCGCTCGTTCCGCACCGCGGGCGAGCTGGCCGACGGCCTGCACCACGCGCTCTCGTACTCGCGCGAGGCCTACGACTACGTGGTGGAGAACGTCCGCGAGGGCGCAGAGAAGGCGGGCCGTGACCTCGACGGCTTCGACATCGGCGCCTGGGTCGTGACCGTCGTGGCCGAGGACTCGGCGGCGGCCAAGAAGGCCGCGCGCATCCTGGTGGCCTTCTACATCTCCTCGATGCCGCCGGAGCAGCTCGAGCGCCACGGGATCACGCCGGAGGAGGTCCAGCCCGTGGTCGACGCGCTCGGCGCGGGCGACGTGGCCAAGGCGATCGAGCTCTTCCGGCCCGAGCTGTCGGAGAAGCTCTCCGTGGCCGGCACGCCCGAGGAGTGCGTGGAGAAGATCAAAGCCGACATGGAGCCCGCCGGGGTCAACCACATGATCCTCGCGCTCTCCGACTCCCACCTCGTGGAGTTCTTCGCGGGCCAGGCCGTGGAGGGCGTGCCGGACATCCAGACCCAGCTAAAGCTGGTGGCCGATCGGGTGATGCCCGAGTTCAACGGCAGCGGGACGTGATCGTCGCCGTCTTTCGCAGGCGGCTCCGGGACGGCAAGACGTTCGAGGACTTCAAGCGCGCCTGGGAGGCGGACCGGGGCTTCGGCGTACCGGCCCGGGTGTTCAACGCGGTGAGCCTGACCGACGATCGGGAGATTCTGTCGGTGGGATTCGTGGCCGTCGAGCCCGACGCGCTGCCGGCGGCAACCGAGGGGGTGGCCTCCCAGGAGCAGGTGCGCCACGACCGCATCGACGAGGTGATCGAGTCGACCGAGCTCAGGGCGATGTACCGGCTGGCGACCGAGCACGACCTGACGAGCGACCCACGCGAGGTTGAGATCGGGTCGCCTGAGAGCCTGCTTCGGGACCTGCTGGCCGTCAGCTGAGGGTGTGCAGGGCCTCGAGCTCGGCCCGCAGCTGATCGACCAGGTCGTGGCCGGGGATGAGCTCGTCCAGCATGGCGAGGCTCTGCTCGTAGTGGTCGAGCTTGGTCGATCTGTGTCCTTCAGCTCGCCCCGGCTCACGCGGGCGCGCAGCTCGCGCGCCTTGGAGACCTTGTCCGCGGCGAAGATCGCGGCGGCGCGCTCGCCGGCTTCGGCCACCTGGCGCCGCAGCGCGGCCTTGCGCTCGGCCGCGTCCTCGATCGAGGGATCGTCGCTGACCGCGGTCACCAGCCACGTGACCGCGGTGCCGAAGCGCGTGTCGAGCTCGGCCCGCTCGGCGTCGGTGTCCTCGAGCACGTCGTGCAGCACGCCGGCGGCCACCACCTCGTCGGAGTAGCCGGCCTCGTGCAGCAGGCAGGCCACCTCGACGGGGTGGGTCACGAAGGGGATGCCGTCGAGGTCGCGGGTCTGGCCCGAATGGCGGCCCTCGGCGAAGGCGAGCGCTTCGCGGGTCAGTGGCGAGCGCTCGATGAAGTCACTGCGGCTTGACACGGGAAGGGAGGTCGCCTGCCTAGAGTCCGGCGACGATGAGACTTCTCATGGCGGCAACGCGTAGCCGCAGCGGCGGCGCTGTTGCCGGCACTGGCGTGTTCCTCCACCGCAGCCGAGCGCCCAGACGCCGGCTGGCCGCCGCACGTCGTGTTGCTCGTTCTCGACGAGTTCCCCAGCGATTCGCTGCTCGGCCCCGACGGCCGGATCGACTCCGTGCGCTACCCGAACTTCGCCGCGCTGGCCGCGGACTCGGTCTGGTTTCGCAACGCCTCTCCTCCTATGACTCGACCACCAAGGCCGTGCCGCTGATCCTCGACGGCATGGCCCGCGCCCGGGCACCACTCCGGACCGGCGCGGTCACCCGCGCTCGCTCTTCGACATGTTCGAGCGCGCCCGCTACCGCATGTTCGCCTCCGAGGAGGCCACGGCCCTCTGCCCGCCTTCGATGTGCCGCGGCGGGCTGGCCCGCAGGCCCGGCGATCCTTCCCAACCTGATGGCCGGCCGGCCCGAGCGCTTCCGGCGCTGGGTCCGCTCGATCGGCGCGAGCCGCCGAGCCGGCCTTCTGGATGAAGCACCTGCTGATGCCGCACGGGCCCTACCTCTACCTGCCCTCGGGCGCGCGGTCGCGGCCGAAGCCCCGCGACCTGCTGCCCGGCATGAACACCGTCCCCGGCTTCCACGACGAGTTCCTCACCCGCCACAACGAGCAGCGCTACCTGCTCCAGCTCGGCTACACCGACCGTCTCATCGGAACGCTGCTGAAGCGCCTCAAGCGCGAGGGCATCTACGACGACACGCTGATCGTGGTGACCGCCGACCACGGCTATCTCCTGGCAGGCCGGCGGTCGAGACCCGCCGCAGCGTCAGCCACGCGAACGTCGAGGAGCTGGCACCGGTGCCGCTTTTCGTCAAGCGCCCGGGCCAGCGCCGCGCGGTGGTCAGCGCCACCTACGCGCGCACGCTCGACGTGCCCTCCACGATCGCCGACGTGCTCGGCCTCGCGCTCGGCTACCGCGACGACGGGCGCTCGGCCTTCTCCGCCGCGGCCCGGCGACAACCGCCGGGTGTCGCTGACCGTGCGCGACTTCTCCGCGCGCGTGACCATCTCCGGGCGGCGCTGGAACGCGCTGCGCCGCCGGGTGGTGGCTCGCCGCCTGCGCGACTTCGGCTCCGGCGACCTGGCCGGCCTCTTCACCGGCATCGGCCCCAACCGCCAGCTGTCGGGCCGGCGAGTGCGCGAGCCTCGCGCGCGCCGGCGGCGGCCCGGAGGCGCGGGCCGGCCTCGCCCAGCGCGGGCTGTTCACCGCGTCCGGCGCGCCTCCGGGGTGGTGCCGACGCAGGTCGCCGGCGACCTGCCCGGCGGCGCAGAGGCGGCCGGCCGCGAGCTCGCGCTGGCGGTCAACGGCCGCATCGCGGCCGTCGGGCGCTCCTTCCACCTCAACGGCGGGCCGATGAGCACTTCGCCCTCAACGTGCCCGAGGAGTGCGCTGCGCGAGGGCCGCAACCGCGTGGAGCTGTTCGAGGTGGTCGGCAGCCGAGCGGCTGCGCCTGCTCGCCCGACGCCTGAGCAGCGCCATTTACATTCCCCTGGTGCGCAGTCCCGCTCCTCGTGCTGCTGGTGGCGGCGTCTGCCGCCGTGGTGGCCGTGGGCTTCGCCATGGGCGAGGACGACCCCCGCGCTCGGCCGGCGCCGGGGACCCGCGCCCCCCGGTGGTGGTCGTGGTGTTCGACGAGTTTCCCGGCCGACGACGCTGCTCGAAGCCCGGACGGCGAGATCGACGCTGAGCGCTTTCCCAACTTCGCCGCGCTGGCCCGGACCTCCACCTGGTTTCCCAACGGCCAGACCGTCTACGACTCGACCTTCAAGGCAGTGCCGGCGATCCTCGACGCGCGCCTGCCGCGGCCGCGCACGGCGGCCGACGTGCGCAGCCACCAGCCCAGCGTCTTCCACCTCATGCACCGCCACGGCTACGGGGTGGTCAAGGTCGAGTCGGGCTCCGCGGTGTGCCCGCCCTGGATCTGCCTCGGCGCCCGCACCCGGCGTCCCGGCGTGCTGCGGCGGCTGGCCGGCAGCGGCCGCCCGGCGCGGCTGCACCGCTGGATCGGCGCGATCCGCCAGCGCGAGCGCCCCACCTTCTACTTCCACCACGCCCTGCTGCCGCACGAGCCCTGGCTCTATCTCCCGTCCGGGCCATCAGAGCCGCCCGGCGGGCACGGACCCGATCCCCGGCATCAACCGCCGCGATCGGCTTCCACCTGACCCGGGCCTCACCGACCACAACCACCTGCGCCACCTGCTCCAGGTGGGCTACGTGGACCGCCAGCTCGGCCTGATCCTGCGCCGCCTGCGCCGCACGAAGCTGTTCGACCGGCGCGCTCCTGATTGTCGTGGCCGACCACGGCTACTCGTTCGAGCTCGAGTGCCCGGCCGCCGGCAGGTGCGCGAGACCAACATCGACGAGATCGCCGCCGGTGCCCTTCTTCGTCAAGGCGCCCGGCCAGACCGAGGGCGAGGTGGACGACAGCATCGTGCGCAACATCGACGTGGTGCCGACGATCGCCGACCTGCTCGACATCCAGGTGTTCTGGCAGCAACGACGGCTACTCGGTCTACTCCGAGGAGAGCGCAGGCGCGCGACGAGGTGGCGATGACGCGCCGCGACTTCAGCCGCGTGATCCGGCGAGCGCGAGGAGCTGGACGCCAGCGCGAGCGCAGGCGCGCCGGCGGGCAGCCAAGTTCGGCACCGGCGCCGAGAGCCTGCGGGAGTTCGGCGACCCCTGGGCCTCCGCCTACCGCATCGGGCCCAACCAGGGCTGCTGGGCCGGCGCGTGCCGGCGGCAGGGCAGCGCGCCGCGAGCGTGCGCGGCGAGTGGCCAACGCCGCGCTGCTCGGCGACGTGGATCGCGCGGCGATCAGCTCCTGCCCACGCGCGTGGCGGGCCAGCTCAACGGCGGCGCCCCGGTTCGGTACGCGACCTGGCGCGTGGCGGTCAACGGGCGCATCGAGCGCGGTGGGGCGCAGCTTCCGCCTGCGCGGGCGCCGCTCGAGTACTTCTCGCTGATGCTGCCCGAGCCGGCGCTGCGCTGCGGCCGCAACTCGCTGCAGCTGCTCGAGGTGCGCCGGGCGGACGGCTGGTCTCGCTCTCGCTGACCGGCTAGGGGTCGATCCGGTTGGGCATCGGCGCTCGGGTCGCGGATCGACCTCGTGCTCGCTGCCGGTGGTGTCCACGAGGAAGCAGAGTCCAGCCGTCGCGCTCGTCGTTGGGGATGCAGCTGCGGAAGTAAGCGTCGCCCAGCCGCGCGTGTCTGCGCCTCTCGAGGTTGCGCTCAGCTCCTCGTTGCCGCTGCGCTCGACGAAGCGCAGCAGCTCCTCGGCGGCGCGCTGGTGCTCCTCGGTCTCGGCCACCACCGCAGGGCGGGCGGCCAGGCCCGCCGCCAGCACGCCGAACACGCCGGCCACGAGCAGTGCCGGTGCCCATCCGGTCGGAGAGCACCTCGAGCTGGGCCTTGGCCGGAGCGCGGCGGATCGGCCGGCGGGCGGCGATTCCACATCCGGCGCGCCAGCCACGGGCCGACCGCCCCCACAGCACCAGGTTGGCGAAGGTGGCGATCACGATCGCCGGGGATCAGGTCCAGCGGCAGGTCGCGCACCGGGGGCAGCTCGTGCAGCAGGAAGCCGTCGAGCAGGGTGATCACCACGAACGTGGGCCACATCCAGGCACCGCGCAGGCGCCAGCGCATCCGGGCGGGCCAGAAGCGCTGCTCGCGATCCACGCAGCGGAGAGTAGCCTTGGACTCGATGTCCGAACTGCGGGTCTGCCAGCTCGGCGCGATCCCCTACGGGGAGGCATTCGAGCTCCAGCGCGCGCTGCGCGAGCGCCGCGCGGCGGGCGAGCTGCCCGACCTGCTGCTCGTGCTGGAGCACCCGCCCGTGTACACGAAGGGCAAGCGCACCGAGGCCGCCGACCTGCCGATGGGCGAGGACTGGTACCGGCTCAGGGCATCGAGGTGTGCGAGACCGACCGCGGCGGCCGCGTGACCTACCACGGGCCCGGCCAGCTCGTGGCCTATCCGATCATGGCGGTCGAGCGGGTGGCCGACTTCGTCCACACGCATGGAGGCGGGCGATGGTGGCCGCGCTGGCCGACGAGGGCCTGTCGGCCGAGCGTGCGCGACACGCCGTACACCGGCGTCTGGGTGGGCGACCGCAAGATCGGCTCGATCGGGGTGCGCGTGCGCGACGGCGTGTCCATGCACGGGCTGGCGATGAACGTGGACAACGACCTTCAGCCCTTCGAGTGGATCGTGCCCTGCGGGATCGACCACGTGCGCATGACCTCGCTGTCGCGCGCGAGACGGGCCGCGCCGGCGGCGCTGCCCTGCTTTCGCAAGCGCCTGGCCTACCGCTTCGCCGAGGCGTTCGGGCGCCGGCAGCGGCTGGTGTCGCTCGGCCGGCCTGCTCGAGCGCCGAGCCGGTGCCGGCGTGAGCACCCGCTCGCGCTCCAACCCCGGCGGCGCCCGCGTGCTCGACATGGGCGAGGTGCGCCCCTTCCGCGACCGCAAGCCGGCCTGGTTCAAGCGCCCGGCGCCGGGCAGCGCGCGCTACCGCGAGCTGCGCGGGATGATCGAGGGCGAGGGCCTGCACACGGTCTGCCAGGAGGCGGCCTGCCCCAACATCGGCGACTGCTGGGAGCGCGGCACCGCCACCTTCATGATCCTCGGCGACACCTGCACGCGGCGCTGCGGCTTCTGCAACGTCAAGACGGGCAAGCCCACCCACCACGACCCGCTCGAGCCGCTGCGCGTGGCCCAGTCGGTCAAGCGCATGGGCCTGCGCCACGCGGTGATCACGAGCGTCGACCGCGATGACCTGCCCGACCTCGGGTCGTCGGCCTTCGTGGGCGTGATCCGCTCGATCCGGCGCTTCGCGCCGGGCTGCAAGGTCGAGGTGCTCACGCCCGACTTCCGCGGCGAGGAGATGCCGCTGGCCCGCGTGATCGCCGAGCGCCCCGACGTGTTCAACCACAACGTCGAGACGGTGCCGCGGCTCTACCCGCTGGCCCGCCGCGGCTCGCGCTTCCTGCGCTCCTGCCGCGTGCTGCGAAACGCCAAGGAGATGGGCGGCGACGAGGTGGTCACCAAGTCCGGCCTGATGACCGGGCTCGGCGAGACCAAGGAGGAGCTGGTCGAGACCTTCGGCGTGCTGCGCGAGCACGGCGTGCAGGTGCTCACCGTCGGGCAGTACCTGCGGCCCACCCGCGACCACCTGCCGGTGGTGCGCTACTGGCACCCCGACGAGTTCGCCGAGCTCGAGCGCGAGGCCTACGCGCTCGGCTTCGAGTCGGTGGCCGCCGGCCCGCTGGTGCGCTCGAGCTATCACGCCGAGCAGACGCTCGCGCAGGCTGCCACCGAGCCATGAGCGCGCGTCCGCGCGCGCTCGCCGCCTGCGTGCTGCTCTCCGCAGCGCGGTCGCCCTGCGGCGCTGCTGCTGCTGCCCGCGCGAGGGCGCCGCCGGCAGCGAGCGCTGGCGCGCCCTGCGCGACGCTCCGCTCGAGCGCACCGAGGTGGCGGCGGCGCGGCGTGGGACGCTTCGTCTACGTGGTCGGCGGCTTCGGGAGCGGCGACGGCACGACGACCGCGGCGGTCGAGCGCTACGACCTGCGCCGCGACCGCTGGAAGCGGATGCGGGACATGCCGGTGGCGCTCAACCACGCCGCCGCCGTGGCTCACCGCGGGCGGGTGTACGTGCACGGCGGCTACGCGAGCGCCACCGGCCTGCAGGAGCCGACCACGGCTCTGCTGCGCTACGACCCCGGCGCGCGACCGCTGGACGCGGCTGGCCTCATCCAGGCGTCCCGAGGGCCGCCCACGCCGCCGCCGTGGTAGGCGAGCGCCTCTACGTGGCGGGCGGCGCCAACGAGTCCGGCTCGCTGCGCTCGCTGGAGATCTACTGCTTCCGCCGCGATCGCTGGACGGACGGCCCGAGCTTCCCCGGCCCGGCGCGCAACCACACCGCCGGCGTGGCCAGCGGGGGGCGCTTCTACGTGCTGGCCGGGCGCGACGGCGCCAACCTCGCGGCGGCCGAGCGCTACGACCCGCAGCGGCGCTCCTGGCAGACAGCTCCCGCCTCTGCGCACCGCGCGGGGCGGCATCGCCGCCGTGCGGCTGCGCGACGGGCGCATCGTGGTGTTCGGCGGCGAGGAGCTGCAGCCGGGCGGCACGACCATCGCCGCGGTCGAGCTCTTCGACCCGCGCACGCGGCGCTGGCGCTCGCTGCCCGACATGCGCACGCCCCGCCACGGCCTCGGCGGCGCGGCGCTCGGGCGCCGCGTGTACGCGATCGAGGGCGGCGCCCTCGCCCGGCCTGTTCTTCTCGAGCGCGATCGAGTTCCTCGACGTGCCTCCGCGGTGATCCCGCTCAAGGACGACATCCCCACGCGCCGCTTGCCCGCGCTGACGGTGGGGATCATCGTCATCTGCTGCCTCGTCTACTTCCTCTTCGAGGGCGGGCTGTGGTCGCTGGGCGCGACCGGCGACGAGCGGGTGCTCGAGTTCGGCGCGATCCCCTACGAGCTCACCAATCCCGGGAGCGACTGCGGCTTCACGGCCGACGGCAGGTGCGCTGCGAGGGTCAGGCGGAGGTGGGCGACGCCCGGCCCCCGATCAGGCGCCCTGGTACCTCACGGTGTTCACCTCGATGTTCATGCACGGATCGCTTCTGCACCTGGGCGGCAACATGCTGTTCCTGTGGATCTTCGGCAACAACATCGAGGACTCGATGGGCCGCATCCGCTACGCGGTCTTCTACCTGCTGGGGGGCGTCGCCGCGCTGGGGTTGCAGCTGGTGACCGACCCTCGCTCCACCATTCCCATCGTGGGTGCCAGCGGAGCGATCGCGGCGGTGCTCGGCGGCTATGCCGTGCTCTACCCGCGCGCCCGTGTGGTCACCCTCATCTTCATCATCATCATCTTCACCGTCATCCAGCTGCCCGCGCTGCTCGTGCTGGGACTGTGGGTGCTCATGCAGCTGCTCCCGGCCTTCAGCGATCCGCTCGGGGGCGGCGGCGGGGGCGTGGCGTACTTCGCCCACATCGGCGGCTTCGTGTTCGGGATGGCGCTGATCAAGCTCTTCGCCAACAACGTGCACGAGGACTACGAGGCATCCCACCGCATGCCCGTCTACTGATGGCGCGCACGCTCGTGCTGATCGCCAGCCTGAGCATCATCTGCCTGCTGGCCTTCCTCACCATCTCCGTGGCGGTGCGCGAGGGCGTCGACATCCTCGTGATCCTGTCCCTGATCGTGCTCGCGCTGCTCGGCTTCGGAGTGCTCGGCGCGCTGGCCTCCACGCCGCCCGATGGCTGAGCGCGCGGCGGAGAGGGCGCGCGCCGCCGGCGCCTGTCCGGCCTTCTCGCTCTGCTCGCCCTCCTCGCGGCGCCCGTCGCCGTGGGCGCCGCCGCCTACGTGGCCTTCGTCGCGACCGAGGACCCGATCGGTGCGCCCGCGGTCTCGTTGGCCGTGGATTCGTCGGCCGCCGCGCCGCCGGTCGATCCCGATGAGCCGGAGGATCCCGCAGCCGCTGATCGAGGGCGAGCCCGTGCCGTCGATTCCGCTCAGCGGCGTGGACTCCGTGGCGGTGGACCTGAACAAGCCGCCGCGCGCCGGGCTGGTGTTCGACCTCGACAGCGGCGAGGTGCTGTGGCGCCGGCGTCCGCTGCGCGTGGTCTCGGTCGCGAGCCTGACCAAGATCATGACCGCGCTCGTGGTGGTCGACCGCAGCCGGCCGGACGACGCCGTGCGCATCACTCCGGCCGCGCTGAACTACGAGGGCTCGGCGGTCGGCCTTCTGCCCCAGGGTCGCCGCGTGCGCCTCGAGACGCTGCTGAACGGCCTGCTGCATCGTGTCCGGCAACGACGCCGCGATCGCGCTGGCCATGCACGTCGCGGGGACCGAGGCGGGCTTCGTGGCCCTGATGAACCGCCGCGCGCGCGAGTGGGGACTGACGTGCACGCACTTCGTGTCGTCCCACGGTCTCGAGGACGGCAACCGCTCCTGCGCGCACGACCTGGCTGTGCTCACCCGCCTGGCCATGGACGAGCCCCGCATCCGCCGCATCGCCCGCCGGCGGCAGGTGGCCTTCCGCTTTCCCATCAAGGGCGGCAAGCTCTACCTGACCGGCCACAACCCGCTGATGCGCATGGGCTACCCGGGCGCGGTGGGGCTCAAGACCGGCTACACGTCGACGGCCGGGCGCTGCTTCGTGGGAGTGGCAAGCCGCGACGGCCGCCGCCTCGGGGTGGTGCTGCTGAACTCCCGCGATCCGGCCAAGCACGCGCCGAAGCTGCTGGACGCGGGGTTCGCGGCGGGGTGAGGTGGAGCCAGCCGGGCTCGAACCGGCGACCTCCCGGATGCAAACCGGACGCTCTCCCAACTGAGCTATGGCCCCGAGAGTCTCGATTCTATGGAAGGTTTGGTTGCCGGACGCCGAATCCGGGGAATCGAGGTCTGGCATGAGCGATCGGAGCGGCGAGCAGACGGAGGAGGCCAGCCCTTCGGGCGTCGAGGACACCGAGAAGGGCGGCCCCGGCGAGAAGGAGCGCGGTGGCGCTCACGCCGAGGCCGACGGCCACGGCGAGCCCGACAAGTCGCCCAGGCAGACCGAGGAGCACGACCAGCCCCAGCGGGCCGAGGTCACCAACTACGAGATCGTCTCCCACTGGTTCGGCGAGGCGTCCGAGCGGCTCGGGCTGGCCGACGACGTGGCCGCCGTGCTGCGCTCGTCCTACCGCGAGGTTCAGGTGCAGGTGCCGGTCAAGCTTTCCGAGGACGGCAAGATCCACGTGTTCTCGGGCTACCGCGTGCAGCACAACGGCGCGCGCGGGCCCTACAAGGGCGGCATCCGCTACCACCCCGAGGTCGACCTCGACGAGGTGCGCGCGCTCGCCGAGCTGATGACCTGGAAGACGGCCGTGGCCGGCATCCCCTTCGGCGGCGCCAAGGGCGGCGTGAACGTAGACCCCAAGAAGCTCCAGCCGAGCGAGCTGCAGTCAGTGACCCGCTCCTTCATGGACAAGATCGAGAAGGTGCTGGGGCCCACTCGTGACATCCCCGCCCCCGACGTGGGCACCGACGCCCAGGTGATGGCCTGGATGATGGACGAGTACGGCAAGCTGCACGGCCACACGCCGGCGTGCGTGACCGGCAAGCCGATCGCCCTCGAGGGCTCCTTCGGGCGCGAGGCGGCCACCGGTCGCGGCGTGGTCCAGATGTTCCGAGAGGCGGCCCCGAT
This sequence comes from uncultured Thermoleophilaceae bacterium, assembly GCA_963728155.1. GTDB lineage: Bacteria > Actinomycetota > Thermoleophilia > Solirubrobacterales > Thermoleophilaceae > JACVRW01. The sequence goes on along the minus strand of CAVSJF010000007.1, from coordinate 68,861 downwards.
GCGCGATCTCCGGCCTTCGGACACCCGCTTCACCGTCCAGGGCTTCGGGAACGTCGGGTCCTGGGCGGCACGGATATTGCAGGACCTGGGCGCCCGGATGGTCGGCGTGTCCGACGCCAGCGGCGCGATCCGCAGCGATGAGGGCATCGACGCCGAGGCGCTCGCCGAGCACGTACGAGAGGGCGGCAGCCTGCCCGACTTCGAGGGCGTCGACTCGATCGAGCCCGACGAGCTGCTCGAGGTCGACTGCGAGGTCTTCATTCCCGCCGCGCTCGGCGGGATGCTCCACCAGCAGAACGCCGATCGCCTGCGCGCCCGCATGGTCGTGGAGGGCGCCAACAGCCCCACGACCCCGGCGGCGGATCAGATCCTGAGCGACAAGGACATCCTCGTGGTGCCCGATGTGATGGCGAATGCGGGCGGCGTGGTCGTCTCGTATTTCGAGTGGGTGCAGAACCTCCAGCACTTGCGCTGGGACGAGCGCGAGGTCAACGACCGTCTCGGCCGGATCATGCGTAACGCCTTCCGCGAGGTCTCAACGCGGGCGGGTGACGATGGGGTCTCGCTTCGCGTCGCCGCCTACGAGCTGGGCATCGAGCGGGTGGTCGAGGCGGCCCGCATCCGCGGCTACATCAGCTGAAGCGTCCAGAAAGCGTTTAGGCCTGGGCGACGGATTTCATGCCCGCGGGCCTTCGCGCCGAAAACCCCCTTACGACGGCATGGAGGGTTCCGTCGAGTCAAGCGGCACGGGACGCCGCCGGGTTGAACGTGCGGGGATCGCCGGGGCGGGCGATCCCCGCCGCTACCCGCGGCGGCCCGTGACCGCGACTAATCGAAGTCGAAGTCGCGCGGCGGCTTCTGCTCGAACCAGAGACGGTCGTGCTCGGGAGTCTCCTGGAGGAAGTCCGGAGTGTCCTGGAGGACGTCGTCGTCCTGGCTCTCCTCGTCGTCGTCCGCATCCTCTGGCTCGGTCTCTGGAGCGAAGGGCTCGTCGTCGTGATCCTCGAGTGCCTCGAAGCCGCGCGGCGGCGTGTCCCCCTCGGGCCGCCGCGGCTCGTCCGGCGCCGGCGGATCCGGCTCGAGCTCGGCGGCCGGCGGCTCGGGCTCAGCGGCCGGCGGCTCGGGCTCCACAAGCCGGGGCTCGGGCTCGAGCTGGGCCGCGTCGAAGGGAACCTGGGGCTCCGGGCTCGCTGGCGCCGGCGCCGCCTCGGGCTCGGGCTCAGGCTCGGCCTCGGGCTCAACGGTGGCCGGCGGGGCTACGCTCGCCTCGGCCTCCGAAGCCTCGGCCGGGGGCTCCTCGGCCGCCGGCTCCGTGGAGCCGTTTCCGTCCTGCGTCTGGGTGGGAGCGACCTCACGGCGTGCCGGCCCAAGCGCCTCTTCCTCCTGGCGCTGGAGCTCATCCTCCGCCGCGCCATGCTTGCGCTTGAGCTCGATGTGCTCGCGAATCGCATCGTCGAGAATGCCCATCGCGACGAAGCCTATCGAGGCGTAGGGGACGTGTTCGAGCGGCGCTACCATGAACGAGCCACGGGGCTATAGCTCAGTTGGGAGAGCGCCTGGATCGCACCCAGGAGGCCGTCGGTTCGAGTCCGACTAGCTCCATTCTCTTGGAGTCCTGCTTGGCGCTACACCTAGAGCGGCGCCGAGAGCTCGCCGCTGGACCAGGTCGTGGAACCGCCATCGGGGGTCGTGGCTTGAACGGTCCAGCCATCTCCAACTATGGCGGTGCCCTCGAAAAATGGTGAGCTGCCGGCCAGGTAGAGATTGATGGTGAAGCTTGCCGGCGTGCTGCTCGCGGGTGGAGCCACAATCGTCATCTGCTTGCTGTTCAGGCTGAACCGAACGAACGGCGGACTCTTGCCCGTAGGACTGGTGACTTCGAGCCCGGGACCACGACCATTCGCGCTCGACGTCGACCAGACCAGGTCGCAGTCGGGATCGATGGCCAGCGAGACGATCGATTGCGTCGGACCGGTGTTCGAGAGGCTCAGGCTGATCGGCGTTGCCTCATTGGTCGGATCGATGAATAGAGACGCCTCACCGAACTTCAGCTTCCGAAGCCGATCGTCTCGCTTCGCGAATCGCGCCAGGCCTTGGCCGGACTCGCCCTTGAGCGGTGTAGCTGTGTAGACCAGGTTGCCGTTGCTCAGACGGGGCCTCTTCAGTGTGAGCAGGAACACGTCGCGGCCTTTGGGAGAGGCATCGATGCTCAACGCCGCATTTGGCGGATCCTGCCCGAAGCCGTACGTCCTCCAGCTGGACACGAACTTCCTCGTCGCCAGCGTCCTGCCCTGACGCTCAGGTCGATCGGAGAAGGCAATCGTGCGGCCGGGAGCAGGCGTCAGCGTCAGCCGAAGACTTCGTTGGCCAACCTTGTCGATCCGTCCCCCGGAGAGCTGCTGCACAAAGAGCTCGGAGGTCTGGGCAGCCAGAGCCTGGCCGCAGCCCAGCGAAAGAAACATCCGATTGCGGCAACCAGAAGCCTGCAGGGCGAAGTCATGCCCGGGGGAATCGGACGGTCGCATGGATTCCTTTAGCCCTAGCTCCATCAGAGCACCGCTCGCGTGGGCGTTGCTCCTCACTGCACCGCGATCTCGCCGCCGAGGGCAAACGGTGGTACGAGCTCGATGCGGTCGCCACTCCAGAACCGTCCGGGGTCGTACCAGCTCGCCGGTCGCCGGCCGGGGAGCAATCCCATGTGCTGATAGGTGGTGGCCACGAGCTCTGCGCAGTAGATCGTCTCGAGTGACGACGAGCGCCGGAGGCGACCAGTCGCCCACTGCCGGACCAGCCCCGGCGTCGTGGGGAACGGCCGACCGTCGAAGCGTTCGATTACCTCCATGAGCCGATCCTCGTGCCGGCGCTCGATCGCGCCTTCGATCTGCCGCACCCAGGCCCGTTGCCGGTAGCGCTCGTTCCAGTTCCTGACCGCGTCGCCGAGCAGGTGTAGTTGCACGCCTCGCTGATGCTTGCCCGTCCAGACGTCGGGCAGCGAGCGCCCCAGCTCGGCGTGCCACAGGAGCGCGGGCAGGTCGTCGAGGGCGACGACCATGCCGACGTGGTTGACCGGGCTGTTGGTGACCGTGCGGATCGCCACGTCGGCCAGTGCCCGGCCGCGGAACAGCCAGATGTCGCCGGTGGATGCCGTGGCGAGAGCGTCGTCGAGAGGCAGCGCCACGGCGTGCATGAGCCGTAACCTAGGGACCGTGCGGGTGCCCTGGAAGCTCATCGGAGTGGCCGGCCTGGCCGGCGTTGCCGCGACGGGCGTCGTCGTGGCCCGAAAGCGCCGGGTACAGCACGACTACGACCCTGACGAGCTCCGCGACCGGCTCCACCGGCGTCTCGCCGAGACACCCGCCCGTGCGGCCGTCGGCGATGAGTCTCGCCCGGCCGGCGGGTCCTAGGTGCGACAACCATCCCTCACCGCTTCGGAGGAGGCAGCACCATGAACACCGCCACCGGCACCCGCGACGACTGGCTCGTCGCCGCGCAAGGAGCTGCTCGAGCGCGAGAAGGAGCTCACCCGCCTCAGTGACGAGCTGGCGAAGGAGCGCAGGGAGCTTCCGCGCGTCCGCGTCGACAAGACCTACGAGTTCGACACCAACGAGGGCACGAAGACCCTGGCCGAGCTCTTCGACGGCCGCTCGCAGCTGATGATCTACCACTTCATGCACGGCCCGAACACACCCGAGGGCTGCCCCGGCTGCACGTTTGCCACCGACAGCTTCAACGGCTCGAAGGAGCATCTCAACGCTCACGACGTGACGTTCCTGCTCGCCTCTCGTTCCCCGCTCGAGACGCTGAACGCCTACAAGGAGCGGATGGGCTGGGACCTTCCCTGGGTGTCGTCAGGAGGCACCGACTTCAACCGCGACTTCAGCGCCTGGACCGAGGAGGACCGGCGCAACGGCACGGGCTGGAACTTCGGCACACCGAGCGGCGCCTCGATCGACGTGGTGCACGACGAGGAGCTGATGGCCCTCAGCAGCTTCGAGATCGACGACGGGGTCGTCTACCACACGTACACGTGCTACGACCGGGGCACCGACGCGCTGAACACGGTCTGGGGGCTGCTGGACCGCGCGCCCAAGGGACGCGACGACGAGGCACACCCGGACTTCCCGCGCCGGCGCGACGAGTACGGGTCGGCCTCAGCGTGATGTCAGCCGAGCCCGTCGCGCCAGTCGACGAGCTCGCGGATCCGCCCGAGGTCGTACCCCGATGAGCTGCCGCTGATGCCCACGATGAAGTGCGTGACGCCGGCGGAGCGAAGCTCGTCCGGGTCGCCGCCCATTTGCCCCACCGCCCACGAGCGCTCGATCGCCGCGGGGTCGCGGCCCTCGGCCGCGCAGTGCTCGTCGAGGATCGCCGACTTTTCGCGGAACACGTCCGCCTCACCGAAGGCGTGCCAGATGTCCGCGTGGCGCGCCACGAGCTTGAGGGTCCGCTTGACCCCGCCGCCGCCGATCAGGATGGGGATGCGCTCGCGCAGCGGGGGTGGGTTCAGCCTGCCGAGCCGCTGCTCGATCCGCGGCAGGGCGTGCTCGAGCGCGGTCAGGCGCTTGCCCACAGTCCCGAAGTCGTAGCCGTACTCCTCGTAGTCGCGCTCGAACCAGCCCGCCCCGATCCCCAGGATCGCGCGCCCGCCCGATATGTGGTCGATGGTCCGGTGGGCGTCGGCCAGGTAGTCGGGGTTGCGGTAGCTGTTGCAGATCACCAGCGAGCCCAGCTCCACGCGCTCGGTCGCCTCGGCCATGGCAGCGAGCACCGTGAGCGCCTCGAAGTGCTTGCCGTCCGGGTCGCCGGTGAGGGGGAAGAAGTGATCCCAGTTGAACAGGCAGTCGACGCCCAGCTCCTCGGCCGCGGCCCACGCGTCGCGCATCGCGGGCCAATCGGAGTGCTGGGGCTGGAGCTGGGCGGAGACGCGCACGCTGGGCATAGCGTGGGTTCTACAGCTTGTGCGCGCCCCGGCGGTGTGTCAGGCCATCGAGCACGACCTCGATCGGCGATCTCTTGTTCGCGTTCTCCAGGTGCTTGCGGATCTCGCGAGCTTCGTCTCGGGTATCCGACAGCTGAGAGCCCACAGATGCCAGTTCGCTCGCCGCCTTGCCCAGTGCACCCAGCAGGGCGACCCTGCCTCGCCGCTTGGACGCCATGCGCGAGCCGATGGCCAGGCCACTCGGCGAGGCCGGCGGCGGTGGCTCCGGCCACGAGCACGGGACCGCGAACTCTGCGAGCCGTGGACACGACCGTATCGCCCGCCTCTCTGACCTTCAGACCCGCGTTCGATGCAGCACTTCCGTTCGAGGAGGGCGCCGACTTCGTCTTGGTGCTGGCTGCCATGGGAGTCCCCCTAGCCCAGGATCTTTCCGATCTTCTCGGCCTGGTCGCCCACCCGCTCGATGTCCTTCGACACGTTCTTCGACGTCTGGCCGACCTGCTTGCTCATGTCGCCGAGGGTCTTGGCGATCGCCTTCACGTCGAGCTCGGATGAGCGCGGCAGCGGGATGCCGAGCACCTTGGTGCGCTTGTTGCGGCTCTTCAGGAACAGGCCACCTGCCACGCCCGACCGCCGCGGCGCCGACCGCCACCGCCGGTCCCTTGACCTTGCTGGCGGCGTGAGCGGCGTTGCTCGCAGTGCTCTTCACGGTCTCGACAACGCCGTTCCCGTTCTGAGGCGCCGGCTTGCTGCGGCTCTGGAGAGCTGCGCTTGGCCGTGCTCTTGCTCGCGCTCGAACGCGACGAGCTGTTGCTCGCGCGCGACGCACTACTACGGCTGCGAGTCGAAGCTGCCGACTTGGAGCGTGGCGACTTCGAGCTCGTCGACTTCGAATCCGTCGCTTCGCTCTGTCGATCTTCGCCGCTCGCGCCTGTCGACTTCGGCTTCGAGCCCGAGCCCGAGCCGTTGGCCGAGGTGCCCTTGCGCTGTCCGCCACGCGCACTTGATGACTTGCTGCTGGCCATCCCGATCCTCACTCACGTCGGGGAAGATTCCTTTCATTCCTTCATGCCCGAACAATAGGGCGGGTTAACCCATTTGCAGGGGTTTGCAAAGTTGCGTGCCAGAGCGCACTCCTTTGGGTAGGAGAATAGAGCACGAAGGCAAGAGACCACGGAGGCCCCCCGCATGTCCGACACGCCCACCCGCGACGCGAAGCTCGTTCAACTCCTGAACGAGGCCTACACCAAGGAACGCCAGCTCGAGACCGCCCTGCAGGCGGACATCCCGGTGACCACGCGTGACGACTACGCAAAACGTCTCAAGGCCCACCTCAAGGAAACGAAGTCGCACGCGACCCAAGTGTCCAAGCGCATCAAGCAACTAGGTGGTACGCCGGAGACGGTCACCCTTCCCGGCCCCGAGGGCCTCGGCAAGGCGGCGGAGAGCGTGTCCGATTTCGTGGGCAAGGCGAAGGCCGCGGCCCAGGGCCCGCTGCACACGGTGCGCGGCGGGGGCGAGCAGGAGAAGATGCTTCGCAACGCCCGCACGCAGTATCAGGATGAGGCGCACGAGATCGCCACCTACACGGTCATCGAATCGGTCGCCACGGCGGTCGGCGACAAGGGAACGGCGAAGGTCGCGCGGGACATCCTGCGTCAAGAGGAGAAGATGCAGGAGTTCCTGGGCGCTCTGCTCCCGGAGTTGTCGGTCGACGTGGCCCACGACGAGATCCCCGTGTCGGAGATCCAGGGCGAGGCCGAGCGCGGCAGCAGGCCGAAGACCAAGACGAAGACCACGAAGGTGACGACGAAGACCAAGGCCAAGCCGAAGGCGAAGTCCAGGGCGAAGGCGAAGGCAAAGGCCTGAGCGGCGCCGAGCGAGTCCTCAGCCCGCTCGAGCTCAACCGCGCGCTGCTCGAGCGCCAGTTCCTGCTCGCGCGCAAGCGGGTGCCGCTGCCCAAGGCCCTCGAGCGCATCGGCGGGATTCAGGCCCAGTACGCGCCGTCGATGTACATCGGGTTGTGGTCACGCCTGGAGGGCTTCGAGCGCGCCGGCCTGACCCGAGCCCTCGAGCGCCGGACGGTCGTTCAGGGCACGCTGATGCGCACGACCATCCACCTCGTGTCCGCCGCCGACTACTGGCCGATCTGTGCAGCGATCCGCGACCCGCGCAGGAAGGCGTTCCTCGACTACCGCCGCGGCACGGTCAGCGAGGATGACGTCAAGGCGGCAGCGGCCGCCGTGGACGAGCGGCTGAGGGCGGGTGAGCGAGCGCGCAAGCCGTTGATGGAGGGCATGGACGCCTCACTCTTCAACGGCGCGAACGTGTGGCTCGACCTGGTCCGCGTGCCGCCGGCCGGCACCTGGGAGCATCGCCGGGCCGATCTCTACGCACGTGCCGAGGACTGGATCGAGCGCACTCCGGCCACGGCGGGCGAGGGCCGCGAGCTGCTCGCCCGGCGCTACCTGCAGGGCTTTGGGCCGGCCGCTCCCAAGGAGATCGCCGACTGGGCCGGCCTGAAGCAGAGGCCGTTGGACGAAACGCTTGAAGGTCTCGACCTGCGCCGGTTTCGCGACGAGAAGGGTGGCCTGCTGGTCGATCTGCCACGAGCGCCCCTGCCCGCCGCGGACACGCCCGCGCCGGTCCGCTTCCTGCCCACCTGGGACGCAACGCTTCTCGTCCACGCCCGACGCACGCAGATCCTTCTTGAGGAGCACCGGAGCAAGGCGTTCAGCACCAAGACGCCGCAATCGGTCCCCACGTTCACCGTGGATGGTCAGGTGGCAGGCGGCTGGCGCTACGAGAAGGGGAAGGTGACTCTGGAGCCCTTTGGGCGGCTCGGGCGGGACGCGCGCGACGAGGTGCGGGCCGAGGCGGAGGGGCTGGCGGCGATGCACGCTTGACCGGCGGCGGGCCCCACCGGCCCTACATCGCGAACTTGCCGCTCTCCACCAAATCAGCCGCGCGCCGGGACAGCTCGGCCACCACCCCGAGATCGACGTCCTCGAGGCGCTTCACCCGGATGCAGCTCTTGCCCACGCTGACCTTGCCAAGGCGGTCGGCGTTGCTCTCAGCCAGGTAGCCCTGCTCGTCGCCCGCACACAGGTAGAGCGAGACGTAGCCCTTGTTGTTGGTGAGCCCGATCGGGAACCAGTCGCCCTCGCGCCCGCTTGCATAGACGTAGTGGTAGCTGCCGTAGCCGATGAAGCTCTTCCACATCCGGACCTCGAGCTCAGGTACCGCCTCGGTCACGACCTCGTGGATGCGTTCGACGATCTCCCGGCGCCCGTCCGGAAGCGAGGCGATGTAGGTCTCGACGGGCTCAGGTGAGGAAGCGGGCACTGTGGCCCGCATCCTCCCTAAGCGGTCCGGCGCGCGTCAAGCGGCGAGCGAACCAGCGAGCGCAGGCGGTCGCCCAGGCCTCGCCGCTCGGTGTGGCGCTCGGCGAGCTGCCGGGCCCGCAACTCGAGCAGAGCCACGGCTTCCGCGGTCGGCTGGAACGGGTCGGCGATCGGCCTGCCGGCGCCGAGCGGCAGCGCCGCCAGCATGCGCGAATCGGCCAGGGCCACCAGAGCCGGCCCGCGCGGTGGACTCGCGCTGTCCAGAGCAGCGAGACGCACCAGATCGGCGTGGTCGGCAGAAACGGCGGCGCGGACGGTGATGTTGGTCATGGAGTCTCCAAATGATTGTGTGTATGACGGTGTACTGGTAGTGTACGACGCCTTGGAGGGCATCCAATGTCATACAAAGTAGACTTGTCGGATCTGGATCGGGAGGGCAACCTGTCGATCACGCAGCAGCTCATCGATCGCTTTGAGGCCGCCATCGAGGAGGGGGACCTCGAGCCGGACAGCAAACTCCCACCCACCCGCGAGCTCGCGGCGCAAGCCGGGGTGAACCACCTAACGGCCGCCCGCGTCTATCGCAAGCTTGCCGAGCTCGGCTACGTAACCGCCCAGGTCGGCCGCGGCACCTTCGTGCGCACGCTCGCGCCGGCCAGCAGCACGTTCCAGGGCGACGACTGGCAGGTCTACGCCCTCCCTCAGCAGGACGTGTCGTACTCCGAGCAGGTTCTCGCCGACACCTTCTCGCTCGCCGTGCAGGAGGACGTGATCTCGCTGGCAGTGGGATGGGCCGCGCCGAGCATGTACCCCACCGAGGAGCTGGCGCGCGTGACTGCCGAGGTGTTCGCCGAGGAGGGCGATCGGGCGCTCGCCTACCTCAACCCTCAGGGATTGTTCGAGCTGCGCGAGCAGATCGCCGCGCGCGGGCGCAAGTACGGCTACGCCGAGGATGCCGACGAGATCGTGGTCACCTCCGGAGCGCAGCAGGCGATCGCCCTGGTGGCCCGGGCGACGCTCGAGCCCGGCGACGTGGCGGTGATCGAGTCGCCGACCTTCATCGGAATGATGACCGCGATGCGAGGAACCGGCGCCCGGGTGATCGGCGTGCCGGTGGACGAGGACGGCTTCGACGTCGACGGCCTCGAGCGGCTGCTGGCGCGCCACGAGGTCAAGCTCGTGGGCCTGCAGACCGCCTGCCAGAACCCCACCGGCAGCAACCTCTCCGAAGAGCGGCGCAGGCGGCTGGCCGAACTGGCCGTCGAGCGCAACTTCTTCATCCTCGAGGACCGGGTGTACGCCGACATGCGCTTCGAGGGCCCCGTCGTTCGCTCTCTGCGCGAGCTGGCGCCGGCGCACGTGCTCTATGCCAACTCGCTGTCCAAGGTGGTGGGCGGCGGCCTGCGCTCGGGCTGGGTCGCGGCACGTGGACCGGTGCTCGACCGCCTGGCCATGCTCAAGCTCGAGGCCGACTTCCACTCGCCCACGCTCATCCAGTACATCGCCGCCCGCTGGCTGGCCACCGGCGCGTACGATCGTCACGTCAAGCGCACGATGCCCTTCTACCGCGAGCGCCGGGACGCGCTGCTCGCCGCGCTCGCGCGGCACATGCCGGGGGAGTACCGGGTGGACACCCCTCACGGCGGACACCACCTGTGGGTCACGCTCAACCGCCCGCTCGACGAGCGCGCGCTGTTCAGCGAGGCCGCCCGCCACGGAGTGGCCTTCACACCCGGTGGCGCGGTCACCGCTGAGCGGCGCTCGCAGACCTCGCTGCGCCTCTCCTTCTCGCTGGCCGACCCGGAGCAGCTCGACGAAGGCGTGCGCCGTCTCGCCCGCGCCATACGCGAGGTCAGGCGCCGCGACCGCCACGCCGTCGCCGCGCCCATGTCCTAGTGGCCGTCGCGCAGCCAGCGAGCGTCTCACCCGAGCAGGCGAGCCACGTCGGCTTCGCCACGCGCGACTGGCTCATGCTGGCCGGCACCGTGTGCACATGGGGGCCCTCGTTCCTGCTGATCGACCTCGGGCTGGAGCACCTGGCGCCGGCGCTCGTCGCCTTCGGGCGCATCGCCTTCGGCGCCGCGACCCTCGGACTCTTCTCGGCCGCGCGGCAGCCCGTGGAGCGGTCCGACCTGCCGAGCATCGCGCTGCTGGGCTTGATCTGGCTGGCGGTGCCCTTCCTGCTCTTCGCCACCGCCCAGCAGTGGATCGACTCGTCCCTGGCCGGAATGATCAACGCGGCCACGCCCCTGTGCACCGCCCTGGTGGCCGCCTTCCTCGTCAAGCAGCTGCCCTCGCGCCTCCAGGGCGCCGGCCTGGTCGTGGGCTTCCTGGGCGTGGTGGCGGTGAGCTTTCCGTCGGTGGACGGAGGCTCCAACGCGGCCGGCGTGGGGCTGGTGTTTCTCGCCACGGTGCTCTACGGGTTCTCGTTCAACCTGCTGGCCCGGCTGCAGACGCGAAATCACGCCCTCGCGGTGATCTGGCGCTCCCAGCTGGTCGCCGCGGTGGTGTTGGCGCCAGTGGCGGCCGTGGGCCTCGCGAGCTCCGAGCTGGCCTGGTCGAGCGTGCTCGCCGTGGCCGTCCTCGGCGCCGCCAGCACCGCGCTCGCCTTCTTCTGGTTCACCGCCCTGATCGGGCGGGTGGGCGCGCCCCGCGCGTCGGTGGCCCTCTACTTCGTCCCCGTGGTGGCCATCCTGCTCGGAGCGTCGCTCAACGGCGAGGACATCCACCCCGCCGCCCTGCTCGGCACCGCCCTGGTGCTGGCCGGCGCGTACATGACGAGCCGGGCCAAGCCGGGCTAGGCGACCGGCCCTCCGGCGCGAAGGGCGTCGAGCTGAGCCGGGGTGTCGACGTCCTCACCCCCGCCCAGGTCGTCGCAGGCGACGTCGCGCGAGTTGACGCTGAGCAGCAGGTTGCGCGCCCCGTGGTCGCCGGAAACGTCGCGCAGGCGCTCGAAGAGCTCGCGCTCCAGCAGGACGGGGTGGCCGGGCGCGCCCGCGTAGGTGGCGCGAATCGCCTCGGCGTCGTCGCCGCGCGCGGCGATCACCCTCCGGATGGCGTCGGTCGAGAGACGCGGAAGGTCACCTAGGGTCACCACCACCGCCTCGCACTCCGACAGCTCGGCCAGGCCGCAGGCGAGCGACGCCGACTGGCCCTCTTCCCAGCGGTCGGTCACGATCGGCTCGGCGCCGTGGAAGTCGACGCGGGCGAGCACGCTTTCGGCGGCGGCGCCGAGCACCACCACCACCCGGCCGACCGGCGAGGCGGTCATGGCCTGGATCGAGTGCTCGAGCAGCGGGCGGCCGTCGAGATCGGCCAGCTGCTTGGAGCCCCCGAAGCGGCTGCCCTTGCCGGCCGCGAGCACGAGCCCGCCGATCACACGCCCACCTCATGAATGCGCCCGGCCGACCGCGACAGCCGCCCGCCGTCGCGCCCGTGGCGGACGGCCACCACCTCGGCCATGATCGACAGCGCGGTCTCCTCCGGGGTCAGCGCTCCCAGGTCCAGCCCGATCGGCGCGGCGATCCGCTCCAGCATCTCCTCCTCGAGGCCCGCGGCCAGAAGGCGCTCGCGGCGCGCCGCCTGGGCGCGGCGGCTGCCCATCGCGCCGACGTAGGGCGCCTCCGACTGCAGTGCGATCTGCAGAGCCGCGTCGTCGAGCTTGGGGTCGTGAGTGAGCACCGCGATGTAGGTGGCACGATCGATGGCGCCGATGCGCTCAAAGGCCTCGGCCGGCCAGGCGGCGACCACCTCCTCGGCGTCGGGAAACCGCCCGTTGGTGGCGAACTGCGAGCGGGGGTCGCACACGAAGGGGCGCCAGCCGGCGGCGCGCGCGAGACGCGCGAGCGCCGCCGAGTAGTCGACGGCCCCGAAGATCACCAGGCGCGGCGCCGGGGCGGTCACGTCCACGAACAGCGTCACGTCGCCCACCTCACGGCGCTCCGACCGCTCGGCCCACATCAGCTCGTCAGCCGCGGTCAGCGCCGCGCTGTCGAGCTGAGCGTCACCCAGGCCCCCGGCCGTCGAGCCGTCGGCGCGCAGCAGCAGCTTGGCCGCCGTGTCCCCGCCCTCGATGATCGACACAAGCGCGGCGCGCCCGTCAGCCTCGGCGGCCGCAGCAAACTCCGAGAAGACGCTCAAGCCGTGTATTCCTCCACGAACACGTCGATCTCCCCGCCGCAGGGCAGTCCAACGTCCCAGGCCTCGGAATCGGCGATGCCGAAGTGCAGCAAGCGCGCGCGGCGATCGCGCAACACCCCCGCGGCCTCCTCGACGACGGCACCCTCGACGCACCCGCCGGACACCGCGCCCGAGACCTCTCCGTGCTCGTTCACGGCCATCTTGGCCCCGGGGGGTCGCGGAGCGGAGCGCTTGACGCCCACCACCGTCGCAATCGCCACCCGATCACCACGCGCGGTCCAGGCCCGCACGTCCTCCACAACGTCCTTCACGCCTCACCACCCTCCCCTGCAGTCACCCAAGCAAGACTAGTGGCGACCCGCAGCTAAGGTTTTTCCGGATGGCTCATCGCAAGGGAGAGAAGGAGGCTCTGCGCCGCCAGCGCGAGGAGCGCGAGGCCCAGGCGCGCGCCGAGCAGCAGCGCAAGCGCCTGGTGGGCTTCGGCGCCGCGGGCGTTCTCGTGCTGGCCGCCATCGTCGTCGTATTCCTGCTGGTGGGCGGCGGGGGCGACAGTGGTGGCGACGGCGGGGGAGGGTTCTTCCCGGAGGGCGGCGACGTGCCCGGGCAGAAGGTGTTCGATCTCGACGAGGCGGTGAGCGCCGCGGGATGCGAGCTCGACAGCTCGAAGGGCAGCGGGGTGGCCACTCACACCACAGACCTCAGCGAGAAGATCAACTACAAGACCAACCCGCCCACCACCGGACGCCACTACGAGATCCCCGCCGAGGACGGTGTCTACGGCGGCGCCCCGCCACCCGACGAGGCGCTCGTCCACTCGCTCGAGCACGGCCGGGTGATCATCTGGGTCAAGCCGAGCGTCTCGGTGGACGCCCGCGCCACGATCCGGGCGCTCTTCGACGAGGACGACGGCTTCCAGACCCTCCTCGTCCAGCGCAAGACCATGCCGGGCGTGGTGGAGGCCACCGCCTGGAACCGCGATCCGCTGCCCGGCGGCACCGGCCGCACGCTCAGCTGTGACCGCTGGAGCCCCGAGGTCGTCGACGCGCTGCGCGCGTTTCGCGACGAGCATCGCTCCAACGGGCCCGAGCCCGTGCCGTAGTCCCGCGGCGCAGAGCGCCCGGCTCCCGCCGCGTGCACTGGATCTTGCACGCCCGAAACTGCGGTGCTGCCACCGTGTTGGAATCGACGTGAGGCCGCTCGCGACAGCTGCGGCGCTGCTCTGCGCCCTCCTCGCCCTGCCGGCCCTCGCCTCCGGCAAGGCCCGTGACGAGCCCTTCGACTTCGAGCTGGCCGCTCCCTCGGGGGGCGTGCACACCGCGGACGCCGAAGCGCCCTCGCCGGTACTGAGGACTCCGCGGCGCTTCAACCTCGTCGGCCTGCGCTGGCGCGGGCGCGCCGAACCGGTGATCCGCCTTCGCGTTCGGCGGCCCGACGGCGAATGGAGCCGCTGGCAGGAGCTCGAGGCCCACGCCGACCACAACCCCGACCGGCGCCGCGGGGAGCCGATCGTCTCCGCCTCCGACCCGCTCTGGGTGGGCTCGGCGCAGGCCGTGCAGTACCGGCTCAGCCGGCTCCGTTAGGCGGCTGCGCCTTCACTTCGTGAACGTCCGCTCCGAGCTGCGCGCCGCGCGCAGCGCCCAGGTCGCGCCGCCAGCGTTCGTGAGCCGGCGCGATTGGGGGGCGTCCAGGTGCCGCCCGCGCGAAGCGCCCGACTACGGCGAGGTCAAGGCCGTCCACGTGCATCACACCGTGTCGCTCAACGACTACGCGCCGGAGGATGGCCCGGCGATCGTCCTCTCCGTATGCCGCTACCACCGCAACTCCAACGGATGGAACGACGTGGGCTACAACGCCCTGGTCGACAAGTACGGCGTGCTCTACGAGGGCCGCGCCGGGGGTCTGGACCAGGCGGTGGTGGGAGCTCAGGCCCAGGGCTTCAACGACGAGACCGCGGGAATCGCCAGCATCGGCGACCACACCAGCGTCGGGGCGACTCCCGAGACGCTCTCGGCGATGGCGAACTACATCCGCTGGAAGCTGAGCGTCCACGGCCAGCCGCTCTCGGGGCCGGTGACGATCCGTAGCTCGGGCGGGCCGGCGACGAAGTACGCGGCCGGACGAAGCGTGACCCTGGAGCGCGTGATCGGCCACCGAGACACCGGACGGACCGCGTGCCCCGGCGCGCTGCTCTACGCGCAGCTCCCCGAGCTGCGCGCGCTCGTGTCCACCGGCGTCGGCCTGCTGCCGACGTTCGGCACGCGCCTGAGTGCGACGCTGGCCGATTTCTCGGTCGACTACGGCGAAGTGGTGCCCGTGACCGGATTGCTCTCCGGCCCCGACGGCGGGCCGCTGGTCAACGAGACGGTCGAGGTCCAGACCAACGGCACCGGCCTCTGGAAGACCGCCGGCGTGGTCATCACGGCGCCCGACGGGACCTTCGCGAGCGAGCTGCGGCCGCGGCGGCGGGTCTACGTGCGCCTTCGCTACCCGGGACGCGCCGAGCTGCGCCGGACCACATCTTCGCGGCTGCTCCTCCACCTGCGCCCGGTGATCGCCCTGCGCGCGCCGGCCACGTCCGGCGCGCCCGGGCGCAGCGTGCGGGTGAAGGGCACGGTCACGCCGCGCAAGCGCTTCGTGACGCTCGTGGTCCAGCAGCGTCTGCGCGGCCGCTGGCGCAAGGTCGGAGCGCGCGCGGTCCGAGCCCGCGAAGGACGCTTCTCGACCTCGTTCGTGCCCGCGTTCAGCGCCGACTACCGCTACGCGGTGGTGTCGGTCAACGACGCGGACACCGATCGCGCGTCGACCGGCTGGCAGCCGCTGCGCGTACGCCGCTGAGCGAGGTTCCACTCACCAGCCCTGCTCGAGCTCCTCGCTGTAGAGCCCGCGGCCGGATGCGAGCATGCGCACGGTCCTGAGCAGGATCCGCAGGTCGAGCGCGGGTGAGCGATGCTCCACGTACCAGACGTCGAGCTCGATGCGCTCGGGCCAGGGCAGCGACGCGCGCCCGTTCACCTGCGCCCAGCCCGTGATGCCGGGCCTGACCTCGAGGCGCCTGCGCTGGCGCTCGGTGTAGCGATCGACCTGCTGCTGCACGGTCGGGCGCGGGCCGACGATCGCCATCTCGCCCCTGAGCACGTTGACCAGGTTGGGCAGCTCGTCGAGGGAGAAGCGCCGCAGCCGGCGGCCGACGCGCGTGATGCGGGGATCGCCCTGCAGCGACGTAGATCCCGGCGCCCATGCTCTCCGCCCCCGGAACCATGGTGCGCAGCTTCCACAGCTCGAACGGCCGGCCGGCGAGGCCCACCCGCCGCTGGCGATAGAACACCGGGCCGCGGCTCTCGAGCTTGGTGAGAAGCCCGGCGAGCGCAAGCAGCGGCGAGACGACCATCAGGGCGATGGCCGCGATGATGAGGTCTAGTGCCCGCGGCACCGGCGGTTAGCGTTCGGGCCTGCCCGATGCGGATCCTGTACCTGCACCAGTTCTTCATCACCCGCGCGGGAGCGGGAGGCACGCGCTCGTACGAGTTCGCGCGCCGCTTCGTGTCGCGCGGCCATGCCGTGCGCATGCTAACCGCGGCCGGGGGCCGTGAGGACGTCGAAGGAATCGAGGTCGTGGGCGTGCGGGGCGGCTACGCGGACTACGTGAGCGCAACCGCCACGTCCTACCCGCGGCGCATGCTGGCCTTCGCCCGCTTCGCCTTGGCCGCCACCGCCACCGCGCTGCGCGGACCCCGGCCCGACGTGATCTATGCGACGTCACCCCCGCTCACCATGGCCCTCCCCGCGATGGCGGCCGCGGCCCGCTGGCGCGCTCCGCTCGTTTTCGAGGTGCGCGACCTCTGGCCCGAGGCGCCGATTCAGATGGGGGCGCTGCGCAATCCCCTCCTGCGCCGGGCAGCGCGCCTGCTCGAGCGCCTCGTATTGCGCCGCGCCACTCGGGTGATCGCGCTCTCACCCGGGATCGAGCGCGGCGTGGTGGCGGCCGGCGCGCCGCCCGAACGCGTGTCGCTCGTGCCCAACGGCGCGGACCTGGATCTGTTCCACGTCGCACCGGAGCCGGAGCGATTTCGGGTCAGCTACTTCGGCACCATGGGCGAGGCCAACGACCTGACCGCGGTGGTCGAGGCCGCGCGCCTCCTCGACGGGGTCGAGTTCGTGCTGATGGGCGACGGGAAGCACCGGGCGCGCCTCGAGCGCTCGGCCCCGGCGAACGTGATTTTCAGCGGCACGGCGGCGCGGTAAGGAGGAGGTGGCCGAGCTGGCCGCTCGCTCGAGCGCGTGCCTGACCGTGTTCAAGGACGTGCCCGTGCTGGCCACCAACTCTCCCAACAAGCTCTTCGACACATTCGCGGCCGGGCGGCCGGCGATCGTGAACATGGACGGCTGGATGCGCAGGCTGGTCGAGGACAACGACGCCGGCCTGTACGTGAGGGCGGGGGACGCCCGCGACCTGGCCGACAAGATCGCCTGGCTTCGCGACCATCCCGACGACGCGGCGCGAATGGGCGCGAACGCGCGGGCGCTGGCCGAGCGCGAGTTCGACCGCGACCTGCTCGCCGACCGGGCGCTGGCCGTACTCGAGGAGGCGGCGAACCGCTGAGCGAGATCACGCTCTCCTATTGCGTCGTCAACACCAACGGGCGCGAGGATCTGCTGGCCTGCCTGGAGGCCGTCGAGCGCACTCACCCCGACGGGGTGGCACACGAGCTGCTCGTGGTCGACAACGCATCCGACGACGGGTCGGCGAGCGCGGTGCGCGATCGCTTTCCCGGCGCCCGCCTGTTCGCACTCGACCTGCGCCGCGGCAAGGCGGAGAACGATTCGCTGCTCCTACGCGAATCGCGGGGGCGCTTCTGCCTGCTCCTAAACGAGGATTCGGTGCTGCTCGAGGGGGCGGCGCGGGCCCTGCTCGACGCGCTCGAGCGAAATCCCCTCGCCGCCGCGGCCGGGGCTCAGCTGCTCGAGAGCGGCGGCGCACCGGTGCCCTGCGCCTGGAAGCTGCCCGACGCCGGCTGGGCGCTGGCCGCGGCGCTGTTTCTCCACGACCGCTACGCCGTCCAGAGCCGGGGGCCCGCGGTGCGCGAGGTGGGATGGGTCCAGTCCAGCGCGATGTTGGTGCGCCGCGAGGCGGCGGAGGCGGTCGGCTGGCTCGATCCGGACTTCTTCGTGTACTCCGACGAGACCGACTTCTGCAAGCGCCTCCGCGACGACGGCCGGCAGATCCTCTTCGTACCGGGAGCCCGGGCCGTTCACCACGACCAGCTCTCGACCGACTCGGCCGCCATGCGCCGGCGGATCGTCGAGTTCCACCGCAATCGCGACCTCTACTTCCGCAAGCACGACATGCCGGGCACGCGCCTCCTGTGGACGATCTGCTGGACCTGGGCCTACCTCGTTCGCGCGCTCGCGGCCGTCGCGCTGCCGGGACGCGACCCGCGGCGCTATCTGCTGCATGCGCGCCAGCAGCTCTTCCCGCGGCGCGGCGCGGGCCTGCGCGAAGCCGCGGCCGCCTACAACGCAAATAGAGTGCGGGACGGTGGAGCACGCTGACACCGCCCAGCTGGCCGCGGTAGCGGGCGCACTCGGCTCGATCCTGGTTCTGCTCGCCCGCGGGCGGTTCACCCTGCTGGGCGGATTCGTGCTGCTGGCCGGGGCGGAGGCCGGGCTCGCCCTGTCGCTCGGCGGCGGCACGCTCGACAAGCTCTCGAGCCCCGCCGGAGCGGGCGCCGGCGTGGTCGGCCTCGTGGTGCTCGGGGCCGCGGCGGCGCTGCTCGCCCGGCGCCCGGCCTGGGTGCCCATCGCCGTGCTCCTGGCGGCGCCCTTCCGGCCGCCGATCGCCTTCGACTCCTCGAGCAGCTTTCTCGTGTCGATCGCCGACGACGGGCGCCTGGGAAGGCTGCTCCCGCTGTACTTCGTGCTGGCGGCCGCCACGGCGGCCCTGTGCTGGCGCGCCCTGCGCGACCGGCCCCTGCGCGCACTCCCACCCGCGCTCGCGCTACCGGCGGCCGCCTTCTTCGCCTTCGCGTTCCTGTCGCTGCTGTGGGCCGACGACGTGCGTGCGGGCACCAATCTGCTGGCCTACTTCACGTTGCCCTTCGTCGTGCTCCTGGCCGCGCTGGCCCGCGCCGAGTTCCCCGCCTTCGTGCCGCGCGCGCTGGCCGCGGTGGCGCTGGCGCTCGCCTCGGTGTTCGCCCTGGTCGGGCTCTGGCAGGCGGCAACCCACGAGCTCTTCTTCTATGCGCCCAACCTCGCCGTGTCCAACGCGAACACCGACTACTTCCGGGTCACGTCGCTGTTCGGCGACCCGAGCCTGTACGGGCGCCACGTCGTGCTCGGCCTCTGCGTGGCCCTCTCGCTGCTGGCCGCACGGCGCTGGCGCACGTGGCCGCTCGTGGGCCTGACGGTGCTGATGTGGGCGGGGCTGCTGTTCTCCTACTCGCAGTCGAGCATGGCCGCCCTGCTGCTGGTCACGCTCGCGCTCGCACTGGTGACCGGCGACCGCCGCGTGCGGCGCGCGGTGGGAGTGCTGGCGCTGGTGGCCGCCCTGGCGGCCGGCGCCTTCCTGGCCTACGAGCTGATCGACGGCAAGCAGTCGATCAACCGCATCACGAGCGACCGTACCGAGCGCGTCGAGGAGACGCTCGAAGTGGTCAAGGAGGACCCGGTGCTCGGGGTGGGTATCGGAGGGCAGCCGCGCGCGAGCCGCCGCCTGGCGGACAGCGACCAGCCCACGCCGGCATTCGTCTCGCACACGACCCCCCTGACCGTCGCCGCGGAGCTGGGCGTGATCGGGCTGCTGCTGTACGCGTGGCTGTTGTTCGGCGGCGTGCGGCTGATCATCTCCGTGTACCGAGGCGACGACGCCCTGGGGCTGGCGCTGGGCGCCTCCTTTCTCGCGCTGTTCGTGCACGCGCTCTTCTACAGCGGCTTCCTCGAGGACCCGATCACCTGGCTCGTGTTCGGTGTCGCGGCGGGCTGGCTCACCTGGCAGGAGGCCCACCGGCCCGCCGCCGAGCGCTCGCGCCGGCGTGCCGCGGCGGGCTCGCCGTGAAGGAGGAGCTGAGCCAGCGCGGCGCCTGGGCGCTCGTGGGCGTGCTCTTCTTCTTCGTCGCCATCAACCTGCCGGAGCTCGGCTCCGACCCCTGGCCCTTCCGCCCCGGCACGATCGATCCCCAGGGGCCGCTCGGGCCGCTCGTCAGCGCCGCCGGGGACGAGTACGACCTGGGCATCCCGCGGGCCTGTGCCTTCCTCGCCGGGCTCGCGTGCGGCGCGGCCGCGGTGCTCCTGATCGTCCGGCCGCGCGCCTGGCCGCGATGGATGGCGGTGGGTCTGGTGCTGGCCGTGGGGCTGCTGCTGACCGCCCCGGCCACGCTGCTCCAGCTCGGCCTGCGCGACTCGACCGCACCGTGGTTCTTCACCAACGACTCGACCTACCAGGTCGAGCTCGGCGGTGAGCTGCTGCTCGACCTGGACAACCCGTACGGGCACGACTACAAGCGCTCGGGGCTGGAGCGCTTCTACACGCGAGACGGGAGCGTCTCCGAGCGGGTGCGCGAACGCGAGGTCGCACTGGAGCACTTCGCCTACTTCCCCGGGTCGGTTATCACCGCCGCGGTGTGGCGGGTCCTCCCCGAACCCTTCGACGACTACCGCCTGCTCGTGCTCGTCTGCAACCTCGCGATGCTGGCGGCGGCCCTCGCCTTCAGGGGGCCGCTCGCGGTACGGCTCGCGCTCGGTGCCCTGCTGGTGTGCAACCCGATCGCCGTGCGCTCGGCCTGGTTCGGGCAGAACGACGCCCCCAGCCTGCTGCTGCTCGTACTGGCCTTCGCACTGGCCTCGCGGCGCAACTTCGGTTGGGCGGCGGCCAGCTTGGCCGGGGCGATCCTGCTCAAGCAGTTCGCGCTCGTGGCCCTGCCGTTCCTGGCCCTGATGATCTGGTCGATGGGCGCGCGCGGCGCCCAGCTGAGGCGCGCGGCCGTGGCCTTCAGCGCGGTGATCGCCGTGAGCGTCCTGCCCTTCTTGCTCGCCGGTCCGGTGAGCTTCTACGAGGACACGATCCGCTACGGCGCCGGCACGTACCGGATCGTGGGCTACGGGCTGTCGGCCATCCTCGTCGAGACGGGCGTGGTGGCCGACCGAAACGGCGCCTACCCCTTCGGGCTGCTCGCCGTGTTGACCTGGCTGCCGCTCACCGCCGGGCTGCTGATCGCCCAGCGCCGCCGGCCTGAGCTCTGGCTGGCGGCGGCCGCCTTCTCGGTGTCGATCCTGTGGCTGATGTTCATCGGCCGGGCGTTCAACAACTACTACCTGGTGTGGCCCATGACCGGAGCGGTGATCGCCGCCCTGCTGGCGGTAGCCTCGCGCGATGCGTTCGCTCGACCTCAGTCCGGGTGAGGCCCTACTCCACGAGGGCGACCCGGAGCGCTGCGTCGTGCTGCTCCCTGGTGTCCGCTACTTCAGCCAGGCTCCGCTGCTGTGGTTCGCCCGCGAGGCGGCGCAGGCGGCGGGCTGGTCGGTGCTCGAGGTGAGCGAGCGAGCGCCCGGAGACGCCGATCCGTTCGCGTGGATGCGCGAGCGAGCGCAGAGCGCTCTCGCGGCCGCGGAGGCCGAGCATGTCGTGGTCGCAGGCAAGTCGCTGGGCAGCGCCGCCGCGCCGCTGGTGGCAGAACGGGAGCTGGCGGCCGTATGGCTCACTCCGCTCTTGGTGCGGCCCGATGTGGTGGCCGGACTGGAGGCGGCGACCGCGCCCGCGCTGCTGATCGGCAGCAGCGCGGATGCGACCTGGGCGGGCGGCGAAACCCCGCGAAACGGCCTGCTTGAGACGCTGGAGCTCGACGGGCTCGATCACTCGCTGCAGGTGGAGGGCGACCCGCTGGCGTCGCTCGAGGTGCTGGGCGAGGTGACCGAGCGCATCGCCGCCTTTCTCGAGGAGCGACCCTAGGCCGGGTGCTCCTGGGCCCAGCGCGCGATCGCGCCGGAACCGGACACGACCACGCCGTCGTCGAGCACCAGCACCGGCACCTCGTTGGTGCCGCTGAGCCTCCTGATCTCGGCCCGGTCCTTGGCCCGGTTGCCCCAGCTCCAGGGCGCGAGCCGGTAGCCGCCCACGGTCTTCAGCTCGTAGTGGTGGCCCGCCGCATCGAGTGCCTTGCCCGCCTTGGCGCACGGATGCGCGAACCCGGGACCGGCCTTCTTCGACCCGCAGGTGTAGAGGACCATCGCTTTGCAACCTAGCGCTGATCGCTGCGCTTGCGCTTCTTGCGCGGCGCCAGCGCGTACTGCTGCGAGCGCCCGGTGAGATACACGCGGTCGCCGTCCGCCACGATCGGGTTGGCGTACTTACCCGCCGCGAAGCGCCACGCGCGCTTGCCGTCGCGCACCCGCACAGCGTAAGTGGCGTCGGGCCCGCTCGCCACGGCGCGCTGGGCCTCGGATCCGCAGGTCGAGCAGACCGCGTAATAGACCAGGCCGTCCATCACCGTCGGGGCGGCGTGTACCGCACCCTGGGCCTCGATCTGCCAGACCGTGTCGCCGGTGGCCGCATCGAGGGCGTAGAACTGGCCGTCGTAGGTCCCGACGAACACCTTGCGCTCGTACACGGCGGCCGCTCCGTAGATGTAGGAGCCGAGCGGCCGGGCCCAGAGCAGCTTGCCGCTCTTGGCTCCGTACACGTACATCGTGCCGTCGGTGTTGCCGATGTAGACCCGCCCGTAGGCCACCGTCGGGGTCGCGTACCAGAACTCGCGCGAGCCGAAGCGCGATTGCGACTGGGCGCTCCATAAGAGCTTCCCGGTCTTGGCGCTGAGCGAGTAGAGCGTGCCGCCGTCGCTGGCGATGTAGATGCGGCCGTTCGAGTAGGCGGCCGAGGTGTTGACCTGGTCGTCGGCTCCGAAGCGCCAGATGCGCTTGCCGTTCTGCGCGTTGATCGCATAGACGCCGCCGTCCCACGAGCCGAAGAAGAGCCGCCCGCCCTTGAGCAGCGGCGACGACTCGATGGGCGCGGACTTAAATCGCCAACGCTCGCGCCCCGTGTCGGCATCCCAGGCCACCAGGTAACCGTCGGCCCCGGACTGGTCCTGGAGGCACTCGACGGGGTGCATGTAGGCCTGGTAGACGACGTTCTTGCCGATCGTCGGCGACGACGCCGCGCAGCGGCCGTTGCTCTTCTTCCAGTCGACCTTGCCTGTCTTGGCGTCGAGCGCGAAGAAGAGGCCCTTCTGCTGGGCCAGGTAGACGCGCCCGTAGCCGATCGAGGGCGGGAACTCGAGCGTGTCGTGCGCGTCGATCTGCCAGAGGCGCCGGTAGGGGGGCCGGTGGTCGTACGGCGAGATGTGCGTGCGCGCGTCGTCGAAGCTGTAGGTGGGCCACGGGCGCGGGTTCTCCCGCTTGGGCGGCGGAGGCGGCGGTTCGGGCTCGTCGCTGGTCACGAACTCCTCAGAGGCCGATCCGCGCTTCTCGATCGGCTCCTTCTCCTGCTGGTAGACGTACACACCGACGCCGATCCCGATCAGGACAGCGAGGAGTACGCCGCCGGCGACTAGTCGGCGTCGTAGGTACACCCGGGCCAGGCTAGTGAACGCCGCGGGAACAGCATCTACCGATTTTCACGAGCCAGCAGGCGCCAGATGCGCCTGGTCACGGCGGGCACCTCTTCGCTCAGCGCCGCCTCCTCGAGCTCTCCCGACCACTGCGGCGTGCCCGTGCGAATCACGAGGCCGCCCTCGAGGCCGTAGGCCACGAAAGCGGGCTGGCCCGGGTCGCGCCCCGCGGTGGCGATCGTGCGCGCGTCGCTGGGGAGGCTCTGGGACTGCTCGAACTCGGTGAAGTCGCCGACGAAGGAATCGAGGCCCTCGAAGATGCCGAGGCCATCCTCGAACACGGTCAGCGGGGCGGCGGAGGTGCGCAGCAGGGAGGTCGCCTCCCCGAAGGCGTCGACCCGGCGGCGCCGGCTGGGATCGACCATCCGCTCGCCGCGGAGCTCGACGGTGCGCCGGAAGGAGCCGACGCCGAACGAGGCCACGCTCAGCCCGTCGGTGACCTGCGTGCGCAGGCGGCGCAGGAGCGCTTCGGTGAGCCAGACGGCGCTGCCGGCGAAGGCCGCGCCCGGCGCGTTGCCGAGCGCCGGGCCCTCTCCGCGGGCGAGCGAGAGGTCGGTGGTCAGGTCGTAGGCCAAGCCCTCGCGCTCGAGGTAGCTCAGCAGCGGGGCCGCCTCCGAGCGAAAGCTCGCGGGCAGCCCGCCGTCGCGAAACGGCCGGTCGAGGCGCGCCTCCCCGCCGGCGGGAAGGGTGTCCGCGAAGCCGTCGAGGTCGTCGTCGACGGGGTTCAGGCCCTGCCAGGTCATCACCGGCAGGACGACGAGCGGGCGCGGTCGCTCGGCGGCGCGGCGGCTCTGGGGAAGGCCGGCCACCGCCAGCGGCCAGACGGCGCGATGGCGCCCCGCCCTCACCCGCACCAGGTAGACCCCCGTGCGGGTATCGCGCGGGATGCTCACGCGAAAGCGCCCGCCGATCCGCTCGCCGCTGCGGATCGCCTCGGGGTCGCCGAAGCGCGACAGCGCGAAGTTGATCGAGCGGTCGATCGGTCCGGCCTCGAGCACCGCACGCGATCCCGGCGCCAACACGCCGAGCGGGCCCTGCAGGGTGAAGCTGCGCACGGCCACTCCCGTTCCGGGCCGGGCCTGCGCGCGGCGCGGCACCTCGGCCGGAGCCACCGCGAGGTTGCCCGCCCGGTCGCGCACCGACACGGTGAAGGCGTAGTCGCCGTCCGCTGCCGGTCCGGTCCGGTTGGGGCCGGTGGCCACCTCGCCTCGCCAGATGCCGGTCCGTCCATCGCCGCGGAAGCGGCGCACGACGTGGGGGCGCGCGGCGTCGTCGGTGCGAAACACGCGGAACTCGGGCGCGTTGTTGGGCGGCCCCTCGTAGCGCAGGGTCACCTCGGGAGCCTGGCCCGGCTCGCGCGGGGCGATGACGCCGGGCTCCGCCGAGGCCATGCGCACCCGCGGCGGTGTGCGGTCCACGCGCACCCGCTTGAACGAGTCGACGATGCGTCCCTCGTCGCGGCGGATCACCCGCATTCGGTAGACCCCCTCGGGCACCGGCTCGCCCGCGTCGTCTCGCCCATCCCAGGAGAAGCGGTGCTTCTCGTCGCCCGCGAGCTCCCGGTTGTCGACCAGGCGCCGGATCTCGTTGCCCTCGCTGTCCATGATCGAGAAGGAGACGCTGGCCGGCTCGGAGAGATCGAAGCCGACGCGAGCCTGGTCGCGCACACCGTCCGCGTTCGGGGAGAACTGCTTCGGCTTTGCGGCGAAGCGGATCACCAACGGCACCTCGCTCTTGAGCTGCTGCGTGGCAAAGAAAGCGGCGATGGTCGCGACCACGAGCAGGGCGAACACCGCCTGGACGACCGGGCGGGCCATGGCAGCGGGAAAGCTAGTGTGTGCGGCGGCCGCGAGAATGGCCGCGTGCGGGTACAGCTGATAGACCCCTCGGCCGACGTGCTGCCCTACGACCACGCGCTCGCCGCGGCGCTCGCTCGCCGTGGCCTCGATGTGGACCTGCTCACCTCACGCTTCGTTCACGGCCCGGCCCCGGCGCCCGACGGCTACGCGGTGACCGAGTCCTTCTACCGGCTGGCCACCCGGCTCGGGCGGAGCCGGCCGCGCCTGAGGCGGGTGCTCAAAGGAGCGGGCCATCTGCCGGGCATGATGCGCGTGGCGCGCAGGCCGGCCGCGCTCAGCCACTGGCAGTGGATCTGGCTCGAGGCGCTCAGCGCCCGGCTGCTGCCCCGCGGTCGCCCCCAGGTGCTGACCCTGCACAACGTGATCCGCCGCGAGCGCTCGGCGCGGCGCCTGCTCGACGCGATGGACGCGATCATCGTTCATACCCGCCACGGCGCCGAGCTGCTGGGCGGCGGTCCCCGCGTGCACGTGATCCCCCACGGCGCGTTCGAGCACCTCACCCGGCTCCCGGACGAGCGTCCGCTGCCCGCCGAGCTGGCCCGGGTGGAGGGTCCGGTGGTGCTCTGCTTCGGCGTGGTGCGGCCATATAAGGGCGTGGACGTGCTGGTCGACGCCTTCCGGTCGGTCGAGGGCGCCGAGCTGTGGATCGTGGGCCGCCCGCTCGGGGTGGAGCTCGAGGCCTCGCCCAACAC
Organism: uncultured Thermoleophilaceae bacterium; assembly: GCA_963728155.1. GTDB lineage: Bacteria > Actinomycetota > Thermoleophilia > Solirubrobacterales > Thermoleophilaceae > JACVRW01. Next base: position 43,289 of record CAVSJF010000007.1, on the reverse strand, counting down.
CCGCCTCGTGTCCCGCTACATCAGCGACGCCGAGCTGCCCGCCTTCTTTCGCCGCGCCGACCTGTTGGTGCTCCCGCACCGAAACGTGGACGTGTCCGGCGTGCTGGCCGCCGGCCTGGCCTTCGCCAAGCCCATGGTCCTGTCCGACGTGGGCGGCTTTCGCGAGATCGTCGAAGAGCACGGCGCGGGGCGCCTGGTGCCGCCCGGCGACCCGGCTGCCCTGGCCGCTGCGATCGGCGCGCTGCTGGCGGATCCGGCCGAGCGCGAACGCCTGGCCGAGCGCGCGCGGGCCGCGGCCCAGGGGCCCCTCTCCTGGAGTGCGGTGGCCGCGCGCACGGAGGAGGTCTATCGGGAGGTGCTGAGCTCGTGAGGGCCGTCTTCATGGGCAAGCACAAGCGCTCGACCGTCCGAGCGCTCGAGTTCCTGGTGGCAAGCGGCGCGGAGGTGGCCGCGGTCGTCGCGCCCGAGCCCGACGCGCACACGGCTCCCGAGCAGCGCGTGGACCTCGCCGCGCAGCGCAACGGCCTGGCGCTCGTGGGCGAGGACGAGCTGTACGCGCGGCCTCCGGCCGACGTGGACGTGGTCGTCTCGTTTCTCTTCTGGCGCCTGATCCGTGAGCCGCTGATCTCCCTGGGGCGGGTCGGCTGCCTCAACTTCCATCCGGCCCCCCTGCCCGACTACCGCGGCCTGGGCGGCTACAACGTGGCTGTGCTCGCCGGGCTGCGCGAATGGGGTGTCTCGTGTCACTTCGTCGACGGGACCTTCGACACCGGCGACATCGTCGAGGTCGAGCGCTTTCCCATCGACTTCGACCGCGAGACCGCGTTCTCGCTCGACCTGCTCAGCCAGGAGCATCTGGGGGCGCTGTTCGAGCGGGTGATGCTGCGCGTGTTGTCGGGCGAGGAGCTGGCCCGCGAGCCGCAGGCAGAGGGGCGCTACGTGAACCGCGAGGAGTTCGAGGCGTTGCGCCAGGTGCGCCCGGGGGACGACGTCGAGCGCAAGGTGCGGGCCTTCTGGTATCCGCCCTACCCCGGCGCCGAGATCGAGGTGGAGGGCCGCACGTTCACGCTTACCGACTCGGCTCTGCTGATCCAGGTGGCCGAGGCGTACCGCGACGCCGGTCAGATCCCGTGAAATGTGACGGTCATCACATAAGCCACCCCCGCGGCCTGACTAGTCTCACGTCGTGACCTGCGCGGCCTGCGGCACGGAGAATCCGGCGGGCGCCCGTTTTTGCATGGGCTGCGGAGCCAAGCTCGAGCGCCGCTGCGAGAGCTGCGGCACAATCGCGCCGACCGAGGCCCACTTCTGCATGAACTGCGGGCGCGAGCTCCTCGGCGGAGCGCCCCGCTCGCGCGAGCGACTCCCCGAGGAGCGGCGCCAGGTCACGGTCGTATTCGCCGATCTGTCGGGCTACACGGCGGTGGCGGAGCGCATGGATCCCGAGGCGGTGAAGGCCCTGGTGAACGGTGCGCTGATGCGCCTCGGCCGCGAGGTCGAGCGCCACGGCGGCACCGTGGACAAGTACATCGGCGACAACGTGATGGCCATCTTCGGCGCGCCGGTGGCGCACGAGGACGATGCGGAGCGCGCGGTCCGGGCCGGCCTGGCCATGCAGGAGGCCATGGACGAGGTCAACGAGAACCTTCCCGAAGGGGTGCACTTCAACCTGCGGGTGGGCGTGAACACGGGTGAGGTGCTCGCCGGGGCCGTGGGCGAGGCCTACACCGTGGTCGGCGACACCGTGAACGTGGCGGCCCGCCTGCAGAGCGCGGCGCGTCCCGACAGCGTGACGGTCGGCGAGCGCACGATGCGGGCCACCAGCGGTGCGGTGGACTACGAGCGCCTGCTCCCACTCACCCTCAAGGGCAAGGCCGAGCCCGTGCCCGCCTGGGAGGCCCGTTGCGTGACCGCCGATGTCCCCGTGGGCCGGGTCCCCACGTCGCGGGAGTCCGAGCTGGTGGGCCGCGAGGAGGAGCTGGCGGAGCTGGAGGCGAGCTTCGATCGCGTGAAGGCCGAGGGCGTGCCGCACCTCGTCACCCTGGTCGGCGAGGCCGGACTGGGCAAGTCCCGCGTCCTGCGCGAGCTGGAGAGCCGTCTCGCCGCTCGCTCCGACGCTCCGGCGTTCTACACCGGGCGCTGCCTGCCCTACGGCAGCGGAATCGTCTTCTGGGCTCTCGGCGAGGTGATTCGTGCCGGCTGCGAGATCGTCGACACCGACACCGCGGAGCAGGCGTGGGGCAAGCTGCTGGCTCACACCCGCGACGTCATGGGCGACCACGGCGCTCACGACCACGGCGGCCTCAGCGAGGAGGGCGTGCGCGCCACCGCCCTGCTGGGCCGGCTGATCGGGCTCGAGGTTCCCGCGGAGCTGGTGCCCGTGGGGGAGGACCCGGCTCGCCTGCGCGAGCGCTTCTTCGCGGCCCTGCGCTTCGGCATCGAGGCTTGGGCGTGCCGCGAGCCGCTCGTGTTCGCCTTCGAGGACATCCACTGGGCCGACGACGGCATGCTCGAGGCGATCGAGCACCTCGCCCAGTGGGTGCGCGCCCCGCTGCTGCTGGTCTGCCTCGCCCGCGACGAGCTGCTCGACCGGCGCCCCGACTGGGGCCGCGGGCCACAGCAAGGCCAAGCAACTCGTGCTCGAGCCGCTCAACGCGGCCGAGACGCCAGCAGCTCGTGGCGACGCTGCTGCCCGAGGGCGAGACCGTGCCGCCCGCCGTGGTGGAGCGCTCGGGCGGGAACCCCCTTTTCGCCGAGGAGATGGCGTGCCGGATCGCCGAGGAGGGCCCTGCGCACGCGGCCGAGCTGCCCGACACCGTCCAGGGGGTCCTCGCCGCCCGCCTCGACGCGCTGGAGCCCTTCGAGCGGCGGCTGGTGCAGCAGGCGGCCGTGGTGGGGAGGACGTTCTGGAAGGGCTCGCTGGCGCCGCTGGCGCAGGCCGAGGGCCAGGATCTCGACCGTACCCTTCTGTCCCTGCAGGCCGAAGCACATCCTCGCGCCCGAGGGCGAAGCGGGTCGCGCGGGGGAGCGCGAGCTCGCTTTCAAGCACGTGCTGGTGCGCGACGTGGCCTACGGGATGCTGCCCAAGGCGGTGCGCTCGCGCAAGCACTACGAGGTCGGCGCCTTTCTCGAGGAGCGGGCCGGCGACCGCGGCGACGAGGTGGTGGCCCTGCTCGCCGAGCACTACGGCCGCGCGGCGGCGCTGGGCCGCGAGGGAGGCCTGCCCATGGCCGAGCTGTCCCCGATCCGCGATCGCGCCGTGCGGTCTCTGGAGGAGGCGGGCGACGCCGCGGCGCACCTCTACTCCAATCGCGAGGCCGCCTCGCACTACCGGCACGCCCGCGAGGTCTGCGTGGGCGGCGACCCGGCGCTGAACGCGCGCATAGGCGAGAAGCTGGGCGACGTCTCGCTGCGCCTGGGGCGGGTGGACGAGGCGATCGCCGTATGGCTCGAGTGCCTCGACTGGTACCGCGGCGAGGAGGCAGCTCGAGGCGGTGGCCGACCTCCACCGCCGGATCGGCTCCGCCCTCACCCTCGCGGGCGATCGCAAGGCGGCCACCGAGCACTACCAGAAGGGCATCAACCTGCTCAAGGACGGCCCCCCGCGCACCGAGCTGGTTCGCCTCTACGAGGAGGCCGCGGTGCTCTACCTGCAGACCGGCGACAACATGCTCGCCATCTACGCCTCCGAGAAGTCGCTGCGGCTGGCCGAGCGCCTGGGCGAGACCCGCGCGGCGAGCCGCGCCCACGGGATCTTCGGGCGCGTGTTCGGGCGCATGGGCGACACGGCGAAGGCGCGCGAGAACCTCGAGCGAGCGGTCGAGCTGGCGCGCGGATGCTCCGACCCGGGCGAGACGATCGTGGCGCTGTCGGCCCTCGGGCGGCAGCTCGAGGTGGCCGAGGCCGACGTGCGGGGCGCCCGGGCGGCGTACGAGGAGGCGCTGGGGCTCGCGCAGAGGATGGGCCTCCTGCCCGCCCAGGTCGAGTTGCACGCCTCGGTGGCTCAGCTCGCCGTGTACTGCGCGGACTGGGAGGCCGTGGAGCGCTCGACCGAGGCCAGTGCCGAGCTGGCCGAGCGGGAGGGGCTGGTGGGCAAGCTGAGCGTGCCCTTCGCCCTGCGCGGCCTGCTGCGCTGGCGCGACGGCGAGCTGGGCGAGGCCAGCGTGCTCTTCCACCGCGCCCACGAGCTGGCCGAGCAGGTGGGCTGGTCCGAGATCGCCTTCCAGGCCCTGTTCGGGCTGGCCACCGCGCTGCGCGACTCGGGCGACCTCGTGGGCGCCACCGTCGCGCTCGATCGCGCCCTGGACGTGTGCGAGCGCGCGGGCCTGCTGGCCCAGTCGATCCAGGCCACCGCCTCACGCTCCGTGCTGCTCTCCCTTTCCCAGCGCCGCGTAGCCGGCCGCCGAGGCGGCGAGCGAAGCCGCCGAGCTGGCCGAGCGCCATGAGTATCCGCTCGGCCGCGCGGCCGCGCTCGAGGCTCAGGGCATGTCCGCTGCGGACGTGCGCCACGGGGTTGAGCTGCTCGACCAGGCCGCCGAGGCCTGGACGGCGCTCCTGCGGCCGCTGGAGGCCGCACGCTCCCGGCTGCTGGCCGGCCAGCTGCCTGGTCAAGGTGGACCCCGAGCCGGGCCGCGAGCGCCTCGAGGAGGCGGCGCAGGAGATCGAGGGCCTGGGCGTGGCCCACCTGTCGCGGCGGGCCCGGTCGCTGGCGGCTGCTGGGTAGCGCGCCCGGCGCGGTGCGAGCTCCGCGCGGCGGGACCGGCGTTCTAACGGCAGCCAGAGGGTCAAGGCAGTTCCCGCATTTCCGACTTGCCCCCGTATAGGGGGTGAAGTCGAAAAAGCACCAACGCTCCCGCCCTGGACACCCTTCATTGCTGTCGTTCAAAGGCCGGCATCGCCGCCCGGCGACTCGCGCAGCGCCGGCTACGGAGCCTTGTCGCCGCCGACGATCACGATCACCGTCGCGTCGCCCGCCAGCTCGCGGCTGTTCGCGCTCGCGGCCTCGCGCTGGCTGATGCCGAGCCGGCGGCTGACCGCGGCGGCCTCGCGCTCGTGGCCCTTGGCGTACTGGACCACGGACTCGGCCAGCTCCTGGTTGGGCGGGAAGTTGGCCACGGTGCCCGCCCGGAAGCCCGCGGCGGTCACCTGGTCGGCGAGTGTCGCCGCCAGCCCCGCCACCGTCGTGCCGTTGAGCACGGCGACGGTCACGTTGCTGGGCTTGACGGGCCTCCTGATTGGCCTGCCCGTTGTCGTTGTTCTGTGCGGCCTCGCCTTCCTCCTCGCCCGCCGAGCTTTCCTCGTCTCCGCCGGCCGCGCTCTGGCCGGACGGGGCCTCGTCGTCGCCTCCCGCCAGCTGGCTCACGCCGAACACCGCCGCACCGCCCAGGATCAGCACGCCGGCTACAGCGAGCACCGCGTACAGCGGATTGGCCAGCAGGCGGCGGTACCAGGGCTCGCGCGGCGGCGGGGGAATGACCGTCGTGGGCTGCGCGGGCCGCGTCGGGGCCGCCGCTGCGCACGGGCGGAGCGGTCCGGACGCGGGGGGACCTTCCGAGTCGGCGCCGCGGTGCGCGCGGACGGAGGTACCGGGGGCGCCGCGGCGGCGGCCGTTTCGCTTCGCGCCCGCGTTGGCGCCGGCGGGAGGGCTGACGGCGCTGTTGCCGCGGCGTACGGAGCCGGGGTCTTGGCGGCAGGGGTTTCGGCGGCCGGGGGCTTCCCGGCGGCGACCTTCTGCGCGGGCGAGCCGCTCGCCGGCGCGGCCGGGCTCGGGGTGACCGCGTCGGAGTCGGTTACCGGCGCAGCCTGCGGCTCGGCGTCGGGCTTGGCTGCGTCAGGCTTGGCGGGCGCCACCGTGGTGGCAGCGGTCGCGGCGGCGGGCCCGGCAACCGCTCCCGGCGCCTTGGAGTCGGCCCCGGCTGCCGCCGGAGCCGGCTGGGCGGCCGCCGTGGCGGGCGTGGGAGGAGGGGTGCGGGGCGCTGAAGCAGCGGCAGCGGTCGCCGGGCGGGCCCCGGCGCCGGCCGGGACGGCGGGGGCCGGAGCCTCCGGGCACCGCGGGAGCACTCGGGCGCGGCTGGGCCGGGGCGGGCGCGACCGGCGATGCCACGCGGCCGGGTACCGCCGGCGCCGGGCCCTCCGACCGCTCGGGAGCGCGTCCCGCCCACTCGCGCAGGCGCTTGACGTCCCTGGCCTGGGAGAAGTAGAGAGCCGACAGCACCGCCAATCCAACGACGGAGGCCAGCCCGGCGTAGGCGCCGATTTCCTGGACGATCTCGGGCAAGGTCCGAACTGTAGAACGCCCGGCGGAGCTAAGCCGGGCGCCCGGCCGGACCGGAGCGATCCCCGGCCGTGGGCGAGGGGCCGGGCTGGCCCGGACCGGAGCGATCCCCAATTGCCACGAGGGCCCGCTCGGTCGACAACTCGGCCACCGCTCCGGCCAGGGCGGCGGCGTCACCCGAGTACACGAGCTCCTCGATGCGGGCGAACGCGCGCTCCACCCACTGCGGCTCGAGCGGCGGCTGCACGGCGCACACGATCTTCTCGGCGGGCGTCGGCTGCGGGCGCTCGCCGGGGTTGAAGAGCTCCTCGTGGATCTTCTCTCCCGGCCGGCGGCCGATCGTCTCGATGGCGATATCCACGTCGGGCTCGAGGCCGGCGAGCCGGATCATGTTCGCGGCCAGCTCGGCGATCTTCACCGGGTCGCCCATCTCGAGCACGAACACCTCGCCGCGCGTGGCCAGCTCACCGGAGCGGATGATCAGCTGCACGGCCTCGGGGATCGTCATGAAGTAGCGGGTCATCTTGGGATCGGTGAGCGTGACCGGGCCGCCCTGGGCGATCTGACGGCGGAAGATCGGCACCACCGAGCCCGAGGATCCGAGCACATTGCCGAAGCGCACCGAGGCGTAATGGGTGTCCCGCCAGCGATTCTGAGCCGCCTCGACGGCCCACTCGGCCAGAGCCTTGGAGGCTCCCATCACGGTGGCCGGGCTGACCGCCTTGTCGGTCGACACGAGCACGAAGCGCTCGACGTCGGCCTCACCGGCTGCCGCGGCGACGATCCGCGTGGCCACCGCGTTGTTGCGCACCGCCTCCACCGGGTTCTCCTCCATCAGCGGCACGTGCTTGTAGGCGGCCGCGTGGAACACGACCGAGGGCCGGTGCTCGGCGAAGATCTCGCGCATCCGCGTGGCGTCCTTGCAGTCGGCCAGCACCGCAGCGGCGCGCCCGAAGTGACGCTCCTCCTCCAGCTCGCGCCGTATCTCGAAGAGCGCGTTCTCGGAGTGCTCGATCAGCACGAGCCGCTTGGGCGACACGCGGGCGATCTGCCGGGACAGCTCGGCGCCGATCGAGCCGCCGGCGCCGGTCACCAGCACCACCCGGCCCGAGAGATACGCGCCCACGCGGTCGATCTCCACCCGCACCGGCTCCCGGCCGAGCACGTCCTCCACGCGCACCTCGCGCACCTGGCGCATGAGGTTGACTCCGCCCGAGAGCAGCTCGAAGGTGGTGGGAAGCGTGCGCACGGGTATCGCCCGCTCGCGACAGGCGGTCACCACCTTCTGGCGCACGATCCCGGGCGCGGAGGGGATGGCGATGATCACCTCGTCGGGCTTCACGCCGTCCAGCACACGCGGAAGGTCGTTCGTGGTGCCCAGCACCTTGTGACCGGCCACGCGCATTCCCTGCTTGCGCGGATCGTCGTCGACGAAGCCCAGCGCCGCGCTGTGCAGGGCGGGGTTTCTGCGCAGCTCGAAGGCCACCTGCTGGCCGCCGTTGCCCGCGCCCACGATCAGCACCTCGTTGGCCGCCCGCTCGAGGAAGGGCCCGCGCGCCGGGCGCTCGACGAGGGCGCGCACGGAGAAGCGGGCGGCGCTCACGAACACCAGCGACAGCAGGAAGTCGAGCGCGATCACGCTTCGCGGGGGGCTCGACGCGCCCGATGGAGAAGAGAAACAGCACCGCGATCAGCCCGACCGTCGACACGACCACGGCCTTGAGGATCGACTCGAAGTCCTTCTGGTCGACGAATCGCCAGAGCTTCGAGTAGAGGCCGAACATGGCGAAGATCACGAGCTTCATGGCCACCGTCACGCCGATCGTGTCCCAGAGCAGCCGCTCGTAACGGTTGGGGATCTCCGCGTCGAAGCGCAGCACGTAGGCCAGGTAATAGGCGCCCGCCAGCAGGCAGGCGTCGACGCCGAGCTGGCCCAGGCGTCGGGCGTTCACCGATGATGTGAGCTGTCTCATGGTTGGCGGGCGGAAAGGAGCAGTGTGACGAGTTCGCGCGGGTCGCGGCGGATGCGCAACCCGCTTTTCTCGGGACGCCGCTGCACCTCGATCTGCTCGGGATCGCCGAGCCTGCGCAGCCGCCCCTCGCGGAGCAGCGCCTCGTCGACGGCGCCGAGGCGCCCCTCGAAGGTCGTGTACACGGGCGTACCGAGGGCGACGGCCTCGCGGTTCATCGTACCGCCCGCCGACACCACCAGATCGGCCAGCGCCACCAGGCTTTGGGCGTCCACCGCCCGCTCGGGCACCACGAAGTCGCCGAGGCGGGCGATCTCCTCGCGCTGCGGCGCCGTGCGAGGCAACACCACCGACCTGAGCGTCCTCTCGCGCCAGGTGCTCCAGGATGCGCGGGAACAGGGGGTTCTCGAAACGGTGGTAGAGCGAGACCTCGGGCGGCGTGCGCACCACCACCAGCGGGCGGGCGGCTGTCGAGGCCGAGCTCGGCGAGCACTGCGGCGTCGGGCACGAAATCGGCCAGGTAGTACTCCTCCTTGAGGCCCGGGTAGAGCGCGGACCTTGCCCTTCGCGCCGTACGGGAAGAGGCGCTCGGGTGGGATCGCGTCGGGCACCACCACCGCGCGCGCCAGGCGGCAGTTCACCTGGTGCTGGACCTTGGCCCACTCGTAGTCGAAGGCGGTGGCGCTCGGTATGCCGAGCAGGGCCGCGGCGACGCTGACGTCGTTGGAGCCGTGGCCGATCGCCACGTCGAAGCGCCGCCCGCGCGCCCAGCGCACCAGGGCGAGGCTGCGCGACGCGAGACCGACCCCCTTGGCGGCGAGCCGCCCGCCGCGGTGGCGTCCGATCGCCGTGTGCGAGATCTCGAAGCGCGCGCAGAGCTCGAGCGTCTGCGCGAAGTCGCGCGCAGTGACCTCGACCTCGTGCCCGTCCTCGCGCATGGCATCGATCAGCGGACGCATCGACAAGCACGTGGGGGCTGTTGGTCAGGTCGATCCAGATGCGCACGCCGCCACCACCTCAGCCACCTGCTCCTCGGTCAGGTCCTTGCCCATCGGCAGCGCGTGGTTGGTGCGGGCCGCCTCCTCGGTCGCCGGCAGCCGCGCGCTCGAGCCGATCGCGGGCTGGCGATGAACCGGCACGCGGTAATAGCCGCGGCCCAATCGGCAGCTCGCGTTCGCTGCGGACGACGTAGAGGTGGTAGCAATGGCTCGCTCCCGGGCACGGCGGCGGGAAGGGCCGCGTGCTCGCCCAGACCCAGGCGCTCGTAGGCCGCGGCCGCCTCCCGGCGCCGCCGGTTCCAGCCGTCGAGCTCGGGCAGCAGCACGCGCAGCGCCGCCGCCTGCAGAGCGTCGAGGCGCGAGTTGTAGCCCACCTCGGTGAACGTGCTCTTGTCGCGCGAGCCGTGAAAGCGCAGCACCCGGGCGAGCTCGGCCACCTCGTCGCTGTTCGTGGTGATCGCCCCGCCGTCGCCCAGGCAGGGCAGGTTCTTGGAGGGAAAGAAGGAGAACGTGGCGGCGTCGCCGAGCGCACCGGCCTTCACGCCGTCGAGGTCGGCGCCCGCCGCCTGCGCGGCGTCCTCGAGAACGGGCAGGCCGAGCTCCCGCAGCGCGGGCACCGGGGCGACGTTGCCGAACAGGTGCACCGGCACGATCGCCTTGGTGCGCGGGGTCAGCACGGCCCTCACGGTCTCGACGGTCACGCAGAACGTGTCGAGGTCGATGTCGCAGAACACCGGCGTGGCGCCGGCGACGATCGCCGCCTCGGCCGTCGCGTAGAACGTGAACGAGGGCATCACCACCTCGTCGCCCGGGCCCACTCCGAGGGCGCGCAGAGCGATGGTCAGCGCGTCGGTGCCGTTGGCCACCCCCACGCAGTGGCGCACGCCAAGATAGGCGGCGAACTCGTTCTCGAAGGCCTCGACCTCGGGGCCCAGGATGTAGCTACCCGGAGCGCGTCACGCGCTCCATCGCGCTTGCCAGGCGGTCGTGGTAGGGCTCGAGGCTGCTGGCGAAAAGGGGGACCGGGCTCACGGCCGACCGCTACCCTACTTCGCTTGCTTCTTCTCGCCTCGATCACGGATCCGATTGTCGAGGTGGCCGTGGACGTGGTGGATGCCTTGGGGCTCCCGGGAGTGTTCGTGCTCATGCTCCTGGAGAGCGCGTGCATCCCCGTGCCCAGCGAGGCCACCATGCTGTTCGCCGGCTTCAACGTGTCGCGCGGCGAGTACAGCCTCGTGGCCGCCACCCTGGTGGGGTCGTTCGCCAACCTGGTCGGGTCCTGGGTCGCCTACGGGGTCGGTTACGCCGGACGCGTGGACATCCTCGAGAAGCACGGCAAGAAGCTCCACATCAAGCAGTCGCACCTGCGCTGGGCCGACCGCTGGTTCGAGCGCCACGGCGACGCCACGGTCTTCTTCACGCGCATGATGCCGATCATCCGCACCTTCATCTCGCTGCCCGCGGGAGTGGCGCGGATGCCCTTCCTGGCGCTTCAGCGTCCTCTCGTTCCTCGGCTGCCTGCCCTGGGTCTTCGCGCTCACCTACATCGGCAAGCACGCCGGCGACAACTGGGAGAGCTGGAAGGACAGCCTCCACTACGTCGACTACGCCGTGGCGGCGGCGATCGTGGTGGGCGTGATCTACCTGCTGCTCCGGGCCCGGCGGCGCAAGGCCGAGGAGGCCTCGGGCGGCTCCGATCCGGCCACCGAGTCCGCCTGACCTCCCTTTCGCTGCGCCAGGCCGTGGCGCTGGGCCTCGTCCAGGGGCCGACCGAGCTGCTTCCGGTGTCGAGCTCGGGACATCTGGCACTCCTCCCGCGGCTGCTCGGCTGGGACTACGCCGAGCTGGAGCCGGCGACGCGCAAGGCGTTCGAGGTGGCGCTGCACGCGGGGTCGGTGCCGGCGCTGCTGGTGGCGGCGCGGCGCGGCGGGCTGGGGGAGCTTCGCTATCTCGGCCTCACGCTGTTGCCGCCCGCGGTTCTCGGGGCCGCCCTCGAGGGCCCCATTGAACGGCGGCTTGGGAGCGTGGCGTGGGTTTGCACAGGGCAGGCGGTGGCCGGCGCGGCGCTGTTCCTGGCCGATCTGACCCCGGAGCGCCGGCGCTCGGCCGGCGCCGTCGACCACCTCGCCGTCGGCCTCGCCCAGGCCGCCGCGCTTGCGCCGGGCGTGTCGCGCTTCGGGGCCGCTCTGAGCGCCGCGCGGCTGCGGGGCTTGTCTCGCTCGGCTTCGCTGCGGTTGTCCCTGCGCTGCTGCCGTGCCGGTCACCGTGGCCGCCGGAGCTCTGAAGGGTGCCCGGATCGCTCGGGGCGAGCTGCCGGCCGAGCTGCGGCCCGCTCTCGCGGCCGGCGCCGCGGCGGCGCTCCTCTCCTCCCTCGCCGCCCTGCCCCTGGTTTCCCTGCTCGAGCGCCCGGTCGCGCTCCGCGCGCTCGCCTGTTACCGGGTCGCGCTCGGCGTAGCGGCCCTGGCCCACGAGCAGGGCGCCGACCGCTCCGCTTGAATGGTCGGCGTGAGCGATTCGGCCTACGCCAGCGCGGGAGTCGACCAGTCCGGCGCCGGCTCCGCCGTCCGTGCCCTCGTCGACGTGCTGGCAGGCATCCAGACCGGGCGCCCGTCGCGCTCGGCGCTGGCCTCGGGCCACTACGCCAACGTGCTGCGCCTGATCGACGAGCGCGGGCTGGCGGTCTCGTGCGACGGCGTCGGCACGAAGCTGATCGTGGCCGAGGCCCTGGGACGGCTCGACACGGTCGGCATCGACTGCATCGCCATGAACGTGAACGACGTGATCTGTGTGGGCGCCGACCCGATCGCGGTGCTCGACTACATCGCAGTCGAGCAGGCGGACCCGGTGGCGCTCGAGCAGATCGCCCTCGGCCTGCGGGCGGGTGCCGAGGACGCCGGCGTGGAGATACCCGGCGGCGAGCTGGCCGTGCTGCCCGAGCTGATCCGCGGCCATCCCTCGCCGCACGGGTTCGACCTGCTCGGGTTCTGCGTCGGCCTGGTCGATCTCGACCGGATCGTGACCGGAGCCGCGGTGCGCGCGGGCGACGCGATCATCGGCCTGCCCTCGAGCGGCCTCCACTCCAACGGCTTCACCCTGGCCCGCCGCGTGCTGGGCGACCGCGACGAGCGCCTGCTCGAGCCCACCTTGATCTACGTGCGCGCCGTGCGAGAGCTGCTCGAGTCCGACGTGGAGGTGCGGGGCCTTGCCCACATCACCGGCGAGGGCTTCCTCAACCTGCTGCGCCTGGAGGCCGAGGTGGGCTACCTGATCGACACCCCGCTCCCCGTGCCGCCCATCTTCACCGAGATAGCCGAGCGCGGCTCGGTCGGGCCGGAGGAGATGCACGAGGTCTTCAACATGGGCTGCGGGTTCTGCTGCGTCGTGCCGGCGGAGCAGGCGGGCGAGGCGGTCTCCCTCCTGTCCGCCGCGCCATCCCGGCGCGGCGGTCATCGGCAGGACGACCACCGCGGCGGGAGCTGGTCGAGCTGCCCGACGCCGGTCTGCGCGGCACGCGCGAGGGCTTCTAGGGCAGCTCCCAGAGCGTCCCGGTGAGCACCCTCACCGGCCTGACCCGCCACTCGGCGGCCAGACGCCACAGCTCGGCCTGGGCCCGCGGCCCGGGCAGCCCGCACACCGCCTCCACCTCCACGCCGGCCATGCGGCCGAAGCGCTCCAGCGCCGCGATCACGTCCGGGGCGACCTCACCCGACGGCTGCCCGCCGGCGGCGAGCACCGCCGCTCTGAGTTCCTCGTGGGCGCGGGGCCCGGAGAGCAGCCGCTCGCCGACCTCGAAGGCGGGCAGCTCGACCGGGCCGAGCGCGCGGGTGCGCTCCAGATCCTCGCCGAAGGCCTCCACGATCGCGTTCGACCCGATGTCGACGCGGAAGCGCGCCGCGTCGAGACCCGCTCCGCGCGCCTCCTCGATCAGGGCCTCAGGGGCGTCGAGCTTGCGTCGAAAGCACATGATCCCCTCGCGCACGGCAGCGCAGGTAGCGCCCGGCCTGCGGCGCTCCCTGCTCGCCCGCCGCCTTGACCGCCATGCACGCTGGGTAGGTCGAGCGGATCGGCCCCTCGGCCCAGAGCCGCGGGTCGACCGGCATCCCGGAGCGGCCGGATGCCTCCAGCCACTCGAGTATCCGCGCCTCGTGCGGCGGTGCGATCTCGCGGGCGAGTCCGCCCATAACGTAGGTGATCAGCAGGTGGTCGCCGAACTCCATCATGAGCCTGCGAAGCGCAGGCTCGGCGGCCCACGCGGCCGAGCAGGCAGGATCTGTGAAGCAGCGAAGGCGTACGGGCAAGAGAGAGCGCAAAATAGATGACGGTGATCGGGACACACATAGGCGACCGCTTCCGCCTCGAGGAGAAGGTCGGTTCGGGCGGGATGTCGAGCGTCTACCGCGCGTTCGACCCCACGCTCGAGCGCAGCGTCGCAATCAAGCTGATGCACCGCGACATGTCGAGCGACCCCGATCAGCTCGAGCGCTTCCGGCGCGAGGCCCGGGCCGTGGCCCGGCTCAACAACCCCCACGTGGTCACGGTGATCGACGCCGGGGAGGACGACGGCGCGCCCTACATCGTCTTCGAGTACGTGCAGGGCGAGACGCTCAAGGAGCGCATCCGCCGCCACGGCCGGCTGCCCGTGTCGGAGGCCGTGGCCTACGCAATCGAGATCGGCCGGGCGCTCGAGAGCGCCCACGCCAACAAGCTCGTCCACCGCGACGTCAAGCCCCAGAACGTGCTCATCGACAGCGCCGGACGGGCGAAGGTCACCGACTTCGGGATCGCCCGCTCGATGGAGGCGCACGGGCTGACCGCGACCGGCCGCGTGCTGGGGACCACCGACTACGTCTCCCCCGAGCAGGCCCTGGGGCACGAGGTGGCCGAGCAGTCGGACATCTACTCGCTGGGCATCGTCCTCTACGAGATGCTCACCGGGGAGGTGCCGTACAAGGCCGACACGCAGGTGGCCGTGGCCATGAAGCACGTACGCGAGCCGCTGCCCGACGTGCAGCGCCGCCGGCCGGAGATCTCCTCGGCCCTGGCCGCGGTGGTCGAGCGGGCCACCGCCAAGGAGACGGTCAACCGCTACGCCACCGTCGACGAGCTGGTGCACGAGCTCGAGGAGGTGCTGGCCATCGAGGCGGCGCGCAGCGGCCAGGCCACCGGCGAGGCCACCACCGTCCTGCAGAGCCTGTCCGACGACACGGCCGACTTCGCGCCGGTGCGGATGCGCCACCCGCGCCGCACGCTGTTCCTCAGCATCGCGGTGCTGGCCGCATGCGGCGGCGGTGGTCGCCTGGCTGGCCCTTCGCACCGAGGAGGGGCCGGGCCGGGCCGCCACGCCCAAGACTCCCGGCCTCTCGGCCGTGCAGCTCTCCAACGACGCGGCGAAGGACTACGACCCCGAGGGCGACGGCAAGGAGTCGCAACGGAGCAGGTGAGCTTCGCCATCGACGGCAACGGGGGCACGGAGTGGACCACCGAGCGCTACCAGGGCGGCTTCGAGGGGTCGAACAAGACCGGAGTGGGCCTCTACATCGACACCGGCTCGGCGCGTGGCCGCGCGCGAGCTCGACCTGGTCACCTCCACTCCGGGCTTTCGCGCCGCGGTCTACGCCTCCAACAGCGTGCCCGCGGAGCTCGAGAGCTGGACCAAGGTGAGCCGCACCATCCAGGTCAAGCAGGATCAGAAGTTCCAGCTGGACACCGCGAGGCAGAAGTACCGCAACTACCTCTTGTGGATCTCCGAGCTGCCGGAGGAGCGGCAGAGCCGTGATTCTCGAGCTCAGCCTGAAGAAGTGAGCAGCACCCGGGGGCTCACGCCCCCGGACCCCCGCTGATTCCTGGCCGGTTGCCGGTCAATGGCGATAGCGCCGCGCTCGCCGCGTGGCGCTCCAGCGCCAGCGCCAGCAAACGGTCGAGCAGCTGCGGATAGGGCAGCCCGCTCGCATCCCACAGCTTCGCGTACACGCTGGTGGCCGTGAAGCCGGGGATGGTGTTGAGCTCGTTCACCAGCACACCCTCCTCGGTCACGAAGAAGTCCACGCGGGCCATCCCGGCGCAGCCCACGATGCGGAACACCTCCACGGCCAGGCGCCTGACCTCCTCGAGGTATGTGGTGCGGGCCGGCACCACCAGCTCCATGCCGCCGTCGGTGTACTTGGCCTCGTAGTCGTACCAGTCGGCGGTCTTGAGCACGATCTCGCCCGGCGTGGAGGCCTCCGGCTCGCCGTTGCCGAGCACCGAGCACTCGACCTCGATGCCCTCCGCCATGCGCTCGATCACCACAAGCGGGTCGTGCTCGAAGGCCAGCGTTCACCGCGGCCATCAGCTCCTCCGACCCCGTCGCCTTCGAGATCCCCACCGACGAGCCCAGCCGCGCGGGCTTCACGAAGGCCGGGAGCGGGAAGTCGAGCCGCGGCCGCTCGCCGTCGCGCACCACGGCGTACTCGACCTGCGGAATCGCGTGCGCGGTCATGAGGTCCTTCCACACCACCTTGTCCATGGAGAGCGAAGAGGCAAGCACGCCCGGCGCCGACGTAGGGCACGTCGAGCAGCTCCAGCACGCCCTGGACCGTCCCGTCCTCGCCGAAGGGGCCGTGCAGCACGGGGAACACCGCGTCGGCGCCGAGCAGGCCTGCCGGAGGGCGCGAGCGACAGCTCCTCGCCCTCGAGCGTCCAGCGGCCCTCGCGGTCGATGCGGACGTCGACGGGCTCGTGCCCGGCGCTCGGTGAGCCCGGCGCGAACGGCCTCGGCCGACGCCAGCGACACGTCGTGCTCGCTCGAGCGCCCGCCGGCGAGGACCACGACCCTCATGGCTCGGCCGGCGCCTGCTCGCCGGGCTCGATCACGTCGGCTTCCACGAACACGCCGATGATGATCACCACCGGCCGGCCCTGCTGCACCTCGGTGCCGGCGGCCGGGCGCTGATCGATCACCTTGCCGTCCTGAGCCTCATCGGCCACCTCGGTCTCACGCTCGACGGCCTCGAGCCCGTCCGCGCTCAGCTGCGCGGCGGCGTCCCGGGCGCTCAGCCCGATCACGTTGGGCACGTCGACCAGCTCGATCCCGGTCGACACGGTCAGGTTGATCGTGGTGTTTCGCTCCACCTCGGTGCCCGCGGCCGGATCCTGCGCCAGCACCTCGTCCTCGGTCTCGGTGGACTCCTGCTCGGTTATCTGCCCGGGCACCAGACCGGCGTCGCTGAGCCGATCCTCGGCGGTCTCGCGCGAGAGCCCGGTCACGTTGGGCACCGCCACCAGCTCGGGACCGGAGGAGACGAACACCTTGATCTGCTCGCCGCGCTCCACCACCTCGCCGGCTCCGGGCACCGAGCGGATGGCGAGCCCGATTCGACGGTGTCCGAGGACCGTTGCTCGAGCTCCGCCGTGAGGCCGCGGTTCTCTAGCCGGGTCGACCACCTGGCGGGGCCGCAGGCCGGCCAGCGAGGGCACGCGCACCGTCCCCGGCCCTCCCGATACCTCCACCACGACCGTCGACCCCTCCTCGGCCTCCTCGGCGGGATCGGGATCCTGGTCGAGCACGCGGTCGAGCGGCGCCTCGCTCTGCACTCGGGTCTCCTCCACCTCGAAGCCGGCGCGCTCCAGGATCTGCGCGCGCCTCGATCAGCTGCTTGCCCGTCACGCGCGGGACCTCGCGGGTCTCCTTGGCCGTGAGGCCGGTGACGGCGAGAAAGATGAGGAAGGCCGCGAGGGCGAGCGTGAGCAGCCCGATGGTGAACAAGGGCCAGCGGCGTCCGTCGCTCCTCCTCGGGCCGCGGTTCGGCCGCGGCGGCCGTGGCGGCCGGCGCAGGCGCGGCATGGGGATCGGGGCGAACGCGGCGGTGGCCTGGCCCACCGACCGGCCCCGCGGCGATCTGCTCTCCGGCGGCGGTCAGGCCGGCGGCGAAGTCGTCGGCGCTCTGCCAGCGCTGGGCGGGGTCCTTGGCCAGCGCCGCCATGACCACGGACTTCGAGCGCCGGGTGGACGTCGGGCCGAAGCTGGGAGATCGGCACCGGCGGCTCGGCCAGGTGCTTGAGCGCAACGGCCACCGCGCTGTCGCCCTCGAAGGGCAGGCGCCCGGCCAGCATCTCGTAGAGCATCACGCCGATCGAGTAGAGATCCGACGTGGCGGTGACGGCGTGGCCCTGGGCCTGCTCGGGCGAGAGATACTGCGCCGTGCCCATGATCGAGCCGGTCTCGGTCATCTCCGACGCGCCGGCGCGGGCGATCCCGAAGTCGGTGACCTTGGCGTGGCCAGCAGCGTCGACGATCACGTTGTGGGGCTTGAAGTCGCGGTGGATCACGCCGTGGCGGTGGGCGAAGCCGGCGGCCTCGAGGATCTGCGTGCCCAGGTCGACCACCCGGATCTGGTCGAGCGGCGCCTCGGCGGCGATGATGTCCTTCAGCGTTCGCCCGGTCAGGTACTCCATGGCGATGTAGTAGGTGCCGTCGTGCCGGCCGCGGTCGAACACGCCGACCACGTTGGGGTGCTGCAGGCCCGCCGCCGCGCTCGCCTCGCGGCGGAAGCGCTCGACGAACTCCTCGTCCTGGGCGAAGCGCCGGTGCAGGACCTTGAGCGCCACCTCGCGGCCGAGGTGGGTGTCCTCGGCGCAGTAGACGTCGGCCATGCCGCCCGAGCCGAGCCGGCGCAGGATGCAGGTAGCGCGAATCGACCAGCGTGTTGTCGGCGACCTCGGTCATCCGCCGCCTCCCAGGAGCGCCTCGAGCACGCTTCGGGCGATCGGTGCGGCCACGGTGCCGCCCTGCGACCCGGCGGGCTGGCGCTCGACGGTCACGGCGATCGCCATCTGTGGGTTCTCGATCGGCGCGAACGCGATGAACCAGGGCTGGGTGAACTCGCGATTGGCGCCCACCTCGGCGGTGCCCGTCTTGCCCGCCACCGGCACGCCGGCGAGAGCGCGCGGCGGTGCCGGTGCCCTCCTCGACCACCCGGCCCATCATCTGCGCCAGCTGGTCGGCCACCTCGGGCTTGACCACCTGCGATTGCAGGTCGGGCTGGACGCGCTCCTTCACGCGCCCGTCCTTACGGACCACGCTGTCGGTCAGGCGAGGCTGCATCAGGCGGCCGCGGTTGCCGATCGCCGCGGCCACCAGCGCCATCTGCATCGGGCTGGCGCGGATCTCGCCCTCCAAGCCCGCCCTGGCCGATGGCCACGCGCCCGGCGTCGAAGCCGTCCGCTCACGTAGTCGCCGTCGCCGTTGATGATCCCGCTCGGGATCATCTGGAAGTTGGGGTAGTCGAGCTCGGGGTCCTCGTAGAAGCCGAAGCGCCTCATGTACTCGACCAGCGTGTCGCGGCCGACCTGCTCGCCGACCTGGGCGAACACCGTGTTGACCGAGTTGGTGAGCGCGTCGGTGAAGGAGATCGGGCCGAAGCTCTGGTTGCCCGAGTTGGCGAGCGGCACGCCGGAGATCTCGCGCGGGGAGGACCCGTCGATCACCGAGTCGGGGTTCACCTTGCCGCTGTCGAGGGCCGCCGCCGCGGTCACCACCTTGAACGTGGACCCCGGCGGGTACAGCTCCTGCGTCGAGCGGTTGAGCAGCGGCTGGTTGGCTGCGTCTCGCTCGAGCGTGCCGATGTTCGAGGGGATCAGGTTGGGGTCGTACTCGGGAATCGACACCATCACGCGCACCTTGCCGGTCTGCGGCTCGATGGCCACCACCGAGCCCTTGCGGCCGGCCAGGCCCGCCACCGCGGCCTGCGTGCCCGCGACGTCGAGGTTGGTCACCACGTCGAGACCCTCGCGCTCTCGCCCCTCGAGGCCGGCGAACAGCGACTCGAACTCGTCCTCCTCGCCCGCCAGGTCCTCGTTTCGCGACAGCTCGAGGCTGCGGCGGCCGTTGGTGATGAACGAGTAGCCGATCGGGTGGGCGAACAGGCCCTGCTGCGGATAGGTGCGTCGTGAACACGCGGTTCGTGCCCGCGCCCCTCCCCGAGGCTGCGCGCGAGCACGGTCTCGCCGTCGCGTGCGTAGATGATCCCGCGCGGGATGCGCTGCTCCTCGATCGAGGGGCCGGCGGTTGCTCTGGTTGTCGGCGAGCGACTGCGCTTCGAACACCGTCCAGCGCGAGGTGAAGGCGACGAGCAGGGCGAAGAGCAAGGCGAAGAGCACGAACAGCTGGACGATCTGGCGGTTCACGTGCGACGACTCAGACCAGGCCCCTCTTCGCAGCGTCTCCGACCGCGCCTTCTCGGAGACGATCAACAGCAGCGCCAGGAGCACCATGTTGGCCACGATCGAGCTGCCGCCGTAGGACACGAAGGGCAGCGTGACGCCGGTGAGGGGGATCACCCGCGTGACGCCGCCGACGATCACGAACACCTGCAGCGCCAGCACCGCGGTGAGGCCGGTGGCCAGCAGCTTGGAGAAGCCGTCGGCCGCCAGCAGGGCGGTCTTGAAGCCGCGGAACACCAGGAGCAGGTACGCGCCGATCAGCCCAGCCGCGCCGAAAAGGCCGACCTCGTTCACGAACACCGAGTAGATGAGGTCGGTGTGCGGCGGCGGGAATGAGCCGGCCGCCGCCCGGGATATCCAACAGCGCGCGCCCGAACCCCTGCCCGAACAGCCCGCCGTCGGCTTGGGCGAAGAGCGATTGCGCGATCTGGTAGCCCTGGCAGTTCACGAACTCCGTGACCTCGCCGGTCGACGGGCAGACGCTGCGGCGGGTGGAGAACGTGTCGAGCCAGGTGTCGATGCGCCCCCGCACGTGGGACACGTTGCCGGCGAAGAACGTGGCCCCGCCCAGGAACATCGTCGCCCCCACGCCGACCAGCGAGAGACGGCCCGTGGCCACGTAGAGCAGGGCCAGGAAGCCTCCGAAGAACATCAGCGAGCTGCCCAGGTCGCGGATGAAGATCAGCATCAACATCGCCAGGCCCCAGACCAGCAGCAGCGGGCCGAAGTGCTTGAGCGAAGGGCCGCTCGCGCACCACGGCCACGAACGAGGCCACGAACACGATCAGCAGCACCGAGCCGGCCGGGCCCAGGTCCAGAGCGAGCACGACCAGCAGGGTGGCCAGCGCGGGAACGCCGAAGAGCGCCAGCTGGCGCCCCACGGGAAGCGGGCGCAGGCGCGGGCGCAGAAGGATGTCCGCCGTCTCGCGCAGGTAGCTCGCGAGGAAGATGATGATCCCGAGCTTGGCGAACTCCGCCGGCTGGAATTGGATCGCGCCCAGCTTGATGGCCAGGAACGCCCCGTTGGCCTGGGCGCCGATCCCGGGTAGGCGCGGCATCAGCAACAGCGCGATCGAGGCCGCCGCGATCAGGTAGCGGTAGCGCTCCAGCACGTGGTGGTCGCGGACGAGCAGGATCGTGGCGCAGAAGAACACGAGCCCGACCACGAACCACTGGGCCTGCTCGCGTGCCAGCTCGGCGTCGATCCGGTAGATCACGACGAGGCCGATCGCGGCCAGCAGGGCCGCCAGCGGGAACATGTAGGGATCGGCGTCGGGCAGGCGGGCCCGGATGAACAGGTGGGCCATCACGCAGAGCCCGAGGAACACCGCCCCGTAGGTGAGCGTGGCGTCGCTCACGTCGGCGCTGCGCGTGGTGAGCACGGCGGCAAAGCCGGCGGCCACGAGGAGCGAGACCGGCAGCAGCCCGAACAGCTCTCGGGTGCGAGCCGACATCAGCCGGACAGCTGCCCGCGCTCCAGGGCCCTCAGGAGGTCGACCGCGTCCTCGCGGCCCCGCCACTCGTGGTCGAGCACGCGCTCGCGCCGGCGGACGGGAATCGCGCGCGCGGGCACGCCGCTGGCGTACTCCTGGTCATAGAGGAGGAGTCCGAAGGGAAGCTCGTAGGGAACGCCGCGGTAGAGCGTCACCAGCCCGGCGTCGTCGGTGCCGAGGAAGTAGACCTGGCGCGAGAGGGCGTAGAGCCCGGCCGCCACGGCCGCCAGCACGACGCAGCACGGCGAGCCCCCGGACCAGGCACCCCGAGGCGGCGGCGCTTTCGGCGACGCGGCGGCGGGGGGCGGGCCGCGAGGCGACGATCGTGGCGTCCGCGGGAGCGTCGGCCAGGCGCTCGGCCAGGCCGGCCCGGCGGACGCGCGGGTCGCGGGCTCCTCGCCCGCGGCGCGCACATCGTCGGCGGTGATCTGCCCCGCGATCGTCTCGTCGTCGGCGGGGACGCGCGCGGCGAGGCCCGTCCGACTGGCCCAGCCGGAACAACACGACGGTGATGTTGTCGCGCCCGCCGCTCTGGTTGGCCGCGCGGACGAGCGCCTCGGCGGCGGCGTCGAGACCGTCGGACGAGCGCAGGATCGAGCCGACCTCGTCGTCGGAGATCATGCTCGTGAGCCCGTCCGAGCAGATCAGGAAGAGATCGCCGTCGCGGCCGGGGATCGTGTAGGTGTCCACCTCCACGTCGGGCTCGGGACCGAGGGCTCGCGTGATGATCGAGCGCTGGGGATGGTGCTCGGCGGCCTCGGCGGTGATCTGGCCGCTGCGCTCGAGCTCGGCCACGAGCGAGTGGTCGTGCGTGAGCTGCTCGAGCTCGCCGCCGCGCAGGAGGTAGGCGCGGCTGTCGCCGACGTGGGCGAGACTCACGTCGTCGCCGCTGATCTTCGCCGCGGTGAGCGTGGTGCCCATGCCGCGATAGGACTCCTCGGTGCCGGAGAGCTCGTGGATGCGGCGGTTGGCCTCGCGCACGATCCGGGCGAGCTGGATCTCGCCTCCCTCGCCGGCTTCGCGCTCGCCCCCGAAGACCTCGACCGCGGTTGCGGACGCCACCTCGCCCGCCTTCGCGCCGCCCATCCCGTCGGCCACGGCGAAGAACGGGGGAGACATCACGAGCGAATCCTCGTTGGCACTGCGCTGGCGCCCGACGTCGCTGCGCCCGGCCTGCTCGGCTATCCGCAAAGCCACGCGGCTATTCCCGGTAGCGGTATTCGCTGTCGCCGATGCGGATCACGTCGGCCACCTTGAGCCGCTCGGCCGACTTGACCTGACGGCCGTTCAGGTAGGTGCCGTTGGTCGAGCCCATGTCCTCCACGTACATGTACTCGCCGCGCGAGAAGATGCGCGCGTGCGCCGACGAGGCGAAGGGGTCGTCGACCCTGATCTCGGCGCTGTCGGACCGGCCCATGGTCGCGCCGGCGCCCACGTCGAAGTGGTCGCCCGGCTCGTGGCCCATGGCCGCCACCACCTGCAGCTGAGGGTCGACGCCGGCGCGCAGGTTCGGACGCCACGGGCTCGCGCCGCCGCACGCCTCCGGGATCGGGCGGCTCTGCCGCGGCCTCGCCGGAGCCGGCGCGGGAGAGGTCCTTGATCGCGCTGCGCGCCACCCACAGCAGGAAGAGGTAGAGAACGGCGAGGAAGCCGAACTTGAGTGCGACTGCGAGCGGCTCGTCCATCAGAGCACTGCTCAGTCGAGCTCGAAGGTGAGGTCGGTTACGCCGATCGTGATGCGGTCGCCGGGGTTGAGCTCGACGTGGCCGATGCGCCGGCCGTTGACCTTCATCCCGTTGGTGGAGCCGAGATCGACCGCGCTCCAGCCGCGCTCCCCCCGGCGCAGCTCGATGTGGCGGCGCGACACGTTGGGGTCGGACACGGTCACGTCGCACTCACGGCTGCGACCCACGGTCACGTGGTCGCCTCGTAGCACGTTGCGCCGGCCTTCGGTCACGAGCAGGGCCTGGCGCCGGGCGAGCTCGGGCTCGAGCGGGCGGGCCGCGCGATCGGCCGAATAGACCATCGTGTGCCCGAAGTCGCCCGCCGACGGCGCCGGCTGCTCCTCCGCCGCCGCGCCCTTCCTCCTCGGGCTCGCCCAGGAGCTGGGCCTGGATGCCGAACTCCCCGAGATCGAGCCGCTCGTCGGTGTGGAACTCGATCTGCGGACGGCTCGTGAGCGCGAGGCGCTCCTGGCGCGCGTGCTCGAGCAGGTAGTCCGAGAGCTCCTTGCGCAGCGCCGGCTCGTAGCTCGAGAACTGGTCGCGGTCCTGCGGCGAGAGGAACACTCGGTAGTGGTTGGGCACGTACACCCGCGAGACGGAGACCATCTGGTTGTCCTCCATCTCCTTGGCCAGCTTGTGCGCGAGCTCGACCGGCTGGACGCTCGTCTTGAAGGCGCGGCCGAACGCGCCCTCCACGAGCCCGCCGAGCTTGGCTTCCAGGTTGCGCAGAACGCTCATGGGGTCCGCAGGAGGGTAGACCTAGGCCGTGGTCACGGGACGGGGTCGCCAGGCGGCGTCGGTGGAGTGCATCTGGGCGGCCGCGAGCACGAGCACAGCGGCCCCGAGCGAGCCCGCCACCGCCCCGCGCGCGGTGCTCAGCTCGGTGGTGGTGGCCAGCAGGTCGCCGAGAGCCACGTGCGCCGCGATCAGCGCGCAGACCCACAGCGCGGCCCCGAAGAGGTCGACGGCCATCCAGCGGCCCCGCACCACGAACGGCAGCAACAGCGCAAAGCCGGCCCACACGATCGCCGGCGCCAGCGCGGGACCGGACAGCAGCGGCGCAAGCGCGTCGGATACTGCCGCGCTGATCGAGCCCTCCCAATCGGCCCGCGGCCGCGCGCCTTCGGGCACGCCGAAGAGCAGGCTCCTGGCCGGTGATCAGCTCGCCCAGCGCGAGCCAGAGAAACCCGGCCGCGGCGAGGCCGGCGCGCCGCCAGGCGGTCGGGGCGAGCGCCGCCACGCCGATGAAGAAAGGTGCGAGAGCGATGGTGCCCAGCAGGGGAGCGAACACCGCCACCGACCAGAGCAGCTTGCCCCGGAAGAGCAGGAACGGAATCGGAAGCGCGGCGGCGGCGAGGACGACCGCCGTGCCCTGCCGGTCGGCGCCGGGCGCCACGAACCAGACACAGAGCGCGATCGCCGCGATCGCCCAGGCGATGCGCGGCAGCACGGCCACGCCCAGCGCGGTGGCGCCCGCGGCGGCGAGCGGTGACACGGACGGGTCCGGCCCCAGCGTCGCCACCAACCCGTAGAGGAGAGCACCCGCCAGCAACCCGGCCCCCAGGCGGCCGGCGAGGCCCTGCCCCGAGAGCCCGCGCTCGGCCTCTCCCGGCTCCCGGCGCTTCCGCTGGAGCGGCTGACAGCAACCGGGTTAGCGCGCTGCGCGGCCGGTCGGTGGTGGGCAGGCCGACCCGGCGCAGGGTCTCCGGCTCCACGAGCCCGCCCTGATCGTCGAGCTCGGGAACGGCGTCCGCCAGCTCGGCGCGCAGCTCCCTGGCGCTGGGGCGCAGCGCGGGATCGGCCTCGAGGGCGTCGTCGAGCGCGTGGCAGAGCGCGAGCGGCAGATCGCGGCGCTGATCGGCCAGCGAGGGCAGCGGCCGGCCGAGGCGCCGGGCGGTGGCCGCCGGGCCGGCCGCGCGCACGGGGTTGGTGCCCGTCCACGCCTCGTACAGGGTCAGGGCGAGGGAGTAGACGTCGCCCGCCGGGGTGACCGTCGCGCCCTCGGCCTGCTCGGGCGCCATGTACGCGAGCGTCCCCACCACGTCGCCGGTGCGCGTGAGCGGGTCGTGGCTGACCACGTGGGCCACCCCGAAGTCGGCCAGCTTGGCGAAGCCGGCGCCCGCCGCGGGCTCGGCCAGCACCATCACGTTGCTCGGCTTCACGTCGCGGTGGATCACCCCGCGCTCGTGGGCGTGGTCGAGCGCCTCGCACAGCGCCATCCCGATTCGCGCCACGTCGCGGTCGGCCAGCGCGCCCGCGCGCAGCAGCTCGGCGAGAGTTCGGCCCCGAACCAGCTCGGAGACGAGGTAGACGTCGTGCTCGTCGGAGGCGAGCTCGTAGATGGCCACTATCCCGGGGTGGTTGAGCCGCGCCGCGGCCCGCGCCTCGCGCTGAACGCGCTGGCCGCTGGCGCCCTCGAGCGCGATCACCTTCACCGCCACCTCGCGCTCGAGCTTCTCGTCCCAGGCCAGCCAGACGACCCCGAAGCCGCCCGCGCCGAGCCGCCGGCCGAGCCGGTACCGGCCCAGCACCATGCGCGGGCCGGTGGAGCCGGGCAGCGCTTCGGTAGGGTCCGTCCCACCCAGGGGTAGGGTGCCCGGCTCCTCCGTGAGGCTGGTCTCGGGACGTTTCATGTCGAGTTCCGTTTTCGGGTTGCAGCGGGCGCGTCCTGCCCCCTGTTCATACTCTCATCAACCTTGGCAGGCGCCCAAAGCGCCAGGAGAGGATTTGCTGCTGTCCTTCCTCGACGAACCGGACGAGCCCGTACGCTCACGACGTCGCCCGCCCCGCGGACCGTCGACCGATAGCCAGACCCTGCTGTTGCGCCGGGTGATCGCCGGCGTGGCCCTCGCGGTGGTTGCGCTGCTGCTGATCTTCGGAGTCCGCGGGTGCCTGAACGCGCGCGCCGAAAGCTCGCTCGAGGACTACGGCAACGAGTCGGCGGAGCTGATGCGCGCGTCGAAGCTCGGCGGCGACCAGCTCTTCGAGCTGCTGCAGAGCGAGGGCGGCACGGACCAGACCACGAACATCATCAACTCGGTGAACGCCTATCAGGTCGACGCCAGCAACCTCGTCGACCGGGCCAACGACCTCGACACGCCCGACGACGCCGCCGACGCCCAGGACGACCTCCTCGAGGTGCTCGAGCTGCGCCGCGACGGGCTGCGCATCGTGGCCGACTCCCTGCCCGCCGCGCTCGGCGACCAGGAGCGCCGCGAGGGGACCTCCCAGCTCGACGGCGCCATGCAGATCTTCCTGGCCAGCGACACGATCGACTTCGTCCGCTTCCGGCCCGCCCTGCGCACGGCGCTCCAGTCCGAGGACCTCTCCATGCCCGACCTCCCGCGTGAGACCTTCCTGCCCGACGTGGAGTGGCTCGACGCCGCCTTCATCGCCGACCGCGTGAACGGGCTGAAATCGGGCACCGCCACCGACGAAGAGGCCGCGCCCGGCCTGCACGGCAACGGCATCGCATCGGTCGCGCTGGGCGGCACCACGCTCACCCCGGGCGCTTCGGCGTCGGTGCAGCTGACCGAGGACCTCGCTTTCGACGTGGGCGTCCAGAATCAGGGCGAGAACACCGAGAACGACGTGACGGTCACCGTGACGGTGGGCCAGGGCGACGACGCAATCGAGCTCGACGACCCGATCGACACCATCGCCGCCGGCGAGATCGTGCCGGTCACGATCCCGCTCGCCGAACAACCGCCGACGGGCCAGAACGTTCCCATCACGGTCGAGGTGGCACCGGTGCCCGGCGAGGAGAAGACCGACAACAACGTCCAGGAGTTCTCGGTCATCTTCACGAGGTAGCCGGGCCGGGTACCCTCGCTCCGGTGGACGACCTGACCACCACGCAGGGCCTCGTCGCCCTCGGCGCGGCCGGGCTCGCGCTCGTCGCGCTCGTATGGGCCATCGTCCTTGCGGTCAAGCTGCGGCGGCTGCGCGCCGCGCAGCGAACCGTGCTCGGCGACTCCGAGCAGGACCTCGTGGCCCACGCCGCCGCGCTGCAGGAGGCCTTCGTGCAATTGCGCGACTGGATCGAGGAGACCGCCGCGCGTCTCGAGGAGCGAACGGTCACCGCCGAAACGCGCATCGACGGCTGCGTGGCCTACACCTCCCTGGTCCGCTACGACGCCTGGGGCGAGGCCTCGGGCCACCAGTCGAGCTCCGTCGCCCTGCTCGACCTCCACCGCACCGGGGTGGTCATGTCGTCGATCCTGCACCGCGACCAGGCGCGTGTCTACGTCAAGGCGGTGCGCGAGGGCGAGTCCGACCTCGCCCTCTCCCCGGAGGAGCGGGAGGCCATCGACACGGCCATGGCGCGCGCGCAGCAGGCCGCTCGCCCGGCGGCCTAGCGGACGCGCCATGAAGGTCGCCTACCTGGGCCCGCCGGGCACCTACAGCGAGGAGGCCCTGCGCGCGTCGGCTCCGCCCGGCGTCGAGGAGGTCCCCTACCCCACCATCTACGACGCGGTCATGGCCGTGCACGACGGCTCGGTCGACCAGGCGGTGGTGCCGATCGAGAACGCCCTGGAGGGCGCCGTGTCGGTGACGCTCGACACCCTGGCCCTGGAGGCCGACGACGTCCACATCGTGGCCGAGGTCGTGCACCCGATCCATCACTGCCTGGTCGCCGCCCGCGAGCTCGACCTGGCCGAGGCAACCCGGGTGGTCTCCCATCCCCAGGCCACCGCGCAGTGCGCGCGCTTCCTGCGCGAGCGGCTGCCCGCAGCCGAGCGGGTGACCGCTCCCTCCACGGCCGACGCCGTGCTGTCGGTTCGCGAGTCCGGCGACTCGGCCGTGGCGCTCGGATCGCGGCTCGCCGCCGAGCTCTACGGCTGCCGCGTGCTCGAATCCGACGTCGAGGACTCGCCCGACAACGCCACCCGCTTCGTCTGGCTTGCCCGTGAGAGCGCCCCGCCCGAGGCGGCCGACAAGACCTCGGTGGTGTTCTGGGGCGGCGACGACGAGTCGCCCGGCTGGCTCGTCAACGCGCTCAACGAGCTGGCCGACCGCGGGGTGAACCTCACCCGCATCGAGTCACGCCCGCGGCGGGTCGCGCTGGGGCACTACATGTTCTTCGCCGACCTCGAGGGCGGGATCGCCGAGAGCTCGGTGAGCGAGGCCCTGAAGGCGCTCGGGAACCGGGTCGAGGAGCTCCGTGTTCTCGGCTCGTACACGATCCTCAGCTGAGCCTCCGGCTACACTGACCGCACCGTGAGAGTGGGCACGGATCGTATCCTCGGGGCCGAGGCGGGTGACTCGGAACCAGGCCCTGCGCTCGCGCTGCACGGGGCCGGCCGGCCCGCGCAGCGCTCTGGCTCCTCCGGCCGGGTGCTCGTGCTCAACGCGAGCTATGAGCCGATCAATGTCTGCACCGTGCGCCGCGCGGCCGTGCTGATCCTGAAGAACCGCGCCGAGATCCTGGAGGAGGGCGATTGGGCCCTCCACGCCGAGAGCTTCACGCTCGCCCGTCCGGTCGTGATCCGGCTGCTCACCTACGTGCGCATCCCGCGCGACGCCCACCGGCGCAAGATCACCCGCCGGGCCGTGTTCGCCCGTGACCGCTGGACCTGCCAGTACTGCGGGCACGAGCGCGTGAACCTGACCGTCGACCACGTGATCCCGCGCTCCAAGGGCGGCGGCTCGACCTGGGAGAACATCGTCACCTGCTGCGGCCCGTGCAACCGCCGCAAGGGGGACAGGCTCCCCCGCCAGGCGAACATGGTCCCGAAGTCGTCGCCGAAGGCCCCGTCGGCCACGATCTTCGTGCACGTGGCGGCGCCCACGATCCCGGCCGTGTGGGAGCAATACCTGGTGGTCAGGTAGTGGAGGACCGGCCGGCGCGGGTCAGCGACCTGCGCGGCCTGCGGCGCTGGCTGCTCGTGGCGGCGGTCTGGGCCACCGCCGCCACCGCCATCGCGGTGATCGCTCTCATCGCCGCCAGGGACGCTCGCGAGGACAACTCCGAGGCGGGGCGCCAGAGCGCGCGGACGGCGGGCCAGATCAGCGCCGCCCAGCGCGCGCTGGACCGGCGCCTCGACACGATCGAGAGCCGTCTCGACGACGTGGCGAGCGCGGACGACGTGTCCGGCCTGTCCGACCGCCTGGAGCGCCTGGAGGACGCCGACGGCGAGGCCACGGACCAACTCGACGAACTGACCACGTCGGTCGACGACCTGGAGACGCGAGTGGAGGAGTTGGAGGAGAGCGCCGCGGACTCCGCGGCGGGCGACGAGGCCGCGCCCTAGAGGCGGTCGCGAACCCAGTTCGCGGTGAGCTCGACCACCTCGTCGAAGCGGTTGTAGGGGATGTAGTGGTCTCCGCCCAGGAGAATCCGCAGCTTGCAGCTCACGTCCGCTTCCCTGGCTGCCGCGCAGACCGCCTCGGAGCTGGCGACGGGCACCGTGGTGTCGGCGTCGCCGTGCACGAGCAGCAGAGGAGCATCGCCGCGCTCGATGCCCTCAGGATCGACCAGGCCCCCGGAGAAGCCGATCGCCCCGCGCACGCGCGACGAGTAGCCGGGGTTGCCGCTGCGGCCGGGATCCTCGCGGCTGACGGCGACCTCGAGCGCCGTGTAGGCCCCCGCCGAGTGCCCGCCGATGAAAATCCGCCGGGGATCGATGTTCAGGATCTTGGCGCGGCGCCGAAACCAACGTACTGCGGCCTGGGCGTCGTGCTGCGCGGCGCGAGCCGCGGCCGCGTACCCCACCTCGCCCAGCCGGTCGCCGGCCAGGCGGTAGGTGATCGTCGCCGAGACGTAGCCGCGCTCGGCAAAGGCGCTCGCGTAGTTGGACATGTAGCCGCGCTCACCGAACGTGAAGCCGCCGCCGTGCACCCAGATCACGACCGCGCGCGGCTTGTCGCGCTTGGGCGGGCGATAGAGGTCGAGCTCGAGGGCCTGTCGCTGGCCGGCGAAGCCCACGGCGCTGCCGTACTTCACCCCGAGCTTCTCGCTCACAGCGGCCTGTGCGGCCGATGGCGCGGCAAGGGCCAGCAGCCCGACGGATAGGAGAAGAGCGCGGCGCATCCCGGGCCGACAATAGACGAGGGGCGCCCCGTACAGGACGCCCCTCGTTGTTTACATTGCTGGACTTGGGCCGGCTTCGAGAACTACGACCGGAGGGACCACTACCGGTCCTCAGCCGCCGACGGTGTACGGGTTGGACTCCGCTAGATCGCCTTCGCGACGGGGCCCAGCACCGATCTAGTAGCCGGACACCTCCAGGGTCCCGCAAGAACTGTCACTCAACTTCGGACCACCTCCTTTCCCTGGTAAGACAATTGAAGCAGACTCGGCGGAGGAGGTCGCAGTGACCGAACGCAGCACCGTGGTGTTCTTTCCCGAGAGCGCCTACGGACCCACCAACAACTGCATCGGCATCGGCGACGTGCTGCGCCGCCGCGGCCACCGGGTCGTCTTCATCATCGAGGAGTCGTTCAAGGGGGCGCTCGAGGAGAAGGGCTTCGAGGAGCGTCTCATGCGCCTCACGCCGCCGGCCGAGGCCGACGAGGACCCGGGGCAGTTCTGGAAGAACTTCATCCGCGAAACGGCGCCGGTGTTCCGCACCCCGACCATCGATCAGCTCGAGGGCTTCATTCGCCCCACCTTCGAAGCCCTGGTCGACGGCGCGAGGTACGTGGACGAGCGCCTCGTAGAGATCATCGACGAGCTCGCCCCGGACGTTCTGGTGCAGGACAACGTGGTGAGCTTTCCCGCCCTTTCCGCCTGCGGGCTCCCGTGGGTGCGGATCGTGTCCTGCAACCCGGCGGAGCTCAAGGACCCGGCGGTCCCGCCAACCTTCTCGGGCTATCCGGCCTCGGATCGCTCGAGCTGGGAGGCCTACCGCGCGGAGTTCGCGCGATCGCACGCGGATCTACACGCCGGCTTCGACACCTTCTGCCGCGAGCGCGGCGCTCCGGGCCTGCCCGAGCTCGAGTTCATCCACGAGTCGCCCTGGCTGAACCTCTGGATCTACCCGCACGAGGTCGACTACCGGCGCGAACATCCGCTCGGCCCGACGTGGCACAACCTCGAGGCGAGCGTGCGCGCCACCGACGCGGACTGGGCCCTGCCCGAGCGGCTGGCCTCGTCCGCCGGCCCGCTCGTCTATCTCAGCCTGGGATCGCTGGCCTCCGGCGACGTCGAGCTGATACAGGGCCTGATCCGCTCGCTCGCGGACACCTCCCTGCGCGTGATCGTCTCGATGGGTCCACAGCACCAGGAGCTGGAGCTCGCGCCCAACATGACCGGGGCCGAGTTCCTGCCTCAGGCGTCGATCCTGCCCCAGGTCGACCTCGTGATCACCCACGGCGGCAACAACACCGTGACCGAGTCGCTGTTCTACGGCAAGCCGATGGTGGTGCTGCCCGTGTTCTGGGACCAGTACGACAACGCGCAGCGCATCCACGAGACGGGACTCGGCATTCGCCTCGACACCTACGGCCACGAACCGGACGAGCTGCCTCAGGCCATCGACAGCCTCCTCGGCGACTCGGCGCTGCGAGGGCGACTGGACGCGCTGTCGGAGCGGCTCCAGAGCACACCGGGCACGGTCCGCGCGGCCGACCTGCTCGAGGGGGTGGCGCGGGGGTCCTAGCCCTCGGGGGCGGCCTCGTCCGGGGGCTCCGGGAGCGCCTCGGCGACCGGGGCCGCCGTGTCGGCGGAGGCCTCGACCACGAGCGCCACGGCGCTGACCACGTCGTCCTCGCGCAGGTTCATCACCCGCACGCCCTGGGCGGGGCGTCCCTGCTTCGAGATCCCCTTCACGCCCGTGCGCTGAACCATCCCGTTCTGGGAGATGAAGACGAGCTCCTGGTGCTCGCGCACCACGAGGGCGCCGGCCAGGCCGCCCTTGGTTTCGGTCAGGCCGATGGTCTTGACCCCCATCGTGCCCCGGCCCTTGACCGGGTACTCCTCGATCGGGGTCCGCTTGCCGTAGCCCGCGTCGGTGACCACGAGCAGCTCGGTGTCGGGGCGCACCACGTCCATGGCCAGGACGCGGTTGTCGCCCCGGGAGACGTTCATGCCGCGCACGCCCGCGGTGTCGCGGCCCATCGACCGGGCCGCGTTCTCGCTGAAGCGCGCCGCCTGGCCCGAGCGCGAGACGATGATGATGTCGTCGTCGCCGCTGGTCCGGCGCACCGCCACGAGCTCGTCGTCGTCGCCGATCTTGATGGCGATGATGCCGTCGGCCTTGATCGGCGTGTTGTAGGCCAGGAACTCGGTCTTCTTGATCATCCCCTTGCGGGTGGCGAACACCAGGTACTTGCCCTCCCGGAAGTCGCGCGTCGAGAGGACGGCCTGCACCCGCTCGCCGTCGCGCAGCGGCAGCACGTTGACCAGGGCGCGGCCCTTCGAGGTGCGCTGCGCCTCGGGCAGCTCGTACACCTTCTGGCGGTAGACCTTGCCGCGGTTGGTGAAGAAGAGCAGGAAGTCGTGGGACGAGCACACGAAGAGGTGCTCGATGTAGTCGTCCTCCTTGGTGTCCATCCCGATCACGCCCATGCCGCCGCGCTTCTGCTGGCGGTAGGTGGTGAGGGGCAGGCGCTTGATGTAGCCCGAGTGGGTGATCGAGATGACCATCTGCTCGTCGGCGATCAGGTCCTCGATGTCGATCTCGTCCTCGGAGTGCGTGATCTGGGTGCGCCGGTCGTCGCCGTAGCGCCCCTTGATCTCCAGCAGCTCCTCCTTGATCAGGCCCATCACCCTCGCCTCGTCGCCGAGGATCTCGCGGAGCTCCTTGATGCGCTCGAGGATGTCGGCGTGCTCCTGGCGGACCTTGTCGGCCTCGAGCGCCGTGAGGCGGGCGAGGCGCATGTCGAGGATCGCCTGGGCCTGAATGCGCGACAGCTCGAAGCGCTCGATCAGCCCGTCACGGGCGGTCTCGGGATCGCTCGAGCCGCGGATCAGCTCGATCACCGCGTCGATGTCCGAGATCGCGATGAGCAGGCCCTCGAGGATGTGCAGGCGCGCCTCGCGCTCGCGCAGCTCGTGCTTGGTGCGGCGGACGATCACGTCGCGCTGGTGGTCGACGTAGTTCTTGACCATCGGCAGCAGGCCGAGCGTGCGCGGCACGTTGTCGACGAGCGCGACCATGTTCACGCCGAAGGTGGTCTGCAGCGGAGTGTGCTTGTAGAGCTTGTTGAGCAGCGACCTTGGGAATCGCGTCGCGCTTGAGCTCGATGACGAGGCGGATGCCCTGCCGGTCGGACTCGTCGCGCAGGTCGGAGATCTCCTTGATGCGCCCGTTCTGGACCTGCTCGGCGATCTTCTTGATCAGTCCCGACTCGTCACCGCGGCCGTCGCCCTTGGACACCTGGTAGGGCATCTCGGTGACGATGATGCGCTCCTTGCCCCGCTCCATCGGCTCGATGTGGGCCTTCCCGCGCACGACCACGCGGCCGCGGCCGGTCTCGTAGGCGTCGCGGATGCCCGGCGTGGCCGACGATGATGCCGCCGGTCGGGAAGTCCGGGCCCTTGATGTGCTTCATCAGCCCGTCGAGCTCGATCTTCGGGTCGTCGATGTAGGCCACGGTCGCGTCGATCGCCTCGCGCAGGTTGTGCGGCGGGATGTTGGTGGCCATGCCGACCGCGATGCCGGAGGCGCCGTTGACCAGCAGGTTCGGGAAGCGCGCCGGCAGAACGAGCGGCTCCTGGCGCGACTCGTCGTAGTTGGGCCCGAAGTCGACGGTGTCCGCGTCGATGTCGCGCAGCATCTCGGTGGCGAGGCGAGAGAGCCGGGCCTCGGTGTAGCGCATTGCCGCCGGCGGATCGTTGTCGATCGAGCCGAAGTTGCCCTGCGGCGTCCACCAGCGGGTAGCGCATCGCGAAGTCCTGGCCGAGGCGGACCAGGGTGTCGTAGATCGCGGAGTCGCCGTGGGGTGGAACTGGCCCATCACGTCGCCGACCACGCGCGAGCGCCTTGCGGAAGGGGCGGTTGGGCTGCAGCCCGGCCTCGTGCATCGAGAACAGCACGCGCCGGTGCACCGGCTTGAGGCCGTCGCGCACGTCGGGCAGCGCGCGGCCCACGATCACGCTCATCGCGTAGTCGAGGTAGGAGGAGCGCATCTCCTCCTCGAGCCCGCGTGGCTCGATGTTCCCGCCGGTCAGCTGGTCGATCGACATTGGCGCTCCCCTAGACGTCCAGGTTGGTGACTTCGCGGGCGTGGGTCTCGATGAACTCGCGCCGCGGCTCGACCGCGTCGCCCATCAGCATCGAGAAGACCTGGTCGGCGCCGGCCGCGTCGTCGATCGTCACCTGCTGCAGCGTGCGCTGCTCCGGATCCATCGTGGTCTCGAAGAGCTGGTCGGCGTTCATCTCGCCAAGGCCCTTGAAGCGCTGCAGCGGGCACGCCGTCGCGGGCCACCTCGAGCACCTTGCTGCGCAGCTCCTCGAACGACAGCGCCCGCGCCTTGCGCTTGCCGTGAACGACGTCGAAGGGCGGCGTGCCGGCCAGCGCCCTCGAGCTCCTTGTGGACCTTCACGAAGCCGCGTACTCCGGTCGTGGCGAACATCGCCCGGGAGAGCCGGTAGGTCTGGGCGCCGGCCCGTCTGCTTCTCGACCACGCGGACGACCAGCTCCATGGCGTCCTCGGCGATGCAGCTCCGTCTCGTAGGGCTCACCCTGCGGGATCCTCGCCCTCGAGCAGCGCGATGACGGCCTGCGGGTCGATCGCCCCCTCGTCGAGGATCTGGGACTCCTCGAGGAAGGTGATCGTGTCGTGGCCGTACTCGGCCCGCAGCGCGGCGGCCCAGCCCTCGTACTGCTTGAGCAGCCGGCCGTACTTCTGCCAGCGCGCGTGGGTGAAGCTTGAAGGCCACGCCGCCGCGGTCGCGCAGCTGCATCTTCTCGAGCTTGTCGCGCAGCAGCACCTCCTCGAGCTCGGACTCCTTCTCGATGTAGATCGTCCTGCTTGCCGGACTTGATCTTGTAGAGCGGCGGCTTGGCCAGGTAGACGTAGCCCGCGTCGATCAGCTCGGGCATCTCGCGGAAGAGGAACGTGAGCACCAGCGTGCGGATGTGCGCGCCGTCCACGTCGGCGTCGCACATGACGACGACCTTGTGGTAGCGCGCCTTCTCGATGTCGAACTCCTCGCGGATGCCGGTGCCGATCGCCGTGATCAGCGCCTGGATCTCCTTGTTCGAGAGCACCTTGTCGATGCGGTTCTTCTCGACGTTGATGATCTTGCCGCGCAGCGGCAGGATCGCCTGGGTGTTGCGGTCGCGGCCCTGCTTGGCCGAGCCGCCGGCCGAGTCGCCCTCGACGATGAAGATCTCGGCCAGCGCGGGGTCGCGCACCGAGCAGTCGGCGAGCTTGCCGGGCAGCGTGGAGTTCTCGAGCGCCGACTTGCGCCGCGTGAGGTCGCGCGCCTTGCGGGCCGCCTCGCGGGCGCGTGCCGCCTGCGACCGCCTTGCGTGATGATGCGCGCGGGCCTCGGCGGGGTTCTCCTCGAGGAACTCGGCCAGGCCCCTGTTGACGGCCGCCTGGACGAAGCCCTCGACCGGCGGGTTGCCGAGCTTGGTCTTGGTCTGGCCCTCGAACTGCGGGTCGGCGATCTTGACCGAGATGATCGCGGTGAGCCCCTCGCGCACGTCCTCGCCCGGTGAGGTTCGGGTCCTTCTCCTTGAGCTCGCCCTTCTGGCGCGCGTAGCGCGTTGATCGTGCGCGTCAGCGCCGAGCGGAAGCCCGACAGGTGCGTGCCGCCCTCGTGCGTGTTGATGTTGTTGGCGAACGAGAGCAGCGCCTCCTGGTAGGAGTCGTTCCACTGCATCGCGACCTCGACCTCGCCGACGTCGCTCGTCGTCCTCGCATGTAGACGACCTTCTGGTGCAGCGGCGTCGCGCGTGCCCTGGCGAGTGCAGGTAGTTGACGAAGTCGACGATGCCGCCGTCGTACTGGAAGCTCGTCTCGAAGCGCTCGCCGCGCTCGTCCCTGAAGTCGATCCGCAGGCCCTTGGTGAGGAAGGCCATCTCGCGGAAGCGCTGCTCGAGCACCGTGCGGTCGTACTCGATCGTCTCGAAGATCTCGAGGTCGGGCAGGAACGTGACGCTGGTGCCGCGCCGGTCGGTCTTCGCGCCCTTCTTCAGCTCGCCCTTGGGCTTGCCGCGCTCGTAGGACTGCGTCCACTCGAAGCCGTCGCGCCAGACGGTGAGGTGCGAGCCACTCGGAGAGGGCGTTGACCACCGAGACGCCGACGCCGTGCAGGCCGCCGGAGACCTTGTAGCCGCCGCCGTCGCCGAACTTGCCGCCGGCGTGGAGCACGGTCAGCACGACCTCGGCGGCGGGGCGCTTCTCCTTCTCGTGCATGTCGACCGGGATGCCGCGCCCGTTGTCGGTGACGGTGACCGCAGTTGTCGGGGTGGATCACGATCTCGACGTGGTCGGCCTCGCCGGCCAGCGCCTCGTCGACCGAGTTGTCCATCACCTCGTAGATCAGGTGGTGCAGGCCGCG
This sequence comes from uncultured Thermoleophilaceae bacterium, assembly GCA_963728155.1. Lineage (GTDB taxonomy): Bacteria > Actinomycetota > Thermoleophilia > Solirubrobacterales > Thermoleophilaceae > JACVRW01. The sequence goes on along the minus strand of CAVSJF010000007.1, from coordinate 7,170 downwards.
CGTGCCGGTCGAGCCGATGTACATGCCCGGGCGCTTGCGGACGGCCTCGAGGCCCTCGAGGACGGTGATGTCCTGGGCGCCGTAGCTGCCGTGCCTTGCCTCTCCTTCGTTGGGCCTACTCCTGTCCGGTCTTCTGGCCAAGCGTTCCTTCCGTCATGACGGCACGCCCGAGGCGGCCCGCGACCGTGAGAAACCCCGGCGCCGCGGCGTGGCGCTCACGGACCGGGGCGTTACGTAGACCGCTGATGTAGCAGGCTAGCCCCCGTGCCGGACAGCTCCGAGCGTTACAAAAGCCCCGCAAATCGCACAAAACGTGCTCTTGGCGCAGCCGGTTCGCCGCGCGTTACGGGACCCCGGACCGACGATAAACCGCAGACGGGCCACGCGCGCGCCTGCGTCAGCCGAGCGCGTTCAGGCGGGTCGCAGAGGTCGCCCGCCAGCAGCTCCAGCTCCTGCGCCCAGACCGCCGACTGCAGCGCACCGTGACGATCCCCTCGCGCTCGGAGACGGGCTCGGCTCGGCCGCCAGCACCGGCGCCCGCCACCTCCGGCCAGACGCGCCTGGACGCGCGCCAGCAGCGCCGGCGCGGGCGGCCGCCGGCAGCGCCTCGGCAGGGCCGTCGCGAGCGGCCGCGGCGCGCGGCGCCTCACGCGCTCGGCCGCCAGCCCCGGGCGCTCGACCGTCCCGGCCGCTCACGCTCGATCACGCGTCCGCGTCGCCCGCGCCGGGGACGTGCTCGGCCTCGGTGGCGGTGACCACCGCCTGGCCGCCGCCGCGCAGCAGCTCGGCGAGCAGCTCGCGGCGCGGCGGCGTCGAGCTCGGACATCACGTCGTCGAGCAGCATCAGCGGCGGCGCGCCGCGCGGCGGTCGGCCAGCAGCGTCGCGCTCGGCGAACAGCAGCGCGAGCAGCGCCGTCCGCTGCTGGCCCTGCGAGCCGTAGGCGCGCAGTGCGGCTGCCGTCGAGGAGCAGCCGCAGCTCGTCGCGGTGCGGGCCGTGCGCGGTGAAGCCGCGCTCGAGGTCGGCGTCGCGGCGCTCGGCCAGCTCGGCCAGCGAGCCCGTCGGCGTCCGACGGCCGCCGAGCGCGGCCGGTAGCGCAGCTCCGCCGGCCCGGGCAGGCCGAGCTCGGCCGGCGAGCTCGGCGAACGGCGCCGCCAGCACGGCCGACCGCCTCGCGCGCGGTCCGCCATCAGCTGCGATCCCCGCACGCGGCCAGCTCGGCGTCCCAGGCGTCGAGCGCGCCGGGCCGGCGTAGCCGCGCGCGGATGCGGCCGAGCAGCGCGTTGCGCTGCGCGAGCGCGCGCGAGTAGGCGCCGCGCGTGCCGGCACGCGCCGGCCACAGCGCGGCCGACGAGCTGGTCCAGGTGGGCGCGCCGCCGCGACGGGCGCGCCCTTCACGAGCTCGAGCCGCTCGGGCAGGAAGACGCCCACCAGCGGCCGCGCGCGCGGTCGTCGACAGGCTGTCCACAGGCGCGCCGTCCACGCGCAGGCGCTTGGGCTCGCCGGGCTCGAAGCCCACCTCGAGCAGGTGGCTCGCCGTCCTCGCCGCGCGCGTCGACCTCCACCCGCGCGACCGACGCCCCGCGGCGCACCAGCTCGCGCTCGTTGGAGGTGCGCGGCGAGCGGGCGGTGCAGCCGAAGTAGAGCGCCTCGAGCAGGTTCGTCTTGCCGGCGCCGTTCGGGCCCGTCGACCACCGTCAGGCCCGGCGCCGAGCTCGAGCTCGCGCGCGCTCGTAGTTGCGGAAGTCGCGCAGCGCGGAGCGCGGCGTGACCCGCATCGGCGCTCGGCCTCAGACGTTCAGCCGGATCGGCATGACGAGGTAGACGAAGCCGCCCGTCGTCGCCCGACTGGATCAGGCCCGGCCGCAGCGGGCTGATCAGCTTCAGGACGAGCTCCTCGGACTCGGCGCTCTCGAGGCCGTCGCGGAAGAACTCCGGGTTGAAGCCGATCTCGAGCGTCTCGCCCTCTGAACGGGACGGGCAGCGACTCGCTGGCCTCGCCGACGTCCGGGCGTCTGCGCGGACACCTCGAGCGCGCCCTCCGGAACGCCAGCCGCAGCGGCGCGTTCTTCTGCGCCAGCAGGCTGATCCGCCGCACCACGTCGAGCAGCTCGGCGCGGCTCACCCGCAGCTCGTGCTCGTAGGACTCGGGCAGCAGCTGCTGGTAGTTCGGGAAGCGGCCCTCGACGAGCCGCGACGACAGCGACCACGTCGCCGACGGTGAACACGACCTGGTTCTCGAGCGCGGCGACGTCGATCGTCGTCGGCGCCGTCGGCGCCGGCGATCCGGCCCAGCTCCTGCAGCGTTCGCGCCGGAACGTTCGCCTCGAGCGAGCCCTCGAGCGCCTCGTCGAGCGCGTCTCCTTGACGCCAGGCGGTAGGAGTCGGTGGCCACCATCCGCAGCTCGCTGCCCGCGGCGGAGACGAGCACGCCGGTGAGGTGCGGCCGGGTCTCGTCGCGCGAGGCGGCGCGCGCCACCCGGGCGATCGTCTCGACGAACGCGGCCGCGGGCACGCTCAGCGACCGCCGTCGCTCCGGTCCTCGGGCAGCTTCGGGAAGTCCTCGGCCGGCAGCGTGCGCAGGTGGAAGCGTCGCCGAGCCGGACACGACCTCGACGTCCTGCTGGGCGCTGCGGTACTCGAGCGACAGGTCGTCCTTCGGCAGCGACCGGACGACGTCGAGCAGCAGCCGGCCGGGCACGCACGGCGGCCGTCGCGCTCGGCCGGCCGCGTCGAGCCGCACGCGCACGCCGAGCTCCATGTCGGTCGCCTGGAGCTCGGCCCGGCTCGTCGTCGACTCGGATCAGCACGCCGGACAGGGTCTGGATCGCGCTGCGGGTCGAGACGCCGCGCACGGCGATGCCGAGGCTGCGCGAGGAACGTTTCACGGGAAACGGTGAGCTTCAACGGTCCTCTACCTGATCTAGTGGAGTGAAGTAGGGGCTGTGGATATGTCGACAGCGCGGTGGATTCGGCTTGCCGAGCGGGAAGCGGCTGTGGACTGTCGCAGCGATGGCGGAGCTGTCGATTCTGGCAGTCGCCGCGGCGGTCAAGCCCGTGCCGGCCGAGTCGACGTGCGCAGGTTGTCGACAGCCTTGCGCACAGCCTCGTCGGTGCGCATCGCCGGCGCTGACGCGGTTGACGGCGTGGAGGACGGTGGTGTGGTTGCGGCCGCCGATGCCGCGGCCGATCTCGGGCAGGCTCTGGTCGGTGAGCTCGCGCGCGAGGAACATCGCGACCTGGCGGGCCATGGCGACTGCCGGGCGGCGGTCGCGGGCGAGCAGCGTGCTCGCGCGACGCCGAACTCGGCGGCCGCGGCGTCGAGGATCTCCGAGAGCCGCTCGAGGCCGCGGCGCCGTCCTCGCCGAGCCGCTCGAGCACCTGCGCGGGCGAGGCTCGGCGTGGCGGGCTCGCCGCGCAGGGAGGCGTAGGCCACCACCCGGATCAGGGCGCCCTCGAGGGCGCGGACGCTGCTCGTGACGCGGCCGGCGATCTCGTCGAGCACCTCGTCGGACACCGCGACGCCGTCGAGGCGGGCGCGCTTGCGCAGGATCGCCCGGCGCGACCTCGACGCCGGGTGGCTCGAGCTCGACCACGAGGCCGGAGCGGAAGCGCTCGGCCAGGCGCGTCCTCGAGGTCCGGCAGCTCGTCGGGAGGGCGGTCGGAGGTGATCACCAGCTGGCGGCCGGACTCGTAGAGCGCGTTGAAGGTGTGGAAGAACTCCTCGCGCGGTCTTGGCCTTGCGCCGGCGAGGAACTGGACGTCGTCGATCAGCACCACGTCCGCCCCGCGGAAGCGGTCCTTGAATCGCCGGTGCGCCGCTCCGCGGACGGCCTCGACGAACTCGCTCGTGAACTCCTCGACGGTCGCGTAGCGGACGCGCAGCCCGTCCCGTAGCGCCCGACGTAGTTGCCGATGGCGTGGAGGAGGTGGGTCTTGCCGAGCCCGGGCGGGCCGTGGATGAAGAGCGGGTTGTAGGCCTGGGCGGGCAGCTCCGCCACGGCCAGCGCGGCGGCGTGGGCGAAGCGGTTGCCGCTCGCCGATCACGAACTGCTCGAAGGTGTACTTCGGGTTCAGCCGGTCTGGGAGGGCTCCGGCGCGGGTGCGCCGCGGGTGTCCGGGGCGGCGTCGCCGGCGGCCCAAGCCCCGTCGACGATCTCGACCACGGCGCGTCGGTCGAAGCGCGCCGCGGCGGCCCGGCGAGCAGGGGCAGATAGCGCTCCTGACCCAGGTCCGGATGTGGTCGGGCGCGCGGACGAAGAGCGTGTTGCCGCGCATCGCGGCGAGCTCCAGGGGCTCGAGCCAGATGTGGAACTTGAAGTCCGGGGTGGCCGCCGGAGCTCGTCGCGGATGTCGATCCAGATCGTCTCGAGCTGTTCGGGCACGGGCGGGCGCGGCCCTCCGGGGGGGCTTGGCGAAGTCGGCGGCGTAGGGGGAGAGGGACTGCAACGGCGTGCAGCCCTCGGACCGCCGAGTGCATACACGATCGGGTTCACGTGCACGCCGGCGCCGCACCGGGACGGCCGTTCGGCTCCGCAACGGCGGGAAAAGCTCCCGCGGTGGCTCGTGTACCCTCCTACTGCTGCCCGGCCGCGAGCCGCGACTGGCTCCCGATGAAGCGCACCTACCAGCCCAAGAAGCGCAAGCGCGCCCGCACCCACGGGTTCCGCGCGCGCATGCGCACGCGCGCCGGCCGCCGATCCTCAAGCGCCGCCGCGACAAGGGCCGCAAGCGGCTCACGCCTAGCGATGGCCGAGCGCGGCCGCGCCGCAAGCGCCGCCGGCTCTCGCGCAGCGGCGAGTTCGAGCGCGTCTACCGCGAGGGCCGCTCGCACGCGAGCCGCTACCTCGTCGTCTACGCCTTCCCGCGCCGGAGAGCGACGGCGAGCCGCGGCTCGGCGTCTCCGTCGGCCGCAAGGTCGGCGGCGCGGTGGAGCGCAACCGCGTCAAGCGCCTGCTGCGCGAGGCCTTCTGGGCCGGCGCGGAGGACCTCGCGCCGCGGCCACGACTTCGTGATCGTCGCGCGCCCGGACGCCGGCCAGCTGGCCGAGGAAGGGCGGCGAGGGGGGGGTCGAGGAGGCGCTGCGCGAGCTCCTGGCCGAGGCCGGGCTGGCGCGGCGGGAGGACGGCGCGTGAGCCGGCTCCGCGTCGTCGCGCGCGCCGATCCGCCTCTACCAGCGGGTCATGTCCCCCGCCCTGCCGCGCCGCTGCAAGTACCATCCGACTGCTCCCAGTACGCCGTCGAGGCGATCCGCCGCTACGGTGTCCTCCGCGGGGTCGGTCTCGCCGCCTGGCGCCTTCTCCGCTGCAACCCCTGGAGCCACGGCGGCGTCGACTTCGTCGAGGACCAGACGCTCTTCCGCCCCGCCCGGAGCCTCATGCCTACCATGTTCATCGCCAACGTCCTCCAGCCGCTGATCGACGCCTGCGAGGCGATCCTGGAGTTCTGGCACGACCTGCTCGGCGACTTCGAGGCAGCTGGGGCTTGTCGATCATCCTGCTGACCTTCACGGTCCGGCTCGCGATCCTGCCGCTGACCTTCAAGGGCGTGAAGTCCATGCAGCGGCTCCAGCGGCTGCAGCCCGAGATGAAGAAGATCCAGGAGCGCTACAAGGACGACCGCCAGCGCATGAACCAGGAGATCATGGGCTTCTACCAGGAGCACAAGGTCAACCCGCTCGGGTCCTGCCTCCCGCTCCTGCTCCAGATCCCGTTCTTCATCTCGCTCTTCTACCTGCTGCGCAGCGACGAGTTCCAGGCAGGACATCGCCGGCAACCAGAGCTTCTTCTTCATCGACGACCTGGCCGAGAAGGTCACGCGAGCCCGGTCCTGCTCGGCGTGCTGATCGTGCTCTACATCGGCACGCAGCTGCCGCCAGCCTGGTCACGGCGATCAGCGCCGACAAGACCCAGCGCCGGATCATGCTCGCGCTGCCGTTCGTCTTCATCGCTTCATCATCAACTTCGAGGCGGGCCTGATCGTCTACTGGATCACCACGAACGTCTGGACGATCGGCCAGCAGCTGCTCGTGCAGCAAGCTGTTCCCGAAGCCCGCCGCCGACCGCGTGCGAGGACGGGCCTGCGGCGGCGCGCGGCAAGCCGGCGCGCGGCAAGCCGCCGCGCCGCGGTCCGGACCGCCGGCGCGGACGGCAAGCCGGCGCTAACGAGAAGGCGCGCAAGGGAAGGAGAAGGCCAAGGAGGAGACGGCGGCGCCGCGACGGCGCGGGAACGGCGCCCGGGCGAAGCCCCCGCCCTCGCCGCGCAAGAAGAAGAAGCGCTCCGGCCGCCGGCGGTAGCGACCGACGTGTGGACCGCGACCGGTTGCCGAGGGCACGGGCGACAGCCTCGGCGAGGCCAAGTGGGCAGCCGTCAAGGAGCTCGAGCCGCGCTTCCCGGGCCTCACCGCCGACGCGTGCAGCTTCGAGGTGCTCGAGGACGGGAGCGGACCGGCCGGGTGCGCGCCGAGGTCGACGTCGACGCCTGGCGCGAGGCGGCGGAGCGCGATCCCGGACGAGCCCGCCGAGCGGGTCCGCGCGCTGGTCGCGCGCGTGACGCGGCTCGGGCCTGCGGGCGACCGTCGACATCGACGAGACGGCGGACGAGATCCGCGCCACCGTCAACGGCGAGGACCTCGGCCTGCTGATCGGCAAGCACGGGCAACGATCGACGCGCTCCAGCACCTGGCCTGCGCGCCGCGTTCCAGGGCCGCGAGGAGCGCAAGCAGGTCTTGGTGGACGCGGCGGGCTACCGCGAGCGGCGCGAGGCGGCGCTGCAGCGCGCGGCCGACCGGGCCGTGGCGGACGCCCTGTACTTCGGCCGCCCGGTCGAGCTCGAGCCGATGCGCGCGCCCGAGCGCAAGGCCGTCCACAACTACCTTAGCGACCGCACCGACGTCGAGACCCACAGCGAGGGCGACGAGCCCGATCGCCGCCTGGTCGTCACCCCGCCGCTGCGGCCGTAAAACGTGAAACGCTCGCTCGAGCGCCTGCTGGAGGCGCTCGCGGCGGAGCCGGATCCCCATACGTCCGTCTCCGACCCGGCAGCCGCTGCGGACGTGCACGTCGCGGATTCGCTCTCGGGCCTGGAGGTGCCGGAGCTGGCCGCCGCCGGCGCGATCGCCGATGTGGGAGCGGGCGCGGGGTTCCCGGGGCTGGTGCTGGCCGATGCGCTC
>CAVSJF010000006.1:55000-948612 GCA_963728155.1 uncultured Thermoleophilaceae bacterium | reverse complement strand
CCGGCGACTGGGAGTACACCGGGTCCGGCTATCGGGAAGCCACTTGCAAGTGCCCGGACGTCGACCTCCAGCTCGGGCTGATCACCGACATGAACATCGGCTTCGAGGGCCCGCGGGCCACCGGCCGCACGCTGATGAAGGAGGGCGACACGCTGTTCGTGGCGCTCTCGTGGTCCGACCACCCGGCGCCGGAGACCTACGAGGCTGCCTACGACCGTCTCGTCTGGACGGCCCACCACTGGCAGCACTGGCTCGACCACGGAACCTTCCCCGACCATCCCTGGCGCACCTACCTCCAACGAAGCGCGCTCGTGCTCAAGGGACTGTCCTACTCGCCCACCGGAGCCCTGGTCGCCGCCGCCACCACGTCCCTCCCCGAGAGGCCCGGGCGGGGAGCGCAACTGGGACTACCGCTTCACCCTGGATCCGGGACGCCACGCTCATGCTGTGGGGGCTGTACACGCTCGGCTTCGACTGGGAGGCCAACGACTTCTTCTACTTCATCGCCGACGTGGCCGAGGGCGAGGAGGGCGTCCTGCAGATCATGTACGGCATCGATGGCGCGGCCCGCCTGACCGAGGACACGATCGACCATCTGTCCGGGTACGAGGGCGCGCGGCCGGTCCGCATCGGCAACGGCGCCTACGCCCAAGAGCAGCACGACGTGTGGGGCTCTCTGCTCGACTCCGTGTACCTGCACACCAAGTCCCGCGACCACCTGCCCGAGCGGCTCTGGCCGATGCTCAAGAAGCAGGTGGAGACAGCGCTCGAGAAGTGGCGCGAGCCCGACCGCGGGATATGGGAGATCCGCGGCGATCCCAAGCACTTCACGTCGTCCCAAGCTGATGTGCTGGGTGGCTGCCGATCGCGGTGCCCGCCTGGCCGAGATGCGTGACGAGCTCGAGTTACGCCGACGCGCTGGCAGTCGGCGGCCGAGGAGATCCAAGAACGACATCCTCGAGAACGGCGTCGACGAGCGCGGTGTGTTCTGTCAGCACTACGACACCGACGCCCTCGACGCGTCGGTCCTGCTCACGATCCTCACCCGCTTCCTGCCCCCCGATGACGAGCGCATCCGCGCCACCGTGCTGGCGATCGCCGACGAGCTGACCGAGGACGGCCTGGTGCTGCGGTACCGCGTCCAGCGAGACCGACGACGGGCTCTCGGGAGAGGAGGGATCGTTCACGATCTGCTCCTTCTGGCTGGTCTGAGCGCCCTGGTGGAGATCGGTGAGGTCCAGCGTGGGCGCGAGCTGTGCGAGAAGCTGCTCGCCTACGCGAGCCCGCTCGGCCTGTACGCCGAGGAGATCGACCCGCGTACCGGGCGCCACCTCGGCAACTACCCGCAGGCCTTCACCCACCTCGCCCTGATCAACGCCGTCATGCACGTGATCCGCGCCGACCAGGGCCTCGAGGGTGGCGTGCTGCCGCTGGGGCAGGAGCTCGTGCGCCAGCGCTCGCGGCCGGGCTAGGCGCGGACTACGCGGTTACGGGGTCCGGCGCCTGGCGGTGGCGCTTTACCTCGTACAGCGCCGCGTCGCCACGCGCCGTGAGATCCTCGAGCGTGTCGCCGCTCTGAAGCTCCGCCAAGCCGACGCTGATCGAGGCCCCTTCCCGTCTGCGACCGAGCTCTCTGTTGATCGCGTTGAAGCGGTGGCGAACGCCGTCGAGGTCGAGGTCGCAGACGGCGCAGACGAACTCGTCGCCACCAAAGCGAACGACCGGATCGTAGGACCGCAGCTGGGAGCGGATCGTCTCCACCACGTCGATCAGCAGGGCGTCACCGGCAGCGTGGCCGTCGCGGTCGTTCACTTCCTTGAGCCCATCGACGTCCACGAACGCGAGCACCAGCTGGCCACCCGAGCGTCGGGCGCGCTCGAGCTCGTGCTTGAGTGCGAGTGCCCCCTGCCCGCGCCGGAAGGTACCGGTGAGCTCGTCGAGGTGGGCCTCCGCCAGGGCGGCCCGGACCAGTTGCCGATCGATGGCCGCCTGTTCCCGCTCGGCGGCGGCGCGCTCCCGGTCGAGGGCGGCTCGCGCACGGTCGGCGGCCGCACGCGCACGGGCCTCGGCTCCCGGACCTGTCGGCTCCGCCTGCGCAGCCTGGAGATCGCGCTCCTCGGCCGCGCGGTCCCGCGCCTCCGCGCCGAGGTCGCGCAACCGACTCGCCTCCTCACGGCGCTCGGCCGCGTCGAGCCGCTCAGCTGCGGCCTGACTGCGAAGTACGGCGGTGGCGGTCCGTTCGACGGTGGCGAGCTTTCGCTTGGCCGTCGTCGCCTTGTGTTCGCGTAGCCGCTCCGTGTCGGCAGGGCGATCGGCGAGGTGGTCATCGGCTGCCCGTTGGTCCTTGTCGGAGGCCTTCTGATCGGAGTCTGCGAGCTCTTGATCGCTCTCGGAGGAGGCTTGATCGAGCTCCGCGTCCCGCTGGTCGGTGTCCGACCTGGTCTGATCCGCGTCGGAGACGGTCTGGTCCGCGTCCGACCGAGTCTGGTCGGCATCGCGGGCCACCTGGCTGTCGTTCTCCGTGTCGGCAGCGGCCCCGTTCCTGTCTGCTGATCCTCCCCGCATCATGCTGCCTCGGCCAGGGGAGCGGGTGGCCCAGGTGGTAGCCCTGGGCGAAGTCGACGCCGGTGTCCTGCAGGAGGGCCAGCGTCTCATGGTCCTCGACGCCCTCGGCGATGGTCTGCTGGCCAAAACGCCTGGCCAGGCCGGTAATCGCCTCGACCACGTGGCGGCTACCCGAGCTCGACGCGAAGTCGCGTACGAACTCGATGTCGATCTTGAGGTACTTGGCGGGCAGCCGCTTGAGGCGGGTGAGGCTCCCGTAGCCTGTGCCGAAGTCGTCGAGCGCGAGGTCGCATCCCAGATCTGCCACACCCCGCGCGAAGATCTTGCCGGCCTCGAAGTCCTCCATCAGCGCCGTCTCGGTGACCTCGAAGACGAGGTTGGAAGGGTCCGCGTCCGCCTCGCACAGCGAGTGCTCGATCAGCGGGAGCAGCACGGGGCTCGACACGGACTTCGCCGAGAGGTTGGCCTGCACCCTTCGGCCGCGCGCGGCCAGCTGGGCGGCTTGGGTCACGACCTGCTGGTCGATCTCCCCGATGAGCCCGTACTTCTCCGCGGCGGGCAGGAACGCGGCAGGGCGGATGATCTCGCCTTCGCGCCCGAGCATTCGCAGAAGGAGCTCCTCGCTGGGCTCACCCCCCGTCAGTGGGACGATCGGCTGCGAATACAGGACCAGCCGGCCCTCGTAGAGCGCGTCACGGGTGCGCCCGACCCACGTGTAGGCGTCCAGTTGGCGTGTCTGGTCATCCTGCTCGCTCCAGCCGAGGACCGTCTCTGCCGCGGGGGTTCGGAACGTGCTCATCAAGGTCGAGTGAAACTCGTCGGCTTCGTGGTGCCTGTCTGTCACGTCCACCAGGACGACGCCGATCCCGATGTTCTCCGCGTCGAACCCGACCGGGTAGCAGCTGGCAAGCCAGGTCTGGGTCGCACCTTCCGGTCCAGGCTCCAATATCTCCTGGTTGACGACCGGCTGACCGCTGTCAAGGGCGTGCCCGCACAGCGGCAGCACTCGAGGCAAGACCGTGATCGACGCCAGCGCCTCGTTGAGCCTGACCCACCGAAGCCGGCGGTCCACGAAGCCGAGGCCCACAGGAGCGGTGGCGAACATGGCCTCGAGGGCCTCCTGGCCCGCGAGCGTCCGAACATCCGCGCAGCGCGGCAGGACGACGGGGGCGGGAGGGATTGACCCCATAGGCCATGTATCGAAAAGGCGCGCCTAAGGAAAGAGAGGGCAAAGCGAGGGTCTTGGGACTAGGGCAAACGAAGGGTGGGTGCCGCTAGCCAAATGACGTAAGCCAAATGACGTACGCAAGTGCGGGCCGGGCTACTCGATCAGCCCGTCGCGGAGTGCCTTGGCGACGGCCGCGGCGCGGTCGGAGACGCCGTACTTGTCATATATTCGGCCGAAGTGGGTCCGGACCGTGGCGGGACTAACCACGAGCTGCGCAGCGATCTCCTTGCCGTCGCATCCCTGCGCGGCGAGCTGAAGGACCTCGAGCTGGCGCGGGGTCAGCGCGGCCGGCTTGAGCTCTCCTCGGCGGTGGGCCAGGAACTCCCCGAGCTCGTAGCCGATGCCCGTCAGCGACCGCAGGAGCCGATCGGTCACGTCCACGCTCACCGGCTCGCAGCAGAACTCGAGCACGGCCAACACCTCCCGGGCGTGGATGGCGGGCAGCCCCACCGCGCCGCTCAGGTTGGCCACTGCCTCCGCCGGGAAGCGGGGGTCCTCCTGCAGGCTACGGACGTTCTGCGGCGTCCCGGTTGCCCACACCTGCCCCGCGAGGCCTACCCCACGAGGAAGGCGGAGCTGGCGGATGACCGATTCGAGCTCGGTGACGTCGATCGTGTCCGATCGCCAGATGACGTGGGCCACCAGGACGTTGCCGTCGGGTATCCACAGCACGCCGGCCAAGCAGTCCAACGCCATGCCGAGCTTTCGCAGCAGATTGGTCGCCCCCTCCTCGAAAGACGGCCAGTCGGCCAGGGCCTCGGCCACCGCGAGGTGGGCCGCAATCGTGCGCTCTGCGCGGTGCCAGTCGGTGATGTCCTGCACCGATCCCACGCGTTGTCGGGGCTGCTTGCCTTTCCCAACCACCGTCTCGCTGGCGCGGAGGTGCCGCACCGCGCCGTCGGGGCGCACGATCCGGTACTCCACCGGCACGGGCCTGCCCTCCATTGGGGAATCGGCCTCCCGCTCGTAAGGATGCGCCCGCTCGAGCACGTAGTCCGGTGTGGGCGTGATCTCTCCCGGCTCGAGTCCGAAGATGCGGTAGAGGTTCTCCGACCACCGCAGCTGGTTCGTGTCGACGCGCAAGAGCCAGCTACCGGTCTGCGAGACCTCCTCATCACACTCGAGCAGAGCTTGGAGCGCTGCCCCGGCTTCGACCCCGCCTTCTTCCTCAGAGAGGTCCAGAAAAGACGCTACGGACTCCGTAGCCACGCTGGTAAGTATTGCCCAGGCTGGCCCTGCCGACAACCTCTGCCGGCGTCGCTTGGCCCCGAAAACGCATCTCCGGGGGCGAGAATTCGGGGCACATGCCGATAACCCACCTATGCACCCTCGTTCCCGCGGCAGGGTAATCGCTGCTTTCTACCCGTCGGGGACGCGGTGAAGGGCGTCGTCTTCAATCTGCTCGAACGACTGGTGGCCCGGGACTTCGGCGAAGACACCTGGGACCGGCTCCTCGATGCGAGTGAGCTGAACGGGGTCTACACCTCTCTCGGCGGCTACCCGGACGAGGACTTCGTGAAGCTCGTCAGCGCGGCCGCGGAGACCCTCGCCATGCCGGCCGACGACGTGGTCCTATGGTTTGGCCGCAACGCGTTGCCGCTGTTTGCAGAGCGCTACCCCCAGCTCTTCGAGCCTCACGACTCCACGCAATCGTTCGTGCTCACCCTAAACGACATCATCCATCCGGAGGTGCGGAAGCTCTACCCGGGCGCCGACGTCCCAGAGTTCGACTTCGAGGTTCGCGATGGGGTTCTCGTGATGGGTTATCGGTCTCCGCGGAAGTTGTGCGCCTTCGCTGAGGGTCTCCTCCTTGGGGCGGCGGACCACTACGGCGAGCGGCTGACGATCGAGCAGCCGTTGTGCATGAAGCGTGGCGACGACCAGTGCGAGCTCGAGCTCGCCTTGGCGCCATGAGGTCAGAGTTGCTTCGGGAGCAACCTCCATCCGCGGAGGTCAAGCTCAAGGTGATCGAGAGGCGGCTGCGACGCGAGCGGCTTGCGCGCGCGGAGGGGGACGAGATCGCGGAGCGGACGACCCGGGCGCTGTATGACAAGCAGCAGGAACTCGTGCTGCTCGAGGCGGTGGTCGCGTCCTCCAACCGCAGCTCGACCCTGGGGACAGCGTTTCAGGGTGCTGTCCATGCCGTATGCGCCCACACGAGTTGGCCCCTGGGGCACGCATATGTGCGCGAGCCCTCCTCCGGAAATTTCGTACCGATTCCGGGCTGGCACATCGATCAGCCGGATCGGTTTGCGGCGTTTCGCCGCCTGATGGAGCAATCGGCATTCTCCGAGGAGACTGGGCTTCCGGGCCGCGTGCTCGACACCGGTACGGCGGTGTGGATCACCGATGTGACGAAAGATCCAAACCTCCCCGGTCGGGATCTTGGCGTTCGCGGAGCCTTCGCGTTCCCCATCCACGCGGACGGTGAGATGAAGGCGATTCTTGAGTTCTTCACTCCGATGGCCCTCGCCCCCGACGTTGCCCTGCTTGAGCTGATGGCTCAAGTGGGCAGACACCTTGGACGCGTAAGCGAGCGGATCTGCGCGCAGGAGCAGATAGCCCACCAGGCGACGCACGACACCCTGACCGGACTGGCGAACCGAGTGCTCTTCCGCGATCGTCTCGAGCTTGCGCTGGCGCGCGCCGAGCGCCGTGCCTCGTTCGCTGCGCTCCTGTTCCTGGACCTCGACAGGTTCAAGGATGTCAATGACACTCTGGGGCACAGCGCCGGGGACCAGCTCCTGAGGGACGTTTCGGACCGACTGAAAAAAGCCTTGCGAGCAAGCGACACGCTCGCGCGCATCGGCGACGAGGAGGTCACGCTGGCGCGGGTCGGCAGCGACGAGTTCGTCGTGCTCTGCGAAGACCTCGCATCGGAAGCCGACGCGGTGCGGATCGCGGAGAGAGTCCAGCAGGTGCTCCTCAGCCCCTTCGTCGTCGGGAGCAAGGAGTACGTCGTGACCGCGAGCATCGGCATTGCGCTCGCGAACGCTGCACATCGCGACGCGGAGGATCTGCTTCGCGACGCGGACATCGCGATGTATCGAGCCAAGGCGCACGGCTCGGGGGGTTGGGAGGTCTTCGACGAGAGGGTTCGCGTTCGAGCTCTCGAGCGCGTCGAGATCGAGCGGGCGCTCCGCCGGGCGCTGGAGGCGGGAGAGCTCCGGCTTCACTACCAGCCAATCGTGGCGCTCGACGGCGGCGCTCTGCAATCGGTCGAAGCGCTTGTGCGATGGCAGCACCCCGAGCGTGGGCTCCTCTCGGCGGGGGAGTTCATCCCGATCGCCGAGGAGAGCGCCCTGATCCTGCAGATCGGTGCGTGGACCCTGAGAGAGGCGTGTGAGCAGGCGTGCCGTTGGCGCGCGCGCTTCGGCGGACAGGCGCCCCTGCCGGTGAGCGTCAATGTGAGCGCCCGGCAACTCGCCCAGGTGGAGCTGCCCCAGATCGTCAGGCAGGTGCTGGCGGAGACGGGCCTGGGGGCCGGGGACCTCGCGATCGAACTCACCGAGACCGCGCTGATCGAGGACTCGGGCGTACCGGCCGCCTCTCTACGCGAGCTGCGCTCGCTCGGCGTAAAGATCCTGCTGGACGACTTCGGAACGGGCTACTCCTCGCTGAGCCACCTCCAGCGCTTCCCGATCGATGTGCTCAAGATCGACCGGTCCTTTGTGATGAACCTCGGCGCGGAAGAGGATGACTCCGCGATCGTCCGCGCGATCGCGGCGATGGCGACTGCGCTCGGTCTCGAGGTGGTGGCGGAGGGTGTGGAAACCGCCGAGCAGGCAGTCGAAGCCCAGGCGCTGGGCTGCGGCTCGGCTCAGGGGTACTACTTCGCGCGCCCGGCGCCACCCGTGGAAATCGAGGCGCTGATCCGTCGCGTGGGGTAGCCGTCCGGAACGGGTCAAGGAAGTGCTCGCGGGGGTCGATACAAACCACAGTGGCCTCTGCCAATGAACCGCGCCGCGGCGAGGGTGCCCGCTCTGCTCATGCCGGAGGCCGGGCGCTCCCCCGCCTGACGATCGGGCGCCGCTTCGGCGTGGTGGCGCTGCTCGTGATCCCGCTCGTGGCGTCGGTATGCGTGATCGGCGCAATCGGCGTGAGCCGCATGAACGGGCAGGTGAATGAGCTCTATAGCCATGGGTATCGCCATACCCTGGAGTCGGCGAGGCTCTCGCGCGCCCTTTCCGCTGTCGAGGTGGCGGCACTGCGGGCAGTGCTCACCGACAACCGGCAGGTCACGGAAGGGGTCAGCGCCCAGCTCGACCGGCGTCTGCTCCCGGCACTCGACGCCGCTCTGGTCCAGGTGCGGGTAGAGCTGCAGCAGGGCCGGGAGGGCCATCAAATCGCGCCGGTGCGTGAGGTGAGCCGCGGCCTGGAGGAGTTCGAGCAGCTTCGCGCGGGTGGCGCTCTCGATTACCAGGAGGAAACGGGGGCGGTGGGTGCGAGAAAGGACCGGCTCGCTGCGGTCATCTCGGTCCTCTTCGATCGCATGGTCGCCCGGGCGGACGCGCTCGTGGAACTCGAGGCTCGTGAGGCACGCTCCATCAGCGAGCGCGCCCGCGCCGACCATCGCAACACGCTGGTTCTTCTGATCGGGGGGTCTCTGGTCGCGCTGCTCGGCACCCTGGGCGTGATCGCGTGGCTCACCAGGAGCATCGTGCCGCGCGCACGCGGCTACTCGCGGTTTGCCGCCGAGGTGGCAAAGGGCGGCACCGACCAGCGCCTCGAGCCGGCGGGCCATGACGAGCTGACCGAGCTCGGGCTTCTACTGAACAACATGGTCGACCATCGCGAGCGCGAAGAGCATCAGCTCGATCAGCAGACCGAATTCAGCGAAGCGATGCAGATGACCGAAAGCGAACACGAGGCCTACGGACTACTCAAGCGCCATCTCGAACGCTCGCTGAGCGGGGCTGACGTCACGGTGTTGGGCCGCAACAACAGCGCGGACCGCCTCGAGCCCAGAACACCCGTTCAGGCCGGTGGTCCGCTGGCCAAGGAGCTCGAGGACGCAAGACCACGCAGTTGCCTGGCGGTACGCACCGGCGAGCAGCAGAACCGTACGGATGGCGAGGCGCCACTCATGCAGTGCGACGTGTGCGGCAAGCTCGGCCCCAGCGCCTGCCAGCCGCTGCTCGTCGGCGGCGAGGTCTTGGGATCGGTCCTGGCCCTACCCGAGGGCTCCATGGCCACGGATCAGCGAGAGACGATGCGATTGTCTGTGGCGCAGGCCGCGCCGATCCTCGCCAACCTGCGCAACCTGGCGATCGCCGAGCAGCGCGCCGGCACGGACGAGCTCACGGGACTGGCCAACCAACGCTCCGCCAACGACGCGGTGAAGCGCATGGTCGCGGATGCGAACGAGAGCGCACCTCTGGCCGCGATCGTGTTGGACCTCGATCATTTCAAGCAGGTCAACGACCTCTACGGCCACGGGGCCGGCGACGAGGTGCTGGCGGCCGTGGGGGCAACCCTGCGCACCACCCTTCGCCCCAACGACTTCTGTTCGCGGTGGGGCGGCGAGGAGTTCCTGCTGCTGCTTCCGGAAACCGACGCCGAAGGGGCGCGCGTCGCGGCCGAGAACCTGCGAACTGCGGTCGCGCGCATCCGCGTGCCGTCCGTCCAGCGAGAGATCAACGCGAGTCTCGGTCTCGCCGTGCTGCCGATTCACGCCTTGGATGCCATAGGCCTGGTGCGAAGCGCCGATCGAGCCCTATACGCCGCGAAGGCGGCGGGTCGCAACCGCGTGGAGGTCTTCACGGACGGAAACGCCAACGGCGCGGGCAATGGCGCCGCAACCGTTCCTGTCGGTAACGTCAGATGAGCCGGGTGTCTACCACCATGGCCCCGAACAGCAGCGCCAGGTAGGCCAGCGAGAAGAGGTAGAGCCGCAGCGCGGTGCGTCGCTCGGGCCGGCGCAGCAGGTGCCAGGCCCCAAAGATGAAGGCCGCCCCGAGCACCACCGAGCACACCAGATAGGTCATGCCGAAGGCGCCGGCGCAGAAGGGCAGCTGGCTGACCGCATAGAGCAGGACGGTGTAGAGCATGATCTGACGGCGCGTTTCGGCCTCGCCGCGCACCACCGGGAGCATGGGCACGCCGGCGCGCGCGTACTCGTCCTTCATCAGCAGTGACAGCGACCAGAAGTGGGGAGGAGTCCAGAAGAAGACGATCGCGAACAGGTAAAGCGGCGTGCCCGACAGCTCGCCCGTCACGGCGGCCCAGGCCACGAGCGGCGGGACCGCGCCGGCCGCGCCGCCGATCACGATGTTCTGCGGCGTGGTGCGCTTGAGCCACATGGTGTAGACGAGCACGTAGCCGAGCAGCCCGGTCATGGACAGCACCGCGGCCAGCGGATTGACCGTCAGGGACAGCAGGGCGAAGGAGGCACACCCGAGCAGGACCCCGAAGACGATCGCGGCGGCGGGCGACACGCGCCCGCTGGCCACCGGGCGGTCGGCCGTGCGCTTCATCAGCCGGTCAAGATCGCGGTCGAGGGCGTGGTTGATCGCGCCGGCGCCGCCCGCCGAGAGCGCCCCGCCGAGGCAGGTGAGCGCCACCAGGCCGAGCGAGGGATCGCCGGCCACGTACATGGTGGTGACAGTGGTGAAGAGCAGCAGCGACTGCACCTTCGGCTTGCACATGTCGAAGTAGTCCGCCGCGACGGTGCGCCAGCCGGCGCGTACCGCTACTGCTTGGCTCATGCCGCCACCGCCTCGGTGCGGCGTGGCGCGCGCTCGCGCGCGGGTGAAAGCTCGAGCGTCATGCCCAGCGAGGTGGCCCAGAGCAAGGTGCCCAGCGTCAGGTGGGCCAGGATCAAGAGCTCGTACTCGTCGAGCCAGACGTTCAGCGCTCCCACGAGGATCTGCACCGTGAGCAGCGCGGCCAGCATCCACGCGTAGCGCATCGCCACGCGGCGGCGCAGCGCCACCACCACCAGGGCGATCACGAGGATCGAGGCCAGGTACATGAAGAAGCGGTGGGTGAGGTGGATGTCGACCAGCCTCGACTGACCGAAGGGCATGAACTCGCCGTTGCACGAGGGGAACTGCTTGCCGCAGGCGTGGTGGGCGCCGTCACCGAGCTGATAGTCGGCGCGCCCGTAGTTCTGGGTCCCGGCCATGTAGCCCCCGGCCACGATCGTGCAGAAGACCGCGGCCGTGGCGACGATCGCGAGCACGCGCGGGCCGCCTTCCACCGGCCGCGTGCCGCGCGTGGCGCGGACGATGTAGATCAGAACGCCGAGCAGCAGCATGGCCAGGCCCAGGTGGGCCGCCACGTAGGCCTCATGGAGATTCTCCTCGACGGTCAGGCCGCCGAGCGCGCCCTGGGCGATCACCAGCACCAGCAGCGCGCCCGTGGCGGGCAGCAGCTCGCGCCGGCGGCGCCAGGCCAGCACGAACAGGCTGAGAATCATGAAGCCCACCACGATGGCCAGCGCACGGTGGGTGTATTCGATGATCGAGTTGAGGTTGACGCCGGGCACGACATCCCCGTTGCAGAAGGGCCAGCCGCTGAAGCCCGACCCGGCGGGGCCGCAGCCCAGACCCGAGTCCGACACGCGCACCACACCTCCGACGAGAATCAGGGCGAAGGTGGCGAGCGCGGTGAGGAGCGCTAGGCGTCTCACTGCTAGACGCTGCGCGGCGCTGCCGGTTGCGCCACGGTCTCCGCCGGCTTGGCCCCGGCCAGCACCTCGCGCCGGATGTCCTTCATCGGCTCGACGCTGCGCACGCGCGGGACCACGTCGAAGTTGTTGGGCGGGGGCGGGGAGCTCGTGAACCACTCGAGCGTGTTGCCCTTCCACGGATCATTGCCCGCCTTCTTGCCGTGCTTGAGCGACCACACGATGTTCGCGACGGTGATCAGCACGCCGACGCCCAGGATGAACGAGCCGACCGTGGAGATCAGGTTGTACCAGCCGACTCCGAGCTCGTCGGCGTAGTCGTAAACCCGGCGCGGCATGCCGGACAGCCCGGCCGAGTGCTGGATCAGGAAGGTCACGTTGAAGCCCACGAACATCAGCCAGAAGGACAGCTTGCCCAGGCCCTCCGAGAGCATGCGGCCGGTCATCTTCGGCCACCAGTAGTAGAGCCCGGCGAAGTAGCCGAACACTCCGCCGCCGAAGATCGTGTAGTGGAAGTGGGCGACGACGAAGTAGGAGTCGTGCAGCTGCCAGTCGACCGGGAAGATGGCCAGCTGGATGCCCGAGATCCCGCCGATCACGAACAGCGCGGGCAGGGCGGCGGCGAAGTAGAGCGGCGTCTTGTAGACGATCGAGCCCCGCCACAGGGTGGCGATCCAGTTGAAGATCTTGATCCCCGTGGGAACCGCGATGGTGAACGACGAGAGCATGAAGAAGGCCAGCACGACCGTGGCCGTCGGCGTGGCGAACATGTGGTGGGCCCACACGAGCAGCCCCAGAAAGGCGATGGCCACGGTGGCCGCGGCGATCGCCTTGTAGCCGAAGATCGGCTTGCGCGCGAACACCGGCAGGATCTCGGAGATCATCCCGAAGGCGGGCAGCACAAGGATGTAGACCTCGGGGTGGCCGAAGAACCAGAACAGGTGCTGCCACAGCAGCGGATCACCGCCCCCGGTGGGGTCGAAGAAGGCGGTGCCGAAGTGGCGGTCGGTGAGCAGCATCGTGACCGCGGCGGCAATGGCCGGCAGGGCGGCGATCAGCAGGTAGGCGAACACGAGGATCGTCCAGACGAACAGGGGCATGCGCCCCCAGCTCATGCCTGGCGCGCGCATGTTGTGGATCGTCGCGACGAAGTTGACCGCGCCCACGAGGGAGGAGAGGCCGGTGAGGTGGATCAGGAAGATCCACGCGTCTACGCCGCCGCTGGGGGAGTAGAGATCGTCGGAGAGCGGCGCGTACATCGTCCAGCCCGCCTCTGGCGGCTCGAAGAAGACGCTGCAGTAGAACGCGACACCGCCGAACAGGGTCAGCCAGTACGACAGGGCGTTGAGCTTGGGGAACGCCATGTCGCGCGCCCCGATCATCAGCGGGACCAGGTAGTTGCCGAAGCCGGCGATCAGCGGCACGACGAAGAGGAAGACCATCGTCGTGCCGTGCATGGTCACGAGCCCGTTGTAGGTCTCGGGCTGCACGAGCGTGCCGTTGGGCTGCGCCAGCTGCAGCCGCATGATCAGCGCCTCCACGCCTCCGATAAGGAGGAATACGAACGCGGTGGCGATGTACAGGATCCCGATCTTCTTGTGATCGGTGGTCGTGAGCCACGCCAACCAGCCGCGCGGCGGCGTCTCGATGCCGTGGACGATCACCTCGGGCCGGGCGATGGTGTTGGGGGCGGAGGTTCGGGCTTCCATCACTGGTCTTCCTGTTCACGCTGGCGGCGCTGCTCGGCCAGGTCGTCGCGCGCGTCCTGGATGTCGTCGCGCTGCTGCCGGATCCAATCCTCGAACTCGTCGGGTGTGACCGCACGCACCCTGGCGCGCATGTCGGCGTGGTTGGCGCCACAGAGCTCGGCACACTGGCCGCGGAAGGTGGTGCCGGCGAGCTTGCCGGGGATCTTGAACCAGGTTTCGTTCACGTGGCCGGGGATGCCGTCCGCCTTGCCGCCGAGCTTGGGGATCCACCACGAGTGGATCACGTCGGTGCCGGTGATCTGGAGAACGACCGTGGTGTCCACCGGCACCACCATCTCCTCGTAGGCGAAGAGGTCGTTGCCCTCGCCGTAGTCGTAACGCCACAGATACTGCTGGCCCACCACCTTCACGCGCAGGCTCGGCCCTCCGCTCGTGGGCGGGTTGGGCTGGTCGATCGAGGCGAACTGGGCCTGGGAGGCGCGCAGACCGTTCGGCCCCGAGGCCGGCGGGTTCTCGATGTCGCCGAGATAGAGGAAGGTCACGACGGTCAGCACCACCAGGATGAGCGCAGCGCCGAGCGTCCAGCCGAGCTCGAGCGGGGTGTTACCGCGAATCTGAGCCGCCTCGGGCCCGCCGCGCCGGGCGCGGAAGCGAAACAGCGACCAGAGCAGCGTCCCCTCGACGATGAGGAAGATCACCAACCCGATGTAGGTGGTGATCTTGTAGAGCGTGTCGATGTCGTCGGCGTTCGGCGATCCGCCCGACTCCGGCGTGAAGGCGTCGGCGAAGGCAGAGGGCGCCGCCACCAGGATCGCCAGCAGGCCCGTGGCGAGGACGGCGATGAGCAGGCGTCGTGGCATGCCGGCGGGCAAGGCGCGCGGGATCATATCTGCGGTACGGCCGCCTCCTCCACTTCGTGACGGATGACCCGAATTCAGGCGCCTTCGAACGCCGCCTGGCGCTTCTCCACGAAAGCCAGCACGCCCTCCTGGAAGTCCTTGGTGCGCGCGAGGGCGTGCTGTAGCTCGGCCTCGAGGTCAAGCTGCCCCTCGAGGTCCGGGTAAAGCATGTTGTTGAGCGCCTGCTTGGAGGCCGCGTACGAGCGAGTGGGGCCCGCGGCGAGTCTGCTCACCAGCGCTTCGGCCTCGTCCATCAGCGAGGCGTCGGGGTGGACGTGGTTGACCAGGCCCCACTCGACGGCCTCGCCCGCGGGCACGCGCTCGCCGAGCAGTGCCATCTCAAAGGCCCGGGCCTTCCCGACCGCGGCGGGCACGAACAGGGTCGAGCCGCCGTCGGGCATCAGGCCGATGTTCACGAAGGCCAGGCCGAAGTAGGCCGACTCGGCGGCGAGGATCAGGTCGCAGGAGAGCGCCAGCGACGCCCCGATGCCCACCGCCGGACCGTTTACCGCGGCCACCACGGGCTTCTCGAGCCGGCGCACCGCGGTCATGATCGGATGAAAGCCCTCCAGCTCCTTGCGGATGTCGGGCAGGCCGTCGTCGGCCGCGTCGAACCCGGCCTTGAGGTCGGCGCCTGAGGAGAATGCGCGCCCCGCCCCGGTGATCAGCAGCGCGCGCACGGACTCCTTCGCGGCGTCGTCTTCGATGGCCTGCCGCAGGTCCCGGCCGAAGGCGGTGTGCCAGGCGTTGAGCGTCTCGGGCCGGTTGAGGGTGATGCGCCCGACCCCGCCGTCCTGCTCCCAGATCACGTGCTCATAGCTCACGGCGGGGAGGCTACTGCGACCCCTACGCTGGGGTGATGCCCGAGACCTCGACCCTGCTGCTGTTCGCGGCCAGCGCCGTCGCGCTCGTGCTCATCCCGGGGCCGAACCTCGTCTACATCGTCACCCGCAGCATTGAGGCGGGCCCGCGCGCGGGAGTGGCATCCGTGTTGGGGGTCGAGGCCGGCGCACTCGTGCACGTGACCGCGGCCGCCGCCGGGCTGAGCGCGCTGCTGGCTTCCTCGGACGTGGCCTTCGAGGCGGTGCGATGGGCGGGGGTGGCCTATCTCGTCTACCTCGGCGTGCGCGCGCTGCGCTCGAGTCCCGACCCCGAGGCGCCCCGCGCCACCGGATTGCGGCGCACCTTTCTCGAGGGCATGCTCGTGAACCTGCTGAACCCCAAGGTCGGGGTGTTCTTCCTGGCCTTTTTGCCCCAGTTCGTGGACCCGGCTCAGGGCGCGGCGGCCACCCAGGTGCTGGTCCTGGGGGCGGTGTTCATGGTCATCGCCACGCTGCTCGACCTGGTCTACGCGTTGGCGGCGGGGCTGATCGGAAAACGCCTGCATGGTCGCGGCCGCTTCGCCGGAGGCGTCTACCTGGCCCTGGCGGCGGTGGCCGCCCTGACCGGTGGACGCCGGTCGTGATGCTCCTCGACAGTCTCGAATGGCTCGGCCACTCGGGCTTTCGCCTGCGCGTGGGCCGCGCGTGGGTGTACATCGATCCCTACCGGGTGCCGGAGGGGTCGCCGCCCGCCGACCTCATCCTCGTGACCCACGGCCACTACGACCACTTCTCACCCCAGGACGTCGAACGACTCTCGACCGGCCGCACCTGGCTGATCGGCCCGGCCGCGGTGGCCGAGCGAGTGAGCGGTCAGGTGCACTCCATCGCCCCCGGCGAGCTGATCGACGACGAGGTGGTGCGCGGGGTCCACGTGGCGGCGGTGGCCGCCTACAACACGTCCAAGCGCAATCCCGAGGGTGCCGTATTCCATCCGCGCGACGCGGGCTGGGTGGGCTACGACCTCAACGTCCGCGGGGAGCGGCTCTACCACTCCGGCGACACCGACGTGATACCCGAGATGGACAGCGTTAGCGGGGTGGACGTGGCCCTGCTGCCCGTGAGCGGCGTCTACGTGATGACCGCCCAGGAGGCGGCCGAGGCAGCCCGCCGCATCGCGCCCCGGGTGGCGGTGCCCATGCACTGGGGCGAGCACATCGGCAGCCGCGACGACGCGACGGAGTTCGCGGACAAGGCGCCGGTGGAGGTGCGGATCCTGGAGAAGGCGGCGGCGTAGGGGCGGCGGCACCCCACCCGCTACGTATCCCAGCGCTCCGCGATCTCCGTCCAGCTCGGCGGCGGCCCCGGTAGCGGGCTCTCGGCGCCGGGGCGGATCGCCTCCAGCAGAAGAGCCAAATAGCGGCGTCGCAGCTCGCGCGTTCGCTGGGCATCACGCACGCGAACCGCGGCCACCTGCTCGAAGATGAAGGAGAGGTCGTCGACCACCAGGTCGGCGCGGATCGCGCCGGCATCCTGGGTGCGCCGGAACAGTCGCTCGTTGAGCGACTGCGCGCTCGTGGCCTGCCGGTAGAGGTCCTCGGTGGGGGTGAAGGTGCCCGCGAGCCGCAGGGTGAGCGAGTGGGAGTCGGCGTCGACGCGCCGGCGCATGAAGTCGGCGAACGCCTCCCAGGGGTCGCGTTCGTCGGCGAGGGCGGCCTCGACGTCGGCGATGTACTCGGCCAGGCTGTCGCGATTGAGCTGGCGCAGCAGCTCGTCCTTGCTCGGGTAGCGCCGGTACAGCGCGCTGATGCCCACCCCGGCGTGCGCGGCGACGGCGGCGATCGGGGCTCCCGGATCGGCCACGAAGACCGCGCGCGCGGACTCGAGGATGCGCTCGTCGTTGCGCGCCGCCTCCGCCCGCCGCCCATCGAGCCGCCCTGCTTTGACTTCCGACATCGCACTCGGAACCTTAGCGGAAGGGATGGTTCCGTTCTGCTATTATTCTCGGAACAGAGTAATTCGTTCCGCCCCTCACGGGGGCGGGAAGGGAGCAGCCCCCATGGACTTCAAGCTCGAGCTCATCGCCGTCCCCGTGTCCGACGTGGACCGCGCCAAGGCCTTCTACGCCGACACTGCCGGCTTCGTCGAGGACTACGACCACGCGGTGAGCGACGACCTGCGCTTCGTACAGCTCACACCCCCCGGCTCGGCCTGCTCCATCGCCATCGGCACCGGCCTGATCGAGAGCGAGCCCGGTTCGGTCAAGGGTCTGCAGCTGGTGGTGGACGACATCGAGGCCGCCCGCGCCGATCTCGTCGAGCGCGGTGCCGAGGTGAGCGAGATCCAGGACTTCGCGTGGGGCTCGTTCGTGTACTTCAGCGACCCCGACGGCAACGCGTGGTCGGTGCAGCAGGTGCAGCCCCGGGCCTAGGTGCTGCCCCGCGGCCCCGCCGCGTCGTGGCGGGGCCGCGGGGTATCCTGCCTGCGCTTGCGAAGCACACGCACCCTACGAAGGCTTGCGTGGGGAGCGGTCGCGGTGGGGGCAGTCACGCCGCTCCTGAGGCATCGGCTCAAGCTGCCCGTGCCCGTCGTGTCCGCGCTCTCCTGGCCGGCCCCCATCGCGCTCGCGCTCGCCGAGCCGCGTTCGCCGCTGCGCGACGCCGGCATCTACGGCATGCAGATGTGGGTCTACTTCGCCCACTTCGACATGCCCGACGACGACCCGGCTCGCCTGGAGCGTCGCCTCAAGGTCGACTACCCGATCCGCTGCGACCGGGTCATCGGCCTGGGAACCGTCCCCACCGTCCGCCTTCAGCGCGCGCTGGGCCGGGAGGACCGCATCGGCCCCCTGGAGTACGGCCTGTCCTTTGTCCACTGGAGCTGGTTCCTGGTGCCTCACGGAACCCTCGCCTACATCCTGCTGCGCCACCGCGAGTACCTCCCGCGCTCGGCCGTGCTCATGGCCGCCTGCTTCGACCTGGGCTGCGTCGTCTACTGGAGCGTGCCCACCGCGCCGCCCTGGTGGGCCGGGGCCAACGGCAACATGCCGCCCGTACGGCGGATCATGGCCGAGGCTGGCGAGCGCTTCTGGAAGCGCCTCTGGCATCCGCTTTACCATTCGCTGCAGGGAAACCCGTTCGCCGCCATGCCCTCGCTTCACTTCGGCACCTCCGTGATGGCCGCGCGCATCCTCTCTCAGGTTGGGCCCCGTCACGCAGCCCTGGGCTGGGCCTACGCGCTCACGCTCGGCTTCGGCTTGATCTACCTGGGTGAGCACTACGTGGTCGATCTGCTGGCCGGATTCGCGCTGGCCGAGGCGCTCTGGCGAGTGGCCCCCACGGCCGAGCCGTTCGTGCTGAGGGCGGCGAGCGTGATTCAGCGGCTGGAGCCCAAGGCGCGCTGATGGCGAGCCGAGAGCGCGACCGCGAGCTCGAGCGCGACCTCGACGCCGACTACCCCGACGGCGGCGAGGACCTCGAGGGCGACGGCGCGTTCGCGGATCTGCTGGCCGACCGCCGCAAGCTGCTCACCGGAGTGCTGGTGGTGGTGGTGCTGGTGTTCGCCATCTACGTCGTCTTCCCGAAGCTGGTGGGCCTCGACCAGGCGGTCAAGAAGCTCGACGACGCCAGCCCGGTCTGGGTGCTGATCGCGGTGGCCTTCAACGTGGCGGCGTTCGCGGCCTACGTCGCGCTTTTCCGTGGCGTGCTCGCGGGCACGCGCGACGATGACCTGCGGCGGCGCCTGGACCTGCGCGCGTCCTACCAGATCACCATGGCCGGCCTGGCCGCCACGCGCATCTTCTCGGCCGCGGGAGCGGGCGGCATCGTCCTCACGTACTGGGCGCTGCGCAAGGCGGGGATGGAGCGCCGGCGCTCCGCCTGTCGGATGGTGGCCTTCCTCGTGCTCACCTACGCGGTCTACGCGGGCGCCCTGCTCATCTTCGGGATCCTGCTTCGCACCAGCGTCCTGCCGGGCGACAACCCGGTGGGCGGCACGATCGTTCCCGCGGCCGTGTCGGGTTGCCTGATCGCCGTGTTCGCGCTGATCGCCCTGATCCCGGAGGACATCGAGCGACGCATCTACAGGTTCGCGGGCGGCTACCGGCGCACGCGCTATCTCACTCGCGTGGCCAAGGGCCCCGCCACGCTGGCCAGCGGCGTGCGCACGGCCATCGCGTACGTTCGTCATCCGAGCCGAGGCGCGCTGGCCGTGATCGGCGCGGTGGGCTTCTGGGCAGCCAACATCGGGGTGCTGTGGGCGAGCTTCAAGGCCTTCGGCGGCAGCGTTCCCTTCGGCGTCCTCGTTCAAGGCTTCTTCGTGGGCATGGCCGCGAACCTGATCCCGTCGCCGGCGGGCGGCGTGGGCTCGGTCGACGCCGGCATGATCGGGGCCTTCGTCCTGTTCGGCATCGACGAGTCGACGGTCTTCCCGGCCGTGCTGACCTATCGGGTGATCGCCTTCTGGCTGCCGATCCCGCCGGGCATCGTGGCCTTCTTCCAGCTGCGCAAGACGGTCGCCCGATGGGAGGCCGAACGCGACGACGAACCCGCAGCCTCCACTACACTTCAAAAAGTAAAGTAATAGCCAGGGAGCCATCGTTTTGAGCATTGACATCAAGGACACCGAGAACGTCGTCATCGTGGGAAGCGGGCCCGCGGGTTACACCGCCGCCCTCTACACGTCGCGCGCGGATCTCGAGCCGCTGGTGATCGAGGGCTTCGCGTGGGGGGGCCTGCTGCAGCAGACCACCGACGTCGAGAACTACCCCGGCTACCCGGAGGGAGTGCTCGGGCCTCAGATGATGGAGGACCTGCGCAAGCAGGCCGAGCGTTTCGGCACCCGCTTCATCACCGACGACGCCACCAAGCTCGACCTCTCCGACGAGCCCGGCGGCGTCCATACCGTGCACGTGGCCGGCCGCGAGATCAAGGCGCGGGCCGTGATCCTCGCCATGGGGGCCGAGCCCAAGAAGCTCGGGGTCCCGGGTGAGGACGAGCTGGCCGCGCGCGGCGTGTCCTACTGCGCCACCTGCGACGCCGCCTTCTTCCGCGGCGCGGAGACGATCGTCGTCGGCGGTGGCGACACCGCGATGGAGGACGCCACCTTCCTGGCCAAGTTCGCCGGCAAGGTGTCGGTGGTCCACCGGCGCGCGGACTTCCGCGCCTCGGCGATCATGCTCCAGCGCGCGCGCGACGCCGACAACATCGATCTGGTGACCCCCTACGTGGTGAAGAGCTTCGAGGCCACAGAGGACGGCGGGCCGCTCACGCACGCCGTTCTCGAGAACACCGAGGACGGCACGGAGCGCGAGCTCCCGATCACCGGCGCGTTCATCGCCATCGGGCATCGCCCGAACTCCGAGCTCGTGGCCGAAGCACTCGACCTCGACGACGAGGGCTACGTGCTCGTGGACGGACGCAGCACGCGCACCCAGCTGCCCGGCGTGTTCGCCGCCGGCGACCTGACCGACCGGGTCTACCGTCAGGCGGTCACCGCCGCGGGCACGGGCTGCATGGCCGCGCTCGACGCCGAGGCCTACCTGCGTGACACGCCGGTCGACGCCGAGGCCCACTGGGCGGGCGAGCCGGACAAGGTCGAGGAGGCGGCGCAGGCCGCCGCCTCCTAGCGCTCGCGCTTGGCCCAACCCTGGAAGAACTGGGCCGGGGATCAGCGTTGCGCGCCCGAGCGCGTGATGCGGCCCCGCACGGAGGCGGAGCTGATGCGGATCGTGGCCGGCTCGCCCAGGGTCAAGGTCGCCGGCTCGGGGCACTCCTTCTCGGACATCGCCTGCACCGACGGGGTGATGGTCGACCTCTCGGGCCTCGACCGGGTGCTGGCGGTCGACGGGGAGCACGTAACCGTCGAGGCGGGTATCACGATCCGCGAGCTCGGCCCGGCACTGGCCCGCCACGGGCTGGCACTCGAGAACCAGGGCGACGTCGATCCGCAGACCATCGCCGGGGCCATCTCCACGGCCACGCACGGCACGGGCGCTCGCTTCGGGAACCTCTCCTCGCGGGTGACCGGGGTGCGGCTCGTGACGGCCTCGGGCGGGGTCATGGAGATCGGCGAGGGCGACGAGCTGCTCGCCGCGCGGGTCGGCCTGGGCGCGCTCGGCGTGATCTCCGCGGTGACCCTGCACTGCGTGCCCGCCTTCACCATCCACCGCATCGACGAGCCGCGCCCGCTCGACGAGGTGGTGGGCCGCCTCGATGAGCACGTGGACAGCCACGACCACTTCGAGCTGTTCGTATTCCCCTACACGCGCACCGCGCTCACCCTCACCTCGGAGCGGACCGAGCGCGCGCCGCGGCCGCCCGGCGCGGTGGAGGCCTTCCTGCGTGACGTGGTGCTGGAGAACGCCGCCCTGGAGATCTCGTGCCGGCTGGGGCGCCTCGCCCCGCCCGCCATCCCGCATATCAACCGGGCGCTGGTGAGCGCCATGAGCCGAAACGAGCAGCTCGACCGCAGCCATTGCGTATACGCAAACCGCCGTTCGGTGCGCTTCACGGAGATGGAGTACGCCCTGCCGCGCGAGCGGACCGCCGAGGCGCTGCAGCGGGTGCTGTCCCTCGTCGAGCGCCGGCGCCTACCGGTCGGTTTTCCCATCGAGGTGAGGGTGACCGCGGGTGACGACGCCCTGCTGTCGACCGCGCACGGCCGGGCGACCGGCTACATAGCCGTGCACCAGTACCGCGGGATGGAGTTCGAGAGCTACTTCCGCGCGGTGGAGGCCATCATGGACGACTACGACGGCCGGCCGCACTGGGGCAAGCGCCACTACCAGTCGGCCGCCACCCTGGCCCAGCGCTATCCCAGCTGGGACCGCTTTTTGGCCCAGCGCGAGCGCCTCGATCCCACGCGCAAGTTCGAAAATCCGTACCTGCGCCGCGTACTCGGTCGTTTAGTCACACGCGCGAGGAAGCTCGCGGTCCAGCGTCACCAGCCGCCCGTCGGCGGTCTGCACTCGCGCGCGCAGCGCCGTCCCGCGCCGGCGCAGGCGGACGCGGGCCCGCTGAGACGCCCGAACCTCCCCCCGGCAGCCGCGCAGCACCAGCCGGGCCGGGGGCCGGGTCCGGCAGGCGGCACCGGCGCACACCTGAAGTGCGGCCAGGCGCGCCGCGAGCTTGGCTCTCAGCCCGGCCAGCGCCGGCTCGCGGTGGAGGCTCCGCAGCTGATCGGGGTCTCGGGCCATGTCGTAGAGCTCGCTCGCGCCGCTCTCGTATTCGACGTAGAGGTAGCGCTGGTTACGCAACGCGGAGAAGGCGACGGCGTCGAAGCCGCTCGGCCCTTCGAAGAGCAGCTCGCGCCCCCACTCCAGGCCGCGGTCGGAGAGCAGTGCGGACAGCGAGCGGCCGTCCTGCACCCGGCCGGGAGTGGCACCGGCCGCCTCGAGGATGGTGGGCGCGAGGTCGGCGTTCACCACGAGCTGCCGCCGCCGCGCCGCCCGCGGCACACCGGGGCCGCGCATGATCAGCGGCACCGCCACCGACGGCTCGTAGACCACCACCTTGCCGTAGGGCACGCGGTGCTCGCCTTGGAGGAATCCGTTGTCCGAGGTGAAGACGATCAGGGTGTTCTCGAGCTCGCCGGCCGCGCGCAGGGCGCCGACGATGCGCACCACCCCCTCGTCCACCGCGCGCAGCGACTCCAGGCGCTGCTGGTAGCTCTCCTCGATCGCCGCGCGCCGGGCGGCAGAGACCCGGGGAAGGCGCCGGATGAACCCGGGCTTGTCCGAGACGTCGGCCTCGTCGAAGGCGCCCGAGCGGGGCAGCGCGGCGGCCGCGTAGAGGTCGCGGTGGCGCTCCGCGGGCCGGGGGGTGACGAGGCCTGGAGGATCGTCAGGGTCGCGTGGCCCGCCGCTATGGGGAGCCAGGTATCCCACCGAGAGGAAGAATGGGGCCGTTTGAGGGGCCAGGCGTCCCACCGCGGCCACGGCGCGGTCGCTGTACTCGTCGGTCTGATACCGCCCGTAGGTGCCGAGCACTCCGTTCTCGTTGAGCTGGTATCCCGTGTACTGATAGGTCGAGAGATCGACCGAGGCGTACCACTCGCTCCAGCCGGCCGGCACCTCGGTGGGTGGGTTGTCCTGGCCGTAGCGGTTGAGGAACTTGCCGATGTGGATGGTGTGGTAGCCCGCGGCCTGCAGCCAGCCGGGGAGGTAGTTGCGCGTATCGAGGCGCCCGTAGCCCCCTTCGGGCGGGCGGTTGCCGAGCACGCCGTGGTTGTGCATGTACTGGCCGGTGAACAGCGTGGCGCGCGAGGGGCAGCAGAGCGCGGTGGAGGCGTACGCACGATCGAAGGTGGTGCCGGCGGCGGCCAGTGAGGACCGTACGCCCGGCATCGCGCGGATGGACTCGGCGGTCTGATCGTCGGTCATGATCACCACGATGTTGGGCCGGGCGGGCTCGGCCCCGGGCGACCCGCCACCGCAGCCCGCCGCGGCCAGGGCGAGCGTCAGCGCCGCCGCGGCCGCCCTCACCTGCCGCCGCAGGCCCGCAGCCGGCGGTCGAGGGTGAAGAGCCGACCGTCCCGCAACTCGGTGCGAACGCGAAGGAGGTAGCGCCGCCCCGCGCCCAGGCGCGGCGGGCGCAGTCGCTCCGAGATCGGCACGTCCACGACCTTGACCGCGCGCCGGTGGCCGAAGCGAAGGTCGGCGGCCACCACTCGCTCGGCGTCGCGTCCCACCACCCGAATCCGCAGGTCTCCGGCCGGGCACGCGCCGTCGGTCACGCGCCGGCCGTTCGAGCGCAGAGCCAGCTTGAGCGCGGGCTCCTTGCGGCAGCCCTGGCCGGCGCAGCGCCTGAGGGTGCGCAGACGGGCGGCGAGGTCGCGCTGGACCGCCTCGTAGCGCGACCCACCGTCCACGCTGCGCAGCTGATGGGGGTCGCGCTGCAGATCGTAGAGCTCGAGCTCGCCGGTGCGTGAGGTGCTCGGCGTAGACGAAGTCGGTTGGTTCGGATCGCCCGGTAGGCCGGCACGTTGTTGGCCCCGTTGCCGTTCTCGATCAGCAGGTCGCGGCCCAGCCAGACTTCCCGGTCGCGGACGAGCTCGAGCAGCGAGCGGCCGTCGAGCGTGCGCAGCGGGGTGGCGCCGGCGGCCTCCGCGATCGTGGGGACCAGATCGATGTTGGCCACCGGCCGCGGGTCGCGCAGGCGCCACGAGGCACGCCCGGGCCGCGCATAACGAGCGGCACGCGCAGCGACTCCTCGTAGAGCAGCACCTTCTCGCCCCGGGCCCGGTGTTCACCGTGCATGAACCCGTTGTCCGAGGTGAAGAGGATCAGCGTGTTCTCGAGCTCGCCGGTGCGGCTGCAGCGTTTCCACCACGCCCGCGACCGCGTCGTCGACCGCCTGCAGGCTCTCGAGCTCCTGGCGCCAGTTCTCCTCGATCCCGGCGGCGATCTCGGGCGTCAGGCGCGGGCGGTCGGCCACCACCTGCGGCTTGTCCAGCATGTTGGCCTCGTCGAAGCTCGGCGGGCGGGGCATGGGAGTGGAGGCGAAGCTGTCGCGGTCTCGGGCCGGGGGGGAGGGGGTGCCCACGCCGGCCGGGTCGTCGGGATCGCGTGGCGAGCCCCGGTGGGGGGCCACGAACCACAGCTGGAGGTAGAACGGGCGCTCGCCAGGGCGCCGCCTCTTCGATGAGCTCCGCGGCCCGCCGGCCCTGGTAGTCCGTGAGGTACTCGTCGGGGCGCTCGGGCTGCGGATATGACTCGAGCGAGCCGTTCTCGTTGACCTTCCAGCGCGAGTAGTTGAAGGCGGTCGAGTGGGGCGCGCCGTGCCAGTCGCTCCAACCGGCGGGGACTCCGTCGGCGTATTCGTAGCCGTTGAGATAGCGACCCACGTGCATCGTCCGGTAGCCCGCGTCCTGTAGCCACACGGGAAGGGTGTTGGTGTGGTCGAGGCGCCCGAATCCGCCGAACGGGCCGCTGTTGTGGAGGACCCCGTGGTTGTGGGCGTACTGGCCGGTCAGGTGGGTCGCGCGCGAGGGACAGCACAGCGGGAAGGAGGCGATCGAGTTCTCGAAGGTCGTGCCCTCGGCGGCCAGCAGCGCGCCCGTCTGCGGCATGTACTTCAGGGAGGCCGCCGTCTGGTCGTCGGTCATCATCACCACGACGTTGGGCCGGGCGGCGGCGGATCCGGCGAACACGAGCAGCGCCGCCAGCGCGGCGCCGAGACTCAGAGCTCGCAGCGGCCCTCGCCGCGGTACGTAGGCACCACGTCGACGATCTCCTCGCCGCTCACGAGGTGGAGGCTGTCGAAACGCTCGCAGAGCTCACCCGCCTTGGCGTGCCGGAAATAGACCCGGTCGCCTATTCGCAGGCTAGCTGCCGCCGCCCCGATCACCGGCGTCTGAACCTCGCCTGCACCCTCCCGTGCAACGAGCCGCAGGCCGGGGGGCAGGTGGGGCGAAGGCAGGCGGTCGGGGCCGGCCGCGCCGGACGCGTGGTAGCCGCCGCCCAGCAGCGTCGCCGCTGCGGCGCTCGGCCGGCGCACCACGGGGAGGGCGAACATCGCCGCCGGGGTCAGCGCGAAGTCGGAGTAGCGGTCGAAGAGGGTGGGGGCGAAGAATCCGGAGCCCGCCGTGATCTCGGTGATCACCGGCTCCCGCCGTGTGAGGTGCACGCTGCCGGTGCCGCCTCCGTTGACCAGCGGCACCGGCGCCACCTCCCGCACCGCGGCGACCACGGCTGCCCGGCGCTCGGCGATCTCGGCCGCGGAGCGGCGCTTCATCAGGCGGATCATCGATCCCTCGAGCGCCTGGCGGCGCCCGGACGGCCGGTCGCCGACCCCGGCGATGTGCGCCTCATAGGCCATCAGCCCGGCGAACTCGAAGCGCGGGCGGGCGGCGATCGCCCGCGCGAGCGCCTGGGCCTGAGCCGGTGTGCGCAACGGCGAGCGCATCACGCCCACCTTCACGCGCCCGCCCAGCGGCCACCAGCTCACGTCGACGTCGATGCACACCCGTACGCGGCCGCCCCCCGGCCCCGCCGCCGACTCGATGAACTCGAGGTGCTCGACCGAGTCGACCATCACGATCGGCGCCCCCTCGCCGTCCAGGCTCGCCAGGCGATTCAGTGCCGGGCGATCGCTGGTGGGATAGGCCAGCAACAGATCGTCGAACCCCTGGCCGTGCAGCCACAGCGACTCGGGCAGGGTGAAGGTCATCAGGCCCCGGCAGCCGGCTTGCTCTCGCGCAGCATCGCGGTCAGCAGCGAGCGGCAGCGCACCGACTTGCTGGCCACCCGGATCGGCGTGCCCTGCGCACGCGCCAGCATCTCGCGGCCGTTCGACCACA
The DNA here is from genome assembly GCA_963728155.1 of uncultured Thermoleophilaceae bacterium. Lineage (GTDB taxonomy): Bacteria > Actinomycetota > Thermoleophilia > Solirubrobacterales > Thermoleophilaceae > JACVRW01. Next base: position 922,462 of record CAVSJF010000006.1, on the reverse strand, counting down.
TCGCATCCAGGTCCACCAGCGCGAAGGGCCCGTCCACCTCCGCGAAGATCGACTCGAGCTCCTCGTAGGTGCGCCCGCGCGCCATCGGCTCAGTATCCCGCGCGTGAGTAGCGTCACCCGCCGTGGAACGCGTGCCGCCCACCGTGCTCGTGCTGGTAGCCGTGTCCTCGGTACAGGTCGGGGCGGCCCTGGCCAAGACCCTCTTCGACGAGATCGGCTCCGGGGGCACGGTCTTCCTGCGCATCCTGGCCGCGGCGGTGGTGCTGGCCGCGATCTGGCGCCCGCGCTTGCGCGGCCACAGTGCGCGCGATCTGCGCCTGGCGCTCGTGTTCGGCCTGGTGCTCGGCGCGATGAACCTGGCCTTCTACGCCTCGATCGATCGCATCCCACTCGGCGTGGCGGTCACCTTCGAGTTCGTGGGGCCGCTGGGCGTGGCGGTCTTCGGCTCCCGGCGCGCCCTCGACCTCGTGTGGGTGGCGCTGGCCGCGAGCGGGATCCTGCTGCTGTCGGACTTCGGCACCGGCGGCCTCGACGGGGTGGGTGTGGCGCTGGCTCTCCTCGCCGGTGCCTTCTGGGCCGCGTACATCCTCCTCAGCGTGCGCGTGGGCGAGGCCTTTCCCGGTGGCTCGGGCCTGGCGCTGGCCATGCTGGTGGCCATCGTGCCGCTCGCGCCGGTGGGGATCGCGCAGGCGGGCTCCGACCTGCTCGTGCCCTCGGTGCTGCTGGCGGGCGCGGCCGTGGGGATCATGTCGTCCGCGATCCCCTACACGCTCGAGCTGGAGGCGCTGCGGCGCATGCCCGCCGGCGTGTTCGGTGTGCTGATGAGCCTGGAGCCCGGGGTGGCTGCGCTCGCCGGCTACCTGGTGCTCGGCGAATCGCTGGTCGCGCGGGAGATCGCGGCCATCGGGCTCGTGGTCGCGGCCAGCGCCGGAGCCGCGCGCAACGCGGCGGTGGCGCCGCGCGACGCTTAAGGTCGCGACGATGAGCCGCACAAAGACCGCCATACCGACGATCCTGGACTGCGATCCCGGGCACGACGACATGGTCGCGATCCTGCTCGCGGCGGCGGACCCGCGGATCGACCTGCTGGCCATCACCACCGTCGCCGGCAACGGCACGCTCGAGCGAACGAGCTACAACGCGCGGGCGATCTGCTCGATGGCCGGCATCCGCGGCGTGCCCATAGCCGCGGGCGCGCCCGGCCCGATTTCGGGGGAGCTGCGCACCGCGCCGAGCGTGCACGGCGAGTCGGGCCTCGACGGCGCGCCGCTCCCGAGCCCCGACATGGAGCTCGTCGACGAGCACGCCGTGGAGCTGATCGCGCGGTCTCCTGCGCGAGAGCGCCGAGCCGGTGACGCTGGTTCCCACCGGACCGCTGACCAACATCGCGCTGCTGCTGACGAGATTCCCCGATCTCACGCCGCGCATCCGCGAGATCGTGCTGATGGGAGGCTCGACCGACGTGGGAAACGTCGAGCCGTTGGCCGAGTTCAACATCCTGGTGGATCCCGAGGCGGCCGACGTGGTCTTCTCGAGCGGCCTGGACGTGACGATGTGCGGGCTCAATGTCACCCATCAGGCGCTGGCCACCGGCGATGTGCTCAACCGGATTCGCGGCCTCGGCACTCCGCTGGCCGAGATGGTCGTGCTGCTCCTCAGCTTCTTCGGGGACCGCTATCGCGACATCTGGGGCCTGCACGCGCCACCCGTTCACGACCCCGTCGCCGTCGCCCGCGTGATCGACCCGGCTCTGGTGCGCTGCGAAGAGGCGCATGTGTCCGTCGAGCTGCACGGAACGCACACCCGCGGAGCGACCGTCTGCGACCGCTTTGGCGTGCGCGGCCGGCCCCCGAACGTAAGGTCGCCATGGAGCTCGACGCGCCGGGCTTCTGGGAGTTGGTGATCGCGGCCGTGGACCGGCTCGGAACACCTGGGTAGGGTGCGCGACATGGCCCTGAGCTTCGGCGTAACGGTCCTGCCCGATCCGCCCTATCGGGCGCATGATCGAGCTGCTGCAGCTGGCCGAGGGAGCACGGCTTCGAGTACGGCTGGACCTACGACTCGCACGTGCTGTGGCAGGAGTCGACGCCCACGCTCGCGCTCGCGGCGGCGGCCACCGAGCGGATCAAGCTCGGGCACATGGTCACCAACCCGGGCACGCGCGAGCCGACGGTGCTGGCCAGCGCCTACGCGACGCTGCAGGACATCTCGGAGGGCCGCATGGTCATGGGCATCGGGCGCGGCGACTCCGCCCGGCGCTACATCGGCCAGAAGCCGGTGCCGGTGGCCAAGTTCGAGCAGGCCATCGCGATGATCAAGCCCTTCATGAACGGCGAGAAGGTGCGCTGGAACGACACGGAGCTCGAGCTGGCCTGGGTGCGGCCCGACCTCCCGCCGATCGAGATGCACGTGGCCGGCTACGGCCCGCGCGTGCTGGGGGTGGCCGGGCGCCTGGGCGACGGCGTGATCATCCAGCTCGCCGACCCCGACATCATCCAGTGGACCATGGGCACCGCCCGCGCGGCGGCCGAGCAGGCGGGCCGCGACCCGGCGCAAGCTCAAATGCATCGTCTGCGCGCCGAGCCACATCTCGGACGACATCGCGGCCGCGCGCGAGCAGGTGCGCTGGTTCCCGGCGATGGTGTCCAACCACGTGCGCGACCTGATCGCGCGCTACGGCAGCGACGGCTCGGTGGTGCCGAAGGCGCTCACCGACTACGTGCCCGAGCGCACGGGCTACGACTACGACGAGCACTCGCGGGTGGGAGCCAAGCACGGCGCCTTCGTCAGCGACGAGATCTGCGACCGCTTCTGCGTGCTCGGCACCCCCGAGCAGGCGGCCGCGAAGCTGCGCGCAGCTGGAATCGATCGGCGTCGACCAGTTCAACATCTACCTCATGACCGAGGGCCAGGAGCAGACGCTCGAGACCTACGGACGCGAGATCATCCCGCGCTTCGCCGGCGTGGGCGGAGGCCGAACATGAGAAAGCTCATCCAGGGCGGCACGGTGGTCACCGCCAGCCACTCGTCGGTGGCCGATGTGCTGATCGACGGCGAGCGAGATCGCGGCGGTCGGCGCGCTCGGCGACGTGGACGCCGAGGTGATCGACGCGAGCGGCTGCTTCGTGCTGCCCGGGCTGATCGACAACCACACCCACATGGCGATGCCCTTCGGCGGCACGCGCTCGATCGACGACTACGACACCGGCACGCGCGCCGCGGCAGCGGGGGGCACCACCTGCATCGTCGACTTCGTGATCCAGCAGCACCCCGAGGGGCTGCGCTCGTCGCTGGAGGAGTGGCGCGGGCGCGCCGAGGGCGCCGCACACGTGGACTACGGCTTCCACATGGCCATCACCCAGGCCGACGAGGGCACGTTCGCCGACATGGAGCCCGATGGTGGAGCGAGGGCATCTGCACCTTCAAGGTCTTCCTCGCCTACCGCGGCGTGCTGATGGTGACCGACGACCTGTTCTTCCGCGTGCTCGAGCGCACCCGCGACCTGGGTGCGCTGACCATGGTCCACGCCGAGAACGGCTGGGCCATCGACGTGCTCGTGGAGCGCGCGCTGGCCGCCGGCCGCACCGACCCGATCCACCACGCCCACACCCGCCCGGAGGCGCTGGAGGCCGAGGCCACCCACCGCTCGGTGCGCCTGGCCGAGCTGGCCGGCGCTCCGGTCTACATCGTCCACGTCACTTGCGGCCTGGCCGCCGACGAGATCGCCGCCGGACAGGCCCGCGGCGTGGGCGTGTCGGGGGAGACCTGCCTGCAGTACCTGACCAACACGATCGAGGACCTCGAGCGCCCCGACTTCGAGGGCGCGCGCTACGTCTGCTCGCCGCCGCTGCGCGAGGCCCACAACCAGGAGCTGCTGTGGGCGGCGCTCGACCGGGGCGTGCTCGAGAGCGTGTCCACCGACCACTGCCCGTTCAACAGCGAGCAGAAGGCGCTCGGGCGCGACGACTTCTCGAAGATCCCCAACGGGCTGGCCATGATCCAGCACCGCCTGGTGAAGCTCTGGGAGCTGGGCGTGGAGGGCGGCCGGATCACCCCGAGGAGCTGGTGGACATGACCTCCACGGCGATCGCGCGCCGCTTCGGGCTCGCCGCGCAAGGGTGCGGTCGCCGCGGGCAAGGACGCCGACCTCGTCGTGTTCGACCCCGCCACGCCGTTCGAGTTCTCCACGCGCACGTCGCACATGAACGTCGACTACGACCTCTTCGAGGGCGAGCGCTCCACGGGCAGCGTGCGCCACACGCTCTGCCGGGGCGCGATGGTCTATGACCGCGGCGAGATCCTCACTCAGCCCGGGCACGGACGCTTCGTGCCGCGCTCGCTCGGCGCGCCGGCCGCCGTGGCCACGTGAACGCCGACCGCGTACTCGAGGACCTGCGCGAGCTGGCCCGCCTGACCGGCGGGCCCGACGGGGCGCGGCGAGTGTGCTGGACCGACGAGTGGACTCGCGCGCGCGAGTTCCTGCGCTCGCGCCTGGACGAGCTCCCGGTTGAGGTGTCGGTCGACGCCGCCGGAAACCTCTGGGCCGATCTGCCCGGGCAGGGCGAGGGCTTCGTGATCGTCGGCTCGCACGTGGACTCGGTGCCCGCCGGCGGCTGGCTCGACGGCGCGCTCGGAGTGTTCGCTGCGGTGGAGGCTGCTGCGCAGCCCGGGCCGCCGAGAGCGACGGCCCCGGCCTCCGCTTTGTCGACTGGGCCGACGAGGAGGGTGCGCGCTTCGGGCGCAGCCTGTTCGGCTCCTCGGCCTGCGCCGGCACCCTGGAGATCGACGAGGTGCGCGACCTGCGGACCGCGAGGGCGAGCGCCTCGAGGACGTGGTCGGCCGCTTCGACGTGGACCTCGCGCGCGCGCACGAGTCGGGCGCCCAGCTCACCCGCGCCTGTGCCTACCTCGAGCTGCACATCGAGCAGGGGCCCGTGCTCGAGAGCCGCGGCGAGCCCGCCGCGACCGTGCTCGGCACCTGCGGGGTGGAGCGTCACGTGGGCGTGTTCACCGGCGAGACCGCTCACGCCGGCGCCACGCCGATGGGGCTGCGGCGCGACAGCTTCGCCGCCACCGCGCAGGCGGCGCTGGCCATCCGCGAGGCCGGCTTTCGCCACGACGGCGTCTGCACGGTGGGCGGAGCCACCAGCCAGCCCGGAGTGGTAACGGCGATCGCCGGTCGCACGGAGATGCTGCTCGACCAGCGTCATCTCGATCCGGGCGAGCTGGCCGCCATGCTCGACGAGGCCCGGGAGGCGTGCGACCAGGCCGCCGCCGACCAGGGCTGCGAGGTGGAGCTCGCGCCACGTCTGGTCGATTCCGCCGATCCCCTTCGACGACCGGCTGATCGAGTTCGCGCGCGAGGCGGTGACCGAGGCGGGCGGCAAGGACACCGCGATCCCGAGCGGACCGTTGCACGACGCCGCGGAGATGGCGCGGCTGCTGCCCACCGTGATGATCTTCTCCTCCTCCTCGCCGCCGGTGTCACACACCAAGGAGGAGGACACCCCGGAGGACGACCTGCGCGTGGCCATCGAGGCCTACGGCCTCACCGTGCAGCGCACGCTGGGGCTGGTCGCCTCGGGCGATCTTCCGCCGCGCGCCTGAGCGCGCCTCAGCGCAGGTAGATCGGGTTGGACAGGATCCACGTGCGCTCGCGGCCCTTGGCCCGGCGCCGGGCCTCCACTCTGTATACGCCACGCTCCTCCACCGGATGATCGAGCGAGGTGCCCTCCGCCGAGGCCACCGAGCGCCCGTCCCGCAGCAGCCGCAGCCGGGCGGGGAGGGGCGTGCGGGCGCGCAGGGTCCGCCGCTCCGGCGGGGCCCTCCTCGCCCATGGCCAGATCGTCGGCCTCGAAGCGAAAGCCGCCGGCCGGGGCGACGGCGTCGACCGCGATGTAGCAGCGGCCTGACCGCAGGGCGGCGTACACCTCCCCGCGATCGTGTTCGAGCTCGCCGGTCGGCGGCTCGGAGCAGAGCACATGGGTGCGGATGTGACGAAACGAGCGCCGGTAGCTCATCACGCGAATAGGCACGATCGGCCCCACACGCTTGCCGAATTGGTGCGCATCGAGGCCTCCGATCCCCACCAGACGCCGGTCCTGGCCGAGCGCGTCCCACTCGCGCAGGTTGCGTGGGGGCGGATGATCGAGCGCCCGACCCGGCGCGAGCACGAAGCGGACCACGTCCGGGATACCACGAAAGGCCTCGCCCGTGTCGTTGACGAAGCTCCAGAGCTCGATGCCGTCGAGGGCCTCGGAGCGCAGGGCGCCGGCGTCGAAGGGCATGCCCGAGCCGGTGCGCTTGAAGCGCTCGGATCCCTTCGAGAAGGGATGGGCGGCAAAGCCGAACCCGCCCGCGTCGCGGACGGCGGCGCATATCCCCGCACCGTCAAGCCCGGCGTGGTCGATCTCCGCCTCGATGCCGAAGGCCAGGTAGTGGTTGCTCCGCGCGGGTGAGACCTCGGTGCCCACCAGCACGAGCACATCGTCGCCGTACCAGCCCTCCTCGCCCTGTCGCTGGGCCTCCAGCGAGTCGTGATCGGTCAGGAGGACCACGTCCGCGCGGGCCCGCCGCGCGGCCCGGGCGATCTCGGGCACCGTGCCGGTGCCGTCGGAGTGGACGGAATGCAGGTGAACGACGCAAGAGAGGTCGTGCATCTGGGTAGTGTCTAGGACGTGACCACGTCAGACACTTTTGGCGCCCGCGACACCCTCCAGGCCGGTGGGCAGGAGCACGAGATCTTCCGACTCGACGCGCTCCAGTCGAAGTACGACGTGGCCCGCCTGCCCTACTCCCTCAAGGTGCTGTTGGAGAACCTCCTGCGCCACGGCGAGGACGACGGCGTCGAGGCGTTGGCCCAGTGGGTTGCCGACGACGAGCCGGCCACGGAGATTGCGTATACGCCCGCGCGCGTGCTGATGCAGGACTTCACCGGGGTGCCGGCGATCGTCGACCTGGCGGCCATGCGCGACGCCATCGCCGACCTGGGCGGCGACCCCACCCGCATCAACCCGCTGGTGCCGGTCGAGCTGGTGATCGACCACTCGATCCAGGTCGACGTGTTCGCCGAGCGCATGGCCTTCCAGCGCAACGCCGAGCTCGAGTTCGAGCGCAACCGCGAGCGCTACGCGTTCCTGCGCTGGGGCCAGACCGCCTTCGACAACTTCAGCGTGGTGCCCCCCAACACCGGGATCTGCCATCAGGTCAACCTCGAGTACCTCGCGCGCGTGGTCGAGACGCGCGACGGCCAGGCCTTCCCCGACACCCTGGTGGGCACCGACTCCCACACCACGATGGTCAACGGGCTGGGTGTGCTCGGCTGGGGGGTGGGCGGCATCGAGGCCGAGGCGGCGATGCTGGGCCAGCCCGTGTCGATGCTGATCCCCCAGGTGGTCGGCTTCCGGCTCACCGGTGAGCTGCCCGAGGGCGCCACGGCCACCGACCTGGTGCTCACCGTCACCCAGCAGCTGCGCGAGCGCGGCGTGGTGAGCAAGTTCGTGGAGTTCTTCGGCCCCGGCCTACCCAACCTGCCGCTGGCCGACCGGGCGACGATCGGGAACATGTCCCCCGAGATGGGGGCCACCTGCGCCATCTTCCCCGTCGACGCCGAGACGCTGCGCTACCTCGAGTTCTCGGGACGGCCGCCCGAGCGGGTCGAGCTGGTCGAGGCCTACTGCCGCGAGCAGGGGCTATTCCACGACGAGAGCTCCGAGGAAACGGTCTACTCGGACACCCTGGAGCTCGACCTGGGCGACGTGGTGCCCAGCCTGGCCGGGCCCAAGCGCCCGCAGGACCGGGTGGCGCTGAGCGACGCCGCGAGCGATTTCAGCGATGAGCTGGCCCAGCTGAACGACGAGGGCGAAGGGCTGCCGGGCTACGACGAGTCGGCAGCCGAGTCCTTCCCGGCCAGCGACCCTCCCACCAGCGACGGGGGCGGCGAGGAGCCCAAGCCTTCGCGCTCATCGTCCGGCACCGCGGTCATCGAGCGCAACGAGGAGGGCCTCGGGCATGGGGCCGTGGTGATCGCGGCGATCACCAGCTGCACCAACACCTCGAACCCCAGCGTGATGATCGGCGCCGGCCTGCTGGCCAAGAAGGCGGTCGAGGCCGGGCTCGAGCGCCGGCCCTGGGTGAAGACCTCGCTGGCGCCGGGCTCGAAGGTGGTGACCGAGTACCTCGAGCGCGCCGGGCTGCTGGAGCCGTTGTCGGCGCTGGGCTTCGATCTCGTGGGCTACGGGTGCACCACCTGCATCGGCAACTCCGGCCCACTGCCGGAAGAGATCTCCCGGGAGATCGAGGAGCGCGAGCTGGTGGTGGCCAGCGTGCTCTCGGGCAACCGCAACTTCGAGGGGCGCATCCACCCCGAGGTGAAGATGAACTACCTGGCCTCCCCGCCCCTGTGCGTGGCCTACGCCCTGGCCGGCCGCATGGACCTCGACGTGCTCGAGGAGCCCCTGCAGGGCGACGTGTACCTGCGCGACCTCTGGCCCTCTCAGCAGGAGGTCAACGAGATGATCGAATCGGCCATCGAGTCGGACATGTTCCGCAAGAGCTACGGCGAGGTGTTCGAGGGCGACGAGGACTGGAACGACCTCGAGGTGCCCGAGGGCGACCGCTACGAGTGGGACCCCGACTCCACCTACGTGCGCCGGCCTCCGTACTTCGAGGACATGCCCGCCGACGCGCCCGAGGGCTTCGACGAGATCCGGGGCGCCCGCGTGATCGCCGTGCTCGGCGACAGCGTGACCACTGACCACATCTCGCCCGCGGGCTCGATCAAGAAGAGCTCACCGGCCGGCGAGTACCTGATCGAGAACGGGGTGGAGCAGAAGCACTTCAACTCCTACGGCTCGCGGCGCGGAAACCACGAGGTGATGATGCGCGGCACGTTCGCCAACATCCGCCTGCGCAACCAGCTGGCTCCCGGTACCGAGGGTGGCGTGACCAAGAAGGACGGCGAGGAGATGGCCATCTACGACGCGGCCATGGACTACGCCGAGGCCGGCACGCCGCTGTGCGTGCTGGCGGGCAAGGAGTACGGGTCGGGCTCCTCGCGCGACTGGGCCGCAAAGGGACCGCGCCTCCTGGGCATCCGCTTCGTGCTCGCCGAGTCCTACGAGCGCATCCACCGTTCGAACCTGGTGGGCATGGGCGTGCTGCCGCTGCAGTACCCGGACGGGGAGTCGGCCGAGTCGCTGGGGCTCACGGGCGAGGAGACCTTCGACCTGGAGCCCCTCGAGGAGGGCGCCGGCACGCTGAAGGTGAGCACCGACAGCGACGTCGAATTCGATGCGCGGGTGCGAATCGACACGCCCAACGAGTGGCAGTACTACCGCGGCGGCGGGATCCTGCACTACGTGCTGCGCGGGCTGCGCGCCTGACGCGCGAGCGTATACGCACGCGGGCGAGTGCCTAGAGAGACCGTTGGCGGCCAGCGACGCCAGCTCTCCGAACCAGCGCAGCCGCAGGCCGGAGCCGTGCACGATCGCCAGCAGCGTCGCGGTGCGCGGATCGGCTCGCCCGCTGCCCAGCGCGGCCTGCCAGTGCTCGACCATCGCGACCTCTGGACCCCCTCGGGGACGAACCAGGTGAGGACGGTCTTGGTGGAGAAGCTCAACCGGCCGGCACCTTCTCCGGCTCGCGCTCCGGCCGGGGCGGGGGCTCGGGATCGCGCGCAGGCTCACGGGGTTCCTGGGGCGGCGCGGTGACCGGCTCGCGGCGCGGCTCGACGATGATCGTCCGTGAGGGCCCGTCCAGGCCCGCGCGCAGGAGGCCGTTCATGAGGAAATGATAATCAACCGGGACCGCCTGTTTGAAGCTGAGCTCCCTCTGCGGCCTTGACAGTTGATAGATCAATCAATAAGCTGCACCGATGGCAGCGAGCAAGGTTTCCGCCGGCGGTACCCGGTCCTCCTCCGAGGAGCGCCGCGAGCAGGTGATCGCCGCGGCGGTCAAGGAGTTCGCCGATCACGGCTTCCACGCCACCAGCACCAGCGCCATCGCCAAACGGGCAGGAATCTCGCAGCCCTACATATACGCACTCTTCCCCAACAAGCACGCGCTGTTCCTGGCCACCCACGAGCACGTGGTCGACCACATCCGGCGCCTCTTCACCGAGGCGGCTCACGGCCAGGACACCCCGGCGGAGCGGCTGCGGGCCATGGGCGGGGCCTACATGGACCTGCTCGGCGACCGCGACGAGATCCTCTTTCAGATGCAATCCCACGCGGCGGCGGGCGACCCTTCGCTGCGCGAGCCGGTGCGCTCTGAGTTCATGCGCCTGATGGACGATGTGCGCCGCCTGAGCGGCGCCTCCGCCGAGGACGTGGCCTCGTTCATGGCCACGGGCATGCTGCTCAACGTGGCGGCGGCGCTGGAGCTGCCGCAGGAGTACGTACCCCCGGCTCCGTGCTGATCGGGCCGGCTCTTTTTTTTCGCCTTCGCAGTGATAGATCAACCAATAAGCAAGGAGTTCCCAATGACAAACCGACAGAGCCTTTTCACCCTGACCATCGTGTCGGTTGCGCTCTTCATGGTCACGCTGGACAACCTCGTGGTCACCAACGCGCTGGTCAGCATCCGCGAGGATCTCGGTGCTTCACTCGAGGAGCTGGAGTGGACGGTCAACGCCTACACGCTCAGCTTCGCCGTCTTCCTCCTCACCGGCGCCGCACTGGGGGATCGCCTGGGCCGCCGGCGCGTTTTCGCCGCCGGCATCGGCATCTTCACCGTCGCCTCGGCCGCGGCGGCCCTCGCGCCCGGCACCGAGGCCCTGATCGCGGCCCGCGCGCTCCAGGGGATGGGGGCCGCGGCCATAGCCCCGCTCTCGCTCACCCTGCTGAGCGACGCCTTCGCGGCCGAGAAGCGCGGGCTGGCGCTGGGTGTCTGGTCCGGTGTCTCGGGCCTCGGGGTGGCCCTGGGGCCGGTGGTCGGCGGGGCCGTGGTCGAGGGGTTCTCCTGGCAGTGGATCTTCTGGCTGAACGTTCCCATCGGGTTGGCGCTGGCGCCGATGGCGATCTCGCTGCTGCGCGAGAGCCGCGGGCCCAACCCGATTCTCGACCTTCCCGGTGTAACGCTCGCGAGCCTCGGGCTGTTGGGAGTGGTATTCGGGATCGTGCGCGCACAGGCCCTCGGCTGGACGAGCACCACGGTGGTCGCATCACTCGCGGGTGGCGCCGTTCTGCTGGCCGCGTTCGCCCTGTGGGAGTCGCGGACAAGCGCGCCGATGCTGCCGCTTCGCTTCTTTCGCGACCGTGGCTTCGCGGCCACCAACGGCGTCTCCTTGGCCATGTTCTTCGGCGCCTTCGGCGCGATCTTCCTACTGGCGCAGTTCTTCCAGGTGGCCCAGGGCTACTCGCCGCTCGAGGCGGGCATCCGGACGCTGCCCTGGACGGCGATGCCCATCTTCGTCGCGCCGGTGGCGGGCATCCTGTCCGACCGCATCGGCAGCCGGCCGCTCATGGCTGCCGGCTTGGCGCTGCAGGCGGGGGCGCTCGGCTGGCTCGCGCTGATCACCACTCCCGACATGGCCTACGGTCTCCTGGTGCCCGCCTTCGTAATGGCCGGCACGGGAATGGCGCTCGTGTTCGCGCCGGCGGCCAACGCGGTGCTGTCATCGGTGCGTCCCGAGGAGGCGGGTCAGGCCTCCGGGGCGAACAACACGATTCGCGAGATCGGTGGCGTGCTGGGCGTGGCGGTGCTCTCGACCGTGTTCACCAGTGCCGGCGACTTCGGGTCGCCGCAGGCCTACGTCGACGGCCTGGTACCGGCGGTGTGGGTCGGGGCGGCCGTACTGGCGGTGGGTGCGCTGGTGGCGCTGTTGGTGCCCGGCCGGGCTAAGGCGGCGCCGTTGGCGGCGCCTTCGCCTGCGCCCGCGTAGGGCTCCAGCACCACCACGGGGATCACGCGCCCGCCGGTCCGCTCGGCGTAGGTCGAATAGCCGGCGTAGTAGTCCACCGCCTCGTCCCACAGGCGGGCGCGCTCCTCCCCCTCCGCCACCCGGGCCCGGTACCGGCCGGTCACCCCGCCGGGCCCGAGAAAGGTCACGACCGGGTTTCTGCGCAGGTTCCAGTACCAGGCGGGACTCTTCGGATCGCCTCCCTTGGAAGCGATCAGCACCACCCGCTCGCCGTCGCGCAGGAAGAGCAGCGGTGTGCTCCGGGGTTCGCCGCTCCTCGCGCCGATCGTGCCCAGCAGGCCCACGGGGTGCCCGAGGGTGAGTGACAGTCGGCCACGGGAGAGGGGCAGCAGCACCCGGTCGACTCGGGTGGCCACGTTGCCGAAGTACCAGGTGCCGGCCGGAGAACGGGCGATGTCCTCGAGCTGGCGCTGGAGCGGGCTGAGCCGGCGGCGGCGCGGGGCGGCGGTCACGGGGGTGAGCATCCCACATGACAAGCTGTCGCCCATGGCCTCCTCCACCCACCCTTCCGAACCGGCGCTTGCGGACGTCCGGGAGCGCTTCCCTGCCCTGGCCAGCAACGATGCGTTTCTCGACGGGCCGGGCGGGTCGCAGGCCCCGCAGGAGGTTCTGGCTGCCATCGCCGACTGCCTCCGCGACGCGAACGCCAACCTGGGCGGGGCCTTCGCCACCTCGGCCCGTGCTGTCGAGGTGATGGAGCGCGGGCGCGAGGCGGCGGCCGATTTCACCGGTGGGGATGTCGAGGGAATCGCCTTCGGCGCCAACATGACCACCCTCAACTTCCTTCTCGCTCACGCGGTGGCGCGCACGCTCGACGCGGGCGACGAGATCGTGGTCACCGCCCTCGACCATGACGCCAACATCTCGCCGTGGCTGCTGCTGGCCGCGGACCACGACCTCGTGGTACGCCAGGCCCCGATCCGCACCGGCGACGTGACCCTCGACCACGACGCCCTCGAGGAGCTCATCGGGGAGCGCACCAGGGTCGTGGCGTTCACCCTGGCCTCCAACGCGGTTGGCTCGCTCACCGACCCGGCTCGCATCGCCTCCGCCGCCCATCGCGTCGGCGCACTGGCCTGGGCCGACGGCGTGCACTTCGCTCCCCACAGGCGGCTCAAAATGACCGATTGGGGACTGGACGTGCTCCTCTGCTCCCCATATAAGTTCTTCGGGCCCCACCTGGGGATTGCCTCCATTCGCCCGGACCTCGCCGAATCGCTGCCCGCGGACCGCGTTCGCCCGGCCGAGGAGCACCCTGCCGGGCATCGCTTCGAGACCGGGACCCAGTCCCACGAGGCGGTGGCCGGCGCTACTGCAGCGATCGACTACCTGCGCTCGCTGGGGGGAGGGTCGCTGGACCGCTGCTTCGATCGTATTTCCGAGCACGAGGACGCTCTCTCCGAGCGCTTTCTCGACGGCCTCCCCCCGGGAGTGGAGCTCTACGGTGTGCGCACGGTGGAGGGCCGCACCCCGACCTTCTGCTTCAACGTGCCGGGCCACGCGCCGCGCGAGGTGGCTGAGCGCCTGGGCGAGCTCGGCCTCTACGTGTGGGACGGGGACTACTACGCCCTCGAGCCGATGCGCGCACTCGGCCTGGACGCCACCGGCGGTGCCGTCCGCGCCGGCTTCCTTCACTACACGACGGACACCGAGGTGAATCGCCTGCTGGAGGCACTGGCCAGTCTGGCCAACCGACCTTAGGATGGGTGGGGCGGAATGGAGGAGCCCCTTGCCCATGCTTGACATCTCAGCGGTGAACCTCGCTGATCTCGCCCTCGCTCTCGAAGATCACTCCGACGAGCAGAGTTGGCGCTTCGATCCAGTGGACGGCACGGTCGCACCGTTCTTCGCGTCGAGCGTCGAGCAACCCGGCGACCAGAGTGCCCTCGAGGATCTGATCGCCATCCAGCCGCTGCCCAGTGCGGTGGTGTATCGCGACATGCAGGACTTCGTGGCCCGGGTACGCGATCCCAACGCCCGCGATTTGTTGCAGGGTGCTCTGAACGGTCGGGGTGCGTTCCGGCGTTTCAAGGACCTGCTCGAGCTCGACTTTCCCGAGCTTCGCGGCGCCTGGTTTGCCTTCCACGACGTCCGTGCCGAGCGCCGGGCGATCGACTGGCTGGCCGAGCGCGGCCTGGTGAGCGACGATGCCGCGGCGGACGGGCGGGCCCGCCGGCCCGATCCTGAGCTCGGCGGGCTTCCCGGCCTCCTCGACGCCGACGCCGTGGCGCGCCGCGTGGCCAACGACCTGCGCCGGGTCTACAAGGGCCGCCTCAAGAGCCTTCACCTGGTGGGCGCCTGGGCGCGCGGCGACGCTCATCCCGAGTCGGAGCTCGAGCTCGTGGTGGTGCTCGACGAGATCGCCGACCAATGGGAGGAGCGCCGCCACCTCGACCGCGTGATGTGGCGTCACTCGATACGAAACAACACCGTGATCAGGCAGCAGTCGGTCAGCGAGCCCGAGCTCCAGGCCAAGCCCACCCCGCGGATGACCCACGCCCTGCTCGAAGGGGTGCGCGTAACGTGAGTACCGAGATCGACCAGCTCCTGGCCCGCGGGCGCGAGGAACTGCGCGCGGCACAGGTCCTGCTCGACGCCGGTTTTCCCTCTCAGGCTCTCTCGCGGGCCTACATCGCCGCCTTTGACGCCGCCGCTGCGGCTCTCGAGTCAATCGGCGAGATGCCGCACACGCGCACCGGCGTGATTTCCGCGTTCGGCCGGCGCATCGTCAGCGAGGGCGGGCTCGATCACGAGGTGGGGAGAAACCTCCGTCGCCTGTTCGACGATCGCGACTACGTCGACTACGCGCTCGGCCAGGCGCCCACCGAGGAGGCGCGCGCGGCGATCAGCGACGCCGGCCGCCTGTTCGACGCCACGGTCCAGTGGATCGAGCGCCGCGGCGCCGCCGCCGCCTGAAGCTCGTCAGGCCGTGGTCAGCGTGAGCAGCGAGCGCTCGAAGCGGCGCTCGTGCTCGACGGCCGCACGGGACGCCGACCGCCAGGCGCGGCCGTTACCGGTTCGTGCCGCCGCCGCCAGGCGCCGGTAGGAGCGCTCCGCGGAGCGCAGCTGAGCACGAAGCCGGGTGCCCTCGGGCGTGGTCGACGCCGCACCCGAAATCGCCTGGCCCGCATCGGCGTAGGCGGAGGCGAGCGCCCGCGCAGCGGCGGCCTGGCTTCCGGGCAGGCGCGCCTGGCGCAGCCGGCGACGGGCTCCGGCGCGGCGGGCGGAGAGGCGATCGATCACCGGGCTCACGCTGCGCACGTACTCGGCCTGAGCCAGCTGCGCGGAATCGGCCGGCCGCGGCGACGGCGTGGACGACGCGGGGGCGGGCTCGGCAGCGGGGCCTGAGGTGCCCAGGCTGTAGCCCGCCACCGCGCTCACGGCCAGCGCCATGAGCACCACTACCAGTGCCGGGCGCGCCCGGGTGGAACCGCGCCGGGACCGGGTCCGAGCCGGCTTTTCGTTGCGTATACGCTTGGTTGCGTGGGCCGGGCGAGCGGTTCGGGCCGGCTTGGCCGCCGGTTTGGGCTTCCGCGTGCGTGCCGGCTTGGGAGCCGGAAGGCGCTTCTCGGCGCGGGCCGGCTCTTGAGCTCGGGCGGGCTGCTCAACGCGCTTGGGCGGCTCAGAGCGGGTGGGCGGCTCGGTACGAGCCGGCCTCTCGGTACGAGCCCGTTCCGCCGCGCGAGCCCGCCTCTCGGCGCGGCTGGGCTTCTTGGCGCGGGCGGGCTTGCTCGCTCGCACAGCGGGCCGCTTGCGCGGGGCCGGAGCGGCGGCGCGTGGCTCTCGGGCGGGAGCGACCGGAGCGCCCGCCGGAATCTCCACGTCGACGCCCAGGACCCTGGCCACGGAGGCGACCAGCGCGGCCGAGCCCAGGCGCTGTCCGGGCTCCTTTGCCATGGCGTGGACGAAGACCTCGTCGAGCTCGCCCGGCAGGTCGCTGCACACCGCGGAGGGCCGCGGAGGCGGCTCGACCAGGTGGGCGTGAAGAGTGAGCAACGGGCGGTCGTAGCGGAAGGGCGTCGCGCCCGTAAGGCACTCGAAGAGCACGCAGGCGAGCGAATAGGCGTTGCTCTCGGGCTTGGGCGGCCCTCCCTTGAGCTCTTCCGGCGAGCGGTAGTCGACGCCATCGAGGTTCATGCGAAGCGCTTCGGGGCGCGAGGGCTCGCGGCCGATCCCGAAGTCGGTCAGCAGGGCATGGGTCGGATCCTCTTCCACGACGAGGATCGACTGGGGGCTGAGCTCCGCGTGGACCAGCCTCGCCGCGGCGGCGGCGCTGAGGGCGCCGGCCACCCCGGCGGCCAGCGGGAGGGCCTGATCCGCCGGCATGCGGCCTTCGCTCAGCCGATCGGCAAGCGACCTGGTCCCACGCAGCTCGCTCACGAGGTAGAGCCGGCCGTCGTGCTCGCCGGCCTTGAGAAGCTTCAGCAGGTGCGGGTGATCGATCGAGGCGCGCCGGCGCGCCACCCGGAGGGCCAGCTCCAGATCGTCGGCCTCAGGCCGTTCGCCGAGAACCTTGAGAGCGACCCTCGCTCCGTCGGGGGCCACCGCCTGAACGAGCTCACAGTAGTTCGTGCCGGCCGAGAGCACTCGCTCCACGCGATAGCCGTCGACCAGCGAACCGGGCTCGAGTTGAGCCGGCGTCTCGGGGCTGGACTTGGTACGCCCCCGGGCCATCAGCCGCCGTCGTAGAAGGTCGTGGTGTCGCCACCGCTCGCCGTGGGGGCGGGGGCCGGAGCCGGAGCGGGCGCAGGGGCCGGGGCCGGAGCGGGAGCCGGGGCGGGAGCGCTCGCCGTGCTCGGCGCGGCGCTGGCCACGGGCTCTGCAGCCGCGGCGGGCGCCGGGGCGGGCTCCACCGGCTTGGGCTTGGGCTCGGGGCGAGGGCGCTCACGCAGGCCGGGCAGTCCCGGGGCGGCGTCCAGGGCCAGCGCCTGAACCGTCGGCCGGCTGGCCGGCTTGGGTGCGGGCGCGGCCGCGGGACTTGCCTTCGATGACTCGGCGTTCTGGCTCGTCAGCCGCGCCACCCCGAAGGAGCCTCCGAAGACCCCCAGGCAGGCGGCCGCGACGACGATGAGCGGGCGAGCTTTCACGAGTCAGGGCAGGCGATCGGCTTTCCGCCCCCGGGTGGCAGGCAGCGGTCGCGGCGGATGTAGCGGCGCAGGTTGCCGCGAATCTTGATCGTGGTGTGCGACCCGATGTAGCCCGGGCGGCTGACGGTGATCGTGAGCAACGACCCCGCGACGAACGAGCGCTCGAACTTCTTGAAGCGCAGCCTGCGCGTCTTGGGCGTCCTCTTCGATACCGACTTGGTGCCCTTCGGGCAGTCGCGGCCCTTGCAGGTGACCTTCGCGGTCGCCCGAGCGGGCGTGCGCACCAGCAGCCGCTTGAGCCGCGCGCCCTCGTCGGTGAGGTTGCCGAAAAGAGAGACCTTCACGCCGCCCAGAAGCCTCGCCGGGCGCTTGACCACATCGAAGCGCCGCTCCGCCGCGGCGGTAGCGCCCCTCGAGTCGGTGACCAGGAGGCGCACGGTGCGCGCCCCGGTTGCGTACGCGCGCGAAACCACCGGCCCCGAGGCGTCGTCGTACTGCCCATCGGCGTCCAAATCCCACTGGATGCCCGTAAGTGGCCCATCCGGGTCACCCGAGGTCGAAGAAAACGTCACAGAGTCGCCGTCAAATGGGCTGGCGGGTGCGACGTTGAAGGAGGCTGTGGGCGGCGCGTTGACCACGACGGTCAGCGAAGTGACCGCAAAACCGCCGCCGGACTCCGTCACGCGCAGGCCGACGGTCTTCGGGCCCGGTGTCGAGTACGAGGTCGACGCGCTGGTGCCCGAGGCGTCGGGCGAGAACTCCTTGGTGGGGTCGTAGTTAAAGTCCCACTCGGTCGATTCGATCGTCGGGTTCCCCGGTGAGGTTGAAGGAGTGGACTGGGAAGTGAAGCCGATCGGCTGCCCGGGGAGGGGAGCCTGGGGCGCGAAGGTGAAGCTCGCGTTGGGGCGCGTGGTCTGCACCACGAGCGTACGGGCCAGCGTGTTGATGGCACCGTCGTTGTCCGTGACCCGCAACCGGATCGTCCTCGAGCCGGCCGAGGGATAGGAGCGGCTCGTGGTGGGGGTGCTCCCGCCGTTGACCTCGTAGGTCCCGTTGCCGTCCAGATCCCACTCGTACTGGGCTACCGACCCGTCGATGTCCTCCGAGGAGCCGGCGTCGAAGGCGACGGTCTCGCCGATTACCGCCGGATTGGGAGCAAGCGTGAAGCTCGGCGTGGGACGCGCGTTGATGCGCAGCGAATCGGCGTCGGTGGCGGTCGTCCCGTCGTCGTCGGTCACCCGCAGGCGGATGGTCCGAGTACCGGCCGTCGCGTAGGCCTGCGTCGTGGTCGAAGAGCTCCCACCGTCGGTTTCGTAGGTGCCGTTGCCGTCGAGGTCCCACTCGTACCGGGCGATCGACCCGTCGGGATCGTTGGACGCACCGGCGTTGAAGTTCACCGTCTGCCCGAGCTGGGCCGGGTTGGGGGCCATCGTGAAGGAAGCACTCGGGGATGTGTTGTTCACAAAGAGGGTGTCGGTATCCACCGCGGTGCTGCCGTCATTGTCGGTCACCCGCACGCGAATCGTCCGCGCCCCGCCTGACATGTAGGACTGGCTCGTGGTCGGGCTGGCGTCCGTGTCGGTCTCGTAGGTGCCGTTGCCGTCGAGGTCCCACTCGTAATTGACGATCATCCCGTCGGAGTCCGAGGATCCCGAAGCGTCGAAGTTGACCGTCTCGCCGATCGCGGCCGGATTGGGCGCCATGGAGAACGAAGCGCTGGGTGGCGCGTTGATCACCAGGCTGGCGGTGTCCGTTCCGGTCAGTCCCAGATCGTCGGTCACCCGGACCCGGACGGTGCGTGCGCCGGCGGTCGTGTAAGACCGACTCGCGCTGGCGATCCCGTCCGTGTCGGTCTCGTAGGTGCCGTTGCCGTCGAGATCCCACTCGTAATTGACGATCGATCCGTCGGAATCGCCGGAGCCCGCGGCGTTGAAGTTCACCGTCTGGCCGATCCGGGCCGGGTTGGGCGCAACGGTCAGCGAGGCGGTTGGCGCGGCATTTTGCGTGACGCTGACCACGCGCGTCGCGATGTCTACGTCCTCTGTGCCGTCGACCGCGTCGGTGTCCGTAACCCGCATCGCCACGGTCCGCGGGCCGGCGGTGCCGTAGGAGGTGCCGGCGGTCGTGCCGGAAGCGTCGGCGTTGAACGTTCCGTCGTAGTTGAAGTCCCAGTCCGTCGAGACGATGTCGCCGTCGTCGTCGGTGGCCGTGGACTCGAAACGAGATTGTCTGCCCCGTGAGCGGGGTGTCATCCGAGATGGTGAAGTCCGCCGCCGGTGGAGCGGCAGCAACGACTTGAACGATTCCCAGCATGCAAAGCAACGCAGCTAGGACGACCCCTACACGACGAAATGAAATCTTCATGTCCCCTCCGAAAAGCCGGATCCCGGACTGTTCCGAGTGACCCCGTTCCAACCTATGCCGACTCCTGCGCTACCGCAAGCACTTTCTCTGTGCAAATCCTCAAACTGCGTGGCGACCGACATTCGCCTTGCGCAGAGTTGCCAGACCAAAGGCCATCAGGAGTGCGATCAAAATCCAGCCGATCGCGCCGTAGCCCCAGCTGGAGTCGCCGAGACCCTTCAGCGGCTCCAGCCCGACCGAGGAGAGATCCGCCGAGCCCGAATCCGGGGAGCTCGTCTTGCTGATCACGCTCATGCCGGTCGTGGAAGAAGATGACGACGTCGCGTGCACCCGTGACGAGGACTCCACCGTGGTGTGCGTCGTGGCGCCCTGGCCCGAGCCGGTTGTGGTCGTCACGCTCGCGTGCCCGCGCATTCGCGCTGCGCTCGTCCCGTCGCCGGCGGCGCGGCGCCAGCTGGCGCTCACGCGCTCAAAGAAGGTCTTGCCCGAGGAAGACGCTCCGGCGGTGCCGGCCACCGCGGGCTCGGGCGCGGGCGACGCAGCGGGCGGTGCCTCGACCGTGGGCGGCGCCGGCTCCTGCGGCGGCACGCCGGCGACCGCACTGGCGTCCTGCGAAGTCAGGGCGTTCTGAGAAGCGTCCTGCGACTGGCTGTCGCCGACGCAGTTCTCGAGGCAGCTCGCCTCCTGGTACTGCCAGATGGTCTGGATCGTCACCCCGAGGTTCTGTGCGAGCGCCACGAGCCAAGCCGGCAGCAGCGACTGCGCATCCGTCGGGTACGAGGGGCCCCAGGTCTCGCTGGTGGCGGTGGCCGACTGGGTGGTCGACTGTGCCTGGGTCGAAGTCTGGGTCTGGGAGTTCCCGTAGCACTCCGTCTGGCACCCGAACTGCAGCTGCCAGACCTGCTGCATGGTCGAGCCGACGTTGTGGGCCTGGGCGTTCCCGTCGGAGAGAGCCGTGGCGTTCTGCGTCGTCGACGCCCACTGGTTGGCCGTCTGGCTCTGGCTCGTGCCGTAGCAGAAGGCCACGCACCCGAGCTGCACCTGCCAGATGAACTGACCGGTGGTGCTCTGGTTCAGTGCGGTCGCGTTCGAGGGCGACCTGGTGCCACCGCCGATGGCGTTGGCGTTCTGGATCGTCTCGGCCGTCTGCGCGGCCGACTGGCTCTGGCTCGTGCCCTGGCAGTGGCTCTGGCAACCCTGCTGGACCTGGAAGATCGCCTGCCAGGTCTGGCTCTGGTTGTGAGCCGTGGCGCTCGCGGAGGGCGGAGGCTCGGCAGGAGCGGGCTCGGCCGGCTCGACCTCCACCGGCTGGGCCGGCTCGGTCGTCGTGACCGGAGGCTGCTCGGCCGGGACCTCGACCTCGGGCACCTCGGGCGAGTCGTCGGTCGCTGGGACCTCGGTCTCGGCCGGAGGCGCCGGCGGGTCGATCGGCTCCGCGGGCTCCTCGGCGACCGGCTCGGCCGGCGCCGCGGGGGCCTCGGTGGTCGCCGGGCTGGCCGTGGCCGTGGCCGACTGGGAGGTCTCCGCGGACTGCTCGGCGATCTGCGCCTCGTCGCCCGCCCGGGCGGTGGCGACGCCGATCGCCAAAGAAGCGATCAGCGCCACCATCAACCCAAGGACGGCAGCGGTCGACCGGCCGATCAATGACCGGTCGACGCTGTCCGTTGAACGTGCGAACACGTTCAGGCCTCCCTACCGACGAGCCTTCTTGGCAGGGCTCTTCTTGCCCTTCTTGCCATGGCACTTCTTGCCGTGCTTCTTGCCGTGACCAATCGACACGGGCGAGTTGGCGTTGACCCCCGACTGCCGGGCCTTCGCCTCCGAGCTCGCGGACTGGCTGGTATCCGAGTACTGACCCAGGTACTGGGCCTGACCGGAACCACCGCAGCCGTACTTGCAGCTGGACGAGCTGCTCTGCGACTGGTTGGCGTTCTGGTTGGTCGTGGCGTCGTTGGACGCGGACGAGTCGGCCGAGTTGCTCAGATCCTGAGATGCCGAGCTGTCGCCGCTGTCCGAGTCACCGCCACCGATCGACACGGGCGAGTTCGCGTTCACGCCGTTCTGGTAGGCGTGAGCGGACGAGTCCGCGTTCTGGTCGGTGGACGACCCCTGCTCGAGACCCTGAGCCTGACCAGAGCCACCGCAGCCGTACTTGCAGCTGGACGAGCTGCTCTGCGACTGGTTGGCGTTCTGGTTGGTGTCAGCGGTGTTCGACGCGTCGGACGTAGCCGAGTTGTCGTTCGACTGGTTGGCGGAGCTTGAGCCGCCATCCACGTCGTAACCACCGACGGACGAAGGAGCGTTGGTGTTCACGCCGTTCTGATCGGCATGAGCCTCCGAGCCCGCGTCCTGGTTGGTCTCGCTGTACTGGCCGAGCCACTGAGCCTGACCGGAACCACCGCAGCCGGCGCCACAGCTCGAGGAGCTGTTCTGCGACTGGTTGGCGTTCTGGTTGGTCGTGGCGTCGTTCGACGCGGACGAGTCGGCCGAGTTGCTCAGATCCTGAGATGCCGAGCTGTCGCCGCTCTCCGACGTCGTAGCCACCAACCGCCACGGGCGAGTTCGCGTTCACGCCGTTCTGGTAGGCGTGAGCGGACGAGTCCGCGCTCTGGTCGGTGGACGACCCCTGCTCGAGACCCTGAACCTGACCGGAACCACCGCAGCCGACGTGGCAGCTCGAGGAGCTGTTCTGCGACTGGTTGGCGTTCTGGTTGGTGTCAGCGGTGTTCGACGCGTCGGACGTGGCCGAGTTGTCGTTCGACTGGGAGGCGGAGCTGTTGCCGCCTTCCACGTCACCGCCACCAATGGACACGGGCACGTTCGCGTTTACGCCGTTCTGATCTGCGTAAGCGGACGAGTTTGCGTCCTGGTTGGTCTCTGACCCCTGGCCGAGCCACTGAGCCTGACCGGAACCACCGCAGCCCGCGCCACAGCTCGAGGAGCTGTTCTGCGACTGGTTGGCGTTCTGGTTGGTCGTGGCGTCGTTGGACGCGGACGAGTCGGCATCGTTGCTCAGCGCCTGATGGGCCGAGCTGTTGCCGCCGTAGACGTCACCGCCACCGATCGACACGGGCACGTTGGCGTTCACGCCGTTCTGGTAGGCGTGAGCCGACGAGTCCGCGCTCTGGTCGGTGGACGACCCCTGCTCCAGGCCCTGGGCCTGACCGGAACCACCGCAGCCGACGTGGCAGCTCGAGGAGCTGTTCTGCGACTGGTTGGCGTTCTGGTTGGTGTCAGCCGAGTTCGACGCGTCGGACGAAGCCGAGTTGTCGTTCGACTGGGAGGCGGAGGAGTTTCCGCCGTGCACGTCGCCGCCACCGATGGTCACGGGCACGTTGGCGTTCACGCCGTTCTGATAGGCGTGAGCCTCGGAGTTCGCAT
The DNA here is from genome assembly GCA_963728155.1 of uncultured Thermoleophilaceae bacterium. GTDB lineage: Bacteria > Actinomycetota > Thermoleophilia > Solirubrobacterales > Thermoleophilaceae > JACVRW01. Next base: position 899,711 of record CAVSJF010000006.1, on the reverse strand, counting down.
CCTGATCGGTGGACGAGTCCTGGCTCGCATACTGGGCCTGACCGGAACCACCGCAGCCGGCGCCACAGCTCGAGGAGCTGTTCTGCGACTGGTTGGCGTTCTGGTTCGTCGAAGCGTCGTTCGACGCGGACGAGTTGGCCGAGTTGCTGTTGTTCTGAGTGGCGGAGCTGTTGCCACCGTTCACATGACCGCCACCGATGGTGACCGGCACGTTCGCGTTCACGCCGTTCTGGTTCGCGTTAGCGGACGAGTTGGCGTTCTGGTTGGTGGACGAGCTCTGCTCAAGCCCCTGGGCCTGACCGGAACCACCGCAGCCCGCGGCACAGCTCGAGGAGCTGTTCTGCGACTGGTTGGCGTTCTGGTTGGTCGTGGCGTTGTTCGACGCCGCGGAGCTTGCGGAGTTGTTCAAGCTCTGAGAAGCCGAGCTGGAACCGCCGCTGTTGATGTTGCCGATTTGGGTGTTGCCAACCGACACGCCGTCGCCGCTGACGGTGACGGGCACGTTGGCGTTCACGCCGTTCTGGTTAGCACTCGCCGAAGAGCTTGCGCTCTGGTTAGTGCTCGAGCTTTGCCCCAGCCCTTGCGCCTGACCGGAACCACCGCAGCCGTACTGGCAGCTGGACGAGCTGCTCTGCGACTGGTTGGCGTTCTGGTTGGTGGCGCTCGAGTTGGAGGCCTGGGAGCCGGCAGAATTGCTCGCCGACTGGTCAGCGCTGCTCTGCGCGAACGCAGGAGCCGCGGGAACCGCCAGCGCAAAGATGCTGGCGCCCAGGACGATGAGTCTTGACCTCATCAGCCTGTTCCTTTCGAGTTGACCTTGCACGTGTAGTAGGCACGATGCGCACCCGCCGGAGGCCAGACGGCATCCGGCATATCGAAAGACGTGGTTCCCAGCGCGAGGCCGGGAACAGCGGGCGCCCCACACGGACCGGCAATCTCCGCCGGTGTCGTGGAAGGCGCTCGCGAGGTCATGGCCCCAATATGCGAGCGGCCCCCGGGAGGCGCAAGGAACTACGGGTTTACGTGGCCGACCCTCCTCGTAAGTGGACGCGGCGTAAAGACTGCGTAAACCCCGGTTTTGCGGGGGTTTTTAGATTAGGGGCCGGAGGAGGGCTTCTGCACCGGCGGCAGCTGGTCGGCCTTCTTGGCCCGGCTGCGACGCTTGTATCCGGCCGCGGTTTGCACGCTGGAGGGCCGCCACTGGGCTCCTCCGCGCGGCGTGGGGACGCCCTCGGCGTTGAGCACGTCGGCGATCGCCTGAAGGGTCATTCCGTCCTGGCGCATGGCGGCGATTCGCTTGCTCACCTCAGGCCAGCCGGACCCGGTCCCGCCGGCTGCCGCCTCCGCCGCGGCGGCCCGCTTTGCCTGTGCAGCGGCCAGGCCCTTACGCGTGCGGTCAGACAGCCGGTCGCGCTGCAGTCCGGCCACCGATGCGAGCGCCCGAACGGTCAGCCGGCCCCCCGAGCTGGCGGTGTCCAGCTCGAGGTCCACGGTGACGAGCCGGATCTGGTTTCGCTCCAGCCAGTTGACCATCGCCCCCAGCTCCGCGACGGAGTGACTCAGTTGGCCTAGGGAGCCCACGACGAGGCAGCCGGCCTCTCCCGCCGCGATTCGCTCGATCAGCCCCGAGAGCCCAGGCCGGTCGAGCGCCTTACCCTCGACCTTTCCTTCACGGATGACCTCGACCAGGCCGAGACCCAGGTCGGCGCAGCGGCGCTCGATGGCTTCCACGCCTTCATCGGAATCCGCCGTGGAGTACCCGAGGGCCTGGTGGGTGACCATCGCCGGCGCTGCCGCGGGCTCCGGTTCGACGGGCTCCGGTTCCACGGGCTCGGGCTCGGCCGCCTCGGGTGCGTAAACGGCGTTGTCGGGGCGGGCCCCGGGACGGCGCTCCAGGGCGAGCCGGCCGCTCGAGCTGGCGGTGTCGAGACCGACGTTCAGGGCCACCAGCCGCGCCCCGGCGCGCTCGAGGCGATCGATCACCGAGGCGAATTCGTCGACGCTCTGGCTGAGCTGCTCGAGGTCATGCACGACGAGGCATGAGACCTCGCCGGCCTCGACCTGTCCGAGCGCCCGCTCGAGGCTCGGCCGTCCCGGGGCTCCGCCGTTGGTGGCGTCCTCCTCGCGAATCAGCTCGACCACCCGGAGCCCCAGCGCGGTGCAGACCTGATCGATTGCCTCCGCCTGCGAGCCGAGCTCGCCCGCGGGAAGGCCGGCCCTGGGGCTCAGGAAGCCCACGGCCGAGGCCACGGACTGCGAGGGGGGCTCGGACTCAGCCGAGCCGCGGCTGCGTGATCTTGCCTTCACGATGTGCTCGCTTCGAGCTTAACCCGAGCCCGGCGCCTGGGCGAATCGCGCTAGCCTCCCGCGGCGTGGGGCGGACCTGGATTCTCGTGCCGGCGGTGCTCGCGGCGCTCGCGCTGGGCGCCTGCGGAGAGAGCGCCGAGGACAAGTACAAGGAGGACTTCCCACCCCTGAGCCAGAAGCTCGTCGGCCTGGGCCAGGACGTGGGGGACTCGATCCAGGGGGCGAGCGGAACCAGCGACCAGCAGCTGGCCGACGCCTTTGCCGGCTACGCCGAGCAGCTGGGCGACGTACAGCAGGACATCGATGAGCTCGAGCCCCCGGAGGACCTCGCCGGCGAACAGGATGAGCTGGTGTCGGCGATCGGCGACGTCCAGGGTTCCCTGGAGGGCATCGCGGAAGCCGCCAACGAGGGCGACGCCGAGTCCGCGCGGCAGGCCACGTTGGAGCTCGTCCAGAGCTCCGGGGACCTACGCCGGACGCGCCGGGCGCTGGCCACGGCGGTCAACGAGCTCTAGCCCGAGGGCGGCGGTCGCCACCCGGCGACCATGGCCCGGCGCCACAGCAGCGGAGCGATGCGGTAGCGCTCCTCGCGACGCTCGCGCCAGAGGCCGTCGAGCACCGCGCAGACGTGCTCGACCCCCACCGCCTCGAGCCACGCGAAGGGCCCCCGGGGGTGGTTGAGGCCGAGCGTCAGGCCGGTGTCGACGTCCTCCTCGCTACCCACCCCCTCACCCACCGCGAAGCAAGCCTCGTTGATGAGCTGACAGGCGATCCGGCCGAGGGCGAGGCCGGGCGCGTCGTCGACCCATTCGAAGGCAAACCCGAGCCGGGCGAAGAACTGCTCGGCTGCTTCGGCAGCGAACGAATGGGCGCTGGGGAGCCGGGTGAGCTCGACCAGGCTGCACTCCTCGAGCGGGGGCAGGAGGTGGAAGCCGATCGCGCCCGGCTCGCCGCGCGCGGCGAGGCTCGTGCCCGCGCACAGGGCAAGCACCGGCGCCCCTCCCGGCAGGCTCGCCGGCGTCGTCCCCGCGTCCACGATGAGCTCCGCCGGGGCCCCCTCGCGGAGGTCGTATCCGGCTTCTCGGGACCGCTCGCGCAGGGCATCGGCCAGCGGGCCGGTGCCCACGATCGCGGCCGGCGTGCCGTCGCCTCCGCCCGGCGCGGCGGGCTGCGGATCGGGCGGGCGATGGGACCCCTCCGCCGGATACCGGTAGTAGCCGCGACCGCATTTGCGGCCCAGGCGGCCCGCCGCCACCATGCGCGCCTGTATCGGGCTGGGCTTCCAGCGTGGCTCGCCGAAGGACAGCTCGGTGAACGATTGGGCGACCGCGAAGCCCACGTCGACCCCCACCAGGTCCATGAGCTCGAAGGGCCCCATGCGAAAGCCACCGCCCATCCGGCAGATGCGGTCGATCTCCTCGTGGCCGGCGATCCCTTCCTGGAGAAGTCGCAGCGCCTCGGCCATGAAAGGACGCCCGCAGCGGTTGACCAGGAAGCCGGGGCCGTCGGAGGCCAGGACCACCTCCTTGCCCATTGCGTGCCCGACTTCGCACGCCAGCTCCAGTGCCGCGTCGCCGGTCTGCTCGCCCCTGATCACCTCGAGCAGGCTCATGAGCGGTGGGGGGTTGAAGAAGTGCATGCCCACCACGTTCTCGGGGCGGTGGGCCGCGCCGGCGAGCGAGGTCACCGGGATCGACGAGGTGTTGGTGGCCAGCACCGTCTGCTCTCCGCAGACATCCGAGAGCTGAGCGAACAGCTCGCGCTTGAGCTGTGGCTGCTCGGGCGCGGCCTCGATCACGAGGTCACACCCGGTGAGCCCCGAGAGCGCCGGGGCAGCCTCGAGCAGCTCGGACGCCTCCGGCGCCGCGCGGCCCTTGGCCGCCCATTTCTCAAGGCCCGCCGTGGCCGCTTGGGCGCCGCGGGCGAGCGCTTCGTCGACTGGGTCGTGCAGGACCGTGCGCAGCCCGGCCGCACAGCCCAGCTGGGCTATGCCCGAGCCCATCGTCCCGGCGCCGACGACGCCGAGGACCACCTGCGTCACCGGCCGCGGAACTGCGGCTTGCGCTTCTCCAGGAAGGCGTTCATGCCCTCGGTGCGATCCTCGCTGGCCATGGCCAACTCGTACAGGCGCCGTTCGTGGGCGAGGCCGGCGCTGAGCGGCATCTCGTCGGCGGTCAGCACCGCCCGCTTACCCAGGCGCACGGCCAGCGGGGGTCGCCCCGACACCACCTCGGCGATCTCCAGCGCCGTCTCCAGCCACCCGTCGAGCGGCGCCACCCGGTTGATGAGGCCCAGTTCCTGTGCCTCCAGCGCCGGGATGCGGCGGCCCGGTGAGCACCAGCTCCATAGCGCGCTGCTTGCCCATGACCCGGGCCAGCCGTTGTGTGGCGCCACCCCCGGGGATGATCCCCAGGAGGATCTCCGGCTGGCCGAACTCGGCCGACTCCGAGGCCACGATCATGTCGCAGGCCAGCGCCAGCTCGCAGCCGCCGCCCAGCGCAAAGCCCGACACCGCGGCTATCAGCGGGGTGCCCAGAGCGGCGAGGCGGGGCCAGAAGCGCGCGGCGGGGGACAGCAGCACCTCTTCGAACGTGCGTGTGGCCATGACCTTGATGTCCGCTCCGGCGGCGAACCATTCGTCGTTTCCCGACACCACCATGCAGCGGATCGAGGGGTCTGCGTCCCAGCGCTCCAGCAGGGCGGCCAGCTCCTCCATCAGCTCGGGCGAGAGCGCGTTGCGGGCCTCGGGGCGGTCCAGGCGGGCGTGCCCTACCGCCCCGTGGATCTCCTGAACGACGAGACTCACGGCACGAGCGCGTTGAGGCCCGTGTAGGCGCGCCCGATGATCAGCTTCTGGATCTGCGACGTGCCCTCGTAAAGGGTTGTCACCCGGGCGTCGCGCAGGTAACGCTCGACCGGATAGTCGTCCACGTAGCCCGAGCCGCCGTGCACCTGGATGCCCAGGTCGGCGCACTTGACCGCGGCCTCCGTTGCGTACAGCTTGGCGATCGAGGTCTCGGTGGTGCTGGGCTTGCCCTGGTCCTTCAGCCAGCCGGCCCGCCACACCAGGCCGCGCGCGGCCTCGGTCTGCACCACCATGTCGGCGATCATCTCCTGCACGAGCTGGAAGGAGCCGATCGGGCGCTCGAACTGGGTGCGTTCCTTGGAGTAGGCGATCGAGGCGTCGAGCGAGCCCTGGCAGATGCCCACGCAGCCGGCGGCCACGCTGTAGCGCCCGGAGTCGAGAGCGCTCATGGCGATCTTGAAGCCGTCGCCCACCTCGCCCATCAGGTCGCCCTCGACGTCGTCCAGCGCCAGCTCGGCGGTATCGGAGCCCTTGAGGCCGAGCTTGTGGTGGATCTCCTGGCTGGTGAAGCCGGGCTGGTCGGTGGGCACCAGGAAGCAGGCCAGGCCCTTGTGCTTCTTCTCGGGGTCGGTCTGAGCGAAGATCAGGGCCAGCTTGGAGTAGTTGCCCAGCGAGATCCACATCTTGCCCCCGCTGATGCGCCACTTGCCGTCCACCTGCTTGGCGCGCGTCTTCAGGTTGGCCGCGTCCGAGCCCGTATCGGGCTCGGTCAGCCCAAAGCAGGCGAGGGCCTCGCCCGAGCACAGCTGGGGCAGCCACTCCTGCTTCTGCTCCTCCGACCCCCAGCGCACCAGCGAGGAGCACACCAGCGAGGTGACCACGCTCACGACCGTGCGCATGGCCGAGCAGCCGCGCCCGACCTCCTCCACGATCAGGGCGTAGGTGCGGTAGTCGACGCCGCGGCCGCCGTACTCCTCGGGCACGATCGCCCCGAGAAAGCCCATATCGGCGATCTTCTGGACGAGCTCGGTGTCGAAATGCTCGTTGCGGTCGTTCTCTCGCGCGCGCGGGACTATCTCCCCGTCGGCGAAATCGCGGGCCGTTTCGCGGATGAGCCGCTGTTCGTCGGTGAGTTCGAAATCGATCATGTGGCCTTGATTCTGCAAGATGGGAGCCTTCGGCCGCTGCGCGGCCGTCGTGCCCACGTGGTCGCCTGAGCCTTTACGCAGGCTTTACGCCGCAACCTGTGCTGAACCCCGGGCCACTCGCGCCCGGGACGACGGCGCACGAGGGGGTAGCGGTCCCATCTGGACCGCTCGAAACGAGCGGATTGGTGGATACAAGCCCGCGGGTTGCCGGCTAGGCCGCAGGATTCTCGAGCACCGCGGCCAAACCCTGCCCCACGCCGATGCACATCGTGGCCACCCCGTAGCGCGCGCCGCGGCGGCGCAGCTCCCAGGCGAGCGTGCCCAGCAGGCGAGCGCCCGAGCAGCCCAGCGGATGGCCCAGCGCGATCGCGCCTCCGTTTACGTTGAGGCGGTCGTGCTCGAAGCCGAGCTCGCGCATGGAGGCGAGCACCTGGGCCGCAAACGCCTCGTTGAGCTCCACCAGATCGATGTCGCCGACCGACAGGCCGGCGCCGTCGAGCGCCTTTCGCACCGCGGGCACGGGACCGATGCCCATGAGCCCCGGGTCGACCCCGGCCGCGCCCGAGGACACGATGCGGGCCAGGGGCTCCCGATCCAGCTCGCGGGCCCGCTCCTCGCTCGTGAGGACCACGCACGCCGCGCCGTCGTTTATCTGCGAGGAGTTGCCGGCGGTCACGCTGCCCCCGTCGCGAAATACCGGTCGCAACCGGGCGAGCTTTTCGAGCGACGTGTCGGAGCGGGGGCCCTCGTCGGCGTGGACGGTCACCGGCTCGCCCTTGGGCTGGGCCACGTCGATGCTCACGATCTCGTCGTCGAAGCGCCCCGCCTCCGTTGCGGCGATCGCCCGCCGGTGCGACTCGAGCGCGAAGGCGTCCTGGTCCGCGCGCGAGACCGAGTAGCGCTCGGCCACGTTCTCGGCGGTCTCGCCCATCGACTCGGTCGAGTGGGCCGCGGCCATGCTCGGGTTGACGAAGCGCCAGCCGATCGTGGTGTCGACGAGCTCGATGTTGCCGCGCGCCAGGCCGCGCTCGGGCTTGAGCGTCACGAGCGGGGCCCGCGACATCGACTCCACGCCTCCGGCCAGCACCAGGCCGGCCTCGCCGAGGCGGATCTGCCGTCCGCCCTGGACGGCGGCCTCGAGACCCGAGGCGCACAGGCGGTTGACCGTCACGCCCGGGACCTCGACGGGCAGGCCGGCCAGCAGTGACGCCATGCGGGCCACGTTGCGGTTCTCCTCGCCCGCTCCGTTCGCGTTGCCCATGTAGACCTCGTCGACGCCCGCGGGATCGAGGCCGTTGCGCTCGACCGCCACCCGCACGACGTGGGCGGCGAGGTCGTCCGGCCGCACGCTCGAGAGCACGCCGGCGTAGCGGCCGATCGGCGTGCGCAGGGCGTCGAGAATGACGGCTCCGGACATCCGCCGGAGCGTACACTCGGATCGTGGACGAGTTCGGCCTCTTTGTGCTGGGCGGGTTCGTGGTGGGGATCGCCATCCTGCTGGCCCTCGGGAAGTGGTATCCCGGCTCGGGGGCCGAACAGGTCGCCTGGCGTCCCACCCGCTCCCCGGAGGTCGAGGCCGAGCTGGAGCTCGACGACGTCGATCAGATGCTCGAGGCCCAGAACGCCCGGCGCCGGGCCAGCGGGCGGCCCGAGCGCAGCGAGGAGGACGTGCGAGCGCAGGTGGCCGAAGACGAGCGCTGGCGCGAAGAGCTGCGCCGGCGCGCGCGCACCGAGACCTGACCTTGGCCCGCGTGCTGATCGTGGGCTGCGGCTGCCGCGGCCGGGCCCTGGCCGAGGCACTCGTCGCGCGAGGGCCACGCGGTGCGCGGCACCACGCGCGACCCCGGCCGGGTCGGGGCCATCGAGGCGGCCGGGGCCCAGGGGGTGGTGGCCGATCCCGACCGGCTGGGCACGGTGATGGCGCAGCTGGCCGGGGTGAGCGTGGTCTGCTGGCTGATGGCCAGCGTGGATGCCGTCGCCGCTCCCGACCTCCACGGCGCGCGCCTTGGGACCCTCCTCGAGCGGCTGGTGGACACGCCGGTGCGCGGTTTGGTCTACGAGGGCGCGGGCCCGGTGGCGCCGCGGCTGCTGCAGGAGGGCGCGGACGCGGTTCGCGCGGCGAGCACGACCTGGCGGATGCCGGTGGCCGTGACCGCCGCCGACCCGGCGGATCACGCCGCGTGGCTCGCCGAGACGCGGGCGGCGGTGGACGGCGTGCTGCTCGACCCCTGCTAGAAATAGGCCATGGCCGACTACGCGAAGGACGTTCTCGTCGACACCCAATGGGTCGAGAACCATCTGTCCGACGATTCGATCCGCATCGTCGAGGTCGACGAGAACCCGTCGCTGTACGCGGAGGCCCACATCCCCGGCGCGATCGGCCTCGACTGGAAGAAGGACCTCCAGGACCAGGTCAAGCGAGATTTTCTCGCGCCGGAGGAGTTCGGCGAGCTGTTCGGCAGCCGCGGCGTGTCCAACGACCACACGGTCGTGCTCTACGGCGATCGCAACAACTGGTTCGCGGCGTACACCTACTGGTACCTCCTCTACTACGGCCACCAGAACGTCAAGTTGATGAACGGCCCGCGCGAGAAGTGGATCTCGGAGGGACGCCCCACCTCCACCGACGTGCCCAGCTACGAGGCCCAGGAGTTCCACGCGCGCGAGGGCGACGAATCGATCCGGGCCCACCGTGACGAGGTCCAGGCGTCGCTGGGCGAGGCAATCCGGCTGGTCGACGTGCGCTCGCCCCAGGAGTACTCCGGTGAGTTGATCGCCATGGCCGGCTACGAGCAGGAGGGCGCCCAGCGCGGCGGGCACATCCCCAGCGCGGCGTCGGTCCCCTGGGCCCAGGCCGTTCAGGAGGACGGCACCTTCAAGTCCGCCGACGAGCTGCGCGAGCTCTATAAGGAGAAGGGCGTGATCGACGGGAATCCGATCATCGCCTACTGCCGCATCGGCGAGCGCTCGGCGCACACCTGGTTCGTGCTGCACGAGCTGCTGGGGGAGAGCGACGTCAAGAACTACGACGGATCGTGGACCGAGTGGGGCAATATGGTCAACGTTCCCATCGATAAGGGCGCCTGATGGGAACCCGGGGCGGCTAGAGCAGGGGAGCGAGCCGCTCCAGCAGCGACTGCACCATGCGCGCGGTCGCTCCCCAGATCAGGTGTCCGTCCACCGTGTAAGTGGGCGTCTTGACCGGCACGCCCTTGCGTACGAGCCGTTTCATCGCGTGTCCGGCCACCAGATCGGTAAGCGCGAACTCGAGCACCTGAGCCACCTCCGCCTCGGCGGGCGCCCAGACGTGGCCGCGCTCGATGGTTCCCACGAAGGGGAAAACGCGGTAGCCGGTGACGAAGGTGCCCACCGGGGGTAGGGCGCCCACCACCTCGACCGCCTCGGGCGGCAGGCCGATCTCCTCCTGGGCCTCGCGGAGGGCCGTGACGCGCAGGTCCTCGCCCGGATCGTCCTGGCGCCCGCCCGGGAAGGAGATCTCACCGGCGTGACGGCGAAGGTCGGCGCGGCGCTCCGTGAACACCGCGGTGAGCGGGTCGGGCAGGAGGGGGACGAGCACGGCCGCGTCCGTGCTGCCCGGCGCGTCCATGGCTGCCGCCTCTTCGGGGGTCAGGAGGTACTCCCGCACCGGAATATCATCGCGGAGATGCCCCGCGCCCTTCTCATCATCGACTTCCAGAACGACTTCACCGCGGGCGGCGCCCTGGCCGTTCCCGACGGCGACGCGATCGCTGACCGGGTGAACGAGCTGATCGAGTCGGGGGACTTCGACCTGGTGGTGGCCACCCGCGACTGGCATCCGCCCGATCACGCCTCCTTCGCCGAGCAGGGCGGCCCGTGGCCGCCGCACTGCGTCCAGGGCACCGAGGGGGCGGAGCTGCACCCCTCGTTGCCACGGGAGAAGATCGACGTGGTGATCGACGCGGGCTACGAGCGCGACCTCGAGGGCTACTCGGGCTTCGAGGAGACCGACCTGGCCGGAGTGCTGCGCGAGCACGGCGTTCAGGACGTGACGGTGGTGGGCCTGGCGACCGACTACTGCGTCCGGGCCAGCGCTCTCGACGCGCTGCGAGAGGGCTTTCGCGTCACGCTCGACCGCGCCGGAGTGCGCGGTATCGACGTCGAGCCGGGCGATTCCGAGCGCGCTCTGGACGAGCTGCGCGACGCCGGCGCCACCGTGAGCTGATCCCTTGTCGGGGCTCGTCGTATTCGGCCCTAGAGCACGGCTAGCGGCTAATCGCGGGCGCCTCGGAGGGCGCGTCGCTCTTCGAGCGCCCGGGCGTGCAGGGCGCGATCGTGCCCGCTGCTTCGGAACGCTCCGTGCTCAACTCGGTCACCTACCAGAGCGCGGGCGCGCTGGAGGAGGCCTACGAGGAGCTCGCGGATGCCTACCGGGAAGCCGGAGCCGACTGGACCGTCTGGGTCCACCCCGGCGATGCCGCCGCCGCGGCGCTTCTGGGCGAGCGCGGCCACGTTCTCGACTCCGAGCCGCCGGGCATGGTCCGTTCGCTGCGCCATCCGCCGCCCCGCCCGCCGCTCGAGGACTGGACGGCCGAGGGCTCGATGGAGGAGGTCGCCGTTCTCAACGACCTGGCCTACGGCTACGACGGTTCCTTCCGCCGTGCGCTGTCGGGCCTCGAGGGCGAAGGGGTGTACGTATACGTAGCCCACCGCGACGGCCGCCCGGCCGGCGGCCTGATCGCCGCGGACGACGGCCTCAACACCGACATCGGCTGGGTCGCCGTGCGGCCGGAGGCGCGGGGCCGCGGCCTCTCGGGCAAGCTGATGGCCCACGCGCTGGCCGACGCCGCCGAGCGCGGGCGCCAGGCCAGCACCCTGGTGGCCACCGCGCTCGGTCGCCCGGTCTACGAGCGGCTGGGCTACGAGGAGGTCGGCGCCTTCCAGATGTGGGAGCGCAGCAACATCACCTGAGCTCCACGTTCTCCTCGAACATGACCTCACCCTCGAGCGTCCGGTGAACCGGGCATTTCGCCGCGATCTGCATCAGCTTCTCGCGCTGCTTGTCGGGTAGCTCCTTCGAGAGCCCGACGTCCATGGTGAAACGCGTCGGGGAGCCGCGCTGCGCGGGCTCGTAGTCGACGTCGACCACGATGTCGCCCACGTCCCAGCCCTTGCGATGCGCGTACATCTCCATCGTGATGGCGGTGCAGGAGGCGAGGCTCGCCGCGAGCAGCTCCTGCGGGCTGGGCCCGGCGTCCTCGCCCCCCGAGGCCTTGGGCTCGTCGGCGATCACCCGGTGCCCGCGGATCTCGATGTCTTGCTTCAGCTTTCCGCCGTCGCGGCGGGCGATCGCTCTCATTTTCTCCCCTTGAACAGCTCGGGCTCCGGCTCGTCGGCGAAGCGCGCCATGGCGAACAACGCATCGGAGAGCCGGTTCAGATAGGTCAGCACGGTTTCGTCGGTCAGATCGCCGCCGTCCTTGAGGACGGCGACGCGGCGCTCGGCCCGCCGCACGGCGGCGCGCGCCACGTCGAGGCGCGCGGACAGCTCGGTTCCCCCCGGGATGGTGAACTTCGGCGCCAGGTCGACCCGCTCCATGTAGCGGTCGATGTCGGCCTCGAGCTGCTCGATCATGTCCGCGGTGACCTTGGACACGCCGGGCTCGAGCCGATCGGCGGCCTCGGGCGCGGTGGCCAGCTCGGCGCCGGCCACGAACAGCTCGTTCTGTACGCGCAGCACGTCGAGGTACAGCTCGCTTCCTCGCTCGGCGGCGGCGCGGGCGAGCCCCAGCGCGGAGGCCGCCTCGTCGACCGAGCCGTAGGCCTCGGGGCGCCCGTGGAACTTCGCCACGCGGCCGCCGTACCAGAGGCCGGTGGTGCCGTCGTCGCCCTTGCGCGTGTAGATCTTCACCACGGTCAGGCGAGCGGGTTGAACACGAGGCCCGTGGGCACCTTGGGGAAGAAGTAGGTCGACTTGGGAGGCATCGACTCGCCGGTGGCCGCCACCTCGCGCACCTGCTCGACCGGCGTGGCGCGCATGAAGAAGCCCGCGTCGGCGCGGCCGGTCTGCACGGCGTCGATGGCGTCGTCGAGGCTCTTCGAGTAGTCGAGCCCGCGGAGGTGGGAGATGTCGTCCTCGCTCATGCCCAGGGCCTCGCGCAGCACCAGTGCCTCCAGCACGGCGGTGTCGAGGCGGCGGTAGGGCTCGGGCATGCCATGGAGTATCCGGTCGGCCACGGTCTGATCCTTGAGCACCACGCGGTAGGGCGTCTTGTGGAAGGAGTCCATGTAGCCGAAGGCCACCCTGCCGGCGCCGGAGTTCGGTTCCAGCTCTCGCGCGTCGCCGAGCTTCTCGACCTCGAAGTCCCGCGTAAGGACTTCTCGGATGGCCTGTTGCTTGGTCTCGTCCCCGGAAAGGCCGCTCAGGAGGCGGTGAGTGGGAAACACCAGCAATCCCGGATCGGTGAGCGAGCACAGGAACATGAGCACGTAGCGGTGCTCGCCCTCGCCGCCGACCTCCTCCGCGTAAACGCGAGCGGTCTCGTAGCGGTGGTGCCCGTCGGCGATCAACAGCTCGGCGTCGGCCAGCGCCATCTGGAGCTCGGCCACCAGGTCGGGGTCGCTCGAGCGCCACAGCCGATCCGCGCCGGTTGTCGCGAAGGGCTCGCCGTCGCGGATCTCGTTCATTGCGCGTTCGGCCATGCCCTCGGCGTCCTCGAACAGAGAGAAGATGGGGGAGAGGTTGGCCTTCGTAGCCCGGGTGAGCCGCAGCCGGTCCTCCCGCGGCCCCGGATGGGTGCGCTCGTGAGGCCGAATCCGGCCCGGCCCGTACTCATCCACGCGCACGCGCGCGAGGAACCCGGTCCGCGTCCGGTCGGCGCCGTCCGGCGCCCGGTAGTCCTGGCGGAGCACCCAGACCGCCGGCTCGTCCTCTTGGGTGAGCACGCCGCGCTCCCGCCAGTCGGCCATGGTGGCCGCGGCCTGCTCGTAGCTCGGAGGCAGGTCGAGGTGGACGACGTTGTAGGGGCTGCAGGCCGCCAGCTCGGCCCGCATGGCCTCGTCGATCACGTCGTAGGGCGGCGCGATCAGGTCCTCGAGCGGACCCGCGGCCGAGGTGTCGTAGCGAAGCGTGCGCAGCGGCTGCAGATCGGCCATCTGGCGCAGGCTACAGCGTCGGTAGCGACGTACCGCTCGGCCTATCGGAAGAGCTAGACGTCCGGCCAATAAGGGAACATACGTTCGCTATCGCCCATCCACGATACCTCCGCGAGAAGGCCCGAACGCTCCGTTCGGAGCGGCACCTCAGCATCGATGAGATCGCCGAGCGGCTGGCCGTGCCAAAGACCACGATCTTCTACTGGGTGCGGGACCTGCCGCTCGGTCGCCCAACCAGGGCCGGTCGGGGCCAGCGGTTGGGTAACCGCCGGATGGTCGAGAACCACAGGCGACGTCGCGAGGAGGCGTACGCCGAAGGACGCCAGGAATTCGCGACGCTCGGCCAGGAGCCCACCTTCCGTGATTTCGTCTGCCTGTACATCGCGGAGGGCTACAAGCGCAGACGTGGCACGGTGTCTCTCTGCAATTCGGATCCGCGGGTCGTGGAACTGGCCACCCGCTGGATGCGCCGGTTCACCCGGCGGCCTCTCGCGTTCGCCGTGCAGCATCACGCGGATCAGGACGCTGACGAGTTGCGGCGGTTTTGGAGCGCGACTCTGGAGATCGACCCGGCGACCATTCGGATGTACCCGAAGTCGAACAGCGGTCACCTGGCGCGGAGGACCTGGCGGTGCCGACATGGTGTGCTGGCCGTGAGCACGCACGACACGTTGTTTCGCGCTCGTCTCCAGGGTTGGATGGATCGCCTCCAGGAGGCTTGGTTAGACTCGAGCGGCGCGGGGCGTGGCGCAACCTGGTAGCGCGCGGCCTTTGGGTGGCCGAGGTTCCCGGTTCAAATCCGGGCGCCCCGACTCGACGAACCGCCGGGTTAGAGTGGCGGACGTGGCCGACGAGTTCAACGCGTTCGAGGCCGCCGGATGGCGGGCGCACGCGGCGGGCTACCACGAGTTCTTCGGCCAGATCACGCCGCGCTTGGTCGAGCCGTTGCTCGACGCCGCCGGGGTTCGCCCGGGAGCGCGGGTGCTCGACGTGGCCAGCGGGCCCGGCTACGTGACCGCCGAGGCCGCGGAGCGCGGTGCGTCCGTGGTGGGCTTGGATATCGCGGAGACCATGCTCGCGCTGGCTCGCGATAGCTATCCCCAGCTCGACTTTCGCCTGGGCGACGCCGAGGCGCTCCCCTTCCCGGACGGCTCGTTCGACGCGGTGACCGGCAGCTTCCTGCTCCACCATCTGGGCCATCCCGAGCGTGCGGCGGGCGAGTTCGCGCGGGTGCTCGCGGCGGATGGGCGCCTCGCGCTCACGGTGTGGGATCTGCCCGAGCGGGCGCGGTTCATCGGCGTGCTGCTCGATGCGGTGGCCGAGTCGGGTGCGAAGCCTCCGGCCGACGTGCCCGTGGGGCCGCCCTTCTTTCGCTTCTCCGACGAGGGCGAGATGCTCCGCCTGCTCGGCGACCAGGGATTGGAGGACATCGCGACGGATGAGGTGTCGTTCGACCTCGAGGTCTCGTCGCCCGACGCGCTGTGGCATGGCCTGATGGCCGGGACGGTCCGAAGCTCCGCGCTGGTCCTGGGCCAACCCGAGCCCGTCCAGCACCGTATCCGCTCTGAGTTCGACCGCCTCGTGGAGCCCTACCGAGCAGGCTCAGGCCTCCGGGTCCCGGTTTCGGTGAGGGTCGCGTCGGCTCGCAAGCCGGGCCGGCCGTTCGTGCGGCAAGATTAAGGGGTGCGGCAGCGACCTTCATCCGCCACCGGAGCCCTGGCGGCGGTGGGCTCGGTGGCGCTGGTCACAGTGGTCATCTTCGGGCTGCGCGAGCTCGTGCCCGTGGTCTCGACCGGTGTGGTCTACATGCTCGCGGTGCTGTTCGTCTCCAGCTTCTGGGGCCTGTGGCTGGGGCTCTTCACCGCCTTTCTGAGCGCGGCCGCCTTCAACTTCTTCCATATCCCGCCCACCGGCGGCTTCACCGTCTCCGACGGACAGAACTGGGTCGCGCTGGCCGTCTTCCTGGTGGCGGCGGCGGTGATCAGCGGGTTGGCCGGCGCGGCGCGAGCCCGGGCTGAGGAGGCCGAGCGGCGGCGCTCCGAAGCCGATCTCGCCGCCGAGATGGCGCGCACCCTGTTGGGTGGCGCCGAGCTCGAGGAGTCGCTGCGCACCGCCGGCCGGCGAATCGCCTCGGCCTTCGGGCTCTCCTCGGTGTCGATCGAGCTGGCGTGGGCCGACTCCGACGAGCGCCTGCGCGCGCTGCCGCTGATAGTGGGAGGAGCACGCGTGGGGACCGTGATGGTGCCGCGCGACACCGAGCCCGACGTGCTCGAGGCCCTTCAGGACCGCGTGGTGCCTGCTCTCGAGACTCTGGTGGCCGCGGCGCGGAAACGCGAGGAGCTCGAGACGCAGGTGATCGAGACCAAGGCCCTTCGGCGTTCGAACGTCGTCAAGACAGCGGTCCTGCGCTCGGTCTCCCACGATCTGCGCTCGCCGCTCACGGCCATCACGACCGCCGCGGAGGGGCTCGGCTCCGCGACGCTCTCCCCGGAGTCGCGCGACGAGCTGACCTCGGTGATCGCCCTGGAGAGCGCGCGTCTGGCGAGGCTCGTGGACAACCTGCTCGACCTCTCACGCCTCCAGGCCGGCGGTGTCGAGTCACGCGCGGACTGGGTTTCCGTCGAGGAGATCGTGGGCACGGCCATCGAGAGCGTCACGGCACCCCCGGGAGGCTTTGACGTCCAGATCGGGGCTGACCTTCCGCTCGTCCAGGCCGACGGAGGCCAGCTCGAGCGCGCCCTGGCCAACGTGCTCGACAACGCGGGCCGCCACGGTGCGGGCGAGCCGGTGACGGTGAGGGCGCGCAGGACGGGTCAACAGGTTCTGCTGCGCGTCGGCGACCGCGGGCCGGGCATGGCGCGCGAGGAGCTCGAGCGTGTCTTCGAGCCCTTCCACTCCGCCGGGGATCACTCCGGCACCGGGCTCGGGCTGGCCATCGCCCGCGGTTTCGTCGAGGCCAATGGAGGGCGCATCCGGGCCGAGTCGCTGCCGGGACAGGGCACGACCATCGTGGTGGCGCTGCCGCTGCCGTCGGAGCAGCCCGCCCAGGTCCCTTGAGCGCGGGGCGGCGGGTGCTCGTCTGCGACGACGAGCCTCAGATCCTGCGCGCCCTGCGCGTGATCCTGCGCGACGCGGGCTTCGAGGTGGTCAGCGCCCAGAGCGCCGAGGAGGCCCTAGACGCCGCCGCGCTCAGGGCCCCCGACGCGGCGATCCTCGACCTGATCCTGCCCGACGGCGACGGCATCGCGGTCTGCCGTTCCATCCGCGAGTGGTCCCAGATGCCCATCCTCGTGCTGTCCGCGGTGGGCGAGGAGAACGAGAAGATCCGCGCGCTCGAGTCCGGAGCCGACGATTATGTGACCAAGCCCTTCAGCCCGGGCGAGCTGGTGGCGCGTCTGAACGCGGCACTGCGCCGGGCGGGCAGCCGCGAGGAGCCGGTCCTACGAGTGGAGGGCCTCGAGATCGACGTGGCCGCGCATCGCGTCCTGCGCGACGGGCAGGAGGTCCACCTGACCCCGATCGAGTTCGATCTCCTGCGCGTGCTCGCGCGCAACCGCGGCCGGCTGATGACCCACCGAGCCCTGCTCGGCGAGGTTTGGGGGCAGGCCTACCAGGACGACACCCACACCCTGCGTGTGCACATCGCCAACCTGAGGCGAAAGATCGAGCCCGAGCCGGGCGCGCCCGCCTTCATCCGCACCGATTCGGGCGTGGGCTACCGCTTCGTGGCGTCTTGACGAAAACTTGATAGGTGGGCGGCGCTTCTTGACGCCGCCTTGCCTGAGCGGGCTCCGAAGCTGGTGACTGTGGACCTGCTCTCAATCATCCTGGCGCTGACCGCCTTCGCACTGATGCTCCTTCTCGATCGAGGCCCTCGACCGCGTATGAGCGCAGCCGAGCTAATCGGTCTGCTCGTGTCTTTGCTGGTGTTCTCGTACCTGCTGTACGCGCTGCTGCGAGGCGAGCGCCTGTGACCGCACAGGGCTGGCTGCAGATCGCGATCTACGTCGTGGTCCTGACCGCGCTCACGCCGGTGCTGGGCAGCTACATGGCCCGCGTCTATCGCGGCGAGCTGACCCTGCTGGCGCCGGTGGAGCGGATCCTGCTCAAGGGCCTGCGCGTCAACCCGAACGCCGGGCAGGACTGGAAGTCCTACGCGCGTTCGGTGCTCGTGTTCTCGGGCCTCTTCTGGCTCTTCCTCTACGTCATCCTGCGCACGCAGGGGATTCACCCCTTCAACCCCGAGGACCTCAGCTCGGGCACCTGGGACGTGAGCTTCAACACCGCCTCGTCCTTCATCACGAACACCAACTGGCAGTACTACGCCGGCGAGACGACGCTCTCCTACTTCTCCCAGATGACGGGCCTCGCCGTCCAGAACTTCATCTCCGCGGCGGTCGGCATCTCGGTCGCCATCGCCGTGATCCGCGGTTTCGCCGCGCGCTCGGCGTCCTCGCTCGGCAACTTCTGGCAGGACCTCACACGCACCCTTCTCTACGTGCTGTTGCCGATCTCCTTCGTGGGGGCGCTGTTGCTGGTCTCGCAGGGAGTGATCCAGAGCCTCGGCGCCTACACCGCGGTGGGAGACCAGACGCTCGCGCTCGGCCCGGTGGCCTCCCAGGAGGTCATCAAGATGCTCGGCACCAACGGCGGCGGCTTCTTCAACGTCAACAGCGCCATGCCCTTCGAGAACCCGACCGGCCTGACGAACTTCGTCGAGATGCTCCTCATCCTGATCATCCCGGCGGGCCTGACGGCAACCTTCGGCCGGCTCGTGGGCAACCGCCGTCAGGGCTGGGCCCTGTACGCGGTCATGCTCATCATGTTCGTGGCCTCGGTGGCGGTGGTGTACGCCGCGGAGGGCGACGCCTCGCCCGCGCAGCACCTGGCCGGACTGACGGGCGAGCCGGGCAACCTGGAGGGCAAGGAGCAGCGCTTCGGCATCGCCTCGAGCGCCCTGTTCACCGCCATCACCACCGTCGCCTCCTGCGGCGCGGTCAACTCCGCCTTCGACTCCCTCACCGGCATAGGCGGCCTCGTGCCGATGTTGAACATCTCCACCGGCGAGGTGGTCTTCGGCGGGGTCGGCTCCGGGCTCTACGGAATGCTGCTGTTCGTGGTGCTGGGGGTGTTCATCGCCGGCCTGATGGTGGGCCGCACACCCGAATACCTGGGAAAGAAGATCGAGGCCCGAGAGGTCAAGCTCGTGATGGTTGGCACGCTGTTCGTGCCGCTCGCGGTGCTCGTGGCCACCGCCCTCGCCGTCGCCACCAAGTACGGCGCCCCCTCGGTCTACAACCCTGGACCGCAGGGGTTCTCGGAGAGCCTGTACGCCTACCTTTCGCAGGCCAACAACAACGGCTCCGCCTTCGCCGGCTACACGGGCTACGTGCAGCCCAACGGCACGAACGTCGGTGCGTTCGGAATCACGTTCGCGGACCTGCTCGGCGGGCTCGCCATGCTCTTCGGGCGCTTCGTGCCGCTGGTGGCCGCGCTTGCCGTGGCCGGTTCACTCGCGCCGAAGCGGGTGTCGCCGCTCGGCCCGGGCACCTTTCGCACCGACACCGGCACGTTCGTACTCCTGCTGATCGCCACGATCGTGATCGTCGCGGCGCTCACCTTCTTCCCCGCCTTCCTGCTCGGCCCGGTGGTCCAGGGACTCACCGACCAGCTCTTCTGACCATGAAACGAGAGCTCACAACCTCCCTCCTCGCCATCGTGATCTTCACGCTGCTGCTGGGGCTCGCCTATCCGCTGCTCACCACCGGCGTGGCCCAGGTGGTCTGGCCGAACAAGGCGGACGGCAGCCAGATCGAGCGCGATGGCGCAGGCGGTGGGCTCGCGCCTGATCGGCCAAGACTTCAGCGGCCGCGGCGGCGCGCGCTATTTCCAGTCGCGGCCGTCAGTGACCGGCTACAGCCCCAACGCCACCTTCTTCAACAACCTCGGGCCCAACAGCGCCGAGCTTCGCAAGTACTTCGAGGACAACCTGGCCGCCTACCTGAAGCGCGAGCGACCCTTTACCCCGGGGCTGCGCGCCGCCGACGTCCCGCCCGACGCCATCCAGAGCGCGGCGTCCGGTGTCGATCCGCACATCTCGCCCGACAACGCCGAGATCCAGGCCGCCCGCGTGGCCGACGAGCGCGGGCTCGAGCCCGAACGGGTGCGCGAGCTGATCGAGGAGAACACCGACGGTCGTGGGCTCGGCGTGTTCGGCGAGCCGGGAGTGAACGTGCTCGAGCTGAACCTCGCGCTCGACGACGAGGAGGCCACGCGATGAGAAACGACGGCCAGAGCCCCTTCGGCGGCGCCGCGCTGCGCCAGGCCATCCTCGCCAGCTTCGTCAAGCTCGACCCGCGCGTCCAATTTCGCAACCCGGTCATGTTCGTGGTGGAGATCGGAGCGGTCATCACCACCCTGGGCTGGCTCATCCAGGCCTTCGGCGGTGAGCCTCTCGGCGGCGGCGACGAGCCCGCGTGGTTCACGTTCACGGTCGCAGTGTGGCTGTGGCTGACGGTGGTTTTCGCCAACCTGGCGGAGGCGCTCGCCGAGGGCCGAGGCAAGGCCCAGGCCGACGCTCTGCGGGCGATGCGCACCGAGACCGTCGCCCGGCTGCGTGACGGCAGCGACAAGCCGGCGTCCGAGCTGACACGCGGCGATGTGGTGGTGGTCGAGGCCGGCGAGTTCATCCCCGGCGACGGCACGGTGATCGACGGCATCGCCTCGGTCGACGAGTCCGCGGTGACCGGTGAGTCCGCGCCCGTGATCCGCGAGTCGGGCGGCGACCGCAGCGCGGTCACCGGCGGGACCAAGGTGCTCTCGGATCGCATCGTCGTGGAGGTCACGCAGCTGCCGGGGGAGAGCTTCCTCGACCGCATGATCGCCCTCGTCGAGGGCGCCGCGCGGCGCAAGACCCCGAACGAGATCGCGCTGGGGATCCTGCTCGCCGGGCTCACGCTGATCTTCCTGGTGGTGGTGGTCAGTCTGCGCCCCTTCGCTGAGTTCGCGGACACCAGCATCTCGGTGGCCACCCTGATCGCGCTGCTCGTGGCGCTGATCCCCACCACGATCGGCGCCCTGCTCTCGGCCATCGGCATCGCCGGGATGGACCGGCTCGTGCGCCGCAACGTGTTGGCCCTGTCGGGCCGCTCGGTCGAGGCCTCGGGCGACGTCGACGTGCTCCTGCTCGACAAGACGGGCACGATCACCCTCGGTAATCGCGAGGCCACCGAGTTCCTGCCCATGCCCGGAGTGGACGAGGCGGCGCTGGCCGAGGTCGCCCAGATGGCGTCCCTCGCCGACGAGACCCCGGAGGGCCGCTCGATCGTCGTGCTCGCCAAGCAGTACGGCCTGCGCGAGCATTCCTTCGATCCGAGCGCCCAGTTCGTGCCCTTCTCGGCCGAGACGCGCATGAGCGGAGTGGATCTCGACGGGCGGCGGCTCCGTAAGGGCGCAGGCGACGCGATCATCGATTTCGTGGCCGCCGAGGGCGGCCAGGCTCCACCCGACCTGAAGGCCGTCGTGGACCGGGTGGCCTCCGAGGGTGGAACGCCGCTGGCCGTAGCGCGCGACTCGCAGGTGCTGGGCGTGGTCTACCTCAAGGACGTGGTCAAGGAAGGCATGCGCCACCGCTTCGACCAGCTGCGCGCCATGGGCATCCGCACGGTGATGGTGACCGGCGACAACCCGCTCACGGCGGCCAAGATCGCCGACGAGTCGGGCGTGGATGACTTCCTGGCCGAGGCCACCCCCGAGCGCAAGCTCGAGCTGATCCGCGAGGAGCAGCGCGAGGGCCGGCTCGTGGCCATGACCGGCGACGGCACCAACGACGCCCCTGCGCTGGCTCAGGCCGACGTGGGCGTGGCCATGAACACCGGCACCCAGGCGGCGCGCGAGGCGGGCAACATGGTCGATCTCGACTCCAATCCGACCAAGCTGATCGAGATCGTCGAGATCGGCAAGCAGCTGTTGATCACCCGCGGAGCCCTGACCACATTCTCCGTGGCCAACGACGTGGCGAAGTACTTCGCCATCCTGCCCGCGATCTTCGCCACCGCCTATCTGGCCTCCGGCGAGTCGATCGGGGCCGCTCGAGCGTCTCAACATCATGGACCTGGGCACGCCCTCGTCGGCCATCATCTCGGCGATCGTCTTCAACGCGCTGATCATCCCCGTACTCGTGCCGCTCGCGCTGCGCGGAGTGCGCTACCGCCCCGTCGGCGCCACCGCTCTTCTGCGACGCAACCTGCTGTTCTACGGGCTCGGAGGGCTGATCGCGCCCTTCATCGGAATCAAGCTGATCGACCTGGTGGTCCACAATGTGCTCGGTGCGTAAGGAGCGTGCGAGGCCACTACAAGATCTTCCTGGGCATGGCGGCCGGCGTCGGCAAGACCTACCGCATGCTTCAGGAGGGCAGGGCCGAGCAGACCGCCGGCCGTGACGTCCTGATCGGTTACCTCGAGCCCCACGCCCGCCCCGAGACGGAGGCCCAGGCGGAGGGGCTCGAGCGGCTTCCCCGCCGCCAGGTCGAGTACCGGGGAGCAAGCGTCGACGAGATGGACCTGCCGGCCATCTTTCAACGCTCCCCGGAGCTTTGCCTGATCGACGAGCTGGCCCACTCCAACCCGCCGGGTCTCGAGCACGGCAAGCGCTACGAGGACATCGAGGACGTGCTCGACGCCGGCATCGACGTGTTCTCCACGGTGAACGTCCAGCATCTGGAGTCGCTCAACGACCGCGTGGCCGAGCTGACCGGGGTGCGGGTGAGGGAGACCTTCCCCGACCACGTGCTGGCCTCTGCGGACGAGGTGGTGCTCGTCGATCTGACGCCGCAGGCGCTGATCGGGCGGCTGCGCGAGGGCAAGGTGTATCCCAAGGAGCGGGTGCCCGCCGCGCTCAACAACTTCTTTCGCGTGGAGAACCTGGCCGCGCTGCGCGAGGTGGCCCTGCGTCAGACCGCCGAGGAGGTGGAGCTGAAGCGCGGGCGAGCCGCGGCCGAGGTGCTTGGCACCAGGGAGGACCTGCTGGCCGACGAGGCGCCCGCGGCGCTGGCGGAGCGCGTGCTCGCACTGATAACGCCGCGCCCGCGCTCTCAGCGGCTGGTGCGGCGCGCGTGGCGTTCCGCGCAGCGGCTGAACGCCGAGCTCGACCTGCTCTACGTTCATCCGCCCGGCCCACCGCCGCGCGGAGAGGAGCGCGAGCAGCTCGAGGCGCTGCGCCGGCTGTCCTCGGTCCTCGGCGCCCAGTTCCTGGTGGAGGAGGGCGACGACCTCGTCGATACCGCCGCCCGGGTGGCCGGCGAGCGCGGCACCACCTACGTGCTGATTGGCCGGCCCGAGCCCCAAACCGGGCTGAGGCGCTTCTCCGAGTCGCTGCCCGACCGGATCATGCGCAAGATGCCCGGCGTGGACGTGCGGATCGTGGCCGACCGCTCACGCCGCCTGGAGGAGACGGGATGAGCCCCATGCGCCGGACCCGGCCCGGCGACGGCGAGTCGGGGCGACGGATCCTCTTCCCCTTCAACGGCTCGACGGTCTCCAACGCCGCGCTCGAGCTCATTCTCGCCCTGGCGTGGGCCCAGGACGCCACGCTGATTCCCGCCTACCTCGCGGTCGTGCCCCACCACCTGTCGCTGGATTCCCCGGTGCCGGAGCGCGAATCGGAGCTGGCGATGCCGCTGCTGGAGCTGATCGAGCAACGAGCCACCGTCGAAGGCGTGCCCGTGGACTCGCGCTTCGAGCGCGGCCGGACGGCCCGCCACGCGCTCGGCGCCCTGCTCGAAAGCGAGCGCTTCGACACCCTGGTGGTGACCGCGAAGGTGGGCACGGGGCCGGGATTCGAGCCGACCGATGTGAGCTGGCTCTTGCAGGAAGCGCCAGGCGACCTGTTGGTGCTGCGCCCGGGCTAGAGCCCGTATCGTCCGGGGCCTGAAGCGCTACGCACTCGCCGCTCTCACCGCGTTCATAGCTCTCAACGTCTGGACGGGCAGTCCGCTGCTCGCGCTCTGGATCGGCTCGCAGATCCAGGGCGAGGAAAGCCAGCCCTCCATGGGCGCCTTCGCGGCCGTGATCGGCTGTCTCGTGTTGTTCAGCTTCCTGCTCTACCAGGCGCTCAAGCGCGTCAGCTACGCCTACCGCGAGGCCACCGGCACCATGCCCACCGTCCGCACGCATGCTCCGTGGCTACGCAGCATGCGCGGAGAACGCCCCGACCCGGCGGGCGCCAGGGCGAGGGCGAGCGCGCCGGAGCAGATCGTGGTGGTGTGCGTGATCCTGGCCGCGGTCGCCTTCGAAGTCTGGTTCTTCCTGTTGTCGGGTTCCTCGATTGGCGGCGGGTCGGGGCGCTGAGCGCGCGGGTCCTATCCTCGCCGGTGAGCCCCCGTAGCTCAGCTGGAAAGAGCGGCTGCCTTCTAAGCAGCGGGTCGCAGGTTCGAGTCCTGCCGGGGGCATCGTCGGGAGGCCGCTCAGCCCGCTCAGGCGCTCGGCGTGGGGCGCGACGCGGAGGGCGACTCCGCTTGCTCGATCGGCTGCTGTGCCGGTGCCGACTCGAGCGACCCGGCCGGCTGGGCTCCGGCCTCCCAGACCTGGTTCAGGTTGCTCTGCATGAGCGGCGCCACGATGAGATTCACCAGCGGGATCAGTCCGAGGATGAACACCAGGACCACGGCGAGGTTGTTCGACCCGAGCACCAGGTTCTGGGAGGTCTCGATGCGCCTGAGTGTTTGCCAGAAGCTGACGAACAGCGGCACGATGATGAGGGAACCGATGGTCACGGCGAGCACCGACATGATCGGGTTGTCGCCGAGCTCGGGCCTGCGGTTCGCTCGGCCGAGGTCGGCCATCTCGCGGTTGATGAAGTACCACCAGAAGACGTGGTAGATGCCCAGGGTGATGAGCCCGAGCGCCAGCACGGCGAGCGGGTTGCGGATCTTGGCGGTTGTTCCCGCCCCCGGGATTGCGAGTTCCTGGGCCACGGCGTCCCAGTCTGATTGCTTGAGCACCGACATGCAACCGCTGGGCGTCGACCACCGCCTCGGAGGCGTCGTCGACGCCGCGTCGGCCGCTGGACCACCAGGCTGACCCGATCACCCGGTTCGGGTGATGCACGCAGCGGCCTCGCGCTCGATGCTGGAGCGGTGACCCGCGCGCGCCGGCCGCAGCTCATTCCGAGCCTACGGCGGATCCTCGCCGCGCAGCCCGGCGTCGGGATCGGTCCTGCGACGTGAACCGTCGCCAGAGCGGCCTGGCGGAGATCGCCGAACACCGGTCGCGGGGCAGGCAGTTCGAAGCGGCCGGGGTGTGCAGCTTTGTGCGTGAGGAGGGCGAAGGCGAGATCGTCCTCTGCTTCCACGGCATCCCGGCGTCGTCATTCCTCTATCGGAAGCTGCTGCCGGTACTCGCGGCCCGCGGGCTCCGCGGCGTTGCCTTCGACCTTCCCGGACTTGGGCTGGCGGCGCGTCCCAGCGCCTTCGACTACACCTGGACGGGCCTCGGCGAATGGTCTGCCGCCGCAGTCGATGCCCTCGCGCTCGACCGGTATCATCTCGTCGTGCACGACTTTGGTGGCCCGGTCGGCTTCGAGGTGTGCGCCCGAATGCCGGAGCGGGTCCGCTCGGTGACGATCCTCAACACGGTCGTCGACGTCGAGCATTTCCGTCGGCCGCGGGCGTTTGAGCTGTTGGCCCATCCGCGCCTCTTCTTACCCGCCCTGAAACTGCTTCCCCGATCGGCGTTCCGACGGCTGATGTGGCAAGTGGGTGTGGCGGACCGCGGCAGCGTCACTGACGCCGAGATCGACGCGTGGCTCATGCTGCTGCGTCGCGAGGACGGGGGTCGTGCTTGCGTCCGCATGGTCACCGGGCTGGAGCGGACGCGCGCGAAGAGCGAGACCTACGCACAGGCGCTTGGTGAGCTGAGCGTGCCGGTCCAGGTTGTCTGGGGCGTCAACGATCCCCTCCTGAGGCTTGAGACGGAGGGCGAGGCCGTGCGGAGAATCACCGGAGCCCAGCTGCTTCCTCTGCCGGGGAAGCACTTCCTTCAGGAAGACTGCTTCGAGGCGATCGCGGAGCACGTCTCTGCTGTCGTTGCGACGTCCCAGCAGGACGCTCGGCTGTGAACCGTCTCATCGCTCGCCAGGCTGGGCTGATGGTCGTCGTGAGCGTGGTTGCTGCCGTCGTCGTGAGCTGTGATTTCGGCGACGACGACAAGAGCCCCGGCTCGAGCGTGCGCGCTGCCAGCGGGTCGTCAGTCTGCAACTACTACTTCGAGTGGCTCGACCGGGTGCGGTTCCCGCTTCAGGCCGATCCACACGCCGCCTACACCTACGTCGTTCCGAAGGTGAGTCCCGCAAGCGACCACATCGGATACACGGTGAAGGGTCCCGCGCCCTACGCGCCTTGGACGTCGTGGATGGTCTACACCGGCAAAGCCCAGCCGTTCTCCGTCGTGGGCAAGAGCGACATCAGCCCCGATCCCGGCAACGTGAATCCGTGGTCGGGGGCACCCACACCGATCTCCGCGCCCAAACGCAACTTCTCCCTGCTGATCCTTCCAGAGGGGGTCGACCAGAGCCAGACTGCAAGGTTGCTGCAGGACATTCCGGCGTCGAACGTGTTGCGCAGCCCGAGCAACAAGAAGGCGGCGCCGATGTGGATCCTTGCCAATCGCGTCTACCAGGCCTTTGAGGGCTACAACCGTGGCGGGTCCGGCGGCCCCACCGACACACCGTTCCCGACAGTGCGAGCCGTGGACTACACGACCGGGCAGGGTGTACCTTGCGCTCCGCTCAATCAGCTACCCGACGTGGTCCAGACGCCGCCGACCGATCCCCCCGCCACGAGCCCTCCGGTCCTGCGCGACAACCTGGAGCTCAAGAACGGCCTTCCCTTCGACCGGCTGCTGGGCTCGGGCTCGCCCGCCAAGGGCTTTCAGTTCGCGCCGCCCAATCCCAAGGGCCTGATCCAGTTCACTCGGCCGCCACTGCTGCCGGGTGCCGACGTCTCCGAGATTCCCCCGCCCGACAACTGTGCGGGCTACCTCGGGACCCCGACGCCCACCGACGAGATCTCGCTGATCCGGATGCCCCACGTCGCGACCTACTTCGACTCGAGAAACGTGACGCCTACGTCTCCGTACGTCCAGAAAGAGGCGGATTTCGTCTCGTTCACCCAGTACGGATCCGCTATCGGCGCGTACCGCCCGGGCACGCCGTTCACAACCAGTCTCGGCGACGCCGAGCTCGAGGTCGACAGCAGCGGCGGCTCGACGATTCTCGTGTGGCCGAGAGATCTCAGCGCCTCCGAGCGGCGGCAGGTGTTCGCCTACGCCAGGCGCGAGGGCTTCGCGACCCTGCGTGGCGGCGCCGCCAACGAGCTCACGACGGCGAACCTGCTGATCCGACTCAAGGGCGCGGCGTCTTCGTACGCGGGCGCCTACGCTCCTGATGCCGGTCGCGAGGGCGTACCGTGCTACTTCGGCACGGTGCAGAATCCGAAGCACGCGGGCAAACCCTGGTCGTCCGTGACCGGCGACGAGTTCGTCGCCTCGCCGGCGAACATCGGCACCGCAGCCCCGCGGGGAGCCTCCGGGGGCACGCAGGCGCTCCTGGACGGAAGCCTCCTCACCAAGCTGCGTGCGCACATCGAGGCGACCGGTGGAAGCTATTCGGCCCGCTGACTCGGACGGCGTAGAATCTTCACCCCATCGAGGTGACGACGCGTTGCCGAGGGCGCAATTGAATTTCGGCACATCCCACCGGACTGGAGTAAGTGATGAGCAGCACTCAGTCGGCTACGGCAGCGGCCGTTGACGAAGACACCGCCCATGCGATCGGAATCGAGGGATACACGTTCCTCTACTCGCTGCTGCTGATGGAGACGACGCGCCAGCAGATGACCAACGTCGCGACCCCCGGGGAGAGTCCCGGCCGGGGCCCCGCGGACGTCTTCGTGAACGTGCGGGCGTTCCCGCCGGGCGACTTCAGGGACGTGGTCCGTCCGAACTTCGACACGCTCTATTCGATCGCCTGGCTCGATCTGCACGATGAGCCGCGCATCGTCTCCGTGCCGTCCGCCGGCGACAACTACTACCTGCTTCCGCTCTACGACATGTGGGGGGAGGTCTTCGCGTGCCCGGGCACTCGCACGACCGGCCCCGAGGCGGGCGACTTCGCGATCGTCGGTCCGGGCTGGTCGGGTGACCTGCCCGGCGACATGCGGCGCTACGACGCCTCCAGCTCGTGGGTGTGGATCATCGGCCGGACTCAGGCCAGCGTCACCACCTACGACGAGGTCAGGGCCTTCCAGGACGGTCTGCGGATAACGCCGCTGTCCTCATGGGGGTCCGACCCGCCGGACGTCAGGGGGAGCGTCGACCCCGGCGTGGACAACGAGACGCCGCCGGTGCGCCAGGTCTTCGCGCTTGATGCGTCCGAGTTCTTCAGCCGGGCCGCCGAGGTCCTCAAGCAGCAGGCGCCGCACTTCCAGGACTACCCAGTGCTCGACCGGCTCGCCCGGATCGGATTTCGACCGGGCGAGTCGTTCGACCTCTCGGCGGCCGGCGAGACGGTGAGTCGCGCGCTGGAGAGGGCGGTTCCCGAGGCCCAGAAGCGGATCACGGATCAGCAGAAGAAGCTGGGCCGGCAGACGAACGGCTGGGTCCTGATGACCTCGAACGTCGGCAACTACGGGACCGACTACCTCACCCGCGCCTGCGTCGAGCTGATCGGACTGGGCGCGAATCTGCCCGAGGACGCGATCTATCCGCTCTGCTACGTCGATGCGGACGGCCAGCCGCTGACGGGCACGAACGCTTACGTCTGGCATTTCGAAGCCGGCGAGCTGCCGCCCGTGAACGCCTTCTGGTCCCTCACCCTCTACGACGATGAGGGCTTCCAGGTCGCCAACGAGCTCGACCGCTTCGCGATCGGCGATCGCGACGAGCTGCAGTACGGCAGCGATGGCTCGCTCGAGATATCGATTCAGCACGCGAAGCCCGAGAACGGCAGCTCGAACTGGCTGCCCGCCCCCGAGGGCGGGTTCAACCTCTGCGCACGCCTCTACTACCCGAAGCCCGAGGCTCTCGACGGCGGCTGGGCGCCGCCGGCGGTGACTCGCGCGAGCAAGGACTAGCGGTGTTCGGGGTTGGCGAAGTCGAAGCGGCAGCCGGCGTCCCATTCAGAGCGCTGGTTGCCGTGGGCGGGGATGCCGCCGGCGTCCTTGAGCATGCGGGCGAGGTGCATCAGGTTCCAGGTCATGAACGTGGTGTTGCGGTTGGTGAAGTCGTTCTCGGGTCCGCCCGATCCGGGGTCGAGGTAGCTCGGCCCGGGGCCGGCTTCGCCCATCCAGCCTGAGTCCGCCTGGGGCGGGATCGTGTAGCCGAGGTGCTGGAGCGAGTAGAGGATGTTCATGGAGCAGTGCTTGGCGCCGTCCTCGTTGCCGGTGATCAGGCAGCCGCCGACGCGGCCGTAGTAGGCGTACTGGCCGTTCTCGTTGAGGAGGTGGCTGTTGCCGTAGAGCCGCTCGATGACATGCGTGCAGACCGACGACTTCTCGCCCAGCCAGATCGGCGCGAGCAGCACGAGGATGTCCGCGGCCTGGACCTTCTCGAAGATCGCGGGCCAGTCGTCGTTCTCCCAGCCGTGCTCGGTCATGTCCGGTTGGACGCCGGTCGCGATGTCGTGGTCGATCGCGCGGATGAACTCGACCGAGACGCCGTTGCGTTCCATGATCCCGGCGGACAGGTCACCGAGCGCGCGCGTGTTGGAGATCTCCGGCGAGCGCTTCAGGGTGCAGTTGATGAAGAGCGCCCTGAGGTCCGAGAAGTCCCACCTGGACTCGGTCGCGAGCGCTTCGTGCCTTTCGGAAAGGTCGGGCATCGTCACGTCTCCTCCTTGGGGACCAGGAGAACTTGCTTCGGGGCTATGTCTGCCGGCGCCCCGTTCCGTTTCACGTCTCCGCGCAGGAGCAGGCTGCCCGCGAGCGGGAACAACAGCACCGACAGCAGCCCGGCGGCGATCAGCTCGGCGCTTTCGGCGCCGCCGATCATGTCCACTTCGCGTCCGATCGCCGTCGCGGCGACGATGAACGGCAGCGACGTCGCCTGGAAGAGGCCCGCGACGGCGGCTCGCCGGGCGCCGACAAGCGGCCGGTAGAGCAGGGCCGGAAGGCCGCGCACGACCGCGAGCGCCAGTAGGAACACCGGCACCATCGCGAGGTTCGACGGGTCGTCGAGCAGGGCGTCGAGGTCGAATCGCAGGCCGCTCGCCACGAAGAAGACCGGGATGAAGACGCCGAAGCCGATCGCCTCGAGCTTGAGCCGGAAGGTGGGGTGGGTCATCACCTCGTCGCGATCGGCGAGCGTCAGGACCGCGCCGGCCGCGAACGCTCCGAGGATCACCTCGAGGCCGAGCTGCTCGGCGACGGCGGCGAACGCGATCAACAGGACGATCGCCCCGCGCACCCTGATCTGGGCGGTGGTGTCCTGGAGCCGCAGCAGGTCGTCACCGATCCGCTTCGACCGTTCCGCCCCGCGCACCACGAAGAAGACCGTGGCCGCCAGCGCGAGCAGGCCGCCGATCAGGACGAGAGTGGCCCCGGTGCCGCCCTCGCCGGCGAACAGGACCGAGAGCAGGATGATCGCCCCGAAGTCGGCGATCGATCCGGCAGCCACCACGAGTTGGCCGAACCGCGACGCGATCTCGCCGGCGTCCTTGAGCACGGGGATGATCACGCCGAGCGACGTCGCCGAGAGGATCACGGCGACGAGCAGCGGGGTCTCGGCGAGGCCACCCGCCTTCAGCGCCAGGCCGGCGACGACGGCGATCCCGAAGGACAGCAGCCAGCCGCCGCCCGCCACGCGCAGGAGGCGCCCGCGGAGCTTGTCGAACTCGACCTCGAGGCCGGCGAGGAAGAGGAGGAAGACGAGCCCGATCGTCGCGAGCACCGAGATCGTCTCGTCGATCTCGACCCACCCGAGGCCCGGCCGGTCCGATCGCGATCCCCGCCGTGATCTCGAGCACGACAGCGGGCAGGCGCACGCTTGGGAAGAAGCCGAGCAGGAACGGCGCCGCGAACGCCACCGCCACCACCAGCAGCAGGCCGGAGAAGGCTGGCTCGTGCATGCCCCCTCAGTCGGCCCGGGGCGGGAGGCGTTACGCCGGGCGCTAGTCCCGTGCGCGCTTCCAGTCGCGGAACTCGGCCAGCAGCGCGTCGGCGGCCCCCTGCGGCAGGGTCTCCTCGCTGAGCGTGCCGACGACCGCCACCGACTGGCGGATCTGCTCGATGTACGTCGCGCAGGCCTCGCACTCCTCGAGGTGCGCCTCGAAGCGCTCCACGTCGGCCGGTGGCAGCTCCCCCTCGAGGTAGTCCGTGACGAGCTCGACGAGCTCGTTGCAGTCCATGCCCGGGGGCTTCTTGCGAAGTCTGAATTTCATCGGTCTTCTGCGGCGTCGAAGTGGCTCTCCAGAGCGTTGCGTACCGTCGAGCGTGCACGGTGGAGGAGCACACGCTGGTTGGTCTCCGTGACGTCCAGCGCGTTACATGCCTCCTCCGCCGAGAAGCCGGCGATGTCCCGCAGGGTGATGATCTCGCGCTGGCGCGCCGGCAGCCCGGCGATCGCGGCGAGAGCGGCGTTGCGCGTCTCCGCCGCCTCCAGCCGGTGCTCGGGCCACGGCTCGGGCGGCGTCTGCCAGTGCCCCGGATAGCGATCGCCGGGCGCCTGGAATCGATCCGGATCGACCGCCGGCCCCTCCTCCCCGTCGACGGTCGCCGCCGAGAACGGCACGCTGCGGGACTCCTTCGTCCCACGTGTCTTGGCGATGTTGGCCACGATCCGGAACGCCCACGTCTTCAGGGACGAGCGCCCCTCGAAGCGATCGAGCGCCCGCAGGATGCCGACCCATGCCTCCTGAACCACCTCCTCGGCAATCGCCTGGCTCGACACGTGCGCGCGGGCGAGGCGCAGCATCGCCGGCCCCCACGCCTCGACCACCGCCATGAAGACCGCCTCGTCGCCGTCCCTGAGCGCCATCAGCAGCGCGGTCTCGTCCCGCGGCAGGGCGGTGGCCATCCCGCGGCGATCCTCGCATGTAACGAATGTCGCCGCCAGCCGACAGTAGAACCGACAAGCGACTCATCAATCGAGAGGGGCTGGGATGGCACTGGCACGTGTTGTGTCCTTCGAAGGAGTCAGCAAGGACCGCATGGAGGAGATGAGGAAGGAGATGAGCGACAGCGAGCAGCCGGAGGGGCTTCCGGCCACGGAGGTTGTGGTGCTGCACGACCCCGAGGCCGAGAAGTCGCTCGTCGTCCTCTTCTTCGAGTCAGAGGACGACTACAGGCAGGGCGACGAAACGCTGAATGCGATGCCTGCCGGAGACACTCCGGGACAGCGCAGCTCGGTGACCAAGTACGAAGTCGCGATGCGCATGACCCCCTGACCCTCTGACCCTCTGACCGCACGTCGTGCGAGAGTGAAGTCCGGTGCTCCCGGGCAGTCGGGAAGAACACCCCGGCAAAGGAGACGGACATGGCTACGGCGACCGAACTAGGACAGACGGGTCTGCAGGGCTGGCGCGAGAAGCTGGCCGACGGGATCTCTCAGCCCGTCGCGAACCGCGCCCCCCTCGAAGAAGATCAGGTGCGCGCCCTGATTGGTGCTGCCTTCTTCGTCCTGGCCGTGATCTACGTCGTGAAGACCGTTTCGGCGGCCACGCGCCAAGCGCGCGGAGGCTGAGCCAGAGCTAGGCTGAGTGACGTATGGAACGACGCCACAAGCCCGACATCGACACCGTTCGCGAAGTGCTCCGAGAGGAGGCGGATCGCGTGAGCGACGAGCCGCCGCGCGAGGAGGCCCCGGCCGACGACCCGAGCGAGGACGAGCAGGAGGACGACGCCGGCTCCTGACCGGCTTCCGTCCGGCCTTCTCATCACCGTCGTGGTGAGAATGCTGGCTCAGTTCGACCTTCCGACGAGCGTCCACTATCTCGCCGATCGGCACGTGTGGGCCCGGCCCGAGGAGGACGGTTGCGTGACTGTCGGCGCCGCGGCACCCCTGCGCGAGGTGCTCTGGCACGCGCCGGAGGTGGAGTTCTGGGCGGTGGACCGGGTCGAGGTGGGCAGCACGATCGCCACGGCCAGCGCGCGGCACGGTCGCCGCATCGCGATCGCCTCGCCGCTCGCCGGGACGCTCGTGGAGGTCAACGCGCTGCTCGACGTGGCGCCGCACGCGCTCGTGCTGCAGCCCTACCTGCGCGGCTGGGTCGCCCGGATATATCCCGACAACTGGGAGCGCGACTCCTACACCCTGCTCAGCGGGTCGACGGGCGCGGCCCTGTATCGCGAGCGCCTCGAGAGCACGCTCGGCCGGGGGCGTCCGGAGGCCTTCGCCGGCGTGCTGCTCTAGGCCACTAGTAGTTGCCGGACAGGTAGTCCCACGCCCGGCGCAGCTTTCTCTCCAGCTCGCCCTCGGTGGTGTCGTCGGGGGTCGCGCCCATGGCCGCCGGGTTCTCCGACGGCTCGGGTAGCTGGTCGGCGGCGGCCCGGTCGAGCGAGAGGAGCACGCCGCGCTCGTGGATCTCGCCGACCTGCGGGGCGTCCACGAAGCGGTGGCCTCCGGACAGCACGCTCGTGTCGAGCACGATCCCGTCGAAGATGTCCTTGTCGGGCTCGGCCAGCACGTGCTCGACCACGCCGAGCTGCTCGCCGTCACTGGTGTAGACCGCCACCCCGGGCTGGAGGGTGATGTACGAGCCGGGCGCCCCGAGGTCCATGGCGCCGGAGGGTACTCGGCACGCGGGCCGGTATGGCGCGTCATCCGTGGGTGCCCGAATGAGGAGTCATCATCTAGGGTCTCGGGCGTGGCCACGTCGCTCGTCACCGGCGGCGCCGGCTTTCTCGGCTCGCATCTGTGCGACTACCTGATCGCCCGCGGCCAGCGCGTGGTCTGCGTGGACAACCTCGAGACCGGCTCGCTCGAGAACATCCGCCATCCGAGACCGGCGCGGACTTCCGCTTCGAGATGCTCGACATCACCGAGCCACTACGAGATCGACGAGCCGGTGGACTTCGTGTTCCACATGGCCTCCCCGGCCAGCCCGATCGACTACGCCCGCCTGCCGCTGCACACGCTCAAGGTGGGTGCCTACGGCACGCACAACACGCTCGGCCTGGCCAAGCAAGCGCGCGCCGCTTCCTGCTGGCCTCGACCTGCGAGGTCTACGGCGACCCGCTGGTGCATCCCCAGCCCGAGTCCTACTGGGGCAACGTCAACCCGATCGGCCCGCGCGGCGTGTACGACGAGGCCAAGCGCTACGCCGAGGCGCTGACGCATGGCCTACCTGCGCCAGCAGGGCGTGAACACCTGCATCGCGCGGATCTTCAACACCTCCGGGCCGAAGATGCGGCCCCACGACGGCCGCGCGATCCCCACCTTCCTGCGCCAGGCGATCGACCGACACGCCCGCTGACCGTGTTCGGCGACGGCTCCCAGACGCGCAGCTTCTGTTACGTCGACGACCTGATCCGCGGCCTCGTGCTGCTGGCCGAGTCGGAGGTCCACGAGCCGGTCAACCTCGGCAACCCCGAGGAGATGAGCCTGCTCGACATGGCCAAGGTGATCATCGAGCTGACCGAGTCGCGCTCGGAGATCGTGTTCGAGGCGCTGCCGATCGACGATCCTCAGGTGCGCCAGCCCGACATCACCCGCGCGCGCGAGCTGCTCGGGTGGGAGCCCGAGGTCGACTTCCGCGACGGGCTGCGCCGCACGATCGATCACTACGCGAAGAACCTCGGAAGCCCCGCGGAGCGATGAGCTCGTCGAGGGCAAGAACCTCGAGGCCATCAGCAAGGCCATCGACGCCCACAACCAGGGACTGCGAGTGGCCGGCGGTCGCGATCGAGATGAACCCATTCGAGGTCGAGCGCCTCGGCTGGGACACGATCCGCGGCCTTCCGGTCCGGCCCAACGCCGAGCTCGGCAGCGGCCGCTTCCGCGTGGTCTGCGCGCGCGAGGAGGGCGAGCCCGGCGAGGTCGTGGAAGCGGTGGCCGAGCAGACCGTGCCCGCCGAGCCGGTCAAGATCGGCTAGAGCGCGGGGGAGCCCCTCGCGTGCGCGCGTGTATCTCCACGACCTCAGCAGCGGGGGGGGGGGGGAGGCGGGCGGGGGTTCGCCCGGCAGCATCGGAGGCCGACAGCAGCTCGACCGCCCGTTCATTCGACATCGGCGGGGATCGGCCATTGCCCTCAAGCTACCGCGGCAATCAGCCGAAAAGACCCTGGACGGATGTACTACCCCGTTCTATGTATGTGCCGTTCGACCCCCAGGACCGCTCTACCCTTGACCAAGCGCCTCGCGTGAAAGGGCCCCGCATCGTCGCTTCGCGACTCGCTTCGCTGATCCCACTTGCCGTGATTCTGGCTGCCATCGCGAGCGGCACGCTGGCCGATGCCCAGTCCCCGGCCGCCCAGCAGGCTACCGCGTCCCACCTCCTGGTGGTGCCGGACACGCCGGAGGGCGAGGCCGCGCTGGCGCGTGGCGACGCGCGCGTAGTCGCCCGCTACGGCACGTTCTCGTTGGTGGAGGCGGCCGGCGCCGACGACGCGCTCCTGCGCCAGGCCGGCGCCGACCGGCGCGACGACATGCGGACCGTGACCACGGCGGCAGGTCGCCTCGATCCGGCGAAAGCGCGCAGCTCGCTGGCCGGCAAGGAAGCGCCCGACCGCGACGAGGTCTTGGCCATGGTGCAGTTCGTCGGACCGCCCAAGGACGCCTGGCTGGCCCGCGTGCGCTCCACCGACGCCCGCCTTGTGGCCTATCAGGCCGAGAACTCGTACGTGGTGCACGCGGAGGGGAGGGAGGTCGAACGCCTGGCCGCGCTGGTGGGAAGCTACGCGCCTGTGCGCGCGGTCGCGGCGCTCACCGCGGCCGACAAGCTCGAGCGCCCGCCGCGCGCGACCGGCCGCTACGCCGTGCAGACGCTCTCGGGCGGCGACGGCGAGAAGGCCCGCGACGCCGCCGCGGCCGCGGGCCGCACGGTCGCCCGGGCGGCGACCGTGGGCGCGCTGCGCACTCAGTACCTGGCCCTTTCCCCCACCGAGGCCGCCGAGCTGGCCCGCGACCCGGCGGTGGTGACCGTCGAGCCCTACGGCCGGCCTGAGCTCGCGGACGAGCGTGGCGCGCAGATCGTGGCCGGCAACCTGAGCGGCTTCGCCCCCTCCGGCCCGGGCTACCTCGACTGGCTGGTCGACGACAGCCGCATCCCCAACGACGACCCGTTCGACTTCGCCATCGATGTGACCGACGAGGGGCTCGACGACGGCCTGATGCCGCCGGCCCATCCGGACTTCGGCAACCGGGTGTCCTACGTCAACGACTACTCCATCGACGTCGACCCGGGCGCCGGGCGCGACTGCGGCGGGCACGGCACCAACGTGGCCTCGATCGCCACCGGCTACAACGATGCCACCGGGCCGCTCGCCGAGGACGGCGCGGGCTTCAACTATGGCCTGGGCGTGGCGCCCTTCGCCCAGCTGGGCGCGTCCAAGATCTTCAGCTGCGCGGGCGGCGTGGGAACCGCGTGGACCCCGGCCTCCCTGGCCTCCGCCGCCTATCTCGACGATGCCCGGATCTCCAACAACTCGTGGGGCACCCACGGGCAGAGCTCCTGGGGCACCTACTCGACCCGTGCGCAGCAGTACGACGCGGTGGTGCGCGACGCGCGCAGCTCGGTGGCCGGGAACCAGGAGCTGGTCGAGGTGTTCGCCGCCGGCAACGACGGCGAAGGTAATCCCGGCGTCGCGCCCAACGAGGGCTACGGGACGATCATGGCCGAGGGCACGGCCAAGAACGTGATCACGGTCGGGGCCGCGGAGGGCGTGCGGCCCTCCGGCCTCGACCCCTGCGGTGTGCCCGACAGCGGCGCCGACAGCGCGCGCGACATCATCGACTTCTCGAGCCGCGGGCCCACCGACGACGGCCGGCTCAAGCCCGACCTCGTGGCGCCGGGCACGCACATGGTGGGAGCCCGCGCCCCGGCACGTTACCCGCGACCACACCGCCCGCCCCTGTGTGCCGTTCTTCGGTGGGACGAGCGCGTTCTACTCGCTGATCTCCGGCTCCTCGCAGGCCACGCCCCACGTGTCGGGCGCGGCCGCGCTCGTGCGCCACTGGTACAACCGCACCCAGAGCGACTACCCCTCGCCCGCGATGACCAAGGCGCTGCTGATAAACACCGCTACCGATCTCGCGGGGGGCAGCACGGGTAAGGGCGCGCGATCGACGGCGGGCCCAATACCGATCAGGGCTGGGGACGGGTGAACGTCGGCGCGGCGCTCGACTCGACTCCGCGTGAGTACCGCGATCAGCTCATCACCGACACGATGGGCGCCAGCGGCGTCACCCGCACGCGGACCTACGCGGTCCAGGACCCCGATAAGCCTGTGAAGGTCACGCTGGCGTGGACCGACGCCCCCGGGCCCGCCACCGGGAACGCGTGGGTCAACAACCTCGACCTCGAGGTCGACGCGCGCGGGACCGCTACCTGGGCAACGTGTTCGCGGGAGCCGTCTCGCGCACCGGCGGCGAGGCGGACACGCGCAACAACGTGGAGAGCGTCTACCTGCCCGCAGGCACCACGGGCCGGTTCACCGTCTCGGTTAAGGGCCTCAACGTGGCCGACGACGGCGTGCCCGGTAACGCCGACGCCACCGACCAGGACTACGCGCTGGTGGTCTCCAACGCCGATGAGCAGACCGCTCCGGTGCTCACGCATTCGGCCACCACGGTCGACGATGCCGCACCGGGCGGCGACGGTGACGGCGCGCTGGAGCCGGACGAGCAGATCGCCGCTGACCGAGGAGG
Source organism: uncultured Thermoleophilaceae bacterium (assembly GCA_963728155.1). Lineage (GTDB taxonomy): Bacteria > Actinomycetota > Thermoleophilia > Solirubrobacterales > Thermoleophilaceae > JACVRW01. The sequence continues at coordinate 862,462 of CAVSJF010000006.1, read as the reverse complement.
TGCGAAACGCAGGTCTCCAGACCGCCGCGAACCTGACCGCCGACCTGAGCGCCGGCGCGGGCTGAACGTCACCCAGCCCGCTCGGCCTTCGATCACCTGAGCCCGGGCGAGGAGGGCTCCAACACCCCGGCCTTCGAGGCCGAGCTGGCCAACGCGTCCACCTGCGGTGTCGATGTGCCCGCCAGCCTGGACATCGCCGCCGGCGCCCCATACCCGAGACGCACACGATCCCGCTGCTGCTGGCCACCGGTGAGCCGGGCCCCGTGCAGCAGAGCGACGCCGCCGGCGCCCAGGTGCCGCTCCCGATCCCCGACGACAGCGGCGCCGGGGTCACCTCGACGTTGTTCGTCCCGCAGCGGGGACGCATCAAGGACCTCGAGGTGCGACTCGACGGCACGGCGCCCAATCCCGCGATCGAGCACGACTTCGTCGGGGACGTCGTGATCGACCTGATCGGACCGGATGGCACCACGGTCCGCCTCGCCGAGCACCCGGGCGGGCCGGACAACTCGATGAAGGACTTCATCGACGTGACCTTCGACGACGAGGCCGCGCGGCCCATCGGCGACCCTGCCGCGCCGCCGCAGAGTTCGTACAGTGGAACCTTCAGGCCGCAGCGAGACCAGCTCTCGCGCTTCGACGGCAAGGACCGCCGCGGCACCTGGACGCTGCGGGTGCGCGACCTCTTCGAGACCGATTCCGGCACCCTGCGCGCCTGGGGCATCACCAGCCAGAAGGCGGTCTGCGATTTCGATGCCGACGCCCCGGCCACCCAGCTCGTCAGCCAGCCGGCCGAGATCACCGAAGACAACTCGCCGACCTTCGCCTTCGACTCTCCCGATGACCCGGGGGCCACCTTCGAATGCCAGCTCGACGCGGCCGACTACGAGCCCTGCTCGTCGGCCAAGGTGTATGCCGCCCTGCCCTACGGCCAGCACACTTTCCGCGTGCGGGCAGTCGATGGCTCGGGTAACGAGGACCTGACGCCCGTGGTCTACACGTGGACGATCGCGGACACGGTCGCGCCGCTGGTGACGCTGCGAGAGCCGGCCGACGGGTCGGTGACCCGCGACACCACGCCTGCTCTCTCCGGGGTCGCGGGGACGGCGCCGGGCGACGACGGGACGGTGACCGTGAAGCTGTGGAGCGGCGCGTCGGCCGCCGGGGCGCCCGCACAGACGCTGGTGGTGCCCCGCGACGGGGCCACGGGGGCCTTCTCGGCCGTTCCCGCCGCGCTGGCCGAAGGGGTCTACACGGTGCGTGCCGAACAGGGCGATTCGGGGGTGCCGAGCGAGAACGTGGGCTTCAGTGGCACGGCGACGTTCACCGTCGATGTGGACTCGGCCGCGGGACCGGCCCGGACGCCGGCGGGCTTTGCGGTGGCCCCGACCGAGGAGAGCCTCGCCGACGCGCTGGCCAACCGCTATACGGTGCTGGCGGCGTGCGCCGCGGCGTGCCGGGTCAATGCGGAGCTGAGCGTGTCCGCCCGCGCGGCCCGCCGGCTGGGCATGAGGGCGCGAGCCGTGGCGATCGGGAATGGGGTCAAGCGCCTCTCCACGGCCGGCGCTGCCGCGGTCAAGCTAGGGCTGACCGGCACGGCGCGCCGCGCGCTCCGGGGCGAGACGAGCTCGAGCGCGATTCTCGAAGTGGTAGTGCGCGACGTGGGAGGGACGGCGCTGTCGTTCAGGCGCACGGTTACGCTGCGCCGGTCCGCCGGACTGGCCCGTGTGCTGAGCGACGGGATGAGCCTGTGGACGGTGTGCTCGAAGAGCTGCGCGCTGCGCGGGGTGCTGCGCCGGCCCAGCGGGACGCCCGCGACGATCGCCTCAGGTCGGCTGAACGGGGGCCGTTCGCCGCGCAAGCTCCGGCTCGCGGTGCCGGCCTCGGCGCGCAAGGCCTTGCGCCGGGCGAACCGGGTGAGCGCGCTGCTCGAGGTCGCCGCCGGCTCCGGCACCGGGGCTGCGCGAACGGCAAGCCGCGCCCTGATCCTCCGCTGAGGCGCAGCACTCGCTGCTAGATTCCGATCGCTGGCCCGGCCCTCTCGGCGGCCGGCCGGCAACCGTGGTGGGCGTAGCTCAGTCGGTAGAGCTCCTGGTTGTGGTCCAGGCGGTCGCGGGTTCGAGTCCCGTCGCTCACCTTCAAGGAACCCCTGCACGGGGCCTCTCACCTTCCCGCGAAATCCGCTTGTCTATGGGCATGCGTGCAGCCATCTTCAATGAACCCCGTTTGATCACCGTCGGCGACCGACGCGACCCGGCCGTCGCGGAGCCGACCGACGCGGTGGTCCGGGTCGTGCTCGCTTGCGTGTGCGGCTCGGACCTCTGGTACTACCGGGGCGACTCGCCGTTCGACCCCGGCCCGATCGGACACGAGTTCATCGGCGTCGTCGAAGACGTGGGCAGTGAGGTGCGCAATGTCGCCAGGGGCGATCTGGTCGTCTGCCCGTTCGCCATCAGCGACGGCACCTGCCCGCATTGCCGGCACGGCATCACGACCGCCTGCGTCAACGGCGGCTTCTTCCCCAAGCGGAACGGTGACGGCGGCCAGGGCGAGGCCGTCCGCGTCCCGCTCGCCGACGGCACGCTCGTGGCCGTTCCCGGATCCGGGCACTCCGAAGACATGCTGCGCTCGCTGCTCACCCTGTCCGACGTGATGGGCACGGGCCACCACGCGGCCGTCTGCGCCAAGGTCAAGCAGGGGCACACGGTGGCGGTCGTCGGTGATGGCGCGGTTGGCCTCTCCGCCGTCCTGGCCGCCAAGCGCCTGGGCGCCGAGCGGATCATTGCCATGAGCCGCCATCAGGACCGCCAGGACCTCGCCCGGACCTTCGGCGCCACCGACATCGTCGCCGAGCGTGGCGATGAGGCGATCGAGAAGGTCAAGGACATGACCCACGGCGTCGGCGTCGACGCGACCCTCGAGTGCGTCGGCACCGGCCAGGCGATGAATACGGCCCTCGGAATCGCACGCCCCGGCTCCACGGTCGGTTATGTGGGCGTCCCCCACGGCGTCGAGCTGCCCGTCGAGCCGATGTTCTTCAGCAACGTCGGCGTCCAGGGCGGCCCAGCTCCGGCCCGCGCCTACCTCCCCGAGCTGCTCGACGACGTCCTCGAGGGACGTATCGAGCCCGGCCGCGTACTCGACTACGAGACCGACCTCGGCGGCATCGCCGACGCCTACGCCGCGATGGACGAACGCCGCGCGATCAAGTCGCTCGTTCGCGTCGGGAGCGCATGAGGGGCGCCTGGACCGAGGATGAGCTGCTCACCTTCGGAGCTCGGCCGGATCCAGTTGGCGCGGGCACGAAGCGCCGGCGTTCGGGTTCGAGGCGGAGCTGATCTACGACGAGGCCGGCTTGGTACTGGGGTACCCGGGGCTCGCGCTGCGCGTGCCCCTGACCGGGAACGACCCATGAACCGGCGGCCCGGCCTCCCACGGTGCGCTACGTCGCAGAAGCCGGTCCGAACCAGGTGGCCAGCGCGTCGCGGAGGCCCAGGTCCGTGCCGTCTCCCACCCAGGCGACGTGGCCGTCAGGCCGGATCAACACGGCAGTGGGAGGAGTGACCACGCCGAGTACCGGAAGCTCCCACACACCGTCGTAGTCGGCGTCGATCAGCTGAACCCGGTCTGCCCATGAGGCGATGTCGAGGCTGCCGGGCTCACCGAGATTGAGCACTACCGGCCGGGCATCGTGGAGCAGGGTGAAGAGCCGCAGCGGGCCGTCGGCGGTGACCAGGTCGAGATCGGGCATTCGGCGCCCGAGCAGGGGGTGTCCCTCGCCGAGGTCGTAGTGGATGTCCAGGCCGCATACCATCCCGGCGATCCGCTTGCGCGGCTCGTCCATGGTGAGGAGCTCGGAAACAATCTCGCGCACGGCCTTGATGTGCTCGTCCGGCCGGCGCAGCGCGACCTGCGCCATCGTGATCCGCAGGACGCGGGCGGCGACCGGGTGGCGCTCGGCGTGGTAGGTGTCGAGGAGGCCTTCCGGCGATGTCCCGTTGACGACCTGGGCCAGCTTCCATCCCAGGTTCACGGCATCCTGCACCCCGGTGTTGAGGCCCTGTCCGCCATCCGGGGCATGCACGTGCGCGGCGTCGCCCGCCAGCAGCACCCGTCCCCGGCGGTAGGTCGCGGCCTGTCGGGCCATGTCGGTGAACCTCGAGATCGAGGTGGGGCTGTGGACCCCGTAATCGGTCCCGTAGACGGAGATGAGCGCCTCGCTCAGCTCGCTCAGGGTGGGCTTCTCGCCGTTCTGTTCGACCTGCTCCTCGGTCAGCATGACCCCCGCCGTTCCGCCCTCGCTGTAGATGATCTCGCCGTCGACGATCTCGTACTTCAGCTTGCCGATGGCGTGAGTCCCGATTGCATCGGTGCGGATGCCCAGTTCCGGCTCCTCTGCCATCTCGACCTCGGCGATCAGGCTGCTTGTTGTGGGGTCCCAGCCCGGGAACTCGATTTCGGCTGCCTTGCGGATCAGGCTGCGCGCCCCGTCGCATCCGACGAGGTACTGCGCCCGCAGCGACTCGCCGTCGGAGAGCCCGACGACGACGCCGGCGTCGTCCTGCACGAAACCCGTCACCTCGCGTTCGCGGAGAATCGGCACTTCAAGCTCGGCGATCCAGCCCGCGAGGATGCGCTCGAAGTCGTTCTGCCACAGCGCCAGCCCGTAGTTGTGGCGGGTGGGGAAGTCGCTGATGTCCAGGCGGGACTTGGCGAAGCCCGTGACCTGGGCCTCCTGTCCCTCCGAGAGGAACCGGTCGGCGATTCCGCGCTGATCGAGCACCTCAACAGTGCGTGAGTACTGGCCACCCGCACGCCGGCTCTCGAGCTCCTGGTTCGCGCGACGCTCGACAATGGCGACGTCGCTCCCCGCCAGCGCCAGCTCGCCCGCCAACATCATCCCGGTCGGACCGCCTCCGGCAATCACTACGGCATGGCCTGTCATTTCGGGTGGGGTGGAACTATCCATGGCGCGCCATCATAAAGTTAGTGTCGCCAAAAATCTAGAGTGACTATAGTAATGTGCGCATGGTAGGACCAACCGAGGGCCTTCGCGACCGCAAGAAGCGCGCCGCGCGGCAGGCGATTGCCGCCACCGCCCGCCGACTCTTCGCCGAGCGCGGCTTCGACGCTGTCACCGTGGCCGAGGTCGCGGCCGCTGCCGACGTCTCGGAGCAGACCGTCTTCAACTACTTCCCAACGAAGGAGGACCTCGCGTTCGCCGGGCGTGAGGAGGGCATCACGCGGCTCGTTGCGGACATCACCGAGCGCCCGTCCACCGCCTCCGTCCTCGACGTTTTTCGCGCGCTGACCGCGACCGTGCTGGACGACTACGTCGCCCGCGGGGACGAGGACCTCCTCGCGGTGGCCAAGATCATCCGGGGCAGTCGCGCGCTGCAGGAACGCCTGACCGTGGGGTGGGAGTCGGGGGCCGCGGCGATCACCGCCGCGATCGCCAAGACGTCAGGCGCGGCCGACGACGACCTTATGCCCGGCATCGTCGCCCGCACGCTGTGGTGGACGCACCGGTCGATCTTTTTGGTCGCGCTGCTCGGCCTGCTGGCCGAAGAAGAGCCCGAGCAGCTCGCCGCGCGACTCCGGGAGGCCGCCGACCGGGCCTACGACCAGCTCGCCGCCGGACTGGGGGACTACGGCAAGGCCGTCTCATCTGTTTCGGGTGATGCGCACTGAGCCCGGTGGGGCGAGTCTTGTCGAATGTTGCGACGGATGAAGGACATGCCAATGGGCACGATCGGCTTCGAGGCCATCGGCGAGGTCGAGGACGACGACTGGGAGCGGGCGGTCGAGCCGGTGCTGCGCGGCGAGATCGCGGAGGGACGCAAGGTCCGGCTGCTGTACCTGCTCGGGCCCGAGGCGCGACACGTCGAGGACGACGCGATGCAGGCCGATACCTCGTTTCGCGCGCGCCACGCCACGTCCTTCGACCGCGTCGCCGTGGTCAGCGACGAGGACTGGATGCGCCCCGCGCTGCGCGGGCTGTCGTTCCTGCTTCCCGGGAAGGCAAAGGGGTTCCACGTGCGCGAGCTCGCGGCTGCGAAGGAGTGGCTCGCGGACGGCGTTGACGCATAGGGCCGCATATCCGTAGGTAGGGCGTCGAATGGGTGCTTTGGCGGATACGACAGTGTCCCCGCACGGTGCTCAAGAGATAAATGTGGCGATGAGCTCCGAGCTTTCGAAAGACGTCGTCACCGCTCGCCGGCAGGCGCTCGGCGATCTGCTGCGCCGCACCGCGCTGCGCGACCCGGACAAGACGCGCGATCGTCTATCGGCGACCTGCGCCAGACGTTACGCTGAGCTCGACGCGACCGTCAACCGCACCGCCAACGCGCTGACCGCGCGCGGCGTGCGGCAGGGCGACCGGATCGCGCTCCTGTCGCACAACTCGCACGGCTTCGTGGTCGCCTAGCTTCGCGCTCGCCAAGCTGGGGGCGATCTGGTCCCGATCAACTTCATGCTCGGCGCCGACGAGGTCGCGCTACATCCTCGAGCACTCCGGCGCGACCGGCGATCATCGCCGAGGACGCGCTCTGCGCGGTCGCCGAGCAGGCGATCGCCACGCGCCCGGCGAGGGCCTGCGCTGCGCGGGGTCGATCGGCGACGCCGTCGACGGCTGGGAGTCACTTCGACGAGCTGATGGAGCCACGCGGACGCGACCGAGCCCGAGGTCGCGATCGCCGACGATGACCCGTCGCGCTCTCCTACACGAGCGGCACGGAGTCGCGGCCGAAGGGCGCGATGCTCACGAGCCGCAGCCTGATCGCGCAGTTCGTGACCTGCATCGTCGACGGCGAGATGACGGCCGACGACGTCGAGGTCCACCCGCTGCCGCTCTACCACTGCGCCCAGCTGCACTGCTTCCTGACGCCCGGGCTCTACCTCGGCGCGACGAACATCATCCTCCCCGGCGCCGGACCCGGCGGGCATCCTCGCGGCGATCGAGCGCGAGGGCGCGACCAAGCTGTTCTGCCCGCCGACCGTCTGGATCGGCGCTGCTGCGCTCACCCGGACTTCGAGCCGCGCGACCTGTCCTCGCTGCGCAAGGGCTACTACGGCGCGTCGGCCATGCCGGTCGAGGTGCTGCGCGAGATCGCCACGCCGGCTTCCGGACGTGCGCCTGTTCAACTTCTACGGCCAGACCGAGATGTCCCCGATGGCCACGCTCCTGCGGCCCGAGGACCAGCTGCGCAAGGCCGGCTCGGCCGGGCAAGCCCTCGATCAATGTCGAGACCCGGGTCGTCGACGACGACGACCAGCCGTGCCGGCGGGCGAGGTGGGGGAGATCGTCCACCGCACGTCCGCACGCGATGCTCGGCTACTGGAACGACCCCGAGAAGACCGCCGAGGCGTTCCGCAACGGCTGGTTCCACAGCGGCGACCTCGGCGTGATCGACGACGAGGGCTACCTGAGCGTCGTCGACCGCAAGAAGGACATGATCAAGACCGGCGGCGAGAACGTCGCCAGCCGCGAGGTCGAGGAGGCCATCTACGCGCACCCCGCGGTCGCAGAGGTGGCGTCTTCGGCATCTCCGACCCCACGTGGATCGAGGCCGTCACCGCGGCGGTCGTCCCGCGGGCCGCGGCGACGCTCACCGAGGACGAGATCCTCGAGGTGTTCTGCCGCGAGCGCCTCGCCGGCGTTCAAGGTTCCCAAGCACATCGTCCTCGTCGACGAGCTGCCCAAGAACGCGAGCGGCAAGATCCTCAAACGCGAGTTGCGCACCGCGCACGCCGATCTTGCCCCCTAACCCCTTGGGATCCAGCACCCAGCCGCAGCACCCCTCGGTCTGCCTGGGGTGCGGTACGACGAATCCCGCGTCGCTCGGCCTGCGCATGTGGGCCGAGGACGGCGAGGCTCGTGGCGAGGTGGCGCTGGACGGGCGCCACGCGGGCGCCGAGGGGTACTGCCATGGCGGCGCCATCGCCCTCTTCCTCGACGAGGTCATGGGGTGGGTGCTCCAACACCGGGGGACGCTGGTCGTGACGGGACGGCTCGAGGTCAGCTACCGGATGCCGGCTCGGCTCGGTCAGCGCTTCACGTTGCAGGCCCGGCTCGTGGGCGCCGAGGGCCGGCGTATGCACGTGACCGGCGAAATGGTGGGTGATGAAGGGCTGATCGCCGAAGGCGACGGCATCTGGATCACGGTCGACGAGTCGCACTTCGACCTGGGCCCGGCTAGGGGCAATGACGCTCCCCGGTAAACGCACGACCCTGGGCGCCTCGGCCGCGTTGATCGGTCTCTTCGCTGTTGGGGGGGCGATCCTCATCCTGACCCGCGAAGGCGACGAGGCACGATCGCCCGCCCGTAACAGCGCTCTCGATAACGCCTGTGCCACCGCTGCCAGCCGCCTCATCACTCCGGTCCCCGAAGGCCGGCTCTCTCCGGACGACGCCTCGCGAGTGGCTTCGAGGGCCGCCGCCGAGGTCGGCGCGCTTCGCCGGCCGAGGGGGCGCGGCGCGCGTGAGTTGGCTGCGGCACTCAGCGACTACGCGGACACCCAGTTGGCCGTCGGCAGCGGTGACGCCCTGGTCGACCCCGTAGCGGTCGGCGCGGGCGCCGACAAGGCGCGGCGGCGACTCGACCGTGCTGCCGCCGGCGCGCGGGCACCGTCGTGTGCTTCGGCGGTGCTGGCGGGGGATCGCCGGAGGCCATCTCCATGAGCCACCCGCTCGGATCCGCCACCCGGCCGCGGGGGCGCGGCTAGGCGAGCGTCTCCACCCACTCCCGAATGCCGTCCTCCAGGCTGTAGCGGGGCCGGAACCCGACCTCGCCCTCCAGCCCTGACGTGTCGAATTGCCACGACATGTGGGCCGGTAACCGCCCCCCCGCCGCGCGTGAAGGATGCGCCGGGCACCACCCTCGCGACCGTCTGCGCGTAGTCCCAGACCGTGCAGGTCTCGCCGGAGATGTTGTAGGCGATCGTGTCCGTGGGGCCCGTCTCGGCGAGTGTCACCAGGCAGTCCGCGGCGTCGCTGACGTAGAGGAAGTTCTGCAGCTCGTCGGGGAAGGGCACCTGGTACGGCTCTTCGCGCAGGGCGGCGAAAACGGGGTGCACGACGTGCATCGCGCCCCCGCGCACCCTCCCGGGCCCGTACAGAATCGTGAGCCGCACGCCTTTGCACGCGACGCCGCGGTGCTCGGAGTAGTGAAGCGCGAGGCGCTCCACGAACGACTTCGAGGCGCCGTAGATCGTGTTGGGGTAGTGCGGCGCGTCGTCGGGGAGCAGTTCGACCGGGTAGTGGCTCGGCTCGCCGTAGACGGCGTTGCTTCCCGACCACACCACCTTCTCGAGCCCGAGCAGCGCAGCGGCCTCGAAGACGTTGGCCGCGCCCTGGCAGTTCGTAGCCACCGCTCGGGTGACGTTCTCGTCGACGATCCCCATCTGAAAGGCCAGATGGACGATGGTGTCCAGCTCGTGCTCCTGGCAGGTGCGAAGCAGCAGTGGCAGGTCGGTCACGTCGCCGGGGACGCGGGTGACCTCGGCGAGCTCGGCGTCGCTCAGCACCTGGTCGAGGGCGTTGCCGTCGACGTGGGGGTCGAAGGCGACGCAGTGGTGACCTCGCGCGAGCAGCTCACGCGTCACGTTCGCGCCGAGGAAGCCGCAGCCGCCCGTGATGAGGACCCGCACGTGGCGCACGATCGCAGGATCGCCGCCGTGGCGGCCTGGCGAAAGTGCCAGTTATCGTGCTCTGAGGGGTCTGGTTGTGTGTTTCGCATGGTGCCCGTGAGAGGCGGCTCCGAATGGCAGGAAACGGTGCCGGCCGTGCTCGACGCGGCGGCAGAAAGCGACGCCTCCCGCACGCTTCTGCGGTGCGACGGCCGCGACGTCTCGCCCGGGGAGTTGGACGAGGAGAGCCGCGCCGTGGCGGGAGCCCTCGGGGAGTGGAAGACAGCCCGGGGCGACCGGGTGGCGGTGATGATGTCGAACGTGCCGGAGTTCGTGTCGGTCTGGTTCGGCATCGTGCGCGCCGGGGCGGTCGAGGTGCCGGTGCACTCGGCCTACCGCGGCCCACTGCTCGAGCACATCCTGGCTGAGTCCGGCGCCCGGATCCTGTTCATCGATTCCGAGTTCGCGCCCCGGCTGGAGGGGCTGAATCTTCCGGCGCTCGAGCGCATCGTCGTGCGAGGGGCCCTGGGTGCCGAGATTCCCGGGGTGGCCTCACACCCGCTCGACGAGGCCCTGGCGGCCGCCCCGGCCGCGGACGCGGCGATGGGGCCCGGGGACGTCACCTCGATCCTCTACACGTCCGGGACCACCGGTCCAGCCAAGGGCGTCGTGCTCACCCACAGCGCAAACATGGCCCTGGCGGTCGCGTGCGTGGAGCTCATGGAGTACACCGCGGAGGACGTTCTCTTCACGGCGTTCCCGCTGTTCCACGTCAACGCGAAGTTCACCTCGGTCGTCGCCTCGATGATGACCGGCGCGCGGCTGGTCCTCGACGATCGCTTCAGCGCCTCGCGGTTCTGGGACATCGCCCGCGAGCACGGCGTCACGTCGTTCAACTACATGGGCTCGATGCTGACGATCCTGGCCAAGCAGGAGCCGCGAGCCGACGACCGCGACCACCCTGTCAACAAGGCCTATGGCGCAGCCTGCCCCGCGGCGCTGTGGCCCGTGTTCGAGGACCGCTTCGGCGTTCACCTGGGCGAGCACTACGGCATGACCGAGATCGGAATCGCGACGCACAACACCCGCGAGGCCCGGCGAGCGGGCTCGTGCGGGCGTCCGAACCGGTTCTTCGAGGTCCGGGTCGCGGATGAGCACGACTCCGAGGTCCCCGTCGGCGAGGTCGGCGAGATCCAGGTGCGCCCGCGCCTGCCCGGTGTGATGCTGCGCGAGTACTGGAAGCGCCCGGACGCCACGGTCGACGCCTTCGCCAACCTCTGGTTTCACACGGGCGACCGAGCGCGGATGGACGCGGACGGGTTCTTCTTCTACGTGGACCGTCTCAAGGACTCCATCCGCCGCCGCGGGGAGAACGTCTCGTCGTTCGACGTCGAGGGCGTTGTCAACGCGCATCCCGCGGTGGTGGAGTCGGCGGCGTACGGGGTGCCGTCCGAGTTGGGCGAGGACGATGTGATGATCGCAGTGGTGGCGCAGCCTGACGGCGAGCTGGAGATCGAGGACCTCGTGGCGCACTGCGAGGAGCAGCTGGCTCACTTCGCGGTGCCGCGCTACATCAGGATCTGTGACGAGCTACCAAAGACGCCGAGCCAGCGGGTGCAGAAGTTCGTCCTACGGGAACAGGGCGTTCCCGAGGGGACCTTCGACCGCGGGCCAAGGGCCGGTGCCGCGCCCCGGCGCAGCGCCGGCGCCTAGCCGGACCCGCGCGGAACCGCCTGACGGGGCACCACGACGAGTGCCTGGAGCACCTCGGCCTCCTCCTGGTTGACGCAGCGGGCGTGGACCGTCACGTCTCCCGCGTGGTCGTCGACCCGGTCGGCTCGGCAGGTGACCGAGTCGCCGATGCGGACCGGACCGCGATAGGCCACGTCGATCCGCACGCCGGACGGCAGCCGGTCGCCCCCGAGCCACGTGGCCACGGCCTCGAAGAGCGTCTGCAGCGCGATCGGGCCGTGGGCGATCACCGTCCCGAACTGTGTCCGCGCCGCGTACTCGGGGTCCATGTGGAGCGGGTTGAAGTCTCCGGAAAGCTCGGCGTAGCCGTCGATCTCGTCGCGTCCGACCGTGTGAGTGACCTCCGGGAACGGCCGCCACGACGGCGTCATGGCGCCGGCTGAGCGTCGGCGGCAGGCGGCGCGAGGATCGTCCATTCGACAAGCGCGGGCGTGCGGCCGCCGTGCGCCAGCGCGAACGCGAACGTCGTGTACAGGCCACTCGGCCGGCGCTCCTGCGCGCTGACCCAGATGGCCACCTCGATCTGACCCTCGGCGGGCAGCGCGTCGACCGCGGAGAAATGCTGGCGAAACAGGACGCCTCCGGGGATGATCCCGCGCAGGGCGCGTCGAAGCACGCGCAAAGTGAGCAGCGGAAGCACGCCGAGCGGAGCGGTTTCGCCCGGCTGCTGGACTCCGAGAGCGCCGCGCAGGCGGTCGCTGGTCTCGCGGTCGAGCACCTCCACGAACGGGCCCCACCGGTCGCCGAGCGCCAGGTCCTCGTAACTCAGGTCCGAATACAGCGGGGTGTCGGGCTGGCTCACCGGGCCGGAAGCTACGCCGCCGCGCACCCGCTTGCACTGTCAGATGCAACAGTTATCCCCGCGATCGTCCGCGAACACACTCAGGCCATGCCGACACCGGTCGCGCCGTCCCCGTCGTACGTCGGAGCGCTAGGGGAGCAGACCACGCTCCCGGCGATCCTCGACCTGCGGGCCGGCGCAACGCCGGACGACCTCTTCGCGACGATCGCCGGCCGGTCGCTGACCTTCGGCCAGGCGCTGCAGCGGGCCGAGAGCGCCACGGGCTCCCTGGCGTCCGTCGGCGTCAGGAAGCGCGACAAGGTCGCCATCATGCTTCCCAACTCATTCGAGTTCCTCGACCTCTGGTTCGCGAGCGCCCTGCTGGGGGCGGTGATCGTCCCGGTCAACAACCAGCTCCGCGGCGAGGGCCTGCGTTACATCGTCGAGCACTGCGACGCGGACGTGTGCGTGGTCGACGCGCCCTTCGTCGAGGCCTACGAGTCCGCGGTCCCGGCGGGCGCGGGCCCGTCCCGGCTCTTCGTGCGCGGCGGTGAAGCGCCGGCTCGCTGGAAGCCGCTCGAGGACCTCCTCACCGGCGACCACCCGCCGGCGCCCCGGGTCAAGGTCGAGCCCGGCGATCTCGCCTCCGTTCTCTACACGTCGGGGACCACCGGGCTGCCGAAGGGCGCCCTGTGGTGCCACAACGCCTACGCCGTGACCGGGCTCGAATATGCCCAGCGCTACGTGCGAATGCGTGCCGACGACGTGCTGTACACCTGCCTGCCGCTGTTCCACAGCAATGCTCAGGCCATCACCACCATGCCCTCGCTGCTCGCCGGGCGCCCGATGGTGATGGCGTCTCGATTCTCAGCCTCCGGCTTCCTCGACGAGATGCGCTCGCACGGCGCAACGGTCTTCAACTACATCGGGGCGATGCTGACGATTCTGCTCAAGCAACCGGAGCGCTCGGACGACGCGGACAACCCGATCCGCCTGACCGTCGGCAGCTCGGCGCCGCGGGACCGGTGGACCGAGTTCGAGCGCCGGTTCGGCATCGAGATCGTCGAGATCTACGGATTGACCGAGACGGCGGGCGTGTGCCTGGCCAGCCCGCCCGGCGACGTGCGCGTCGGGAAGTGCGGAGTCCCGGTCAGCTGGTCCGAGGTCCAGATCCAGCGCGAGGACGGCACCGAGGCCGACCCGGACGAGCCGGGCGAGTTCGTGGTGCGCAGCGAGCGGCCCAACGTGATGTTCTTCGGCTACTACAAGAACCCGGACGCCACGGCCAAGGCGATGGCCGGTGGCTGGTTTCACTCGGGCGACCGCGGCCGGCGCTCGGCGGACGGGTACTTCGAGTTCATCGACCGGCTGAAGGACTCGATTCGCCGTCGCGGCGAGAACATCTCCTCCTACGAGGTCGAGCGCGTGGTGAACTCGCATCCGGCGGTGGCCGAGAGCGCGGCGGTGGGAGTGCCGTCGGACCTGGGCGAGGAGGACGTGATGGTGGTCGTGGTCCCTCGCGAGAGCGCCGAGCTCGACCCGGCTGAGCTGGTTGAGTTCTGCACCGAGCGGGTGGCGGCGTTCATGGTGCCGCGGTACGTGAGGATCCTGGACACGCTGCCCAAGACCCCGACCCAGAAGGTCCAGAAGTTCGCCCTGCGCGAGGCGGGCGCCGGCTCGGCCTGGGACCGGCTGGCGCCGCGCGAAGTGCGCTGATGTTCAGCTCGGTACTGGTCGCGAACCGAGGGGAGATCGCCGTTCGCGTGATCGCCACGCTCCGGCGCCTGGGCGTTCACTCGATCGCGGTGTACTCCGACGCCGACGCGGGCGCCCCACACGTGCTGGAGGCCGACGAGGCCCTTCGGCTGGGCGCGGCTCCCGCGGCCGAGTCCTATCTGTCGATCGACCGAGTGCTCGACGCCGCCCGCGACGCGGGCGCCGAGGCCATCCATCCGGGCTACGGCTTCCTTTCGGAGAACCCGGCCTTCGCCCGCGCCTGCGAGTCGGCCGGGATCGCGTTCGTCGGTCCTCCGGCCGAGGCGATGGAGGCGCTCGGCGACAAGGTCAGAGCGAAGGCCGCCGCCGAAGGGGCCGGGGTTCCGGTCCTGCCCGGCCTCTACCGGCCCGGCCTCACTGACGAGGAGATCGTGAGCTTCGCCGGCAGCGACGGGGTGTTTCCCCTGATGGTGAAGGCGGCCGCGGGCGGGGGCGGGCGCGGCATGCGGATCGTGGAAGCACCCGACGCACTGCCGGACGCGCTGCAGGCCGCGCGCCGGGAGGCGCAGGCCGGCTTCGGCGACGACGCGCTCCTTGTCGAGAGCTACGTGGAGCGGGCGCGCCACGTGGAGGTGCAGCTGCTGGCCGATGCTCATGGAGCCGTTATCCATCTCGGCGAGCGCGAGTGCAGCCTGCAGCGCCGGCACCAGAAGGTCATAGAAGAAAGCCCGTCGCCCGTCGTCGGGGCCGCTCTGCGCGAGCGCTTGGGCGACGCCGCGGTGCGGATTGCCCGGGCGGCCGGCTACGTCGGGGCGGGAACGGCCGAGTTCATCCTGCCCGCGGGCGATCCGGAGCGCTTCGCCTTTTTGGAGGTCAACGCGCGTCTTCAGGTCGAGCATCCGGTGACCGAACTGGTCTGCGGGCTCGATCTGGTGGAGCAGCAGCTGCGGATCGCCGCGGGTGAGCCGCTGGCCCTCCGGCAGGAGGACGTGGCCCTGAACGGGCACGCGATCGAAGCCCGGGTGTGCGCCGAGGATCCCGAGGAGGGCTTTCTGCCGGCCACCGGCACGATCGTCCTGGCGCGCGAGCCGGAAGGCGAGGGCGTGAGGGTCGACAGCGGCGTCGCCGCCGGCAGCGTCGTCACGCCGTTCTACGACTCGCTACTCGCCAAGGTGGTGGCCCACGGCCGCGATCGCGAGGAGGCGGTGGAGCGGCTGCTGCGCGCGCTGGGCGACCTGCGGATCCTGGGGGTGACGACGAACACCGGCTTTCTCGCCCGCCTGCTCAACAGCGCCCAGGTGCGCGCGGGCGACCTCGATACGGGTCTGATCGAGCGCGGCACGGTGGCCGAGCGGCCACCGGAGGAGGAGGCCGAGCAGGCGGCGGCGGCCGTGGCCTCCGCTGAGGCGCAGGCGTTGTACGGTCGCGGCGCGGGAGGCGACCCCTGGGACGCCCTGCTCGGGTGGCGAATGTGCGGTCGCGCCCCGCTGCGGTGGGAGCTCGCCCCTCGGGGTTCGGGCGACGTCGTCACGGTTACGATCGACGGGCGCCTCGACGACGCGCAGGTGACAGTCGGCGATCGCTCGTGGCGGATGAGGGCGTCCGCCGCCGGACCCGGCCGGCTGATGGTGGCGCTCGACGGCCGGGCGCGGGCCTGGGACCACGTGGCCGTGGGTGAGGAGCGGATGGTGGCGGCAGGAGCCGACGCGTTCGCGTTTCGGTTGCTCGCACCGGTGGTGGAGGGTGCCGATGCCGCGGGCGAGGGATCGCTCGAGGCGCCGATGCCGGGCACGGTCCTGGCCGTCAAGGTGGCAGGCGGTGACGAGGTGCACGAGGGCGACGTGCTCGTGGTGATGGAATCGATGAAGATGGAGATGACGCTCACGGCGCCCGGCGACGCGACGGTGCGCAACGTCCACGTATCGGTGGGGGAGGGCGTCGACCAGGGCCAGGCGCTCGTCGAGCTGGAGGAGGCGGCCGGATGAGCGTCGTCCTGCGAAGCCGCGCGAGCGCGGGAAGCGAGGAGTTCGAGGCCAACGCGGGCGCCCACGCGGCGCTTGCCGAGGACCTGCGGGTCCAGATCCGGCGAGTCCACGCCGGCGGCGGGGAGCGCGCGGCAGAGCGGCATGAGTCACGCGGCAAGCTGCTGCCCCGGGAGCGGGTCGACCGGCTGTTGGACCGCGGCTCCCCATTCCTCGAGCTGTCGACACTGGCCGCGCACGGGATGTACGAGGACCAGGCTCCGGGTGCGGGCATCATCACCGGCATCGGCCGAGTCTCGGGCCGGGAGGTCGTGGTCATCTGCAACGACGCCACGGTCAAGGGCGGGTCGTACTTCCCGATGACCGCGCGCAAGCACACGCGCGCGCAGGAGATCGCGCTTCACAACCGCCTGCCCTGCGTCTACCTCGTCGACTCCGGCGGGGGATACCTGCCCCTCCAGGACGAGCTCTTTCCCGACGTCCGAGGCTTTGGCCAGAGCTTCTACAACCAGGCCAACCTGTCGGCCGAGGGCATCCCGCAGATCGCGGCGGTGCTGGGGTCCTGCACGGCCGGTGGCGCGTACGTGCCGGCGATGTGCGACGAGAACGTGATCGTCGCCAACCAGGGCACGATCTTCCTCGGCGGGCCTCCGCTCGTGAAGGCGGCCACGGGCGAGGAGGTGAGCGCCGAGGAGCTCGGCGGCGGCGAGCTGCACACCAAGCGGTCCGGAGTCTCCGACCACCTCGCGCGCAACGACCAGGAGGCGCTGGCCGTGCTGCGCTCGATCGTCAGCACCTTCGCGCCCAGGCCCGAAACGCCGTGGGAGACCCAGCCCGCCGAGGCCCCCGCCGTCGATCCGGGAGAGCTCACCGGCGCCGTCCCCGCCGACATCCGCATCCAGTACGACCCCCGAGAGATCATCGCCCGCATCGTCGACGGAAGCCGCTTCCACGAGTTCAAGGCGGGCTACGGCACGACGCTCGTGTGCGGGATCGCGCATCTCCACGGGCACCGGGTCGGGATCCTGGCCAACCAGGGCGTGATCTTCTCCTCGAGCGCGCTGAAGGGCGCCCACTTCATCGAGATGTGCGACCAGCGCGGAATACCGCTGGTGTTCCTCCAGAACATCACGGGCTTCATGGTCGGACAGGAGGCCGAGGCGGGCGGCATCGCGAAGGACGGCGCGAAGATGATCGCCGCGGTTTCCGTCGCTCGCGTGCCCAAGCTGACCGTGATCGTGGGCGGGTCGTTCGGCGCCGGCAACTACGGGATGTGCGGCCGTCCCTACTTTCCGCGCTTTCTCTGGATGTGGCCGAACGCCCGCATCTCCGTGATGGGGGGAGAGCAGGCGGCCAACGTACTGACCATGGTCGGCCGCGAGCGCGACCCCGAGGCGATCGAGGAGCGCAAGCGCGAGATCCGCGCTCAGTACGAGCACCAGGGCCACCCCTATTACGCCAGTGCGCGGCTGTGGGACGACGGCGTGATCGACCCCCGCGACACGCGGGACGTGCTCGGGCTCGGGCTCTCGGCCGCGGCCAATGCTCCGCTCGGACCCCGTCGTAAACCCGTCTTCCGGATGTGAGGAGAAAGCGCCATGGCCACACCTGAGACCCACACCACGAGCTTCGCTCGCTGGGAGCGAAGCGGCGCCGTCGCGCTCGTCAGCTTCGACCGCCAGGACCGCCTCAACGCCCTGGGCGTGCAGCTCGTGGCCGACTTCGAGGGTGTCCTGGACGAGCTCGAGGCGGACGCCGAAGTGCGCGCGGTGGTCCTGTCCGGCGCCGGGCGCGCATTCTCCGCCGGGGGCGACCTCGCCGACGTGGGCGAGCGCGTGGCCGACGGCGAGCCCTGGCCGCGCATCGACGTGATGCGCCGCCTCCAGGCGCTGATCGTCCGGCTACGCGACAGCCACCTGCCGGTTGTGGCGGCGGTCAGCGGCGCGGCCTACGGCGCCGGGTTCAGCACCGTGCTCGCCTGCGATCTGGTGGTGGCCGCGCGCGATGCCCGCTTCTGCCAGGTCTTCGTGCGCCGCAACCTCGTGCCGGACCTGGGCAGCGCATGGCTGCTGCCGCGCGCAGTGGGAATCCAGCGAGCCAAGGAGCTGATGATGCTGGGCGACGAGTTCTCCGCCGAGCAGGGTCGCGATCTCGGGTGGGTCAATCGCGTGGTCGAGACCGCGGAGGAGGCCGAGGCCGAGGCGCTCGCCCTGGCGGCCCGGCTCGCCGAGGTGATCCCGGCCACCATGGCGATGACCAAGGAGCTGATCAACCGCAGCCAGGCGCTGACGCTCGAGGACTCCCTTCGCCTCGAGCAGCACGCCCAGGCCATGGCCCTGGGAACGCCGGAGACGCTGGGCGCGATGCGCGACTTCCTGGCGAAGCGCGCTCGCTGAGGCCGTCCGGGGCGGTGGCGCCGCTCAGGGACGCATCAGGGCGGCGACGCTGGCCGGGTCGAGGTCGAGCTCGTGCAGAGGGGGGTCCTCGGCCCGGGCCACCTCGGTCTCGATCACGCCGCCGGTCTCCGGGCACAGGTAGAGGCGAAACTCGATCGTGGCGTCGATGAACTGCGCCGGGTCCTCGCCCAGAGGGCCGGCCTCCTGGACGGGCACCGCGAGGCGCGCGCACGCCTCCTTGTAGTTGTCCTCGATGCGGCTCAGCGGCTGCCCGGAATACCGGCTGCAGAGCACCAGGGAACCGTCTGTCGCGCGCGCGGCGTCGAGGGTGTCGGTGACCGCGCCGAGCACCTGCTCCACGGGCGACCCCTCGTAGGCGCGACCCTGGGTCGCATTCCGCAGGCGCTCGCGCCGTAGCTGTTCCCTGCGCTCCGCGGTCGCGTCCGCGTCGGCGCCGGCGCCGTCCGCGAACACGACGCCGAACAGTCGCTCGGCCACGCCGGGCGTGTAGCGGCCCTCGTCCACGTCGCGCGCGACGGAGTCGGGCTCGCGCTCCAGAGCGTCGCCAAAGCCCGCCGCTCCGGCGCAGAAGACCTCGTAGATGTCGCCCGGGCGCTGCACGAGGTTGGACTCCTTGGGGCTCAGCTCGCGCGTGTCGGGGTCGGCCGGATCGAGGCGCTCGGAGCGCAGGACGACGTCGCGCACGGACCCGTTCCCGGTTCTGAAGCGGTAGGTGTTGGGCGGACCGGGGAGCCCGCCGAAGAGCCCGGTCCCCGTCGGGTGCGTGACCCCGCAGGTGGCGACCTGGTGGAGCACCTCGGCGGACCGGTGAACGGTGAAGGAGACCCCAATCGTCGCGCCCCCGATGTACCTGCCCGCGCCGGGAGAGTCCTCCATCTCGCGCCGGTAGAGGTAGAGGATCGGAGTGGTCTGCTCGTTGTGCTCGACGTTGGGCGCGGTCGTCTTCGCCATCCAGTAGGGCCCGGCGCTGTCGATGCCGTCGCGGAACTGGTAGGCGCCGATCGGCGCGGCGTAGAAGTCGAGAATGATGCTCTGGTACGGGTCGCCGCGCTGATCGATGCCGCCGTAGGACACGATCGGCCAGACCGTGTCGCCGCCGTTGGCGGTGTACATCCGGCGCAACCGGGGCGAGGGGTGCATCATCCTCGCCACGGCGTTGTTGGCCAGCGACAACGTCGCCTCGCAGCCGATGGCAGAGCCGCAGCCGACAGCCGCTGGCGGGCTCGCCGTGAGGATCGTCCCCGGAGCAGGGCGAAAGTCGATGTGGCGCACCGCGCCGCCGATCGCGTAGAGCAGGTCGGGCGTGAGGAACGCGTTGATCACCGAGAGGATCGCGCCGCGCCAGCCCGCGTACGTGACGTTGATCGAGCCGACCTGCTCGGCGGTCCCGAAGTTGTCGAAGGTCAGCCGGGTACCCTCCTTGCGCAGCGTCAGCGCGATCTCGTAGACGTTGCGGTCCCCGGGGCCGGACATCTCGAGGTAGTTGCGCTCCCGCCACACGCCGTCGGGCAGCTGCAACATCCTCTGGGCGAACGTATCCGCCGAGTCGGAGATGATCCGCCGCATCACGGCCTTGACCACGTCGGCGCCGTAGCGCTCCACGAGACCGAGCACGCGGCGCTTGGCCACGTTCGCGCCGGCGATCACCGCCCGCAGGTCGAGGGCGACCATCTGAGGAAGGCGCGAGCGGCGGGTGAACATGTCCTCGATGTCACGGCGCAGGCGGCCGCCCTCGACGATCTTGATCGGCGGCATGGGCGTGGGCTCCTCGAACACGCTCTGCCCGGCGGGGTTCCAGCCGCCCGGCACCGAGCCGCCGAGGTCGATGAAGTGCATCGCGTTGGTGACCCAGCAGAACAGCTCGCCCTCGTGAAACACGGGGGCGGCGAGCATCACGTCGAGCTGATGATTGGTCCCCACCCATGGATCGTTGGCGAGGAACATGTCGTCGGGCTCGACGCCCGGGTTCTCGCTGCGGTTCTCGAGGATCCACTTGACGTTCAGGTCCTGCATCCCCGAGAAGAACTGCAGGTAGGGCCCGAAGTAGACGAACTCCCCGTCCTCGGTGAGGAGCGAGGGGTTGAAGTCGCAGCCGTAGGCGGCGATCGGCGAGCCCGAGACCTGGAGCATGGTGATCCCGTGCTCCTCGTTGAGGCTCCACAGGTTGTGGCGCAGGACCTCGTAGGTGATCGGGTCGAGGCTCTCTTCGGCCGCGTCGGTGCTCAGGCGCAGGGACGAGTGGATTTTCAGCTGCGCGGGGGGGACGTACGCGTCCTGAACTCCGTCGAATCGCGTCGCCGTTGCCCCTTCGTCGATGGCGGTCATCGCGTGCGTGTAAGCACGTAGCTGCCGCTCTCGTGCCGGGTCGCGGAGTAGTCGGGCGGCACGCCGACGGTCGTGCCGGGCAGCTCGATCATCGCGGGGCCCGCCATCTCGGCCCCGGCACCGAGGGCCTCGCCGTCGTAGACCTGGGCCGTGACCGGTGCGGGCCTGATGCTCGAGTCGAGTCCGACAAAGCGCACCTCGCGCTCACCCTTGACCGTCGTTCGCGCCTCCTGCTCGACCTGCTTCAGCCGCGGGCGGTTCACCGGGGTTATGGTCGTCAAGCGGAAGTCGACCAGCTCGATGCCCGCCTCGGCGAACGCCGTGCCCGCGCCGTAGACGCGCGAGTACTCGGCCTCGAAGTCATCCACCACGCGGCTGGTCATGTCCTCGTCGAGCGCCGCACCGTCGGCGACCCCGACGTAGACCTCGTGGAGCTGCCCCTTGTAGCGCAGGCCCGCCTCGTAGATGAAGCGCGTGCCGTTGCCGCCGATCGCCTCCTCGTCGATGCGCGACTGCGCGGTATGGGCCAGGCCGGCGTAGACGTCGCGGATCGCTCCGGCGTCGAGCGGCTCGGCGAACACCGATGCGTATTCGTAGACGTGCTTGATGTCGCTCGTGGCGACCCCGAAGGCCGACCACACCGACGCGCTGTTGCCGGCGGGGATCACGATCGACGCGAGGTCGAGGTCGCGCGCGAACCCGGCGGCGTGCACGGGCCCGGCCCCTCCGTAGGCGAACAGCGCGAAGTCGCGCGGATCGTGGCCTCCGGTCACAAGCATTCTGCGCGCCAGGTCCGACATGTGCGACTCGGCGATTCGTACGATGCCGGCCGCCGTCTCCTCCCAGGACAGGTCGACCCGCGCTCCGAGCTCGCCCAGCGCGGCGCGGGCGGCATCCGCGTCGAGGCGGCCGCCCTTTCCCAGGAACGACTGCTCGGAGAGGTAGCCCAGGCAGAGCGCGGCATCGGTCAGCGTCGGCCTGGCTCCCCCGCGCCCGTAGCAAACGGGCCCGGGATCCGCGCCCGCGCTCTCGGGCCCCACGCTCAGCGTGCCGCGGCGCTCGTCGATCCAGGCGATTGAGCCCCCGCCGGCGCCGATCACCTGGACGTCGATCGCGGGGATGAAGAACTCGTACTGGCCGAGCACCGTCTTGTCGCCGCTCTGGATATGGCCGTCCTTGATCAGCCCCACGTCGAAGCTCGTGCCGCCGACGTCGGCCGTAACGACGTTGTCCATCCCCAGATGCGCGGCGAGCGCCGCCGAGCCGGTCACGCCGCCGGCGGGACCCGAGTTGAGGGTGATGATCGCCTCCTCGGCCGCCACCCGGGCGCTGCGGACGCCGCCGTCACAGCCCATCACCAGCAGCTTCTGGTCATAGCCCTTGTCGCGCAGCGCACCGGCGATGTGCTCGAGGTAGCGCTTGGTCTTTGGCCCCACGTAGGCGTTGATCGTGGTGCCGGCGAACCGCTCGAACTCGCCGATCTTCGGGGCGACCTCGTGCGAGCAGGACACGTAGACGTCGGGGTGCTCCTCGCGGATCCAGTCGCGGACCGCGGCCTCGTTGGCGGGCTCCTTGAACGCCCAGAGAAAGCAGACCGAGATCGCGTCGACGCCCGCGGCGATCAGCTCGCCCACGTCCGCCATCACCGTCGCGCGCTCCGGCGCCACGAGCACCTCGCCCTCCGAGTCGACCCGCTCGTCGATCTCGCGGATGAGCCGCTTGGGCACGAGCGGCTCCGGCTTGTCGGTCGTCTCCAGCAGCAGCGCCTCCTCCGGCGGGCGACCGATCACGCGCCCGATCCCTCGCATGATCGACAGCGTGTCCCTGAAGCCGCGGGTGGTCAGCATCCCGGTGGTGGCGCCCTTTCGCTCGAGGAACGAGTTGGTGCCCACCGTCGTGCCGACCACCATCTGGCTCGTGTGCCGCAGCAGCTCGCCGGCCGAGAGCCCGACCTCGCCGGCCGCCCGGTCGAGGCTCTCGAAGAGGCCGACCGCGAAGTCCTCCGGGGTCGACAGCGCCTTGCTGGTCAGCACCTGGCCGCTCGATCCCTCGATCACCACACAGTCGGTGAAGGTACCGCCGGTATCGATGCCGACGATGAACTCAGGCTCGGCCTGCACGCGGTTGCATCTTGGGTGACGCCCGGTGGGCCCGGTCCTGGCAGTTCCGACAGTCCGCGCGCCCTGCGGCGCAATTAGGGTGCGCTCATGTCAGCTCAGACGAAGGTCGCCGCGGTAACCGGCGGTTCCAGCGGCATCGGTCGCGGGATCGCCGCAAAGCTCGCCTCCGAGGGCGCCACGGTGGCGGTCGCCGGACGCAACGAGGCGGAGGGACAGATCACCGTCGATCAGGTAGAGGCGCAGGGCGGGACCGCGATCTTCACACGCGTGGACGTCTCGGAGGCCGGCGAGGTGGTCGGATGGATCGGCGACATCGTCGAGCGCTTCGGCCGGCTCGACTGGCTGGTGAACAACGCCGGGATGAACGGCCGGTCGGCTCGCCTCGAGGACACGAGCCACGAGGAGTTCGAGGCGGTGGTCCAGACCAACCTCATGTCGGCCTTCTACACCATTCACACCGCCATACCGACCATGCGCGCGCAGGGCTCCGGCGCGATCGTCAACCTCGGCTCCACCGCCAGCGTGCAGGGCTACGGGTTGCTCAGCGGCTACACCGCGTCGAAGCACGCCGTGCTCGGGCTCACGAAAAGCGTGGCCCTCGAGAACGCCGACATTCCCATTCGGTGCAACTGCATCTGCCCGGGGCCGGTGGACACGCCGCTCATGCGCAGCATCGAGGAGCTGGTTGATCCGGACGATCCGTCGGCGGCGCGCGCGATGTTCGAGGGGACGACCGCCCTCAAGCGCTACGGGACCACCGAGGAGATCGCCGAGCTCGTCTACTTCCTCTGCAGCGACGCGTCCGCGTACATCACGGGGACCGCGATCTCGATCGACGGCGGCGTGACCACCGGCGTCTAGACCCAGCTGCGTGCTGACACCAGGATGAGACTCGTCTGGTACTGACAGCGCCCCCTCCCACAGGGACGATCGGTCCATGGTGGGAGTTCGATCAGCTTTGCGGAGGGCGGCAGCGGCCGCGCTTGGCTGTGTTGTGGTGCTGCTGGCCGCGCCGGCGATGGCCGGCGCCGTCACTCGCTACGCCGTTGCGGACGGCGCCGGCGCCGGCGCCTGCGCGAGCGTGGCCGACGGGTGCTCCTTTGCCGCGGCCGTCGGAGCTTCTGTGCCAGGCGAGAAGGTCGTCGTGGGCGCCGGCACCCACAACCTCCCTAGCCGGGTCACGACCTTCTCCGGCCGCACCATCGAGGGCGAGCCCGGGACCCGCCCCGTGGTGCAGGGACCCGATCCCGGACCCGGCTACGGCCTGATCAACGTGGAGGGATCGGACACCACCCTGTCTCACCTCGACATTCGCTTCACCGGGCCGTCCGATCGTCCCCTGGTGACCATGCAGAGCGGGACCGGCGGGCTGCTGCGTGACCTCGTCCTCACCAACTCCGGTACGTCGTCCGCCGTCGGCCTCTACCAGGGCACGATGGACACTGTGGTGGTGCGCACCACGGGTCCGGGCTTCAGCGACGTGTTTGCGTGCAGCAGCACGATCCGCAATGCCACCCTGACGGGCGGCGCGCCGTACGCGGTGGCCGCGCACGGGTCGTTCTGTGGTCCGATCGATCTGAACGTGACCAACACGATCGCGCTGGGTACCACCGGCGGCATTCAGCTGGTGGCGACTGCCGGCCCGCCAGAGGACCGGCCGGTGACGCTGAATATCGACCACTCGAACTTCGCATCGATCGTCAAGGGAGGCGGGGTGCCGGACAGCCTCTACACGACCAACGAGACCGCCAACCAGAGTGCGGCGCCCCAGCTGGTGAACCTCACGCTCGGCGACATCCATCAGCTGCCCGGATCGCCGACCATCGATGCCGGAACGGCCGGCGGCATCGGCCCGGCGGACATCGACGGCCAGGCGCGCAGCAGCGGCGCGGCACCCGACATCGGAGCCGACGAGGTGGAAGCGCCTCTGGCCGAAATCCCCAGTTCTTCCTCGTTGGTTCCGGCACGCGACGTGACCGCGCCCGTGATCTCCGGAGCCAGGCTGTCCCACCGGCGCTTCCGGCCCGGCCCGCGCGTGAGCGCTTCGGCCCGGCGCGTAGCTCCGAAGGGGACCGCGTTCCTCTATCGGCTCTCCGAGCGGGCCGACGTGACGGTTCGCTTGGCTCGCCGCAGCCCAGGGCTGCGGATACAGAGGCGGGTAGGCGGCCGGCGGTCCTGCGTCCGCGCCTCGCGGGCCCGGGCGCTGAAGCGTGCCGCTCGCCGGCGCCGCTGCTGGCGGTACACCGGTGTGGGCACTCTCCGTTACGGGGCGGTTGGTCCCGGGCCGGTGCGGACTGACTTCTCCGGACGGCTGGCCGGCAAGGCGCTGCGACCCGCTTCCTACCGCGCCGAGCTTCGCGCGAGGGATGCCGCGGACAACGTGTCGGCTGCGAAGCGGCTTACCTTCACGGTGCTGAGAAGCTCAGGCGCGTAGCTTGCGAAAGTCCGGGCGGCGCCGCTGAGCGAACGCCTCCAGGCCCTCCTGGGCGTGCGGTGACTGGCGAACCGACTTCCACACCTTCCGCTCCAGCGCGAGGCCCTCCTGAAGCGGGTGGTCGGGCGCGGCCACGGTGAGGCGCTTGATGGCCGCGATGGCCGGGGTGGCTCCGTCGGCGAACCGGCGCGCGAGGCCGCGAGCGGTGGTGAGCGCCTCGCCGTCGGGGACGAGCCGGTTCACCAGCCCGATGGCTGCGGCCTCGGCGCCGGTGATCCTGCGGCCCGTGAGCATCAGGTCGCGTGCGACGCTTCCGCCGATCGCCCGGCCGAGGCGCTGTGTTCCGCCCGCGCCCGGCAGGATGCCGAGGGCGACCTCGGGCAGGCCGAGCTTCGACGATTCCGTGGCCACGCGCAGGTCGCATCCCAGCGACAGCTCCACCCCGCCACCGAGGCACGCGCCGTCGATCGCCGCGATGGCCGGGCACGCCAGCTCCTCGAAGGACGAGTAGGTCTCCTGGCAGAGCTGCACGTAGGCGAGCTGGTCCTCGAGAGCGCCGTTCGCCATGAACGGGATGTCGCCGCCCGCGGCGAAGATGCCCTCGACGGAGCTGGCGATGATGACCGCACCGGTCTCGGCGGGCACGGCGCGCACCGCTTCGAGGATCTGGTCGAGAAACGCGTGGGAGAACGCGTTGACCGGCGAGTAGCCCATCGTGATCTCGACGACGCCGTCGTCGGTGGTCACGTCGAGGCGCGGTTCCGAAGAGCTTGGGCTCATGGCGGCGGAAGCCGGACGTTAGAGCGCACGCCTGCGGCGCGCGACTGTCGCTTCCGCTCGCCCGGCGACGGCGTACCATCGAGCCCATGGCCGACCCCGATGTGGCCTTCGCCTCGCTCGATCCCGACGGCACCGATCGCCTGCAGCCCCTGCGCCGCCAACTGGGCATCGAGAGCTTTGGGATCAACCTGATTGTCCTCCAGCCGCTCCAGCGCATGCGGGTGCACACGCACGAACGTCAGGAGGAGGCCTACGTGGTCCTCGAGGGGGAGCTGACGCTCGTGGTCGAGGGA
Source organism: uncultured Thermoleophilaceae bacterium (assembly GCA_963728155.1). Taxonomy (GTDB): domain Bacteria; phylum Actinomycetota; class Thermoleophilia; order Solirubrobacterales; family Thermoleophilaceae; genus JACVRW01. The sequence continues at coordinate 836,235 of CAVSJF010000006.1, read as the reverse complement.
GCCGAGCACCAGCTCGGCACCGGCCGGCTGGCGCGAGTTGGAGCCGGCACCCGCCGCCAGCTCGTCAACCGCGGTCCGCAGCGGCTCGTCGTGCTCGCTCTGGGCGGCGCGGGCGAACACCAATCGCGCGACGGGCTGGTTTGGGCGTCCTGGGACGAAGCCGGCGAGGGACGGCAGCCCTCGGAGGTGCCGCTGCCCGACGACCTGCCGCCGGGCGGCCCGCCTGATCGCTAGGCGCTTGCGCTGGCGGCGCGCCGGCGCTGGAACGCCACCTCGACCTTGCGCTCGGTGAAGCGCCAGCCCTCGGGCGTGCGCCGGAACCGGTCGTGAAGCTCGCCGACGTACTTGGGCACCTCGGCGGGAGCGGGCGACCCGTCGTCATCGCCGCGACGGTCGTGCCGGTAGTTGACGAGGAAGCACAGGCTCTGCGCCTCGTCCGGCGAGAGCACGTCGACCATCACGTTCGTGCAGAGGTGCCGGGAGACCCGCCTCGTCAGCCGCTCGCGCTCGGAGAACCACTCCCGAATCTCATTCTGGCCGTCGAGGACCAGGTCCGTGCCCTCCCAGCGGCCGTCCTCGGTGAACAGGTCGGCGATCCCGCTGGCGTTCCCGAAATCGACGCGGCGGGCGTACTCCATGATCAGGCGCTCGCACGCGCGCTCGGCGAACAGCCGCTCCATCTCGTCCATCGTTCGATGCTACTGCGCGGCCTCCGAGAGCGTGAGCACCACGACGCCCACGACCACGAGCCCCACGCCAACGGCGCGCCCGACGGTCACCGCCTCGGACAGGAAGGCCGCGGCGAGAAGCAGCGTCACCACCGGGTAGGCAGCCGTGACGGCGGCCACCGTGCTCGCCTTGCCCGTGCCGAGCGCCAGATAGAGCATCACGAGCCCGGTGATGGCCAGGGCGCCGGAGAGTGCCGCCCACCCCCAGCCTTCGGCCAATCGCACCTCGGTGCGGCCCATGGCGAGCAACACCGTCGCGACCACGATGTATCCGACGCCCGTCCAGAGGATGAGGTCCGGCCACGACAGCGTGCGGAGCGCGAGCTTGCCGGTCACCCCCAGGGCGCCGACGGCGAGGATGTAGCCCAGCGTGGGAAGGAGCCACCCCATCGCTCAGGAGCCCGTCCTCGTCGCCCCGTTCACGCTCATGTACTCGCCGCTGATGAAGTCCGAGTCCGGCGAAGCGAGAAAGGCCACGGCCGCCGCGATGTCCTCGGGGCGCCCGTGCTCTCCCCGCTCCCCGCCGCGGTGCAGTGGGATGTCCGCGGTGAGTGGCGCGATCTGCTCGTCCGAGAACTGGTCGTGGATGTCGGTGCGGATGAAGCCCGGATTGATCGCGTTGACGCAGATTCCGTATTCGCCGAGGTGGCGCGCGAGCGAGACGGTCAGCCCGAGCACGGCGCCCTTCGAGGCGGCGTAGGACGGATTTGTGGTGGGCCGCCCCTGCTGGGCGGCCAGCGAGCCGATGTTCACGATCTTGCCGCGGCGGCGCTCGCGCATGTCGCGCAGACAGGCCCGCACGCAGTAGAACGTTCCCGTCGCATTCACGCGGAAGTGGCGCTCCCAGCTCTCGTCGCTGACCTCCCACGGACGCGCGGCGTCGACCACGCCGGCGTTGTTCACGAGGATCTCGATCGGCCCCAGCTCCGCTCGGGTGCGGGCCGCCGCCTCGTCCACGGCCGCCGAGTCGCCGACGTCCACAGGGAGGGCGAGAACGGAGCCTCCGTCCGCCTCGAGCAGCGCGCCCACCACCCGCACTCCCTCGGCGTCGATATCCCACAGCGCGACGCGAGCACCCTCTTCGTGAAGGCGGCGCGCGGTCGCGCGGCCGAACCCGCCGGCCGCGCCCGTGACCACGGCCACCGCCCCGTCGAGTCGGCTCGATGCCATTGCCTCGATCAGCCCCCGGCCGCTTCCCGGATCAGCTCGTGCACCCGCTCGGGTGCCTCGTGCGGCGCGAGGTGCCCGATGCCGGGAAGCTCGTGGTACTCCGCCTGCGGAATCAGCCGTGACAGCGCGCGGCCGTTGGCGACCGGGACGAAGGAATCCTCGTCGCCGTGGACGATCACCGTGGGCGCTCGGATGCCTTCGAGCCGCTCGGCATGCCCCCAGGCCGCGACTGCGGTCAGCTGCTGCATCAGCAGCGCGCGCGGCGTCGGCCGCTCGGCAATCTGCTGGACGAGCTCCTCGATCACCTCGGGCCGGCGGTCGGCGAACCCCTTGGCCGCGGCCATCGACCAGACGCGCCGGAAGTAGACCTCGCGTGTCTCGCGAGGGCCGAGCGGGCGCAGGAGGTGCCAGGTCACCGGTGACGCGACGGACGCATGGAAGGCCGGGCTGGGCGGACGCGTCCCGCTGAGCACGAGGGAGGTGACGCGGTCCGGCGCGCGTACCGCCAGCTCCTGGGCGATCATCCCGCCCATCGACAGCCCGAACACCGCGCTCGAATCGATGCCCTCCTCGTCGAGCACGCTGGTCACGTCCCGCGCCAGGTCGGCCATCGTGAACGGCATGGCGGCATAGCGCGACCATCCCGTGCCGCGATTGTCGATGCGGATCACGCGAAAGTGGCGCTCGAGCTCGCGCACCCAGGTTCGCGGCCAGGCCAGGCCCGAGGTGGCCCAGCCGTTGAGCAGCACGAGAGCCGGGCCGCGGCCGTGGGCGCGCCAGTAGACCTCGGGCCGCCGCCGCGGCCTGGTCACCCTCCGCGCTCCACGGCGAGGTCCAGGCCGCCGGAGCCCATCGACCCGGCCACCGTATCCACGTCGTGGCTGAGGATCACGAGGTCGCGCAGCTCTCCGGCGCGGTCACAGATGTGGTCGTTCAGAAGAGCCTCGGCCTGGAACCCGATCGCGGTGAACATGGCAAGGTCGCCCTCCTTGTCGGCCACCACCTCCACCACGAGCTTGCGCAGCCCCATGCGCACCCCCTCGGTCACGGCGAGCTGCGCCAGCCGGCGCCCTATGCCGCGCCGGCGATGATCCGCGCCGACTATGAGCCGAAGCTCGCCCACGTGGGCGCTCCAGGCCACGCCGGGGATGATCGCGAGAAAGCCCTGAGCCGAATCGTCGTCGCCCACGAGCATCAGGCGGACGGCGCGCTCGTCCTGGCACCATCGCTCGATCGCGGCGGCGTCGATGTCCTCCTTGAAGAACGTTCGGTCGCCTTCGGGCAGGGCGGCGAGGAAGCCGGCCAATAGCGGGGCGTCCTCGGGGCCGATGCGCCGGAGTTGGTTCAGCTGCTGTGGTCGTTCAGCCATTCGACGATCCTCGGGACGGTTATACGGGCGGCGTCGCGGCCCGCGGCGAGGCCCAGGTGCCCCGCCGGGATCCGCAGGTCGGTCACGTCGGCGCTGCCGACGAGTGTGCTCAGCGGCTCGGAGGCGCTCGGTGGCACGAGGTGGTCGTGCTCGGCCATCACGTTGAGCACCGGGCAGCTGATGTCTTCCAGGCGCACGCGGTGACCTCCCAGCGAAACCTCCCCGGTGAGGAGCGCGTTGCGCCGCAGAAGCAGCTCGGTCGACTGGCGCGCGCACGCACCGGGGAACGGGGTCTGGTCGCGCAGCCACTGTCCCATGGCCTGAAAGCCCTCGACGAACTGGTCGTTCCAGAGCTTCTCCCACAGGGTCGCGTACTTGGAGATGTCCATCGTTGGACGCAGGTGGGAAGCGGAGCGATAGACGCTCTCGGCGGGCACGTTTCCCGTGTGGTCCACCAGCTCGTCGATCTCGACCCGCCCCCGCCCGAGCGCCTGGAGGACGCCGGCCAACTGCGAGAAGTCGATCGGCGTGGCCATGACCACGAGGTCACGCACCGGTAGATCGGGGTTGCCCGCGACCGTAAGCACGCAGATCGTGCCGCCGAAGCAGTAGCCGAGCACGTCGACCTCAGTCTCTCCCGCGGCCTCCATCGCCGCGTTGAGCGCGTCGGGCAGGTAGTTGTCGCTGTAGGTCTCGAGTGTGTTGGAAGCGTCGACCGCGTCGGCGGCGCCCCAGTCGAGCATGAACACGTCGATCCCGGCGTCGAGGAGCTGCTCCACGAAGCTGTAGCCCGGCCGTAGGTCGAGGATGTAGCTGCGCCCGACGATGCTCCACACGATCACGAGTGGTGGCCGGCGGGTGCGCTTGTCGCTGTCGTAGCGCATCAGACGCGCCTTTTCGCGTGTCCACACCGTCTCGCTCGGAGTGATCCCGACCTCGGGCTTTCCGACCCCGGCCACGTACTTGATCCCGTTGCGCGCCCGGAAGAACGATCGCTGGGCATCGCGCCGCAGGGAGTCGAGAATCCCCTGCGATGCCTCCACTAGCTCTCCTTGCGCTCGGTGCGCTCGGTGCGCTCGGTGCGCTCGGTGCTCTCGGTGCGCTGCGCCTGCTCGTACTGCTCCGCCAGGTCTCGCAGGCGGCCTTCGAGCGCGGCGAGCTGCGACTGCATCCGGCGGACGTCGAGAGCGGTCGGCAGGTTCCACGCGTGCCAGACCCACGCCGTCTGGTCCTCGAAGCGCCGGCGCAGGCGCGCCTCCACGCGGAGGGCGGTGGCGATGCTGTCGGCGAAGAGGTTCGTGCGCACCAGGGCGTTGGCCGGCGGGGTCACCACCCCGTCGATCCTGTTGACGATCCGCCGCCAGGTGGGCGTGCTCGCAGGGCTCATTCCTCGCGCAGCTCCCGCTTGAGCACCTTGCCCGACGCCGTGTGCGGCAGAGCCTCGCGGAACACGACCTCACGTGGCGTCTTGAACCGCGCGAGCCGGTCGTGCACCCACGCCTTCAGCTCCTCGGGGGTCACGGTCGAGCCCGGCACGGGCACCGCGTAGGCCACGAGGCGCTCACCGAACTCGGCGTCGGTGACCCCGATCACCGCCGCTTCGAGCACCGCGGCGTGCAGCATCAGGCAGTCCTCGACCTCGGCGGGGAACACGTTCTCCCCGCCGGAGACGATCATCTCGTCCTCGCGCCCCTCCACGAAGAGGCGGCCGCAGTTGTCGAGGCGGCCGATGTCGCCGGTCGCCACCAGGTCGCCGACGAGGTTCTTGTGACCACCGCCGGTGTAGCTGTCCATCCGCAGCGGGCTCCCGACGAGGATCCGTCCCGTCGCGCCCGCCGGCACGGGGCTGCCCGACTCGCCGGCGAGGCGCAGCTCCACCCCGGGGGCCACCCGCCCCGCCGTGCCGGGCGCGGCGCGGAGGTCGCGCGGGCTCGCCACCGTGGCGAACGAGGCCTCGGTCGAGCCGTAGAAGTTGTAGAGCACGTCGCCGAAGCGATCCATGAACGCGGTGCCCAGCTCCGCGGACAGCGCGGAACCGCCGGACAGCACGACGCGAAGGGACGAGACGTCGTAGCTCTCGAGGGTTCGAGAGGGAAGCTCGAGGATGCGTCGCAGCATCACCGGCACCCCCACGAGCACGGTGGCCCGGTTTGCCGCGATGTCGTGGAGGGTGATCTCGGGGTCGAACTGCCGGCGCACGACGAGGGTCGAGCTGAGCGACAGCGCGAGTGTGGACATCGTGAGGCCGAGCCCGTGGAACAGGGGCGGGGCCACGATCGTCCTGTCGCCGGCCACGAACGGGACGCTCGCGAGCAGGCCGGCCGCATCGAGTGCTCCGCCGCCCGATCTGCGTACCGCCCCCTTCGGCCGCCCGGTGGTGCCCGACGTGAGCACCACCGTCCGCCCGGGCGCGGAGGGCGGACGCAGCGACCGGCGGTCCGGGCCGTCGAGCGCCTCGCGAACCGCGGCCTCGCGGGCGGTCAGCTTCGGTTTCGCCGCGGCTGCTGCTTGCACGAGGCCCTCGCTCACCACGAGCACCTCGATGAGCTCGTCCTCGACCACACCGGCGATCTGGGGCGCGGAATGAGCCGTGTTGAGGTACACCACGTCCGCTCCGAGCTTTTGCGCGGCGAGCGACGCCTGCACGAAGAAGCGGCCGTTGAGGGAGAGGATGCCCACGGTGGTGCCCGGGCCGATGCCCTGATCGCGCCACTCGCGCGCCAGTGCGTTGGTCGCGCCGTCGAGGTCGGCGAACGAGAGCGGCCCCTCGTCGTCGACCAGGCCGATCCGCTCCGGATGGCGGGCGGCGGAGGCGATGAACGCTCCGACGGGATGGGCTCTCCAGGGCAACCACGCCGGGAGCATGCGCGCGAGGCGATGCGGGGATTCGGGGGCGGGATTGACCGCGAGCATGAGAGCGGTGGCGGATTCCCAACGGTGAAGGAGCCGCCGAGGGCCTGTAGCCGCATTCATGCGATTTCCCATGGTAAGAGACATCCCGCTAGCGCTTCCGCCAAGCGCTCAGCCGTTCGACAGCAACTCCTCCCGCCACCTGACCGACTCGGCGGTCGACGGCGGGACCGCGTAGCTCTCCCTCCCAATTACCTCCCGCCAGTGCGCGAGCAGGTCCTCGGGGCCGATGTCCGGGGCCACGAGCCCCGGGGTCTCGGCCCAGAAGATCCGGGCGAAGCGCCCCAGCCCGGCGGTGAGGGTCTCGCCGGTGCACGGGCAGGAGTCGTGGGCCAGCAGCAGGAGCATCGGGGTCACGTGCTCCGGTCCCCGCGACGGGTCGGGCTGGTGGTCGGCGGGCAGCGGCGGCAGGCCGCACTTGGCGCGGAAATCCGGGTCGGTGACCATGCGCGTCTCGGCGGCGGGCGCGAGCATGTTCACGTGGATGCCGTGGTCGGCACCCGCGAGCGCCAGCGACCGGCCCAGGGAGACCAACGCTCCCTTGGCCGTCGAATAGGCCACGAGATAGGCACCGCCGAACATGCCGATGGAGGTGGTCACGACCACCCGGCCGTAGCCCCGGTCGAGCAGGATCGGCCAAGCGGCCCGGGTGACGTTGAAGGAGCCCATCACGTGGATGTCGAGGTGGCGCCCGAAGTCCTCGGGCGACAGGTCGGGAAGCGAGCCCGGGTCGAGGTTGCCCGCGTTGTTGACAACCACATCCAGCCGCCCCCAGGCCTCCATGGCTGCGCCGACGATCGACTCTGCGCCCTCCGCGGTCGCCACATCCGCCACGCTGGCCACGGCCTCTCCGCCCAGCCCGGCGATCTCCTCCGCGACATCGGCAGCCAGGCCGGGGTCGCTGCCGGTGCCGGCGACGCTGCCGCCGAGGTCGTTCACGACCACACGCGCTCCGCGGGCCGCGAGCGCGTGAGCGTAGACGCGGCCGAGGCCCCGGCCGGCGCCGGTGACGACGGCCACCCGGCCGTCGAACCTCAGTTCTGCGCTCACTCAAATACCTCGACGCGGCCAAGCTTGCGCCGGGCCGGTGCCGGGCTCAACTGGCGCTTCCGCCAAAGCGTAGAGTCGCGCCGGTGGACTGGTCGTATCCGCTGCGGGCCGCATGCGAGCGCAACCCCCGCCGGGTGGCGCTGCGTTACCGGGGCGAGTCGACCAGCTTCGCCGCGCTGGAGCAGCGAGTGGCGGAGCTGGCCGGCGGCCTTGCCGAGCAGGGCTTGGCGGGCACCACTGTCGCCTGGACGCTCGGCAACATTCCCGACGCGGTCGCGCTGTCGATGGCGCTGGCGCGCACCGGCTCGGTGAGCGTGCCCGTGAACGGCCGGCTGACCGGCGACGAGATCGCGTTCGTGCTGGACGATTGCGGCGCCCGGGCGCTGGTGAGCGAGGCCGGCGATCTGCCGGTCACGGAGCTCGGCGGCGAGCCGCGCCCGGACTGGCCCGAGGTGTCCGATGACGCCGTGGCGTCGCTGATGTACACGTCCGGTACCACGGGGTTTCCCAAAGGCGTCGTGAGGACTCAACGCGCGAACGCATGGAACGTGGTCAACTCGGCGCTCGGCTCGCCGCGCGCTCCGGGCGACATCGAGCTGTTCAACCTCCCGGCCTTTGGAATCGGGTTGCTGCACTTCGCGATCCCCACCCTGCTGGGCGGCGCGACCCTGGTCCTCGACGGCAGCTTCTCCGCCGAGCGGGCCTGGACGCTGCTCGCCGACGAGCGGGCCACGCGGACCTTCCTCGCGCCCACGATGATCAGCGCGATGCTCGAGGTACCGGGACACGAGGCCTTCGACCTCCCGGCGCTGCAAACCATCTACACCGCCTACGAGTTCCCCGAGCGGTTGCGCGAGCGCGCCCTGGAGCGCTTCGGCGACCGCTTCATCAACATGTACGGGCTCACCGAGGCGCAGCTCACCTGCACGCGCCCCGGGGAGTTCAGGGCCAAGCCCGGGAGCGTCGGCGGCGCGATGGGGGCTCTGCGCGTGAGCGTTCGCGACGAGGCCGGGGGGCCGGCCGCCCCCGGCGCGGTCGGGGAGATAGCGCTTCAGGGGCCGGCCACGATGTCGGGCTATCACGGGCGGGACGAGGAGACCGCCGCCGCGCTCCGCGACGGGTGGGTGCTGACCGGCGACCTCGGGCGCATCGACGGCGACGGCGACCTGCACTATGCCGGCCGGGCCAAGGAGATGATCAAGACCGGGGGCTTCAGCGTCGATCCTCAGGAGGTCGAGCGCGCGCTGCTGGGCCAGGAGGCCGTGGCCGAGGCCGCGGTGGTCAGCGTGCCCGACGAGCACTGGGGCGAGATGGTCGTGGCCTTCGTGGTCGCCGCGCCGGGCCGCGAGCTCCGAGAAAATGCGGTGGTCGACGCCTGCCGGTCCGCGCTCGCGGGTTACAAGCTCCCCAAGCGCGTGATCGGCCTCGACGCGCTGCCGGTCAACGCGACCGGCAAGGTCGACCGCCGGGGGCTGCGAGAGCGCTTCCAGCGGGCCTGACGGGCGGTGCGCTCGGGGCTAGCGCTTCCACCAGTAGCGCCCGCCGGGCCGCGCTGATTCGATGCTCGCGGTGACCACGACGCGCGAGCCCGACGGCGCCGTCTCACAGCCCCCGCGGATCGCGCCCATAGAGCAGGCCGACGACGCGCAGCGCGAGGCGCTGAGCAAGACGCTGCCCGGACGCGACGGCCAGCCGCTGAACGTGTTCAAGACGCTGGCCCACCGGCCAAAGCTCCTGCGCCGGGTCAACTCGCTGGCCGGCTACTTCGTGGTGCACGGCAGCATCCCGGTGCGCGAGCGGGAGATCGTGATCCTGCGGACCGCCGCCCGCGCGGGGAGCGCGTACGAGCTGGCCCATCACCGCGGGTTCGCGGCCGCGGCCGGGCTCGATCCCGAGGAGATCGAGGCGGCGATCGATCCGCGGTCCATGTACATCTGGTCGCCGCGCGACGGCGCCCTGCTGGGGCTCACCGACGAGCTTTTCCTGCAGGACGGCGTTTCGGACGAGACCTGGGAGTCGCTCGCCGACCCGTGGGGCGACGCGGGCCGGCTGGAGCTGCTCACGCTCGTCGGCTTCTACCGGATGCTGGCGGGCGTGCTGAACGCCGTTGGCGTGGAGGCGGACCCGTGAGCGGCAGCACCCGGGCATGACCGAGATGCTGCAGCTGGCATACCGCGGGAGCCGCCGCCTGGAGCTCGAGCGCGTCGAGCGGCCCCCGCTCGAGCCGGGCTACGTGCGCGTTCGAATTCAGTCAGCCGGAATCTGCACGTCCGACGTGTACGGCTACAGCGGGCTCAACCGCCGCCGCGACGAGGTGATCGCTCCCGGCGAGTCCCTGGTGATGGGTCACGAGGCGGTCGGTCGGGTCGAGGAGGTGGCCGCGGACGTCGAGCGGCCCGCCCCGGGAACGATGGTGGCGGTCAACCCGATCGTCGGCTGCCGCTCGTGCGGCGCGTGCAGCTCGGACGCCGAGAACCTGTGCGCCCGGCGCAGCGTGCACGGCTGCGTTCCCCAGCGCCCGGGGTCCTACGCCGAATATCAGGACGTCCCGGCCCTCAATGCCGTGGCACTTAACGGCGAGGCGCCGCCCGAGTGGGGCGCGCTGGTCGAGCCCCTGTCGGTCGGCGCCCACGGGGTCCGCCTCGGCGGCGTCGGCGACGGGGACCAGGTGCTCGTGGTCGGCGGAGGGATCGTCGGCGTCGGCGCGGGGCTGACGGCGGACCGGCGCGGGGGGCAGGTCACCGTCCTGGAGCCTCAGGCCGAGCGTCGCGAGGTGTGTGAGCGCCTGGGGCTGACGGCCGCGCACCCCGACGAGGTGCTCGGCTCCGATGCCCGGTTCGACATGGCCGTGGACTGCGTCGCGCGCCCCGAGACGCTCGCCGGAGCGCTCGGCGCCATCCCGCCGGGCGGCACCGTCGCCCTGGTCGGCATCTGGCAGGACGAGATCCCCTTCTCGGTGTCCGACGTGGTGGGCGGGGAACTTCGGATCGTCGGCTCCTACGGCTATTCCCACGGCGACTTCCGCGAGGTCGCCCACTGGGTGAGCCGGGGCGAGCGCGACCTCTCGCCGATCATCCAAGAGCGCGTCGGCTTCGACGAGATGGTCGATACCTTCGAGCGCTACGCCGACGGATCGCTGAAGGCGATGCGCACGGTCCTGCAGCCCGCCGGTGGCTCGTGAACTTCGAGCTGCCGGCCGACCACCGCGAGCTCGTGGACGCGGCGCGTGAGTTTCGCGAGGAGCGCCTCGATCCGCTGGAGGCGGACTTCCTGCGCGACGGCAACGTCCCCTGGCCGCTGCGGCCCCAGCTGCAGGCCGAGGCGCGCGAGCGCGGGCTGTGGGCGATCGACGTGCCCGCGGAGCACGGGGGCCTCGGGCTTGGGCAGCTGGCGGTCTGCGCCGTTCACGAGGAGCTCAACAAGCATCCGATGATGTTCGAGACGGGCGGCGCCCCCGAGCCGGTCCTCTACCACTGCTCGCCGGACCAGTGGGAGCGCTACTTCGCGTCGGTCGTGTCCGGGGAACGGCGCAGCGCGTATGCCTTCACCGAGCCGGGCACGGGCTCGGACCTCGGCGGCGTCGAGACCACAGCGGTGCGCGACGGCGAGGAGTGGGTGATAAACGGGCGCAAGCTGTTCATCGGCCTGGCCGAGCGTGTGGAGTTCCTGATCCTGTTCGCCTCGACCGACCCGAGCCGCGGCGCGAGGGGCATAAGCGTGTTCCTCGTCGACTCCGGGACCCCCGGCTACGAGGTCGCGCGCACCATCCCGACGATGGGCGACGCCTGGGAGCCGTGCGAGCTCCTGTTCGAGGACTGCCGCATACCGGGCGACAGCCTGCTGGGCCCGGAGAACGGCGGCTTCAGCATCGCCGGCGAACAGCTCAGCCACGGCCGGCTGAAGATCGCCTCGTACCAGCTCGGGATCGCGCGCCGCTGCATCGACCTCGCCGTGGCGTGGGCGCGCGAACGGCGAACGTGGGGCGTTCCGATCGCGAGCCGCCAGGCGATCCAGTTCATGCTGGCCGACAGCGCGGTGGAGCTCGACGCGGCGCAACTGCTCGTCTACCGGACCGCTTGGCGCGCCGACCAGGGCCAGGACGTGAGCGTCGACGCCTTCAAGTCGAAGCTCTTCGCCACGGAGATGGCCCAGCGGGTGACCGACCGCTGCCTGCAGGCCTTCGGCGGCCGGGGATACGCGAAGGACTCGCCCGTCCAGAGCTTCTTCCGCCAGGTCCGGCTGTGGCGCATCGGCCACGGCACCGCGGAGATCCACCGCTGGATGATCGCCCGCGATCTTCTCGGCCCGGCGGCGTCCGAGGTCGCGCCCGCGAGTGTCGGGCGATGAGCGGCGACCTGTCCGGACAGACCGGCGTGGTCACCGGCGCCGGGCGCGGCATAGGGCTCGAGATCGCCCGGCGGTGCATCGCCGCGGGGGCCAGGGTGGCGCTGTTCGAGCAGGACGGCGCGCTCGCCGAGAGCGCCGCGGAGGAGCTCGGGGCGGACACCATGGCGCTCGAAGTGGACGTGTCCGACGAGCACGGCGTCGGCGAGGCGATGGGCGCGGTGGTGAAGGAGGCCGGACCGCTGCATTTTCTCGTCAACAACGCAGGGGTGCGCCACCAGGTCCCCTTTGCCGACGAGGACCTCGGCGCCTGGCGGCGCACGATCGACGTGAACCTCACCGGCCCCTTCATCTGCTGCCGCGCCGCGGTCCGGCTGATGCTGGCCGGGGACGGCGGGAAGATCGTCAACATCGCCTCGATCGCGGGGCGGCTCGCGCTGCGCGAACGCGCGGCCTACAACTCCAGCAAGGCCGGCGTCATGGGGCTCACGCGCTCGATCGCGGTCGAGCTGGGCGCTCGGGGGATCTACTGCAATGCCGTTGCCCCCGGGCTGGTGGAGACCCCGCTCAGCGCCCCCTACTTCCGTGACGAGACCATGCGGGACATCATCGTCACGAACACCCCGCTGGGGCGCTGGGGCCAGGGCATCGAGGTGGCCGAGGCGGTGGTCTTTCTGTGCAGCTCCGCGTCCGACTTCGTGCAGGGGGAGACGCTCTTCGTCGACGGCGGGTGGAACGCCGGGAAGGGCTACTAGAGGGCGATGCTCGAAAGCGGGCTCGAGGGGCAGGTCTGCCTGGTCACCGGCGGTGCGAGTGGCATCGGTCTCGCCTCGGCCAAGCTGCTGGAGGGCGAGGGTGCTCGCGTGGCCATCTGCGACATCAACCGCGAGACGCTCGACAAGGCCGGAGTGGGCGACCACGTGCTGCGTGTGGAGGCCGACATCTCGGACCCCGGCCAGGTCGAGCGGCTGCTGGGCGAGGTGCGCGACGGGCTGGGCCCGCCGCTGGCCCTCATCCACTGCGCGGGGATCTACCGGACCACCAAGCCGGCCGAGGTCGACCTCGAGGAGTGGGACCTCGTGACCTCCGTGAACCTGCGCGGCGCCTTCCTCGTGTGCCAGGGCGCCATGGCGATGATGCGGGAGCGGGGCGACGGCCGGATCGTGCTGTTCGGGTCGTTCGCCGCGCGCACCGGCGGACTTCGAGCAAGCGCGCCCTACGCGGCGTCGAAGGCGGGAATCGCCGGCCTGACCCGGCACTTGGCCCAACACGGCGGACCGGAGGGGATTCGCGTGAACTGCATCCATCCCGGATTCCTCGAGACGCCGATGAACGCGATCCTCGGCGAGGAGGCCCGGCAGTCGGCGGTGGCCAACACGCCGCTGGGCCGGCTCGCGTCAGCGGAGGAGGGCGCCGCCATGGCGGTCGTCCTGGCCTCGGATCTGGCGAGCTTCGTGCACGGCGTCGAGCTCGATGTCAACGGCGGGATGTACATGGCGTGACCTTCGAGGAGGCGATGTGACACTTCACCCCACCGGCCAGCGCACGATGATCGACCTGCTCGAGGAGCGCGTCGCCGACTTCGGCGACGCGACGCTGTTGGTCTTCGAGTCCGCGGAGGGCGACGTGTCCGAGCTCACCTACCGCGAGTTCGCCGAGCGCGTCTCACGCTGCGCGGGCGGGCTCGCGGACGCCGGAGTGGGCGTGGGCGATCGCGTCGTGATCCACATGCGCAACAGCCCGGAGATGATGGTCGCGTGGTTCGCGACGGCCCATCGCGGCGCGGTATTCGTGCCCTCCAACATCGCCAACTCCGTGGGCGAGATCGAGCACGTCGTCGGGTTCGCCGGAGCATCGCTCGTGATCACCGAGCCGATGTTCCACGACGTGGTGGCCGAGGCGGTGACGGCCACCGGCGTCGACGCCGAGATCGTGGTGGCCTGCGGCTCCGTGGAGGGACGGCGCGGCTTCGCGGACCTGGCCCCCGCCGGCGAGCCCCCGCCGCCGGCCCCGGTGGGCCCCGAGGATCTCGCGGAGCTCATCTTCACGTCGGGCACGACGCGCAAGCCCAAGGCCGTGATGCTCTCGCACGGTAACTGCCTGAGGGCCGGGCGGCACGCGGTCGAGTGCCTGTGGCTGGAGGAGGGCGAGCGGTGCTTTACGGCGCTGCCGCTCTTCCACGTCAACGCGCAGGCCATGTCCGCACTGGCCGCGATGACGGTGGGTGGCACGCTGATCCTCCTGCAGGAGTTCCGCGCGTCGAAGTTCTGGAGCCAGCTTCGCAAGCACGAAGCCACGCAGACGGCCATCGTCGCGATGCAGCTCCGCACGCTGCTGGCGCAGCCCGTCGATCGGGACGAGCAGGACCACGCGATCAGGCGGCTGTTCTACGCCATCAACGTGACCGATGGCGAGAAGGAGGAATTCGAGAATCGCTTCGGCGTGTCGCTGATCAACGGGTACGGGCTGTCCGAGGCGATGACGCTGATCACGGTCTCGCCCGTCGTGGGCCCGCGCCGCTGGCCGTCGGTCGGCCTCCCGGCACCCGGTCGGGCCGTTCTGCTACTCGACGAGGAGGGGCGGGAGGTGCCGCAGGGCGATGTCGGCGAGATCGTGGTCGAGGGAACGCCGGGCCGGACCATCATGCTCGGCTACTTCAACGACGATGCCGCGACCGCCGAGGCGATGCGGGATGGCCGGCTGCACACCGGCGACAACGCGTACGCGGATGAAGCCGGCTACCTCTACTTCTTCGACCGCAAGAAGGACATGATCAAGCGTGCGGGCGAGAACGTGTCGGCCCTCGAGGTGGAGGCGGCCCTGCTGGAGCATCCGGCGGTGGCCGAGGCCGCGGTGGTCGGTGTCCCCGACCCGATTCGCGACGAGGCCGTGGCCGCCGTCATCGTTTGTGCCGACGACACCCCACCCTCGGAGGAGGACCTGCGCGAGCACTGCTCCCGGCTGCTGGCGCGCTTCAAGGTCCCCACCGTGCTGGCCTTCGAGGACGAGTTGCCGAAGACCTCGATCGGCAAGGTGCGAAAGGACGTGCTGCGCAAGCGGCTGGAGAATGCCGGCGGCTAGCCGTGTCAGCGACGCTCGAGCCCGCAGAGCACGATCGCCGCGAACGTCTCGGCGACCTCCTCGGCGGTGAGCCGGCCGGTGGGCTGGAACCAGGTGTACCCCCAGTTGGCCATCGCGAGGACGCCACGGGCGGCGATGTCGGGCGGCAGGTCGACGAAGTCGCCGCCCGCCATGCCGTCGGCGATGATCCGGCTGACCATGCGCTCGTAGCGGTCGCGCTTGGCGACCAGCGACTCCCAGCGTTCCCCACCCACCGCGCGGCGCTCCTGCAGGAAGACCGTGACCCCGTCCTTGTTGCGGGCGATGAAGCGCATCGTGAGCAGGAGGACGTCGTGGAGCTTCTCGGAGGGCGTTCCCTCCGAGGAGCAGACGCGCTCGGTCTCCTCGATCAGCTCGTCGATGAGCTGCTCGTGGATCGCGAAGAGCAGGTCCTCCTTCTTACGGATGTGGTGGTAGAGGCTCGCCTTTCGCATGCCGAGCGCGTCGGCCACGTCGTCCATGGAGGCGCCGTGGTACCCGCGCTCGCTGAACACGCGCGTGGCCGCGGTGATGATGTCCGCACGCAGGGGGGATGCCGCGTCGCGTCCCCCGCCGTTGCCTGTGCTCCGGTTCGCCATGGGTTGGTCGCGAAACGCTATCGCGACTGCTCTCTCAATTCTCCCTACCAATTGGTAGGGAGAAGAGCTAGGATGCGCCGCATGCCCCACTCCGAGACATCCAGGGACCCCGACGACAAGCGCGGGCGGTACCGCCTCATGCGCCTGAGCCGGCGCTTCGAGGAGACCGTCCATGAGCAGTTCGACGCCGGCAACGTTCCCGGTCCTTTGCATCTGTCCATCGGCCAGGAGGCCGTCGCCGTAGGGGCGCTCTGGGCCCTTCGCCAGAGCGACGTGATCCTGTCCACTCACCGGGGGCACCACCACTGCCTGGCCAAGGGCGCCGCTCCCGACCGGATGATGGCCGAGCTGTTGGGCCGCTCGACCGGCTACTCGCGCGGCCGGGGCGGCTCGATGCACCTGGTCGTGCCGGACCTCGGGATCCTCGGCACCAACGGCATCGTCGGGGGCGGCATCCCGATCGCCACCGGGGCCGCCTACGGCCTGCAGACCGAGGGGCGCGACGACGTGGCGGTGTGCTTCTTCGGCGAGGGCGCGGCGGCGTGCGGTGTGTTCGGCGAAGCCCTCAACACGGCGTCGCTGTGGCGACTTCCGCTCATCATGTTGTGCGAGAACAACCAGTACGTGGAGCTCACGCCCCAGGCGATACACGTCGCGGGCGAGATCTGGCGGCGCGGCGAGGGCTACGACGTGCCCGGGATTCGGATCAACGGCAACGATGTCGACGAGGTCTCGGAGGCCATGGCCGACGCCGTGGCCCGGGCGCGCGCCGGAAGCGGCCCGACGATCATCGAGGCGGTCACCTACCGCTGGTTCGGCCACTACGCCGGGGACAAGGCGGCCTACCGCAAGGAGGAGGAAGTGGAGGAATGGCGCGGGCGCGACGCGCTCACCATCGCGCGCGATCGGATCGACTCGGCGGAGGCCGACGCGGCGGACGCCGAGGTGGAGGAGGAGATCGAGCGCGCGCTCGAGTTCGCCCTCGAAAGCGACCTCGCGGGCCCCGACTCGCTGGCCATCGACCACTACGCAACGGCATGAGCACCGCCACCGACCCCACCACGCGCTCGCTCAAGTTCTGGCAGGGCGTAAACCAGGCCCTGCACGAGGAGATGGAGCGCGACGAGCGCGTCGTTCTCGTGGGCGAGGACGTCGGGCGCCCCGGCGGCCCCTACGGCGTCACGCGCGGGCTGCTCGACAAGTTCGGCGAGCAGCGGGTGCGCGACACGCCCATCAGCGAGGCGGTGATCGCCGGTTTGGGCGTGGGCGGCGCGGCCGTGGGCCTGCGCCCCATCGTCGAGATCATGTTCTTCGACTTCGTGATGCTGGCGATGGACCAGATCATCAACCAGGCCGCCAAGTACCGTTACTTCTCGGGCGCCTCCATGCCGCTTGTCATCCGCACGATGGCCGGCGCGGGCGGGCCCAACGGCGCCCAGCACTCGCAGAACTTCGAGGCTTGGTTCTGCTCGGTGCCCGGCCTGAAGGTGGTGATGCCGTCCAACGCGTTCGACGCGAAGGGACTGCTCAAGTCGGCGGTCCGCGACGACGATCCGGTGCTCGTGATCGAGACGCTCGGCCTGCTCCCCGCCCGGCGTGAGGTCCCGGTCGACGTCGACCACCTGGTGCCGCTCGGCGTGGCCGAGGTGCGGCGCTCGGGCACGGACGTGACCGTGGTTGCCATCGGCCGGCTGGTGGATCGTTCGCTCGAAGCCGCCGAGCGGCTCGAGGAAGAGGACGGCATCTCGGTCGAGGTGGTGGATCCGCGGACCCTTTCGCCGCTCGACACCGACACGATCGTCGATTCGGTCCGGCGTACGGGCCGCCTCGTGACCGCCCACGAGGCGACGGCGGGGTTCAGCGTGGGTTCCGAGGTGGTCGCGGTCGCGGCCGAACAGTGCCTCGGCGATCTGAAGGCGCC
This sequence comes from uncultured Thermoleophilaceae bacterium, assembly GCA_963728155.1. Classification (GTDB taxonomy): domain Bacteria; phylum Actinomycetota; class Thermoleophilia; order Solirubrobacterales; family Thermoleophilaceae; genus JACVRW01. Next base: position 819,045 of record CAVSJF010000006.1, on the reverse strand, counting down.
GCCGGTGCGGGTCGCCTCGCCGTTCGTGAACGTGCCGACGCCGGTCCCGCTCGCCGAAGCGCGCGCCCCTGGCGTCGACGACGTGGTCGAAGCTGTCCGCAAAGTGATGATGAAGGAGGACTGAGCATGCGCGTGGAGGTCAAGATCCCCGATCCGGGCGATACCGAGGAGGTCGAGGTGGTGGAGATCTCAGTGCAGCCCGGAGCGACCGTGAAGAAGGGCGATCCGCTGCTCGAGATGGCGACCGACAAGGCGAACGAGGACCTCGAGGCGCCACAGGACGGCGTCGTGCAGGAGATCCTCGTGTCCGAGGGCGACATCGTCCCCGTCGACCAGGTCTTCGTCATCCTCGAGGCGTCGTGAGGTGACCGCGCAGGACCCCTCGGCGGGCGACGCGGCGACCGTGCAGCCCGGCAAGGGAGACGCGGAGCCCCAGCGGCAGTCGCTGATGCGCCGGGCGATGGCGCGGCGAATGGTGGAGGCGACGAGCGTCCCGTGCTTCTACCTGCGCGTCACGGCCGACGTGACCGAGCTGCTCGAGCATCGCGCCGCTCTGCGCGAGGCGGCGGGCGGAGAGCGCGTACCGACGGTCAACGACGCGATCGTGCGGGCGGCCGCCGTCGCGCTGCGGGCCCACCCCGAGGTCAACGCCTCGTTCAGCGACGGCTCGGTGATCGTGCATCCGCGTGTGAACGTGGGCATAGCCATCGCCGTCGAAGGCGGCCTGGTGGCCCCGGCGATCTACGACGCCGATGAGAAGGATGTGGCGGCGATCAGCGCCGCCGCCCGGGAGGCCGCCGACCTGGCGGCCCGCCGGCGCCTGGGACGGGAGATCCTCGCGGACGCCACTTTCACGGTCTCGAACCTCGGCATGTTCGGGATCGAGGACTTCGACCCGATCATCAACCCCCCACAGGCGGCGATCCTTGGCGTCGGGGCGGCCATCGGCGCCCCGGGGGATAGGCGCAACGTCCGGCTCACCCTCGGATGCGACCACCGCGTGCTCACCGGCGCCGAGGGCGCGGTCTTCCTCACCGACATCGAGAAGGCGCTCGGCAAACCCGACGAGATCTTCGCAACGGAAGGACTGGCGACCTGACATGGCGACCAACGTGCAAAGCCCGACGGCGGGCCAGACGCTCGGATACTTCGCGGCCGGCATCTCGGCCGACGACCTTCCCCCGCAGGTCGTGGAGAAGGTGCGCTGCAACCTCCTGCACGACCTCGCCTGCGTCCGCGCCGCGCACTCCGCAGGGCCCCCTGGTCTGGGACGTGGTGCGCGGCCATGGCCCGGCCGAGGCGACGCTGTTCTGCCTGGGCGAGAAGGTCGACGCCGAGCATGCGGCGTTCGCGAATGCCGTGCTGATGCACGCCCGAGCTCAGGACGACACGCATTTCGCCGCGAAGACGCACGGCGGCTCGGCGGTGATTCCGGCCGCTCTGGCGCTAGCCGAGCGAGAGGAGGCGGACGGGCGCCGGCTCGTTGAGGCCCTGGTGGCCGGCTACGAGATAGCCGCCGCCGTGGGCGAGCGCTTCTCCGCCGCCACGACCCCCCGCGGATTTCGCGCGTCGATGCTCTACGGCACCTTGGGCGCGGCCGCGGCCGGGGCCCGCGTGCTCGGCCTGGACGAGCAGCGGACGACGGACGCCATCGCGATCGCCGCGAGCTTTGCCGGAGGGCTCAGCCAAGCATGGATCGAGGGCACCTCCGAGTGGCGCTGGGAGCTGGGAATGGCCGCGCGCAACGGCGTCGTAGCCGCCCGGCTGGCCGCGTCCGGCGCCCGCGGGGCCGCGGAGTGGCTCGAGGGCCCGGCCGGGTTCGTACGGGCGTTCGCCGGCGAGGAGTCCGGCGGCGCGGCCGAGGAGTCGTGGGAGCTCGGCGAACGGTGGCGGATCCTCGACGTGATCTACAAGCCGTATCCGGTGTGCAACATCAACCAGAGCCCGGTGGAGCTGGCGGTGGGCATGGTGAACGAGCACGATCTCGCCGTCGAGGACATCGCCTCGGTTCGCTGCTACCTGAACCCGAGCGACCGCAGCTATCCCGGCACGTTGAACGAGGGCCCGTTCGCGGACGTAGGTGCGACCCTGATGAGCGCGCCCTTCTGCATCGCGATCGCGCTCAAGCACCGGACGGCGACCCTGGAGGGGCTCGCCGAGTTCGAGGACGAGGTCAACCGGGAACTGGTGGACCGCATCGAGGTGCTGCCCGACGAGGGGCTGCCGGCACTCGGCGCGCGCCTCGAGCTCGCCACGGCGTCGGGGGACACGCACACCAAGGAGCTGGTGCCCGACGAATCCCACTGGGGCTGGGACTGGGAGGGCGTCCAGCGCAATGCGCGGGCTCTCGCTCCGGAGATGGCGGATGAGGGCGCGGGCCTCGACGAGCTCGAGCGCGCCATCCGCGACCTGCCGGAGCTGCCCCACGCGGGGAGCCTCGCCCAGGCCACCGTGGCATGACGGCCGAGCGGAGATCGGTCCTGACGTCACTCGACGACGCCGTCGGCGTGGTCGAGGACGGGATGACCGTCGGCATCGGCGGCGCGGTCACGGCGGGGCACCCCATGGCCCTGGTCCGCGCCCTGGCGAGGAGGGGGGTGCGCGACCTGACGGTGGTGGCGCCCACCGGCGGCATCGAGGTCGATCTCCTCATCGGGGCGGGATGCGTCAAGACGGTGTGGGGCTGCTACGTGGGGCTCGAGGCGGTGGCCGGGGTGTGCCCCGTGTTCCGCGCCGCCGTCGAGGCGGGCGACGTCGAGGTCCGCGATCTCGACGAGGCGCACTGCGTCCTCGGGCTGCGCGCGGCGGCACAGGGGCTGCCCTTCCTGCCCTGGCGGGGAGGCGTGGGGACCTCCTTCACGCAACTGAACCCCGCTCTGGTCGAGTTCGACGATCCCGTCGCCGGCGAGCCGCTGATCGCCGTGCCCGCCCTGCGCCTCGATGTGGCCCTGGTGTTCGCCGAGCGAGCGGACGAGTACGGCAACGCCCAGGTTGTCGGCACCGGGCACATGGACGGCCTCCTGGGTTCCGCCGCGGACCGGGTGCTCCTGCAGACCGACAGGGTGGTGAGCAACGACATGATTCGTGAGTTTCCCGAGCGGACCTGGTACTGGCGCGACACGCGCGTGGTCCGGGCGCCGTTCGGCACGCATCCCTACTCGAGCGGCTCGATGGTGGCCGACGTCGACCACCTCAAGGCCTACGTCAAGGCGGCCAAGACCGGTGGCGATGCGTTCGACGACTACCTGCAGCGTCACGTGCTCGGCGCGGACCACGACGCGTACCTCGAGGCCGTCGGGATCCGGCGGATCGCGGAGCTGCTGATCTGATGACCCAACCGCCTTCGATCAACGAGCTCTTCGCCGTCCTGCTCGCGCGTGACCTGCGCCCGGAGGACCTGACCGTCCAGGTCGGGGCGAACCTTCCCATGGCCCGAGCCGCGGTGACGATGGCCAGCCTGACCACTCACCCCGACACGCGTGTCGTGCTCGGCATCGGTGTCGAGAGCCTCGCGGGACGCCGCCCGCCGCCGGTCTACCCCTTCCTGTTCGATCCGCGCTCGATCGTGGGTGAGGCGCTGATGTTCCAGTCCACGGTGTTCGACGACATGAGCCGGCCGGACGTGTTCTTCGTGGGTGGCCTCCAGGTCGACCGGCGCGGCAATCTCAACCTGTTCGGAGTCCCCGACGGGGAGGGAGGCTGGAAGCTGCGCGGGCCGGGCTCGATAGCCCTGGCCACGATGAGCACCTACTGCCGCGGCTACTACCTGATCATGCCCCGCCACGACGCGAGAACGTTCGTGGAGCGGGTGGCGTTGATCTCCGCGCTGGGCGACGCCCGCGAGCGCGAGCGGCTGGGCTTCCCGGGTGGCGGCCCGCGCCTTCTGCTGTCTCCACTGGGCGTGTTCGACTTCGACGACGAGGGCGAGATGCGGGTGCGGAGCCTGCACCAGGGAGTGACCGCCGACGCCGTGAAGGAGGCCACCGGCTTCCCGATGGCGATCCCGGACGACGTGCCCACCACCGAGCCGCCGACCGACGAGGAGCTCAGCCTGCTGCGCGAGCGCGTCGACGTCGACGGGTCGCTGGCCGGCTGACGGCGCTCAGCCCGGCCGGGGGACCGAGGCCACGACGGACACGACCGTCGTCTCGTCCTGATTGACGCACTCGGCCTCGATCGCCGCCACGCCGTCGTCGCTGCTCATCTCGCTCGTCAAACACCGGATCCGGTCACCGGGCTTGACCGGGGCACGATAGGTGACCTTGACGGTGCTGCCGGGCGGCAGCGCGTCGGCTCCCGTCCACGCCGTGGCCGCACGGAAGAACGCCTGGAGGGCGATCGGGCCGTGGGCGATCGTGCCGCCGAAGCCCGCCGCCTTGCCGGCCTCCACGTCCACGTGAAGGGGGTTGTAGTCGCCGGACAGCTCGGCGTAGGCGTCGATCACGCCCTGATCGACGTCGTCGGCGATCTCGGGCAGCTCGTCCGGCTGGGCGCTCACCGCTCACCCGGCCCGGTCGGCCACACGATGATCTTGCGCCCGGTCACGACCTGGGTATCGCTCTCGTCGCGGATGTCGAACTCGATCACGACGTAGGGGCGCTCGCGGCGCAGGTACTTCTCGCTGATCCACGTGGTCACGTTCACGGTGCTGTCCACGGGCAGCTCGGCGTGGAACTCGAGCTCCTGCTTGGCCAGCACCGACCCGGCCGGGATACCGCCCATCGAGCGACGCAGCGCCTTGAGGAAGAGGACAGGGAACACCGCGGGTGGCGCGTTGGTCACCTTGTTCGGCTCGCCGATCGAGCCGGCCAGCGAGCTCGCCAGCGACTCCGGCACCTGCTCGGCGTAGGGGCCCAGGACGCGGTCGATCTCGAGGTCGTCGTAGGCGACGTTGGAGAGTGCCGGGGCGTTATCGGTCATCCGCCGCCCCCCGATGCGCCCGCGACGCCGGCGGAGGAGGGCGTCAGGTAGCCGAGGCGCTCGAGGCGCTCGCCGATCGCGCGCAACACGCTCAGCTGCTCGGCCTGGCCGAGGATGAGCATCACGCCGGTCCAGCCCTCGTCGGCCAGCTCGCCGAGGAGCGCTTCCCACCGCTCCTCTGTGCCCCACAGGCACAGGCTGTCGATCAGGTAGTCGCGCAGGCGCTCGCTCACGACCCCCACGTTCTGCGGCCGCGAGCTGTCGGCGTGGAAGCCGTAGTCGTAGGCGCGGCGCATCTCGAGCACGTCCTCCTGGACGGGGGAGGGCACGTTGCGCTCATCGAGGTTGCCGCGCATCGCGCGGTTGGCCATCGCCACCACCATCGCGCCGAGGTCGTCGGATACGTCGGAGTGGGTCTCCGCCAGGGACACCGTGGGCGCGATCCACGCCTCCTGATGTTCGGACCGGCGCCCGGACTCGAGGCGACGCCGGCGAACGTCGCGGTCCATGGTCCCGCCGTAGAGGAGTCCGTCGCCCAGCTCACCGGCCAGCGCCGCGGCGCGGGGCCCGTCCGCGCTGATGATGATCGGGCAGCCCTCGCGCACCAGGCCGGTGGGGGGAATCCGCGAGTCGCGAAACGGGCCGCCCTCCCCGCGCCAGGTCCCGCGGATCGCCTCGGCCGCCTCGCCGAGCTCGGCGATCGTGGCCGGCTTCATTCCCAGGCCGCGCGCCGCGCTGTTGCCCGTGGCGAGCGTGCCGACCGTTCGTCCTCCGCTGATCTCCTGCAGCGTGGCCCAGAGGTTGGCCAGGATCACCGGGTGACGCACCACAACGTGGCTCACCATCGAGCTGATCCGCATGCGGTCCGTCACGTGGGCGGCCTCGACCTGGTGGAGGTAGGACTCCTGGTAGACGGTGGGAGAGTCGGCCACCCCGGCCCAGGAGAACCCGAGCTCTTCGCCCAGCTGCGCGCCCGCGCGCGTGGCGTCGAGGCTGCGCGGCAGCAGCATGTAGCCGATCTGCATGCGGGGAGCGTTCCGGACTGGGAGCGGAGCGACACCTGGCGCTTCCGCTAAGCCCGCCAAGATGAGCTTGTCGCTGGGTGCGAAAGCTGAGAGAAAGTGGCCGATGAGCGTCCGGGCGGGTGACTTCTTCGTCGCCTCCGACATCGGAGGAACGTTCACCGATACCGTCGTTCTCGAGGTGTCGGGCGAGGTGCGCCGGTACAAGGCGCCCACCACTCCGGCGAACCTGGTCGACGGCGTACTGGCCACGTTCGATCTCGCCGCGGGAGATCACGGCGTGCCGCTCGACCACTTCGTCCGTGGCATCCGGGTCTTCTCCCACGGGACGACGGTGGCCACCAACGGCCTGCTGCAGCGCCGCGGCGCGAAGACCGGCCTGTTGATCACCGAAGGCTTCGGCGACACCGCCGCGATCATGCGCGGGATGAAGGGCTTCGGGCTGGAAGAGTCCGAGCTCAAGAACTGGCGTCATCTCCAGAAGCACCCGAGCATCATCGAGCGGACGCTGGTGCGCGAGATCCCCGAGCGCGTCGACTACCGGGGTCGGGTGATGCGCCCGCTCGACGAGGAGGCCACGCGCCGGGCGGTGCGCGAGCTGGTGGCCGAGAAGGTCGAGGCTCTGGCCGTCTGCCTGCTGTGGTGCACCGAGCATCCGGAGCACGAGCGCCGCGTCGTCGAGATAGCGCGGGAGGAGGCGCCGGAGCTCTACGTGTCGGCATCCTCGGACGTGCTTCCCCGGATCGGCGAGTACTCGCGCATGATGACGACGGCGATAAACGCCTACCTCGGGCCGGAGGTGTCGGCGGTGACCGAGTCGCTGGACTCCACGCTCAGGGATGCCGGACTGCCTCACGAGCCGCTGCTGATGCAGTCAAACGGCGGTCTCGCTTCGGTGCGCACCGCGTCCGACCACCCGGTCTCCTTCCTGCTTTCCGGCCCGGTTGGGGGTGTCGTCGGCTCCCGCCTGGTGGCCGAGGAGATCGGGGAGAGCAACGTGGTGACCGCCGACATGGGGGGCACGAGCTTCGACGTCGGGCTCGTGGTGGACGGGCGGCCGCTGCTTCAGCCCACCACGGTGATGGCCCACCAGCCGATCGCCGTGCCGTCGGTGGGAGTGGACACCATCGGCGCCGGCGGCGGGAGTATCGCCCGCGTCGAGGCGGGACAGCTGCACGTTGGCCCGCTGAGCGCGGGAGCGGTGCCGGGGCCGGCGTGCTACGGACGCGGTGGGACCGAGCCGACGGTCACCGACGCCGACGTGGTGCTGGGCCTGATCAATCCCGAGAGCTTTCTCGGCGGCCGCCAGACGCTGGAGCGCGACGCCGCCGAGCAGGCCATCCTCGAGAAGGTCGCCGAGCCGCTCGGCCTGTCCGTCGAGGACGCGGCCGAGGGCATCAAGCGGATCGTCGACTCGCGCATGGCCGACCTGATCCGCCAGGCGACGGTTCACAAGGGGTACGACCCCCGGAACTTCATTTTGGTCGCCTTCGGCGGCGCCGGTCCGGTCCACGCGCACGCGTTCGGGTCCGGCCTCGGCGTCAAGAGGATCGTGATCCCGGTCACGGCGTCGGTGCACTCCGCGCTCGGCATCGGGGCCTCCGATCTCGTCGTGACCCACGAGGCCAGCCATGCCTTCCGCACGCCGCCCGGAAGCTCCGGGGCGTCGCGGCACATCGAGGCCGGCGAGGTCAACGCGGTGATCGCCGGGGTCGAGGAGGAGGCCAAGCGCCGCCTGGCCGAGCAGCAGCTCGACCCGGCCGGCATGCGCAGCGACTACTTCGCGGACATCCGCTTCCGCTTCCAGATCCACGAGCTCACGGTCGAGCTCCCGGAGTACCCGCTCACCGCGGAGGGGCTCGACCGGCTGGTCGACCGGTTCGTCGAGAACTACGAGCTGCGCTTCGGCGAGGGCTCGGCGTTCACCGAGGCAGGCGTCGAGCTCGTCACCTGGCGCGTGGTGGTCACCGCCGCGGCCGAGCGCGGGGGCCTCGGTCACACGATCCCGCAGGGGCACCGCGAGCACGTGCGCCACGACCGCGTCTACTTCGGCGGCTGGATGGACGCCGCCGTCTACGACGAGGACGCGCTGACTCCCGGGCTCTCCTTCGATGGGCCGGCGATCTTCGAGCTGCCGGACACCAACATCGTGGTCGGCCCCGGCCAGCACGCCGAGGTCGACGCCCACGGCAACGTACTCATCGACACCGCGCGCGCTACGCCGGACTCTGAGCGGGAGGCGCAGGAGGTCGTACATGGCTGAGACCTCGGTGAGCATCGACCCGATCACCTACGAGGTGATCTCGCACCGGCTCTGGTCGATCAACGAGGAGGGATCGACGACGATCGTGCACGCGTCGGGCTCGCCGGTGGTCCACTCTCAGGACTACAACTTCTGCATCGCGGCGGCCAACGGCGACATGGCGGTCTCGGGGGTCTTCTACACGCTGCCGATGTTCGTGATGCAGCTGCTCGTCAAGGACGTGATCGAGCGCTTCGGCGACGACATCCACGAGGGCGACACCTTCGTGAGCAACGACCCGTTCCGGGCGGGAATCCACCAGTCAGACGTGCAGTTCGTGTCGCCCTACTTCCACGACGGCCAGATCGTCGCCTGGGCCGGCTGCATGGCCCACGTGATGGACATCGGCGGGATGAACCCCGGATCGTGGTGCCCCAACGCGATCGACCTCTACCAGGAGGGGATGATCATCCCCCTGGCGCGCATGGTCGACCAGGGCAAGACCAACCGCGGGCTCTGGGATTCGATCATGTCGAACTCCCGGCTCCCGGCGATGCTCGCGAACGACTTCTCGGCGTTTCTCTCCTCACATCGCGTGGCCAAGGAGCGCCTGCGCGAAGCGTGCGACGAATACGGCGCCGACGCGGTGGCCCAAACGATGGAGCTGACGATCGACCGCACGGAGACGCGCCTTCGCGAGTGGATCTCCGAGCTTCCCGACGGCGTGTTCGCCCACAGCGGCTTCGTGGACCACGACGGCCGGGAGAACCGGCTCTACAAGGTCGTGTGCACGATGACCAAGGAGGGCGACACCCTCACCTTCGACTACGACGGCACCGATCCCGCGATGGTCGGCATGGGCAACGGGTCGGCCTCGGGAACCTTCGGGGCGATCGGAGCGCTCATGCTCGGCACCTTCGGGTCCGACCTGCCGTGGAACGCCGGCCTGATGCGGCCCATAGACCTGCGCTTCCCCGAGAACTCCATCGTCAGCGCCGATCCGCCCATGCCCATCTCAGCGGGCTCGGTCGCGGGCTCGTGGGTCGGCAGCCAGACCGCGATGGCGTGCATGATGAAGATGCTCGCCTTCTCCGAGGACCACCAGCACATGCTCTGCGGCCCACCCGACGGCGGGTGGTTGCTGAGCCAGTTCGGCGGGCGCAACCAGTTCGGCGAGCCCTTCGCGAACATGTTCATGGACGCCCAGGGCTGGGGTGGCGCCGCGTTTGCCTGGCGCGACGGCGGCGACACGGGTGGATCGATGATCGTGCCCACCAGCCAGTTCATGGACGTGGAGACGACCGAGGCGCGCAACCCCGTGTTCTACCTGTGGCGCCGCGAGGCCAAGGACACCGGCGGCGCCGGGCGCAACCGAGGCGGCAACGGCATCGAGTTCGCGCTCGCGGTGTACGACACCGAGGAGTTGATTACCACCTGCGGGACGCAGGGCATGACGGTACCCACCACGATCGGCCTGTTCGGCGGCCATCCCGGCGCCACGGCCTGGTACGAGTGCGCGATCGGGCCGCACTGGCGCGAGCAGTTCGCCGCCGGCGATGGTGTGGCGACGATCCCGGCTGCCGGCGGCGAGCGGGTGCTGCCCGAGGCCAAGTGCACCATCACGCTCAACGCCGACGACGTCATCAACCACATCACTCAGAACGGCGGCGGCTACGGCGATCCGATCGACCGACCGGTGGAGCGCGTGCTCGACGACGTGACCCGCGGCAGCGTGACCCTGGATGCCGCGCGGGATATCTACGGCGTGGTGATCGAGGACGGCGCGGTCGACGACGCAGCGACGGCTGAGCGGCGCGCGGAGCTGCTTCAGCGGCGCCTCGTGGAGATGGAGGACGGCGGCTACGACCACTCGCCACGGGAGCTGCCGGTCGTCAAGCGCTGGGCGGACGTCATCAACCTCGTGGCCGACGGCGGCGAGATCCTCGTCCAGGCCGCGCGGAGCGGCGCGATCCTCGGGCCGCTGGGCGAGGACTGGCGCGACGCCGCGCCGTACCGGTGCCCCGGCGCCGAGGAGTTGGGCCCGTGGATCCGGCTCCACCCCGATCTCGAGTTCCGGCAGTACCTGGACCCGGCTACCGGCCGATCGCTCTGGATGGACTTCGTCCGCAGGGGCGAGGCGCCGGTCTCCGACTTCAGGCTGCGTGAGCTGAGCACGACCGCACGGTGAGATGGAGTTTCTCGTCGAGGTAGAGACGGGCCTCCCGCCCGACATGCAAGCGGAGCAGCGGGCGGAGCTCCTCGCGGCGGAGGCCGCCTACGCACAGGCACTGCGCGAGCGGGGGGTCATCTCCCGGATATGGCGCGTCCCCGGGCGGACGGCGAGCGTCGGGATCTGGGTCGCCGAGGACGCCGCTGACCTGCACGAGCAGCTCAGCGGGCTTCCCCTATTCCCCTGGCTCGACATCGGCGTGACCGCGCTGGCCACGCACCCGTTCGAGCAGGCCTAGGCGAGCCCCGCGCCGGCGCGCCGGCGGATCACGATCACCTTCGGCGCCGTGATCTCCTCGACCATGGCCCGCACGCCCTCACGGCCCAGACCGGCCTTGCCCGTTCCACCGAAGGGCATGTTGTCGATTCTCCAGGCGTTGGACCCGTTGATGATCACGCCTCCGGCGTCGACCTCGTCCGCGAGGGACAGGGCGAGATCGACGTCCTGCGTGAACACCCCGACGTTCAGCGCGCCGCCCACGGAGTTGACCTCGCGCACTCCCTCCGCCATCCCCTCGATTCGGGCGACCGCGAGCACGGGGCCGAAGACCTCGCGCCGTAGGACGGCCATGTCGGGGCGGGTGTCCACGAGCAGGGTCGGGGCGACGAGGGTGTCCTCGCGATCCCCTCCGCACACCAGGCGCGCGCCGTCGCGTACCGCCTCGTCGACCATCTCCTGGACTCGCCCGGCCGCCCTGTCGTCCACCAGCGGGCCGACCTGGGTGTCCGGTGAGCGCGGGTCGCCGGTGGCCAGCGCGGCGACGCGGACGGCGAGGCGCTCGACGAGGTCATCGTGCACGTCGGCGTGTGCGTAGATGCGCTGCACCGACAGGCACGCTTGCCCCGAACGAACGAAACCGCCGATCACGCACTGCTCGGCCACCTCGTCGAGGTCGGCGTCGGGCGCCACCAGGACCGCGCCGACTCCGCCCAGCTCGAGGTGGACGTGCTTGCGCGGCGCCGCCTCCTTGATAGCCCAGCCGACGTCGCCGCCCGTGAAACTGATGGCGGGCAGGCGCGGATCGGCCACCAGACCCATCGTCTCCTCGTTGCCCACGGGCAGCACGGCGAGGGCATCCGCCGGCCAGCCCGGCCGCGACCACGAGCTCCGCGAACGCCACGGCCGCCCGCGGTACCCGGGGAGACGGCTTGAGAACCACTCCCGTGCCGGCGGCGATCGCTCCCGCGATCTTGTTCGTGGCGATCAGGATCGGTCCGTTGAAGGCGGTGATGGCGAGCAGTGGACCGTGGGGCACCCGCCGCACGATGGCGAGGGTGTCGCGCCCGCGGGGCGAGGCCTCGAGGTTCACGATCTCGTCGAACCCTTCCCGCGTGGCCGCGGCGGTGAGCGTGCACACGTCGATCGCACGCTCGACCTCCAGCACCATGTCGCGCCGGGTCAGGAAGCCGGCCTCGGCCACGAGCTCGTCGGCCAGCTGCTCGATGTCCTCGCGCAGCAGTGCGGCCATGCGGTCGAGGATCGCCGCTCGATCGGCGCTCGACAGACCGCGCACGACCGGCTGCGCCGCCACCACCCCGGCCACCGCCGCCTCCATCGTGGCGGCAGCATCGTCGAGGGCCATCCGCCGTCCGCCGACGAACGCCTCGGGCACCGTGTCCACGGCCGAGCTCATGCCACGCTCCCGGTCGCCGCTTGGTCGAGCTCGACGAGGCGCCGCCGCGCCAGTTTGCCGGTGTCCGTGGCGGGCAGCTCCTCGACCAGGTGGACGCGGGCGGGCACCTTGTACCCGGCGATCCGCTCGGAGCAGAAGGTCCGCAGCTCCGCCTCCGACACCATCTCGCCGTCACGCGCCACGACGAACGCGACCACGACCTCGGAGAGGCGCTCGTCGGGCACGCCGACGACCGCTGTGTTGCGAACTGCTGGGTGCAGCGCCAGGAACTCCTCGACCTCGCGTGGTGCGACGTTGATCCCTCCGGTCTTGATCATCTCGGTTGCCCGGGAGCTGAAGTGCAGAGCGCCGTCCTCGTCCAGGAAGCCGAGGTCCCCGGTGCGAAACCAGCCGTCCGCGCCGAAGGCGGCACTCGCTCCCGTCGTGTCGCCGAGATAGCCGCGCGCCAGGTAGCCGGTCACCTCGATCTCGCCCACGGCACCCGGGCCGAGCAACTCGCCGGTCTGCTGATCGGCGATCCGCAGCCGCACGCCGGGCAGGGGCGGCCCCTGACTGGCCACGCGGCGCTCCGCCGGCCACTCCGTGGGAGTCACGCAGCAGTTGCCGTAGGTCTCGGTGCCACCGTAGATGTTGCAGATCCCGCCCACCCCGAGCTCGTCGAGGCAGCGCCTCAGCTCAGCTTCCGTGCCGAGGGTCAGGCCGGTGCGCAGCGAGGCCACGCGCGCCGGAGCGAAGGAGCCGGCGCCCAGCAGCGCGGCGGTCATGTTGGGCAGGGTGTAGATGGCGGTACAGCGGTGCTGCTCGATCAGCGTCGAGCGCGCCGCTCGGCTCGAAGGCCTCCTGGAGCACGAGGGCGGCGCCGTGGGTGAGCGTCGCCGGCAGCGCGTTGACCGCGCCGTAGGCCCAGAAGAGCGGAACCGAGACGAAGACGCGGTCCGCGGCCTCGAGTCCCATCCGCTCTCCGATCTGGAAGCCGTTCTCGATCGCCGCGTAGTGCTGCAGCGGCACCGCCTTGGGCCGCGCGCTCGACCCCGAGGTGTAGAGCACGAAGGCGTCGTCTGCCGCGGACACCGGCGGCGCGCCGGGCGAATGGTCGGAGACGTCCACCACATCGGCCAGAGCTCGAACCCCCGGCAGCTGCGCCGGCGCTTCCCCGATCACGACGACGTGGCGCAGGTGAGGGAAGCGGCCCGAGCGCCAGTCGCGCTCGGTCAGCTCGGGTACGAGCTCCGCGAGCGTCTCGCGATAGTCGCGGGAACGGAAGCGGTCGACGCAGACGAGCACCTCGGTCTCGGAGTGGGCGAGCATGTACTCGAGATCCCAGGCCTTGGCGAACGTGTTGAAGGCGGCGACCCGCGCCCCGAGGCGCTGTGTCGCCGAGCGCGGCGGCCAGCCACTCCCACCGGTTCGTGCACAGCAGGCCGACGGTCCCCCCTCGAGCGACGCCGAGATCGCGCAGCCCGTGCGCGAAGCGCCCCGCGCGCGCGTCGAGCTCCGCGTAGGTGAGCGAGAGCTCGCCGATCGGCGACCGCCAGCGCGTCCGGCGTACGCTCGGCTGATCTCGGCGATGAGCTCCGCCAGGTGCCGGCTGAAGGGACGCTCGGCGCTCACTGTGCAGAGGTGTCACCCGGCGAGACGGAAGTACAGGTCGGTGATGCGGCCCTGCCGCTCGTCGCGCAGCACGATCTCAACCTGGGTGCCCGACCACGAGACTTTCGAGCGCGGCCTCGTTCGAGGACAGGTCGACGCCCTCGAGGAACCCGCCGATCGCGGTGTCGGCGCCGTCGGGCTTCACGTAGGCGAGCACGTAGGGCGGCTCGGGCAGGCCCTGGATCGGCCAGGTGCATGATCGTGAACAGCTCGAGCGTTCCCGTCGGTACCGAGCTCGACCCACTCCTCGGTCTCGCAGAAGTCGCGGTCGCAGATCGGCCGCGGCGGCGCCAGCACGCGCTCGGCAGACCGGGCAGCGGATGCCGAGCAGCCTTGCCCTCGTCGCGCAGCGTGCGCAGGAAGTGCGCGGTGACCGGGTCGGCGGTGTGCGTGTAGGTCAGGTCCCAGCGCTGCTCGACGATCCAGCGGCTCTGAGGGGCGTGGTTTGGCTCATGTGGGCTGCTCCGAGGTGACGACGGCGACGTTGAAGAACTGGTGCGACCCGCCGGCGCCGGTGGCGACGACGGTGTTGGCGTCCGGCACCTGATGGGCGCCGGCCCGGCCCTGGACCTGCAGCACGGCCTCGACGAGGCGGACCATCGCCGTGACGCTGATCGGGTTGGTGCAGATCACGCCGCCGGAGGGGTTGAGCGGGTATCTCGCCGTCGAGGTCGAAGAAGCCCTCCTCGAACAGCGGCCCCGCGGTGCCGAGGTCGGCCAGGCCGAGCGCCTCGACGTTGTGGATCTCGACGGGGGAGAAGGAGGCGTAGGTCTCGACCGCGTCGATCTGGGCGCGGGGATCGGTGATCCCGGCCATCGCGTAGGCGCGCTCGGCGGCCACGGCGAGCGCTTCGGCGTCCCCGTAGTCGTAGCCGCGCTCGGAGGTCTCCAGGCGGTCGCCGATGTAGTAGGTCTCGCCCGCCATCGAGAGCCCGGTGATCCAGGCCGGCGGGTGTTCCGAGCGATCCACGGCGTCCGCCGAGGCGAGCACGACCGCGCAGCCGCCGGCCGACTGGGGGCAGGAGTCGAGCAGCTTCAGAGGCCAGGAGAGGTAGCGCGACTCGAGGACCTCCTCGATGGTCACCTCGCGGCGGATGTGCGCGTTGGGGTTGAGCGCCCCGTTGTGGTGGGCCTTCTGCGCGACGCGCGCCATCTGGCGCTCGGTCATCCCGTAGTTGTGCATGTAGCGCACGGCCGACATCGCGATCATCGTGATGGTGGTGAAGGGGAGATCGCGCTCGTAGAAGGGGTCCCAGATCTTGTTGAAGATCTTCTGGGCGTCGCCACTCTCGCGGACGCGGTCCGCGCCGACCACGAGCACCCGCTCGTAGAGGCCGGACGCGACGTGCTGGTAGCCGGCCTGAATCGCCGAGAGCCCGGTGGCGCCGCCGGTCTGGATGCGCATCACCGGCTTCATGCGGCCGCCGATGTAGTCGATGCACCAGCGCTCGGCGTGGTTCACGCCCATCAGCGATTCCGGCGCGAGCGCCAGGACGACCGCATCGATGTCCTCGACGGTGAGGTTCGCCTCGATCAGGGCCTCGCTCGCCGCGCGCTGGAGCATCTCGACGTAGGTGGCCGCCTCGCGGGTGGGGCCGAAGGGGGTCTGGCCCACACCGATGGCCGCCACCGCGCGCGGTTGTTGCCCGAGCCCCATCAAGCCACCCGCTCGACCACGGCGACGGTCTGGAACTGGCCCGCGAAGCCGGTGGTCATGTGCGCCAGCGCGCGCTGGGCGCCGGGGACCGGCCGGCCGGGCGGTGCCACGAACCTGGCGCACCGCTTCGAGGACCTTGCGCAGCGGCCCTCCGAACGGGGCCTCGCCGCGGACCGATCCCCCGTCCGGGTTCACCGGCACCGGGCCGTCCGCCTCGGTTGCGCCCGACAGGACCAGCTCGGCCTCTTCGCCGCGCGCGCAGACCCCGAGCGGGGCGTAGGCGAGGATCTCCGCGTCGGGCGTGTAGTCGTGCAGGTGCCAGGAGCCGATCTCGCGGGCGGGCGCTCCGACGCCCGCGCGCCGGTAGGCGTCCCGCGCGGCCCGCCCGAGATGCGGCAGCGCCACCAGGTCCCGCTCGGCCACGCGGCCCGAATCGCTGCACCAGCCGACCCCGGCGAGGACGAGGGCGGCGTCCGGCCGGTCCGTGCCCTCCAGGACGATGGAGAAGGAGCCGTCGATCTCCGGGGGGATCTCGAGCGATCGCAACGGGGCGGCGACCATGTCCGAGGCCATCACCGAGGCCTCGTCGACGTCGCCGTGATTCCTCGCCGCGACTCGGGCCGCCGACGCCGTGGCCTGGAGTGGATTGGCTGCGCGCGACCGGTGCTGTTGGGCCTGCATGGCCGCAGCGGCGATCGCACTGAGACCCCCGTCGCGCTCGTAGAAGGGGTCGGCTGAGAGACGCTCGGCCGCCTGCACGCTCCCCGAGGTGTCCGAGCTCTTGCCCCACGAGCTCACCAGCAGCCGGCGGTGCGTGCCGGAGAGGATCTGCATGTAGCCGAGCGCGAGCGCGTGCCCCGGCGAGCTGGCCACGTTGATCTCGTCGTTGAGGTAGGCCCCCGCCGGGCCGGAGGTGAGCATGGACGTGATCGCCCGACCGTCGGTCTGGTCGGATCCGGCGAGCACCACGCCGTCGAGATCTCTGCGATCGAGGCCCGCTTCCTCGAGAGCCGCGCGCGTGCTCGCGAAGATCATGGTCTCGAGGCTCTCGTGCTCACGCGCGCCCACTTCCGCCATCCCGGTGATCGCGACCACTACGTCTCGGCTCGACTGATTCATCTTTTCGCCCGTACAGCCCGGTTTACGTCTGTCCAGCC
Organism: uncultured Thermoleophilaceae bacterium; assembly: GCA_963728155.1. Lineage (GTDB taxonomy): Bacteria > Actinomycetota > Thermoleophilia > Solirubrobacterales > Thermoleophilaceae > JACVRW01. Next base: position 802,534 of record CAVSJF010000006.1, on the reverse strand, counting down.
AGGCTATACAAGGGCGGAAGGGGGGTCAAGGCTCAGGGCGGGGGCCGACGGGCCGAGCGGTCGCCAGCTCGCCGCGTCGGGAAACAGCGCTCGCGCGGCGATCTGCGGGTCCGTGGCCGCCTCATCGAGGTCGTTGACCCGGGAGATCGCCACGTCATGGCGCGTCGCCAGCTCGACCACCTCGGCCGAGGACCGTGCGGCGATCTCTCGCGTGAGGCGGGCGGCGATCTCATCGGCGCGCGCACGGCGCTGGTCGTGGCCGGCCATCGCGGGCTCGTCGAGCCAGTCGGTCCAGGCGAACGCCTCGCACAGTCGCCTCCACATCGCCTCCTCGAGCACCGATACCGCGACCCGGCCCCCGTCCGCGGCGGCGAAGACGCCGTAGGCACCCTCCGCTCCCGCTCGCGGGAGCTTGACCGCCGACCACACCGCGGCGGCGTCGAGCATGGCGATGTCGAGACGCCGCCCCTCGCCGGTCGCCTCCCGATCGAGCAGCGCCGCCATGACGGTCAACGCGGCGTTGGTGCCGGCGGCCAGGTCCACCCACGGGACCCGGATCAGTGCCTCGCCGTCGGTCAGGCCGGCCGGCAGGCCCGCCGCCAGGGCCAGGAAGTTCAGGTCGTGCCCGGGGCGCTCCGCCAGCGGGCCGGCCGAGCCAAAGCCCGACAGCGAGCAGTAGACGAGGCGGGAGTTGAGTGCCGACAGCGTCTCCCAGTCGGCGCCCAGACGCCCGACCACCCCGGGCCGGAACCCCTCGAGGAACACGTCAGCCCGCCCGACGAGGTCGTGCAGCCGGTCGCGGCCGTCCTCGCGCTTGAGATCGAGCACGACCACCTCCTTGCCGGCCACGAGGCGCGCGAACATGGGCGGATCGATCTCGCGGGCGGGATCGCCGCCGGGTGGCTCGACCTTGATGACCCGGGCACCCAGCGTCCGAAGCAGGAGGGTGGCGAACGGGCCCGGGAGCTGCTGTGAGAGGTCGACCACGGTCACGCCGCGCAGGGGAGTCCATCCGCTCACAGGACGGCCACCGGATTCAGAGGCGAGGCGGTGGAGCCCACGAGGGCCAGCGGCAGGGCGACGAAGAGGAACGGCGCGCCGGCGAGCCGGGCGAGCTCGTCGAGGACGACTCCCTCGATGAGCGCAATGCCGTGGTCGCACAGCAGCAGCTGGTGGACGGGGAAGGCCTCTCCCTCGGCGAAGGGCAGCGGCTCGATCGCGAAGTTGTCGCATCCCACCGCCGCCACGCCGGCATCGGCCAGCCAGCGGGCAGCCGAGATATCGATGCCCGGCTCGCCGTCGAAGTAGGACTCCGCGGAGGCACCGGTGCGCCCGAGCCAGCCGGTCCGCACCAGCACCACGTCGCCGGGCTCGATAGCGATGCCCTGCCGAGCGGCCTCGCGCTCGAGCGCGGTGGCGCCGATCGCGTCGCCGGCGGCCAGCTCGCGCTCCCGGGCCATGTCGAGCAGCACGCCGCGGGCGACGATCGGCCCCAGCTTGTCGGCTCCGCAGCGCTGGGCGCCGGTGCCGCTGCGGATCGTCTCCTGGGGGTGCCCGTTGTAGAGGCGGCCGTCGTGCCAGACGTGTGCGAGCGCATCGATGTGAGTACCGATGTGAGTGGGAAAGAGGACGGTGTCCTCGGCGAACTGAAAGCCCCCGGGGCGCCGTGCGCCCGCGGCGTAGTCGCCGCCGTCGCGGTCCATGAAGCGCAACAGGCCCGGCCGGTGGGCGGGCACCGGGGTCTCGGGTCCGAGCGGCATACCGAGGTCGACCACCCGCCCCTCCCGCACAAGGGCGGCCGCGTCGCGTACCTGCTCCGCGCCGATCAGGCCGAGCGCGCCGCGTTCGTCCTCTGGCGCCGGGGGGCGGCTCATGCCTCCGCTGCCACGAGCGCCAGTGGCACGACCGGCGAGGCGTCGCCGCCGGGGATCCTGACCGGCGGCATGACGAACAGGAACTCGCGGCCGAGCACGCGCGCCAGGCCGGGCCCGAGGTTCTCGACGATCAGAACATCCTGGCCCAGCAGCGCGGAGTGCACCGGGAAGGGGAAGGGCTGCTCGCGGCGGTGGGATGGACGGTCGGGAGAGATCACGTCGGCTCCGACCAGGCCGGCCCCCCGCTCGGCGAGATACTCGGCGGCCCCGCCGGACAGATATGGGTGGTCGTAGTAGGCGTCTGTGGTGTAGCGCTCCGCGTACCCGAAGTACAGCAGCACGGCATCGCCCGGCCTCACGCCCGGATCGACCGCGCGCAGCTCGTCGGCCGAGAGCTCGTGGGGCCCCTCACGGCGCACGTCGATGGCCACCCCGCGGCAGACGAACCGCCCCAGCTCGTATTCGTCGATGCTCTTTCCGTCCGGATAGAAATGCCGCGCGGCGTCCACGTGCGTCCCCGCGTGGGCGACCATGCTCAGGTAGGTCGCCGAGATACGCGCGCCCGGCACCGTGTGGGCGATCGCCGGGTGCTTGACGGAGACCTCGGCCCGCTCCCTCCCGCGCCAGCCCGCCATCTCATCGGACAGCGGCTGGGAGAGGTCGACGACCGTGAACCCATCGATCAGCTTCGAGCCCTTCAGATCGAGCGCCCGCCATCCACGGGGATGGCGAGGCCGGTCAGGAAGCCGCTGTCGTCGGAGGCCAGGAACAGAGCGACGGCCGCGACCTCCTCCGCCGTCGCCAGGCGACCCATCGGCGTGGCCTTGGCGGTGATGTGGTCGCCGGCGCCGAACTGGGCGAGCATCGGAGTGGCGGCGGCCACCGGACAGATCGCGTTCACGCGGATCTGGTCGGGCGCGAGCTCGATGGCCAGCGCCTTCGCGAAGTGCACCGCGCCACCCTTCGCGACCGTGTAGGGCCCGAGGTTGGGACGCGGCCTCAGACCGGCCATCGAGGCGGTGATGATGAAGCTCCCGCCCCCCTGGCCCTTCATCACCGGCACCACGGCCCGTGCCGCGATCAGGATCGCCTTGAGGTTCACGGAGATGTTCAGGTCCCAGTCGTCGTCGGTCACCTCCTCGATCGGCTTGGCGACGAACGGCACGCCCGCGTTGTTGAAGAAGGCGTCCACGGCCCCGAAACGGTCGACGGTCGCCGCCACCACGTCGCTCACGGCCTGCTGGTCGGTCACGTCGCAGGTGACGGCCATCAGGTGTTCGTCGCCGTGAGCCTCACGCAGCTTCTCGAGTCCCTCGTCGCGCAGATCCAGCGCGACCACGTCGCCGCCTTCGGCGAGGAAGCGCTCGACGGAGGCATAGCCCATCCCCGATCCGGCGCCCGTGATGATCGATGTCTTGCCGGTCAGCCGCGGTCCTACCGAGGACACTTGGGCGGTCACATCAGTGCTCATTTGGCATCCACCTTTATGCAGACGTTCTTTATCTGGGTGTACTCGAGATACCCCGCTATGCCCTTCTCGCGGCCGATCCCGCTCTTCTTGTAGCCGCCGAACGGCAGCTCGATCCCGGTTCCCGCCCCGTAGGTGTTCACGTACACCTGCCCGCAGCGCAGCTCGCGCGCGACGCGGTGAGCGCGGCCGAGGTCTCGCGTCCAGACTCCCGCCATCAACCCGAAGCGGGTTCCGTTTGCGATGTCGACCGCCTTCTGCTCCGAGTCGAAGTCCATCACCGCCAGGACCGGCCCGAACACCTCCTCCTGGGCGAGCGAGCTGCCGGGATCGACCTCGTCGAACACGGTCGGCTCCACGTAGAAGCCGCCCGCCGGGGTCGCGGGCGCATCGGTGCCGCCGGTGCGCAGCCGGGCGCCGCCCGCGGTGGCCCCGTCGATCGCGCGGAGCACGTTCGAGCGCTGGTGCTCGGTGATCAGCGGCCCCATGTCGGGGCAGTCGACGGCGGCCCCGACGCTGGTCGCCCGCATCTGCTCGACCACCGGCTCCACGACGTCGTCGCGCACCGAGCGGTCCACCAGCAGCCGCGTCCCGGCGGAGCACACCTGCCCCGCGCTCCAGACGAGGCTGTCCACCACGGTCTGCGCCGCCAGCTCGAGGTCGGCGTCGGCGAAGATGATCTGCGGCGATTTTCCGCCCAGCTCCAGGGTCACGGGCGTCAGGTTGCGCGTGGCCGCCTCCATCACGCGGCGGCCGGTGTCCTCGGACCCGGTGAACGTGATGCGGTCGACGTCCTCGTGTCCCACCAGACGCGCGCCGGCCTCCGCACCCAGCCCGGTGATCACGTTCACCACGCCGGGGGGCAGGCCCTCCTGCTCCAGGATCTCCGCGAGGCGCAGCGGGCCGAGCGGCGCCTGCTCGGCGGCCTTCGCCACCACCGTGTTGCCCGCGGCGAGCGCCGGCGCGAGGCTTCGCGCCAGTATCTGGAAGGGGGAGTTGAAGGGCAGGACCACCGCGCATACGCCCCAGGGCTCACGCTCGGTGTAATCGAGGTACTCGCGCCCGATCGGGACGACGTCGCCCCCGACCTTGTCCGCCAGCCCGCCGTAGTACTCGAGGTACCGGGCCGTTGCCTCGACGTCACGCTCCACCGCCGGCAGGGGCAGCCCTCCGTCCAGCGAGCCCAGCCGCGCGATCTCAGCGGAGTGCTCTCGAAGGCGGAAGGCGGCGGCGGTGAGCAGCCGGCCGCGATCAGCCGGAGCCGTCAGCCGCCACGAATCGAAAGCCGTGCGCGCCGCGAGCACGGCGCGGTCCACGTCGGCCGCCTTGCTGCGCGGGACATCGGCGATATGCCCGCCCGTGGACGGGTCGACGACCTCGAAGGACTCGCCGTCGAGCGCCGCCACACGCTCTCCCCCGATGAGCTGAGCCTGCACGTCAAGGACAGCCATGGTGCGCGCGAGCCTAGCGACGCGGCTGGACGATGTCCAGTGCTATTGAACAAGGGGCGCCCCGCGGCTCTATGGCCCCGCCGGGCGGCCGTGAGCGATGATCCACAGCACCCGGGCCGGCTTCTTGGACCGGTTCACGAGGCGATGCGGAGAATCCGCGTCGAACGCGATGTAGTCCCCGCGCCGCAGGGTCTCGATGCCGCTATCGAACTCCACGACGATCTCGCCGGTGATCACCACGCCGTAGTCGCGGCCGGAGTGCCGGGCCAGGCGCGGGCGCGACTGGCCGCCGGGAGCGACTATCAGCTCGGCGACCTCCAGGAGCGGATCGTCGAGGTGCATCAGGTACTCGCGCCGGCAGAGCTCGTCGTCGATCACCCGGCGCTCCTCGCGGCGGACGACCGGCGATTTGGTGTCCTCGGCCGCGGCATCGTCCCCGAGCAGCACTCCAGGCCGGACCACGAGCGCGTCGGCGATCGCCACGAGCGAGACCAGTGACGGGCTGGCCTCTCCGCGCTCGATCTGGCTGAGCAGGCTCGGGCTGACCTGGGCGGCTGCCGCGACCGTACGCAGCGAGAGCCCGCGTTCGAGCCTCAGCGCCCTGATGCGTCCCCCCAGCGCCGCCGTGACCGCATTCACGGACTCTCGGCCACGGCCGGCAGTCCTCGGCTCGCTGTCTTGCCCGCTCATAGGTCCGGGGCGACCCTACCGTCCCCATTGGCACTTTCGACAGTTGGACTACCGGCAGCCAGCCGCGACGCTCGCCGGGTCAATGACACAGCGTTCGCTTCCCGACACCGTCAGCGAACGCACCGTTCCCGACGTGCTCGCGGCGCGGGCGGCGCAGACGCCTGAGCGGATCGCGCTGATCGCCCCCAGCCTCGTCGCGGCCGGCGAGGTGCGTTTCAGCTACGGAGGACTGCGCCGTCAGGCGGGCCGGATGGCGTCTGTCCTGGCCGCGGCAGGCGTCGGCAAGGGCGACCGCGTGGGCATCCTTCTCGACAACAACGGCGGAGCGGAGGCCCACGTGGTCTACCACGCCGCTCACTGGCTCGGCGCGATCAACGTGCCACTCAACACGCGCTACGTGCGCCGCGAGCTGGCCTACGTGCTCGAGTTCATCGAGCCGGCGGCCCTGGTCTTCACCCCCCAGTTCGCGGAATTGCTCGGCGATCTGCGCGAGTCGCTCGGCGGGACGGCGCTGATCGAGGTCGCCGACGAGCCGCGCCTGGGCGCCTCGCTCGCCGCCGCGATGGACGCAGCGGGCCCCCAGCCTGCGCGCACGCCGGTCGGCGAGGACGACGACGCCGACTGGATCTTCACCTCCGGGACCACGGGAACACCGAAGGCCGTGGCCATGACGCACGCGGGGTCGGTGGCCTGCGGCCACCAGGCCGTTCCGCTCTGGGGGCTCGACGAGACGAGCGTCTACCAGTCCTACGCGCCCTTCTTCACCAGCACCGCCTGCCACACCAACCTGCTCTCCTGCCTCGTCGCGGGCTGCACGTTCGCCATAGAGCCGGAGTTCGACCTGCACGCGATGTTCGACCGGATGGGGCGCTACGGCACCACCTCGATCTTTCTGGTCAATCCGGTGTTGCAGCTCATGTTCGTGCGCCTCCAGCCCGCCGAGATCGCGGCGCTCGACCCCCCGGCGCTGCGGCGCGTCTGCTACGGCGCGCAGCCCGCGGGCCGCGCGTTCTACGAGCGGGTCTGGCGCGAGATCGGCGAGGCCTGGGAGGTGGAGCTGGTGAACGTGTACGGGCTCACCGAGAGCGGCAACACGGGGATGATGCTCACGCCCGAAGACCACCCGGCCGCGCTGCGCCGGATGGGGATCTACGGCCTGTCCATCGGCCGGAACACGTTCCACCCCTGGGTCGAGCATGCGGTGCTCGACGACGACGGAGTGCCCGTTCCCGTGGGCCAGACGGGGGAGCTCTGCCTGCGCGGTCCCAGCACGATGTCGCGCTACGTCCGCGACCCGGAGGCGACACGCGAGGTCCTGCGCCACGACTGGGTCTACACCGGCGACCTGGCCACCGCCGACGAGGAGGGGTTCGTGTACTACGTCGATCGCCGCAAGCAGATCATCCGCCGCGGAGGCCTGAACATCTCCTCGTCGGAGATCGAGGCGGTGCTCGCCGAACACCCCGGGGTGGCCGAGGCCGCCGCGGTGGCGATGCCCAATCCCGTTCTGGGTGAGGACGTCCGCGCGGTCGTGGTCGCCGCCGGCGAGCCGGCGCCGACCGCTGAGGAGATCATCGCCTTCTGCCGCGAGCGACTCGCCGACTACAAGGTCCCCCGCCGCGTCGACTTCATGGACGCCCTCCCACGCAACGCGATGAACCGCGTGATGAAGAGCGCGCTCACCGGCGAGGAAGGGGCTCTGCTCTAATGAGCGGCCAGTCAGGAGAACGGATCATGGCGCCGCACGGATTCCGGCTCGAGCGAAGCGACGAGCAGCCGCACCCGCCCGACGACGCGGTCAACTTCAACGAGAGCGTCTACGTCAACGGGTTCGACGCGCGCCTGCGGGCCGGCGGCTGGATGCGGCTCGGCAACCGGCCCAACGAGGGTCACGCCGAGCTCTCGGTCTGCCTGTACCTGCCCGACGGACGTGTCGCATGCCAGTTCGCCCGTCCGAGCATCTCCACGAACGAGGCCTTCGACGCCGGCGGCCTTCGCTATTCGGTCGATGAGCCGTTCGAGCGCGTCGAGATGCACTACCAGGGCGAGCTGCTGCTCCTCGACGACCCCTCCGTGCTGAACGATCCGAAGCGGATGTTCGCCACCGCGCCGCGAGTGGACGGCGAGGTGCACATGCACGCGCGCGCGGTCGGTCCGGCGCACGGCGGCGAGCCAACCGCCCCCGAGCACCAGGACAAGATGCTCTACGGGTACGAGTTCTCACGGGGGCACTTCAACCAGCACATCGCGGTACTGGGCACGATGCGCGCGGGACAGGAGGAGTGGGACCTCGACGCCCTCGGCTGGCGCGACCACTCCTGGGGTCCCCGCTACTGGCAGGCCATCTGGTTCTACCGGCTGCTGATCGCCAACTTCGACGAGGACCGAGCGTTCATGCTGCTGCGCAACACGTCGGCGGACGGCCACTCGCGCCGGTTGGGCGTGGTGCTGATCGACGGGCGCTACGAGGAGGTGATCGACCTCGACGTGACCACGGAGTGGTCAGCCGACCGGAACCCGGCGGCGGTCACGATCGGCGTGCGAACCGAGAGCTGCAAAGCCCTCATCCACGGGCGGGTTCTCACGCTCGCGCCGCTGCGCAATCGCCGGCGGGCCGACGGCGAGCTGCTGGTGTCTCGCGTGGCCGAGGCCTTCACCGAGTTCACCTGGGACGGTCGCACGGGCTACGGCATCATGGAGTACATCGAGCGCGTCGAGGATGGAGTGCCGGTCGGCTATCCGCTGTGAGCGACTAGCGCTTCGACCAGTGCCGCCCCGCGTGGGGCGTTGCTTGCATCGTCCGCATGCCCACGCCTGAGCTCCATCACGATCGAGTCCACGAGCCGCGGTCCCATCCGCGCTGGCGCGAGAGCTACTACTTCTCGTTCTTCGATCAACGCGTGGGGATCGGCGGCTTCAGCTCGATCGGCAAGCGCCCGGCCAGGGGGCACGGCGGCTCGCTGAACGTGATCTGGGGGCCGGAGCACCCGACGCTGCTGGCGTCGGAGTTCGACACCTTCGAGAAGCACGACGACGTGATCGAGGCGCACGGGCTGGCCTATCGGTCAGACACGCACTTCGGCCCGTGGCAGGTGGTGTTCGACGGCAAGCTGAGCAACGGCGGCGATGGCGTGGAGTGCGACCAGGCCGCTTTCGGCCCGGTCGAGCGGGCGAGCGCCCCGAGCGTCCCGGTGAGCTTCGATCTCGAGTTCACACCCTCGGCGCCGCCCTACCTCTACCACGAGCGCGCGGAATGGCACAACCTCTTCGACGGCCACGTCGACGAGGTCGGCCGGGTGGCCGGCACGCTCACGATCGACGGCACTGTCCACGAGATCGACTGTCACGGCGCGAAGGACCACTCGTGGGGCGTGCGTGACTGGTACGGAGTGGAGGGCTGGCGGTGGATGGACGTCGTCGGCGCTCAGTCCGAGCTCACGCTGTGGCGCGCGACCTTCGACGGCGAGACGTGGCTGGACGACGGAGCGGTGTACAGCGGCGGCCGCACGGCCGAGCTCGAGGACTACGAGGAGCGCATCGAGTGGGCCGAACGCCCGCGCAAGCCGCGTCCGAAGACGATCGAGGTCTCGCTCAGCGCCGGCGGCGACCGGACGGAGTTCACCGGCGAGGTCGTGCGCGTGGTGCCCACCCTGTTCGGCCGCGACCACGAGGGGCGCCGCGAGACGGCCTGGGTCGATCAATCCCTCGTTCGCTGCCAGCTCGGGGGCAGCGAGGCGTGGGGGAAGATCGAGTTCGAGGCGCTGATCCGGGAGTAGCTCAGACGGCCGCCAGGTGGGTGGTGTCGTTGAAGCTGCGCAGCAGCCAACCCCCGTCGGCCACGCGGACGATCCGTGTGACCGAGCAGTTCTCGGCGCCGAGAAACGCGAACGGGCGGCTGCCGGTGACCTGGCGGCAGGCCTCGGCGATGACGCCGCCATGGGTGACCACCACCGAAACGCCGTCCGGGCCCGTGCGCTCGACCACCGTCCGCAGCCCGTCGTCAACCCGGCGCCCGAAGGCCTCCGCGGGCTCGGCGCCGGGGATCACGTCCCAGCGCTCCTCCTCGAAGACGCGGTCGGTGAGCGGGTCGCCGTCCGAGGTGCGTTGCTGGAACTGCGGCCCCTCCCACTCTCCGAGATGCACCTCGCGCAGGTCCTCCAGGACCACCGCCTCGACGCCGAGTGCCGCGGCGAGCGGCGCGGCCGTTGCCGCGGTGCGCGAGAGCGGCGTCACGTAGATCGCCTCGATCGGCTCGCCCCGAAGGGGCTCGACCAGCGCCTCGGCCTGCCGGCTGCCGCGGGGGGAGAGTGGAGGGTCGCTGTGCCCGCCCACCAGTGCTTCGGGGGTCGGTCGCGACACCGCGCCGTGTCGCACGAGCACCACCTCCGTGGCCCCGGCCGGCAGGCTGAACGGGCGTTGAAAATGGCGACGCATGGGGAGGGGGGAGCGGGTCCGGGCGACTGTAAAGCGAGCGCTACTAGCGCTTCCGCCAATGCCGGACGGCGAGGGCGGGGCGTAGCGTCAGCGCGACCGTCGAAGCGCCCGGCCCAGCGAGGAGAACCCCATGAACTTCGTCGAGAGCGACCGCTGCCGCGAGCTCAAGGAGCGCGTGAAGGCGTTCATGGACGAGCACGTCTACCCCGTGGAGGAGGAGGCGTACGAGGCGCTCGACCGCGAGGTGGACCGTGACACGCCGTTTCCGGCCGTGATCCTCGAGATGCGCGAGCGGGCCAAGGCGGACGGGCTGTGGAACCTCTTCCTGCCCGACGAGCGCTTCGGCCCGGGCCTGACCAACCTCGAGTACGGGGCCATCTGCGAGGAGATCGGCCGCAGCTCCTTCGTGGCCCCGTACGCGTTCAACACGCAGCCCCCCGACAGCGGCAACATGGAGATCCTGGCCGAGCACGGAACGCCCGATCAGCAGGACCAGTGGCTCCATCCGCTGCTCGAAGGCGAGATCCGCAGCTGCTACTCGATGACCGAGCCGAACACGGCGGGTTCGGACCCGACCGGGCTGTCCACGACGGCGCGCCTGGAGGGCGACGAGTGGGTGATCAACGGCAGCAAGTGGTGGACCACCAACGCGCTGGGCGCCGCGGTCGCGATCGTGATGGTCGTAACCGATCCCGACGCTCCGCCGCACCAGCGCGCGTCGATGATTCTGGTGCCCACCGACGCTCCGGGGTTCAACATGGTGCGGCCGCTGTCCCACATGGGCCACTCGGCCGGGCCCGGCCACTGGGAGATCGCCTACGACGGCTGCCGCGTTCCCGCCGGCAACATGCTCGGCGAGCGCTCGGCCGGCTTCAAGATCGCTCAGGACCGGCTCGGCCCGGGGCGCATTCACCACTGCATGCGGCTAATCGGGGTCGCGGAGCGCGCGCTCGAGATGATGTGCCGGCGAGCGAAAGACCGGCACATGTTCGGCGGCCCGCTGGCGGACAAGCAGTTCATCCAGGACTTCATCGCCACCTCGCGGACGGAGATCCACCAGGCGCGCCTGGTCACCAACCACGCCGCCTGGATGCTCGACACGGTCGGCAAGCGCCAGGCGCGGACGGAGCTCTCGATGACGAAGCTCGTGGTGCCGGCCACGGTGCTGGCCGTGGTCGATCGCGCGATCCAGGTGCACGGAGCCGCCGGAGTATGTGACGATCTCCCGCTCGCCGCGATGTGGCGCTACAACCGGATGCTGCGGATCGGCGACGGCGCCGACGAGGTGCACAAGCAGTCGATCGCCCGGCAGGAGCTCCGTAAGTTCACCGACGCCGACGCCGAGCCTCCGGTGCACGGCGGGCCCCAGGCGGAGGCCGCCGCGCCGGCCGCGCCCGCGCCGGCCGCAGCGAGGTAGGACGCGTGTACGAGACCCTCCTCCTCGACCGGTCGCACGACGGCGTCCTGCTGGTCACGCTCAACCGCCCCGAGCGCTACAACGCGATCACGTTCGAGATGTTCGACGAGCTGCACCACCTGTGCCGGGCCCTGAGTGCTGATCGCGACCTGCGCGCCGTGGTGCTCACGGGCGCCGGGCGCGGCTTCTGCTCGGGCCTCGATCTCGACGAGGCTGCCACGCTTCCCGACATGACCCCGGCCGAGATGATGCTCGGCCAAGAGCACTGGGCCGGCGCCTACGAGGCGCTCCACGACCTGCCGCAGCCGGTGATCGCAGCGGTGAACGGGGCGGCCGCGGGCGGCGGGCTCGGACTGGCGCTCGCTGCCGACATCCGCGTGGCCTCGACCGAGGCTCGCTTCAACGCGGCGTTCGTGCGCATCGGCCTGACGGCGGGGGACGTGGGCGTGTCCTGGTCGCTGCCGCGCATCGTCGGCCTCGGGCACGCCTCGGAGATGATGCTCACCGGCCGCTTCGTCGACGCCTCGGAAGCCGAGCGGATCGGACTGGTCAACCGCGTCGTGGACCCGGATGAGCTGCTGGATGCGGCCTTCGAGGTGGCGGAGCAGATCGCCTCCAACACGCCGTTCGGGGTGATGCTGACCAAGCGCGTGCTGCAGGCCAATGTCGACGCCGGCTCGCTGCGGTCGGCCATCGAGGTCGAGAACCGAGGGCAGACGCTGGCCACCAGGGGAGAGGACTTCAGAGAGGCGCTGTCGGCATTCCGCTCGAAGCGGGAGCCGAACTTCGCCGGACGATGAGCGCCGGGCGGCGGCCCCCGACGCTCGGGATCGAGAGTCAGGGCACGTCGGTCCGGGCCATGGGGGAGATAGCGGCCGCCGCCGACCGCGCCGGTTTCGATGCCGCCTGGGCGCCCGAGCTCTACAACCGCTCGGCGACGGTGACGCTGGGGGAGATGGCCGCTCGGACCACGCGCTGCACGGTGGGGTCGGCGATCGCCTACGGCGTGGGGCGCAGCCCACTGACCCTGGCGGCCGAGGCTCGCGATCTCGACGAGGTCTCGGACGGGCGGCTGATCCTCGGAATAGGCAACGGCACGCGGAGGATGATCGCCGACTGGCACGGCCTCGACCCCGAATCGCCGGCCGTGCGCATGGAGGAGCTGGTGCCGCTTCTGCGCAGGCTGTGGCGCATGCACGAGCAGCCGGTGCACCACGACGGGCGCTTCTACCGGCTGCACATCGAGCCCACCGGTGACCTCGCGCCGCCTCTGCGCGAGCGCATCCCGATCTACACCGCCGGCGCCAACCCGCGCATGGTGGAGTCCGCCGGCCGAGTCGCCGACGGGCTGCTTGGGCATGCGCTGTTCACCGTTCCCTACCTGGAGGACGTCGTCCTGCCCGCCGTGGAGCGCGGTGCGCAACGCGCGGACCGGGCCGTCGGCGACATACGCGTGGCGAGCCTCGTGATCGCCGTCGTCGACGACGAGGATCCCGACCGGGCGCGGCGGGAAGCCGCGGCGCAGATCGGCTTCTACTCCTCGGCGAAGACCTACACCCGGCTGCTCGAGAGCGGTGGGTTCGGCGCCGAGGCGGAGCAGATCAGGGCTGCGTTCGCGCGCCGGGACCTGTCGGCGATGATCGCCGCCGTGCCCGACCGGATGATCGACGCGATCGCCCTGGCCGGCGGCTCCGACGACGTCCGGAGCGCGCTGCGCCGCTTCGACGGGCTGCTCGACCACGCCATCCTCTACAGCCCCAGCTTCTCCATCTCGCCCGAGCGAGCGCATGCCAACGCTCACGCGCTCATCGCCGCCTTCGCCGGCAGCGGTGGTGACGCTTAGCACATGCGACAGTTCTGGCCTCCTGCCGCCTCCGCTTTGATCTCCGTACCGCCGTGTTCAATCCGCTGAGAGCCGACCAGATGATTCTCGCGGTGGGGAACGTGCTGCGCCTGACGGCGGACGTTCAGGGCCCGCTCGACGAGTATCAGCGCAGTCAGCTGCTCTCGGGGTTGAGCATCACGCGCAACCTGGCGGCGGAGCAGGCCGCGAGTGCCGACCTGCTCGCCTGGCTGCGCGGCGCGCTCGACCCCGCGCTCGAGTCCGACGGGCGGCCGTGCGCGCAGCGGGCGCGGGAGCGCCTCGAGCAGGCGGGAGACGGGATCGACGCCGGTGAGGCCCTCGGCGAGCTGTTGGAGGAGCTGCCGCGGCGAGGCCCGCGGCGACGACCCGCTTCGCCACCGGGTGCAGCAGGTGCTGGGCGAGATGACCGACCGCGAGGTCGAAGCGCTGGGGAGCGGGACGCGCTGAGCGCATGACGGCGAAGCGGCGTGTCGTGCGCCTGGAGCGGTTCGGCGAGCCGCAGGTCATGCGCTGGGTCGAGGAGGATGTGCAGGAGCCGGGGCCGGACGAGGTGTCGGTCACGGTGGATGCGATCGGAGTCAACTTCGCCGACACGATGGTGCGCAGGGGCGAGTACCGCCGCAACCAGTCGCTCGACTTCACGCCGGGAATGGAGGCCGCCGGCCGCATACTGGCCGACCCGTCGGGCACGCTGGCGGAGGGTACGCCGGTGGCGGTCTTCGCCGAGAACGGCGGCGGATACGCGACGCAGCTGTGCGTCCCGCAAGAGCGCGTGTACCCGGTGCGCCCGGATGTGCGGGCTACTGCCGTCGCTGCCATCTTCTTCCAGGGGGTCACGGCCTGCTACTCGGTCGAGCGCTACGGCCGCGTCACCGAGGGAGACTTCGTGTTGGTTCCCGCCGGCGCCGGTGGGTTGGGAGGCCTCTCGATCCAGCTGTGCGTCGATGTCGGCGCGACCGTGATCGCCACGGCGTCCACCGCGGAGAAGCGCGAGATCGCGGCCCGGCACGGCGCCGCCCACACGCTGCCGTCGGACCCGGACGATCTGACCGGCGCCGTGCGGGAGATCACGGGCGGGCGCGGCTGCGACGTGGTGATCGACGGAGTGGGCGGCCCGCTGTTTCTGCCCTGCTTCAAGGCGCTCGCCTTCGGCGGGCGATACATCGTGGTGGGCTCGTCGAGCCAGCAGCCGGCGATGCTCGACGCCCGGGCGCTCATGCCGCGCGCCCAGATCGTCGCGGGGTTCGTTATGGCGCGCGTCGCCGAGCAGGATCCGGCGGAGCCGAAGCGCACGCTCGACGCCGTGATCGACGCCCAGGCCGCCGGGCGGCTGCGGCCGGACGTCACGCTGCTGTCGATGGACGACGTCGTCCGCGCTCACGAGCTGATCGAGTCGCGCCAACAGACCGGGAAATACGTCTTGGACGTGAGCGGCCATGGCGCCTGAAGAGACCGACGACCGCTCGGCCGCCCTGCTCGAGGTCATGCGCGGCGCCGGTTCGCTGGGCGACTCCGCGCGCGTGACCTCGATGACTCAGCTCGAGGGGGGGTTCTCGCGCCACTCGTGGGTCGCTCGGATCGAGGATCCCGAGCAGCCCGGCGCCGGCGAGCGGGCCTACGTCGTGCGCGTGAAACCCCACGGGTCGGTGCTCGAGACGAGCATCGAGCAGGAGTTCCGGACGTACGAGGTGCTGGTCGACGAGCCCGTGCCCACGCCGGGGGTCCACGGCTACGAGCCCGTCGATTCGCCGTTCGGCGGGCCGTTCTTCGTGATGGACATGCTGCCGGGGAAGGCGGTCAACGTCTGGCGCCGGCGCGATCGCGAGCTGCTGGAAGGGGACTGGAGGGGCGATCGCGGTCTGGCCGAGGACTTCGTCAGTTACCTGGCCGCCATCCACGCCGTGGGGGCGGATCGGCTGGAGGGCCTGGTCGAGGCGCGCACCTTTCGCCAGACGGTGGAGCACTGGCAGGGGATATGGGAATCGGTGCGGCTTCTGCGGGACCCGATCATCGACGAGGCGTACGCGTGGGTGCTCGATCGCGAGCCGCCGCCGGTGGAGCCCTGCCTGGTCCACAGCGACTACCGCATCGGCAACTGCCTGCTCGAGGAAGGCCGCCTCACGGGGATCCTCGACTGGGAGCTGTCGTTCGTCGGCGATCCGCGCTTCGACCTGGGCTACATGTCGCTGGAGTACCACGCCGGCAAGTTCACCACCCCGGGCTCGGAGCTGGTGGGCGCGGTGGCCGAACCCGACTGGTTCTACGCGCGCTACGAGGAGCTGACCGGCCAGCCCGTGGACCGCGAGGCGGTTCGAACGTTCGCGGCTCTCGGCGGCCTGATGCTGTTCGCCATTATGAGCACCGGGATCAAGGTGTATGACAGCGGCCGCAGCACCGACATCCGCATGGTCTGGGCGCGGTTCACCTTTCCCGGCATCCGCCAGGACCTGGCCGGCCTGATGGGGTGGCGCGACCCGACTGGCAATAGCGCTAGTGGGCGCTGAGTGGCACCGTTGAGAAGCTCAACGAGGGCGATGGAGAAGGAAACGGCGATGCTCGGATACGACCCCGCCAAGGTGAAGCTCGACGCCGGTGGCTTCGCCCGCTGGAACTCGCTCAACCTCGCCTACCTCTTCGAGCGCGGTGGATTGGAGCTCGACAAGCCGGCGATCGTCGTGGAGGACCAGGTCCGGACCTACCGCGAGCTCGGAGATCAGTCGCGCCGCATCGCCAACGCGCTGATCGGCCTGGGCATCGAGCCGATGGATTGCGTCGCGGTGCTCACCTCCAACCGGCTCGAGTTCATGGAGATCGAGGTGGGGATCTCGTCGGCGCGCGCGATCATGTCGCCGCTGAACTGGCGACTTCGGCGCGACGAGCTCGCCAACCTGCTGCGGCGCTCCGGAGCCCGGGCGATCTTCGTCGAGGACAAGTTCGTGTCGACCGTGGCCGAGCTTCGCCGCGCGGGAGAGGTTCCCGAGCTGAGGACGATCATCGTCCTCGGCAACGGCGCCGGCGATCTCTCCTTCGACGAGCTCTGCCGTTCCGCGAGCTCGGAGCGGCCACCGGTCGACGGACTGCTCGACGACCCACACGAGATCATCTTCACGTCGGGGACGACCGGGAATCCGAAGGGCGTCGTGTGGTCCAACGGGACCGTGATGTTCAACGCCCTGCAGCAGATAATCGACTTCCAGCTCGCTCCACAGCACTCGTGCTACGTCGTGATCGACCTCTACTACATCGGCGGCCGGCACGATTTCACCTGGGCGATGCTCTACCAGGGCGGCACCGTGCACATCAAGCCCTCGAGCGGCTTCGACGCGGAGGACCTGATCCGCTACGTGGCCGAGCAGCGGATCACCCACGTGCTCTGGGTCCCGACCATGATCTACGAGATCCTGCGGCTGCCCAACCTCGGCGACTACGACCTCTCGTCGCTGCGGATGATCATGTCCGGAGGGCAGCCCGTGTCGGCGGCCACCACGCAGCGCACGCAGGCCGCGTTTCCCGACACCGACTTCATCCAGGTCTACGGCCTCACCGAGGGCGGGGGCTCCGTCGTCTTCGTGCCGCCGCAGTACGCCCGCACCAAGCCGGGATCGGCCGGCAAGCCGGCCATGCACGCCGACATCCGAGTGGTCGACAGCGAGGGAAACGACGCTCCGACGGGCCAGGACGGCGAGATCCTCGTCCGCGGGCCGTCGGTGACCGCCGGCTACTGGGACAACCCGGAGATGACCGAGCGACTGCTTGCCGGCGGCTGGCTGCACACCGGCGACGTCGGATACTTCGACGAGGACGGCTTCCTCTTCATCTCGGGCCGCAAGGGGGACATGATCATCAGCGGCGCGATGAACATCTTCCCGGCCGAGATCGAGGATGTGCTGCGCGCCCACGAGGCAGTCGCCGACGTGGCGGTGATCGGACTGCCGGACGAGAAGTGGGGCGAGAGCGTGTGCGCCGTGATCGAGCCGATGCCGGGCGCCTCGATCGACGAGCAGGCGATCATCGGCTTCTGCCAGGAGCGGCTCGCGAGCTTCAAGAAGCCGACGTCGGTGCGCGTGGTCGACGAGATCCCGAAGACGATCGGCGGGAAGCCGAAGAAGTTTCTCCTGCGCGAGCGGTTCGCCGAGGTGGCCGTGACGGATTGACTGTCGGAAGGGACAGTTTCGAGAGCACCCCTCCGAGGAAACACTGCGAACGAGGTATGCCCAGCTCCGTCGTTGCCATGCGCGACGGAGCTTCGACGTCCGGGGAGAGAGAGTGAATGAGCACTAACGGCAGTTCGCAGGCGGCCTTCATCGGCGTCGACGTCGGTGGAACCCATACCGACGTGTCGGTCTTCCTGGGCGATCGCGTCGAGCGCGGCAAGGCGCTCACGACCTACGACGACTTCAGCCGCGGTGTGCTCGAAGCGGTTGCCGTAGCCGCCGGCGAGTTCGACATGGAGCTGGGCGAGCTCCTGGGCCGGACGCAGCTGTTCATCAACGGCACCACCGTCGTCACCAACACCATCACCACCATGCGTGGATCGAGGGTCGGCGTGCTGGCCACGAACGGGTTCAAGGACTTCATGCGCCTGGCCGGCGGTGCACGCACGACCGATATCGACGATCACCTCCAGGTCAGCGTCCCTGACATAGTGGACCGGCGCGCGATCCGCCAGATCGACGAGCGCGTCGACTGGTCGGGCAAGGTGTTGGTGCCGATTGATCTCGACCAGGTCCGAACCGAGACGAAGTGGCTGGTCGAGGACCTCGGTATCGACGCCCTCGCGATCTGCTTCCTATGGAGTCACGCCAACGGCGAGCACGAATTGGCGGCCGAGGCGGCCGTGAAGGAGCTCTATCCCGACCTGTTCGTCACTCCCTCGCACCGGGTGTTCCCGGTCGAGGGCGAGACGCGGCGGTTCACCACCGCGGTGCTCAACTCCTATGTGCAGGACAAGGCGGACATCTTCCTCACGTCGCTCAACGAGAAGCTGCGCGAGGCCGGCCTCAAGGGCGGGCTGGCGTTCTTCCAGGGACTCGGCGGCGGCATCAGCCTGGAGAAGGCTCGCCAGTACCCGCTCGGATTGCTCGGCTCCGGCCCAGCCGGTGGCGCGATCGGGTCGAACGAGCTGGCCAAGCGCATGGGACACAAGGGCGTGCTGCTCGGCGACATGGGCGGCACGAGCTTCGACACCGGGATCATCGTCGACAACGAGATCCACATCGAGAAGAACCTCGAGCTCGGCCCCTTCCAGACCGGCGTCAACCTCGTCGACGTCGTCTCGGTCGGCGCCGGCGGCGGGTCCATCGGCTGGATCAGTGAGCGCGGGGTGCCGCAGGTCGGCCCCCAGAGCGCCGGGTCCACTCCCGGGCCGGCGGCGCTGAACCGCGGGGGGGAGGAGCCGACGGTCACCGACGCGATGATCACGATGGGCTTCATCGACCCCGAGGGGTATCTGGGCGGACGGGTCGAGCTCAAGCCCGAGCTCTCCAAGCAGGCGCTCGACAGCCGCTTCGGCGAAAGGTTCGGCTGGTCGACGGAGGAGTCGGCGGCCGCGGTGCACGATCTGGTGGTCGTGAACATGGCCAACGCCGTGCGCGAGGTGAGCGTCGGCAAGGGGCACGACCCGCGCGAGTTCCTGTTCCTGGCCTACGGCGGCACGCTGCCGATGTTCGGCTCGCAGATCGCCGAACGGCTGGGGATCCAGACGATCGTCATTCCCAAGAACAGCTCGGTGTTCTGCGCGCTGGGCCTGCTCGCGGCCGACTTCGTGATGCGCAACGACCAGGGTGTCGGCTGGGACCTGAGCAACGCGGAGGGGGCCGACAAGGTCAACACCATGGCCGACGAGATGGTGGCGAGCGCTCGCGACGGCATGCTCGCGGAGGGTTTCAGCGAGGACCAGATCGAGATCCAGCGCAGCGGCGACTTCCGCTACGCGGGGCAGGTATACGAGCTGACCGTGCCGCTGCCCGACAAGCCGCTCACCGGCGACGACGCGGAGTCCCTGGGTACCGAGTTCACGCGGCTCTACGAGCGCACCTACGGCGAGGGCACGGCCTGGAAGGGCGTGCCGATCTCCCTGATCAACTACAGCGTGACGGTGACCGGGCGCCAGGACCGTCCTCACTTCGTAATCGCCAACGAGGACGGCACCTCCGACAAGCCCAACCCGCGCGAAACGCGCGAGGTCTTCCTGCCCAGCGAGCGAGAGCGCGCGGAGGTGCCGGTGTACACCGAAGAGGCCTTCCAGCCCGGCCAGTCCGCCGAGGGCCCGGCCATCATCGACGCGTCCGACACCACGATCTATGTGCCGCCGGGCAACCAGGTTTCGCGCGACGCCTACATGAACTACGTCATCAGCCGATAGAGGAGACCCACGATGGCCACCACCGATTACGACGTCATCGCCGCCGAGGTGCACCGGAAGGCGATGGAGAACGTCACGAACGAGATGGGCATCACCCTCGTTCGCACGTCCGGCTCGCCGATCGTCACGTCCTCGAAGGACTTCTCGACGTGCCTGATGGACACGATCCCCGAGCACCTGGCGTTCGCGTCCTACGTGCTCTTCCACGTCGGGTCGTCGCAGATCGGCACCGAGGTGATCACCGAGCTCGTGAGCGACGACCTGAAGCCGGGGGACGGCTGGATGGTCAACGATCCCCACTCGGCGGGCGCCATGCACCAGGGCGACGTCTCGGTGATCATGCCCACCTTCGCCGATGACGAGCTCCTGGGCTGGAGCTTCGCGAACATGCACGTGCTGGACGTCGGGGGCGTCGGCGTGTCCGGCTATGCCCCAGGCGCGCACGACGTCTTCCAGGAGGGCCTGCTCTTCCCGCCGGTGCGGATCATCCGCGACGGCGCGATCGACGGGGAGTGGGAGAAGTACATCGGAGCCAACGTGCGCGCCCCGGGCGCGGTCCTCAACGACATCCGCTCGATGATCGCGGCCAACAACACCGCGTCGCGCAAGCTCCAGGAGATCGTCTCCGAGTACGGCGTCGACCGCCACCGAGAGTTCTGCGAGATCAACAAGGATCTCTCCGAGCAGGTCATCCGCGACCGCATCTCCAGGATGCCCGACGGCACCTACGAGGCGGTCGATTGGCAGCATTGGGACGGTCACGACGGCCCGGACCTGCTCCTCGAGCTGCGCCTCCGCCTCGAGGTCGACGGGTCGGACCTGCGCTTCTTCTATACCGGCGCTCCCCAGATCGATGCTTTCGTCAACTCGACCATGGGGCCGATGTTCGGGCAGGCCATGACCGGCCTGATGACGCTCATGGTCTACGGCGACCTTCCGGTGAACGGCGGCCTGTGGCGGCCGATCACGGTCGACGTCGGCGAGCCCGGCACGATCGTCAACTCGCTACCGCCGGCGCCGGTGAGCAACGCTCACTCGGAGGTCGGGATGCGAGCCTGCAAGCTCTCGAAGGACGTGCTGTGCCAGGCCTTCGCGGCGAGCGACGATCCCGAGCTCCGAGGCCGCATCGGCGGCCAGCACACCGATGGCTTCCCAGGCAACGCCCTCTTCGGGACCAACCAGCACGGGGGCGTGTCGGTGATCTTCTACCCCGACGGCGCCATCGGGGGCGGCGGCGGCGCCCAGACCATCCACGACGGCCAGGACACCTACGGGCTGACCTGCACCACCGGCGGCGGGATCCCGGACGTCGAGAACCACGAGAGTGCCGACCCGGTGCTGTTCCTGTGGAAGCGGCTGCGGCCGAACTCCGGCGGACCGGGCGAGTCGCGCGGCGGCCAGGCCCTCGACACGGCGTACGCGATGCACTACAGCGACCTGATGGCGGGCCCAGGCTTCAACTCGATGTCCGACGTGCCGCCGCATGGCTTCGGAGGCGGGTTCCCGGGCGCCACGGGCCTCTACTCCAAGGTCGTCGACACGAACATCGCCGACCTGCTCTCGCAGGAGGTCCTGCCCACGCGCGAGCGCTTCGAGGGCACAGACGAGCCGGTTCGCCAGCACATCACCCACATGAAGGTCGTGCGGGGCGATCTGTTCGTCATGCTGAGCGGCGCGGGCGGTGGCTTGGGCGATCCGCTCCTGCGCGACGCGGCAAAGGTGGCCCTCGACGTGCGAGACGACTACGTGACCGCCGATCACGCGCGGGTCATCTACGGCGTGCTGGTCGACGAGAGCGGCGAGTTGGACGTCGACGCGACCGCCCAGCGCCGGGAGGAGATCCGGCGTGAGCGCATCGGCGGCGAGCCGCAGAAGGAGCTGGGGCCGAGGAAGAGCATCGCCGTCTCCATCGAGATCGACGACGGCGCATGGACCTGCGCGTCGTGCGGCGAGAACCTCGGCGACGCCGCCTCCAACTGGCGCGAGGCGGCCGTGCTGGTCGAGACGCCCGTGACGGAGCGCTTCGATGAGCTCGACATGCACGTCCGCCACCGCTCAGAGGAGCCGCACGTGATGATCCGCGAGCACTATTGCCCGGGTTGTGCGGCGTGCCTCATCGTGGACATCGCGACAACGGACCTGGAGATGCTGCCGGCGCCCAAGCTGGCCGCGTACGCCGCCGCGACCGTGTGACAGCACCCGCGCATCGCGTGGATAGGGGCCGGTATCGTGGTTCCATCAGCGAGCGGCGCCAATCCGGCCAGCAGATGCGCATCCTGATCGTCGACGATCACGAGGTCGTGCGGGAGGGCCTGCGCGCCTCTCTGGCCACCGATTCTCGCCTCGAGGTCGTCGGAACCGCGGAGACGGGACAGGCCGCGCTCGAGATGGCGCGGCGAACGTTGCCCGACATCGCGCTCGTGGATCTGCGGCTGCCGGACATGAGCGGCGAGGACCTGACCCGCGAGCTGCGCTCGCGCTTCCCCAGCACCGCGGTGATCATCCTCACGACCTACCTGAGCGAGGAGACCGTCCGGGGCGCGCTCGATGCCGGAGCCCTCGCCTACGTGACCAAGGCGGCCGGGCTGCCCGAGCTGCGCGCCGCGATCGAGCGGGTTATGGCCGACACCGGCGCGCCCGACTCCACGAGCGGGCCGCAGATCGTAAAGCAGCTCCATGAGCTTGTCGCCAGCCGGATGAGCGAGGCCATGCCCACCCCGCAGCAGGAGCGGGTGCTCGAGCTGGCCGCCCAGGGCTTCACCAACCACGAGATCGGCGCGCGGCTCTTCATCTCCGAGTCGACGGTGCGCTTCCACGTGCAGAAGCTCAAGGCGAAGTTCGGAGCGAGGACCAAGACCGAGCTGATCGCCAAGGTGATCAGGATGGGCTACATCCCGCCGGCCGGCGAAGCGGGCAGGTCGAGAACGCAGTTCTGAGGGCGATGAGCGCCGCGGCCCCGTCACGCGTCTCCGCCAACGGCGAGCTCACGGGCGTCGCCGGCACGGCCCAGCGCGCGCTGGCCAGTGACGCGCTCGTGATCCTGTTGCTGGAGCCGGATCGCGAGCCGGTGGTGATGGCCTCGGAGGGCCTGAGCCGCGGGCAGCGTGAGCGCCTCGTGCCCTCGCTGGTGGAGCTGAGTGCGAGCCTCGAGGGGCGGAGGCTGCAGGTGGCCGCCGATCCGTCGCCCGCTGCCCGCAGAACCGGCCTCCTGCGGCACGGATACGTCGCCGCGCTCGGCGCCGCCGCGCCGCTCGGACCGGATCGCCAGGCCGCGGTCCTGGCACTGCGACGCGAATCCGGGCAGTTCGAGAATGCCGACCTCATCGAGGTGTTCGCTCTTCAGGCCGCCACCGCACTGGACCAGCGCCGGCGCAGCGAGCGGGTTGTCCCCGAGGTGGAGCGCGTGCAAGGACTGGTCCGGGTCGACCAGCTCGTTCGGTCCGCCACCAGCGTCGAAGGGTTGAGCTCGGCGCTCAACGAGGCGGTGGCCCCGCTGTTCGGCGCGGAATCGACGGGCTTGATGGTCTGGGACGAGCGACGGCAGGTCCTGCGGATGCTCGCCGGCTCGTTCGATGCGGACGACGCCACCGTCGCCGCGTGCCAGATCAGCGCTGACGACTTTCGCAGCAACTCCGCGCGGGTCTTCTCCACCGGCCGCGGATACCTGGGCAACGACGTGCGCCGCGAGCCGGCGCTCTTCAAGGACCTGGCGGACGACTTCGCCCTCAAGCGGGTGCTCTCCGTACCGCTGATCGCGGCGGGACGCCCGATCGGGGTCTTGCATCTCGCCGACAAGGCCCAGGAGTTCACTGCGGAGGACCTCGACCGGGCCGAGGCCCTCGCCCCGAGGATCGCGACGGTGGTGGAGATCGCCCAGGCGCACATGCGGCTGCGCAATCAGAGGCGCCTCGAAGAGGTACTCGCGGATGTGGCCGTAGCGCTGGCGTCGGGCGTGAGCGTGCGGGAGTTCCTCGTGCCCGCGCTCGCCGAGCTCGGCCGGGTCGCTGAGGCGAGCCTTCTCGCGCTGGTCCGAGACGACGCGGCGCCGATCCTCTGGCGCCGCGGTGACGCCCGGGCCGAGGTCGAGCGATTGGTTCTCGCCGAGGCGGAGAGCCAGCCGGGAGTTCGCGCCTACGTCGTCGGCCCGACGTCAGCCGCGGAGCCGGGCTGGGCGGCTTTTCACGTTCCCGTGCATCTCGGCACCCAGCGCATCGGCACTCTGGTCGCGCTGCGCATGGGAAGCGGCGCCTTCGTGCAGGAGGAGCGAGACGCGATCGTGCGTTTGGCGAACCTCGCCGCGCTCGCGCGCGCGACCGAGCGCTATCAGCAGCAGCGCGCGGAGCTGGCGCGCCTGCACGAACGCCAACGCATCGCCGAGGGGCTGCACGACGACGTTGCGCAGCTCCTGTTCGCCGCGCAACTCAACCTCGACGTGGCCCTGGAGCGGGAGGACGTCGACCGCTCGGTGGCCGAGGGCGTATCGCAGACGCGCGCGCTGCTGGTGCGCGCCGACACGACGATCCGCACGGTCATCAGTCGCTTGTCGAGCCCGCCGGCGCCCGACCTGGCGCTACGGCTGGCGTCGGCCGTGTCGGATGTCGAGAACGTCTTCTCGCAACCGATCCACCTCGAGATCTCGCCCGATGCCGCCCGTGTGGGCAAGCGGCTGCGCCGAGGCGTGGGCGACGTGCTGGTGCAGGTGGCGCGGCACACCGCGATGACCGCGGCGAGGCGCGAGGGCCCCAGGAGGATCGGCGTGTCCCTCGAGTACTCCCATCCCGACTCCCTCGTACTCACGGTGGACGACGACGGTGTGGGCGACACCAGGCGCGACACGCGTGACATCACCCAGCTGCGCCAGCGGATCGCCGAGCTGGGAGGCAGCCTGCGCGTGCGACACACGTCGACCGGCGGAACCCACGTGACGGCGCGCGTCGCACCCTGAGCGGCCGAAGAGCGTTCAGTCCCGCAGCGGAAGCGACGCGAGGACCCTCGTACCTCCGCTCGCAACGGCCCGGACCTGGAGCCGGCCGCCGTGTTCGCGGAGCTCGCGCCGCAGCGACGCGAGCCCGTGGCCGGCTCCGGTCGCGCCCACGCCCACGCCGTCGTCGACCACCGTGAGATGAAGGCGCCTGTCGCCGTTGAGGTCGAGACGAACCGTCGCGCGACAGTCGCCGCCGCCATGCTTCGCGGCGTTCACGAGCGCCTCCCGGGCGACCTTGACGATGAGGTCCGCCTGAGGCACGGAGAGCGCCCTCGCGATGTCGTTCGCCTCAGCGGAGAGCTCGAGCCGGACGGGGAGCGAGAACTCGTCCTGGACACCCGAGGTCGTCGCGCGCAAGCGCAGCGGCAGGTCGCAATCAGCGGGCCGGGAGAGGTGGTGGGCGACCGACCGGATAGCGGTGAAGCTGCGTATCAGCAGACCGCGAGCGTGGACGAGCTTCTCGCGCGCCGGCGCCGGTATGGGACCGTTGCCCAGCACGGAGTCCAGGCGGGCCTGGGCTTCGATCAAGAGCTGCTTGGCGTCCGCGTGCAGCTCCCCCGACACCCGCTCCCTCTCCTGGACGCGGGCCAGCTGAGCGGCCTGCTGCAGGTAGCTCTCGGTAGCCCACGCCAGCGCCGCAAGCTGCGCGACGCGCGATAGCGCCCGGCGCTCGTCGCTCTCGAAGGGATCGGCTCGCCCTCGAAGGGCCGACAGAGTGGCGAAGCGCACGCCGTCCAGCTCGACCGGGGCATGGAAAGCCGCCCAGCTGGGCTCGCCGCCTGCTTCCGACGTAGCGGCCCCGGTCCGCGGCTCGGCGTCGGGCTGCGCCGCCCCGAGCAGCGTTCGTTCGAGCTCCGGGCGTGCATCGCGGCGGCGGTGGACCACGGGAGAGGCGTCGCTCGGTACCAAGGCCACGACGCTTGCCGCCGTAACGGCCGACAGCTCCTCGAGGGCCGGCGGCAGCAGCGACTGCAGCCCGGCGCCCGCCGCGATGCCGAGCGCCATTTGACTGAGAATGCCCTCCAGGCGCTGTTCCCGGCGCAGCCGAAACGACGTGCGGGCGAGCTCGACCACCGTTGCCACCCGCGGGGCGAGGGCCTCCGCGCGAACAAGATCCTCCAGGGTGAAGTCCTCGCGCTTGTTGGCGAGGTGCAGGACGCCGATACGTCG
Source organism: uncultured Thermoleophilaceae bacterium (assembly GCA_963728155.1). Lineage (GTDB taxonomy): Bacteria > Actinomycetota > Thermoleophilia > Solirubrobacterales > Thermoleophilaceae > JACVRW01. Next base: position 776,818 of record CAVSJF010000006.1, on the reverse strand, counting down.
CCTGCCGACGGTGAGCGGAACCGACAGCACTCGATCGATCGCGAACACCTGGACGTGCTCGGGACGGATCCCGGGATCGCTGATGGCGGAGTTGCTGAGGTACGGCTGCCCGGTGGCGAAGACCCGGGCAGTGTTGCTGCGCGTGTCGAGCACATCGGTCTGGTAGGACCTGACGCGCTCTTCGTCGGCGCCGAACGCCCCGGCGGCCATCTGTAGCACGCCGCGCTCCTCGTTGAGGACCACGAGGGCGCTCATCGGTACGCCGAGGATCCGCGCGAGCGCGCCGGAAACCATCGCGCTCAGCTCTTCCTCGCACGTCGTAGACAGCACGAGCCGGTCGAACTCCTCCTGCAGCGCCAGCGCTCCCGGCAAGAGCCCGGGTGAACGCGACCGCTGCGCGCGGGCGAGCGACAGCGCCGCGTGGCGGGCCAGCGAACGCAGCACGTCGTCATCGGGGGCCTCGCAGCCGCGGGGATGGATGCACAGCACCCCGACGCGCTCGCCCTCCACTGCGAGGGGGACGCAAACCCCGGGGGACAGGTCGTCGCCCGCTTCGAGTCCGGCAAGCAGGCGCTCTACGGCGGAATCGGTCATCCCCGCTGCGCCCGCCGGAACGAGCGTTCCGTCAGGGTGACGTTCGGCTATCAGGACGGCGTCCGCCGAGACACTCGCCCGGATGGTGCGCGCCAGGTGCTCCACCTGGTCGGCCGAGGATGGCTGCGCCACGGGGTCGAATCCCGACCCGCGGTCCAGCACGGCAACGCCCTGCTCCTCGGTTCCCATTCTCCCCCTCGCGCACGATAGCGCGGTTCGTCACATTCAGGTTCTCCTTACCCCGCGGACGACCAGCTCTGTCGCCTCACCGATGAATCTCTCCACGAGGTCGTCGTCCAGCGGCTGGTCGAACGCGTGCTCCAGCCACGGCCGGGCGGAGAAGATGAACTCGCAGACGCCGATCACCATGAAGAAGAAGAGCGTCGGATCGATCTCCCGCCATCCGCCCTCCCTGCGCCCCTCGTCGAGGAGCTCCCGGTAGAGGTCCAGCGCGGGGATGGCGAAGGCACGGCTCATGCGCTCGACGGTCTCGGGCCTGCGCGCCAGCAGCCGCTCGTTCATCAGACGGTTCACGTACGGGTAGCGGACGTAGTTGCGCACGATCTCCGCGACGTGGCGCCGCAGCTTGGCGGCAGGGTGCATATCGAGCCGCGCAAGGCGTTCGATCTCTCGCGGGAAGCCCTCCATGACCCGCTCGACCAGCGAGTCGAGCAGCGCGTCCTTTCCGCCGAAGCAATACTTGACCATGGCCACGTTGACGCCGGCGCGGGCGCAGATCTCGCTGACCGAGACCGGCGCGCCCATCCGCTCGTAGAGCAGCTCGTGGGCCGCGCGCAGCAGCCGCTCGCGAGTCGCGTCGGCGCCGGTGACGGGCCCGGGAGGAGCAGGGAGTGAGGGTGCGGCCACCCCCTAAAGGTCTCAGATCGGGGGTTTGACATCAAATAAACGTTCATTTAAAGTCTGGCCCGTGCCGAACACCGTGAGCATCGGCTGCTGGGCCGCATTCTGGGGCGACACCCGGGGCGCCGCCGAGCAGATCCTCGGACGAGCGGAGGTCGACTACCTGGTCTCCGACTACCTCTCCGAGATCACGATGGCGCTGCTCGCCCGGGCGCGCAGCAAGGATCCCGATGCCGGCTTCGTCAAGGACGCGGTGACCGTGCTCGCCCCGCTTCTGGAACAGATACACGCGCGCGGGATAAAGGTGGTCACCAACGCCGGCGCGCTCAACCCCGCTGCGTGCGCCCGGGCCTTCGAGGAGGCGGCTGAGGTGGCCGGTGTCTCGCTTCGGATCGCCGCCGTGGAGGGCGACGACCTGACGCCGCGCCTCGAGGACGTGCTGGCCACCGAGCCCACCGACATGTTCACCGGCGAGCCGGTGCCCTCCAACCTCATGACGATGAACGCCTACCTGGGCGCGCGGCCCGTCGCCGCCGCACTTGGCGCCGGCGCCGACATCGTGGTCACCGGCCGGTGCGTGGACTCCGCGGTGGTGCTCGGGCCTCTGCTGCACGAGTTCGGCTGGAAGGACACCGACTACGACCTTCTGTCGGCGGGCTCTCTCGCCGGCCACATCGTCGAGTGCGGGCCGCAGTGCACCGGCGGCAACTTCACCGACTGGGCGTCCGTCCCGGGCTGGGAGGACATGGGCTTCCCCATCATCGAGTGCCGAGCCGACGGCACCGCCACCGTGACGAAGCCCGAGGGCACCGGCGGCCTGGTCTCCGTCGGCAGCGTCGGTGAGCAGATTCTCTACGAGATCGGCGACCCGGGCGCATACGTGATGCCCGACGTGGTGTGCGATTGGCGCGGCGTGACGCTCGAGCAGGAAGGACCCGACCGCGTGGCGATCTCGGGCGCCCGCGGCTCGGCGCCGCCTTCGACGTACAAGACCACCGCCACCTACGTGGACGGCTTCCGCGTGATGACGACGGCGATGTTCGCCGGTGTGGATGCGGCGGGCAAGGCCCGGCGGACCGGTCACGCGCTAATCGCGCGCGTAGAGCGGCTGCTCGAGGCAGGCGGGCACGAACCGCTGCTCGAGTCTTCGGTCGAGGTCGTGGGAGCGGGGGACACGTTGGGCGAAGCGCATCGAAACGATGCGGCGACCGAGGCGGTGGTGAAGATCGGCGCGCGCCACGCCGACAAGGCGGCGCTCGAGATCTTCTCGACGGAATATGCGCCGATGGCGCTGGTCGCGCAGGGGATGACGGGATTCTTTGCCGGTCGGCCCCGCGTGGCACCGTCGATCGCCGTATTTCACGTGCTGCTCGGGAAGTCCGAGGTGCCCGCGCAGTTTCGCATCGGGGACGACGTGCACGCGGTCGAGGTGTCGAGCGAGTACGCGCCGGAGACGCCACGCACGCCGCCGCTCGATGACGTCCCGTCCTCGAGCCCGTCCGGAGTGACCGTGCCGTTGCGACAGATCGCCTACGCACGCAGCGGCGACAAGGGCAACCAGGCGAACATCGGCCTGATGGCGCGCCGGCCGGAGTTCGCCTCGATCATTCACGAACAGGTGGGCGCCGAGCGGGTGGCAGGCTTCTTCGCCCACTATCTCGACGGGCCGGTGCGGCGCTGGGACCTGCCCGGACTGTCCGCGGTCAACTACCTGCTCGACGGCGTGCTCGGCGGGCGCGGGGGAACGTCGACGTTGCGCTACGACCCGCAGGCCAAGAGCTACGGGGCCATGCTGCTGGAGCTGCCCGTGACCGTGCCGGCCGAGTGGGAGGCCAGCGGGCTGCTGGCGGGCCCGGCCGTTTCCGCGTGACGCTCCCCGAGAAGGTCCTCGTGGCCAACCGCGGGGAGATCGCCGTCCGGGTGATTCGCACGCTTCGCCGGCTGGGGATCGCCAGCGTCGCCGTGTTCCACACGGAGGATGCGGGCGGACTCGCCGTCCGAGAGGCGGACGAGTCGGTCGAGCTGTTCGGGTCCTCCCCCGTGGCGGCGTACCTCGACGCCGACGCGATCATCGCGGCGTGCGCGCGCACCGGGGCGCGGGCCGTGCACCCGGGCTTCGGCTTCCTGGCCGAGAACGCCGATTTCGCGGAAGCCCTCGCGGCGGCGGGCGTCGTGTTCGTTGGGCCGCGACCCGACGCGATCCGGGCCATGGGCGACAAGCTCGAGTCGAAGCGGCTCGCGCTCGAGGCGGGCGTGCCGACGGTGCCCGGCTCGGAGGGCGCCGTTCGCACGGTGCAGGACGCGGTCGAGGAGGCCGCCCGCATCGGCTACCCGGTCCTTCTGAAGGCCAGCGCCGGCGGCGGAGGCAAGGGCATGCGGATCGCCCGCGACGCCGGCGAGTGCCGGGAGGCTTTCGAACGGGCGTCGGGCGAGGCGCTCGCGAGCTTTGGTGACGGGCGCGTTTTCGTGGAGCGCTTCATCGAGCGCCCGCGCCACATCGAGATTCAGGTCATGGCCGACGAGCACGGGACGGTCGTTCACCTCGGCGAGCGCGAGTGCTCCATCCAGCGGCGGTACCAGAAGGTGATCGAGGAGGCCCCCTCGCCGTTCGTGGACGAGGCGACGCGGGACGCCATGGGCGCCCAGGCCGTGGCGCTGGCGCGCGCCGTCGGCTACGTCTCGGCGGGCACGGTCGAGATGATCGTCGACGAGGAGCGCAACTTCTTCTTCCTGGAGATGAACACGAGACTCCAGGTCGAGCACCCGGTGACCGAGCAGGTGACCGGCATCGACATCGTGGCCGAGCAGTTGCGCGTGGCCGCCGGCGAGCCGCTGTCCTTCACCCAGGACGACGTGCGCATGCGTGGCCACGCCGTGGAGTGCCGCGTCTACGCCGAGGACGCGGATGCCGGCTTCGTGCCCGCCACCGGCCGGCTGCATCTGGTGCGCTTTCCCGCCGGCGAAGGGATCCGGGTCGACCACGGCGTTGTCGAGGGTCAGCAGGTGAGCGCCTCGTTCGACCCCATGATCGCCAAGGTGGTGACCTACGGAGAGTCGCGCGAGGAGGCGGTGAGGCGCGGCCGCCTGGCGCTGCGCAACACCGTGCTGCTGGGCACGGTCACCAACACGGCCTTTCTCGAGCGTGTGCTCGCGCATCCCGATTTCGCGGCGGGCAACACGCACACCGGCTTTCTCGACGAGCACGCCGACGCGCTCGCCGTGCCTCCGCCCGACCAGGGTGAGGAACGCAGCCTGGTTGCGGCGGCCGCATTGGGAAGCCCGCGGTTCGACCGCCGGGACGCGGCGCCCGAGCCGCTCGCGTCGATGGGGGAGTGGAGGGCCTGAGATGTCGCTCGAGATCGCGCTGAGCAACGGCGCCCCGCTGCCGGTCGACGTGGCGCGCCATGGCGAGGAGGCCACGGTTTTCATCGACGGGCGCCCGCACCGCTGCAGCCTGCACCTCGCGGGTGACGGCTACGAGCTGCGCTGCGACGACCGAGTCGAGCGGATATGGATCGCCGTCCAGGGCGACTCGGTCTTCGTGCACGCGTTCGGCCGCGCCTGGGAGCTCACCGTGGTGGACCCGGTCGAGCGCCTCGGTGCGGGTGCCGACCAGGCCGACCTCGCGACTGCGCCGATGCCCGGGATGGTCGTGCGGGTCGACGTCCAGACCGGCGACCTGGTGAGCCTCGGGCAGCCGCTCGTGGTCATCGAGAGCATGAAGATGCAGAGCGAGATCACGGCCTCTCGCGACGGCCTGGTGGAGCGCGTCTTCCTGGACGTCGGCGAGAACTTCGATCGGGGGGCGGCTCTCGTGGCACTCGCGCCGCAGGACGACTGACGTGCGGCGCATCGCATCGCAGGTCGACACGTCCTCACCGGGATACCGGGCCAACCGCGAGCACAACCTGGAGTTGGCCCGCGACCTGCGCGAACGCCTCCACGCGGCACGACACGTGCGCCCCGAGAAAGCCCTGAAGCGCCTCGAAGAGCAGAACAAGCTGACCGTGCGCGCCCGTCTCGACCTGCTGCTCGACCGCGGCTCGCCCTTCCTCGAGCTCTCAGCCCTGGCGGCCGGGGAGTCCTACGGGGGCGACGCGCCGCAAGCGCTGGTGGTGTCCGGCATAGGCATCGTCAGCGGTCGCGAGGTGGTCGTGATCGCCAACGACAGCTCGCTCAAGGGTGGAGCGTGGTACCCCCACTCGGTTCGCAAGATCGTGCGCGCGCTGCGGATCGCGCTCGAGAACCGGCTGCCGGTCGTGCACCTCATCGACTCGGGGGGCGCCTACCTCCAGCTGCAGGACGAGATCTACGCCGAGGCGGGGCACATCTTCCAGCAGCAGTGCCTGCTGAGCGCCGCCGGGATCCCGCAGGTCGCCCTCGTGCTGGGGTGGTGCACCGCGGGCGGCGCCTATCTCCCCACGCTGTGCGACCAGTCGATCATGGTGCGCGGGACGGGCTGCGTGTTCCTCGCCGGCCCTCCGCTGGTCAAGGCCGCCACCGGGGAGGACGTGACCGCTGACGAGCTGGGCGGAGCCGACATGCACACCACCGTCTCGGGCACGGCGGACTACGCCGTCGACGACGAGCCCGAGGCCATCGCTCTCGCCCGGGAGATCGTCGGGCTGTGGGGGCGCGAGCCCAAGGCCGACCGCGACCGGCGCGAGCCCGAGCCCCCCTTCTACGACCCGGAGGAGCTCTACGGGATCATCCCCGACGACATCAAGAAGCAGTTCGACATACGCGAGGCGATCGCGCGCATCGTCGACGGCAGCCTCTTTCACGAGTTCAAGCCCGGCTACGGCGACACGCTCGTGACCGGCTGGGCCTTCATCTGGGGCTTCAAGGTCGGAATCCTCGGTAACAACGGCGTCCTCTTCAGCGAGGCCGCCAACAAGGCTTCGCAGTTCATGCAGCTGTGCAACCGCGATGGGATCCCCGTGCTGTTCATGCACAGCATCACCGGCTTCATGGTGGGCCGGGACTACGAGCGGCGCGGCATCTCGAAGGACGGGGCGAAGATGCTCATGGTCCAGGCCAACCTGACCGTGCCCAAGATCTCTCTGCTCGCCCACGCGTCGCAGGGGGCGGGCAACTATGCGATGGCGGGCCGGACCTGGGACCCGCGGCTCCTCTTCGCCTGGCCCAACTCGCGCTCCTCGATCATGGGCTCCGAGCAGGCGTCGAAGACGCTCACCCAGGTGCGCGTGGCCAGCCTGCGCCGGCAGGGCATCCAACCCGACGCCGCCCAGCTGGAGGAGATCGAGCGCGAGGTGTACGAGCACTTCGAGGGGACGAGCCATCCCTATCACCTCACCTCCGAGCTGCGCGACGACGGGCTGCTCGACCCGGTCGAGACGCGCAACACGCTGGGGATGTCGCTCTCGGCGGTGCTCAACGCTCCGATCACGCGCAGCCCCGGCGGCGTGCTGCGCATCTGACCAAGGCATCGCACGACACGAGAGGACGCGAGGATGGACGAGATCACGTACGAGGTGGCCGACCAGGTCGCCTGGCTGACGATCAACCGGCCCGAGGCGCGCAACGCGCTGAACAAGGCCGTCCGCGACGGCCTGTGGTCGGGCTTCAGGCGCTTCGCCGAGGACGACAGCGCCGCCGTGCTGATCCTCACCGGTACCGGTGAGAAGGCGTTCTGCGCGGGCGGCGACCTCAAGGAGATGGCCGGAGCCGAGATGAAGGTTCCGCCGCCGGACTTCCTGCCCTACCTACAGCGCACGCTGCAGGTCGACAAGCCCGTGATCGCCGCGGTCAACGGGGTCGCCTTCGCCGGGGGCTTTCTGCTGGCGCAGATGGTCGACCTGTGCATCGCGGCGGAGCACGCGAAGTTCGCGATCACCGAGGTCCGTGTGGGGCGCGGCGCGCCCTGGGCGGCGCCGCTGCCGTGGCTGATTCCGCCCCGTGTGGCCATGGAGCTTCTCCTCACCGGCGAGCCGCTCGATGCGCGCCGCGCGTACGAGCTGGGGCTGGTCAACCGCGTGGTGGCGGCGGACGAGCTCCACGATGAGGCGCTGCGGATGGCCAAGGTCATCGCGGCCAACGCGCCGCTCACCGTGCGCGCGGGCAAGGCGCTCGTGTACGCGTCGGCCGAGCTCGGGTGGTCGGAGGCGCTCGAGGAGGGTGATCGCCTCTACGAGCCGGTGTACCTCAGCGAGGACGCCCAGGAGGGGCCGCGCGCGTTTGCCGAAAAGCGCGCTCCCCGCTGGCAGGGCCGCTGAGCATCAGCGCTGCGGGGAGCAGTGCTCGACCAGCGTGGCGAGGTTCTCCGCGACTCGCTCGGGAGTCACGCGGAAGCTCGGCGGTGAGAGCACGACGCTGTCGGCCACGCCGTCGAAGCGGCGCAGCTGCTCGTTGACCTGGGCGGGAGTGCCCGCCACGGCGTACTCGTCGATCATCGCGTCGGACACCGCGCCCACCATGGCGCCGACGTCCTGGGCCGCGAAGGCCTCCTGCATGGCCTTCGCCTCGCGGCCGAACCCGCACACGTCGAAGAGGTTGCCGTAGGACTTGACCGAGCCGTAGAACGCGATCATGGCCGCGGCCTCGCGCCGCGCCTGCTCCTCGTCCTCGTGGGCCGAGGCGAGCGTGTAGGTGGCGAGCGCGACGTCGCCGGGGTCGCGGCCGGCGTGGCGGGCGCCGCGTTCGATCGCCGGGCGCACCACCTCTTCGATGTAGCGCGGGCTGAACAGCGTGTGGCCCAGCAGGCCGTCGGCCACGCGCCCCGCGCTCTCGATCATCCGGGGGTTGACGCCCGCCGTGTAGATCGGGATGTCACGAGGCGGCTCCGAGGCGAGACCGGGAAGCGCGGCGATCTTCAGGTGGTAGAAGCGACCGTCGTGCTTGACCGGGCCCTCGTCGAGGCGCCAGATGCGCCGCAGCAACGGCACCAGCTCCTCCATGCGCACGGCCGGGGCGTCGCCGTCGAGGCCGTGCCAGTCGGAGATCATCCGCCGTGTGCCGTTGCCCAGGCCGAGGATCAGACGTTCGTGAGACAGCTCGTCCAGGTCGCGGGCCTCAGCCGCCAGCATCAGCGGGCTGCGCCCCACGCCGTACATGATCCCCGAGCCGATGACGCACGACCTCGTCTTGGGCGCCAGCGCGGCGAGCGTCACGGTGGCCGAGCGGTTGTAGAGCTCCGAGGTCCAGACGGAGTCGAAGCCGCCGCTGTCCGCCGCGGCCGCCGTCTGGGTCATCGAGTCGAGCGAGGTGCCGAAGACCACGACCCCTCGGGTGGGCGCGGACGGGGTCACCATTGCATCAACCTCACCATGTCCTGGCGCAGCCCCGCGAAGGAGAAGCGGCTCCACGCCATGCGGAAGTCGGTCGTGTGTCCGTGCTTGTACATCCACACGGCGGTCACCTGGGTGGCGAGCAGCATCATGATGGCGAGCATCTCGAAGGGGGCCAGCGATGGGCGGTCGACCGGAGCCCCGGTCAACTCCCCGTAACGCTCGAGAAACCAGCCCTCGTCGGCGAAGGCGCCCATCAGGGCGCCGCGTGTGCGCAGGTGCTTGCCCGCCATGCGGTCGAGCACCAGGTAGCCCAGGTCGAAGCGGACGTCGCCGCGATAGCAGAGCTCCCAGTCGAGGATCCCCCGTACGCGGCCGCCGGCCATGAGCGTGTTTCCGACCCGATAGTCGCCGTGGACCAGGCCCTCCCGGCTCTCGGCCGGGGCCTGCTCGGCCAGCCACTCATACGACTCCTCGATCACCGGATCGCGGACGAGCCGCTTCTCTTCGTAGACCGCCCGCCAGCGCGCGACCACGTCCGCGAAGTCCAGCTCGGGAACGAGCGGCGGCTGGCGCTCGCGCGGGAGCGTATGAATACGCGTGAGGTTGCCGAGCATGTCCTGCGCGATGGCCCGGGGCCCGTTCCAGTCCTCCTCGAGCCAAGCCCGCTCGGGGGCCTTGTACATGTTCGGCGCCTCACCCTCGATGTACTCCATGAGGAAGAACGGTCCGCGGAACGGGTTGTCCTCGGACTCCTCCAGGTGATAGACGCGCGGGATCGCGACGTCCTCCTGCTGCAGCGCCTCGTGGACGCGGTATTCGAGGGCCAGATCGGTGTCGAGCAGCGCCCCCTGGGGCTTGACCCGCACCACGTAGCGGCGGGTAGCGTCCCCGGTCGTCCGGGCTTCGGCCAGGAACGAGTGGCGCGACCAGCCACCCAGGAGCTGCTCCAGGCGCACGATGCGGTCGTCGGCGCCCAGCTCGCCGGCCTGCCGGAGGGCCGCGCTCGCCGCGTCCGCGCGCTCGTCGGTCACCGGGCGGGCCCCTCGATCACGTCGGCCAGCAGCTCGACCTCCCTGTCGATGAGCTTGACGAGCTCCGAGCGCACCGCCGTGTGCAGCTCTCGCGCGCGCGCGCGCGAGGAAGAGTCTTCGCGCAGCCGGTCGAGCAGCTCGCAGACAAGCTCACCCACCGCCCGGGGATCGCTGGTTTCGGCGAGCTGGCCCGCCAGGCGCTCGAGCTCGCCGTCTTCGCCGGCCTGCCCGGTGGCGCTCGCCACGGCGCGTGCGAAGGCGCGGACCTCGGGCTCGAACGAGGCGAGCTCCACGCCCAGGTGCCGAGAGGCGCTGTAGACCGAGAGAAGCTGCGCGCGGACGAACCCGTCCCCGGGATCGTCGCTGCGCGCGGAGTCGCGCGCAGCGCGACCCATGGCGTTCACCGTGTCGGCGGGAGTCAGGGGGTTGAACACGGCTGTCCCCCTCAGCCGGGGGTCACCTGGGCGCCGTAGCGAACGTGGTTGCGAGCGATCGCGGTCTCGACCACGCCGATCCCCTCCGCGCTCCAGGCTCCGCTGACCTGAGCACGGACGCCGGCGTCGATCGTGCCCCGGCCCGTGCTCTTGGTCACACCAGGATCGCTGAGGTCGTACTCATCGCGTTGTGCGCCGCTCGTGGTGCCGCGGTCGCCCTGGCTGTCGTCGTAGCCCGCGCCCGCGAGGCGGATGCCCGTGCCCGCGCGCTCGAACTCGAACGTGAGCGGTCCGCGCTCGGACGCAAACTCGAGGCGGCCGCGGACGATCTGGCGCTCGGTGGGATCGAACACCAGGTCGTGCTCCACGGTGTCGAGCCGGAGGACGCTTCCGTCGGCCTCCGTCAGGGCGGCCTCAGCGAACATGACCGACCCGTCGGCGCGCTCCTGGTGCTTGAGCGCGAGGCATCCGTCGCCGAGTTGGGATACGGACCACAGGTGCAGGCGCGGGCGGCGCGTTCGGACGCCCCACGTCCGGTCACGCACCCCGATCAGCCCGCCGGCGTCGTCGACGTCCGATCCCTCCTCGATCTGCCATTTGCCGACGGCGATGAAGTGGCGAAAAAGGTCGAACGGGCCGCCGGGCTCGTCGGCCGGGACGTCGATGGCGCGATAGAGGAAGGGCGGCACCGATCCCGAGAACCGGCCCGAGAAGCGGTCGCCCGGATGGTCGACCGTCACGCTCCATTCCCGCAGCGGGCTGTCGCAGCGCATCGAAAACGCGCCCTCGCCGGCGTCGGCGCCGGGGGTCGGCAGCGGCTGCCAGGTGCGGACGTTGACCTGCTTCCCGCTCTCTTGGCGGCAGAAGTAGCACTCGCTCACGCCGCGCGCCGGGTAGAGCCCAGCTCCGACGATCAGCGCGATCTCGCCCGTAGGGCGCAGGGCGTTGAAGTAGAAGCGCTCCCCCCAGCCGGGGAGGCTGGGCGTGACCGAGGCCAGCACGTCGGCCGACTGGTGCACCGGATAGTCGTCCCACGCCACGAGCACCTCGTCGTGCGCCCCCGCCGCCGCCTGGCGGCCGAGCACGTCGCGAGGGGTCTGGGCGCTCATGAGCCCGGACCGTCGGACGGGCCTCGCCGGCGCCGCTCGAACTCCGGCTCGGCGCGCCACGGCGCCGCCGCCGGCAGGTCGCTGCTGACCTTCAGCGGGAAGCGCGGCGGGCGCTTCTCGAGGAAGGACCGCGCTCCCTCGTCCGCGTCGGCCGAGGGCGCCGCGTTGCGCGATGTAGATCGACTCCTGGCGGTGGGCATCCATCGGGTGCGCCGCGCCCGCCATCTGCCAGAGGAGCTGGCGGTTGAGAGCGACGGAGACGGGTGCACTGTTCTCGATGATCCGGCGTGCGGTCTCGTAGGCCGCCGGCAGCAGCTCGTCGGGTGGGTGCACCGATGTGACGAGTCCGCTGTCGAGAGCCTCCGCGGCGTCGAAGATGCGCCCGCTCATCGACCACTCCAGCGCCCGGCTCATGCCGACGATACGCGGCAGGAACCAGCTCGCCGCGCCGTCCATGCACACGCCGCGCTGGCTGAAGACGTAGCCGAACCGCGCCTTTTCGGAGGCCAGGCGCACGTCCATCGGCAGCGGGAACGTGGCGCCGAATCCGACGCCTGCGCCGTTGACCGCGGCGATGACCGGCTTGAGGCAACGGAAGAGCCGCAGAGAGATCATCCCGCCGCTGTCGCGCGGGATGTCGCCGGGCCGCACCTCCTCGGTGCCCCGCATCTGAGCGCGGCGCACCACGTCGAATCCCGCTCCCGCATCGGAGAGGTCCGCGCCCGCGCAGAACGCCCGGCCGCGGCCGGTCACGACCACCGCTCGTACCGCGTCGTCGGCGTCCACGAAGTCCCACACCTGCAGAAGCTCGCGCTCCATCGCCGGATCGAGCGCGTTGAGCACGTCGGGGCGGTCCAGCGTGATCGTCGCGATCGAATCGGCGACCTCGTAGCTGATCGTCGTGAACTCGGGACCGGCGGCCGCGCTCATCCGACGCGGCCGGCTTCGGCCGGGATGCCCTCGCGCAGCCACTCGCGCAGCTCGCTGCGCCGGATCTTGCCGCTCACCGTCTTCGGAAGCTCGGTCACGAAGTGGATCTCGCGCGGGTACTTGTACGGCGCGGTCAGCTCGCGCGAATGCCGCTGCAGGTCCTTGGCGAGCTCGTCGCTCCCGGTGAACCCGGACGCCAGCGTCACGAACGCGGTCACGATCTGAGTGCGCTCCGGATCGTCCTTGCCGACCACGGCGGCCTCCCCCACAGCGGCATGCTCGATCAGCGCCGACTCCACCTCGAACGGGCCGATGCGGTAGGCGGACGAGGTGATCACGTCGTCGTCGCGCCCCTCGAACCACAGGTAGCCGTCGCCGTCGCGCCACGCCTTGTCGCCGGTGTAGTACCAGCCGTCGCGGAACGCCTGCGCGTTGGCCTCGTCGTCGCGGTAGTAGCCGTCGAAGAGACCGACGGGCCGCTGCTCGTCGACCCGCACGGCGACGTTGCCGACCGTGTCGTCGGGCGCCCGCCCGCCGTCGTCGTCGACCACGTCCACCGTCCATCCGGGCACCGGCTTGCCCATCGACCCGGGGCGCACCGGCACGGCCCGGTAGTTGGCGACGAGCACGGAGGTCTCCGACTGCCCATAGCCGTCGTAAACGGTCAGTCCATCGGTCCCCTCGCGCCATGCGCGGATGACCTCCGGGTTCAGCGGCTCGCCCGCGCTGGTGCAGTGCCGGAGCGCGGAGAGGTCGTGGGCGGAGAGGTCGGCCTGCACGAGCAGCCGGTAGAGCGTCGGCGGCGCGCAGAAGGACGTGATGCCGGCACTGGAGACGATCGACAGGATCGTGTTCGCGTCCGGCTTGCCCAGAGCGACCTGCACGACCGTCGCTCGCTCGTGAAACTGGCCGAACAGGCCGCCCCACGCGGCCTTGGCCCAGCCGGTATCGGAGACCGTCCAATGCCGGTCGCCGGGCCGGAGGTCGTGCCACATGCGCGCGGTCGTAACGTGCCCCAGTCCGTACGAGGCCGGTTGAAGGACCATCTTGGGATAGCTGACCGTCCCGCTGGTGAAGAAGAGGATCATCGGGTCGGACTTCGCGGTCGGCGATTCCGGCGTCTCACCGTCGCCGGCGGCTGCCATGATCTCCTCGAAGTCGGCCCAGCCGTCGCGCGCCGCGCCGTTCAACGCGATGCGATGCACCAGCGACGGGGAGGGGTCCTCGATCGCGTCGATCTTCTCGGCGCCCACTTCGTCGGTGATCGCCGCCACGGCTTCGGCGCTGCGGATTCGGTAGGCGATGTCGCGTGAGGTGAGCTGATTGGGGGCGGGCATGGCGACCGCGCCGATCCGCATCACCCCGAGCATGGCGGCGTACCACGCCGGACCGCGGCCGAGCATGATGAAGACCCGGTCTCCCGGTCCCACGCCCTGCTCGAGGAGCGCCCGTGCCGCCTGGCGCGACTCGCGCGCGAGCCCTTCGGCAGTGTGCTCCGCAACGGTCTCGCCCTGCGGCCCGAGCGACACGAGCGCGAGGTCGTCCGGCGCCTCTTCGGCCCAGCGCTCGACGATGTCGATCACGGGATTGAAGCGCTCCGGCACGTCGACCTTCCACGTTGCGCGCGCCTCCTCGTACGAGGCCATACGCGGCGGCGCGGATCGGTCGGGCCGGGGATGCTGGGGCATGGTGGTGTCTCCTCGCGTCGGTGGACAGGGACGCGACGGCCGCTGCCGGCTGCGCCGACGCTATTAAGGGTGCCAGGCCCGGCGTATTGGCGGAACTGATAGTCGTGCGACGCCCTCGCGCCGAGGGCGGGTGATTAGCGGATGCGCTAGTAGCGGCACCCGGTCGCCCAGACGACACTGCCCGACACGGAGGAGCGTGCGCGCGCCTTAGAACGAAGGAGGGCGATGCCTGACGAGACGACGACTCGAGCGGAAGCCGCCACCTCGGGGGCGGAGGCCCAGGCGGCTCGCCCGGAGTCGCCGAACGGCGGCCCGCCGCGTTCCCGCAGCGACGGCATCAACTCGCTTCTCTCGAAGTACGGGCTACTGATCGCTTTCGCGGTCACCATCATCATCTTCAGCCTGGCGCGGTCGGAGTCATTCCCAACGACCGACAACCTCGAGTCGATCCTCACGCTGGCCGCCCCCGCGCTGATCATCGCGGCCGGCCTCACCGTCGTGCTGGTGATGCAGGACTTCGATCTCTCCTTCGCGGGCATGATCGGGCTCGCGGCGGGAGCCGTCACCTACATGATGGTCGAGGGCGGGATGCCGTGGGGACTGGCCGTGGTCCTGGTGCTCTTGATGGGGATCGCCGCCGGGCTGATCAGCGGGTTCCTGGTCGCCGGGCTGGGCGGCGCGTCGTTCATCATCACGCTCGCCATGGGGACGATCCTCACGGGGATCGAGTTCGGGTTCACCGACCAGGAGACCGTCTTCTCGGGCATCGACCCCGACTTCGCGAATATCGCCAGCTCGGAGATCCTCGGCCTCAACACCCAGATCTGGATCGCGGCGGCAATCGCGGCGGCGATCTGGGTGCTGCTCGACCGCACGGAGGTCGGCCGCTATATGAACGCCGTCGGCGGCAACCCGGAGGCTGCCCGGCTTTCCGGCGTTCGCGTGCGCGAGTTGCGGATCGCCGGCTTCGTGATCGTCGGCGTGACCGCCGCGATCGTCGGCATCCTCATTACGTCGCGCTCGGCTTCCTACTCGCCGAACCCCGGCGTCTCGTTCCTTCTCCCGGCCTTCGCGGCCGCGTTCCTCGGCTCGGCGGTGTTCCGCCCAGGAGCGTTCAACGTGCCCGGGACCATCGTGGGCGTGCTCTTCCTGGGCACCATCCAGACCGGCCTGACGATGCTCGATCTCGAGACCTACGTCATCAACCTGGTCCAGGGAACGATCCTCATCTCGGCCGTGCTGATCAGCCGGCTAGGTCAGCGGTCGGGAGGCCCATGACCGCCGTCCTCATCTTCAACGAGCCGATACACGGGGTCAATGTGAAGTACACGCAGGAGCCGTACAACCGAAGGTGTCGACAAGCAACTGGAGGAGGAGCTACATGAGGATCGAACGGAGCCGGGGGGTGCTTGCTCTCGTGGCGGTGCTGTTGCTCGCGCTGTTTGCGGGGGCCTGCGGCAGCGACGACGAGGACGAGGGCGGAAGCGGTAACAAGGGCACCGGCATCCGCGCCGGCGAGGGCAAGCGCACCGAAGAAGCACAGGCTGCCGGTCGTGCGGCAGCAAAAGAGGAAGGCCCGAAGGTCACATTGGATCCTAAGACGGTCGGCATCATCAGCATTCTGGGCGGCATCGAGTCCGCCGACCGCCTTCAGGCGACCATGGAGCAGGCGGCTAAGGACCTGGGCTGGAAGTCGGTTCCTTGCGACGGTCAGGGCGACCCGCGCAAGATGGTGGCCTGCGGCGACAGCCTCCTTGACCGTAACGTCGACGCCATTGTGACCATCGCGATCGACACATCACTGATCAAGCCGGTGATCGCGAAGGCGAAGAGCCAGGGTGTTCCCATCCTTCAGAACGCGGGCGAGTCGGGCGACGGCTACGACGCCAGCTACTACCCGAGCGAGGAGGAGAAGGCCGCCGTTCTCTCCGACGCGATCATCAAGCGGATGGAGCAGGTGACGGACAAGCCGGCCGAGCTGATCATCCAGGACTACCCAGCCCCCTGGGCCGCGGACCGCACGGAGGTTCTCAAGGACAAGGTTTCGAAAGCGAGTGACATCGAAATCGTCGCGGACACCCAGACGGACGCTACCCAGCTGCTCGAGTACACCCGCAAGACGGTCGCCGACCAGCTGACGCAGCACAAGGACGTGGATGCCTTCTGGTTCGCGTTCGACGCCACGGGCCAGGCCGGCGGCCCTGTGATCGCGAAGGCCTACCCGGGCGAGAAGTTCCCGGACCGGCCGCTGATCGCGACGTTCCACGCCGACCTGGGCACTCAGGCGCTCATGCGCCAAGACCAGATCGACATCGTGGTCGACTCGAACTACGACGCCGCGGTCTGGATGGCCTACGACGCCCTGGCTCAGCACTTCGCCCGGGACAAGCCGTTCGACTTGAAGCCTCAGCCTGAGTACCCAGGTGTGGGGCAGCTCTTCTTCAACGAGACCATCACGAAGGAGAACCTGCCGCCCGAGGGTGAGTACGTCGAGACGCCAGTGGACGTTCCGGCCTACTTCGAGGCGAAGTGGAAGGCCGAGTTCGGCAAGTAGCCGGCAAGGACACCTGAACACCGATGGAGTGAGCAGTCACGTGGGGCGGCCCAATCGGCGCCGCCCCACGTACTGCTGCGACGCCCCTCGCACAAGACAAGGTTGAGAGACGAATGGCACCTTCGGATCCCGCTCTGGATCGCGCCACCGAAGCAGTGGAAGGCGCCGAGCCGGTCGGCGAGATGCGCCTCGGTGACATGTTTCGGTCGCTCGCGCACACGGCCCTGCGGAGCCGGGGCAATGCCGGGCGGGTCGCCGGGCTGGGACGCGAGGCCGTGCGCGTGGCGGTTGGCCGCTCGGAGGTCGCGCCCGCGAAGGGCGACCTGCGCTTCCGGGATCCCGCGTGGCAGGAGAATCCCGCCTACCGGCGCGTCATGCAGCTCTATCTCGCCTGGTCGCAGTCGGTGGCGTCGCTGGTCGACAGCGCGGACCTCGAGTGGCGCGACACCGAGCGCGCCCGCTTCTTCGCCGACATCCTCACGACGGCCGTCGCTCCGACCAACACCCTGCCGGGAAACCCCGCCGCGATCAAACGCGCCTTCGAGACGGGTGGGGTCAGCGTCGCGCGCGGCGCCCGCAATCTCGTGCGCGACGTCCGCCACAACGGGGGCATGCCCTCGCAGGTTGACAAGCGAGCCTTCAACCTGGGAGAGAACCTCGCCGCGACGCCGGGTGCGGTGATCTTCCGCGACGAGGTGTGCGAGCTCATCCAGTACACGCCGACGACGCCGGAGATCAGGTCGCGCCCGGTCCTGGTGATCCCGCCGCAGATCAACAAGTACTACTTCCTCGACCTCGCTCCGCAGCGCAGCCTGGTCGAGTACCTGGTCGGCCGCGGCCTGCCCGTGTTCATGATCAGCTGGCGCAACCCCGGCCCGGCGCAGGCCGAGTGGGACCTCGACACCTACGCCGCGGCGGTGCTCCGTGTCCTCGACGTGGCGCGCCAGGTCAGCCGCAGCGACGACGTGAACGCCCTCGCCTTCTGCGCGGGCGGGATTCTCACCGCCTCCGTGCTGAGCCACCTTGCGGCGGAGTCCGACGAGAGCGTCAACACGGCCAGCTTCGGGGTCACGCTGCTGGACTTCGCGACGCCGAACACCGTCGGGCTGTTCGACTCGAGCCCGCTCATTCACATGGGACGCGCGCGCTCGTCGAAGGCCGGCGTTCTCGACGGCCGCAGCCTGGCCAACGTGTTCACCTGGCTGCGGCCCAACGATCTGGTCTGGAACTACTGGGTCAACAACAATCTGCTCGGTAACGATCCTCCGACCTTCGACATATTGGCCTGGAACGCCGACCCGACCAACCTGCCGGCGAAGCTCCACAGCCAGCTGCTCGACATCTTCACCGACAACCTCATGGCCGGCCGAGGCGGCATCGAGGTGCTGGGTACCCCGGTCGATCTGGGCAAGGTCGAGCTCGAGACCTACGTGACCGGCGCGCTGACCGACCACCTCACCCCGTGGACGGGGTGCTACCGCACCACCCAGCTCATCGGCGGCCCCAGCACGTTCGTCCTGAGCAACGCCGGGCACATCGCCAGCCTCGTCAACCCTCCGGGCAATCCCAAGGCTCACTTCTTCGCGGGCCCGGAGCCCGGCCCGGATCACAACGCCTGGCGTGCTGATGCTGAACGGCAGCCCGGGACCTGGTGGGAGCACTGGGGCGATTGGGTGAGTGAGCGCTCGGGAGCCAACCGCAAGGCGCCGGCCCGGCTGGGGAATCGCCGCCACAAGGTCATCGAGCCGGCGCCGGGCTCATACGTTCGCGGTATCGAGCCGGTCGTGGAGTGAAGGGCAGCACCGCTTTCGTGCGGGTGCGATCGCTGCGGCTGCGCATCCGCCGGTACGGCCAAGGAGCGCCCCTCCTGCTCATCAACGGCATCGGCGCGCCACTGGAGATGTGGGAGCCGCTCGTGGGCGAGCTTCCGGGACGCGAGGTCATCACGTTCGACATGCCCGGCTGCGGGCTCTCACCGGCGCTTCCCCGGCCCGTCCGGATGCGCGAGCTCGCCGCAATGGTCGATGAGCTGGCCGGTGTGATCGGCCGCCGGCGTCTGGACGTGCTCGGCTATTCGCACGGGGGAATGGTGGCCCAGGAGCTGGCCCACCGCCGTCCGGAGCGCATCGACCGCCTGATCCTTGCCGCGACCACGCCGGGGACCCTGTCCGTTCCTCCGAACCCTCTCGTCGCGAGTCTGCTGCTCACCCCGGCGCGCTACTACAACCGCCGAGCCGCGGAGCGGATCGTTCCCGCCATGGCGGGGGGCCGCACGCGGCGCGACCCCGCGGTCCTGAACGCGAACCTCGACCTGCGCATGACGCACCCGCCGAGCCTCGTGGGCTACGGGCAGCAGCTCTACGCGACCGCGGGCTGGAGCAGCCACCGCTGGCTGCGGCGAATCCCCCATCGGGCGCTCGTGCTCCACGGCGACGACGATCCGCTCGCGCCGCTCACGAACGCGCGCTACCTCGCCCGCGCCATCCCGGGGGCCACGCTCGAGGTCGTCCCCGAGGCGGGCCATCTGCTGCTGCTCGACGAGGCCCCGCTCGTGGGTCGCCTGATCGAGGGCTTCCTGGCCGCCGAGCCCATCGAGCGCGCCCCGGGACCCGAGGCAATGGCCGGCTGATGCCGTGGGATGTGCGAACATATGTTCCGATGCTGTACCACGCATACGAGGCTCGACGAGCGCTGACGACTCCGGTGCACCGCCTGGCGGCGATCGGCTCGCAGACACTCAGGCGGGTTCCCGAGCCGTGGGCCAGTGCACCCCCAGTACGGACGAGCCAGGCGATCTCCGACACGCTCGCCACATGGCAGCTGACCCACCGCCGTCCTCGTTTTGGAATCGAGTCGGTGCTCATCGACGGTGAACCGGTCGCCGTCCGGGAGGAGACGGTGATCGCGACGCCCTTCGGCCGGCTGCGGCACTTCGCCAAGGAGATGGAGACGGCCACGCCGGAGCCCCGGGTCATCGTCGTTCCCGGCCTCGCGGGCCACTTCGCCACCCTGGTGCGCGGGACGATCCGGACGCTGCTGGCCGATCACGACGTCTTCGTCGCCGACTGGCGCAATGCGCGCGACGTGCCGGCTTCCGCGG
The DNA here is from genome assembly GCA_963728155.1 of uncultured Thermoleophilaceae bacterium. GTDB lineage: Bacteria > Actinomycetota > Thermoleophilia > Solirubrobacterales > Thermoleophilaceae > JACVRW01. The sequence continues at coordinate 757,267 of CAVSJF010000006.1, read as the reverse complement.
GGCGCTTCGGCCTCGACGAGTACATCGAGCACCTCATGGAGTTCCTGGAGGCGACCGACCGGCCGGCGCACCTGATGGCGGTATGCCAGCCCTGCGTGGCGGCCATCGCGGCTACCGCGCTGATGGCCGAGGACGACAACCCGGCACAGCCCCGCAGCCTGATTCTGTTGGCCGGGCCGGTCGATGCACGCATCAACCCCGGGCCCGTGAACCGGTATGCGAGCAAGCAGACGGCGGCCTCGATAGAGCGCCGCGCGATCATGACGGTCCCACGGCCCCACCGGGGCGCCGGGCGGCGGGTCTACCCGGGCTTCCTGCAGATCTCCGGCTTCATGGGGATGGATCCTCGCCGCCACCTCTCCGCTGTCGCGGGGTTCGCCCGCGACGTGGCACAGGGAAACGACGCCGACGCCGCACGGACCAAGGCCTTCTACGAGGAGTACTTCGCGGTCCTGGACATCGCGGCCGAGTTCTACCTGGACACCGCCCGAGCGGTCTTCATGGACCACGACCTCGCCTGTGGGCGTCTCCAGTGGGGTGACCGCCTGGTCGACCCCGGCGCGATCGAGTCGGCGCTGATGACGATCGAGGCGGAGAAGGACGATATGTGCCCGCCGGGGCAGACCCGCGTGGCGCACGACCTCTGCACGGGCGTGCCGGCTTCACGGAAGCTCCACCGTCTGCAGCCGGGGGTCGGCCACTACGGCGTGTTCAGCGGCACGCGCTTCGAGCGCGAGATCTACCCCGAGATCACGAAGTTCGTCGCTGCCGCCGAGGCGGCTACATCTCCAGTCCGCCGTTGACCCCCCACACCTGGCCGGTGATGTAGGCCGAGGCGTCGGCGCAGAGAAAGTGCACCACTCGGGCGATCTCGTCCGGCCGGCCGAGCCTGCGGACGGGGATCGAGCTCCTGACGCGGTCGAGCACCTTCTCCGGCACCTCGGCGACCATGTCCGTGGTCGTATAGCCGGGCGCCACGCAGTTCACCGTGAGGCCGATCGTTTCGTCGCCGGCCTGCCCGGCGCGATGGAGCGCGTGTGCCGCCTCCAGCGCCATCGTTCGCGTAAGCCCGAACATCCCGGACTTCGAAGCGGCGTAGTTCGCCTGCCCGATATTGCCGCTCTGCCCGGCGAGCGAGGAGATGTTCACGATGCGGCCGGTGCCACGCTCGAGCATGTGCGCGAGCGCGGCTTGCGCGCAGAAGAACGACCCCGAGAGGTTCACCGACAGCACCTTGTCCCACTCCTCGGCGCTCATCGATATGACGGTCTTGTCCGCGGTGATCCCGGCGTTGTTGACGAGGATGTCGAGCCGCCCATGCTGCCCGATCACCTCGGCGACCGTACGCCGGCAGTCGTCCGCTGAGCCGACGTTGCCTTGGTGAATCGTGGCCTGGGCGCCGAGCTGCGTGATCTCGTCGCGGAATCGCTGCGCGGCATCGGCATTGTGGCTGTAGCCCGCCGCCACGGTGGCGCCCTGACTCGCGAGACTTCGGCAGGTCGCCGCGCCGATCCCGCGCGTCCCGCCGGTCACGAACGCGACACGCCCGTCCAGCTTGCTCCCTACGAGCAGATCCGCGGGCTTCGTCGCCGCCACAGCTGGGGACGATACTGCCAAGTGGGCTGACCACCAGAGAGCCGCATCCCGCACTGTCTGAACCGCCAGTTCAGGCTGCGCCCTCCCGGCACATACGCTGCGGATGCTCTCCGCCGGCAACGAAAGGAAGTCACATGTCAGACAGCGTTTATCGCGTCACCGAGGTCATCGGAGTGAGCTCCGAGTCCTGGGAGGCGGCCGCCCGCAGCGCGGTCGACACCGCGGCCAAGACCGTCCGCGATCTGCGGGTCGCCGAGGTGATCAGGCAGGACATAACCATCGAGGATGGCGGCATCACCAGCTTCAGGGTGCGCCTGGGAATCTCGTTCAAGTACGACAGCGGCACCTGAGCCGACAGCGAGGGGGTCTGGTCGGGCTGTTGCGAATCAGTCGGAGTAGCAGCGCTCGACCAGCGCCGCGTCGGTGATCTGGTCGCCTTCCAGCTCACCGACGATCCGACCCTCGCGCATCACGATCACGCGGTTACAGGCCCCGACGAGCTCGGGGAACTCCGACGACACGAAGATCACTCCCTTGCCCTGGTCGGCGAGCTCCTCCATGAGCTTGTAGACCTCTTCCTTGCCCTGGACATCGATGCCGTGAGTGGGCTCGTCGAAGATGAACACGTCCGCGCCCGACTCGAGCCACTTCGCCAGCACCACCTTCTGCTGGTTGCCGCCGGACAGGAAGCGCACCGGGTGCTCGGGGTCGGCCACCTTGATGTTGAGGCGGTCGATCAACCCGTTGGTCGCCTCGCGCTCGCGGGTCACGTTCGGGAAGGGCACCGGCCCCCTGCGGAAGCGGTGGAGCACCGGCAGCGTCACGTTCTCCCGCACCGAGAACGTTGGCACCGTCCCCTGCTGGCGACGGTCCTCCGGGAGTAGCACGATCCCGGCCCTGCGCCCCTGTCTCGGGGAGCGGATCTCGACTGGGCTGCCATTCATCGAGACCGTCCCGGTCGAGGTGCGGTCAGCGCCGAAGATGGCGCGCACCATCTCGGTCCGGCCGGCTCCGACCAGACCGGCGATACCGAGCAGATCACCCTTGCGCAGGACGAAGCTCGCGTCTTCCACCTGGTCGGGGATCGTGAGGTTCTCGACACGCAGGAGCTCGTCTCGCTCACCGGACGGCCGGCGGGCCTTGCGCGTCTCGGGCGCCGCATCGAGCGATCCGGTGATCTCCTCGATCAGCTTGGCCATCGTCACGTCCTTGGTGGGAGCGTTGAAGACCAGCTTGCCGTCGCGCATCACGCCGATGTAGTCGGTCAGCGACAGGATCTCGTCGAGCCGGTGGCTGACGTAGATGATGGCCACGCCGGAGTCGCGCAGCGAGCGCAGGACGTCATGGAGGTGCTTGATCTCATCCTCGGTCAGCGACGCCGTGGGCTCGTCGAGAACGAGCAGGCGAGCGTCCGCGGCGATGCCGCGGGCGACCATCACCAGGCGGCGCTCGGCCAGGCTCAGGCTCCCGACGGGAGCATCCGGATCGATGTCGGCTTGGAGGCGCTCCAACACGGCGCGCGTCTTTCGCCGCAGGGCACGCTTGTTCACGAAGATTCCGGCCCGCTTGGGGTATCCGAGCCCCAGCTCGATGTTCTCGGCTACCGAGAGGTTCGGTACGTCGGCCAGCTCCTGGTGTACGAAGGCCAGCCCCCGCTTGGTGGCGTCGTGGGGCGTGTTGAGCTGGACCTCCTCGCCGTCCACGTACACCTGACCCTCGTCGGGCTGGACGGCGCCGGCGTAGATCTTCAGCAGTGTGCTCTTGCCCGCGCCGTTCTTGCCGACGAGGCCGAGGATCACTCCGCCGCTGACCGCGCCGTCGACGTGGTCGAGAGCGAGCACGCCCGGGTAACCCTTGGTCAGACCCCTGCCGCCGATCACGGGCGGCTTGCGAGCAACGGTCACGTCGTGCGCTGTTCCATCAAGAAGGCCACCGTGAGCTGCTCGAGCATGGAGGGGGCCGATGCTAAGCGCGGGTCAGGGGCCTGTCAAGCGGTCGCCGGCCACCTCATGTGCCACGCTTGACGGCGTCGTGACGACGCTGTCCTTCGATCCGATCGCCGAGGCCCGGCGGCAGTGGGACTCCCACTGGGGGACCCGCGCGACGCCCGCCATGAGCGCGGTTACCTCGATCATGCGGGTGCACCAGATCTTCATGGCTCGGCTCAACCACGCCCTGCGTCCCTACGAGCTGACCTTCCCGCGCTACGAGGCTCTGATGCTGCTGTTCTACAGCCGTCGCGGCGCCCTGCCCTTGGGCAAGATGGGCGATCGCCTCCAGGTGCACCGGACGAGCGTGACCAACACCATCGACGGCCTCGAGCGGCTCGGGTACGTCGAGCGCCTGGCCCACGATCAGGACCGGCGCACCACGCTGGCGCGCATCACTGAGCGCGGACGGAGGGTGGCCGAGCAGGCCACGGAGGCGCTCAACGACGAGCGCTTTGGCACCGCCCCGCTGGATGTGGACGAGCTCGAGGCGCTGTCGGAGACCCTGCGCCGGGTTCGCCTCGACGCCGGCGATTTCGAGAACGGCGTCAGCGGCTCGCCGCGCTGACCTCCTGGGGCCGGGCTTCGTACTCGTAGAAGCCGCGGCCCGTCTTACGGCCGTGGTGGCCGGATACGACCATGCGCTTGAGCAGTGGCGGCGGTGCGTACTCGGACCGCTTGAACTCCTCGTAGAGCGAGTCGCAGACCGCGTAGAGCACGTCGAGGCCGATGAAGTCACACAGGGCGAGCGGGCCCATCGGATGCCCGCAGCCCAGCTTCATGCCCTCGTCGATGTTCTCGCGGGTGGCGAAGCCGTCCTCGTACATACGCACGGCGGCCATCAGGTACGGCACCAAGAGCATGTTCACGATGAAGCCGGAGCGGTCCTTCGTGCGGATCGGCCGCTTGCCGAGCTCGCTCACGAACGCCTCGGCGCGCTCCACGGTCTCGGCCGCCGTATCGAGCGCGACCACCACCTCGACCAGCTTCATCACCGGCACGGGCGAGAAGAAGTGCAGCCCCAGCACCCGCTCGGGCCGAGACGTCCATGAAGCGAGCTGGGCTATGGGGATCGACGAGGTGTTCGACGCGAGGATGGTCTCCCCGGGCAGCATCTCGTCGAGGCGACGGAAGAGCGGACCCTTGAGCTGCGGATCCTCGAACACCGCCTCGACGACCAGCTCGGCGCCGGTGACGGCGTCGAGCTCGGAGGAGTAATCGATCCGCTCGAGCAGGGGAGCGGCGTCCTCCGGGGCGAGCTTCCCGCCGCTCACGGCACGGTCGACCGAGCCCTCGACTCGTGCGCGCGACGACTCCAGGCCGGCGGCCTCCGGCTCGACCAACGCCACGTCGAAGCCCGCGCGGGCAGCCGACTCGGCGATACCCGATCCCATGAAGCCACCTCCGACCACCCCGAGCATCCTCGCCGGCATGTTCATAACCTCCTCGTGCGCGACCACCGCTCTTGACGGCAAGCTACCAGGTATGCGACATTCCTAATATCGGGCCTCCGCCTACATCGGCAGTGATGACGGATGCCGAGCGCTGGTATCGCGAGCGCTTTGCTCGCACGCCCGAGCGGGACGCCCTGTTCACCACGTTGAGCGGCGAGCCGGTCGAGCCGCTCTACGGTCCCGACGATCTTCCGCCGTTTGACCGGGTCGGCTTCCCCGGCGAGTTCCCATTCACGCGCGGGGTCTATCCGTCGATGTATCGCGGGCGCCTCTGGACGATGCGCCAGTTCGCCGGCTTCGGCACCGCGGAGGAGACCAACGAGCGCTTCCGCTATCTCCTCGACCACGGCCAGACCGGGCTGTCGACGGCCTTCGACATGCCCAGCCTGATGGGCCACGATTCCGACCACGCGCGCTCCGAGGGCGAGGTGGGCCGCGAGGGCGTGGCGATCGACTCGCTGGACGACATGGAGACGCTGTTCGCGGGAATCGACACCGGGTCGGTCTCCACGTCGATGACCATCAACGCGCCGGCGGCCATCATGCTGGCCTTCTACGTGGTGGCGGCCGAGCGCCAGGGCGTGCCCGCCGAGCAGCTGGCCGGCACGATCCAGACCGACATCCTCAAGGAGTACATCGCCCAGAAGGAGTGGTGCTTTCCCATCGACCCGGCGATGCGCCTGGTCACGGACATGGTCGAGTACTGCTCCCGCAGCATGCCGCGATGGCACCCCGTGTCGATCTCGGGGTACCACATACGCGAGGCCGGCTCGACCGCCCAGCAGGAGCTCGCCTTCACCCTCAAGGACGGTTTCACCTACATCGAGCACGCGCTCGAGCGAGGCCTCGAGGTGGACGAGTTCGCCCCCCGCCTCTCCTTCTTCTTCAACGCCCACATCGACTTCTTCGAGGAGGTGGCCAAGTACCGGGCCGCGCGGCGGATCTGGGCCCGGGAGCTGCGCGACACCTACGGGGCCAAGGACGAGCGCTCCCTGCTCATGCGCTTCCACACCCAGACCGCGGGGGTTTCGCTCACCGCCCAGCAGCCCCTCAACAACATCGTCCGGACGGCCACCGAGGCCCTCTCGGCGGTGCTGGGCGGGACCCAGTCGCTGCACACCAACTCCTATGACGAGGCCCTCGCGCTCCCCACCGAGGGGGCCGTGCGGGTGGCGTTGCGCACCCAGCAGATCATCGCTCACGAGACCGGGGTCACCCACACGATCGATCCGCTCGGCGGGTCCTACTTCGTCGAGTCGCTCACCGACCGCATCGAGGAGGCCGCCTACGCCTACTTCGCCACCATCGACGAGCTCGGGGGCATGGTGGAGGCCGTCAAGCAGAACTACCCGCAGCGCGAGATCGCCGACGCCTCCTTCCAGCTGCAGGAGGAGATCGAGCGCGGTGACCGGATCATCGTGGGCGTGAACCGCTATCAGCAGGTCGAGGACCGCTCCCTGGAGCTGCTCAGCATCCCGGTGGAGCTGGAGCGCAAGCAGATCGGTCGTGTGCAGGCGGTCCGCGCGCGGCGCGACGGCGCCGCGGTGGAGCGCGCCCTGGACGAGCTCCGCGACGCGGCCGCGGCCGACCGCAACCTCATGGAGCCGCTCCTGGACGCCGCCCGGGTCCACGCCACCGAGGGCGAGATCATCGGCTCGCTGCAGCGCGTGTTCGGCACCTACACCGAGACGCCCGTCTTCTGACGTAGCTGGTGGGATGACTCGCCCATTCGGGCCGGTTCTGGCCGCGCAGATGGGATCGGGACTTCACTCCCGCCCGGGCCGGATCGGGCGGGAACCCATCTGGGCGGTCAGGGGCGGGGTCAGCGCCGACCGGCGGAGCGGGACCTTCAGAGGGCCCCCATGAGGCCGCGGGGCCGCGTGCGTAAATCCGCCGCCGCCTTGCGTAAGCGCTAGACCGTCGAGCGCTTGCCGGCCCGGGCCCGCGGCAGCGCCTCGCGCGCCTCCTCCGCGGTGCGCCGGGTCACGAACTCCATCGCCAGGCCGTCCTGTATGCGGATCGCGTGGCCGAAGCGCATGTCGACATCGACCCCGCTGTCCACCCCGCGGGCGCGGAAGCGGATGGCGGCGGCCACCCAGTCGCCCTCCTCCTGCATGTCCTCCACGTCGATGCGAAAGAGCTCCCAGGGCTCGTGCATCTGGCGCCAGAACTTCCTGGCCCGCTCGTGGCCGCGGTAGACCGCGGCCAGGTCGGGAAAGATGCCCGAGGTGCGGATCTCGACTTCCGGGTCGAGCAGCCGCAGCCACGCCTCGCAGTCGTCGCGGTTCCAGGCCTCGTAGCCCTCGATGCAGCATGTCTGAGTTCGCGCCCATGCCCAAGCAGCATCTCAGACCCCTCACACCCGATCGTGCTTTAGTCCGGCCGCATGGGCCGATACGGACGACGGGTGGCCGCCGGCGAGGAAGCAGCGGGCCACCACGCTCGAGCTCTTCTACGACCTGGTCTTCGTGTTCGCGATCACGCAGGTCTCCCACCTGCTGCTCGATCACCTGGACTGGACGGGGGTGGGGCAGTCGGTGCTCGTCCTGCTCGTGGTCTGGTGGTCGTGGAACTACACGACGTGGGCCACCAACGAGCTCGATCCCGTGTCGCCCGTGGTGCGGCTGGTGTTGATCGCCGTGATGCTGGCCAGCCTCGTGATGGCGGTCGCGATCCCCGATGCCTTCGGGGACCGGGCGCTGCTGTTCGCCGGCGGGTACGTGGCCATCCAGGTCGGCCGCACCGCCTTCCTGACCTTCGTCGCCGCCCCTGCCGGGTCACGGGAGCGCACGCGGGCCTCGCGCATCCTGCTGTGGTTCGTGGCCTCGGGGCGTCCTCTGGCTGGCCGGTGCGGTGATCGGAGGGACCGGTCAGGTGGTGCTCTGGCTGATCGCGCTGGCGCTCGACTACGGGGCGCCGCTCGTGACCTTCTGGGTGCCCGGGCTGCCCAGGGTGGATCCCAGCGCGTGGGAGCTCGAGACGAGCCACTTCGCGGAGCGCTTCCAGCTCTTCGTGATCATCGCGCTGGGCGAATCGATCGTGCTGACGGGAGCGACGCTGTCGGACCTGGATCTCGACGCGGCCCGGGTGGCCGCCTTCGGGATCGCGTTCCTGGGGTCCGCTGCGCTCTGGTGGCTCTACTTCGACTCGGCCGCCGCGCTGGCGCAGCAGGCACTGGAGCGAAGCGAGAACCGCACCCTCGCCGCGAGGGATGCGTATACGTATCTGCACGTGGTGATCGTGCTGGGAGTGATCGTGGCAGCGGTGGGGGATGAGCTGGTGATCGCGCATCCCACGGAAGTGCTGCCGGGCGCCGAGGTGGCCGCTGTGGTAGCCGGACCGGCCATCTATCTCGTCGCTCTCTCTTTGTTTCGCCTCCGCATGGCCGGCTCGATCAGCCCCTCGCAGGTTGATCGGGGCGCTCGCCTGTGTGGCGATCGGCGCTCTGGGTGGCGTTGTGTCCGGACTTGTGCTGGCGGGGTCCATCGTGGCCGTGCTGGTGGCCGTGATCGTCTACGAGCACGCGCGGGCAAGCCGTCGCGAGTGCGGTCGAGCTCTCATCGTGACCCCGCCCGTCATCACGCTCCGTTGGCGTGCTTCTCGAAGCGGACCAGCGTCCGGCCGTTGCCGTTCTGCACCTCGAGGCGATCGACGATCGCCGCGATGATCTGAATCCCGCGCCCGCTGGTGTCGTCGAGGGCGGCCGGGGCGAGCTGACTGTCGAAGCTTCCGCAGTCGGTCACCTCGACGCGAACGCCCTGCGCGCACCTCTCGGCCCGGAGCAGGATGCACTCGTTGGGCCAGGGCTTGCCGTGCTGGACCGCGTTGGCGAACGCCTCGCTCGTGGCGAGCATCAGGTCCCACGTCCGTCCGCCGTCGAGTCCGGCGTCGGCCGCCGCCTCGGAGACGATCGTTCGGGCCGCCGCTCCGCTCGCCGCTTCGGCGGGAAGCCACGCTTCACGCAGCGTGTCGGCCGCCGAGGGCGAGGGCGCCCGGCCCGAGGCCGAGCCGAAGCCGTTGCGCAGCATTCCGGCGATGGCCGTCATCGGGCAGCGCCGGCCGGCCTCGTCCGTGATCGGCGGGGCTTTGGCTGTCCTCAATTTTGTGGTTGGTGCGGCGCGTGGAGGCGCCGGGATAAGGGGGTGGGGAGCCACCAGTCTTGAACCCATGGGCTGCTCCTGCTCTTGCGATTGGGTCTTGCGGCCAGACCCATCGGGGTCCGGCCAGGGATCTATCGCTTGGGGCGGGAGGGTTAGCCCGGGCGCTGCAGGGGCACCAGGAACACCGCTGCGTAGCAACGCATCAGCGGCAGCTGCACCCGCGACAGGAGCCGCGGCAGCAGGAGGGTGCCGAGCAGTGCGGCGAGGCCTGCGAGCCCTGCCGCGGAGAAGGCGCCGCCCGGGCCGGCACTGGCCGATCCCGAGGCTGCGGTCTGGGGGAGAAGATCGGTCGGGGCCCGCCGGCTGGGCCGGCGCGGCGGCCGGCGCCGACGCCGCGCGGCGGTCCGAGCCGCCGGCCTCGTGGCCCGAGGCGACCGGAGTCGCGGGCGCGATCGACGTCGTCTCGCCGTATGTGTACGCAACGTCCGGAGTTGCGTAAAGCGGCTGGCTCGCCGTCAGCTGGAGGTCCGGCGCGAGCGACGGACCTAGCGCCTGGAAGCGCTGAAGCTCGCGCATCAGCAGCGCCAGCTCGGGCCCGCGCACGCCGGCTCGGCGCAGAGCGGCCGCCAGCTCAGCGGCCGTGGCGTTGGTGGTGCCGAGCTGCGCCTGCACGCGCTGGAGAAGCTCGCGGAGCTCTGGGCTGAGGCGGCCGAAGACATCGTGGGCGCCGAGCGCGGCGAGGGCCGGCGCGATCAGCTCGAGGCTCTTGCGCAGGCGCACCAGGCTCTCGGCGGCCGGCTGGCCTCCACCGGCCAGGTGCTGTTGAAGATCGTTCATCTGGGTCTCGACGCCGCGCAGCTGGCGCTCGACCGTGGGCAGCAGCTGCTCGAGGATCACACCCGACGGTGCCCGCCGGAGGCTCGCCGCCCGAGGCGCCGCCGGGGATGGCCCGCCCGTCGGTAACCGGGGCGTCGGCCTGAGTGGCGGTGGCCTTGGCGGTCTCCGTCTCCACCGGCTGGATCTCGGGCGAAGGATCTGCGGCGCCGATCTCATCGGGCACCGCGGGGTCGACGACCGTCGGCGACGCCTCGACCGGAGTGACCGGCTCGACCGCAACGGGGGTGACCGGATCCACGACCACCGGATCGGTGACCACGGGATCGGGGAGAGCGGGCGCGGGAGGCGGCCACCGGCAGGGTGACCACGGTGTCCGTCGCCGCACCTCGGGGACCACGACCTCGGGAACCGTGGGAGCCGGTTCGGCCGGCGCGCGTAGGGGGCTCCGCGGCGTCCACGCCCTCGAAGGGAAGCGGCGCCGGAGCGTTGGCGCGCGCGGTACCGGCGCTCAGCACGAGCAGAGCCGCAGCAGTAATCGCAACGCCGAGAATCGGGGGGCGGTTCATAGGCCTGCGCTACATGGTGCCACGTTCGGACAAGTCTGACGAGGACTTTGACGAAAAAATTTCTTCCGCGGCTTGCGGCGAAGGCCTGTTCTTCTCGCGCGCGAGCACGCGCGAGAGGGCGATAGGACCAGCCGGCACGGCGCGCCGCCATCCCCGCGAGCATCTCCAGAGCGACCCGCTCGGCGGCCAGGGCGGTGATGCCCGCGTGGTCGAACGGCGGGCACACCTCGACCACGTCCGCGGCGCACAGGTCGAGCTCGCGCGATGCGTGGCGCACCGCCCACAGAAGCTCCCGGGTGGTCAGGCCCCCCGGCTCCGGCGTGCCGGTGCCGGGCGCGAAGGCCGGGTCGAGCACGTCGATGTCCACGGTGAGGTAGGCGCGCGGAGCGGCCTCCGCGACCGCCCGGGTCGCGTCGCCCACCACGGCGGCCACGCCGCGTTCCTCGATCTCGGCCATGGTGTGCCAGCGAAAACCCTCGCCGCGCATCCAGCCGAACTCCTCCGGGCCCGGCCACGTGCCCCGCAGCCCGACCTGCACGATCTGGTCGCCGCGCAGGACCCCTTCGTCGACCGCGAGCCGGAACGGCGTGCCGTGCGAGAGCCGAACCCCGTACAGCTCCTCCGCGGTGTCGGCGTGGGTGTCGAAGTGCAGCACCGCGTACCCGCCGGGCCCGTGTTTCTCGGCCAACACCCTCAGCGTGGGGAGGGACAGCGAGTGGTCGCCACCGAGCACCAACGGCACCGCTCCAGCACCAAGTATCTCCCTCAACCTGACGGTTAGAGATGCGTGTGAGCGGGCCAAATCGGCCGGCGCGACCTCGGCGTCCCCGTAGTCGACGACTTCGAGCACGTCGAAGGGATCCAAACCTAACGTCATGTTCGGACGGCCATAGCGGCCCGACTCGTCCGCCTCCCTGATCGCTCGCGGACCGAAGCGCGTCCCGGGACGGTTGGAGGTTCCGTCGTCGAACGGCGCGCCGAGCACCGCGACGTCCGCACCCTCGAGTCCCTCCGGCCCCTGGACGAGCGGCCGGCCGCAGAAGGTGGCGCCCACCCCCGCGTGCGCGGGACCTTCGCGGGGGTTGAGGTCGTAGCGATCGGGCGTGCTCATCGCGAGGGCGAACCTACCGGGCCATGCCCGCCGCCGGTAGCCTGCCGCGCGGTGAGCGCCCTCGTCGTACGCGAGCGCCCGGCCGGCGGCGATCCGGCCGGCCTGCTTGTCCTACACCACGGCCGCGGCGCGGACGAGGTCGATCTGCTCGGTCTGGGCGACGTGCTCGATCCGCAGCGGCGACTGCATGTGGTCAGCCCCCGCGCGCCCGCTCACCCTGGCGGGGTGGCCGGGTTACCACTGGTACGTCGTGGAGCGGGTTGGTCATCCCGACCGCCCTACCTTCGAGGCGGCGGTCGCGGCTCTCGCCGAGCTGTACGACGAGCTCTGGGAGCGCACGGGCTTCACCGCCGAGCAGACCGTGCTCGGGGGCTTCTCCATGGGCGCGGTGATGAGCTACTCGCTCGGGCTCGGCCCCGGGCGCCCGGCGCCGGCCGGGCGTGCTCGCCCTCTCCGGCTTCGTGCCCACGGTCGAGGGATGGGCGCCCGAGCTCGAGAGCCGGCCCGGCCTGCGCGCCTTCATCGCGCACGGCCGCAGCGATCCGGTGATCGGGGTGGAGTTCGCCCGGCGCGCCCGCGAGCTTCTCGAGCGCGGAGGGCTCGAGCCCGAGTACCACGAGACCGACGCCGCGCACCACATCGATCCGAAGGTGATGCCGAGCGCGGTGGACTGGCTGGCGGCGACGCTCTAGACGGGCGCGCCCGCGCGCGAGCGCATCTCGGCGATCGACTCGTCGGTGCAGCTCGTGAGAAATCCGCCGACCACCTCGCGCACCTCGTCGATCGACTCGGCGCGGTAGAGCACGGGCTGGTAGTGGGTGATGTCGTAGTCGGCCGTGCCCATCTCGAGTAGGTCGAGCGGCCGGTGCTCCATGGCGCGGAACTCGTCGATCTCTCCGTAAGAGGAGAGGATGCCGGCGCCGTAGGCGCGCAGCTCGCCGTCCTCGACGACCACCCCGAACTCGACGGTGAACCAGAACACGCGCGAGAGAAAGCGCAGGTTCTCCTCGTCGCGGAGGCGGTGGGTGGCCTCGCCGGTCAGATGGTGCAGCCGGGAGAACGTGGGGGAGGCGAGCAGGTGCCCGTGGCCGATGACCTCGTGGATGATGTCCGGCTCCGGGGTGTACAGCGGCACGCTCGGGATGGCGGACGTACTGGGTGGAGTGAAACAGCCGCTCGGAGAGCGAGCCGTAGAACTCGCGCAGCGGGACGAGCCCCGCGGCCGGGACGTAGCGAAAGCCGGTGATGGGGGCCAGCCGCTCGCTGACCAGGTCGAGGCTCGGGACCTCGTCGGCGGGCAGGTCGAGCGCCGCCTTGGCCTCGAGGAACTCGCCGATGGCCAGAGCCTCGTGCTTGGGCGCGAGCTCGCGCGAGACGGTGCGCCACACGTTCTGCTCGGCCTCCGAGTACTCGACCTCGGGCGCGGGCTCACCCGGGCGCCAGGCGAGGGCGAGCGCGGCGATGTCGGCGCGGCGCCGGCGGTACTCGGGATCGCCGGCTCCCGGATGGTCGTCGCTGAGATGGACGGTCACCTCTCCGTCCGCCGCGGCGGTGACCGGTGAGTAGAGCTGCCCCTCCTCGAACATGGCCCCAGTGGAGCACTCGGCGGCGTCCGGATTGCAACTCTGCACAGCGGAGCTGAGCAATATGCCCAGTTTCGCCCACCGAACGCGCTAGCATCTGTGCACTTTGACCAGTCAGATCGACGACCTCGACGCCCGCCTGATCGCCGAGCTGCGCGCCCACCCGCGACTCGGGCTGCTGGAGGTGTCCCGCCGCCTCGGCGTGGCGCGCGGCACGGTGCAGGCCCGCCTGGGGAAGCTGGAGGCCCGCGGCGTGATCACCGGCTACGGGCCCGAGGTCGACCCGCACGAGCTCGGCCACTCGATCGAGGCCTTCGTGATGCTCGAGCTGACACAGGGGCGCCTAGCCGACGCGATCGAGGCCCTCGAGGCCACGCCCGAGGTACTGGAGGCCGACGCGGTCAGCGGCCCACAGGACCTGATCTGCCGGATCGCGGCACGCGACACCGAGCACCTCCAGGAGATCGTGAACCGCCTGCTGGCCTCCGACGCGATCCGGCGCTCGACGAGCTACATCGTCCTCAGCCGGCCGATCCGCCCGCGGGTGCAGCCGCTGGTGGATGCGGTAGGCGGCTCCTCTGGGTAGATCACGAGACACGTCCGCGAACACTCCAGGAGGCATCGTGAAGAAGGCCGTTCGTTCCCTGTCCCCCGCCACCGTCATCGCGTCGATCGCCCTGTTCGTTTCCCTGGGCGGAGTGTCCTACGGCGTGGCCGCCGGCTCCATCGACAGCCGCGAGATCGAGAACAACGCCATTCGCACCGAGGACGTGCGCAACAACGGCCTCACCGGGCGCGACCTGGCCAGCGGGAGCGTGCAGAGCCGCGACCTGCGCGACGGCGCGGTGCGCGGGCTCGACGTGAACGACCGCTCGCTGGGCGGTGCCGACATCGCCGACAACTCGCTGGGCGACCGGGAGATCAACGAGCCCGCGCTCGACGTCCAGCGCTTGGCCGGAGTCGACGCCTCGCGCTACGTCAAGAACGTGCGCCGCGTGCGCAGCGAGACCGCCAGCGATCCCGCCACGCCCAAGACCGCGCCGCCGGTGAACTGCCCCAAGGGCAAGCGCCTGCTGGGCGGCGGCGCTCAGGTGAACGCGCCCGCAGGCACCCCGGTGGCCCTGAGCGTCAACGGGCCGAACGGGAACGGCTGGACCGCCTCGGCCTACGCCACGGCGCCCACCGGCAACTGGCAGCTCGTCGCGGTGGCGATCTGCGGATAGGCGCTAGCGCTACGGCGTGGGTGGCTGGCCCGAGGCGACGGCGGTTGGCGGGTGCCTACGGCAGCAAAGACGGGTTGGCTGGGTGCTCGCGGCAATTCGGCGTGGCGCCGGCTTCGGCTTGATGCGCGATCCGCCCCGTCGGGTGCGCGGACGGTGGGCGTGGCCGATTCTGCACCGGATGGATGCAAAACCAGCCCCCGGCCGGGTGTCTGGTCGCCGGGCGGGGCGATTGATGCATCCTCCGGGTGCAAGATCCGCCCCGGCCGTCACTCGACCCGCCCCGTTGGCGGCTTTTACATCCCGCCGCCGCGCCGGGGGAGGCAACCCCTTTACCGCTGCCGTTCGCCCGGGCGATCACGGAGCAGGCGCGGAGCCGCAGCGCCACCAGCGGGTAGATCGTCGTCGAGAGGATTGCGGCGCCCACGAGGGAGGCAGCGGTCGAGGGACGCATGTGGCCCTGGTCGATGGCGATGGTGGTGATGGCCACCACCAGCGGCAGCTCGGTTGCCGAGAAGAAGGCCAGGGCCAGGCGGGCCTGGCGATCGAGCCGCCGGCGGTAGAGCAACAGCGCGGGCACCCCTCGCACGACGAAGAACAGGGCCAGGAAGAGGGGCAGCTCGAGCAGGCGCAGCGGCTCCTCGGTCAGCGCGCTCAGATCGAAGTTGACGCCGCTGACCACGAAGAAGAAGGGAATGAAGAAGCCGTAGCCCACGGCCGTGAGCTTCGACTCGAAGACCTCCACCTCGTGACCCCTCAGCGCGATGCGAACGATCACGCCCGCCACGAACCCGCCCAGCAGGAGGTCGAGCCCGAGCGAGGCGGCCAGCGTGGCGAGGGCGAACACGGCCACCACCGCCACGCGGATGGCCAGCTGGCTGCTGGTCTCCAGGGTGCGCTCGAACAGCGTCCAGTGGCGCCCGACGCCGCGGACCCCGAGCACCGCGGCGGCCACGGCGATCAGGATGAAGAGGGCCAGGATGAGCGCGTTGTCGGTGGCGCTCTGGGTGGAGAAAACGAAGGTGATCAGCAGGATCGGGCCGAACTCGCCCATCGCCCCCGCGGCCAGCAGATAGCCGCCGAAGCGAGTGCGCAGCTCCCCGGCGTCGCTGAGGATCGGGATCAGCGTGCCGATGGCCGTGGTGGCCAGAGCCGACCCGGTGAACAGGAGCGAGAGCACCAGCCCGGTGAGGGCCAGGAGCCCGCCGAGCGAGTAGGCCAGCACGAGCGAGATCGCCCAGCCGATCGCGGCCAGCTTCAGCGGATCGCCGCGGATGCGCTCGAAGTCGATCTCGTAGCCGGCGAAGAAGAAGAGCATGCCCAGGCCCAGGCTCGAGAAGAACTCGAGGAACTCGTCGGGGTCGGCGAGGCCGAGGACCTCCGGCCCGACCACGATCCCGAGCACGATCTCGATCACCACCACCGGCACGGCGAGGTGAGGCCCGATGAGCCCGGCCGCGAAGGCGGCGATCGCTCCCACCATGACCACCGTGAGGAAAGACTCGGTGTCGACTGAGATCATGCGCGGCGGGACCCTACGCCCTTCGTTCTCGTGCCTCCTATCTACGTCACCGGCCACCGCAACCCCGACGCCGACTCGATCGCGGCCGCGATCGGCTACGCCGAGCTCAAGCGCCGCCTCGATCCAGGCACCGAGTACACGCCGGTCCGCCTGGGCGAGCTCAACGCTCAGACCTCGTGGCTGATCGAGCGGGCCGGCGCTCCGGTGCCCGACCTGCTGCCCCACATCTCACTGCGGGTGCGGGACGTGATGCGCGAGAGCTTCCCCACCGCGCAAGACGACGAGCCGGTGCGCCAGGTCGGCTTGACCATGGCGCGCGAGAGCCTCGACCTGCTCCCGATCGTCGATGACGACGGCGACCTGGTCGGGGTGATGACCGAACGGGCGCTGGCCCGGCGCTACATCCGCGAGTCGCGCGAGGCCTCTCGCCTCGATGCGCCGACCAGGGTCGACGCGATCGTCACGGTCCTGGAGGGAGAGCTGGCGGCCGGTGAGGGCGAGCGCGAGGTCACGGGGCGAGTCTGGGTCCTGGCGATGGACGTGCGCTCGCCGACCCAGGTCGAGGAGGGGGACGTGGTGGTGACGGGCGACCGGCCCGACGTGCAGCGCCGCGCTCTCGAGGGCGGCGCTGCGGTGCTGGTCACGAGCAACTCGGTGGTTCCCGGTGACGACGTGCTGGAGCTGGCCGGCGAGCGCGGTGCCGCGGTGGTCAGCTCCACGCTCGACTCCTACGTCACGGCCCGCATGATCACCCTGGCCGCTCCGTGCCACGCGCTGATGGACGCCGAGCCGCTGACCGTCCGCCGCGACGACCTCCTGGCCGACGTGGCGGGTCAGATCGCGGACGTCGACTACCGGGCGGCGGTGGCGGTCGACTCGTCGGGCCGCCCGGTCGGGCTGTTGACCCGCTCGGACCTGGTCGGTCCCACGCCTCGGCGGGTGATGCTGGTCGACCACGCCGAGCAGGCCCAGAGCGTGCCCGGAGTGGAGGACGCGGAGATCGTGGAGATTCTCGACCACCACCACATCGGCTCGATCGAGACCAGGGTGCCGGTGGCGGCGACGTTCGACCCCGTGGGCTCGACGGCGACGCTCGTGGTCGAGCGCTACCGCCAGGCGGGCATGGAGCCCACACCTCCGACCGCGACCATGCTGCTGGGCGCCGTGCTCTCGGACACCGTGATCCTCAACTCCCCCACCACCACCGACCGCGACCACACGGTGGTCGAGTACCTCGAGCGGGTGTTGGAGCTCGAGGCGAGCGACTTCGGCCGCGAGATGTTCGAGTCCACATCCGACGTGTCGCACGTGGCCGCCGCCGACATCGTCGGCCACGACGCCAAGCAGTACGAGGTCGAGGCGGGGCAGACCATCTCGATCGCGCAGATCGAGACGGTGGGCGACTCGCTGCTGGAGCGAAAGGACGAGCTGATGGAGGCCCTCGACGCCCAGCGGGACCGCGAGGGCCACCTGCTCTCCGCCCTGATGATCACCGACATCCTCGCCAAGGGCAGCGACCTGCTGGTGGCCGGAGACCTGGCGCCGGTGGAGCGCGCGTTCGACGGCGAGGCCGACGGTGGCGTGCTCGACCTGCCCGGCGTGATGAGCCGAAAGAAGCAGGTGGCGCCGAAGCTGCTGGCCGCCGCCGCGCGCTGACGGCGACGGCCAACAGCGACCTAACTAAGGCTCGACTAGAGGCTTAGTGTGTGGCTGCAGTAGCCGCGCGGCGCGTGCTCTCGCCAGCCCGCGCAGCTGGGGCGCCTCGAAGGCCACCTCCTGACGACAGACCGCGCCCTCGGCGGGCAGAGTCCCCTCCTCGAGGTAGGCGTCCACGGCCGCGTCGATGCACGGCGAGTTGCCTCCGTAGGCGGTATGGCTGTCGCCCCGCATCGTCAACAACCGAGCGTTGCCGAGGTCGGCCGCCAGCCGGCGCCCGCCGCGGTACGGGGCCGCGGGGTCATAGGTGGTGCCCACCACGAGGGTGGTGGGCGACGAGGCCCTGTTCTCGAAGGGCCCGTAGTAGGCCCCGCGCGGATCGATCGGGAAGAGCCCGTACGGGAGCTCGACATACCCGCTGTTCCACCAGAAATGGTCGAACAGGTTCCACGAGTGCTCGCCGGCCTCGAGGTAGACGAGCACGTTGCGCGGGTAGCGCTGCTCGAGCGCGCCCAGCGCAAAGTAGGCGTCGAGCCCGGGGTCGTTCGCAAAATCCGCCTCCTGGCGGATCAGCGAGTAGTCCCCTCCCTGGGCGGCAGCCAGCGCCGCGGTCAGGAAGGGCCAGGCCTGCTTCGCGTAGACGTTGATCACAGCCGCCGCCAGCACGTCGTCGCCGTCGACGAGACGCGGGTCCGTAGCCGAGGCGGGCTGGGGGTTGGCGTCGAGCGCCTCGACCAGCTCGTCGAAGGCGTTCCAGGGATCGGTGCCGCCGAAGCCCAGGCACGCTGCCTGGTCGGCCGCACAGGCCTGGAAGTAGCGGTTCAGCCCCTTCTCGAAGCCCGCCGACTGCTCGCGCAGCGAGAGCAGCGGCTTGTTCAGGTACTTGTCCAGGTCGAAGGCGCCGTCGAGCGCGAGTGCCCGGTGGCGGTTGGGGAACAGGCTCGCGTAGGTGGCGCCGATGGCGGTCCCGTACGAGAAGCCGAGGTAGGTGACCTTGCGGTCGCCGACCGCTGCCCGCAGGTGGTTCATGTCGCGGGCGGCGTTGGCCGTGGTGGCGTACCTCAGGTCCTCCCAGTCGTTGAGCCGCACGCAACGGTTCACGTAGCGACGGTTCACGTCGACCCATGAGTCCACGTCGAGGTTCTCCGGCGTGGGGTACGGCTGGCGGTAGATGCCGAGCGTCTCCTGGTCGACGGCGCAGTCGATCGGATCCTCGCTCTCGCCGGTGCCGCGCGGGTCGAAGCCCACGATGTCGAACCGGCCGTTGAGAGATGCGAACATTTCGGCGCCCGCGGCCTTGATGATGGACACCGCTGGAGCGCCCGGCCCGCCGAAGTTGACGAACAGCGAGCCGATGCGAGCGTCCGCATCCTGAGCGGGTAGGCGGACCACGGCCAGCTCGACCGTCTGACCGCCTGGGTTGTCGTAGTTGCGCGGCACCTCGACGGTGGCGCACTCGAAGCCCTCGGCGTCCTCACACGCCTGCCAGTCGATCGACGGCGTGCGCGCGAATCCCGCCGGCGCTGCGATGAGCAGCGCGGCGAGGATCCCGCACAGGAGGACGAAGGTCCTGGGGGTATGTCCTCGTACTGAGGTCATTCCGACCCTCCTTGTTAGGGGCCGGGCGTAGGGTGCCCGGATGTGCGCACCCTACGCCCCCAGGAGACGGCGCGCTAGGTCACGGGCCGCCCGGGCCCGGGCCGCCGAAACCGCCCGGACCGCCCGGACCGTGAGGCCCGCCCGGCCCGCCCGGACCGCCGGGTCCGCGCCCGGCGAACTCGGGAAGCGCCGCCTCGACCTTCGCCTCGCTGAGGTTGAAGCGCTCAGCCAGGAAGGTCACCAGCTCGTCGCGGCGGTCCTGCGGGCGGAAGTTCGCGCCCGCGCGCATCTCCCGCAGCGCCTTGCGCAGCTCGGCCCGCGTCACGTCGAGCTCCTGGGCGAGTGCGCTCAGCGGCATCGCGTTCGGGCGGCCGTGGCGTCCCTCGCGCTTGTCGGGACGCAGCTGCGTCAGCGCGGCCTCCACATCGCCGGCCTCGAGACCGAGCTTCTCGGCCAGGTCGGCCGCGAAGTCGCCGGGCTCACCGGGCCCTCCGGGCTCGGGACGCTCGTCCTTGAGCTCCTCGAGAGCCGTGGCCACCTTGTCGGCGTCCACGCCCAGCGCGTCGGCGAGCCGCGCGGCAAAGCGCGTCTCGCGCTCGCTCTGAAGGGCGTCGAACGCCGCCTGGACGTCCGCGGCCGGCTTGCCTAGAGCCTCGCCCAGCGAAGCGGCGAAGGCCGACCGCATATCCGAATGCTCGCGCTCGTGGAAGTCGCGCAGGGCATCGCCCAGGGCGTCGGCGCTGACGCCGAGCTCCTGCGCGAGGTCTTGCGCGAGGGGCCGGGCTTGGCCCGGACCGGAGCGATTCACTCCGAGTCCGGGGGGTGCGACGCCGCGCTGCGCGGCGCCGTTGCTCGCGGTCTTGTTGGAGCCCGCGGCGGCCGAGGAGCCGCCGTCGGCTTGGGTGCCGATGCCGTAGGCGACGGAGGAGAGCCCCACCGCCCCGGCCAGGACGATTGCCGTTGTCTTCTTGGGTGATCGCATGAGGCGACTCTTCCGTCTGTGTGTAGGAGGCACCTAAGAGCGGCGTAGGAATCGCCGAAGACTCCGCCCTCTGCGGGCACAATGCACTGGATGAGGATCCTGATCGTCGACGACGACCGCCCCCTGCGCGATGCCCTGCGGCGCACACTGGTGCTGGGCGGCTACGACACGCTGTCCGCCGGTGACGGTGCAACCGCCCTCGCCGAGGTCTCGCAGTCGCGCCCCGACGCGGTCGTGCTCGACGTCGGCCTTCCCGACATCGACGGGCTCGAGGTGTCGCGCCGGCTGCGGGCCCAGGGCAACCGTGTTCCCATCCTCATGCTCACCGCGCGCGACGCGATCGAGGACCGGATCGACGGTCTCGATGCCGGGGCCGACGACTATCTGGTCAAGCCCTTCGACGTGGGCGAGCTCAAGGCCCGGCTGCGAGCGCTCCTGCGCCGAAGCACCGAGGCCGACGGGGATCCCGGTGAGCCATCGTTCGGCGATCTGCGCCTCGATCCGTCCCGCCACGGAGTGAGCGTGGCGGAGAACTTCGTCGAGCTGACCCGCACCGAGTACGGGCTGCTCGAGCTGCTGATGCTGAACGCGCGCCGCGTGCTTCCCCACTCGCTGATCTACGAGCGCGTCTGGGGATACGACTTCGGGCCCTCGTCGAACGCGCTGCGCGTGTACATCGGCTACCTGCGCCGGAAGCTCACCGACGCCGGTGCGCCGCCGCTGGTGCACACCGTGCGCGGTGTCGGCTACGTGCTGCGTGACGACCGGTGACCCTGCGCACGCGGATCGCCGGGGCGGCGGGCCTGGCCGTGGCGCTGGCGGTGATCGCCGTGGCCGCGGCCGTGTACCTGGGCGTGCGCGCCGAGCTGCGCGGCGAGGTCGACGACTCCCTGCGCGCCCGCGCCTCCATGGCCGATGCGGGCGGTCGCGGTGGGCCCGGCCCCGGGGGTGGGCCGGGAGGCTTCCCGCCCCAGGGGCCTCAGCCGGCCTTTGGCGGAGCCGAGGGATACGTCCAACTGGTGCTTCCCGACGGCCGGGTGCTGCGCCGCCCGAGCGCCACCGGGGAGCTGCCCGTGCAGTCGCGCGCGCGTGAGATCGCCGACGCGGGCGAGGGCGAGTACCTGACGGACCTGAGCGCCGACGGGGTGCACGTGCGCGTGCTCACCGTCGCGCTCCCACGGGGCCGGGGGGCCCTCCAGGTGGCCCGGCCGCTCGACGAGGTCGACCGCCAGCTCGACCACATCGTGCTGGTGCTGGTGCTGGTCGGCGCGGCGGGGATCGCCCTGGGCGCGGGACTGGGGGCTCTGGTGGCGCGCACCGCGCTGGCGCCGATCGGCCGCTTCACCAGGCGCACCGAGGAGCTCGCCGGCGATCCCGATCCCTCGCAGCGCATGGAGGTGAGCGGCCGCGACGAGCTGGGGCGGCTGGCGCGCAGCTTCAACACCACGCTCGATTCGCTCGAGCAGTCGGTGGAGGCTCAGCGCCACCTCGTGGCCGACGCCAGCCACGAGCTGCGAACGCCGCTGGCGAGCCTGCGGGCGAACATCCAGAACCTCGAGAGCGCCGACCGCCTCCCCCTCCACGAGCGCGAGGCGCTGCGGGCGGACGTGGTGTCGGAGCTCGACGAGCTGACGGCGCTGGTGGCGGACATCGTCGAGCTCGCGCGCGGCACGAAGCCGGGGGAGATGAGCGACGACGTCCGGGTGGATCAGATCGTGACCGAGGTGGTGGCCCGGGCGGAGAGCCGGGCGGGCACCGGCGTGAGCTTCGACGTGAGCTCCGAGCCGACGCTGGTCCGCGGGCAGCCGCAGCGCATCCAGCGCGCGCTGTCCAACCTGGTGGACAACGCCCTCAAGTGGAGCCCGCCCGGCACCACGGTCGAGCTGGAACTGCACGGCGGCGAGCTGACCGTGCGCGACCACGGGCCGGGATTCGCCGAAGCCGACCTGCCGCGGGTGTTCGAGCGCTTCTACCGTGCCGCGGACGCCCGCGGGATGCCCGGTTCGGGTCTCGGCCTGGCCATAGTGCGCCAGGCGGCCGAGGCCCACGGCGGGCGCGCCGAGGCAGCCAACGCGCCTGGCGGCGGCGCGGTCGTGCGCGTGTCCTTCGGGGCTAACCGGATGCAGCCGAGCGCGACGCAGGCTCTCCAGGGGTGAGCTGCACGGGCTCGAGGAAGCGTTCCGAGAGCTCGGCCACCATCGCATGGAGCCCCCGCTCCTCGGCGATCGCGCGCTGGCGCGCCGCGCCCGGAGTCCGGGCCAGCTCGGCGACGGCGCCCAGCTCATCGACGCAGCCGAGATCGCGGGCGTGGGCCTGGCCCGCGGCGGTGGCCTGCTCGAGCAGCCGGCGGACCGGGACCTTGGTGTCGGCGGCGGGATCGATCATGCTCGCCTCCATCCCGTCGCGGGCGGCCAGGAAGCGGTTCTCGGCCAGCACCTCGGGCGCGTTCAGCAGCTCGTCGCCCGCCAGGCGCTCGGTGGCCTCGAGGCGCACCAGTACCTGAATGAGCGCGGCCACCGCGGCCACCTCGCTCACCGTGGTCTGAGCGTCGGCGATCCGCACCTCGACCGTCCCGAAGCGGGGCTGAAGGCGCACGTCCCACCAGAGGAAGGTCGGCTCGGGAAAGGCGTCGGCGCGCAGCAGCACGTCGATCGCCTCCACGTAAGCGGGATAGCTTCCGAAGCGGCGCGGGATGCCGGTTCGCGGGAAGGCCTGGAAGAGCGGCGTGCGCATGGAGGCCATGCCGCTGTCGCGCCCGTGCCAGAAGGGCGAGTTGGCTGACAGCGCGAGGATGGTCGGCAGGTGAGCCCGGATTCGGTCGGCGGCGGCTATGGCCAACTCCGGCAGCGGCACCCCCACGTGCACGTGCAACGCGAAGGTGGGCTCCCGCCGGGCCAGGTCGCGCAGTCCGCGTTCGAGCACCTGGTAACGCGCGCCGCCCGATACCTTGGTGCGCTCCGCGGGCGCGGTGGGGTGGGTGCCGCCCACAGCCGGCCGGAGGTCGAGCTCTCGCAGCTGGGTGTCGAGAGCACCGCGAACCGCGAACAGCTCGGCGCAGGCCTCGCCGACCGTCGTGTGTACTCCCGTGGCCAGCTCGAGCGTGCAGGCATGCGTCTCGGCGGCCACGTGTCCGGCGAGCTCCGGCGTGATCTCCGGCAGCAGGTCATCGATGCGATGAGCGAGCGACCAGTCCTCAGGGTCGAGGAGGATCACCTCTTCCTCGATCCCGACCGTCCACGCCGGGCGCTGCGGATCGGCGTTCCAGTGCGCCCAGTCCGGGAGCGCGGCGTGGCGCCTCACGCCGCCTCCCTGGAGCGCTCGGCACGCTCCGCGCCCGCGCGCACCAGGCCCTCGAAGAGCGCCAGCTGATCGGGGCGCTCGGCCAGCGCCTCGGCGTGCCACTGCACGCCGAAGACGAAGCCGTCGGCTATCGCCTCGATCGCCTCGGGCACGCCGTCCGTCGCGTTGGCGACCACGCGCAGCCCGTCGCCCAGCTCGTCGATTCCCTGGTGGTGGTAGGAGTTGACCTCGAGCTGGGTGGCGCCGAGCAGCTTCGCCAGCCGGCTGCCGCGCAGCACCTCTGATCTCGTGGGTCGTGCCCTCCGTAAGGCTCTGGCGGTGGTCGACGTCGCCGCCGAGCTCGGGCAGGTGCTGGCAGAGCGTTCCGCCGCGGGCCACGTTCATCACCTGCATGCCACGGCAGATGGCGAGCACCGGAAGCCCGCGGGCCAGCGCCCGGCGGGCCAGCGCCAGCTCGAATTGATCCAGCTCAGGCTCGGTCGGGCCGAGGTCCGCGTGCTCGGGCGAGCCGTAGTGGTGGGGGTGGAGATCGGGCCCGCCCGACAGGCACACCGCGTCGAGGCGGTCGAGCAGCGCGTCGACCGCGCTGGTGCGCACGGGGGCGAGAATCACCGGCAGCCCGCCCGCCATCCGCATCGCCTCCAGATAGCGCTCGCCCAGCGCCAGCTCGCTGCGCGGCGGCTCGCCCTGCGGCACGGTCACGTGCTCGTCGCGCCGGCGCACCTCGGACGTGGACACCCCGACCAGTGGCTGGGCGGTCACGACAACACCCAGGTGTCCTTCCCGCCCCCGCGCTGTGAGCTGTTGACCACGAGAGCCCCGGGTTCGAGCGCCACCCGCGTGAGCCCCCCGGGCACCACCTGCGCTTCCCCGCCGGCCAGGAAAACGAACGGGCGCAGGTCGACGTGGCGAGGCTCGAGACGATCCCCGATCACCGTGGGATGCGTGGAGATCATCACGGTCTCCTGCGCCACGAACGCGCCCGGATCGGCCTCCACGGCCTCGGCGGCGGCGCGCACGTCGTCCTCGTGCGCGTGGGGCGCGACCACCACGCCATGGCCGCCATGGCCCGTGCGGGGCTTGATCACCAGCTCGCCCATCCGGTCGAGCACCACGTCGCGCTGATCGCTCACATCAGGATCGTAAGTCGTGACCGAGGGAAGCAGCGGCTCCTCGCCGAGGTAAAAACGGACCATGTCCTCGACGTAAGCGTGAATCAGCTTGTCGTCCGCGACTCCGGTGCCAAAGGCGTTGACGCAGGTGACCATCCCCTCCTTCATCGGCTCGAGGAGCTTCGCGCCCACATCGGTCAGATCCCCATGCTCGTCGGACAGGCGGTCCTCGTCGGTGCGCCGGTAGACCACGTCCACCCGCAGGCGGGCCCCCCCGGCGCGGGCCTCGAGCCGGCCGTCGCGGACGGAGAGATCGCCCAGGCCGACGATCGGTATGCCGAGCAGGCCGGCGAGACGCTCGTGCTCGTACCAGGCGCTGTTCTCGGGGCCGTCGCTGAGCAGGATCGTGGCCGGGTCGCTCGCGCGCTCCGGCGCGGCGGCGCGCAGCGTGCTCCGGAGCATGCCGACGGCGTCGTCGAGCGGACGGCGGCCGTCGGCCAGCCAGGACGGAAGCTCGGCGTCCACGCACTCGCGCGCGGCCAGCGCGTAGGCCACTCCCGAAGGGGTGCGCACGTTGTCCTCCAGCACCCCGAAGCGCCCGCGTGCCCCGCGCACCAGGTCGAGGCCGGCAACGGCGATGCGAACCGGGGCGGGGGGCAGGCCCACGAGCTCCGGCTCGAAGTGATCGCAGCTCTCGAGCGCGCGGGCGGGCACCACCCCGGCAGCGACGATCTCCTGGTCGGCGTACACGTCGGCGACGAAGCGGTCGAGCGCGCGAACGCGCTGCGACAGGCCGCGCTCCAGCAACGACCACTCGCCGGCCTCGATCAGGCGCGGCACCGGGTCGAGGATGAAGGGCTCGGGCACTCCGTCGAGCACGAAGCGCACACCGCGTTCGGCCGCCTCGGCGGTAACCGCCTCTGCCAGGGCCGCGAGATCGAGCGAGGCAAGGGCGCCGACGAGCTCGGCGTACACCGGGCGCACGGAGCCGTCACTCTCGAACGCTTCGTCGAAGACCCCCGTGGGCGGCCGGTAGTTCACTGGCTAAGGATGGACATGGACACGGTCGCTGTCCTTGTACCGTCGTCGAAAGATCCGTAAGCCTCTTTGGCCCGGGGGTCGAGGCCGGATCAGGCGCGCGCTACGTCGAACGAGATCGCGCCCACGTGCTCGCCGGCACTCGACCGTGTGGCGAGCACGAGGGACTCGTCGAATATGCCGTCGCTCGCGTTGTCGGTGTCGCCCTGGCTGTCATAGACCTGTCTCTGAGTTTTCTCGTCGAAGAAGAGCTGCGTGGTGAGCACTGTCTGTTTGTCGAGGTGGACCTTGGCGTGGATGTGGACTGTGCGGCCCTGGTACCAACCGGGATAAATGGTCAGGAACTCGGCGATGCCCTGCTTGTTGGTCACCTGGGCACCGCGCAGGAACGTCTCGCCCTCCGCCGAGTACTCCCCCTGGGCGTCGCACTGCCAGATGTCGACGACGGCGTTGTGGATGGGCTCGCAGCTTTCAGCCTCGCGCACCCGGATCGCCAGGCGCAGCGCCACCCCCTGGCGGTTCTCGCGGATATCGCTGCGAATCGAGTCGACGTCGAAGTAGAAGGGGCCTTCCGTCAGCTCCGGGGTGAGGGTGCAGGAAGAGGTGTCGTCGAAGAGGTTGGACGGGTCGCCAGTCGCGGTCTCGGTCTGCGCCGCCCGCTGCGGGTCGTCGTCGCTGCACGCGGCGAGCAGGGCGCTGAGCGAAATCGTGCCCAGGCCCGCGATGGCCTGGCGACGGCTGACGGGAGGAAGCTCCATGCGAGCCAGGTTGGCAGCGGTGGGTAAGAGCGCCCTAAGAGGGTGTGTCAGCGCCGCGCACGTCGAGCACGACCTTGCCCGTCGCGCTGCGGCTGTCGATGAGGTTGAGGGCGTCGGCCGCGCGCTCCAGCGGGTAGCGAGCGCCCACCAGCGGCCGGACGAAGCCGCTCTCGATGAGGTCGCCCACCGCTGCGCCGATGGCGGCGTTGACCTCCGGCTTGTCCATCACGTAGGCGCCCCAACCCGCACCGACCACCTCGATGTTCTTGAGAAGGAGGCGGTTGACCTTCACCTCCGGGATCGAGCCGCCGGTGAACCCGACCACCACGCAGCGGCCGTTCTCCCGCAGGGAACGCAGGCTGTCGGTGAAGCGGTCACCGCCCACCGGGTCGATCACCACGTCCACGCCGCCATCGGAGACCTCCTTGGCCTCGTCCTTCCACGGGCCATCGGAGCGCAGGGTCTCGTCGGCTCCGGCCTCCCGGGCCACCCGCTCCTTCTCGTCGCTCGACACCACGGCGATTGCGCGCGCCCCGAGGCCCTTGGCGACCTGCAGGCACGCCGTGCCCACCCCGCCCGCCGCGCCGTGCACGAGCACGGTCTCGCCCTCAGCGAGGCGGCCGCGCAGCTTGAGCGCGAACATGGCGGTGTGGTAGTTGAGGATGAGGCTCGCGCCCTGGGCGAAGTCCCAATCCCCAGGTAGGGGAAAGGTGAGGAACTCGGGTGCCACCGCGGTCTCGGCGAAGCCCCCGAGCATGCAGAGGGCGGCCACGCGGTCACCGGGAGAGAGGTCCACGCCCTCGGGCGCGCTGCGGACCACGCCCCCGACCTCGCTGCCGGGCACGAAGGGAAGCGGCGGCTTGAGTTGATATTCGCCGCGGGTCTGCAGCACCTCCGGGAAGGACACCCCGGCGGCGTGCACGTCGACCACCACTCCGCGGCCCGGGGTGAGCATGTGAGAGGGCTCGGGCTCGGGCAGGTCGGCGAGCGCCAGCGCCGAGTCGGGTCCGCTGAGCTCGGTGATCTGAAGCGCTCGCATGCGAGCGAGAAGCTATCGGGCCTCCGCCAGCTCCGCCGCCAAGGCATCCGTGGCCTCGCCGAACGCCGCCTCGATTTCCGCCACCAGGCCCGAGGCTCCCTCCAGCGAGTCCTCGTGGGCCGCATGCTCCAGCTTGTTGCACAGCGAGGCCATTCGCGCGGCGGCCAGTGTCTGGGCGCCGCCCTTGAGGGTGTGGGCAACGCGGGAGGCCTCGGCCGCGTCGTCTCGCGCTACGGCGACCCGCAGCGCCTCGAGGTGCTCGGGAGTCTGGCTGCGAAAGATGTCGAGCAGGCCGGCCAGCAGGTCCGACTCGCCGAGGTCGTCGCGCAGGCGCTCGTAGGCGTCACGGTCCAACGCCGGGGCGGCGGAGCCGCAACCGTCGGCGGCCGGCGCCCAGCGCTCGAGGCTGGCGTCGAAGGCGTCAGCGTCCAGGGGCTTGGCGAGGTAGTCGTCCATTCCCGCGTCGAGGCAGCGTTCGCGGTCGCCGCTCATGGAGTTGGCCGTCATGGCCACGATCGGCGTCCGCGGCTTTCCCCGCTCCGCCTCGCCCGCGCGAATCGCCCGGGTGGCCTCGTAGCCGTCGAGCTCGGGCATCTGGCAGTCCATGAGCACGAGCGCGTACGCGCCCGCGGCCACCGCATCGACGGCATCACGCCCGTTGGCGGCCAGTCCGACGCGGTAGCCGCGCCGCTCCAGCATGCGCACCGCAAGCAGCTGGTTGACCTCGTTGTCCTCGGCCACCAGCACGAGCGGCTGGTCCGGCCCCGGTGGCTGAAGGCCGGCGACCGGCTCCGCGTCCGTTGCCGGCTCATCGGGTGGACGCGGGCCGCGCTTGCGCTGCACCAGCGTCTCGTAGAGGGAGGAGCGCCGGACGGGCTTGGACAGGTGAAAGTCGAACCCGGCACGCCGCGCGGCCAGCCGGTCGTCGAGCCCGGAGCTGAGCAGCACGAGCTGCGTGGCGTGCAGCTCGGGCTCGGATCGCACCGCGCGCGCGAGCTCCAACCCGTTCAGCCCGGGCATGTGCGTGTCCGCGATGACGCTCTCGAAGGGCTCGCCCTCCTCGGCTGCGCGTCGCAGCTCGGCCAGCGCCGCGCTGCCGTTGTCGACCGCCACCGCCCGCATGCCCCAGCTGGCCGCCAGATGCAGCAGCACGCGGCGGCTGGTGGCGTTGTCGTCGGCCACCAGGACGCGTACTCCCTGGAGATCCGCGCGCGGCTCGAAGCCCTCGAGCCCGGAGGCGTCCGCGCTGCCGTCCGCGAAGGCGATCGTGGCCCCGAAGGTGCTGCCCTCCCCGGGATTGCTGGCGGCGTAGATCTGGCCGCCCATCATCTCGGTCAGCTGGCGGGCGATGGTGAGGCCGAGCCCCGTGCCTCCGTACTCGCGCGTCATCGAGGGATCGGCCTGCTCGAAGGACTCGAACAGGCGCTCGAGCTGTCCGGGCTCGATGCCGATGCCCGTGTCGCCCACCTCGAAGCGGACGGTCGCGGCGTCGCCGTTGCCCTCGGCTCGACTCACGTGCACGCGTACCTCCCCGGCATTGGTGAACTTCACGGCGTTGGACACGAGGTTGCTCAGCACCTGGCGCACGCGTAGCTCGTCCCCGCGAACCACCGCCGGCACGTCGCTCTCGATCAGGGTGGAAAGCTGCAGGCCCTTCTCGCGCGCCCGGGTCGACATGAGCGCCGACACATCCTCCACGGCCTCGCCGAGGCGGAAGCCCGCGCAGTCCAGCTCGAGCTTCCCGGCCTCGATCTTCGAGAGGTCGAGCACGTCGTTCACCAGCGCCACGAGCGTCTCTCCCGAGCTTCGCGCCAGTTCGGCGTACTCGCGCTGCTCGGCGCTCAGATCGGTTTCGAGCATCAACTCGGTCATGCCGATCAGCCCGTTCATCGGCGTGCGGATCTCGTGGCTCATGTTGGCCAGGAACTGAGATTTCAGGTTGGTGGCGGCGAGCGCCTGGTCGCGCGCGCGCGTGAGCTCGTCCTCGAAGGCGCGTTGCTCGGTCACGTCCTGAATGGTTCCGGCCAGCTTGGCCGGCCTCCCGTCTTCGCCCAGGATCACGGTGGCGTGCACGTTCACCACCGCGTCGCGGCCTCCGGCCGGGTTGAGGCGAAACTCGGCCTCGTACCGGCTTTGGATCGCCCGGCAACCTCCGTATCCGGGCCGCCACCTGCTCGCGATCGTCGGGATGCACGAGCTCGATGAACTCTTCGAGTGGGGGATGGCCCTCGCTCGGCTCGAGCCCGTAGATCCGGTACTGCTCCTCCGACCAATCCACGACACCCGTGGCCAAGTCCCACTCCCAGCTGCCCATCTTGGCCACCGCCTGCGCCTCGGCGAGATGGCGTCGCTCGCGGCGCAGCGCGTCGTCGGCCTGCTTGCGATCGGTGATGTCGGTGGCCACCCCGCCCACGGCGTAGATGTCGCCCACCGCGTCGCGGAGCGGGAACTTGGCCGACAGGTAGGTCCGGCCAAGGATCACCTCCTCGACCTCGATCGACCTGCCGCCCTTGATCACCTGCAGGTCGTTGGCGCGCACCATCTCGGCGATCGCGGCCGGCCAGAGCTCGTGGTCGGTCCGTCCATGCACGCTCTCCTGCCTCACACCCCAGCGCTGCTCGAACTGCCGGTTGATCACCAGGTAGCGGCCCTCGACGTCCTTGAGGAAGATCACGGTGGGGCTGTTGTCCAGGATGGCCGCCAGCCGCTCGCGGCTCTCGCGCAGCTCCTCCTGAGCCTGCTTTCGCGCGGTGATGTCCGTGTGCACGGCCACCGACACGGTGCCGTGCTCGGGGTGGTCGTAGTTGGACACGTTGGCCTGGCACCAGAAGTGCGTGCCGTCCTTCTTCACGTTCTTGACCTCCCCGCTCCAGGAGCCGGTTCGCGCGAGGGCGGTCTGAATCTCGTCGGCCACCTCAACCGGATCGCGCTCGCTGGGCGCGTTGACCGTGTCCACCGGCCGGCCCAGCAGCTCGCCATGCTCGTAGCCGAACATTCGCTCGAAGGTCTCGTTGGCGTAGACGATCGCCCAGTCGCTGACCCGCACCAGGCAGACCCCCTCGCCCATGTTCGCCATGATCGTGCCCTGCAGCTGCAGCTCCTCCCCGGCTCCGCGTGCGTTCCAGGAACTGCCCCAGCTCGAGACCCAGCGTCGAGATCGTCTCGAGCAGGTACTCGTCCACGCGCGTCTGCTCGCTGCTGAACAGCTCGATCACTCCGTAGTTCACGCCGCCGCTGATCACGGGCACGCAGATCGTGCTTCGCAGGCCCAGCCGCGCCGCCAGCTTCTTGCGCACGAAGCGCTCGTCCGCCGAGAGGTCGGTGACCCAGGTCGGAGTGCGCTCGGCCCACACCCATCCCGGCATCCCCGCCCCGGGCTCGAGACTCAGGTTCGAACACGACTGGCGAAACTCGCGAGCGGCGCCCTCGGAGGCGGCCCAGACGGCGCGCGCGTGCAGCCGGCCGTCCTCGCCCTCGAGCCACACGGCACCGAGCGGCCAGTCGAGCTCTTGGCCGACGGCCGCGAGCAGCTCCGCCAGCGCCGACTCGCGCTCGGTGGACTCGGTGAGCACGCGCGCGGCCCGGTACTTCGCCCGGTAGTGACGCTCGCGGGTCTCGAGGGCGGCGGTGGCGTCACGGCGCCCGGTCTCTTCCCGCTGCAGCGAGCGCACGAGGAGGTAAGCCAGCGGCGTGGCCAGGCAGACGATGGCCAGCACCAGCAACCAGGTGCCCACGCGCGTGTCGTACAGGTCGAGCCGCTGCCCCTCGAGCCTGAGCAGTCCCAGCAACGGGGGGATCACGATCACCGCGGGCAGCAGACGGCGGGCCGTATGCCCGGCGGTCGTGCGACTCGCAAGCAGCCGCACCACTCCGTATTCGGGCCGGGCGAAGGGGATGGCCAGCGCGAGCAGCGTGAGGGCCAGCGCCGTGGGCACGGCCATCTGGTTCAGGTCCGAAACTCCGTAGACGATCGTGACCCCGCTCGTGTAGCTGAACAGGGCGGCCAGGCCCATGGTTCCGGCCAGGGCCGCGAGAACCGTGGCGGGCCGGTAGCGACCGCGACGGTCGAACACGAGGAGGGCGGCCGCCAGCAGCACGAGGGCCAGGGCGGCGCCCGGAGCCATGCGTCCTCCGTATGACGTGCCAACCGCGCCGGGCGGGTCGTCGAAGAGCAGCTCGTCGACCCCCGCGTTCCAGCCGAACACGTACTGGCTCAGCACCAGCAACGAGAGCGCAGCCACCGCGGCGGCGCCGATCCGGGCGGCGGTGCGAACCCTCGGGCGGGTGTAGCGCGGGACGAGAGCCGCGAGCGCAAGGCCGATGACGATGAGGCACAGGGCGGTGTTGGGCTTCATCGTCACGGTGCCCGGCACGAGGCTCCTCATGACGTCGACCCCAAGAGTCCACCCGAGCAGGGCCAGGCCCCCCAGAGCGGCAGCGGCCAGCGCGGCCGCTCGCGAGAACGACCTGAAGCGCAGCGCCAAGCGCGGATCGGACTCGACCATTCGGACCGCTTAATCGGCGCGCGCCCGCCAGACTGAACCTCAGCGAGGGGGGGGCAGCGACCTAGGGGAACCGCTCAGCACCGCGCGCAGCGCCGCCTCGAGCTCGAAGCGCGCGTCGGGGTCGTCGAGCGCGTCCCCCAGAAGCGCGCGCAGGCGCGTGAGCCGGTAGCGCGCCGTCTGAGCGTGCAGGCCGAGGGCGCGGGCCATGGCCGCGGCGTTGCCTCCGTGCTGGACGTAGGCCAGGGCGGTCAGCTCCATTCGCCGGCGCGCCTTGGGGGTCAGCTCGTCGAGCGGTCCGAGCCGGCGCGCGACGAGGCGCTCGACGAGCGCTGGATTGTCGAACAGCAGGAGCTCGGTGAGCACGTCGTCCGCGCGCACCAGGCCGCCCCCGTCGATGAGCCCGGCCAGGCCGGCGCGGCGGGCGAGCCGCGCCAGTGACCACGAGCCCGGCAGTCCGGCGAGCGCGGTGGAGGGGCCAAGGGCGCCGGCGCTGCAGCGCCCGCTCGATCTCGGCCCGCCGGCCCGGACCGTCGGGATCGGGGATCACGATGCACCCCACGCCCTCCACCGAGGACGCGAGCGCGTCCGGCGGCAGCCGGCGCGCCAGCTCGTCGAGCTCGCTCCTCCGCGCACGCCAGAGCGGCAGCGCTGCGCGGGAGGCGCCAACCAGCCGCCGCGGCGGCAGTACGCAGCTCCGGCGCTTCGGCGGGCGGGTCTCGCAAGAGCACGGCTATCAGCTCCCGCCGCCGGCGGCGGCGTTCGCCCTCGAGCCGCGAGCGGGCCTCCGCGTACCCCTCCACCGAGTCGGCCGAGAGCTCCTCGATGTAGGCGAAGATCGACTCGGCCAGCAGGCTCAGCAGCTCGGGATCGAGCCGGGCGCGGCGGGCCGCCGCGGCCATCCGCCGCCACGCCACGCGCGCGCCCGACACGGTAGGCGGACTGCAGCGCATCGAGCGTCCGGCCCTGGCGCAGCTCCCCGGCGCCGAGGGCCACGTACACCTCCCGCCCGGGCCCGCGGGCGCCCGAAGGACTGCGCACCAGCTCGAGGAACTGGCGCAGCGCCTCGGTCACTCCGGTACGCACCCCGTGGCCAAACGTGCCCTCGAAGGGGCGGGCGTAGTCGGGCACCTCGCGCGCGATCGTGGCCAGTATCTCGTCGGTGACCGCGTCGAGCTCGGGCTCGAGCAGGTCGGCCACCTCGGCGGGAAGCGCTTGCCACGGCTCGCTCTTGACAGAAGTTGTCATCTGTGATGCGCATAACTGTGGAGCAAGTTCGCATCGAATCACGTCGGTACATAGATGCTGGCGCAGGAAATACTTCTAGGCATGAGCAGACTCGAGAAGCGCGTGAACCTCGTTGCCGTGGCCCTTCCCTTCGCCGCGTTCATCGCCGCGATCGTCCTGCTGTGGAACAGCGCGGTCTCGGCCACGGATCTCGGGATCCTGGCCGTGATGTACGTGCTCACCGGCGCTCGGGCGTGACCGTCGGCTTCCACCGCCTGCTCACCCACCGCTCCTTCGCGGTGCCCAAGCCGCTCGAGTACCGCTTCGCCATTCTCGGCTCGATGGCGGTGCAGGGCCCGGTGATGAGCTGGGTGGCCGACCACCGCAAGCACCACGCCCACGCCGACGAGGAGGGCGACCCGCACAGCCCGCACGTGGGACACGGCGACGGCTTCTCCGGCGTCATGCGCGGCCTGTGGCACGCCCACACCGGCTGGCTCTTCTCCACCCAGGGCCGGGCCAGCGCCCGGCAGTACGCCAAGGACCTCTACGAGGACCGCGGCATGCGCGCGATCAACCGCAGCTTCCCCTACCTGGTGGCACTGAGCCTGCTGCTTCCCGCCGCTCGCCGGATGGGCCATCACCGGCACCTGGATCGGCGCGCTCACCGGCTACCTGTGGGGCGGCCTCGTGCGGATCTTCCTGGTTCACCACATCACCTGGAGCGTCAACTCGGTCTGCCACTTCCTGGGCACCCGCCGCTTCGAGACCGACGACCACTCCACGAACGTGGCCTGGCTCTCGCTGCCCTCCTTCGGCGAGTCCTGGCACCACAACCACCACGCCTTCCCTCGCTCGGCCAACCACGGCCTGCGGCGCTGGGAGACGCTGCTCGATCCCTCCGCGCTGCTGATCGGCGGACTGGAGAAGGTCGGGCTGGCGCGCAACGTGGTCCGGATCGCGCCCGAGCGCCAGGCCCAGCGCGAGCACGCGGCGCCGCGCCGGTGCGGGCCGAAGTGCCTGCCTCGCGCTGAGGCGGCTCCCCACGCACAAGAAACCCCTGCTACTGTCAATTACGTGGGCGGCGCCGCCGCCCGCGAGGTTCTTGTCTCCGAGCATTGCGTTCTGGGTCAGCCGAATCTCCCAGTTCGTATCGCGGCCGCATGTGCGGCCGCTCAGCAAGGAGCAACGATGTCCAAGCAGTCCTTCGCCGATCTCGGCGTGTCCAGCTGCCGTAGCGGGCGCACTCGCCCGCAACGGCTTGAATACACCCTTCGCCGTCCAGCGCACCGTCGTACCCGACGTGCTGGCCGGCCATGACGTGCTGGTCAAGGCACCCACCGGCTCGGGCAAGACCCTGGCCTTCGGCGTGCCTCTGGTCGAGCGGCTGGAGGCCGAAGACGCCCGCGCCGCCGCGCTCGTGCTCGTGCCCACCCGTGAGCTCGCCGTACAGGTGGCCGAGGCTCTCACCGACGTCGCCCGCGCCCGGGCCCTGAGCCTGGCCACGGTCTACGGCGGGGTGGGCCTCGAGCGCCAGGCCAAGCTGGCCCGCCGCGCGCACATCCTGGTGGCCACCCCCGGCCGCCTCGAGGACCTGATCGCGCGCGGCGCGGTGCGCCTCGACAACGTCCGCGTGCTCGTGCTCGACGAGGCCGACCGCATGCTCGACATGGGCTTCCGGCCGGCTGTCGACCGCATCGTGGCCCGCACGCCCTCCGACCGTCAGACGCTCTTCCTGTCGGCGACGCTCGAGGGCGACGCCGGCCGCATCGCGCGGGCCTACACCCAAGACGCTCGCCTTCACGAGGAGCTGGCCACCGAGAAGTCCAAGGGCCGCACCGAGCACCGCTTCCTCGCCGTGGCCCACGAGGACAAGCTCGACTCGCTCGTCCGCGAGCTGGGCAACGGCGAGCGCGGCCGCACGCTCGTGTTCGTGCGCACCAAGCGCGGCGCCGACCGCCTCGTCAAGCGCCTCGGACGCCACAACATCAGCGCGCTCGCCATCCACGGCAACCGCTCCCAGTCCCAGCGCGAGAAGGCACTCAACCGCTTCCACGCGGCTCGATCGACACGCTCGTGGCCACCGACGTGGCCGCGCGCGGCATCGATGTCGACGATGTGACCCACGTGATCAACTTCGACGCCCCCGACGACCGCGACGCCTACGTGCACCGCGTCGGGCGCACCGGCCGCGCCGGGCGCCGGGGCGTGGGTATCACCCTCGTCACGCGCGAGCAGGCGAGCGACGTGGGCAAGATCGCCCATGAGCTGCGCCTGCATTCCCAGTTCGCGGAGAGCGGATTGAGCGAGGCGGGTGGGCGCTCGCACGGCGGCTCGCGGCCGCGCAGCGGCAATCGCCGGCGCCGCCGGGCCGTGAATCACCGCTAGGGCCAGTGTCGCGCCGCCTTCTTCTCCTCTTCCTGCGCGGCGACGCTGAGCGTTCTTCCGGCCGCCCAGGCCGCGCCGCCCAAGCGCCTCTAGGTGTCGCTTGGCGACTCCTACGCATCCGGATACCAGCCGGCGGCGGTGGGGCCGGGGCGCAACACGCGCAACGGCTTCGTCTACCAGGTGCCCCGGGTGGCACGCGCCCGCGGCTACCGGCTCCAGTTGGTGAACTTCGGCTGCGGCGGCGCCACCACCGCCTCGCTGGTGAGCACAAAGGGCTGCGCCCCCCAGGCCCTCGGCCCGGGCGGGCGCTCCTACCCGCAGAGCACGCAGCTCGCCGCGCCGCGCGCTTCCTGCGCGCCCACCGCGGGAAAACGGCGCTGATCACCGTTTCCATCGGCGGCAACGACGTCACGGCCTGCGCTCGCCAGCCCGACCCCGTGGCCTGCGTGACCGCCGCCACCGCGACCATCAAGAAGAACGTGACCACCATCGCCCGGCGGCTGCGCCGCGCGGCGGGCCCGAAGGTACGGATCGTCGGCACCACCTATCCCGACGTCATCCTGGAGCGTTCCTCAACGTCGATGCCGCTTCGCAGAATCTCGCCCAGCTGTCGGTGGTCGCCTTCCGCAGCCTGATCAATCCCGCCCTCAAGGAGTCCTACGCGTCGGCGGGCGGCCGTTTCGTGGACGTCACGGCGGCCTCGGGCGCCTACATCGCCGCTCGATCAGGTCACCACCCTCTTTCCCTACGGCTCCGTGCCGGTGGCCGTGGCGCGCGTGTGTGAGCTCACCTACTACTGCGATCTCCACGACATCCACGCCCGCACCAACGGCTACCGATTGATCGCCGACCTCGTGGCGCGCACGCTGCCTCGCACGCTAGCGGGCTTGTTCGCCGGCTTCGAATCGCGCCGGATCGAGACGAGCGAGGCCGAGGTCAACCTCGTGATCGGCGGCTCGGGGCCGCCCGTGCTGCTGCTCCACGGCTACCCGCAGACCCACGCGATGTGGCACCTGGTCGCGCCCGTGCTGGCCGACCGTTCACCGTCGTCGCCGCCGACCTGCGCGGCTACGGCGACTCGTCGAAGCCGCCGAGTCCGGCCCCGGACCACGCCGGCTACTCGAAGCGGGCGATGGCCCAGGACCAGGTCGAGGCGATGGCGGCGCTCGGCTTCGACTCGTTCGCCGTCGTGGGCCACGACCGCGGCGGGCGTGTGGCCCACCGCATGGCCCTCGACCATCCCGAGCGCGTGACGCCGGCTGGCCGTGCTCGACATCGTGCCCACGCACGCGGTCTTCGCGAACGTGTCGCAGGCCCTGGCCACCTCCTACTACCACTGGTTCTTCCTGATCCAGCCCTTCGACTTCCCGGAGCGGCTGATCGGCGCCGACCCGGACTACTACCTCGAGCACAAGCTCGGGCAGCTGGAGCGCGGGCGATTCGATCTTCGCCCCCGAGGCGATGGCCGAGTACCGGCGCTGCTTCCGCGACCCGGCCACCATCCACGCCAGCTGCGAGGACTACCGCGCGGCGGCCACGATCGACCTCGAGCACGACGAGGCGGATCTCGATCGCCGGATCGCCTGCCCGCTGCTGGCGCTCTGGGGCGACCAGGGCCGGATCGCCCAGCTCTTCGACGTCCCCGAGACCTGGCGCGACCGCGCATCCGACGTGCAGCGGCCGCGCGCTGCGCGTGCGGGCATTTCCCCGCCGAGGAGGCACCGCGGGAGACCGCCGACGAGCTGCTGGCCTTCCTCCGCGAGGATGGAATCGCTCCGGTCCGGGCCGAGCCCGGCCCCTCGCGCCCTACTTGATGAAGAGGATCTCCGCGTACTTCGGCAGCGGCCAGAGATCGTCGGCCACGAGCTTCTCCAGTGCGTCGCCCAGCTCGCGGACCCGCTCGAGCGCGGTCAGCTGGTTGTCGCGCGCGTAGATGGCCAGATCGAGGCCCTCGACGTCGTCGGGGTAGACGTTCGCGGCCTCGAGCGCGCCGATCGCCTCGACGAACTCGGCCACCAGGGAGCGGGTCTCGGACGCGAGGGTGTCCATCCCCGCCGCCTCCTCGAGCGCCACCTGGCGCAGTGCCGCCGGCAGCAGCATGGTGCGTGCCATCGACGCGCCGGTCTCGGCCTCGATGTTGGCCCGGATCACGTACTGCTCGGTCCAGACCTCCGCGCGCGACTCGAGCTCGCGGCGCGAGAGCACCTCGTACTTCTCGAAGGCGCTCACGGTCGGATCCGCGAGGACCTCGGGGAGGGCGTCGGGCGTGGTGTTCAGGTTCTTGAGCCCGCGCGACTCGGCCTCGGCGTGCCAGTCCTCGGAGTAGTTGTCGCCTCCGAAGATCACCCGCTCGCTGCTCGCGTAGGCGTCCTTCACCACCGCGGTCACCGCCGCGCCGAGGTCGTCGGAGCTCGAGAGCTTGCCCTCGAGGTCGTCGGCCAGCTCGTCGATGGCCTCGGCCACGATCGTGTTCAGCACCGTGTTGGGGAAGGCGAGCGACTGGCTCGATCCCAGCGCGCGGAACTCGAACTTGTTGCCCGTGAAGGCAAAGGGCGAGGTGCGGTTGCGGTCGCCGCCGTGCATGGGCAGTGGCGGCAGCACCGGCGTGCCGAGCCCGAGCACCGACGCCGGGGTGTGCGGGTCGCCCTGGCCGGACACGATGGCTCCAAAGACCTTCTCGAGCTCGGCGCCGAGGAAGATCGACATGATCGCCGGCGGCGCCTCGTTGGCGCCGAGCCGGTGATCCTGTCCGATTCCCAGCACCGACGCGCGCACCAGTCCCTGATGCTTGTCGACGGCCTTGATCACGGCCGCGCAGAACAACAGGAAGCTGATGTTGTCCGCCGGCGTCTCGCCCGGGTCCAGCAGGTTGTGGCCGGTATCGGTGCTCATCGACCAGTTGTTGTGCTTGCCCGATCCGTTCACCCCGGCAAACGGCTTCTCGTGCAGCAGGCAGACGAGGCCGTAGTTGCGGGCCACCCGCTGCATCACCTGCATCGTCAGCTGCTGGTGGTCCGATCCGACGTTCGAGTTCTCGAATATCGGCGCGATCTCGTACTGGGCCGGCGCCACCTCGTTGTGGCGTGTCTTGACCGGCACGCCGAGCTTGGCGAGCTCACGCTCGGTGTCCATCATGCAGGCGAGCACGCGCTCGGGGATCGACCCGAAGTAGTGGTCGTCGAGCTCGTGTCCCTTGGGGGGCTTGGCGCCGAAGAGGGTCCGGCCAGTGTTGATGAGGTCGGGACGCTCGAAGTAGAACTGCTCGTCGATCAGGAAGTACTCCTGCTCGGGTCCGACGGTGGTGAACACCCGGGACGCCTGCTCGTCGCCCAGGAGCTTCAGGGCGCGCATGGCCGAGCGCGAGAGCGCGTCCATGGAGCGCAGCAGCGGGATCTTGGCGTCGAGCGCCTCACCGGTCCAGGACGCGAACGCGGTGGGGATGCAGAGCAGCGCGCCGTTGGGGTTCTCGAGGATGAAGGCCGGGCTGGTGGGATCCCAGGCGGTGTAGCCGCGGGCCTCGAAGGTGGCGCGCACGCCGCCGGTGGGAAAGGACGACGCGTCGGGCTCGCCCTGGATCAGCTCCTTGCCGGAGAACTCGGCGAGGGCGATGCCGTCGCTCGTGGGCCCGAAGAAGGAGTCGTGCTTCTCGGCGGTGAGCCCCGTGAGCGGCTGGAAGACGTGCGTGTAGTGGGTGGCGCCCTTCTCGAGGGCCCACTCCTTCATGCCGAGCGCGACGGCGTCAGCCAGAGATGGGTCGAGAGCCTCGCCGTTGGCCAGCGTCGCCTGCAGGCGCTTGAAGGTGTCCTTGGGCAGGCGGTGGCGCTGCACGGCGGGCGAGAAGACGTTCTCGCCGAAGGGATAGTTGATGGGCTCGGACAGGTCGACCGCGCCGAGCATGCCCCCGTTGGGACTCCACTGAGCGGCGGTGAGGTTCTTCTGGCGGACTTTGGGCATACGGGTGGCTCCTCCGAAGGGGTGAAGCCCCGACACTAGCCACGCCCGGCCCCGCTCCCTTTGTACACGTGTACAAGGTTTGAGAAGCCCGATGCGCCCTACGGTCGAAGGGCGGGCAGACCGTCGAGGCTCGCGTCGTTGACCTCGCGGCGATACGCGCGGTAGCCGTCGAGCCCGACCGTCCGCAGCTTCTTGGCCGTGGACAGCTCGTGATGGTTGCGCAGGCCCTCGAAGCTCATCAGCGGCACGCCGTATCCACACGAGTCGCTGACCCGGGTCACGTCGACGGTCACGATCGAGCGCCGCGCCTCAGGCAGCGACGGATCCTCGAAGTCGGCCTCCTCGAGCAGCGCCTCGAAGCGCGAGTCCTCGGGCAGCACGGCTTCGCCGCGCCCGTGGAAGCGCACGATCCGCGGAGGGCCGTCGAACGCGCAGAACATCACCACGATCCGGCCGTTCTCGCGCACGTGGGCGATGGTCTCCGCCCCGCTCCCGCCGATGTCGAGATAGGCCACGCGGCGATCGCCGAGCACGCGCAGTGAGCCGATCGGTCCCTTGGGCGAGACGTTCACGTGGCCGTCGCCGGCCAGCGGAGCGGTGGCTACGAAGAACATCGACTGACGGGCTACCCACCCGCGGATGTGATCGGTGATCTCGTCGTAGGTGCGGGCCATGGGTCCAGGGTACGCAAGCGGATAGCGTCCCCTCCATGAAGTGGACCACAGAGCAGATTCCCGACCAGAGCGGCCGCCTGGCCGTGGTCACCGGCGCCAACAGCGGGCTGGGACTCGTGACGGCGCGCGAGCTCGCGCGGAAGGGCGCGCACGTGGTGCTCGCATGCCGAAACCTGGGCAAGGGGGAGGAGGCGCGGCGCGCGATCGAGACGCGGGCGCCGACCGCCAGCGTCCAGGTGGCCGAGCTGGACCTGGCCAGCCTCGAGTCCGTGCGCGGCTTCGCCGAGGGGCTGCGATCCGAGCATGGCCCGATCGACCTGCTCATCAACAACGCCGGCGTGATGGCCACGCCGCACCGGCGCACCGCCGACGGCTTCGAGCTGCAGTTCGGCACCAACCACCTCGGCCACTTCGCGCTCACCGGCCTGCTGATCGACCGCCTCGAGGGCCGCGAGGACGCCCGCGTGGTGACGCTCTCGAGCGGAGCCCACAGGATCGGGAAGATCGCGTTCGACAATCTGGGCGGCGAGCGACGCTACTTCCGCTGGCGCGCCTACGGCCAGTCCAAGCTCGCCAACCTGCTCTTCGCCCTTGAGCTCGACCGGCGCCTGCGCGCGGCCGGCTCGACGATCAAGAGCATGGCCGCTCATCCCGGCTACGCGGCGACCAACCTCCAGCACGCGGGGCCGACACGGCTGGACGAGCTGCTGATGGTGGTGCCCAACAAGGTGTTCGCCCAGAGCGACGAGATGGGGGCGTTGCCCACGCTCTACGCGGCCACCGAGCCGGGCGTGGTGGGCGGCACGTATGTCGGCCCCGACGGTCTGGCCGAGCAGCGCGGCCACCCGAAGAAGGTCTCTCCCAACGCGGCCGCACGCGACGAGGAAGTGGCGCGGCGGCTGTGGGAGGTCTCCCAGCAGCTGACCGGCGTGAGCTTCGAGCCTACGGGCGCGCCGGCGTAAAGAACATCCAAGAATTCGGGGTGCCCGCTGCTCTAACGTCGTCGGGCGATGGCGGCTATCGAGCTCAACGCAGTGGTCAAGACCTTTGGCGCGATCACCGCGGTCGACGGGCTGGACCTCGACGTGCCGGCCGGTACCTGCCTCGGCCTGCTCGGCCCCAACGGGGCCGGCAAGTCGACCACGATGAGGATGCTGACCGGCCAGGCGCTAGCCGACTCGGGAGAGATACGGGTGCTCGGCTACGAGCTGCCGCGGCAGTCGAAGCAGGCGCGCGCACTCATGGGCGTGGTGCCACAGCTCGACAATCTCGACGTCGACGTGACGGTGGAGGACAACCTGTCCGTCTTCGCGCGCCTCTACCGGGTTCCCGATGTGGGCGAGGCGGTGGACCGCGGCCTCGAGCTCTCGCGTCTCACCGGCCGGCGCCGCGACGCGGTCGACGAGCTGTCGGGCGGGATGCGCCGGCGCCTGCTGCTGGCGCGCGGGCTGCTGCACCGGCCTCAGCTGGTGCTGCTGGACGAGCCGACGGTCGGCCTCGACCCCCAGATCCGCACCGAGCTGTGGTCGCTGATCGACGCGCTGCGCTCCGAGGGCACGACCATCCTCATGTCGACCCACTACATCGAGGAGGCCGAGCGCCTGGCCGATGAGGTGGCTGTGATGACACACGGGAAGATCATCGCCCGCGGGCGTCCGTCGGACCTCGTGGCAGAGCACGCCGGGCGCCAGACCGCCGAGGTCTACGGGCCGCCGGCGCGGCTGGTGGAGGCCCGGGCCGCGGCCGAGGAGCAGGGCCTGCGCGTGCGCCCCGCCGGGCCGGCCGTGGCGATCATGGGCGCGGAGAAGGCCACCAACGGGGCGATCCCCGACGACGCGTTGATGCGCGCGGCCACGCTGGAGGACGTCTTCGTGCTGCTGACCGGCGAGGAGGCCGAATGAGCATCGAGGGCTCGGCACCTCGGGCGCCTCGGATGGGTCGCCTCGAATGGCCTGCCATCTCCGGCGTGATGAGCCGCGAGGTGGCCAACTTCCGCACCTTCTGGAAGGCGACCACCTTCTCCAGCGTCCTCGAGCCGGTGATCTACCTGCTCGCCTTCGGGCTCGGACTGGGCGCGACGATCGTGGACAAGGTCGACGGCCTCGACTACGTCGAGTTCGTCGGCACCGGCATGGTGGCCACCGCGGTGATCTTCTCGAGCGCGCTGCCGGCGATGTACGGCACGTT
The DNA here is from genome assembly GCA_963728155.1 of uncultured Thermoleophilaceae bacterium. GTDB lineage: Bacteria > Actinomycetota > Thermoleophilia > Solirubrobacterales > Thermoleophilaceae > JACVRW01. The sequence continues at coordinate 714,874 of CAVSJF010000006.1, read as the reverse complement.
CATCAAGGAGCGCTTCCAGCGCACCTACGACGCCATCCTGGCGGCGCCCGTCGACGTCGAGGAGCTGGTGACCGCGGAGGTGCTGTGGATAGCGCTGCGCGCTTCGGTGTACGGATGCTTCCCGTTGCTCGTGGCGATGGGATTCGGGCTCGCGCCCGCCGCGGGGATGCTGCTGGTGCCGCTGTTCTGCTTCATCACCGCGTTCGGCTTCGCCTCCTTCGGCGTGGCCACCGCGGCGAGCGTGGCCAAGATCGACCAGTTCAACTACGTGACCACCCTGCTCGTGACGCCGCTGTTCCTGGTGGCGGGCACGTTCTTCCCGATCGACCAGCTGCCCGACGGCGCCCAGGCGGCGGCCAACCTGAATCCGCTCTACCACCTGGTGGAGCTGGTGCGCCACGCGGCGTTCGGCTTCGAGGCCACCGACCTGATCCGCGTCGGAGTGCTGGCCGTGTTCGCGGTGGCCCTGTGGCGGCTGGCCGTCGCGCGGCTGGAGAAGCGCCTGATCGACTGAGGGTCCCCGCGAGCGGGGGCGAGCTTGGTCACTGTCTCGCTTTTAGGGCGCAGTGCGCCCGAAATCGGTGACGGTGTGTCGAACTCCACGATGCGTCAACCAGGCTTGCGGGCCACAGCCCCCTCGGTTACGGTGCAGCCCCCTCAACCATCGGCCGCGCACTGTCGCACCGAATCCGTGTCAGATACCCCCGACATCGAGCTGCGTGGGCTGGTCAAGCGCTTCGGCGAACTGGTCGCGGTGGCGGGAATCGATCTCGAGGTGCGGCCGGGGGAGTTCCTGGCATTGCTCGGACCGAGCGGCTGCGGCAAGACCACGACGCTGCGCGTGATCGCGGGATTCGAGGAGCCCACCGAGGGCGAGGTGTTGATCGGCGGCCGATCCGTGCTCGGCGATCCCCCGCACAAGCGCGAGGTGAACACCCTCTTCCAGCACTACGCGCTCTTTCCGCACCTGAGCGTCGCCGACAACGTGGCCTACGGCCTCAAGCAGCGCAAGGTGTCGCGCGGCGAGCGTCTTCGCACCGCCGCCGAAGCGCTCGAGCTGGTGCACATGGCGGGCTTCGAGCAACGGCGCCCAGCGGAGCTGTCGGGCGGACAGCAACAGCGGGTGGCCCTCGCACGAGCGATAGTCATGGAGCCTCGGGTGCTCCTGCTCGACGAGCCTCTCAGCGCGCTCGACCGCAAGCTGCGCAAGGAGATGCAGATCGAGCTCAAGCGCATTCAGGAGGACATCGGCATGACCTTCGTGATCGTCACGCACGATCAGGAGGAGGCGATGGCGCTCGCCGACCGAGTGGCCGTGATGAACCGCGGGAGCATCGAGCAGCTCGATCAGCCGCACACGATCTACGACCGGCCCGACTCGGCGTTCGTGGCCGGCTTCATCGGAGAGATGAACTACCTCGAGGGCACGCTGCGGAACAACGGCCGGCTCACGGCCGACTGCGGGGACGGCGTGGTCGTGCCGATCGGGCGGGCGCTGAGCGAGGCGGAGCCGGGCGCGCGCGTGAAGGTCGGCGTGCGGCCCGAGCAGCTGACCGCGCGCAGAGACGGCGAGGGCGAGCCCGCCACGGTGGTCGCCGCGATGCTCGTGGGCCATGAGGTCCGCCTGCTCTCGCGGCTGCGCAACGGCGCGGAGCTGCTCGCCGTACAGCCTCGAGACACCGACGCGGAGGTAGTCGGCCTGCGCCACGGCGACCCGGTCGTGCTCACCTGGACGCCCGAGGTGCCGCTGCTGCTCGAGACCGCCGACGGGAACCCAGACGACGCTGATGACAATCCAGAGGGGGAGACAGATGGCGACGGCAGACGACCACGGCAGTGACGACCTCAGGATCCTGGCGCCCTATCGGCTGACGCGTCGCCAGGCGCTCTACACGGGCGGCGCGGGGGCGCTGTCGCTCTGGCTGGCCGCGTGCGGCGGGTCATCGGGCGAGGGCGGCGGTGGTGGTGGCGACGACGCGAGCGGCTCCCAGGAGTCCGTCTCAAGCGACAAGCCGATCGAGGACGAGCTGCTGGTGGCGAACTGGATCGACTACTCCGACCCGGCCAACTACAAGGGCTTCACGAGCCAGAAGGGGCCGAAGATCAGCACCGACGGGTACGGCTCCAACGACGAGCTGCTCGCCAAGCTCAACGCCGGGGGATCGGCCTTCGACATCGTCGTTCCGACCGGGTACGCGGTCAAGACGATGATCGACAAGGGCTTGGCCCTCAAGCTCAACAGGGAGCTGTTGCCGAACCTCGCAAACCTGCAGCCGAAGTTCACCCAGACCGAGTACGACCGCGGCAACCAGTACTCGGTGCCGAAGGACTACGGAATCACCTCCTTCTACTGGAGGACGGCGGTCGTCGACGGTGATCCGAAGACGCTCGCAGAGGCCTACGAGATGCTCAAGGAGTACGAGGATGCCCGTGTGAACTTCCTCGAGGGCTCGACCCAGAACCTCGGCACCGCGCTCAACGCAGTTGGCTATTCGCTGAACTCCGAGGACGAGGGCGAGATCGATGAGGCAAAGGAACTCCTGCTGTCGGTCAAGCCGTACGTGGACACGATCTCGAGCACCTACATCCCGCGCGGGGAGAAGGGAGACATCGACCTCGGCATCGGATGGAACGGCGACGTGGCCCGAATCATCGCCGCGCGGGCGGAGAAGGACGACGAGGTGAAGTTCATGGTCCCCGAGGGCAAGACGGAGTACTGGGTCGACAACTGGGTGATCCCGGCCGACGCCAAGAACCCGGTGGCGGCCCACGCCTGGATCAACTTCATGCTCGACCCCAAGAGGGCTGCCCGTGAGACCGAGTACCACCAGTACCCGGTGCCCGTGCGGGGCGTGGAGGACATCGCGGACAAGGCCATCACCGGCAACCCGGTCATCTACGTCGATCCGGCCCAGCTGGAGGAGTACGAGACCCAGATACAGACTCCCGCCGGCTCCCGCCTGCGGGATCGCGCCTACACCGAGTTCAAGGCCGCCTGAGCTGTGGAGGCTGGGGCTCGCGCCGCTCGGGCGGGGGTCGGGTCTGTTCCCGGAAGGCGCGTGGCCGGCGCCGTGCTCGGTCTCGCCGCGGTGGCGCTGGTCGCCGTCGTCTATACGCAAATCGGCACACTCGGCCTACAGCTCGGCTCGGCAGTAGTGCTGCTCCTTCTGTCGCTGCCGGTATTCCTGGGGCTGGCGGCTCTGCTGGGCCGCGGCGCCCGGGTGGGCCGAGGCACCGCAAGCTATCCCCTGGCGCTCGCGGCGCCGTCGCTCGCGTTCTACGCCGCGTTCTTCCTCGTTCCACTCGGCTTCCTGGTGCTGTTCGCGTTCGCCACCCCGGTTGGCTTCGGGGAGGTCAGCTACGGCTTCGATCTCTCGAGCTTCGAGGCTGGGCTGGAGCGGATCTACATCGACTCGTTCCTGCGCACGCTCAGGTTCGCCGCGGTCGGGACGCTGCTCACGATCCTCGTGGGGTACCCGTTCGCGTACTGGCTGGCGCGCTATGCCCCCTCCCGGCACAAGACGCTCCTGCTGGCGCTCGTGATCGTGCCCTTCTGGACGTCGTTCCTCATACGGACGTCGTCGTTCCTCATCGTCTTCTCGGACTCGTTCTTCATCTCTCGCGGGCTGGCCGACATCGGCCTCACCGACGGTCGACTGGAGATCCTCTACACGGATACGGCCGTGCAGCTCGGCATCGTCTACAACTACCTGCCGCTCTTCGTGCTGCCCGTGTACGCGACGCTCGAGCGCATGGACTGGCGCCTGGTGGAAGCGGCCACGGACCTCGGCGCGTCGGGTTGGTCGGCCTTTCGCCAGATCACGCTCCGGCTGACCTTGCCCGGCCTGCTCACCGGCTCACTGCTGGTGTTCATCCCCATGATGGGCGAGTTCGTCATCCCGCTGATACTGGGAGGCGGGCGCGTGGACCTGATCGGCAACGTGATCGGACGATCGTTCCTCGAGCAGCAGGACTACGCCTTCGGCTCGGCCCTGGCCGTGTTGGTGATGGGCGCCCTGTCCATGTTCATCGCGCTGTATCTCTACCTCTCGACCCGCACCGAGGAGCAGTACGGTGCGTAGGGTCACGCACGGCGCGGTCGCCCTGCTGGCGGCGCTGGTCACCGTGGCCGGCGCGCTGGCGCTGGTGGTCTTCCTCCTGAAGGTCGCAGGCGGCGAGCTCCCCCTGGCGAATGCGGTCGCCGCCCTGGTCGGTGCGGCCTGCGTGGCCGCGGTGATCCGATTCGTGCCCACCCCAAGGCTGCTGGGGGGCTACGCCACGCTCGTCTATGTACTGCTCTTCTTTCCGATCGTGGTGGTCGTGGTCTATGCCTTCAACAAGGGACGCCAGGTCGAGCTGTGGGAGGGCTTTTCGACCAAGTGGTTCAGCCAGGCGCTGGCCGACGAGTCGATCACGAGCTCGATCGGACGCTCGCTTCGCATAGCCCTGGCCTCCACGGCGGTTGCGACGGTGCTGGGCACCGCGGCGGCGCTCGCTTTGGCGCGTGTCCAGAAGGGCATCCGAATCCCCTTCGACATCCTGCTGTTCCTCACTCTGGTGGTGCCCGAGCTGGTGATCGCCATCGCGGCGCTCACCTTCTTCGTGAACGCGGGCTTCGAGCTGGGTCTACTCACGATGTTCCTGGGCCACACCCTGTTCAACGCCTCGCTGGTCACGCTGATCGTGCGCGCGCGCGTGGTGTCCATGGGCTCCACGCTCGAGGAGGCGAGCGCAGACCTCGGAGCCACTCCCGTCGCGACCTTTCGCCAGGTCACCCTGCCGCGGCTGTTCCCGGCCATCCTGGCCGGGGCGCTGCTTGCCTTCACATTGTCGTTCGACGACGTGATCATCTCCAACTTCACCTCGGGCGCGGGCAATCAGACCTGGCCGCTGAGAGTGTTCAACGCGCTCAAGTTCGGGCTCAAGCCCGACGTGAACGCCACCGCGACGATGATGCTCGCGGTGACCTTGGTGGGGCTCGCTCTTGCCGCGCTCGTATTGCGCGCGTCCGCGCGGCGCCAGGGCGGGGACGGTCAGCTCGGGGTCGAGGTCGAGTCCAGGGGACGCCGTGGCTGATCGACGTTCAGGCATCGTCCACGACGACCGCTTCCTGGCTCACCGCAACGGCGGCGACTCCGCCGGTTGGCTTCCGGTCGAGCCCTTCGAGCGTCCGCAGCGCCTGGAGTGGACGCTGCGTGCCCTGGAGGGGTCGGGGTTACTCGCACGCCTGCAGCGGATCGAGGCACGAGCTTGCGATCTGGGCGAGCTTGGCTACGTGCACACTCCGGGTCATCTCGAGGCGCTGTCGGCGATCGCGGCCGGTGCGGCTCGAACCGAGGCGGTGGAGGTTGGGGAGGACACTTGGCTTGGTCCCGGCAGCTGGGACGCCGCCCTGTTGGCGGTGGGCGGCCTGCTGGAGGCCGTGGACGCTGTGCTCGGCGAACAGGTGGACAACGCCTATGTGCTGGCCCGCCCGCCCGGCCACCACGCCACGGCCGACGCCTCCATGGGCTTCTGCGTGGTCAATGCGGTGGCGGTGGCCGCGCGTCACGCCCAGCGCCGCCACGGCCTGAGGCGAGTGGCGATCGTCGATTGGGACGTGCACCACGGGAACGGCACAGAGGCGATCTTCATCGACGACCCCGAGGTTCTCTTCGTCTCCCTGCACCAGGACGGTCTGTACCCCGCCGACACCGGCGGCGTTGCGCCGCCGGGGGTGGCCAGCCTGAACGTGCCCCTGCCCGACGGCTGTGGCGACGGCGCCTACCGTCTCGCGCTGGAGCGTGCCGTCCTGCCTGCCCTGCACCGGCACGAGCCCGAGCTGATCCTGCTTTCCGCCGGCCAGGACGCTGCCGCGGCCGACCCGCTCGGACGGATGGCGCTCACCACTCCCGGCTACCGCGCCATGGCCGACCTGCTTCTCGAAGCTTCGGACAGCCTGTGTTCGGGCCGTCTGGTGGCGTTCCAGGAGGGCGGATACTCGCTCGAGCACAATGCGGCCACGACCCTGGCCGTCATCGAGGCCTTCGCTGGAGTAGCGCCGGCATTCGATGAGGATCCGGTTCGCTGTGACGTGCCCGGGTCCGTCAGCGACGAAGCGCATCGAGCGATAGAGGAGGCGGCCATCGCCGTGGGTCAAATCCGATGAACCTCGTCGCTGCGCTTGCTGTCGCCCTGACCGCCGCCGTGCCGATCCCCCAGGTCCCGGAGGAGCTCGACGGGCTCGACGTGTTCAACGGCAGGGTCGCCGAGCCCAGGCCGGTGTTCGCGCCGCGCGTGCCGCGCCATCCCTTCATGGCCGCGAACGGGCGCAGCAACGTCCACAACGACGCCTACCAGACCGACACCTACCGTCAATCCGGTCCGCTCGGCGGGCCGATGCGGATGTTCTCGCAGTCCTTCGACGGTGCCGGGGGCGTCGGCTCCTGCGGGATCACGATCGCCTTCGACCGCCGTGGGCGTCTCATCACCACCTGCGTGTCGGCTGCCAGCGTCGAGCTGCGCCTGATGGATCCGAGGACGCTCGACACGATCGCCTCCCACAGGCTGCCCGATCGCGTGATCCCGCCTGGGGTGAGCCCGTTCCAGGCTCCCGGCGGCGCCTACTTCTACGTCGATCACCGGGACCGCACCGTCGTGTCGATCGGGCGCCAGATCATCGTCGTCGCCCTCGAGGGGGACAGCTTTCGCCGCGTCAGGACCTACGACCTGAGCTCGGTGGTTGCGGCGGGCGACCAGCTCAACTCGGCCCTGCCCGACTGGAGTGGGCGGCTCTGGTTCGTGAGCCGCAACGAGGGCGTGGTCGGTTCGCTGGATCCCCGCAGCGGGCGCGTGCTCGGCACGAAGCGAACCGGCGAGGCGATCGGCAACTCGTTTGCCGTCGACGACAGTGGCGGCGTGTTCGTGGTCACCGACGTGGCCCAGTACCGCTTCGACGCGCGCCGCTCGGGAGCGCCGAAGGTCAGCTGGCGCCGGCGCTACGACAACGTGGGGGTGAAGAAGCCCGGCCAGTTCGACGCGGGATCGGGCACCACCCCGACGATCATGGGCAAGAAGTACCTCTCCATCACCGACAACGCCGACCGCATGCAGGTGGTGGTGATGCGGCGGGCCAAGCGGCTGCCCCCCGGCCGGCGCCGCGTGGTGTGCGAGCAACCGGTCTTTCGCCGCGGCGCGAGCGCGACCGAGAACTCGATCATCGCCACCGGGCGCTCGATGATCGTGGAGAACAACTACGGCTACTTCCCGCCGCCCGACGCCACTTCCAACGGGCAGACCACCCAGCCCGGCGTGGAGCGCGTGGACATCCGCCGCGACGGCCGGGGCTGCCGGACGGTGTGGAAAAGCGCTGAGATCTCCCCCTCGACGGTGCCCAAGCTGTCGCTGGCCAACGGGCTGATCTACCTCTACACGAAGCCCAAGGGAAGCCCGGACGCCTGGTACCTCACCGCCGTCGACTTCCGCACCGGCAGGACGGTGTGGCGGCGGCTGATCGGCACGGGCCTGCTGTTCAACGTGCACTACGCCGGGCTCGCCATCGGCCCCACCGGCGTTCTCTACAGCGGCGTCCTCGGCGGGACGGTGGCTATCGCCGGGCGCTGATCAGCGAGCCGACACGCGCCGATAGCGCGCGACGGCGAGCGGGGCGAACACCGCGATCAGCCCCACGCACCACACGAAGGCCATCCAGATATCGCTGTGCGGCGGCGTATCGAGCCACAGCGAGCGCAGGGCATCGGTGATGGTCGTGAACGGGTTGGCCTCGGCGAATGAACGCAGGGGCTCGGGCATCGTCTCGGCGGGCACGAACATCGAGGACGCGAAGGTAAGCGGGAAGATCGCCGTGAAGCCGATGGCGTTCGCGGTCTCGGGCGAGGACGAGAACAGCCCCACCAGGGCGAAGATCCAGGAGAAGGCATAGCCCAGCAACAGCAGCAGGAAGATGCCGAGGGCGATCTCGCCCGCGGTGGCCCCCACGAAGTTGAATCCCGCGGCGAAGCCAACGGTGAACAGCACGACCAGCGACAGGCAGTTGAGCACGATGTCGGAGCCCGTCCGCCCGGTGAGCACGGCGGCGCGCGACATCGGAAGGGACCGAAAGCGGTCGATTAGCCCCTTCTGCACGTCCTCGGAGAGCCCGAGCGCCGTGACAAAGCCGCCGAACGCGATCGACTGGGCGATGATGCCCGGCATCAGGAAGTCGACGTAGTCGAACCCCGGCGTCACGATCGCGCCGCCGAAGACGTAGACGAACAGGAGCACGAACATCACGGGCTGGACCGTGTAGGCGATCAGCAGGTCGGGCTGGCGCGGGATGCGCTTGAGGTTGCGCCGGGCGAGCACCAGCGTGTCGGAGAACGTCATCGCCAGCGCGCTCATGCGTAGGCCTCCTCACGCGCCTCGGCCTCGGCTTCTTCCTCGGCGCTGCGGCCGGTCAGGGCGATGAACACGTCGTCGAGCGTCGGCCGGCGGAGCGCGATGTCATCGATGCCCACGTCCGCCTCGTCGAGACGGCGAACGGCCTCCGCGATCACGCCCGAGCGGTGGTGTATCACGGCCCGGACCACCTGATCGTCGCGCGACGGGGGCTCGGCGGAGATCTCGGCCAGCACCGACATCGCCCTTTCGGCGTCGCCGGGGTCCTCCAGCCGCACCTCGAGCCGCTCGCCGCCCACGCGGTCCTTCAGCTCGTCCGATGTGCCCTCGGCGATCACCGTGCCGTGGTCGATGACCACGATACGATCGGCGAGGCGGTCGGCCTCGTCGAGGTACTGCGTGGTCAGGAGCACGGTGGTCCCGGCCGCCGCGCGACGCTCGATCGTCTCCCACATGCCGAGGCGGCTGCGGGGGTCGAGGCCGGTGGTGGGCTCGTCGAGGAAGAGCACCGGCGGGCGCACCACGAGTGCGGCAGCCAGGTCGAGTCGCCGGCGCATGCCGCCCGAGTACGTCTTCACCGGGCGCTTGGCGGCGTCGGAGAGCTCGAAGAGCTCGAGCAGCTCCTCGGCTCGGGCGCGCGCATCGGAGCGGCCCAGGTGGTAGAGCCGGCCGACCATGTCCAGGTTCTCGAAGCCGGTCAGGTTCTCGTCGACGGCCGCGTACTGGCCCGCGAGGCCGATCTTGGTCCGCAGCTTCGCCGCGTCGCGCACCGCGTCGAGCCCGACCACGCGGGCGCTGCCGCCGTCGGGCTCGAGCAGCGTGGCGAGAATTCTCACCGCGGTGGTCTTGCCGGCGCCGTTGGGCCCGAGCAGGCCGAGCACACTGCCCGTGGGAGCCGCGAAATCGACTCCACACAGAGCACGCACCGAGCCGTAGGACTTCTCGAGTCCCTCTACGACGATCGCATCATCTGACATTGGCACGACGCTAGCGAAGGCAGCGGCCGGGCCAGGTTCGGTTTGCCACACAATGTCTCCATGGGCTGGACGCCCCTGGTGATTCTGGCCGGCCTGTGGTCGCGGCTGCCCTGATGGTGGGCGGCTCGGTGGGCGTGATCCTGATCTTTGCCGCGGTCCTGCTGATACTCGACCGGGCCATCGGCTTCAGCGGATGGGGGCTCGAGGAGGCCGAGCGGACCTTCGCACGACTGGTCGCTCAGCGCCGCCGAGAGCGCGTCAAGCGGCGGTTGCGCCGGCGTCCGCGCAGCTCCGAGCAGCTCGGCTATCTGCCGGAGGACTCGGGCCCGGCGGCGACTGCGCAGCGGCGGCGGCGCTGGGGGCCCTGGACATCGACGCCGACGTGACCGTGCTTGACACCGACGAGCCCGTCTCGTAGTTTCCTACCTGGTTAAATATGACCGCCGACCAGCTGGATAGGACCTTCGCCGCGCTCGCCAACCCCACGCGCCGCGCCATTCTCCGCCGGCTCGCCGACGGCGAGGCGACGGTCACCCAACTGGCCGATCCACTGCCGGTGAGCCTGCCGGCGGTGTCCAAGCACCTCAAGGTGCTCGAGGGCGCTCAGCTGATCTCGCGGGGGCGGTCGGCGCAGTGGAGGCCCTGTCGGCTGGCGCCCCAGCCGCTCGAGCAGGCGGTCGACTGGCTCGAGCCCTACCGGGAGTTCTTCGAGGGCAGCTACCTCCGCCTCGAGGACCATCTGCGGGAGATCCAGAGGTGAAGCGCCGGGAGTTCACATTGAGCCACGTCCTGGACGCTCCGCGGGAGTTGGTCTGGAAGGCCTGGACGGAGCCCGAGCAGCTCGCCCGCTGGTGGGGCCCTCAGGGCATTACCACTCCGTTCGAGACCATCGAGATGGACGTTCGGCCCGGCGGCGTGTTCCGGCTGACCATGGTCCTGGACGCGGACGGGACAGAGTTCCCCTCGGACATGGCCTTTCGCGACGTGGTCGAGCCCGAGCAGCTGGTGTTCGGCTGGCAGGCCCAGCGCGGTCTGGGCGCCGGCGAGGTGACCGTGACCTTCGCCGACCTCGGCGACCGCACCGAGATGACCACGCACTTCGCGGGCGACGCCACGGACGAGATGGCCGAGCAGGCTCAGGCCGGCTGGGCCCAGCAGCTGGACAAGCTCGCGGATCACCTGGACTCAACGATCTAAGGAGCAACGAGATGCAGATCATCCTCAGCGACTTCATGACCCTCGACGGCGTGGTTCAGGCTCCCGGTGGGAGCGAGGAGGACACCGACGGCGGGTTTGCCCACGGCGGTTGGTCCCATCCCTACTTCGACGTCGAGGCGATGGGGCCGGCGATCGACGACGTCATGACGAGGACGGAGGCGCTGCTGTTCGGGCGGCGCACCTGGCAGGGCATGGCGGCGGCCTGGCCGGAGCGCGGGGGCGATCCGTTCGCCGACCGCATGAACGAGATCACCAAGTACGTGGCCTCCCGCACGCTCAGCGAGGACGACATGACCTGGCCGGGCTCCACCCTGCTCCCCGCCGACGACGCGATCGGCGCTGTGAGCGAGCTGCGCGAGCGCGATGGCCAGGGGCTTCAGGTGATGGGCAGCTCGTCGCTCGCAGCCCAGTTGGTCGAGCACGACCTCGTGGACGAGTACCGGCTCATGATCGAGCCGATCCTGCTCGGCGGCGGCAAGCGGATCTTCCCCGAGGACGGCCAAGCCCGGCCGCTCGAGCTCGTTTCCGCCGTGACCGCCCCTACGGGGGTGCTGATCTGCACCTACCGGCCGGCTTCGTGAACTTCGTCCCGGCGCGGCTCCACTTCTGACGCGGCGGGCTCGTGTCCGTTGTGCGCCGGCGCGCCGCCGTTCGACGGGAAGCGAGCGGCGGAAGCAGGCTGCGGGACGGGTCGTCCTTGGGGCCGGTGCTTGAGGCGCTCGGCCAGCCAGTAGCTCCCGAGAACGAAGAACAGCGAGGCCACCTGGGCCACGATCGTCTCCACGGTGGGGAAGACGCCGAGCCAGATCCCCGTCCAGTACGGCAGCTCGATGTCGACCGGCGTTATGGGCAGCCAACCCACGCCCTGCATGGTGCGCACGGTCTTGCCCACCATGATGGCCAGCACCACGGTGAGCAGCACGCCGGTGACGATCAGCATCTTCTTGTAGGGAAGCTTTCGCTCGAGCTTGAAGGTTGCGAAGGCCACCGCGCCCACGGCGATCGCGCCGAGCGCCACTCCCTCCACCACCACGGCCAATCCCGAGTTGAGCTCCAGCGCCTGCAGGAAGAGCACGGTCTCGAACCCCTCCCGGTAGATGGTCGAGAAGCCGAGCAGCACGAAGCCGAGCACCTGCGCGGAGATCAGGCCGCCGCCGGCCACCGACAGGAGCCGCCGCCGGCGCGTGTTGAACTTCTTGATGTGGTCGGTCCAGTAGACCTTGTGGAAGAACCAGTTGAGCACGAGCAACAGCACCGCTATGGCCACCAGCCCGACGATGGCCTCGAGCTTCTCGCCGTATCTCGCCAGCTCGGTCAGGACGGTGCGAGCCAGAACGTAGGTGATGATGCTGGCGAAGATGGCCAGCAGCGCGCCGATCATCATCGGCCTGCGCTGGGTGCGCGCGGCCCCGCTCAGGCTGGCCATCACGGCGGCCAGGATCAGCACCGCCTCGAGACCCTCGCGGAAGACGATGACCGCGGCGTTGGTCACCACCGTGGCGCTGCTGGCGCCGTCACCCAGGGCGCCGGCGCCATCGGCCAGCGCCTGGTCCAGGGCCAGCCGCGTCTCGTGAATGTCGCGCCGCGGCTTCTTCTCGGCGATCAGCGTGGCCAGGCCCTCCTCGCCGTCGGCGCCGAACCAGACGAGGCCCTCCACGCGCGCGGTGATGTCGGGCGCGATCGAGCGCAGGCTCAGCTCCGGCCCGAACTCGAAGAACGCGTAGGCCTCGAGGCGCGCCTGCTCGGCCTGCTGGTACTGGCCCGCGGCGGCCGCGCTCTCCACCCGGTCGAGCGTGAGCGCGATCAGGTCGAAGTCCGACTGGCTGTCGTCGAGGGTCCACTCCTCGGGAATCAGCTTCTCGAGCGTGTCGCTCGCGCGGCCGTGGGCGCGCTCCATCTGCTCCTGGGAGGCGACGCTTGCGCCCTCCTGGGCCTCCTCGACGTAGGTGCCGAGCTGGTCGATGGCGGACTGGACCACCGCCGTGGCGCGCGGGTCGCGCTGCGAGAGCTCCCCCTCGAGGTCGGAGAATGCGGACGCGGCGCCCTCCTGGAAGGCCACCGCCTCCTGGATCTCGAAATCGAGGGTCACCCGGCCGTCCTCGGTGCCTCGGTCGTATTCGATGGGCACGAGGTCGAGGAAGCGAATGAGCTGGCCGGCGCGGCGAGCCTGCTCCTCGCGAGTGAAGGGCGCGGCCGTGAACCCGTCGAGCGCCTCGCTCACCTCGGCCCGCGCCGCCGTGAAGGCTTCGGTTTCCCCGCGCAGCGCGCTGCGTTCCAGGCGCGTGAAGGCGGCGGTGGCTTCCGCGGCCGCGGCGCGGCCGCGGCCACCCTCGTATTCGGCCGCGAGCAGCGTCCACAGGCCGGCCGCCTCGGCGGCGCTCTGGGCCCAGCGCGCACGGAAGCCGCGCTTGGCGGCGTCCTCCGCATCGGCGAGGCGGTCGCTCAGGCCGGCCTGGTAGGCGTCGAGCAGATCCTTGCGCACATCGAGGGCCGCCTTGCGCGGGCTCAGATTGCCTCGTCCCAACGCGCGCACGGCCAGCGTGGCGTCCACCCCGGGGCGGGTGAAGCGAGTGGCCTTGCGAAATTCGCGCAGGAGCAGCCAGCTCGCGGCCCGGGGCGCGTCACCGGCGAGCACCGCCGCCAGCGTCGCCTCGTAGGAGCCGCGCAGCAGCGCGGCGCGCAGGCGACCACGTGCGGCGGCGAGCGCGATCTCGTCGCCCGTGCCGCCGGCCCGCTCCGCGGCAGCCAGTGCGGCGAGCGCGTCCCGCCGCGCGCCGGGCGCATCGCGGCGAAGTCCGCGCGCGAGCGGGCCGCGCAGCTCACGCCGCGCGCGGCGCACCAGCGCCTGCGCCGAGCGGCCCTGGTCCAGCAGCAGCGCGGTCTGGGCCTCGAATACGAGGTCCTGCGCGCGCTGGGCCGCCTGCCAGGGCGGGGCCGCCTGGGCAGGGGCCAGCGGCCCTGCGAGCAGGACGATCGCCGTCAGGAGTGGCAGTAGGCGCTTCGCCGGCCTCAGCCCGTCTCGAGCTCGATGTTGAGCTGCGCCGCGGCCTGGGTGATCTGGCCCGCGATGGCCTCAGCGCGCTCCTGGGCCTGGGAGCCGAGTGTGTCGGCCTCCTCGGCGGTGAACTTGCGCCCCGAGTCCTCTTCGGCCAGCAGCCCCGCCGCAAACGCTCGCAGCTCGGCCAGGCTCTGCTTGGTCTGCCGGGCCTGCTGGCGGTCGGCCTTGGACACCAGCGGCTGCACGTTGTCGTAGACCAGCACGAGACCGCCCAGGATGTCGGCGATGTCCTGCAGGCGCGAGGCGGCCACGAACGCGTTCTCGCTCGCGCCCTCGCCGGCGATGAAGCGGGAGTTCTTCCAGGCGGCGAAGTACTCCGACATGGTCGGCGTCATCACCACGAGCGCCGTGAGCGCGTCGGCGGGCGTCGGCTTCCAGTCGCGCGCCTCGGTGTCGAGCTCCTTGGCGTACTTCTCGAAGTCCCGGGCGGCGGCCACGTAGAAGTCGGCGTCCGGCAGCGACTCGCCGAACTCGACCTTGCCGTCGCCGTCGAGGTCGGCCTCGGCGGCCTTCGGCCTGGAACCGCTCATCCGTGCCGTAGGCGGTGGTCTCGATCAGGTAGTTGAAGTTGCCCGGCTGCTTGAGAGTGCGGCCCGCCGGCGTGGTGATGTCGAAGGGCACGGCGCTGTCGGGCTCGCTGGCGTCGCCGCCGGCATCGATGATCACGTCGTACTCGGCCAGCGAGGGCACGCCGGCGACCACGCCCTCCATCTCCTCGTAGCTGGGGTTGGCCTTGGTGAAGCCGTCCTGCGCCGCCTTCACCAGCCGGGCGACCTCCTCAGGATTCTCCTTCAGCATGCGTGCGTAGTCGAAGTCCGCAGCCTTGGCCAGGGCGTAGTACTCCTCCGCGTTGACCCGGATCTGCCCGGTGTCGGTCACCAGGCGCTCGGTGTGCTCGAGCAGGTAGTCCTTGATGGCGGCCAGGTCCGCCCCCTGGGCGGCCGGTGCATCTTGCTGCGACTCGGATGCCTGGTCGTCATCCTCGCCGCAGGCGACGAGGGCCAGGGCCGCGCCGAAGGCGACGATGCTCAGCAGACGGGTGACACGGGTCATTCGCGGACCTCCGGTAGGCGCTGGTTAGGGTACCCTAATTAGGGAGTCCTAAGGTATATCGAATCCAGACCTCGGGCGTCAGATAAAGGCACCCCGGTACCTTCGTCCCATGGAATTGCAGGGTCTTACCGCGCTCGTGACCGGCGCCAATCGAGGGATCGGACGGGCGATCGCCGAGGAGCTCGCGCGCCGGCCGCTCGACCTCCTGCTGTGCGGGGCGCGCAAGCCGGACGCCTTCGAAACGATCGCGCCGCCGGCCGGGGGAGCGCGCGAGGTGCGCCCGGTGCGGCTCGACCTGTCGTCGCCCGAGGAGATCGCCGCCTGTTGGGAGGGGCTGCCCGACCTGGACCTCCTGGTCAACAACGCCGGACTGCTCACCGCCGACCAGCTCGAGCGCCAGGACCTCGAGGAGATCTACGCGATGATGCAGGTGAACCTGCTGGCCACCATCGACCTGACCCGGCGTGCGCTTCCCGGCATGCTCGCTCGTGACCGCGGCAAGATCGTGAACAACGCCTCGATGAGCGGGTACGCGTGGTTCCCCGGCGCGTCCACCTACGCGGCCTCCAAGGCGGGGGTGGTGGCCTTCAGCGAGGCGCTGCGGCGCGAGCTGCGCGACACCGGCGTTGGTGTTCTACACCTGGTCACGCCCGGCGTCGACACGGACATGCTCGCCGCCACCAAGGAGAGCTACGAGCGGCTGGGCACCGACCCGGCCAGCTGGGACCAGGTGCCTGCGCCCGAGTGGGCGAGCCGCGTGGTGAAGGCGATCGAGGACGACGACGGCATCCTCGGCCCCGGAGGGCGCACGGCTCTGGCCAAGCTGGCGTCGCGCGGGCCGGGCTTCCTGCTCGACGCGGTCTCGGAGCGGATGTTCAGCCGGAGCTAGCGCTCGGGTGGGCGTGGTAGCGCGCGCCGCGGATGGCCAGCAGCGCCGCGTGGCCGTAGATGAGCGCGAGCACACGCAGCGTCTGGGCGGGATAGCGCAGGCGCAGGCGGCGCAGGTGGCTTGCGGGCCGGCGCTGCATCGACAGGGTCGCGTCGAAAACGCGCTCGCTCCCGCTCAGGTTCTCGATGTGCACGGTCAGCCGCTCGCCGGGCGGGGTGGCGTTGAACACGTACTCGTGGTCCATCGGCTGGAAGGGCGACACGTGCATCGCCTTGGCGGCGTGGCCCGACCGCCCGTCGAAGCGGTAGGTGCGGCGCTCGCCCCAGGGCGTGTTGGTGACCTCGGCGGCGAGCGATTCCACCTCGCCGCCGTCCAGGCGGTAGTGGAAGCGCACCGGGTTGAAGCCGATGCCCAGTGAGCTCGGCATCTCGAGCGTTCGCTCGGCCCCCTCGCCACTGAGGACCATGTACAGGCGGTAGCGAAAGGAGGACGGCACGCGGCCGTAGCGCCGGTGCTGCACCCAGCCCTCGTAGAGCTCTCCGGTCACAGCTCGGCCCCGAAGCGCTCGCAAACCTTCCGCGCGCTCTGCACGCCGTCCTCGTGGAAGCCGTAGCCCCAGTAGGCGCCGCAGTAGTGCGTCCGGCGCATTCCGCTGATCTCACGCCAGCGTCGCTGGGCCGCGAGCGCCGCGTGGCTGAAGACCGGGTGGGAGAACTCGCGCGCGCTGATCACGCTCTCCTCGTCGACGGTCCCGTTCTTGTTCAGGGTCACACAGAACTCCCGGTCGGCCTCCAGCGCCTGCAGGCGATTCATGTGGTAGGTGACCGTGGTGCGGTCGGCCGGCTGATCCTCGAGGTGGAAGTTCCAGCTCGCCCACGCACGCCGCCGGCGCGGCAGAAGCGAGGCGTCGGTGTGCAGCACCACGTCGTTGGACTGATACGGGATCGCGCCGAGCAGCTCGGTCTCGGCGGGGCTCGGATCGGCCAGCATCGCCAGCGACTGGTCGGAGTGGCTCGCGAGGATCACCTGGTCGAAGCTCTCCGGCCCGCTGCCGCCCGCGGGCGTGACCTCCACTCGCTCGCCGAGGCGCTCGACGCGGGCGACCGGCGTGGCCAGGCGCACACGGCCGGCCATCGGCGCCAGCAGGCTCTCCACGTAGCGCGCCGAGCCGCCCTTGACGGTGAGCCAATTCGGCCTTCCGGTCAGGCCGAACAGCCCGTGATTCTGAAAGAACTCGGCGAGCAGGCCGGCCGGGAACTGGCGCAGGTCGCGCGGGTCGGCCGACCACACCGCCGAGGCCTGGGGCACGATCAGCCGCTCGACGAACTCCTTGGAGTACCCGCCCTCCTCGAGGAAATCGAGCAGGGTGGGGCCCGAGCCGTTGAGGCCCACGAGCGCCGGAGCCTCGCGGTTGAAGCGCATCAGGTCCCGGACCATGCGCAGGAACGACGGCCGGAGCAGGTTGGAGCGTTGCGCGAAGAGACCGTTGGGCGAGGCGCCGTTGTACTCGAACTCGCCGCGCGCGTCGCTGACCGAGAAGCTCATCTGCGACGGCTGGCTCTCCACCCCGAGCCGCTCCAGGAGACGCTCGAAACCGGGATAAGTGCGGTCGTTGAAGACGATGAAGCCCGTATCGACGTGCTGCACGCCGGCGTCGGTCTCCACCTCGACGGTGCGCGTGTGGCCGCCGGGACGATCCTCGGCCTCGAACACGGTGATCTCGTGATCGGGGTGCAGCAGGTGGGCGCAGGTCAGGCCGGCGACGCCGGCCCCGACGATGGCGATCTTCATGGGCCTAGCTCTCAGCCAATGCGAGCGCCGCGCCCGCCGCGGCGCTGCTCCCGGCGAGTGCCGGAGTGCCCCAGCGCGCGCTCTTGGGAAGTGAGTCGCCGGCGGCCAGGCTGATTGCGATGTCGGCCACGTCGCAGGCCGCCGCCGCCACGAGCCAGGGGGTTACCGCGCCGTCGCGGCGCACCGCGTCGATGGCGCCGGCCGCCACTGCCACGTCGCGAATGGCCAGGCCCCGCATGGCCACCCCGACCGGGCGGCGCTCCGCGTCGGGGCCGATCCAACGCGAGGCCGCCCAGGACGCCGGGCCGAGCAGCGCCAGGCCAAAGGCCACCCGGCCGGCTGAGTAGGCGAGGACAAGCTGGCGCGTTCGCGTCATATCGAAGGGTTATACGCCGCGAGCCGCCAAGCGGATGACCGGGCCCGGCCCACCGGGGTAGTCTGCCCGCCGGACTCGACGAAAGGAGAAGTTCGTATGCAGCTCTTGGGAGTGGGTTTCGGGCGTTCCGGAACGATGTCGCTGAAGGGGGCGATCGAGGAGCTCGGCTTTCCGTGCTTTCACATGATCGACCTGATCATTGGCGAGGATCGCGACCGTGACCTGCCGTACTGGGTGAAGGTCGCCAACAACGAGCCCGTCGACTGGGGAGAGGTCTTCGAGCCGTGGGAGGCCACCGTCGACTGGCCCGCCGCGTCGCGCTGGGAGGAGCTCATCGAGGCCTTCCCGGAGACGCCGGTTCTCCTCAATTACCGGGACTTCGACGGCTTCTACCAGAGCTGCCAGAACACGATCCTTGCGGTCAAGCAGGCGGCGATGGCGGGAGAGCTTCGCGAGGACGCGAGCCGGGAGGGCCCTTCGCCGGACCTCTGGGGAGCGATCGAGAAGCTCATCTGGCAGGGCGACTTCCAAGGGCGCTTCGATGACAAGGAGTGGGTGCGGCAGATGTACTGGGACCGCATCGAGACGATCAAGGCCACGGTCCCCTCGGATCGGCTGATCGTCTGGGAGCTCGGCGTCGACGGTTGGGAGCCCCTCTGCGAGGCCCTGGGGGTCGACGTTCCCGACAAGCCGTTCCCTCACCTGCACGACACCAACGAGTTCCGCATCGAGTTCGGGCTCGAGCCGCTGCCGGCTTAGTCAGCGGTCGAAAACGCGACCCAGGACGCTGTCCAGCACCTGGCCGGGCCCGCGTGAGGCGAGCTTGGCCAGGCGCTCGGCGCCCGTGGGGTTGAGCAGCTCGTCGTCGCTCTCGATGGCGTCCACGATCTTCTTCGCCCATTCTTCGGGCTCGATGCCCTTGATCTTGGACGTGTCGTCCATGTGCGGCTCGTAGTCGTGGCGGACCTCGGCGAGCATGTCGGTCTCCACGCCGGGCGTGACCACCTCCAGCACCGTCACCTCGCTCTCGGCGAGTTCGCGCCGCAGCGCCTCGGTGAACCCGACCACGCCCGCCTTGGTGGCGGAGTAGACGGCCGCGCCGGGGAACGGCACGTAGCCGGCGATGCTGGCGTTGTTCACGATCTTGCCTCGATCGCGCGCGAGCATAGGCTCCAGAAGGGCCTTGGTGAGATGGACGAGGCCGGCGAAGTTCACCTGCGTCATGGCGTAGATGCGGTCGAGGTCCTGGGCCTCGATCAACCCGCCCTCGAACGTGCCCGCGTTGTTGATCAGCACATCGATCCGCTCGTCGCCCAGGCCGGCCAGGCATGCCTCGATCTCCTCGCGCGAGGAGAGGTCGATGCGAACCGCGCGCGCCTCACGCGCGCCGCGCTCGGTCACCGGCACGAAGTCGCCCGGGTCGCGCATGCCCGCCAGGAGATGCACGTCGCGCTTGGCCAGCTCTTCCACGAGCGCGCGGCCGATACCGCCGTTGGCTCCCGTTACGAGAACGGTGCGTCCAGAGAGATCCATGACGGGACTGGTGCCCGATCCGGGGCCGCTGACGCACCGGCACGGCGCCAAGTTGGTGCGGAATATCGGTCATTCGTCCAGGTCATAGAACAAAGACTCAATTCCCTTCCGCCGCGGCCGACGCAAGGATTGACTGCCTCGGCTAAGGGTTTTAGCCCGCGCGCAGACGTCCCGCCCCCACATGGCCACCTCACGCATCTCAGCGCCGCCGGCGCAAGACCCCTCGCGTACCCGCAGGCCCCTGCGGTTGAGGATCGCCGGCGGACCGCTCGCGCCGGCTCGCGCCCGGGCGTGGCTTCAGAGCGCAGCCGGCTGGCTGCCCGAAGAGCTCGAGGCGAAGCTGCACTTGCTCACCTCGGAGCTCGTGAACAACAGCGTCTTGCACGGCGGTGCGGGTGAGGAGGACGTGATCGAGATCGAGGTTCGCGCCACCCGCGACGGGGTTCGCGCGAGCGTGAGCGACCCGGGCTCGGGCTTTGCCCCGCGGTCGCGGAGCCTCGAGCTCGACGAGCCGGGCGGCTGGGGACTCGAGCTGGTGGAGCGGATGTCCGAGCGCTGGGGCGTCGAGCGAGCCGAGCGAACCTCGGTCTGGTTCGAGCTGGCCGTCGCCCGCGCCTGAATCCAGCTTCGGCTCAGGCTGCCGCCGCCAGGCGACGCTTGCCGAAGCGCACCCTGGTGCCGCCGCTATCGGGCCGCAGCTCGAAGTCGTCGGTGACCGCTGACATAAGCGGGATCCCGCGGCCGCCCAGGCTGTACGCCGAGCGCGCGCCGCTCGGGGCGCTGAAGCGCCCGCAGTCGCACACCTCCACGTAGATCCCCTGCTCGGAGGCGTGCACCAGCAGGCGGATGGCGCTCCTGTCCGCGCAGGCGCTGCCGTGGCGGATTGCGTTGGTCACCGCCTCCGTGGTGGCCAGCATCAGATCCCAGATGGCCGTGTCGTCCAGACCCTGCTCGCCGGCGGCGTCGCGCACGATCGAGCGCGCGATACCCGCACTCTCCGGGCTGGCCGCTAGCCATGACTCCCTTTGCATGACGCCTCCCCAATGCCTTTAGGCGCGTTGTCCGATATGTACATCCAACTCCCGCCCACCATGGTCGCCAGGACCGAGATCCCACCCAGCTCCTCCCGAGAGCAGGTGTACGGGTCGCGGTCGAGCACAACCAGGTCGGCGAGCTTGCCGGGAACGAGCGTACCGCGCCGATTCTCATCGTGCGCCAGCCAAACCGGCTCCAGGCAGATCGAGCGCAGCGCGTCCTCCACCCCGAGCGCCTGCTCGACCCGCCACGGCGGGCGTTGATCGAGGGTGCGCAGCACGCCGGCCGCCAGCCCCTGCAGTGGATCGAGCTCCTCGATCGGCGCGTCCGAGCCGTTGGCCAGGCGCGCGCCCGCGTCGAGGAGCGAGCGGTAGGCGTACGCTCCCGGCCGGCCCTCCCACACGCGATCGGCCAGGTCGCGGTCCGACGGAGCGTGCGAGAACTGGACCGACGCGGTCACGCCCAGGGCGCCGAAGCGCGAAAGGTCGGACTCGTCGAGGAGCTGGGCATGCTCGATGCGCTGGCGCAGGCCGAGCGGGCCCCAGGCGCCGGCGGTGGCCTCGAAGGCGTCGAGTGCCGCTCGGTTCGCGGCGTCGCCGATGGCGTGAACGCCCACGGGCCAGCCCGCGGCCGCCGCCTCGCGAACGATCTCCGCCAGCCGCTCGCTGGACGTGATCTCGACTCCCGAGCCGTCGAGCAGACGAGCGGTGGCCGAGCCCAGCGTGCCGTCCATGAACACCTTGAGGTAGCCAAGGCGGAGCCACTCGTTGCCGAAGCCCGAGCGCAGGCCGAGTTCGCGCAGCTGCGGAAGGCGGTCCGCGGGAAGCGACTGCCACACCCTCAGGGTGAGCTCGCCGTCTCGCTGCAGCCGCTGGAAGGCCTCGAACGATCCCATCCAGCCGTCCTTGTCGTGCACGGCGGTCACGCCGCGGGCGGCCGCGATGGCCAGCCCGTGGCGGCACGCTTCGACCATCTCGTCCTGCGAGGGCAGCAGATAGCGGTCGCGAAAGCCCCAGGCCGCGGTCTCGCGCAGCACGCCGGTGGGTTCACCGCGCTCATCGCGCTCCACCACTCCGCCTGCGGTGTCGAGTGACTCGGTGGCGCGGTCCAGGGCCGCTCCGTTGAGCCACAGGGAGTGGTAGTCCTTCGACCACATGGCCACCGGTATTCCGCCTGCCACGCGATCGAGGGCCGCTCGGTCCGGCGCCTCGGTCCAGTCCCCTTCCCGCCAGCCGTAGCCGCGCAGCCAGCCCCCCGGCGGGATCGCGGCGAGGCCGAGCGCCACGCGATCGAGCGCTTCCGCGCGCGAGCGCGCGTCCTCCAGACGCACCTGCCGCTGTGCCAGCGACCAGCTCGGAAAATGCACGTGGGAGTCGTTGAGGCCGGGCAGAACGCACGCTCCGGCGAGGTCGATGCGCCGCGCGTCCGGTTCCGGCCGGGCGGCTATCTCGGCCCCGTGCACCGGCAACTCCCGCGCCGCCGGGGTGGCGGGTTCGAGCGTGTGAATCCTTGCGTTGGTGAGAACGAGTGCTCGCGTGGCCTCAACGTACCGGCTGTTACCGCGCTGTCAGCCGTTCGCTACCGGCCTTGCGCATGCTCGCCTCCACTGCAATCCACCCAGGAGGCAAGCCATGTCAACGATCACCCAGGATCCCAGCCCCGTGAGTAGCCGAACGGCTCGTGACTCACGAGGCGCACGCGTAGCCGCCATGATCGTGATCGCTCTCGTAGCGGTTTCGCTCGTGGCCGTCGGGCTGATAGTCGGAGCGAGCGATTCGCCGGACAACCGGTCGGCGGCCAACCCGGTTGAGCAGACCGGTCCCTTCGGCGGCGTGCGCTACGACGGCGGCCCCGAGGAAGGCCCGCTCGGCACCGTGCCGTCCCATCCCCGGCCGGAGGTTCGCTTCGCCGCCTCCCAGGGCCGTCCGGATGGCGGGCCCGAGGAGGGCACCCGCGGCCCCGGCCACTAGGTACGCCGCCGGTGACCGCCTCGTGCGAGTGCCGCCCGTCGAGCTCGAACGCCTATCGACGGGCGGCCGCGCGCGGGTTCTCGAGCGGCCTGACCGTCGCCTCGATCTCCGGCCGGCGGTTCTCGAGGAAGGGCGGGATCGACAGCTTCTCGCCGAGGTGCTCGAGCTCCTCGTCGACGGTGAAGCCCGGTGAGCGGGTGGCGATCTCGAACAGGACCCCGCTCGGCTCGCGGAAGTAGATCGAGCGGAAGTAGTGGCGGTCGATCACCGGCGTGGGCCGCGCACCGCCCTGCTGAGCGCGCTCGCGCCAGGCCTCGTGGTCGGCGTCGTCCGAGGTGAAGGCCACGTGATGCACGCTCCCCGCGCCCTGGATGCCGCGCTCGGGGGGTGGAGCGTCGTAGGCGTAGAGCGAGCCGCGCGAGGCCCCGCGCACCTCCCAGCCGTCACTGTCGCCGTCCGCCTCGGCCTGGAACCCGAGGGCGTCGAGCAGGCCCTGGCTTCGCTTCGGATCCGAGCCGAAGGCGCGCACCGCGTGAAATCCCTGCAGCGCGTGCTCCGCCGGCACGTCGGGGTGCTCCGCGGTCAGCGGCTCGTCGCTCACCTCGACGGCGAGCAACTCGTGCTCGAGGCCCTCGGGGTCGCTGAAGCGCAGGCCCTGGGCCGAGCGCTCGCTCTGTACACCGTGCTCCGCGAGCCGCGTGTCCCAGAAGGCGAGCGCCTCCTCGCCGGCCACGCGCCATACGACCCGGTGGATCATGCCGTCGCCGGCCCGGCCGGGGGCGGCGCCGGGGTATTCGAAGAAGGTGAGGTCGAGACCGGGGTGGGCGTGTTCGTCGCCGTAGAAGAGGTGGTAGACGGTCGGGTCGTCCTGGTTGACCGACTTCTTGACCATCCGCAACCCCAGCACTCCGACGTAGAAATCGACGTTGCGCTGGGAGTCCCCGGTGATGGCGGTGATGTGGTGGATGCCGTCGAGCTTCACGCTGTGCAGGCTACCGGCCGCGCTTGCGCCGTTTGGCCTTCAACACCGCCCGCATGCCGAGCGCCTCGTGGCCCTCGAGTGAGCAGAAGACGACGAAGCGGCCCGCGCGCCGCAGCCTGACCGCCAGGCTCTCGGTGGCCCCGGGCTCGATCTCCGGAGTGGCGCCCACCAGCTTGCCGCGGCTGTTGCGCACGGCGAGGTCGTGGTCGTCCTCGCCGAAGTTGCGGACGTTGAAGCGCACGCGGCCCACGGGAACCTGTGAGCGATATAGGGCGATTCGCCATTCGCGCTCGCCCACACCGACCGCCGTGGGGCCCGAGGCCGCCGACCCGTGCGCCGTCACCGCCGGCGCCGACGCGAGCAAGGCCAGGGCCAGACCCGCGACGAGGGCTCGCCTCACGTGACCAGCGCCACGCGGCCGAACCCCGAGGAGTTCGGGATGACCGAGGTGGCGTCGGTGCCCATCCACTGCTCGAGCAGGCTCGAGTACACGCGGCGAAAGTCGATCGTCACCTGCAGGTTGTCGTCCTCGTCGAGGGTGCTGAGGCTCGGGTAGTCGCTGTGCACTCCGCCGCGCGCGCGGTCACCCATCACCCAGGCGAGGCCGCCCGCGCCGTGGTCGGTGCCGGAGCCGTTCTCCTCCGGCCGGCGCCCGAACTCCGACCACACGAGGGTGAGGGTCCGGTGCGCCACTCCGCGAGCCTCGAGGTCGGCCTGGAAGGCGGACAGGCTCTCGCTCACGTCCACGAGCAGCTCGCCGAGCTCGGCCTGGTCGTCGTGGGTGTCGAAGTCGCCGTCGGCCGAGACATCGGCCACCCGTATGCCGAGCGGCTTCTGGATCATCGCCGCGAGGTAGCGCAGGCGGTTGCCGAAGTCGCTCTCAGCCGGGTAGGGGATGCTCGACGCGAGCGGGTCGACGCCGTCCTTCTCGGCGTAGGGCTCGAGCCGGTCGGCCACCTGCTTGGCCAGCCGCGCGGCCGTGCGCGACGCCTCGAGCGCCTTGTTGCCGCTCTTTCCGTGGCCGAGGCGCCCATAGGCCTTGATGGCCTCCGTCTGCGCCTCTCCCCAGACGTCGCGGATCCAGAAGTCGACGTCGCCGGGGGAGTTGACCGCAGCCACCGGCGCCCCGCCGGAGCGCATCAGCGGCGAGAGCCCGTAACCCATTGACACACCCTGCAGGGGATTGTCGGCGCCTCCGCTGCGATCGAGCATGCGCCCGAGCCAGCCCGACGTGCTGCGATCGGTGATCAGGCCGGTTTCCCAGAAGTGACGGGAGGCGAAGTGCGAGAGATCGGGATTGGCGTAGTCGATCCCGGGGAGAAACCCGATCTTGCCGCGTTCGTAGAGGCCCTTGATGCCGCCCCCCACGCCGCGGGACAGCGAGGGGTGAACTCCGAAGGGCGTACCCGGCAGCGCCACTCCCTCCACCCGCAGCTGTGGGTGGAGGTCGGCGTAGCGGCCGTAGTCGTGCAGGGGCACGAGCGTGTCGAGCAGGTCGACTCCGCCGGGCAGGAAGACCGACACGAACACCGATGCGTCGGGCGCGGCCGCGGCCTCGGCCGCCGCCGCGTCGAAGACCTCCGTGAGCGGCATGGCCCGGCTCGTGTAGAGCGCAAGGCCCGCGCCGAGGCCGGCGCCGAGCACCTGCCGGCGGGTGAGCGAAGGCCCGCCCAGGTAATCGCGGCGGACGTTCTCCTTGGTGTGGTGGAAATCGTCGCAGGCGTGGTGGCGGCTCATGTCCTCAGTGCACCTGTCCGTCGGGGCCGGCCAGCATCAGCTGGCGAAGTACGCGTTGGCACATGTCGGCGCGCTCCTGCCGGGGTTGGCGCCACTCGCCGTCGGGCAGGTCGCGCTCGGTGAGGAGGCGCTTGGCCACCTTGAGCAGCTCGCGGCGCGTGCGCTCGGACACCCAGGGATCGCCGACCGCGCGGCGCGCCCGGGCGAAGGCCTGCTCGGGGGACAGCTTGACCGGCGTGGAGTCCTCGGCCACCTGGAGCCTCGGCGTGTCGAGCAGGTTGTTGGCCGCGTCGAAGCGCACCCGCATGCTGTTGGTCGAGAGCCAGGCGGTGCCCCAGTCCCATCCCGCCACCGAGGGTGGGCGGAACGGCATTTGGCCCATGCTGTTGAGCATCCAGCCCCAGTTCTCGCGGTCGATCCCCTGCGAGGTCGTGCGAAGCGCTCCGGCGACGTACACGACCGGAGACTTGACCATCCCGGGCGAATCGAGGTCGCGGTAGAGAGCGGAGTCGGCCAGGATGGCCGCGACCACGGGCTTCACGCGGAGCTTCGAGCGCTTGTAGAGCGACGCCAGCTGCGCCTTCTCACGACGCGACGGCGGTGAGCCGACGAAGTACTCCCAGAGCTTTCCCGTGATGAACGGCGCGTGGGCCGGGTGGCGCACGCAGAGGCTCAGCACGTCCTTCCAGTCGAAGCGCCCGGTATCGCGGAAGATCCGCTTGCGCCCGGAGTCGTGATACTCGCGGTCGTAGTAGGTGCGCACGTTTCCGTCGTCCTGGTAATCCGAGCGAAAGCCGGTCAGCGCGCGCGCCGCCTGGCGGATATCGCGCTCCTTGTATCCCCGGCCGAGCGTGTAGAGCTCCATCAGCTCGCGCGCGTAGTTCTCGTTGGGAGCCTCAGGGTCGGAGTTGGCGAGCGACAGGTGCAGCAGCATCGCCGGGTCGCGCGTGATGTCCGCCAGCAGGGCGGGGAAGCGCCCCAGGGCGTGCCGGCGCAGGGTGCGATTCTGGGCCAGCATCAGGGGCGTGTCCTGGTCGGTGGTGGCGAAGTGGTCGTGCCAGAACAGGGTGAGCTTCTCCTGCAGCGGCCGCGGCGAGCGGATCATGCGGTCGAGCCACCACAGCACGTCGTGGCCGTATTCGTTGACCGGGTCGAGCGTCTCCCCCTCGAGGCGGGGAGCCGCGATGCGCGGGACCGGCGCCACGCCCCCGTTCAGCAGCCAGCGGATCGTCGCGGACTTGCCGCGCCGAGCCCAGTGACGAGCCTCCCGGGGGGTGGCTCCGAAGCCCGCGCGCCAGAACAGACGTCTGACGTGAGCTTCGTTCCAGCCGGCGCGGCCTCCGTGCCGCCTCTTGTTCTTCCGTGACACGGTCCGCGATGATTACAGCGATCGGCGGGCACAAAGTGCCGGATTCGGGCAAGTCAGCTATTGCACCACTTAGGGCGGCGAAGGCCGCAGTTTGGGCGCTTACGCACTTAGCGCATCGCGTGCTGCCCGGTCCCGAAGCTCCTCGACGGTGGCCAGTTGGGCCCGCCCGCGCTCCAGCAATCCGGTGAGCCGGCCGGCGTCCAGGCGCGGCTCGGACGGGGCGATCTCGAGCAGCGCGCTCCACAGCGAGAGCTTGCCGTTGATGCCCGTGAGCAGGCCCTCGATCTCGATCAGCCGCGAGAGCGGCGAGCTGCCGGTGAGCTGGCCGTTGAGCTTGAGCCGCCCCGCCTTCTCGGCGGCCCAGAAGACCGCGTTCTTGGCCCGGTCGGCGCCGAATCCGAAGTCCTCCATGATGCTTTCGAGCGCCCGCCGGTCGTCCTCGATCTCCTCGGCCAGTTTCGCCAGCGCGTCCCCGTAGGTGGTGCCCTGCGTCGCGCCCCGCGCGCGACGGGCCAGTTCCAGGCCGCCGGTCGCGCCCGCGAGGTGGTCCTGAAGGTAGATGCGCAGCAGCTTGTCGGCCAATCTGCTCAGCTCCTACCCCTAGATTTGGTTCATGAAAAGCGAGCTCGAGCAGGCGTTGAGCGACGCCGGCGGAGTCGAGGCCAAGCCCGAGTCATCGGCCCGGCTGCGCAAGCTGCTTCGCACCGAGCTCGAGCGCGGCGCGCGAGAGCTCGCCGAGCCGCGCACAGGCCGCGAGCGCCCGATCGTCCTGGTGGTGGCCCCGGCGGAGAGTTCGGTCGTGGCGGTGCTGCCGCTCGCTCCCGAGCTGCGAGCCGATCCCGGCGCGGTCACCGAGCGCGGCGGCGCGGTGGCTGCCGCTGCGGCGGCCTGCCTATCCGAGGCGGGGGAGGCGGGGCCGCCTCGCAGCGGCGAGGAGCTTGGCCTGCGGCTCGGCTCCCACGAGGGTTTCCTGGCGCTCAGCTTTCCCTCTTCCGATCCTCGGCTGGGCGCCGAGTACGCTCGCGAGGCGCTCGACGAGAGCGCCGCCGGGATCGATCGCCTTCGCGCCGGCGTGCTGCTCTTTCCCGCCCATCCGATTGGGCCTGAGGATCTGCGCCCGCCGATCGGGGCCACCCATCCGCTGCGCGTGGCCGAGGCGGTCGCGCGCCTGGGCGGATCGCCGCTCGACGACGAGTCGATCGAGGCACTCGAGCCTCGGCTACTGGCCCTGCTCGAGCCCGAGGGCTCGGTGGCGCGGGCCCACGACGACTCCGACCCGCGCCGGCGGGCGATGCGGCGCATCCTGCAGAGGCTTGACGGCATGGGGAAGTGGGGCGGCTACCACACCGCCTTCGATCACCTGGCCCGCGGCTTCGCGGGCAACGAGCGCGCGCTGGCCTACGAGGTGGGCGAGGAGCTGCTGGCCGCCGGGCTGCTCAGCGAGAAGCCGAGCGTCGGTCAGCGCCACGTGAACCTGAACTCGCGCAGGGCCGGTGAGATCCGGCGGCTGATCGACGCCGGAGAGCTTCCGCCCGGGCTCTGATGACCTAGATCGGGCTGATGCGCAGCTCGCCGTCCGGTCCCACGCTCAGCGCGAGCCGCCCGGCGACCAGATCGACCAGCGAGTTGCCCACGAGCTCCCTGCGCCAGCCCTCGGCCACCCGTACCCCGTCGCCGTCGCCGCCCCTGCGCAGGGCGGTGACCAGCGCGCTCAGCTCGGATTGGGTGGCGATCAGCTCCACCGCCACCCCTTCCTCCACCGACCGCTGGCGCACCAGGGCCTGGGCGAGCGACACGAGCGGGGCATCGGCGGGGTCACGGCCGGGCGGCTCGGGAGGGGGTGGGGGACCCTGGCGATCGCGCCCGCGGCGAATCGCCTCGAGCAGGCGGTCGCCGCGCCGGTGCATGCGTCTGGGCGGGCAGCCCGCGGATCTGCTCGAGTCCGGCAGCGTCGCCGGGGGTTCGCCGCGCGAGCTCGATCAGGGCTTGGTCGGGCAGCACGTAGCCGGCCGGGCGATCCATCGACTGCGCGGTCTGCTCGCGCCACTCGACCAGCTCGAGGGCGACCGCGCGTGCCTGCTGGTTGAGTCGCCCGAGGCGCGGCAGCCGCGAGTAAACGCGCTCGGGGCTGCGCTCGTCGCTCGAGCTCTCCAGCGCGCGGCATTCCTCGCGGGCCCAGTGCAGGCGGCCGCGCTCGGTCAGCCGGCGCTCGAGCTCAGCGCCGAGCGCGAGCAGCAGCCGGGCGTCGTCCCCGGCGTATTCGAGCTGCTGGGCGGTGAGCGGCCGGCGGTCCCACTTGGTGAACCCCTCGGAGCCCTTGAGGCGCACGTCGAGCGCCTTGCGCACCAGCGACTCGTAGCCCTCCTGGTTTCCCATTCCCAGGAAGCCGGCGGCCAGCTGGGTGTCGAACACGTTGGTGACCTCGGTCTGCCATACGCGTCGCAGGATGGCGATGTCCTGGCGCCCGGCGTGCACCACGACCTCCACCTCCGGATCGGCCAGCACCCGGGCGAGCGGCGCGGGATCGGGCGGGTCGTCGCCGAGCGGGTCGATCACCTCGGTCAGCACCCCGTCGGGTGAGCCGGGATCGGGCACGGCGACCTGGGCCAGGCACAGCAGCGCCTGGTAGCGGCGCTCGGACACGAACTCCGTGTCGATCGCGACCCGCTTGTGGGTCGCGGCCTGCTGGGCCAGCGTCGAGGTCACGAGTAGTGCGCCACCATACTCAGGGCAATGTCCGCTCTCTCCGCCGCGTTCGCGGCCGCCGCGGCGCTGGCTGCGGGCCAGCTGGAGCCGCCCTCTCCGATGGCCGAACCGGCACGGGCCACCGCCGGGGCGGAGACCGTGATCGGGCGCTCGGCCGAGGGCCGGCCGATCCGCGCTCTCCTGGTGGGCTCGCCGCGCGCGCGTGTGAAGATCCTGGCGGTGGGCTCGGTGCACGGCAACGAGCGGGCGGGCGAGGCCGTGATCGCGCGCCTGCGCCGCCTGCGCCCGCCCCGCGGGACGGCCCTCTGGCTGGTTCCCCAGGCCAACCCGGACGGCGCCTCCGCCGCCGCGCGCCACAACGCGCGCGGCGTGGATCTCAACCGCAACTTCCCCTACCGCTGGCGCCCGCAGGACGGCGTGTACGAGTCGGGCGGCGGACCGGCGTCCGAACCGGAGACGCAGGCCCTGCAGAGCTTCGTCGAACGCGAGCGTCCGCGCGTGACGCTCTGGTACCACCAGGCCCTGACGATGGTGGTCAAGAGCACCGGCGATCCGGTGCTGGAGAGGCGCTACTCGCGCGCGAGCGGGCTGCCGCGTCGTTCGCTGCCCGCCTATCACGGCACGGCCACCTCCTGGCAGAACACGACCTTCGCGGGCGACAGCGCCTTCGTGGTCGAGCTGCCCGGGGGCGCCCTGACCCGGGGCGGCGTTCGCCGCCACGCCGGCGCGGTGCTCGGCCTCGCGCGGTCGATCGCCCCGCCGCGCCTCGTGCCCAAGCCGATCCCCTTCGGCGAGCAGCGCAAGGCCGACATGCGCGGCTACTCGCGACGGCACTACGGCATCGACGAGCATCGCCTGCTCGACCCGAAGGTCATCGTCGAGCACTACACGGTCACCGACGAGCTTCCCGCCGGTCTTCAACACCTTCGCGCCCAACGTGCCCGACCCGGAGCTCAACGAGCTCCCGGGGACCTGCGCGCACTTCGTGATCGATCGCGACGGGACGATCTACCAGCTGGTCTCGCTCGAGCTCATGTGCCGCCATGCCGTCGGGCTCAACTACACGGCGATCGGCATCGAGCACGTGGGCACGAGCGACGCGCAGGTGATGGGCAACGCCGCCCAGCGCGCCGCCTCACTGCGGCTGACCCGCGCGCCTTCAGGGCCGCTACGGGATCGCCACCCGCAACGTGATCGGCCACAACGAGAACCGCTCGAGCCCCTTCCACCGCGAGCGGGTGGAGCGCCTGCGCACCCAGACCCACGCCGATTTCCCCAAGCCGGTGATGGACCGTTACCGGAGGCTGCTGGCGCGGTTGCCGGCGCCTGCGAGTGTGCGCTGAACGGCTGACGTAGGACGCGTGGTCGGCTAGGCCGCCCGGTACTCGCGGCGGTACTCGAGCCACTCGCGCACCGCGATCTGGATGGCGGCGGCGGTGGGTATCGAGAAGAGCGCGCCGATCACGCCCAGCAGCGCTCCCCCGAACAGGGCCGCCACCACCACGAGGAACGGGTCGAGCGACACGGCCCGGCTCTGGATCCGCGGTTGCACCACGTAGTTCTCGAACTGCTGGTAGGCGATGGCGAAGATCGCCCAGATGATCGTGGTGGTGGGGAAATCGACGAACAGGGTGACCACGCCCACGATGACCGCCCCCAGCGTGGCGCCCACCAGCGGGATCAGATCGAGCAGGAAGATGACCACCGCCAGGGGGAGGGGCGAGGGGACGCCGAGGATCACGAGCATGATCCAGGCGGCGACGCCGGCGACGCTGGCCTGGGCGAGCGCACCGCCCACGTAGGAGCCCACCGCGTAGGCGATCTTGTCGGTGGCCCGCGTGATGCGCTCCGCCTGATGGGGCGGGCGTTGGCGCAGCGCGGCGTCGCGCCATCGCTTGCCTCGGCCCACCAGGAACATGCTGACCACGAGGATCGTGACCAGCGCGAAGATCGACGACACGAGGCTCGCGCCAATGGTCACCAGCGCGCCTGCGGCGTCGCCCAGCCGGCTGACGAGGTTCTCGGCGGCGTTCTCGAGCTTCGTGGTGATGTCGTACTTCTCGTTGGCCTCCCGCAGGGTGGGGTTCTCCTCGAAGGCGTCGTTGAGCTCCCGCGCGTAGTCGGGGAGGTTGTTGGCCAGCCGGACGCGACTGCTCGACCACGGGCGGTAGGAGAATCGCCCCGAGGCCTATCGGAATGAGGATGATCCCGACGTAGACGAGGGTGATCGCCAGCCCGCGCGGCAGCTTTCGGCTCAGCAGGTTGACCGGCCCGGTGGCGGCGACGGCCACGAAGCCGCCCAGGGCGATCCAGCTGAGTGGCTCGCGCACGCGATAGATCAGGTAGAGCGCCAGCGCGCTGAGCACGACGGTGATCACCACGCGCAGGATGGCCCGGTAGCTGGGCTGCTGCTCTTCGGGCAAGCTTCGGGCCATGCGGCCGTCCATACTGATCCGCGGTTCGGTCGTACTTCTCACTCGGCCATGAGGCCTACAGCTCGAGCGACTCTCCGGGCGAGAGCACTCGCACTTCGACGTCCGGGGCCAGCTCGGCCGCCTGAGCGGCAAAGCGATGGGGCGGCTCGGTGAACCACGCCCCCATGCGCCCGAGGCGCAGCGTGCCCCAGTGGATCGGTACGGCCATCCGCGCGCGAACCAAGGCGGCGGCACGGGCGGCCCGCTCGGGGTCGAGGTGTCCCTGCGCCGAGCTTGGGCCCCCACCCGGCCACCGGCAACAGCGCCAGCCCGACCGGTCCCAGGCGGGCCATGCCTCCGAACAGGTCGGTGTCGCCCGCGAAGTACACCCGCTGCGCCGCCTCGACCAGATACCCGACCGGCTCGGCTCGGGGTCCGCCAGGTCGCCGCCCGGAGTCGTGGTCGGCCGGGGTGGCCACCACGGTCAGGCCCTCCACATCGGTGTCCTCCCCGGGCGAGAGCTCCTCGACCGCCCTCAGGCCGGCCCGGGCGAGGAAGCGCCCCGAGCCGCGCGGCGCCAGCACGCGCACGCCGGCGCCCAGCATGCGCAGGCTGGGCAGATCCAGGTGGTCGTAGTGCAGGTGGGAGAGGAGGACCGCGTCGATGGCCCCGGGAACCGCGGGGGCGGGTCCGTAGCGGCGAAGGTGCGCAACGCGCCGGCGCAGCACGGGGTCGGTCAGCAGGCGCACGCCACCGTGCTCGATCAGCACGGTGGCGTGGCCGATGTAGGTGACGCGAACGGTCGTCTGCGCCCTAGGCGGCGGCGCCGCGGTTGTCGAGTGCCTCCTGCAGCGCGGTCTCCTGCTCGTTGGAGAGTGAGCTCTGGATCAGGTGGCCGCCGTATTTCGCGACCTCGGGCACGACCTTGTCGGCGGTGGCCTCGCGCACGAGCACGAACACCGCCGCGCCGCCCTCGGGAAGCTTCTCGCCGAGCTGCTTCATCATGTCGTTGTCGATTCCGTAGTCGCTCAGGGCGCCGGTGGCCGCGCCGGTGGCGGCTCCTACGGCCATGCCCAGGAGGGGCATGAAGAAGATGAGGCCGATCAGTCCGCCCCAGAGAGCGCCGCTGGCGGCCCCGACGCCGGCCAGCGAGGGTTGGTGGAGCTTCATCTTCCCGTTGGCCTTGTGCTCGACGATGACCGCGTCGTCGAGGGTCAGCGAATGTTCCTTCACGAGGCCGCCGATGGTCCCCATCACCTGCTGGGCCTCATCGACGTCGTCATAGGCGATGGCTACGAGATTCGCCATTCGTGTCTCCTTCGGTTGGGTGAGTCTGAGTCGAGGCGCAGCCTATCCGGACTCCGCGGCCCGGGATGTGCCGAAACGGCGGTCGAGCGCCGTCCGGGTGAGCCACGCGGCCGACGTCGCGAAGACCGCCGCCGGGACGGCGTCGGCCCCGGACGTTCCGACCAGCAGCCCCGCGAACACCAGCGGGGCGAGCAGCAGGCGGGTCATCGCGGCCATGCCCCCCGCCGTGCCCACGGCCACCGCCAGGGTGGGGGAGACGTCCAAGAGGTGGACCGCCAAAGTGGCGAGCGCGACGCCGAGGAAGATCGCGGGGAACACCGGCCCGCCGCGAAAGCCCGCTCCCATGCTGACCGCATAGCCCAGCGCCTTGGCCGCCAGCAGCAGAGCCACCACGGCAAGCGAGCCCTCGGCCAGCAGGGCGGGGACCGACTGCTGCCCCGAGAAGAGAACGTCCTGAGAGTCAGCGCCGAGCAGATCGGCCGACTGCGCGATCAACCCGACCGTGAGCCCGCCGGCCAGCAGCAGGGCCGGCATCCCGATGCGCCGGCTGCCGAGCCCATCCAGCCGGCCGGCCGCCCAGCGCACCGCCTGGATCAGCACCCCGGCCGCCACGCCGACGACGAGACCGACCAAGAGGTCCTCGACGCTCGTGCCCTCGTAGGCGGGCAGGTCGGGAACCGCCAGGGATGTCGTCCCGAGCCCGGCCCAGTCTCCGAGCCCCAGAAAGATCACGTAGCCGCACGCCGCCGCCACGAGTCCGGGCAGCAGGACGGGCAGAAGCCCCGCCCCCATGCCGAGGCCGGCCTCCATGAGCAGCAGGCCGGCCACCAGCGGCCCGCCGAAGAGGGCGGACACGGCCGAGAACGAGCCGGCGGTGCTGAGCACCGCGTTCTCCCGTTCGCCGAGCTGAAGGTGCCGGGAGAGCGCCACTCCCACCACCGATCCGAGCGCTATCAGCGGGGCCTCCGGTCCCAGAACTGAGCCAAAGGCCAGTGTGGCCAGGGCGGCGAGGGCGATGCCCACCGTCGCCCGGCAGCCGGCTGCGGGCGACCACCACCAGCGCCGCTCCGACCACCGGTAACCCCACCACGAGATACCAGGGGGGCGATGTCTGACCGAGCGCCTCGGGGAGCTCATCCCAGAGCACGTCCTGCAGCTCGCGGACCAGCGCCAGGAAGCCGGCGGCGAGCAGGGCCGCGGGTATCCCGATCAGGGCGCCGAGCCCCACCAGGCGCAGGTAGGCCCGCCCGCCGAGCTCGTCCGGCTGTGCCGGGGTGGTCACGGTGGCGGGACAATGGCACGATCGCATCGACCGATCACATCCGGGTCCGCGCCGGCCGGCTCATCGCGCGGGTGGGCAAAGCCGTCGCCGAGCGGCTGTCGCCCGAGCGCACCCGGCGAGCCACACGGCTGGAGCGAATGACGGTATGCCGTCTGCGCTGGGATCACGTGGTGCTCCTCCACCGCTGGCTGGAGCTGGCGGGAAAGCTGGCCACGGTCGTGTGGGTCGCGTTCGTGGCCTCGGTGGTGCTGGGCGTGAACTGGAAGCAGGTAGTCGAGGGGGCCATCAACTCCGGGCGCCCGGTTGCCGGCGCGCTGACCGTGGCGATCGTCGTGCCCACGCTGCTGTTCGTGGCCGCCCGGTCGGCCATCGGCTTCGCGCGCTGGCGCCTACAGCGCGAGCTGTGGCGGCGGGACGTGGGACGACTGACAGAATCAGCGGAGCTGCAGGGACGCACGCATCCAACGAACGGAGTGACCCATGGTGGGTAGTGCCGGTGGCGGCGGCGAAGAAGGGCTGGGCGAGACCAGAGGCCGCAAGACATCGCGGCGGGACCAGGCCCGGATGGTGGGGGCCGCCGCGATCGGCGCCGTGGCGGTGCTGTTCGCCGTTCTGAACTTCGACGAGGTCGAGGTCAACTGGCTGCTCGGTACCTGGTCGACGCCGCTGATCCTCGTTATCGCTATCTCGTTTCTGCTCGGCGCGGGGGCGGGCTTCCTCGTCGCGCACCGGCGGCCGGGCGCAGGTTCGCGACGATCAAGGCGACGACGGTGACCAGGTAGATCTGGCCCAGCAGCGACTCGGCCACCGCCAGCATGCGGCCCACGTCCGTGGCCGGCACGAAATCGCCGTAGCCCGTCGTGGATAGCGTGATGTAGCTGAAGTAGAGGAACTCCGAGCGCCCGGCGTCCGGGTGGCCGGTGAAGAAGGGCTCGCTCCCAAGCGCGCCGGCGGCAGCCTGAAGGAACGAGAAGAGCATCCCCACGAGCAGGTAGATGGCCAGCACCCCGGAGAGTGTCCGCAGTGTCACCTCTCCGGACCGCCGCAGGTCGCGCACCACGCCCGCCGCCACCACGGTCGGAGCGAAGGCCACAAGGAGCCCGTTCATGAGCGCCGCGGTGGCCACCGGGACCTCGCCCGTGATCAGCTGCACGAGCAGTGCCGCGAGCGCGAGCAGGACGGCCACTGCCACCGCCACACGCACCACGGTGTGCTGGGCCTCCGCGGCCCAGGCCGACGACGCCAGGATCACCGCCCCGAGGACGATCGTCAGCATCCGCGACCAGTCGCCATCCGGCGCCGCGACCTGAAAGGACACCGAGATCAACACGAAGAGGAGAAGCACGGCGAAGCCGTGATACCCGGCCTTTGCCCGCGCGTCGTCCACGCCGCTCCTTTCGCCCTCACGCCCGTCAACCCTCCGGCCGGCTCAGCTGAGCGAGGACAGTCCGGCGGCGACCGCGAAGCCGAACGCCGTGGCGATGCCGCTGGCGCGCCCGGCCTTCCGGGCCTCCGGGATCATGGAGTCGGTGAGCATCACCAGCAGAGCGCCGGCGGCGAACCCGTTCACGCCGCCCTGCACCGTGCCGCCCACGTTGTCGCCGATCGCGAAGCCCACCACCGTGGCCAGGGTGCATACCGCCGCAACGCCAAGCCAGAGGCCCAGGGTGCGTGAGGTCGAGTTGTGGGCCGCGCGCATCTCGCTCGCCGAGCCGATCGCCTCGGGGAGGTTTGAGATGAAGATCGCCGCGAGCAGGCCGACCCCCACGTTCTGGCCCGCCGCCAGGCCGAGCCCCAGGACCAGCTGCTCGGGTATGCCGTCGAGGAACGCGCCCAGGGCCAGGGAGCTGCCGTCCGCCGAGCGCCCGCCCTTCGAGACGATGCCGTCGAGCAGGTAGAAGGTCAGCGCCCCCACGGCGATGCCGACGCCGACCGCGGCGGGGCCGCCGGCATCCACGCCGTCCTCGGCCAGCTCGAAGCTGACCGCCGAAATCAACGCTCCGGCGCCGAAGGCCAGCACCAGTCCCACGTAGCGAATGGGCCAGTCGCGGACGAGGGCCAGGACGGCCCCGATCACCAGGGACGACGCTGCGAGGGCCCCCCAACCGAGAGCAGCGGCCATGCTCAGCCCCTCACGGCGAGGACCGTGTCCGCATCATTGCGGCGGGGGTGACAGGATCTGTGCTCATGGGATGCCTGCTAGCCGTGTTCGCCGGCCTCTTTCCCCGGGTCGGGCTCGTCCTCCTTTGGATCTTCACCAACGAGGTCGACCAGGCCTACGACAGCTTCTTGGTTCCGCTGCTGGGTCTCATCTTCCTGCCGCTGACCACTCTGGTCTACGCGCTGGCCTGGTCGCCCATCGGCGGCGTGGAGGGAATCGAGTGGCTGTGGGTGGCGCTGGCGTTCGTGCTCGACCTCAGCTCCTACGGCGGCGGCGCGCGGGCGCGCCGAGGCCGCGACTGACGATACGCCGCCAGCCGTAGCGCGCCCAGAGCACGACAATGTCGGCGCTCGCGCTCCAGAAGTGCCCGAGCGGCCCGGTGACCGCCCACGCCTGGGCCCTCCTCAGCGCTTCACCCCTCAAGCGCACACAACCTAGGGAATAGATCACCGGGGAGGCTGTCTGGCTGGACATGGCCACCACGCTTGCCTCCTCCCATGTCGTTCGCAGCTCGCGACCCGCGCCGGACATCCCGGACGTGCCGCTCGACAGCCATGTGCTGGCCGGCGGCCGTCCCGCCGATATCGCGATGATCGACGCCGCGAGTGGGCGGTCGCTCACGTTTGCCGCTCTGGCGGAGGCGGTCGCGAGAGGCGCGAGGGGCCTCGCGGCGCGTGGGGTGCGGCGCGGCGACGTGGTTTGCCTGCAGGCACCCAACGTGCCTGAGTGGCCGGTGGCCTTTCACGCCGTGCTGCGCGCCGGAGGCGCCGTCATGGCAGCCAGCCCCTTGGCGCCGCCGGACGAGCTCGCCCGCCAGCTCAAGCACACCGGCGCCCGGGAGCTGATCACCGTGCCGGCCCTGCTCGACGGAGCTCGAGCGGCGGCCGTCGAGGCCGGCATCGACGAGGTGATCGTGCTGGGTGAGGCACCCGGCGCCGTCTCCTTCTCGGCTGTCTCGGCTCTCACAGGCGGTGAGCCCCCGGCGCCCTGCGTCAACCCCTACGCCGACACCGCCGCGCTGCTCTGGTCGAGCGGCACGACCGGGCTGCCGAAGGCGGTGGAGCTCAGCCACAGCAATCTGGTGGCCAACTTGGTCCAGAGCTCGCCTCCCATGAGTCTGAGGCCACACCACCGGATGCTCGGCCTCGCGCCCTTCTTTCACGCGATGGGGCTGACGCCCATCCTCAATCTCACGCTCTCGTGCGGCGCCGCGGTGGTGACCATGGCGCGCTTCGATCTCGAAGGGATGCTCGCCGCCATCGAGCAGCACCGGATCACCCACGCCATCGTGCCCCCACCCGTCGGCCTCGCGCTTTCCCGTCACCCGCTGGTCGAGCGCTACGACCTCTCGTCGCTGGAGATGCTCGCGATGGGCGCAGCGCCGGTGAGCGCGCAGCTGGAGCGGGCTTGCGAGCAGCGGCTCGGCTGCCGGGTCGGCCAGGGCTACGGCATGACCGAGACCTCCGCGGTGATCGCGATCTACCCGGCCGAGGCCCCCGAGCGGGCGGCGCCCGGAAGCTGCGGAGAGCTGCTGGGTGGGACCGACGCGATCGTGGTCGATCCCCGCAGCGGCGAGCGGCTAGCGCCCGGAAGCGAAGGAGAGATCCGCGTGCGGGGACCGCAGGTCATGCGGGGCTACCGCGACAACCCCGAGGCCACGGCGGCTACGCTCGTCGGGGACTGGCTCTGCACCGGCGACCTCGGCCGGGTCAGTGCGGACGGGGTGGTCGAGGTGACCGATCGCCTGAAGGAGCTCATCAAGTACAAGGGCCACCAAGTGGCCCCGGCTCAGCTCGAGGCTCTGCTCGCCAGTCACCCGGACGTGGTCGATGCGGGCGTGGTCGGCCTCCCCGACGACGAGGCCGGCGAGCTGCCCGTGGCGTACGTGGTGGCCGCTGACGGGCTCGATCCCGAGGAGCTCATGCGGTGGGTCGCCGAGCGGGTCGCGCTGTACGAGCGGATCCGCAGGGTGGAGGTGGTGGAAGAGCTGCCCAAGAGCCCCACCGGCAAGCTCCTGCGGCGGGTGCTCAGGGAGCGCAAGCCCGCCTAGCCGGTCCACTATCGTCAGGCCGCCGATGGCCGCCGCAGTGAAGACCAAGACCACGGAGCTCGCCGACTCGCGCGTACGCGTGGAGGTCGAGGTGCCCAGCGAAGCGCTCGAGCAGCAGCTCAAGAGCGCAGCGGCCGAGCTGGGCCGCGAGATGAGGGTCCCCGGTTTCCGCTCTGGCAAGGTGCCACCCGAGGTGGTTCTGCGGCAGGTGGGCCGCGAGGCGGTGATGGACGAGGCCGTGCGCCGCGGCCTGCCGAGCTGGTATGAGCAGGCGCTCGCCGACGCCGGGATAACCACCGTCGGAGATCCCGATCTCGATCTCACCGACCTGCCGGCGCAGGGATCGCCCCTCGCCTTCACGATCGAAGTGGGGGTGGTGCCTCCGGCGCGGCTCGGCGAGTACAAGGGCCTCGAGGTGGGGCGGCGCGAGCCGAGCGTGGATCCGCAGCAGGTGCAGACCGAGCTCGACCGCCTGCGGGAGTCGCTGGCCTCGCTGGAGAACGTCGATCGCGCGGCCGTCACCGGGGACTTCGTGGTCATGGACTTCACCGGCTCGGTCGACGGCGAGGAGTTCGAGGGCGGCGCCGGTCGCGGCCAGGTGGTCGAGCTCGGCTCCGGCCGGCTGGTACCCGGCTTCGAGGAGCAGCTCGCGGGCGCGTCAGCGGGCGACGAGCGGGAGGTGAAGCTCACGTTTCCCGACGACTATCCGGCCGAGGACCTGGCCGGGAAGGACGCTTCCTTCGCCGTGGAGGTGAAGGAGGTCAAGGAGAAGCAGCTGCCTGAGCTCGACGACGACTTCGCGGTCGAGGCCGGCGGCTACGACTCGCTCGACGAGCTGCGCGCCGAGGTCGAGGAGCGCATCGGCGAGGCCGACGAGCGCGCGATCGAGGGTGAGTTCCGCGAGGCGGCCGTGGACGCCGCTGTGGCCGGCGCGAAGGTCGAGATCCCGAAGGAGCTCGTGCACTCGAAGGCCCATGAGATGTGGCACCGGACCTCACGCCGCTTCTCCTCCCAGGGCATCGACCCGGCGCGCTACCTCGAGATGACGGGAAAGACCGAAGAGGAGCTCGTGACCGAGGCCGAGCCCGATGCCGAGCTGGCCCTCAAGCGCGAGGCGGTGCTCGCGGCGATCGTGGAGGCCGAGGGCATCGAGGTCACCGACGAAGAGGTGAACCAGGCGATGCGCGAGGCCGCCGGCCCGGACGCCTCGGACAAGCAGGTCAAGCGCGCTCTGAAGCGCGCCCGCGCCCAGGGCGCCGACGAGGCGCTGCGCGAGGACATCGCGATGCGCAAGGCGGTCGACCTGCTGGTGGAGTCGGCCAATCCGATCGCCTCAGAGACAGCGGCCGCGCGCGAGAAGCTCTGGACGCCGGAGAGCGAAGAGGCGGCTCCGTCAGGCCAGATCTGGACGCCGGGCTCCTAAGCTCCCCAGGTTGACACCAGGTTGGTACTGCGCTTTCGGCTCTCGCGATTGACAATGCCCGGATGGACATCGTGGGAAGCATCC
This sequence comes from uncultured Thermoleophilaceae bacterium, assembly GCA_963728155.1. Lineage (GTDB taxonomy): Bacteria > Actinomycetota > Thermoleophilia > Solirubrobacterales > Thermoleophilaceae > JACVRW01. The sequence continues at coordinate 675,082 of CAVSJF010000006.1, read as the reverse complement.
GGAGAATTGGCGGCAGAGCCCCGGCGATCTGCGTCGGAATTCTGGTGGGCACACTCGGTACGGCGGTGGTGGTCAACGCACAGGGAGGCACTGCCGGTGAGATCAACGCCTGCGTCGTCCCGACGACAGGCGCCGAGGCCAACGTGCGCATCATCGGCGCGGGCGAGCGGTGTCCCGCCGGCACGCCGGTGAACTGGAATGTTCAGGGCCCGGCTGGACCCCCGGGCGCAGCGACGAAGGTGACGCCTCAGGACGTCGCGGCCGCATTGAAGCCGTCGTACGGAGTCAATGCGAAGACAACGGCGAAGGATGTGGCGAAGTACACCAAGCTGGGAACCCCATCCATCGTGAAGAGCAAGACCCTCGGCGGTTCCTACGGCTGGAGGAAGGGGTATGTGGAGTGCCCCGCCAGCTTCCCTCACGCGGTGACCGGGGGCTACCTGGTGAAGGGCGTCGCGGATTGGAACGTCTTGGCCAACCACGGGATCTATTTGGCCGGCTGGGGCGGCAAAGCGGTAGACCGGTGGTACGTCTCCGTCCATCGAGGACCGTTGGAGCCCGGAGAGCCGCCCTATAAGTCTTGGACGCTCAAGGCGTCAGTCGAGTGCGCAAAGAAGAAATAGCGCCCGCGGCTACAAGCAAACCGGCGAAACCTGCTCGCTAGACTCGCCCGTCCATGAGTCCTCTTGTTCCGATGGTCGTCGAGCAGACCTCCCGCGGGGAGCGCGCCTTCGACATCTACTCTCGCCTGCTCAACGAGCGAATCGTCTTCCTCGGTACCCCCGTGACGGACGAGATCGCCAACCTGATCGTCGCCCAGCTCCTTCACCTCGAATCCGAGGATCCGGACAAGGACATCTCTCTTTACGTCAACTCGCCGGGTGGTTCGGTCTACTCGGGCCTCGCCATCTACGACACGATGCAGTTCATCAAGCCCGACGTGCAGACCATCTGCGTCGGGATCGCCATGTCGATGGGAGCGCTGCTGCTCTCCGGCGGGGCGGAGGGCAAGCGCATGGCGCTGCCCAACGCGAAGATCCTCATCCACCAGGTCAGCTCGGCCTTCCAGGGCCAGGCCACGGACATCGAGATCCACGCCAAGGAGATCATCGACGTGCGCCGCCGGCTGGACGAGATCCTGGCCAAGCACACCGGCCAGGAACTGGAGAAGGTCGCGCGCGACACCGAGCGCGACTACTTCATGAGCGCGGAAGAGGCGAAGGACTACCACCTGATCGACCGCGTGATCAGCAAGCACTAGCCGGCTACGTTGCTCGTGCGGGAAGGGACTCGAGCCTCCGGGGCGTATTTCTGCGGTACCCTCGGGTTCGTTCCGAGGGGGAACTGAGAGAGCGTGGCGCGACCAACCGACTCCAACGAGCAACTGCTGTGCAGCTTCTGCGGGAAGTCGCAGCGGCAGGTGAAGAAGCTGATCGCCGGCCCGGGCGTGTACATCTGCGACGAGTGCATCGACCTCTGTAACGAGATCATCGATGAGGAGCTGACCGGCGCTCCCACGTTCGATCTCGAGAACCTGCCCAAGCCGATGGAGATCAACTCCGTCCTGCAGGAGTACGTGGTGGGACAGGAGCCGGCCAAGCGCACGCTCTCGGTGGCGGTCTACAACCACTACAAGCGCGTGCAGATGATGCAGGCCGAGGGCGAGCAGGATCTCGAGCTGCAGAAGTCCAACATCCTCCTGCTCGGCCCCACCGGCTGCGGCAAGACGCTGCTGGCGCAGACGCTGGCCAAGATCCTCAACGTCCCCTTCGCCATTGCCGACGCCACGGCGCTCACCGAGGCGGGTTACGTGGGCGAGGACGTCGAGAACATCCTCTTGAAGCTGATCCAGGCCGCCGACTTCGACGTGAAGAAGGCCGAGACCGGGATCATCTACATCGATGAGGTCGACAAGATCGCGCGCAAGGCCGACAACCCGTCGATCACGCGCGACGTGTCCGGCGAGGGCGTCCAGCAGGCGCTCCTGAAGATCCTCGAGGGGACGGTGGCGAGCGTGCCTCCGCAGGGTGGGCGCAAGCACCCCCACCAGGAGTTCCTCACCATCGACACCACGAACATCCTGTTCATCTGCGGCGGTGCGTTCGCCGACCTCGACCGAGTGGTGGAGCGGCGCATCGGCCACAAGGGCGTCGGATTCGGCGCCACCGTGTCGTCCAAGCACAACAAGGACACCGGCGACCTGTTCGAGCAGGTGCTGCCCGAGGACCTGATCGACTACGGGCTGATTCCGGAGTTCATCGGCCGCCTCCCCGTGGCCTCGGTGATCCACCAGCTCACGCGCGACGACCTGGTCACGATCCTCACCGAGCCGCGCAACGCACTTGTGAAGCAGTTCCAGCGCTTCTTCCAGTTCGACGGCATAGAGCTCGTCTTCGCCGACGAGTCGCTCGAGGCGATCGCCAATCGCGCCCTGGAGCGCGAGACCGGCGCCCGCGGGCTGCGGTCGATCCTCGAGGAGACGTTGCTCGACGTCCAGTTCGAGCTGCCCTCGCGGCGCGACGTGAAGAAGTGCGTGGTGACCAAGGAGACCATCGACAAGGGCCTGAAGCCCACCCTGGTCACCGAAGCAGCGCCCGAAGAGGACACGGGCGAGCACGAGCGCGCCGAGTCGGCCTGAGGCTCCGGCTCCTCGAGCGGCTCGGCTCGGCGCTGGGCTTTTCGCCCGACGGACGGGCGGTGCGGGTGTGGGTCAGGGGCATGCCCGGCGCGGACGAGACCGAGGTCGTTCCCGGCTCGATCGCGGAGGTCCGCGACGAGGGAGCGGTCATCTCCCTGCGCGAGGAGCCGCGCGCCTCGTCGCGCTCCGTTCTCGCCGTGCCCGAGGAGCCCGGATGGGGTCTTCAGGCGCTCTGGTTCTCCTTCATCGCCGTTGAGGTGTTCGACCTCGACGGTGGGGAACGCTTGGGCCGCTGGTACATCCGGCTCGACTCGGAACGATCCCGCGCAGGCGAAAAAGCCGCAAATAGCGAATAAATCTCTCGTACGCAAGCTGCGTACAACGCGTAAATGGCGTGTTGCCACAACCCTCCGGCGGGAAAGCTCGATGGGTAGGGGTCTCTGAGGGGTCTCTGAGGACCGTTGGAAAGCATCGTGGCGACGGTAGGAACACCCGGGTGGACGGCGGAGGGTTGACGGACTCCGTGTCGTTCGCATGCTCTTGATCGGAAGCCTGATCGCCCTGGCGCTCGGGCTGTCGTTCGCCGGCTCGGCGTCCGCTCAGCTGCCCGAGACGCCCGTCCCGGTGGATGTGGCCGCGCCGCCCGTGCGAGCCCGTGGCGCAACCGGCGCCCGCGCCGGCACCGCTGCCGGCTGAGCCCGTTGCGGAGGCCGAGCTCCGGCCGCTCCGGAGCCGGCATTGTCGCTGCCCGAGGAGATCTCGGAGCCCGTTGCGACGCCGGAGGAGGTTGTGGAGCCGGTGGTGGCGGCGGTCGAGGAGCCGGTCGCCCCGGTCGTGGACGACGTGACGGCCCCCGCCGCCCCAGTAGCCGAGGAAGCGGCCGATGTTCTGCCCGTGCCCCCCACGGTGGAGGAGCCGCCGGCTCCGCTGCCCGTCGTGGAGGCCCCGCCCGCTCCGCCGGCTCCGGCGGTCGAGGATCTGGCGGCTCCGGTGGCTCCGGCAGTGGCGGCTCCGGCAGTGGACGACCTGGTGCCTCCGCAGGCTCCAGCGGTCGACGACCTCGTGGCCCCGCTGGCCCCGGTGGTCCAGGACGCCGCGCCGCCGCTCGGCCCGGTGGTGGAGGATCTGACCGCTCCGGTGGCCCCGGTGGTTGAGGATCTGACGGGCCCGCTCGCCCCGGTGATTGAGAACGTCACCGCTCCGTTGACCCCGGTGGTCGAGGATCTGGCGGCTCCGTTGGCGCCCGGTGGTGGAGGATTCGGCACGGCTCCGTTGGCTCCGGTGGTCGAGGATCTGGCGGCTCCGTTGGCCCCGGTGGTGGAGGATTTCACGGCTCCGTTGGCTCCGGTGGTGGAGGATTTGACGGCTCCGTTGGCTCCGGTGGTTGAGGATTTGACCGCTCCGCTCGCCCCGGCCGTCGAGGATCTGACCGCTCCGTTGACCCCGGTGGTTGAGGATTTGACCGCTCCGCTCGCCCCGGTGGTCGAGGATCTGACCGCTCCGCTCGTCCCGGTCATTGAGGATCTCACCGCTCCGTTGACCCCGGTGGCTGAGGATTTGACCGCTCCGCTCGTCCCGGTGGTCGAGGATCTGACGGCTCCGCTCACCCCGGTGATTGAGGATCTGACCGCTCCCTTGGCTCCGGTGGTCGAGGATTTGACGCGCGTCCGCCTGACCTCCGGTCCGGTGCGAGGATCTGACCGCTCCCTGACTCCGGTGGTCGAGGATCTGATCGCTCCGCTGACCCGGTGGTCGAGGATCTGACCGCTCCGCTCGCCCCGGTGGTCGAGGATCTGACGGCTCCGCTCGCCCCGGTGGTTGAGAACGTCACCGCTCCGTTGACCCCGGTGGTCGAGGATTTGACCGCTCCGCTCATCCCGGTGGTCGAGGATCTGACGGCTCCGTTGGCTCCGGTGGTCGAGGATTTGACGGCTCCGCTCGCTCCGGTGGTTGAGAACGTCACCGCTCCGTTGGCCCCGGCGATTGAGGACTTGACCGCTCCGCTCATCCCGGTGGTCGAGGATCTGACGGCTCCGCTCGCTCCGGTGATTGAGGATCTGACCGCTCCCTTGGCTCCGGTGGTCGAGGATTTGACCGCGCCCCTGTCCCCGGCCGTCGAGGATCTCACCGCTCCGCTCGTCCCGGTGGTCGAGGATTTGACGGCTCCGCTCGTCCCAGTGGTTGAGAACGTCACCGCTCCGTTGGCCCCGGCGATTGAGGATCTGACCGCTCCGCTCATCCCGGTGGTCGAGGATCTGACCGCTCCGCTCATCCCGGTGGTCGAGGATCTGACCGCGCCCCTGGCCCCGGTCGTCGAGGAGCTCACCGCTCCGCTCGTCCCGGTCATTGTGGACCTCACCGCGCCCCTCGTCCCGGTGCTCGAGGATCTCCCCGCCCCGCCCCTGTCCACCGCGGACGACCTGATCACGCTCTCGCCTTCGGCATCGCCGCCCTCGCGGCTCGGGCCCCTCGCTCCCACCGCTCCCTCTCCCGGCGCGGCCGCGCCTCCGGCCGGCGCGGGCCTGGTTCCCTCTGCCTCGGCTGCCGCTCCGCTGCCCGCCGGCGCGCCCTCCGCGACCGGCTCGCGGCACTCGGCCGGTCACGGCGGGTCGCCCGCGGCCGCTCCGCCCGCCGGGCCCATCGGTCCGGCCCTGCTCGGCTCGCCTTACTCGCCCGTTCTCGCCGGACCCACGTCCGACGCCGCGCACGCGGCCTCGCCCTCCGGCTCGTCGCTCAGCGCGAGCGCGCCCGCCGCCCCGCCGATTCCCGCGCCCCCGGGCGGCGCGACCGCCAGCGGCGCCTCCGGCGTGGCTGCTGCCACCTTCATCGCTCTTCTCCTGTCGCTTGCGGCCTTCGGCCTGCGGCACTCCACGCGTATGCGGCTCGTGCCGATCGCGTGGCGCCAGCACGCCTTCTTGGCCGTCATCGAGCGGCCTGGTTAGCCCCTCCGGGCTGCTGACCAGGACCTGCCGGCGCACGGAGCGCCGGGCAACTCTGCTCGATGAGGAGAAACGATGGAACGGAAATACCGGAAGCCCTATGCAAGGGCGGGATTGGGAGCCTTCACGGCCGTCACGATCCTGCTCGCCGGTGCGAGCACCAGCGTCGCGAGCGACGCGTCCGAAGCGCTGCCGTTTGCCGCTATGGCCAAGGCTGGGCCGCTCGAGTACGGCTCGGGCTACGCGGCCCCGCCCGAGGCACGGCGCGTGCGAGTTCTGCAGCGTGCGCTGGGGAAGCTCGACTGGGCACCGGGGCCGGTCGACGGGCGCTTCGGCCCCCGCACCGAGACGGCCGTCCTGCGCTTCCAGGTGGCCACCGGCCTCGCGGCCGACGGGGTCGTCGGCACCGCCACGTGGAGGACGCTTGCCCAGGCCCACAGCGGTGGGCTGCGCCGTGGCGCCGGATACGAGACCCCAAATGGCTCAGGGAGGGTTCGCGCCCTACAGAGCCGCCTGCAGGATCGCGGACTGGAGCCAGGACCGGTCGACGGGCGCTACGGCCCGAGCACCGAGGCCGCGGTGGCCCGGCTGCAGCAGGCCGCGAACCTCGAGGCCAGCGGTGCGGTGGACAGCCGGACACGGCGGATCCTGGCTCGCGGCCAGGGACGGCGAGGCGACAACCGGCCCGTGCGAGCCAAGCTCGACGCGTTCCCATGGCCGCTGCCGCCCAGCCTGGCAGTCACCCCGCTCGCAGCCCCGGCAGTCGGGGCGGGTCAGGGTGTCGACGTGCCACTGGCGATCCTGATCGCCGCGGGCGCTCTGATGGCAGGGACGCTGGCTGGTGGGCTCTTTGCGCGCAAGCGTGAACGGGATTCGATCCGCCGGCACGGCACCTCCGGGCCCCGCCAAGGTCAGCAGCTGTTGCCCGCAAGAGAGGACTCGCGGGAAGGGCTGGAGGACGCGACTGTAGCGGCGGAGCCCGGTGACCGCGTTCGCGCGGTGGGCTACGTGAGCGTGCCGAAGACCAACGGGGAGGACGCCGATTCCCTGGAACGCCAGGCCGCCGCCCTCGAGCGCTTCTGCGCCCGGCGCGGATGGGAGCTCCTCCACGTCGTCCGGGATGTCGAGAACGGGCATCCCGAAGGGCCTCGAGCGGCCCGGTCTGCTCTATGCGCTGGAGCGCCTCGCCGAGGGCGAGGCCTCGTGCTTGGTCGTGTCCGAGCTGGAGCGGTTGAGCCGGTCCGCGGCCGACCTCGGCCGGATAATCGAGTGGATCGAGGACCGGGACGGCCGTCTGGTGGCCATCGACCTCCGGCTCGACACCGGATCCGCCCAGGGGCGCCTCACGGCGCGCACCCTCGTGGCGGTTGGGAGAGTGGGAGGGCCGCCGGATCGGCGACCAGACCAAGAAGGGCCTGGCGGCCGCCCGGGCTCGCCGTGGAAGCACCGGGCGGCCGGCGGTGGAGGACCGGCCGGCCCTCAAGGAGCGGATCGTCGAGATGCGCAACGAGGGCATGACGTTGCAGGCCATCGCGGATCGGCTCAATGCCGAGGGTGTTCCCACCCTCCGCGGTGGCTCCCAATGGCGGCCGTCCAGCGTGCAGTCGGCGGCCGGCTATCGGCGTCCCAGGAGCAAGAAGTCGAGCCTGAAGGACCCGCCGAGAGGTGACCGGTCATGACCTGAGAAGGCGCTGCGGCCGGGGCTGGCAGACTTGTCGGCCATGCCCCCTGACCGCCTCAGGATCCTTGAGGAGCGCACCCGCTATGAGCCGGGCGACGTCGAGCCGCGGATATTCGCGCAGTGGCTCGATTCGGGCGTTTTTCACCCGGCGCCCGAGGGCGACGCGCGCGAGAACTTCTCGATCGCCGTGCCGCCCCCCAACGTCACCGGCTCGCTGCACATGGGCCACGCCCTCAACGCGGCCATCCAGGATCTGTGCATGCGCGTGGCGCGCATGCGCGGAAAACGGGCCAAGTGGATCTTCGGCACCGATCACGCCGGTATCGCCACCCAGCGCCAGGTGGAGAAGCAGCTCGACGGCCAGGGCACCAGCCGCGAGGCCATCGGGCGGGACGAGTTCGTCCAGCGCGTGTGGGAATGGCGGCGTCACCACGGCTCCACCATCGTCGAGCAGTTCCAGGCCCTCGGCGCGTCGCTCGACTACGCCGACGAGCGGTTCACGATGGACGACGAGTACGTCCGCGCGGTCACGTTCGTCTTCGTCCGCCTCTACGAGAAGGGGCTGATCTACCGCGACAACTACCTGGTCAACTGGGACCCGGGGCTGCGCACCGCCATCTCGGACCTTGGAGGTCGAGCAGCGCACGGTCGAGGACACGCTCTACTCGATCGACTACCCGCTCGAATCCGGATCGGGGTCGGTGACCATCGCCACCGTGCGCCCGGAGACGATGCTGGCCGACACCGCGGTGGCGGTCAATCCGAACGACGACCGCTACTCGCGGCTGATCGGCGAGGCGGCGATCCTGCCGCTGGTCGGGCGCCGGCTGCCCATCATCGCCGACGACCACGTCGACCCGGAGTTCGGCACCGGTGCGCTGAAGATCACCCCCGGACACGACCCCACCGACTTCGAGATCGGCCGCCGGCACGGCCTGGCCGAGGTCACCGCGATCGGCGAGGACGGCCTCATCACCGACAGCGCCCCGGAGGCCTTCCAGGGCATGGAGGTCGATCAGGCCCGCGCCGCTGTGGTGGCCGCGCTGCGCGACCAGGGGCTCGTGTCCGGGCGCCCAGCCCTACGTGCACGACGTGCCGCACTCGCACCGCTCCGGACGGCGCATCGAGCCGCTCATCTCGCTCCAGTGGTTCTGCGACATGGAGCAGCTCGCCGAGGGAGCGATCGAGCCGGTGCGCGACGGGCGGCTGCGCTTTCACCCCGAGAGCAAGGCCAAGGACTACCTCGACTGGCTCGAGCGGATCCGGCCCTGGTGCATCTCGCGCCAGCTGTGGTGGGGCCACCAGCTGCCCGTCTGGTATCGCGGCGAGGACACCTACGTGGGCACCGAGCCGCCCGAGGGCGAGGGCTGGGAGCGCGACCCCGACGTGCTCGACACGTGGTTCTCCTCGGGGCTGTGGCCGTTCGCCACGCTGGGCTGGCCCGAGGAGACCGATCAGCTGCGCGCCTTCTATCCCACCGACGTCCTCTCCACGGCGCGCGACATCATCTTCCTGTGGGTTGCCCGCATGGTGATGTTCGGGGTCGAGCTCACCGGCCGGATCCCCTTCACCGACGTGAACATCCACTCGGTCATCCAAGCGCCCGACGGCCGGCGCATGTCGAAGTCGCTGGGCACCGGCATCGACCCGCTCGAGTTGACCGACCCAGCACGGCGCCGATGCGGTGCGCTTCGGCCTGCTGGCCATGTCCAGCGGGCAGGACGTGCGATTCAACGAGGAGCGCGTCAAGCAGGGGCGCGACCTGGCCAACAAGCTGTGGAACGCCTCGCGCCTCATCCTGCTGCGCGTGGCCGACACCGAGCCCGACCCGGAGGCCGCCACGGAGCTCGAGGACCGCTGGATCGTGTCGCGCCTCGAGCGCCTGACCGCGCGAGGTCACCGAGCTCTACGACGGGTTTCGCTTCTCCCACAGCGCGCGCTCGACTCTACGCCGCCTTCTGGTCGGAGCTGTGCGACTGGTACCTGGAGCTGGCCAAGCCGCGCCTCTACGAGCCCGAGAACGAGGCGGTCTCAGGCGTTCTGCTGTGGGCGCTCGAGCGGACGCTGTGCCTGCTCCACCCGGTAATGCCCTTCGTGACGGAGGAGATCTGGGCGCTGATGCCGGGTGACCGAGGACTGCTGGCGGCGGCTCCGACTGGCCCGAGCCCGACCCCTCACGCTTCGACGAAGATGCGGAAGCGGAGATGGGTCGCCTGATCGACGCGGTCACCGCGCTGCGGCGCTACCGCGACGAGGTGGGCGCCAAGCCCTCCGCGCCCCTGCGCGGGCGGCTCGTGGCCGAGGGCTACGGTGCCGGCCGCGATCACCTGGCCCGCCTCGCCCGGCTCGAGCTAGTCGAGAGCGACACTGAGAATGGCGACGTGCTCGCCACCGTTCCGGTTCCCGGCGGCGGCGTTCAGGTGCTGCCCTCCGACGCTTTCGATCCGGCCGAGGCCGAGAAGCGGATCGCGGCGCGGCGCGACGGTCTGAGGAGTGAGATCGAGCGGGCAGAGAACCGCCTGGCCAACGAGAAGTTCGTGGAGCGCGCGCCCGCGGAAGTGGTCGAGCAGGAGCGGCGCAAGCTCGGTGAGTACCGCGAGGCCCTGCGCCGCCTCGACGATTAGATGAACTTCCGTCAAGCCGAGGAGTACCTGCTGTCGCTGGAGCTGTTCGGCATGCGCTTCGGGCTGGATCGCATGCACCGGCTGATGACCGTGCTGGGGCTGCCGCAACGGCGCTTTGCCTCGGTGCACGTGGTGGGCACCAACGGCAAGTCGTCGACGGTGCGCTTCTGCGCCGCGATCCTGGAACGGCACGGCCTGCGCACCGGCAGCTACACGTCGCCCCACCTGCGCTCGTTTCGCGAGCGCATCGAGGTGGGGGAGGTGCCGGTATCCGAGGCTGACTTCGCCGCCGCGGTCACACGGGCGGCGGCGGCCGCCGAGATGGTCAACCGTACGGCCGACGAGGACAACCACGTGACCCAGTTCGAGGCGCTCACCGCCACGGCCTACCACGAGCTGGCCCGCCGCGGGGTGGAGGTGGCGGTGATCGAGGCGGGCCTCGGTGGCCGCTTCGACGCGACGAACGTGATCCCGTCGAAGGTCCAGGTGCTCACCTCGGTCGGGCTCGAGCACACCCGCTGGCTGGGGCCCACGCTCCAGGACATCGCCGAGGAGAAGCTCGCCGTGGTGGGCGACCGCGGCGTGCTGGTGACCGGCGCCCTCGACCCCGATTCACGGGCGGTGGCGAAGCGCATCGCGGCCGAGCGCCACGCTCGCCTCGTTGAGGTCGCGGCCGGGGCGGACACCGGGGTGGCGCTGCGCGCGGCAGGCGGCTTTCAGCGCGAGAACTTCGCGATCGCGGCGGCCGCGGCCGAGGGCTTCCTGGGCCGGCCGCTCGAGGAACATGCGCTGCAGGCGGCGGCGTCGGCCACGATCGTTCCCGGGCGGGCCGAGGTTGTGGCCGATCGGCCCCTGACCATCTACGACGGCGCCCACAACCCGGCGGGAGCGCACGTTATGGCCGAGTCGCTGGAGGAGCTGCTGGGTGCCCGGCGCCCACGGGTGGCGGTGATCGGGGTGCTGGAGGACAAGGACGCCGCGGCCATGCTGGCCGAGCTGCTGCCGCGGTTCGACCGGATCGTCTTCACCCGCTCCCGCAATCCGCGCTCCCTCTCGCCCGCGACGCTGGCCTCGCTGGCCGAGAAGCTCGGCGGGCCGCCGGCGGAGATCGTGGCCGATCCCCACGAGGCGGTCGCGCGTGCCCGCGCGCTGGCGGGCGCAGGCGGGGCCGTGCTGGCCACCGGTTCGATCTACCTCGTCGCGGATCTCGTGCGCGAGCCCGCGGACGCGCGCGCCTCGACGCTCTAGGCTTCGCCCGTCATGGATGGCGACGGACCCCGCTTCGGCGCGATGATCGGCCTCGTGGCCATCGTGGTGGCCACCGTCATCCTCGTGTTCTTCGGCATCGGCTATTTGCTCGGCCGGGTCTTCCTCTAGGTCGCTCCGACCCTCCCACTACACTCGCCCTCGCATGGCCCGCCTCGCCATTTTCGGCATCGAGAACGATGCGCTGAACCTCGCGGTCAACATCCTGATCCTGGTTCTGGTGGTCATCTGGCTCGCCCTCGTCTACTGGACCTACGCCGACGCCCGCCGCCGCATCGGTGATCCCCTGCTCGTGGCCTGCGCCACCGCGGCCTCGCTCTTCCCGTTCGTGGGCACCGTGGTCTACCTGATCGTACGCCCGCCCGAGTACCTGGAGGACGTACGCGAGCGCGAGCTCGAGATCCAGGCCGCCGAGGCGCGGCTGCAGAGCCTCCAGCACGAGCATTGCCCGCACTGCGGCTTCGAGGTGGAGGGCGACTTCCTGCGCTGCCCGAGCTGCCTGCGTCGCCTCAAGGAGCCCTGCGCCGTGTGCACCAAGCCACTCGACCCGCGCTGGAAGATCTGTCCCTACTGCGAGGCCGAGGTGGGGCAGGCGCCGGCCGAGCCGCGCCGCACGCGGCCACGCAGGGCAGCCGCCGCGGGGCAGGCACGCAAGTCCGCGCCGCGTTCGGCCGCCCCCCGGGCCGCCCGGCCGCCCGATGGCCAGCCCGCCGAGCGGCCCGCGCGGGCTCAGCGCGAGCGTCCGCCGTCCACGGGCTGATGGACCGCACTCTCATCCTCGTCAAGCCCGACGCCTTCGAGCGGCGGCTGACCGGGGAGATCCTCGCCCGATTCGAGCGCAAGGGCCTGACCATCGTCGCGATGAAGCACATGCTCGTCGAGCGCGAGCTGGCCGAGCAGCACTACGACGAGCACAGCGAGAAGCCCTTCTTCGAGGAGCTCGTGAACTTCATCACCGGCGGTCACCTGGTGGCGCTGGTGCTCGAGGGCCACGAGGCCGTCGCGGCCGCCCGCCAGGTGATCGGGGCGACCAATCCCCTCGAGGCGGCGCCCGGCTCGATCCGGGGCGAGTACGGCCTCGAGGTGCAGACCAACCTGGTGCACGGCTCCGACTCCGCCGAGTCGGCCACGCGCGAGATCGGGCTGTTCTTTCCCGACCTTTGATTCTTGCCTCGAGCTCGCCCCAGCGGAGGGCGATCCTCGAGCAGCTCGGTGTGGAGTTTCGGGTGCAGGTGCCGGGGGTCGAGGAGCTCACCGAGGGCGACCCCCGGGAGGTCGTGATGGCCAACGCCCTGCGCAAGGCCCGCGCCGTCCCGCTTGTCGACCGGGTGTTGGGCGTGGACACGGCCGTCGTGCTGGAGGGCCGGATCTTCGGCAAGCCGCGTGACGCCGCCGAGGCGGAGCGCTTCCTGAGCGCTCTCTCCGGGCGCACGCACGAGGTGATGAGCGGGATCGCGCTGCTCGCGGCCGACGGCGAGGCGTCCGAGGTGGAGGTCACCCGGGTACGAATGCGGACACTGGACCGCGGCCGGCTCGACTGGTACCTGAGCACCGGCGAGTGGGCCGAACGCGCCGGCGGCTACGCCATCCAGGGCAGGGGCGCCGCCCTCGTCGAGGCGATCGAGGGCGACTACACGAACGTCGTGGGCCTGCCCGTGCCCGCCCTGCTGCGGCTCGCTCCCGATCTCCTGCGTTAGCGGCGCGCGCTTTGCAGGACTTTTGTGCGGTTCGGTACGCGGCCTGCAACCCTTGTCGCCGGGCATCCGCCCGATAGACTGCGGGCTTCGCTGGGCGCAGCCCAACGCGTCCGGTTCCCCTGCCCGGGCTCAGCCACACGTGCTGCCGTCCCGGCACCTATCCTCAATTTCAAGCACGCGAATGGGCTTCTTCTCCTACCTCACCGGCATGGGCGGCCGCGACATGGCCGTCGATCTCGGCACCGCCAACACGCTCGTTTACGTGCGCGGCCGCGGGATCGTGCTCTCCGAGCCGTCGGTGGTGGCCATCGACTCGCGCACCAGCGAGGTGCACGCCGTGGGTATCGAGGCCAAGCGCATGCTGGGCCGCACGCCGGGGACCATCCAGGCGATCCGGCCGCTCAAGGACGGCGTGATCGCCGACTTCGACGTGACGGAGCAGATGCTGCGCCACTTCATCCAGAAGGTCCATCAGAACCGCTGGGCCCATCCGCGCGTGGTGGTCTGCGTGCCGAGCGGAGTGACCGGGGTGGAGAAGCGCGCGGTCGAGGAGGCCTGCCTCTCCGCCGGGGCGCGCCAGGCCTATCTGATCGAGGAGCCCATGGCCGCCGCCATCGGAGCCGGGCTGCCGGTGGGGGAGCCCACCGGCAACATGGTCGTCGACATCGGCGGGGGCACGAGCGAGGTCGCCGTGATCTCGCTGGGCGGGATCGTCGTCTCCCAGTCGATCCGCATCGGCGGCGACGAGCTCGACGAGGCGATCATCAACTACGTCAAGCGCGAGTACAAGCTCATGATCGGCCAGCAGACCGCCGAGGAGGTCAAGCTCGAGATCGGCTCCGCCTTCCCCCTGGACGAAGAGGTCCAGGCGGAGATCCGGGGCCGCGACCTGGTCTCCGGGCTGCCCAAGACGATCGTGCTCACTAGCGAAGAGGTGCGCATGGCGCTCGAGGAGCCGCTCCAGCAGATCATCGACGCGGTCAAGGAGACCCTCGACCGCACGCCGCCCGAGCTGGCCTCGGACATCATGGACCGGGGCATCATGCTCGCGGGCGGCGGCGCGCTCCTGCAGGGCCTCGACGAGCGCCTGCGTGACGAGACCCAGATGCCGGCCCATCTGGCCGAGTCACCGCTCACGTGTGTGGCGGTCGGCTCCGGCCGCAGCCTCGAGGAGTTCGAGGCCATTCACCGGAGCAACAAGAATTCCCGAACGACCCGGCGCCGCTAACCCGCGCGGGCGGCCCGCGGCCGGAGCCAGATGTACGACAGAAAAACCATCCGCAGGCGGCGGGCGGTGCTGGCCGCCTTCATCGTTCTCTCGATCGTGATCCTCACCGCCTACTTCGGCGAGTCACAGGGTGGCCTCTTCCACACCTTCCAGCGCGGCGCGCAGGAGACGTTCGCACCGGTCGAGACCGGGGCGAGCCGCGCCCTCAAGCCGTTCCGCGACTTCTTCGGCTGGGCGGGCGACACCATCGACGCCAAGGACCAGAACACCGAGCTCAAGGACGAGGTCGAGCGGCTGCGCACCGATCTCGCCCAGGCCCAGACGTCGCTGCGCGACGCCAACCAGCTCAAGGCGATCCGCGACCTGCACCAGGAGAACTACTTCCCCACGTCCACCGAGCCGGTGACCGCCCGCGTGATCGCGAAGTCCCCCACCGTGTGGTACTCGAGCGTCAAGATCGACAAGGGCACGAGCGACGGTGTCCGCGTGAACCAGCCTGTGATCGCCGCCGGCGGGCTTGCCGGCAAGGTCATCAGCGCCACCGGCGGCACGGCCGAGGTGCGGCTGATCACCGACGGTCAGAGCGGAGTGTCGGCTCAGGTCTTCCCCCAGGGCGTGACGGGGGTGGTGCGCCCGCAGGTCGGCAACCCGAGCGACCTGCTCCTGGAGAACGTCGAGAGCGGCAGGCGGGTGACCGAGGGGACGCTGGTGATCACCTCCGGCTTCACCTCCGCGGAGGGCGAGTCGCTCTTCCCGCGAGGGATCCCCGTCGGCCGGGTGACCGAGGTGGACTTCGACGAGCTCGAGACCTACCAGCGCGTGCACCTGAAGCCCTTCGCGGACCTGCGGCGCGTCGACGTGGTCCAGGTGCTCACGCGCCGCGGGGTAGCCCAGGAGGCCGCCTCGCTCGGGAGCGGCGGGTGATTCTCTCCGTCGGCGCCTTCGTCCGGGTGGGCGCGCTTCTCGCGATCGCGGTGGTGCTGCAGCTCTCCGCGCTCAGCCAGATCGGCATTCTCGGCGGCCACGCGGACGTGGTCGTCCTGGTGGTGGCTGCCGTGGCCTTCTACGGCGGCGCGATCTCGGGCTCGGCTGCCGGCTTCGCCGCGGGCCTGCTGCTCGACCTGCTCGCCGGCGCGACAATGGGCGCCTCGTCCCTGGTGCTCACCGCCGTCGGCTACGCCGTGGGGCGCTTTCGCGAGCTCCGCGATCCCAGCCACGGCCTGATGCCGGTGGCGGTCGGGGCCGCGGCAACGGCGGGCTGGGTCACGGCCTTCGCCGCCGTGTCCCTGATGCTCGACATCGGGGCGCGGGTGAGTCCGCTGGTCATTCGCGAGATGATCGCGACCATCCTGATCAACGCCCTACTGGCGCTACCCGTGTTCACGGGCGTGCGCAGGCTGTTGCGCCCGGCGCTGGCCGTCGACCCGGTCGAGCTGCGCAAGCGCCGGCGCCCGCCGCGAGAGGCCGGGCCTCTGGGCCTGCGCGGGCTGGAGATCTAGGCCCCGATGTACATCGACAACGACCGGCGCCCGACGCTCACGCCCCAGCTCGCGTTTCGCGTGGCGATCTTCGGAGGCATAGCGCTGGTGGCCTTCGCGGTCATCTTCTTCCGGCTCTGGTACCTGCAGGTGCTCTCGGGCGACAAGTACGTGGCCGAGGCTCAGAACAACCAGCTGCGCAAGATCAAGGTGCAGGCGCCGCGCGGCGAGATCGTCGATCGCGAGGGGCGGGTGCTGGTGCGCAACCGCGTGGGGTTGGCCGTGAAGATCACCCCCGACGGGTTCCCAGAGGACCGGGGCGAGCGGGCGGAGCTCTACCGCCGCCTCGGGAAGCTCCTCGACATGCGCCCGCGCCGCATCGAGAGGCGCGTGAACGACCAGTTCAAGGAGCTGCCCTTCTCCAAGGCCACCGTCAAGCAGGACGTCACGCGGTCGATCGTGCTCTACATCGCGGAGCGCAAGGAGAACTTCCAGGGCGTCGATGTGGAGCCCGTTTTCCTGCGCGAGTACCCCCACGGAGAGGTCGGCGCCCACCTGTTCGGCTACGTCGGCGAGGTCACCGAGGACCAGCTGGGCGATCCGCAGTACACCGGGGTGGAGCCGGGCGACCGGGTGGGCAAGGCGGGCATCGAGGCGCAGTACGACCGCTTCCTGCGCGGCCAGAACGGAGCCACCCAGGTGCAGGTGGACGCCTTCGGCAACCTGACCCGCCAGCTCAGCGACATCGAGCCCAAGCAGGGCAAGCAGCTACGGCTGTCGCTCGACCTCGACGTGCAGCGCGTGGGCCAGACCGCGCTTGCCGCCGGTACGGGCAAGGGCGCGTTCGCGGTGCTCGACGTGCGCAACGGTGAGGTGCTCGCGCTCGGCTCCCAGCCCTCGTTCGACCCGAACCTCTTCTCGCGCGTCGTGCGCGAGTCCGACTACCGGCGCCTGACCGCCGACGAGAACGGGGCGCCGCTCACCAACCGCGCTGTCTCCGCCGGCTACCCCACGGGCTCGACCTTCAAGCTGATCACCGCCACCGCGGCGCTGGAGGAGGGCTTCATCACGCCGGACACGGTGCAGATCGACAGCGGCTCGATCACCGTGGGCGACCAAGAGTTCAAGAACGCCGGCGACGCGGTGAACGGCGCGATTGCCCTGCGCCAGGCCCTCACGGTGTCCAGCGACGTGTTCTTCTACCTGCTGGGCCAGGACATGAACAACACCGGTGACGGGCAGGCGCTGCAGAAGTGGTCGCGGAAGCTCGGCATCGGCCGCCAGACGGGAATCGACCTGCCTGAGGAGGGACCGGGCTTCGTGCCCAACGAGGCGTGGCGTGATCGCGAGCACGTGAAGTTCGAGCGCTGCGTCAAGCGGCGCAAGCTGACCGACGCCGAGATCTACGAGGGCAAGTGCGGCTTCATCGATCGACCCTGGTCGGTGGGCGACAACATCAACCTCTCCGTGGGCCAGGGCGACCTCCAGGCCGACCCG
This sequence comes from uncultured Thermoleophilaceae bacterium, assembly GCA_963728155.1. Classification (GTDB taxonomy): domain Bacteria; phylum Actinomycetota; class Thermoleophilia; order Solirubrobacterales; family Thermoleophilaceae; genus JACVRW01. The sequence goes on along the minus strand of CAVSJF010000006.1, from coordinate 658,034 downwards.
CTGCAGCTGGCGGTGGCCTACGCGGCGGTGGCCAACGGCGGCCGGGTGCTGCGCCCGCGTCTGGGCCAGCGGATCGAGAACTCGCTCGGCCAGGCCGAGCAGAACCTCAAGGCCCCCACGGCGCGCCGCCTGGACATCGATCCGGGCAACGCGGCGGCGATCATGGAGGGCCTCAACGGCGCGGCCGAAGGGCCCGGCGGCACCTCCACCTCGGTCTTCGAGGGCTTTCCCATTCCCATCGCCGGCAAGACCGGCACCGCCGAGAAGGGCGCCGGGCGGGCCGACCAGTCCTGGTACGCGGCGCTCGCCCCCTACCCGAATCCCAAGTACGCGGTGGTGGTGACCGACGAGGCCGGCGGCTTCGGTGCCGACACCGCCGCTCCGATGGCCCGCCTGATCCTCGCCGAGCTGTTCAACGTCAACGAGACCCAGCTGGTCGAGGGCGGAGACGTTCCCGACTGATGTCCACGGCGGTCAGAGACTTCCGCGAGCTGGCGCCGCGCATCGTGCGCATGGATCCGCTGTTGCTGCTGGCGACCCTCGGGCTGATCGCCTCAGGCGTGTATCTGGTGCACCGCGCGACGCTCAACGACGTGGCCGGCGATCCCAACTACTTCATGTACCGCCAGCTGGCCTACGCCGGCGTGGGCCTCGTGCTCATGTTCCTGCTCTCCCGCTTCGACTACTCCCGCCTGCGGGAGTGGAAGTGGGGCGTCTACGGAGTGCTGATCGGCACCATCGTGCTGGTCTACACGCTGGGCTTCTCCGCCCGCGGGTCGCGGCGGGCGATCGAGTTCCCGTTCTTCAACTTCCAGGCCTCGGAGCTCGGCAAGCTTCTGCTCTGTGTGGCGCTCGCCGCCTTCATGGTCGATCGGCTGAGGCGCTTGGACGACCGGGAGACCACCAGCCGCATCCTGCTGCTGGCGCTGGTGCCGGCCATGCTCGTGGTGGCGCAGCCCGACCTGGGCTCGGGACTGGTCTATCTGGCGATCGTGATGGCGGTGCTCTTCGTGGCCGGCGTGAAGTGGACACACTTCGCCGCCGTCGCTGCCCTGGGTGCGGCTGCGATAATCCTCGTATTACTGATTGCGCCCGCGCTCGGCGTGGAGCTGCTCAAGCCCTACCAACAGGATCGCCTGACCGCATTCCTAAACCCTTCGGACGATCCTGCCGAACAGGGTTATCAGATCAATCAGTCGCTCACGGCGATAGGTGCCGGCGGCAAGACAGGCCGCGGAGACGACTCAACCCAGACCGAATTGAACTTCCTACCCGAACACCACACAGACTTCATCTTCTCCGTGGTGGGCGAGGAGTTCGGCTTCGTGGGGGCGGCACTGGTGCTGTCCCTGTTCGCGCTCCTGATTTGGAGAGCGCTGAGAATCCTGACGATGTCCAAGAACTTCTACGGCGCTCTTGTCGCCGGCGGCATCACCGCGATGCTGATGTTCCAGGTCTTCGTCAACGTGGGCATGACCATCGGGATCATGCCCATCACCGGCATCCCGTTGCCGCTGCTTTCCTACGGCGGCTCGTCGGTGCTGACCACATTGATGGCAATCGGCCTCCTTCAGTCGATACACGCGCAGGCGCGCGACACGGCTGTCGCCAAGAGGCTTTGAACTTATGAGAGGACTTTCCTTTGAGAAAGCAACTGCTCGTCACGGTCGACCGTGGCGAAACCAGAGTCGCGATCCTGGAAGCCGAGGGCACTGCCACCGGCTCCAAGGGCCGCACTAACAACAAGAGCGACGACTGGCGCGTCGCGGAGCTCTACGTTGAGCGCCGCGGATCGCGATCGATCGTCGGAAACGTCTACAAGGGCAAGGTCGACAACGTCCTGCCCGGGCTCGAGGCGGCGTTCGTCGACATCGGGCTGGAGAAGAACGGCTTCCTGCACGCCGACGACGTCGTGTTTCCCGGCGTGGACGTGGCGCGGCGCGGGCGCGGCTCGCGCACGAAGGGCAAGCGCATCACCGAGCTGCTCAAGCCGGGCCAGGAGATCCTGGTGCAGGCGATCAAGGACCCGTTGAAGACCAAGGGCCCGCGCCTGTCGATGCAGCTCTCGATCGCCGGCCGCTACCTCGTCTACGTGCCCCAGGGCGAGGGCGTCGGCGTGTCGCGCCGGCTCGAGGACAAGGAGCGCGACCGCGTGCGCCGCGCCGCCGGCAAGGCGGACCTGGGTGACGGCGGGGTGATCGTTCGCACCGCGGCGCAGGGAGCCACGCGCGAGGAGTTCGAGCGCGAGATCAAGTACCTGCACAAGCTCCACGACGTGCTCCAGCAGCGAGGCAAGGAGGTGCAGGCGCCGGAGATGGTCTTCCAGGAGGCCGACCTGTCGGTGCGGGTTGCGCGCGACATCTTCTCGGGCGAGTTCGAGCAGGCCATCGTCGACGACGAGAAGCAGCACCACCGCCTCCAGTCCTTCTTCACCCGAACGGCGCCCGAGCTGCTCGAGCGTCTCGAGCTCTATAAGGCCGATGACCCGCTGTTCGAGCGCTACAACGTCGACGAGGCCATCCAATCGGTGCTCCACCGCCGCGTCGACCTGCCGAGCGGCGGATACCTGATCATCGACTACGCCGAGGCGATGACGGTCATCGACGTGAACTCGGGATCGTTCACCGGCCGCGGCAAGGGTGCGAAGCTCGAGGACACGATCACCCGCACCAACCTGGAGGCGGCCGACGAGGTCGTGCGCCAGCTGCGGCTGCGTGACATCGGCGGAATCATCGTCATCGACTTCATCGACATGTCCCGCGCGCGCAACCGCGACGCCGTGCTCAAGACGCTGCGCAAGTCCCTGGACGAGGACCGCACGAAGACCTACGTGGTGGAGATCTCGCCATTGGGGCTCGTGGAGATGACGCGTCAGAACGTGACCGACGGCGTGCGCGAGATCCTCACGAAGACCTGCCCGACCTGCGACGGCGAAGGGGTGGTGCTCTCGGAGGACACGGTGGCGATCGAGGTCGACCGCTGGCTCCACGACCTGGTCGCCGAGCGTCCGCAGTCGCCTGCCTTCCTGATCCGGGTGAACCCTCGCGTGGCCACGATCTTGGTGGGCGGGCAGGGGGTGCCCGGGCCGATCGTCGAGATCGAGGCCGAGACCGGGCGCCACTTCCACTTCGAGGGAACCGAGGCGCTGCCCCTCGACACCTTCGAGGTGGTGCTCGAGGGCACCCGCGAGGAGGTCGAGGAGCGGGCTCTCCCCTTCCGCGAGGGGGAGGAAGTGCTCGTGCAGATCGAGGAGCCGCACATGTACAACGACGACGACGCCGTGGCCAAGCTCGACGGCTACGTCGTGTCGATCGTCGGAGCCGCGCCGCTGGTGGGCGAGCGCACGCTGGTGCGCATCGAGAAGGTGGCACGAAGCGCGGCGCAGGCGTCGTTGGTCAACCCGCCGCCGGGGGTGGCGACTAGTTCGGGCACGTCGAGCGACGGGGCCGCGAGCGAGGGCGACGGTGACGGAGACGGAGACGGCAACGGACGCCGCCGCCGCCGGGGCCGGCGCGGGGGCCGGGGACGTCGCAAGAAGGCCGAGTCCGCCTCCGGCTAGGGCCCTTACCGCCCGGCCTCCGGGCTTGCGCTCCGACGGTCAAGATCCCGGGCAAGTCGCCAGCGACTTGCCGGGCCTCGCTGTCGTCACCGCCCTGCGGAGGAGCGTTTATCAGGCAACCGAGCGCTCAACAGTGCGAGCGACCTCGACGCGTGAGGACACGTCGAGCTTGCGGAAGATGTTGCGCAGGTGCGTTTCCACGGTCTTTGGACTGAGAAATAGCGCGTCCGCGATCTCCGGGTTCGTCCTGCGGTCGACGACCAGGCGCGCGACCTGCAGCTCGCGCTCCGTCAGGGCAGCGACGCCGCGGTCGCCTTCACCACGCCGGGTGCGCCGGTGGACGCGATGGCCGAGGCCTCGCAGTTCCCGCTCGGCTGCGGCTCGGTATCGGAGCGCGCCGCACGCGTGTAGCTCAGCGGCGGCGCGTCGTAGCTCAGCCACCGCACGATCGTGTTGATTGGTTCGGGCGAGCGCACGGCCGGCGAGAGTCCGGGAGAGGGCGGCCTCGACGGGGGCGGACACCACCTCCGCGGCTGCGGCCGACGCGAGGGCGCGCTCGGCGGCACGGACAGGATCGCCGGCGTCGAGCGCCACCGCCGCCACGGCGCGATCCGCCATTGAATCCGCCATTCGGAGTCCAAGCGCTCCAGCCCTGGCCTCTGCGCGTGCGGCGGCGTGAGCGGCCTCGTTTCGGCGCCCGACCGCGAGCCGGCAGCGGGTGAGCAGCTCAAGCGACCTTGGCCTCCACACGCCCGGGATGAGCGGGAGCTCATCGCCACCCGAGGCTCCCACGAGGACATCTGCCGCGCGCTCGGGATCGCCGTTCTCGAGCAGCGCAGCTCCGAGCGCCACCCCGGCCGCGCAGACGAGGCTCTGGTCCAGCCCTTGGGTCAGCTCGACATTCTCCTCGGCGGTGGCGAGCGCGACTTCGAGGTCACCGGCGGCGAGTGCCGTGAGCGAGCGCTGGACGAGGTTTCCCGCGAGAGCCTGGACGTTTCCTGACAGCCGTGCGCCCTCCACGGCGTTGTCGAGCAGCCCGCCGGCTTCGGCCAGCTGTCCGCGCAGTAACTTGACCTGCCCGAGAATCGAGTACGGGAGGGGGATGTACTCGCTCTGCCCGGTCGCTCGAGCCACCGACAGAGCTCGTTGGGCGTGGGCCTCCGCTTCCTGGTAGAGATCGAGATAGAGTTCGGCGCCGGCGAGGTTGGCAGCGGCGTCGAGGCGAACGGCGAGTTCGGCATCGTCGAGGTCTGCTACGAGCGCCGCGGCCTCGACACGATGCGCCTCCGCCTCTTCGGTGGCTCCACTGGCCGCGCCTCCGAAGGCCAGCAGCGCAACCGCCGCCGCGGTCAGCGGCCGGTCGTCGAGCGGCCGTGCGGCGCTCAGCGCCCGCGCGGCCCATGCGCCCATCCGGTCGTACTCCATGCGAAAGAAGCCGTCCATCGCAAGCTCGATCATGAGCGTCGCCGCCTCAGCCGAGCCCGGGTCGGAGAGGCCGTCCATGGCGCCGGCGAGGCGGGCGTGCGCCTGCTCGTGGCGGCCGAGCAGGTGTTCTACCCCCGCACAAGCCGTGGCGAGACGGACCCGTAACCCGACCGCACTCGGTCGGGACGAGGTCGATGCTCTCGAGCAATGCCGCGTGCCCGTCGGCGAACTGTCCCGTCCCGACGAGCCCCCTCGCGCGGGAGAGAAGCAATTCCACTCGGAGCTCGCCCGGCGCGGTTTCAGGAAGGAGCCGCAGCGCGCCACCAAAAAACACCGCGGCGCTCGCGGGAGCGCGCAGCGCGGCCGCCTCCCCGGCCTCACGCAGAGTCGCAACGGCAGCCGCGTCGCCGCGCCGCGCAGAGCGCTCAACATGATGCGCGCGCTCGGAAGCCGGCGCGCCGCGGGCGCTAAGCGCGTCGGCGCTGCGCTCGTGCGCCCCCAATCGCCAACCGCCGAGCGTCGACTCATAGACCCCCCGTCGAACGAGCGGGTGCCGAAAGCGAAAGCGGCGGGGCACCTCTGTCTCGCGGACGAGATCGAGCTTCAGCAGCTCGTCCAGGGCCTCGAGCGCCGACGCTTCGGGGATCGCCGCCGCGGCCGCCACAAGCTCGGGCTCAAACGGGTCGCCGGCCACTGCTGCCCCCTCCAGTGCAAGGCGTGCGCCTCGCGACAGGAGAGCGAGCTCCTCGCCCAGCGCGACAGCAACCGCGGGCGGCACGCCGAGATCCTCGCCCGAGAGCTCGGGAACACCTGGGGTGTGCTCAAGATCGTGCGACCGGGCGAGCTGCTCGAGGTAGAACGGGTTGCCACCGCTCTCCTCGTACAAAGCGCTTACGCCCGCGGCGGCGATGGCTTCACCTAGAAGCTCTTGAGCCTCGCTGCGAGTCAGAGCGCCTACCTCGAGGCGGAGCAGCGTCCCCTCGCGCTGTGCCCGGTCGAGCGCGGAGACGAGTCGCTCCGGTGCTTGATGAGGACGGACAGCCAGCGCGACGAGGACGGCCGCGGCGGGCGGGCGGCGGAGCAGCGCGCCGAGCAGTTCCACTGACGCAGGAGTCAGCCCAATGCAGATCGTCGAGCACCAGCACGAGGGGCCCGGTCCCCGTAAGGCGCTCGAGCAGCTCACGCACCGCGCGATGAGTGCGGTAGCGCTCGTGCTGGAACGCAGTTCCGGGACCGGCATCGAACCGAGACAGCGAGGGAAAGACGTGCGCCAGCTCGGCCCCAACGTCCTCGTCGAGTGCCTCGAGGCGAAACGGCTCGAGGCCCTGAACGTACTCCTCGAGCGCATCGACGAACAACCAGAAAGGCAAATCTCGCTCGAGCTCCGATGCCGATCCGTGGAGCACGAGCTGCCCGCGCGCGTCGGCGCGACCCGCGAGCTCCGCGAGGAGTCGGGTCTTGCCGATCCCGGGCTCACCCACCAGCACGAGCGCAGCGGATCCCCCGCGCCCCAGCCCGACAAGCGCGTCATCGAATGCAGCGCATGTCTCGGCGCGCCCAACGAGTTGCTCGCCAATCGAAGCCACTTTCCTCGTTCGCGGCGAGAATAAATCAGGGTGTTCGCCGGATGTCGACCCGCCGCGAGGTGTAAGGCTCGCTGCATGTCCCGCTACGTGCTCCACCACCGCCACGAGGCGAACGAGTGCGGTGTCGTGTTCGCCTCGTTCAAGGGGCACAACACCCCGCTTCGGCGCCGGCCCACACTCGCCTCATGCCGCTCCGGCGGGCACGCAATCTGGTGGACGGTGGAGGCCGCGTCCGAAGCAGAGGCCTTGGCGCTGCTTCCGTCGTACGTGGCCGAGCGAACCACTGCGGCGAGCGTGAGTGCAGTCGACATTCCATGAGCGAAAGGAGCAGCGATGAATACGTCGTCGACCGGCAGGGTTCGTGCGTTCAGCACCCTCGAGGTCGCCTTCCTCATCGGCATACCGTTGCTCTGGGGAATCCTGCTCCTATTTCATCCCGGCGGCGAGGGCACGGTGGTTACCTACCCGGAACTGCAGGACAAGGTGACAGCCTGGATGGTGGTCCATCTCGGGATGATGCTCTTTATCCCCCTGATGGCCGCCGTGATCTATTTGCTCTTGCGCGGTGTCGAGGGCCCCGCGGCGGCCGTTAGCCGGATCGCGCTTGTGCCCTTCGTCGTCTTCTACAGCACCTGGGAGGCGCTGCAGGGGATCGGTGTGGGCATTCTGGTCAACGAGGTGAACGGACTCCCGCAAGCTGAACGGCGACGGGCGCGGATCTGGTCCCCGAGTTCTCCGAACACATCCTCATCCGCAACCTCGGTGTCTTCGGCAACATCGGAAGCCTCGCCTTCATCGTTGCAACGATCGCGGCCGGCGTCGCCCTCCGGCAGCGAGCCCAGGCGCCTCTATTGGCCGCCGGCCTTGCTCGGGCTCTCCGGCTTTCTGATCACAGCTCACCCGCCGCCCTATGGGCCGACCGGACTCGCCCTCTTCATCGTCGCCGTCTTGCTGTTCGTGCGTCATCAATCGCAGCGGGGCACCCGCGCCGGTCGCGCCGGGCACGCACCACGGCCGTCACACCTAGGCCGGAAATCGTGGTTGGAGCGGATGACGCCGGCCGGGTCGTAGCGGCGGCGTATCCCCTTGAGCCGTTCGACGGTCTCGGCCGGGAGCACGCCCTGGAGACCCGGCCGGCGTTCGGCGAAGGTCAGCAGGGATTGGCCCGTGGCCGACCCCTCGAGCCGCTTGCGCGCCGCGTCGAGCTCGGCTCCGAGGTCGGCCGCCGATGGCGGGTTGACCGGAGAGCCCACCGCGTAGAAGAGAAATTCGCCCTCGATTGGGCCGGCGGCCCCCTGGCCGTCGGTTGGACGCGCCAGCGCACCACCGAGGTGTCGTAGCTCCACGTTGGTCAGCGCGGTCGTAGCGGCGGGGCCGCCGATTGAGAGATACGCGTCGACGTCGAGCTCGCGCAGAAGGAGGCCGTCGCCGACGCCGGCGAGCGGCCCCGGTGGGTCGCCGGCGATCTGTGGCAGCGCGCCGGCGGAGACCATGCCGAGCGTGTCGGCCGAGGGTGAGCCGATGCCGCGCAGAGGGGCCACCAGCCCTCTTCCCGCCTCGGCAGGGCCGCCGAACACGAGCGTGACCAGCGCGAAGGCCTGGCCGGACAGCTCGGGTGGCAGTTCCGGCGCGGGCGGATAGCGCATGAGCCTGATCGTCGAGGTGAGCTCGTCGGGTAGGTCGGTCGTCCACACCCCGTATGCGCCGACGACGTCGGGCGCCTGCTCGATCGGCCAGGCGATGTGGCCCGCGAAGGCCTCGCGGAGCGGGAAGAGCTCGAGCTCGAGCGCTGTGACGATCGCACCCAGGCCGCCGCCACCGCGCAGCGCCCAGAACAGCTCGGGCTCGTGGTCGGCGTCCACCCGCACCGCACGGCCGTCGGCCAGCACCACGTCGAGCGCGGTCACGCTGCTCGCCGCGAGCCCGCGACTGCGGCCGAGCCAGCCGAGCCCGCCGCCGAGCGTGTATCCAGCCACTCCGACCCCGCCGGAGAGTCCGTGGAGCCCGGCCAGGCCGTGCTCGGCGGCCGGACCGACCACGTCGGCCCATACGGCGCCCGCGCCCACCCGGGCGGTGCGAGCGCTGGCATCGATCTCCACACGGCTCAGCTCCGTGGTGCGAAGCAGGATCGTGCCGTCCAGCGCCCCCAGGCTGGGGGCGCCGTGCCCCGTTCCCTGCGGGGCGACGCGGAGCCCGTGCTCGGATGCGAAGCCGAGCGTCGCCGACACGTCCTGTGGGCCGGCCGCGAGCACCACCAGCGCAGGGTGCTGGTCGACGGCCAGGTTCCACGCGGCGCGCGCGGTCGCCCACTCGGTGTCGTTCGGGCCGATCACGTGACCGGCCACGCTCTGGACGAGCGACGACACGCCGGTCACGTCAGGCGGCCTCTTGACGGGTGCTAGCCGACCCGGATCAGCTTCTTGTTGACGAACTCGTCGGCGCCAAAGCGGCCCAGCTCGCGGCCGAACCCGGATCGCTTGACCCCGCCGAAGGGCAACTCGGCGCTCTCGGCGCCGACGGCGTTCACGAACACCATCCCGGCTTCGATCTGGTCGGCCACGCGCAGCGCCTGCTCGTTGTCGGTGGTCAGGACGTAGGAGCCGAGCCCGAACGGGGTGTCGTTGGCCAGCTCGATCGCCTCGTCCTCAGAGCCCACCCGGTAAACCGCGGCGACCGGGCCGAAGAACTCCTCGTGGTAAGCGTCGTTGTCGGTGCTGATGTCGGTCAGGATGGTGGTCTCGAAGAAGTTGCCGTCGCGCCCGCCGCCGGTGACCAGGGTCGCGCCCTGGTCGACCGCGCGCTTGACCTGCTCCTCCAGACGGTCGCTCGCGTTCGCCGAGGACAGCGGACCGACGGTGGTATCCGGTGAGTTTGGATCCTCGGCCTTGACCGCGGAGAGCGCGGCCGTGAACTTCTCGAGGAAGGGCTCGTACAGCTCGTCGATCACGACGAAGCGCTTGGCCGCGTTGCACGCCTGCCCGCTGTTCTCGAGCCGCCCGCCGACCGCCGACTCGACGGTCTCGTCGAGGTCGTCGGTGCTCAGGAGGATGAAGGGATCCGACCCTCCGAGCTCGAGCACCACCTTCTTGAGGTTGCGCCCGGCGATCTCGGCCACCGCGGCGCCCGCTCGCTCCGATCCGGTCAGCGACACGCCCTGCAAGCGCGGGTCGCCGATCACCGTCTCGATCTGCTCGTTGGTGGCGTAGATGTTGATGTAGGCGTCCGGCGGGAAGCCGGCCTGCTGGAAGATCTCCTCCATAGCCGCCGCCGACTCGGGACACTGGGGGCGCGTGCTTGAGCAGGATGGTGTTGCCGATGACCAGGTTCGGCCCGGCAAAGCGCGCCACCTGGTAGTAGGGGTAGTTCCACGGCATGATGCCGAGCAGGACGCCGACTGAGCTGCGGCGCACGAAGGCCGAGCCCTCGCCGCCAGCGAGCTCGATGGGCTCGTCCGCGAGCAGCGACTCGGCGTTGTCGGCGTAGAACCCGTAGATGTCGACGCAGAAGTCGACCTCGCCCAGGGACTGCTCGATCGGCTTGCCCATCTCGCGGACGATGATCTCGGCGAGCCGCTGACGCTCGCTGCCGTACAGCTCGCACACGCGCCGGAGCAGATCCGCGCGCTCCTGCACCGTCGAAGAACGCGACCACTCGCGGTGAGCGGCGTGCGCCCGCTCGACTGCCGCCGTCAGCTCGTCGTCGCCGATCGTGGGATAGGTCTGGACCGTCTCTCCAGTCGCCGGATTGACGACCGCATAATCGCTCATAGGGCTCCCTTGCTGGTTCGGGGCGCGAGGCTACCGCAGCGTGGCGCAGCAGCTAGGCGAGCGCGCTCTCGAGCGCCTCGGTGACGGTCTCGGTCGTCGCCCGGCCGCCGAGGTCGGCGGTGTGGTTGTCGGGCGAGGCCAGCGTGCTCTCGATGGCCGCGTGGACCGCCGCCGCGCCTTCGGGGTGGCCCAGGTGCTCGAGCATCAGCGCGCCCGTCCAGACCTGGCCGATGGGGTTGGCGATGCCCTGCCCCGCGATGTCGGGCGCCGAACCGTGCACGGGCTCGAACATCGAGGGATGCTCGCGCTCGGGGTTGAGGTTGGCGTTGGGGGCGATCCCGATGCTTCCCGCGATCGCCGCCGTCAGGTCGCTGAGGATGTCGCCGAAGAGGTTCGAGGCGACGATCACGTCGAGCGATTCGGGCGCGCTCACCACGCGCGCGCAGAGCGCGTCGATCAGGACCGGCTCGACCTCGACATCGGGATGCTCGGAGGCCACCTCCCGCACGACCTCGTCCCAGAACGGCATCGTGTGGATGATCCCGTTCGACTTCGTGGCCGAGACCACCCGGCCCTCGCGCTGTTCGGCCAGGCGAAAGGCCTGGCGGGCGATCCGCTCGATCCCGTGCCGGGTGAAGATGGCCTGCTGGGATGCCAGCTCGCCCGGTTGGCCGCGATACATGCGCCCGCCCACCTCGGAGTACTCGCCCTCGACGTTCTCGCGGACCACCACGATGTCGATCGCCGCATCGGCGGCGAGGGGGCTGGGCACGCCCGGCATTCGCCGGATCGGGCGCAGCGCAAGGTACTGATCGAAGGTTCGGCGGATCGGGATCAGCAGGCCCCACAGCGATATGTGGTCCGGCACCCCGGGCGCCCCGACCGCGCCGAGGAAGATGGCTTCGTAGCCGCTCAGGCGATCGAGGCCGTCGGCGGGCATCATCTCGCCGGTCTCCCGGTAGTGGTCGCAGCCCCAGGGCAGCTCGTCCCACTCGAAGCCGAAGCCGTGGAGCTCGCCGGCGCGCTCCAGTACACGCTGTGCGGCGGGCACCACCTCGCGGCCGATGCCGTCGCCGGGGAGGACCGCGATGCGGTGGACGACACGGTCACCGCGCAGGGTTCCCAGGTAGGCTGAGGCAATCAGGATGGGGGCGAAGGGGCATGGCCGAGCTCGACAAGCCCACCGTGGAGATCCCCGCCGGCGCGTCGCCGTCCTACCAGCTCGAGCTGGAGGACCTGATCGTGGGCGAGGGCGACGAGGCGGTGGCGGGCCGCAAGGTGGAGGTGCACTACGTCGGCGTCTCGTGGTCCTCGGGCGAGCAGTTCGACGCCTCCTGGGACCGCGGGAAGACGTTCAAGTTCAAGCTCGGCAAGGGCCAGGTGATCGCGGGTTGGGACCAGGGCGTCGCGGGGATGAAGGCCGGCGGCCGGAGGCGCATCACGATTCCGCCCAACCTGGCCTACGGCAAGCGCGGCGCAGGCGGCGTGATCGGTCCCGACGAGACGCTGGTGTTCGTCGTCGATCTGATCGGCGTCGGCTGACGCATGCTCGAGGTTCGCTCGCTCACGAAGCGCTTCGGCGCGGTCACCGCGGTCGACGACCTGAGCTTCAGCGCCACGCCGGGGCAGATCCTCGGCTTCCTGGGTCCGAACGGCGCAGGGAAGACCACCACGCTGCGCACGATGCTGGGGCTGACGCTTCCGACCTCGGGAACGACCACCGTAGAGGGGCAGCCTTACCGCGAGCTGAAGGACCCGGTCGCGGTGGTGGGGGCGGTGCTCGAGGGTCCCCAGTTCCATCCCGGGCGCACGGGCCGCAACCACCTCCGGGTGTTGGCCCGCGCGGCGGGCCTGCCCGACACCCGGGTGGACGAAGTTCTCCGGCTGGTGGAGCTCGACCCGGCGGGCGGGCGCCGGGTTAAGGGCTATTCGCTGGGCATGCGCCAGCGGCTCAGCCTGGCGGGCGCCCTGCTGGGCGACCCGCAGGCGCTCGTGCTCGACGAGCCCGCCAACGGGCTCGATCCACAGGGAATCCGCTGGCTGCGGGATTTCCTGCGCGCCCGCGCCGCCGAGGGCCGAACCGTGCTGATCTCGAGCCACGTGCTGGCCGAGGTGGCTCAGACCGTCGACGAGGTCGTGGTGATCAGCCGCGGCCGTCTCGCGGCCCAGGGATCGCTGGCCGAGCTGACCGGAAAGGCGGCGGCCGCCGTCTGGGTGCGCAGCCCGCGAGCGGAGGAGCTGCGTGCGGCGCTGGCAGCCAAGGACATTCGCGCCGAGCACCCCCTACCGGACCCGAGCTGGCTGTCGGTTCCCGGCGCGTCGCTGGAGGCGGTGGGCGATACCGATGTGCATCAGGCTCGAGGAGTGTTTCTTTCAGGCGAGACGGAGGCGGGGGAGTGACCCGCGCCCTGAGCGCCGAGCTGCTCAAGCTGCGCACCGCGCGCACCTACTGGGCGCTCGCCGGGGCGACCCTCGGCCTGGTGTTGCTCATCACCGTGCTTACCCTCGCCCTGACGGACGAGTTCCGCACCGAGGACGACGCTCGCTCCGTGCTCTCCACCGCCGGCGCCAGCGGGCTGCTGCTGCTCGTGCTGGGCGCGGTGGCGGGCGCGGGCGAGTACCGCCACGGCACGATTGCGTCGACCCTGCTCTTCACCCCCAACCGGCTCAGGGTGATGGCCGCCCAGGCGCTGGCCTGCGCCGCGGCCGGGTTCGTGATCGGCCTGGCCACGGCCGCGCTCACCGCCGCCGTCGCGCTGCCGTGGCTCTCGGCCAAAGGCGCGGCGTCGCTGTCCGCCGGAGAGCTGCTGGGCCTGTTCGTAGGCGGGTGCCTCTACACCGCGCTGGCGGCCGCGCTCGGCGCGGGTCTGGGTGCGCTGCTGCGCAACCAGGTCGTGGCCGTGGTGCTCGTTCTCGTGGTGCTGTTCATTGTCGATCCCACCGTCTCGTCGCTGGTGGATGCCTACTCGAAGTTCTCGCTCAACGGGCTGGGGGTGTCGATGAGCGGTGGCTCGGGCGACGACCTGGGCGGGTCGGACCTGCTCCCGTTCGGCGTTGCGGCGCTCGTGTGGGCGGGCTACACCGCGGTGCTGGTGGTGGCAGCGGCGGTGCTCACCGCGCGCCGCGACATCTGATCAGCCGGGCGGCCCGTGGATGTCGTCCACCCAGTGCACCTCTTCGGGGTTGGGCTCGACGTCGGGTAGGTCGAGGTTCACCACCACCGGCTCCTGGCCGCTTCGCACCAGCACGCAGGAGAGCGGCTCGTCCGGACTGGCGTTGATCTCCTGGTGGGGAGCGAAGGGGGCGACGTAGATGAAATCGCCCGGGTCGGCCTCGGCCACGTACTCGAGCCGCTCGCCCCAGCGCATCCGGGCCCGCCCGCTGACCACGTAGATCACGCTCTCGACCGGCCCGTGGTGATGCGCCCCGGTCTTGGCGTCGGGCTCGACCACCACGGTGCCCGCCCACAGCTTCTCCGCCCCGGTTCGCGCCGCGGTGATCGCCGCGGCGCGGCTCATACCCGGCGTCTGCGGAGTGTTGGGGTCGAGCTCGCTCCCGCGCACCACGCGAACGCCGTGCACGTCAGGGCCTGACGAAGGTGTCCGGGTCGGGGCCGATGCGCTCGCCGGCGTCAAGCTCCTCGATCGAGCCCATCTCCTCGTCGCTCAACTCGAAGTCGAAGACCTGGAAGTTCTGCGCGATGCGCTCCGGGGTCACCGACTTGGGGATCACCACGTTGCCGATCTGCAGATGCCAGCGGATCACGACCTGACCGGGTGTGCGGTCGTGGGCCTCGGCGATGGCCGTGATCGCCGGATCGTCGAGCACCTCGCCCTGCGCCAGCGGGCTCCACGCCTCGGTGACCACGCCGAGATCGCCGTGGGTGCGGCGCAGCCCCTGCTGCTGCAGGCGCGGGTGCAGCTCGACCTGGTTGATGCCCGGCGTCACGCCGGTCTCCTGCACCAGGCGCTCCAGGTGGGCGGGCTGGAAGTTCGAGACGCCGATCGAGCGCACCAGCCCGTGCTCCTGGGCCTCGATGAACGCCTTCCACGTCTCGACGTAGAGGTCCTGTGAGGGCACCGGCCAGTGGATGAGATAGAGGTCGACGTAGTCCATCTCGAGCTGGTCGAGGCTCGCGCGCAGAGCGCGCGTGGCGGCGTCGTAGCCCTGGTCGTCGTTGAAGCACTTGGTGGTGATGAAAACGTCGCCGCGCTCGAGACCCGACGCCCGCAGCGCGTGTCCGACGCCGGCCTCGTTCTGGTACGCGGCAGCAGTATCGATGTGGCGATAGCCGGTGGCGAGCGCCTTGTCGACCACCGCCGCGGTGTCCTCGGGCGGAACCTGGAAGACCCCGAAGCCGATCTGCGGAATCTCTGCGCCGTCGCGGAGGGTGACCAGCGGGACGCTTTCTGTGGAGGAGCTCATGCCCCACCACTCTACGGACGGTCAGCCGCAGGCCACTCCCACGCACTGGCGCGGATCACCGTTGCCGGTGGCGGTGTTGCCGCCGTCGTCGACCGTGCCGGGCACGGCGTCGATGCCCAGACCCACGTTGTCGTTGGCGACGTTGCTCTGCAGCACGTTGCCGGGCTCCGGATCGTTATGCCGACGTCGTTGGCCGTGGCGATGTTCCCGCGCAGGTAGTTGCCGGTGGCGCCCGTGAGCACCCGCAGTCCGATACCGCCGGTGACCCTGTTGTACGCCACGTAGTTCTCGCGCCCGGTCACTTCGACGCCAAAGGTGCGGTTGCGCGCAAAAATGCTGCCCACGGTGTCGAGGGCTGCGCGCTCGATCCTGTTGGCCCGGATGACGTTGTTGACGCCGACGAAGGTGACCTCGAAGACCGCATTGCGCACGACCCGTTGGCGGCTGCCTTCGAGATAGGCACTGAAGCGGAACTGGGAATCCCTGGCCACGAATCGATCGCCCACCAGTTCGCCGCGGATCCCTACAGCGGTCGTTCGGGCCACGACGTTGTCCGGGCCGCTCACGGTCAGGGCGGCCGATCCGGTCACCGAAATGTTCGCGATTCGGTTGCCCGCGCCCGTGACGAGGATGCCGGTCCCGTACAGGGTCGAGGCTTCGACGTACCCGTTGCGAATCACGACCCCGTCGTGCTGCTCGCTCAGGATGCCGTCGGTGTTGGCTCCTGTGCTGAAGTCCGGCTCGGCCGTGATGGTGTGCCCGTTGAGATTGAGCGTCACGTCATCGGCCCCGATCACGAGCGCGGCCCCGCTGGTCACGCAGTCGAGGTCGTTGCTCACCACCGTGTCCTCGGTGATCACCTCACCGCAGGTCACGATCCGCGCTTCCGCGGCCGGCGCGGCACCCATCAGGCCCATCGCAGCGATGGACAGGGCGACCCGTACTTTCATCAGCCGCAGACCACCCCGACGCACTGCCGCGGATCGCCGTTGCCGGCGGCCGTGTTGCCGCCGTCGTCGACCACGCCGGGCACGGCGTCGATGCCCAGACCCTACGTTGTCGTTGGCCACGTTGCTCTGGAGCACATTGGTCGGCCTCCTGAAACGGTGATGCCGACCTCGTTGGCCGTGGCGACGTTCCCGCGCAGGTAGTTGCCGGTGTGCGCCCGCGAGCACCCGCAGGCCGAGACCGCCGGTGACCCTGTTGTACGCCACGTAGTTCTCCCGCCCGGCCACGTCGACGCTCGCCGGTGACGCGGTTGCGCGCGAAGATGCTGCCCACGGTCTCGAGGGTTGCGCGCTGGATCCTGTTGGCCCGGATGACGTTGTTGAGACCGGTGAAGCTCACCTCATCGAACGTGCTCCGCAGGATCCGTTGGCGGTTGCCGCTGGCAAAGGATCCGGCAACCCCGGTGAGCAGCTCGGAATCCCTCACCACCAGGAAATCGCCCACGAGCACGGAGCCGATCCCGAAGACAGTGGATCGCGCGAGGGTGTTGTCCGGCCCCCGCAGGATCAGTGCTGAGTATCCCGTGACCGACACGTTGGCGATCCGGATGCGCGAGCCGCTGGCGAAGATCCCGATGCCGAACCCGCCCAAGGCGTCGACATACCCGTTGCGAATCACCACGCCTTCGCGCTGCTCACTGCGCAGGCCGCCGGTGGCCTCGGCGATGTCGAGGTCCGGGCGGGCCGTGATCGTGTGCCCGTTGAGGTTGAGCGTGACGTCGTCGGCCCCGATCGTGAGCGCGTAGTCGTCGGTCACGCAGTCGAGATCGTTGCTCACCACCGTGTCCTCGGTGATCACCTCGCCGCAGGTGACGATCCGCGCCTCCGCGGCCGGCGCGGCGCCGAACAGGCCCAGCGCCGTCATTGACAGGACGACCCCTACCCTCAGCTTCATGGCGCGACGCTAACGGGTCGGTTGTTCTGCGTCAACAAGCGAAGTTTGGGGTTTCCCGGACGTCCTCGCGGGGGACTCGGTAGGAATGCAGATCCTCGGCCTCATCTTCATCGGAATAGTCATCGGGATCATTGCCCGACTCGTGTTGCCCGGACGGCAGCACATCGGGATGCTGATGACCATCCTGCTCGGAATCGGGGGCGCGCTGATCGGCGGGATCGTGGCCAGCGCCATCGGTACCGGTGACATCTTCGAGCTCAACATTCTGGGCACCCTGGTGGGCATCGCCGCCGCGGCCGGCCTGATCGGCGCGGCGGAGTCCATGGGCGTGGGCGGCGGCAAGCGCCGCGACTCGCTCGACCGCGGCCGCTGAGCCCGATCTCGGACTAGAACGCAAGCGCCGCTTCGGGCGGCGTATGCTGCCCGGCCGGATGGCCCGCAAGCCCAACAAGCGCCTGGTGTTGGTGGCGATGATCTTCGCCGTGGCGATGACGTTCATCGACCAGACAATCGTGGCCATCGCCGTCCCCGAGCTCCAGAAGGATCTCTCGCTCTCCTCCACCGGCGTGCAGTGGGTGGTCAACGGTTATCTGCTGTCGCTGTCGGCGCTGTTCGCCTTTGGAGGCCGTCTGGCCGACATCGCCGGACACCGGCGCATGGTCCTGATCGGGGTTGTCGCCTTTGCGATCGCCTCGGCCCTCTGCGGCGCCACGCCGACCGGCGACCTGGCCGAGACCTGGATCATCTTCTGGCGGGTGGTGCAGGGCGCCGCGGCCGCGCTGATGTTCCCGGCCGCCCTGGCCATCGTGGTGGCCGCCTTCCCGCTGCGCGAGCGGGGCAAGGCGATGGCGATCTTCTTCGGCGTGACCGGGGGGCTCACCTCGATCGGCCCGCTCGCCGGCGGCTACCTGACGGCGATCGACTGGCGGGCCATCTTCTGGGTCAACGTTCCGGTGGCGATCATCGCCGTCGTCCTGACGTTGCGCGCCAGGCCCGACGACGAACGCCACCCGGCCCCGCTCGACTTCCGCGGAGCCGTGCTGATCTCCGGTGGAATGGGGCTGGTGGTGCTCGGGCTCCAGCAGTCGAGCACCTGGGGCTGGGGCGACCCGGCAACGCTGGGTTGCATACTCGTGGGCGCGGCGCTGCTGGTGGCCTTCGTGCTCTATGAGCTGCGCACGCCCGACCCGTTGATTCGGGTGCGGATCTTCAAAGACCGCGGCTTCGCAGCCGACAACGCGATTCTCCTCCTCCTGTCGATGGCCTTCGTGCCGCTGTTCTTCTTCGCCAGCCTGTACGCGCAGCTCTCGCTCGGGCAGAGCGCGTCGGAGGCCGGCTTGTACCTGCTGATCTTCTTCGCCGGCTTCGCCACCGCGGCCCAGGTTGGCGGGCGCATCCTCGACAGTCGCGGCGCGCGCCCCTCAGTGGTTCCCGGCTGCCTGCTGGCGGCGATCGGTTTCGCCCTGTGGGCCATGCAGCTCCCCGAGCAGGACCTCAACAGCCAGTGGCCCTTCATCGTGCTGGCGGGTGCCGGGATCGGCCTGGTGCTCGGGCCGGTGAGCACCGATGCCGTGAACCGCGCTCCGCGCACGAGCTACGGCGAGGTCACCGGCGTGACACAGACCTCGCGGAACTTCGGCGCCAGCCTGGGGATGGCGGTGCTCGGCACCGTCCTGATCCTGCAGAACAAGTCCAACATCGAGTCCTCGCTGCTGGCCGCCGGCCTCCCCCCGGCCCGCGCGGAGCAGGAGGCCGACGCCTTCAGTCACGCGGGATCCGGGTCGAGCAGCGCGTTCTCCGGGCAGGGGGGCAGCCAGGCCAAGCAGATCTTCACCGACATCCAGCACGACTTCGCGCTGTCCTGTCGCGTCGTCTTCTACGTGATGGCGGGCGTGATGGTCGTGTCCTTCCTGGTGGCCCTGGTGGGGATGCCGGGGGGCAAGGTGCAGGAGGCGGAGGGCGAGGACGCCTTGCAGCCGGCGCAAGCGGGGTAGCTGCGGTGCCTGAGCTGATCACCGAGCCGGTGCGGGTGGAGGCGGCCGGCGAGCCGCCCAAGCTGATCGAGGAGTTCGCGGGCCGGGCCAGCAACGGCGAGGAGCGCGTGAGCGTGGCCCGGATGCGCTCGCCGGCCGGCTGGAGCGAGCCCGGGCAGCGGCCCGAGTTCGACGAGTACACCGTGGTGCTGGCCGGAGCGCTCCAGGTCGAGACCGAGGACGGCTCGCTCGAGGTGCCCGCGGGCAGCGCCATCCTCACGCGAGCGGGCGAGTGGGTGCGCTACTCGACCCCCGGCGGGGCGGAGTACGTGGCGGTGTGCCTGCCGGCCTTCGCGCCGGACACCGTGCACCGCGACGCGTGAGCCGCGCGTCGATCGCCGCCCTCTACGCGCTGCTCGCCGTGATCTGGTCGAGCACCTGGGTGGCGATCAAGATCGGCCTGGAGGACTCGCCGCCGCTGCTCGGCGCGGGAATCCGCTTTGCGCTGGCCGGGCTCCTGCTGCTGGGCATCGCGGCGGCGGGCGGGCGCTCACTGCGCACGGACCCGCGCCTGGCGGCGATCCTCGCTCTACTGCCGTTCGCCTTCGCGTACGGGCTCGTCTACTGGGGCGAGCAGTACATCCCCTCCGGCCTGGCCGCGGTGCTCTTCGGCATCCTGCCGCTCTACACCGCGCTTCTCGGGGCGGTGCTGCTGCCCGACGAGCCGCTGCGCCTGCGTCTCGTGCTCGGCATCCTGCTCGCCATCGGCGGGTTGGCGCTCGCCTTCCTCGAGAGCGCGGACGCCGGCCATCCCGAGCTGGCCATCGCGGGAGCCGCCGCCCTGGCGGCTGCGCCGATCGGCTCGGCGCTGGGCAATATCGCCCAGAAGCTGCGCGCGGGGGAGCTCGACGCGATCGTCCTCAACGGCTGGGCGATGCTCGCCGGGGGTCTGGCGCTGCTGGCGGTGTCCGCGCCCACCGAGAGCTGGGGCGACCTGGCCCTGACCGCCGAAACGCTCGGTTCGATCGCCTACCTGGCCGTGATCGGCTCGGCCGTGACCTTTGTCGGCCTGACCGTGCTGTTGCGCGAGCTCAGCGCGCAGGCGATGTCCTTCCTCGCCCTGCTGCTGCCCTTCGGGGCGCTGGTGTTCGGCGCCGTTCTCTACGGAGAGGAGATCACCATCCGTGCGTTGGGCGGAGCGGCGCTGGTGGGGGCCGGGCTGCTGGTGGCCCAGGCCGCGCGCCGGGCCCGGGTGGAACCGCCGGGTCGCTACACTCGCCAGCCGGCATGAGCTACGTGGTCGTAAAGGTTGGCGGTAAGCAATACCGCGTCGAGAAGGGCGACTCGATCGTCGTCGATCGCATGCGCGCGGACGAGGGCGACAAGGTCGATCTCGAGCCGCTGATGTACGCCGACGGGGACAAGTCGGTGCTCGACCCGGGCGACCTCGGCAAGGTCAAGGTCCAGGCGACGGTGACCGGCCACGAGCGTGGCAAGAAGATCCACGGGCTGAAGTTCAAGCCCAAGCGCGGGTACAAGCGGCGCTACGGCCACCGCGCGGACCTCACTCGCCTGGAGATCGCCGACATCAAGGTCGGCGCGGCGAGAAAGGGCAAGAAGGAGGACTCGGATGGCGCATAAGAAGGGCCTCGGATCGAGCCGCAACGGGCGCGACTCCAACGCCAAGCGCCTCGGCGTCAAGGTGTTCGCCGGCCAGGCCGTGACCGGCGGGGAGATCATCGTGCGCCAGCGCGGCACCCGCTTCAAGCCCGGCGAGGGAGTGGGCCTGGGCCGCGACCACACGATCTTCGCCACCCGCCCCGGCACCGTGCAGTTCGCCTCCGGCCGTCGCGGCCGCGTGATCTCGGTCGAACCGACGGAGTAGCCACGACCTACTCGATCGTCGCGCGCGATGACCGCAGCGGCGAGCTCGGCGTGGCCGTGCAGTCGCATTACTTCGGCGTCGGCTCGATCGTCAGCTTCGCCGAGGCCGGTGTGGGGGCGATCGCCAACCAGTCCGTGCCCGGGCCCGGCTATGGGAGCTCGCGGCCTCGACCTGATGCGCCGGGGCGCCTCGGCGCCCGAGGCCCTCAGCGAGCTGCTCTCCGGGGACGAGCAGCAGCCCGTTCGTCAGCTGGCCCTGGTCGACGGCCTAGGCCGCGTCGCCGTCCACACCGGTTCGGGCTGCATCTCCGAAGCGGGACATCGGGTAGCCGACGGCATCTCCGCCCAGGCCAACATCATGGAGCGCTCGACCGTGCCCGACGCGATGGTCGAGGCCTACCTCGGGTGCCCGGGGAGATCTGGCCGCCCGCCTGCTGGCCGCGCTGGAGGCGGCGGAGGCGCAGGGCGGCGACCTGCGCGGGCGCCAGTCCGCGGCGATGCTCGTGGTTCCTCCGGAGGCGGGAGGTGAGCCCTTGTTCGACCTGCGCGTGGAGGACCACGGCGATCCGGTGTCCGAGCTCTCGCGTCTCACCGCTGCGCGCCGCGCCTACGGCCGGGTGGACGAGGGCGACGAGCTGGCCGCGGCCGGCGACCTCGACGGCGCCTTCGCCTGCTACAGCGCCGCCCACGAAGCGCAGCCCGGCAACCCCGAGCTCGCCTTCTGGCACGGCGTCGCACTGGCGGCCCAGGGCCGGGAGGAGGAGGCGCGTGCGCTTCTCGAGGAGGCCTACCGCGAGAGCGACGGCTGGCGCGAGCTGCTGCGGAGGCTGCCCGCGGCCGGGCTCTTTCCCGACGACCAGGCCCTTGTCGACAGGCTGGCGTAGTCGTGTTCCACGATCGCGCGAAGATCCACGTGCGCGCCGGCGGCGGGGGCAACGGGGTCGTGTCCTTTCGCCGCGAGGCGCACGTGCCCAAGGGCGGTCCCGACGGCGGCGACGGCGGCCGCGGCGGTGACGTGGTCGTCGTCTGCGATCCCTCGCTGCGCGACCTGTCCGCCTTCCGGCGCGGCTCGCACTTCGCCGGCGCGCGCGGCGGCCACGGGCAGGGGGCCAACAAGCACGGCGCCTCGCCCGAGGCGCTCGAGGTGCGCGTGGCCCGGGGCACCGTGGTCACCGATCCCGAGGTGGGCGACCGCTGGGACCTCACCGAGGCCGGACAGCGGGCGGTGGTGGCGCGCGGAGGAAGCGGCGGGCGCGGCAACAAGCGTTTCGCCAACGCCACCCGCCAGGCGCCGCGCTTCGCCGAGAAGGGCGTCCCCGGCGAGGAACGGTGGCTCGAGCTGCAGCTCCGGCTGCTCGCCGACGCCGGGCTTGGTCGGGCTGCCGAACGCGGGCAAGTCGTCGCTGCTCGCGCGTATGACGCGCGCCCAGCCCAAGGTCGCCAACTACCCGTTCACCACGCTCGAGCCCGTGCTCGGCACCCTCGAGCGCGATGATCGCCAGCTCGTGCTGGCCGACATCCCCGGGCTGATCGAGGGGGCGAGCACCGGCGCCGGGCTCGGCCACGAGTTTCTCGCACATGTGGAGCGCTGCCGCCTGCTCGTGCACGTGCTGGACCTCGCGCCGCTCGACGGCTCGGACCCCGTCGCCAATCACGCGACGGTCGAGGCCGAGCTGACCGAGCACGGGCACGGCCTCGCCGCCCTGCCGCGCATCCTCTGTCTCTCCAAGGCGGATCTCGTGCCCGCCGAGACCGTGGAGGACGCGGTCGGATGGTGGAGCGACCGCCTCGGCGTTCCCGTCCACTCCACCTCGGCGGCCACCGGCGACGGAGTCGAGGCCCTGCGCGACGCGATCTTCGAGCACGTTCCCGACGAGGAGGCGCCGGCACCGGCGGGCGAGGGTCCCGCCACACACCGCGTCTACCGGCCGGGCGAGGACGACGGCTACCGAGTGCAGAGGACGGCTCCCGGCGCCTTTCGCGTTGAGGGTGGCGGGATCGAGCGCCTGATCGCTCGCCACGACGTCGACAACGACCAGGCGCTGCGCTACGTGGAGGAGCGCCTTCGCGCGCTCGGGGTGATCAAGGCGCTGGACGCCGCCGGCTTCGAACCCGGCGACGACGTGGAGATCGCCGGGATCGTGTTCGAGCTCGACCCCTAGGCCGCAAGCGCCCGGCTTTGCCGGGTGCGCGCGGATCCGATAAAAGGTCGGCGTGCTCCGGATCTCTTCAGCGCTCGGTGCGCTCGTCGTGGTGTTGACCGCATGCGGCGGGAGCGACGACGAGGCCGACGCCCAGCAGACCGTGCGCGACTTCGTGGAGGCCACCAACCGCCGCGACGGCGAACGGCTCTGCGGCGATCTCGTGACCCAGGAGTACAAGGAGCAGGCCACCGGAGCGACCGGCGACCGCGTGGACCAGATCTGCGAGCGCCAGCTCGAGCTGACCACGGGGCTCGAGCTCGACCTGATCGCCGTGGGGAGGACGGTGGTGCAGGGGGAGCGCGCCACCGTGCGCACGCAGCTCGACATCGACGGGGTGCAGGCGCCCCGCGTGTTCCGGCTGACGAAGGAAGACGGGGCCTGGAAGCTCTCGTCTGGATCGGGGGGCGAATGAGCACTCTGGTGGTCAAGCTCGGCTCGAGCATCGTGGCCGACAGCCGCGGCGAGGTGCGCGCGGACGTGCTCGGCGCTCTCTGCGACCAGGTGGCCGCGCGCCACGCCTCTGGCAACGAGACCGTGGTGGTCACCTCCGGGGCCATCGCCCGGGGGATGCGCCTGATGGAGCTGCCGATGCGCCCGCGCTCGATGGAGGATCTCCAGGCCGCCTCGGCCGTTGGTCAGGGCAAGCTCTATCGCAGCTACGACGAGCTGCTGCAGGAGCGCGGAGTGAGGTCGGCCCAGGTGCTGCTCACGTTCTTCGACATGTCGGCGCGCACCCACTACCTGAACGCGCGACACACGCTGCGCAGGCTGCTCGACTGGCACGTGGTGCCGGTGATCAACGAGAACGACACCACCACCACCGACGAGATCTCCTTCGGCGACAACGACTTCCTGGCCGCCCAGGTGGCGATCCTGCTGGGCGCGGACGGGCTGGTCCTGCTCACCGACACCGGCGGGCTCTACACCAGCGACCCGAGCAGCGACCCCTCGGCCGAGCTGATAACCGAGGTCCGGGAGCTCGAGCAGCTCGAGCGCTACGACATCGGGCTCTCCACCTCGCCACTCGGGTCGGGTGGCATGCGGTCCAAGGTGGTGGCGGCGGATATGGCCACCGCCGCGGGGATCCCGGTGGTGATCACGGGCGGCACCGACCGCGCGGCCGTGGCCGCCGCGCTGTCGGGCGGGCACACCGGCACGCGCTTTCACCCTCAGGAGGGGCGGGTGTCGAGCTTCAAGCTCTGGCTCAAGTACGCGAAGCCCACCCACGGCCGGCTGGTGGTCGACGAGGGGGCCGAGCGCGCCCTGCGCGAGCGCGGAACCAGCCTGCTGCCCGTGGGGGTGGTGGGAGTCGAGGGAGAGTTCGACGCGGGCGACGCCGTCGAGGTCACCTGCAACGGGCGCACCGTGGGCAAGGGCATCGTCGGCTATTCGTCGGGAGAGCTGCGGCGCATCAAGGGCCTCAAGACCGACGCGGTGCGCGAGCTGATGCCGCGGGCGACCGAGGAGGCCGTGCACCGTGACTACTTCGTCCTCGATTAGGTGAACCCATCCGGGGGCTCGCGCCCCCGCCCCCCCGCTGCACCTGGCCGGTGGCGCCGGGCTCTCTCGCGCCTGCGCTCGCCGCACGACCGCGAGATCTTCACCCTTGCCCTGCCCGCCCTCGGCGCGCTCGCCGCCGAGCCGCTCTACCTGCTGGCCGACACGGCGATGGTGGGCCACCTGGGCACCGAGGAGCTGGCCGCGCTCGCCATCGCCGGCACGCTCATCGTGGGCGCGTTCACGCTGTTCAACTTCCTCACCTACGGCACCACGGCCCAGGTGGCGCGCATGCAGGGCGCGGGCGAGGAGCGGGCGGCGGGGCGGATAGCCGCGCAGGCTCTGTGGCTGTCGAGCTCGATCGGGCTGGGGCTGGCCATCGTGCTCGTAGCGTCGGCTGTGCCGCTCGTCGACGTCATGGGCGCCGAGGGCCGGACCGCCGACCTGGCCGTTCTCTATCTGCGGATCGGTTCGCTCGGCCTGCCCTTCGCGTTGATCGCGCTGGCCGGCCAGGGCTACCTGCGCGGCGTGTCCGACCTGCGCTCGCCGCTGGTGATCGTGGTGGTGGCCAATACGGTCAACGTGCTGCTCAACCTGCTCTTCATCTACGGGTTCGGCTGGGGCCTCGCCGGGTCGGCCTGGGCCACGGTGCTCGCCCAGGCGGGCATGGGCGCGGCGTTCGTGCGGGCGCTGCTCGCCGCGCCCGCCGACTCCCGCCGGCCCTCGCTCGAGAGCATGCGGCCGCTCGCGCGTATCGGCGGAGAGATCTTCGTGCGCACGGCGGCGCTCTACGCGTCGTTCCTGGTGGCGGGCGCCGTGCTGGCGCGGGTGGGGGAGGCCTCGCTCGGGGCCCATCAGATCGCGTTCCAGCTGTTCGTGTTCCTGGCGCTCGTGCTCGACGCGATCGCGATCGCGGGGCAGGTGATCGTCGGGCGTTCGCTGGGCGCCGGGGACTCCGAGGGGGCCTACCTCGCGGCCCGGAGGATGATCGAATGGGCGGTGGCCGCCGGAGCAGTGTTCGGCCTCGTGATGCTGGCCCTGATCGACGTGCTGCCGCGCGCCTTCACCAGCGACCCGCAGGTGATCGAGCGAGCGCAGGAGATCTGGCCGCTCTTCGCGCTCATGCAACCCGTCAACGGCGCGGTGTTCGCTCTGGACGGAATCCTGATCGGCGCCGGCGACACGCGCTTTCTCATGTGGGGGATGCTGTTCGCCTCGCTCGGGGTGTTCGTGCCGGTCGCACTCGGCTCGCTCGCGCTCGGCCTGGGCATCGTCGGCGTCTGGGCCGGGCTCGTGGGGCTGATCCTGGTGCGCCTGGCCACCTGCGGCTGGCGCTTTCGGGGGCGCCGCTGGGCGATCGTCGGAGCGGGCGGGACTTGACCGATACCCTTGCCCTCGTGGCCACCACCACCCAGTCCGTAGCCGAGGTCTGCGCCGACGCGCGCCGCGCCGCGCGCGGGCTCGCGCGCCTCGACACCGACACCAAGAACGCAGCGCTGCTCGCCATGGCCGACGCCCTGGAGGGCCGCACGGCGGAGATTCTCGATGCCAACGCCCGCGACATGGAGGCCGGCACCGAGGCGGGACTGGACTCGGGCCTTCTCGACCGGCTCGAGCTGAACGCCGGCCGCCTGGCGAGCATCGCCGGCGACGTCCGTTCCATCGCCGCGCTGCCCGACCCGGTCGGTGAGACGATCGAGGGATGGCGCCTGCCCAACGGGCTCGACATCCGCCGCGTACGGGTGCCGCTCGGGGTGGTGGCGGTGGTCTACGAGGCGCGTCCCAACGTGACCATCGACTGCTCGGCGCTGTGCCTGAAGTCGGGCAACGCGATCGTGCTGCGCGGCTCCTCGACGGCCGCCCACTCGAACGCCGTGCTGGCCCCGTGGCCTCGCAGGCGGTCGCCGATGCCGGCGTACCCGACGGGGCGATCTCGATCGTCTCCGGCGGTGACCGCGACGAGCTGCGCCAGATCGCCACCCAGGACGGCGTGGTCGACCTGATCATCCCGCGCGGAGGCGAGGGGCTGAAGGCGGCTCTCAAGGAGCACGCCACCGTGCCGGTGATGTACGCCGCGGCGGGCAACTGCCACGTGTTCGTCGACGCGACCGCGGACCTCGACGACGCCACCGCGATCGCCGTCAACGCCAAGGTCCAGCGACCCTCGGTGTGCAACGCCGCCGAGACGCTGCTCGTGCACGCCGACGTGGCCGGGGAGTTCGTGCCCCGCGTTCTGAGCGAGCTGCGTGAGAAGGGAGTGGAGCTGCGGGTGGACGGGCGCACGCGCTCGGTGGCCGGCCCGCTCGCCGAATCGCTGGCCGACGCCACGGAGGAGGACTGGGAGACCGAGTACCACGCGCTCATCCTGGCCGTGAAGGTGGTGGACACCGCCGAGGAGGCCATCGATCACGTGAACCGCTACGGCTCGGGGCACTCGGAGGCGATCGTCACCGGATCCACCGAGTCCGCGCGCGAGTTCACCGACGGCGTCGACGCCGCCTGCGTGTACGTGAACGCGTCGACGCGCTTCACCGACGGCGCCGTGTTCGGCATGGGGGCCGAGATCGGCAACTCCACGCAGAAGCTGCACGCGCGCGGGCCGATCGCACTGCGCGAGCTCACCACCTACAAGTTCGTGATCGAAGGATCCGGCCAGGTCCGCGAGTAGTCGCCCTTGCGTGTAGGAATCCTCGGAGGCGCGTTCAACCCGCCGCACATCGGCCATCTGGTGTGCGCGCAGGAGGCGCTGGTGCAGCTCGAGCTCGAGCGGGTGCTGTTCGTGCCCGTGGGGGAGGCGCCGCACCGCGAGCTCGAGGCCGATCCCGGTCCCGAGGCGAGGCTCGAGATGGTCGAGCTGGCGATCGCCGGCGACCCACGCTTCGCCACCTCGCGGATCGAGATCGACCGCGACGGTCCGTCGTACACCGTGGACACCCTGCGCGAACTGGGAGCCGCGGCGCCGGACGACGAGCTGTTCCTCATCCTCGGCGGCGATCAGGCGGCGGCGCTCCCCGAATGGCACGAGCCCGAGCAGGTGCTCGAGCTGGCCCAGGTGGCGGTTGCCGAGCGCACGAACTGGTCGCGCAACGCGGTGGGCATCAAGGTCGGGCGGCTCAAGGGCGCGGAGCGGATCCGCTACCTGGACATGCCGATCATGCAGGTGTCGTCGACTTCGCTGCGCCGCCGCCTCGGCGCCGGGCAGCCGATCCGCTATCTGGTGCCCGACGAGGTGGCGGGCCACATCGCTTCGAACGATCTGTATGGGGCGGCAGCCGCATCCACGGCGGCGCCGGCATGAGCGCGCAGACGACCGACTCCGCTGCGCTGGTCGAGCAGATCGCCGAGATCGCCTCCGACCGCAAGGCCATTGACATCCGCGTCATCGACCTGCGCGAGATCGTCTCCTACACGGACTTCTTCGTGATCTGCTCGGGCAACACCGAGCGCCAGACCAAGGCCATCCGCGACGCGATCCACGAGGAGCTCAAGGGCACCGCCGACCGCCTGCTGCCGCGTCGCACCGAGGGCGAGCGCGAGGCCCGCTGGATCCTGCTCGACTACCTCGACGTGATCGTCCACATCTTCACGCCGGACGCCCGCGAGTACTACCGCCTGGAGCAGCTGTGGGGCGAGGCGCCGGCGCGGTCCGTCGGCTGAGCGGTCCGGCTGCGTTAATCTGGTTTCGAGTTCCAAAGGGGCTGTAGCTCAGCTGGAAGAGCGTCGCGCTGGCAGCGCGAAGGTCAGGGGTTCGAGCCCCCTCAGCTCCACTCGCTCCGGGTGATCCGCGGTCAGGCGCGCTTGACGGCAATGCCGCGCAGAACATGGGCCACGCGGTCGCAGGCGTCGATGCCGTCCTCGACCCGCTCGAAGATGTCCTTCCAGCGGATCACGGCCATGGGGTCGACGCCACCCTCGAAGAGGGCGGACAGCCCCTCGCGCAGTAGGCGGTCGCCCTCGTTCTCCAGGCGCTTGATCTCGCGCAGGTGCGGCGTGGCCGCCTGCGGGTCCTCCAGCGAGCTCATGGCGGCGCCCACCTCGCGCCCGGCCGAGCAGAGGGTGTCGGCGAGCTCGATCGCCTGGTCCATCGGCGCTTCCACGCGATAGAGCCCGAGGAAGTCGGCCGCCTCCTCGGCGTAGTCGACCACGTCGTCGAGCCCCGACGCCAGCGCGAGCACGTCGCTGCGCTCGAACGGAACCGCGAGGCGCGAATAGAGGTGATGGATCACGTCGTGGGTGACGCTGTCGTTGTCGTGCTCGAGGTCCACCAGCTCCAGGCGCTTCTCCGCGCCGTCGGGCCATACGCGCATCAGCTCGCGCAGCATCGCGGTGGCCAGCTCCACGTTGCGCCCGGCTTGTCCGAGCAGGCCGTACAGCTCTCCGTAGTCGGGCTTGCGGCCGGTGAGCTTGGCGAGACGCTCCACGGCGCCGCGGCCGGCCAGCTGGATGGGACGGGATCGGACGGGATAGGAACCGGCCATATACGCAACGCTAGGCGGGAAAAGCCCTGCTCCGGTGACGAAACGGTGAAGAAGCGGCGCCAGTGCCGTGAGTCGTCAGTTCGGTGGCAGTTCTCGGGCGTCTGTGCGCGCCTGGCGCTCGCCGGCTCCTCGCCGTGCCACAGGCACGGCTCCGTCGCCATCAAGCGCCAGCCACACACAGCCATCCCGATAACTGACCACGAACTTCCGACTCACGGCACTAGTGGGCCGCGGCGCGCATCCGCCGGCGCGCGTCGGCGAAGTGGAGCGCTTCGTAGGCCACCAGGGCGGCGCTGATCGCCGCGGCAATGGCCAGCGCGATGAGCGCGTCGACCTCCGTGGCGAGCGGGATCAGTGCCAGGCACAGGATTGCTGCCGCCAGCCGCTGGCGATTCAGCGAGCCCATGTTGCGGAGCCGAAACGCGATGTGGCCCCCGTAGTAGAGCGCCATTCCGCCGAACAGCGCGACCGCCGGCACGATCTTGAGCGGCTCATCCACGTCGCCGACGGTCTTCTTGATCGCCAGGGCGATCAGCACGATGCCGGCGATCATCGGCAGGTGTATGTAGCTGTAGGAGTCGCGGGCGAGAAGGACCAGCTCGTGGCCCTCGGCCCGCCGAAAGCGCCGCTCGGCCGCCACCGCCACCACGTCGAAGTAGGCCCACCACTGAGCGCAGGCGATCACCAAACCGAGCACGGCGGCCGCGATGACCCCCGCGTCGATATCCCCCTCGATTCCCGCGCCGATGGCGACGATCGACTCGCCCAGGGCGATGATGATGATGAGGGAGAAGCGCTCGGCGAAGTGCCCAGCCGAGATGCGAAAGCCGCGCACGCCGAAGACGTACGGCCCCAAGAAGTCGATGGTCAGCGCCAGGATCCATACGAGAGCCTGGAAGGGAGGGTCGAGGAACGCGGCCACGATCAACAGCGCCGGCCCGGGTATCGCCGTGCGGGCGAGCCGCCGGATGGCCATGCCCGCGTCCACGTCGTCGTTGGCCTCGGCGAAGATGAAGATGTGCAGCCAGCGCACGCCGGCGTAGGCCAGTGCGAAGACCAGCGCGTCGTTCGAGAACGCGTGTGGCGCCGCGAGCGCGGCGATGAGGAACGCGCCCATCACGGCGAACATGAGGAGTCGCTCCACCCCCTCGTCGGCGGCGATGTAGGTGGTGAGCCAGGCGTAGGCCCCCCACGCCCACCACAGCATCGCCAGCACGAGCATGCCCTCCCCGAGCCCGGTCCAGGTCGGGTTGTC
The DNA here is from genome assembly GCA_963728155.1 of uncultured Thermoleophilaceae bacterium. Lineage (GTDB taxonomy): Bacteria > Actinomycetota > Thermoleophilia > Solirubrobacterales > Thermoleophilaceae > JACVRW01. The sequence goes on along the minus strand of CAVSJF010000006.1, from coordinate 628,079 downwards.
GGCCATGAGCGCCGTCACCTGGGTGAGGGCGAAGACGAAGACCAGGTCGAAGAACAGCTCGAGCGGGCTTACCCGCTTCTCCTCGCTGCTGTCCCGTCCCTCGCTGTCGTGGACCGGTGTTGTCTCGGCAACCGCCATTCGCACAGCAATGAAAGCAGGGAGGCTTTCCGGCCCGGTCGGGCTAGCCGAGGCAGAGCCAGCGCAGCGCGCCGTTGAGCACGTCGGCGCGCTCCCACTGCAGGAAGTGGCCGGCGCCCGGCACCACGAAAGGCCCGGCCCGGTTGGGAAAGGCCGCCTCCATGCGCTCCGGGAAGTCTCTGGGGATCACGTGGTCGTCGGGCCCGTAGAGGATCAGCGCGGGGGTTGGGTTTGGCTCCAATAGGCGCGGGGTCTCGGGCGCGATGCGGGGGCCACCGGCGTACTCGTAGTTGGCGATCGAGGCGCGGAAGTGCTCCGCGTCGGCAAAGGGCTCGGTCAGGAAGTCGACGTCCTCGCGCGTGAAGGCTCCCGGCGCGGCCCAGAAGCGCGGGCCGTAGAAGGTGGCGATGTAGCGCCGGCGCCTGTCGGGGGTGTCGAGCTCGGCCGCCAGCCCGTCGGCGTCCTTGCACTGGCGCGCGAAGTAGTCGGAGGCCATGCGCGTGGCGGGCGCCAGCTCCGGCCGTCCCCCGAGGATCGGCGGGAGCGTGTTGAACAGGCAGAGCCGCTCCACGAGACCCTCGAAGCGCAGCGACATGTCCTGAGCGATCAGGCCACCGAGATCGCCCGCGCACACGGTCAGCCGCTCGTGGCCGAGCTCGTCGCGCACGAGCGCGAGCAGGTCGGCCGAGTGTGCGGCCACGTCGTAGCGGTCGTCGGGGGCCAGCGGCGAGTCGCCGAAGCCCCGCAGGTCGGGCGCGATCACCTCGAAGCCCGCCTCGGCCAGCGGCCCGACGTTGTGCTTCCAGATCCGGCGGGTCTCGGGCCAGCCGTGCAGAAGCAGCAGCGGCCGGCCGCCCTGTCCGGCGTGGTCGAAGCGCAGAAAGGCCACGGCGGGCGACTGTACCCTTGCCGTCGAGCATGGACCGCTACGACCCCCAGGAGATCGAGCCCAGGTGGCAGGCCGTATGGGCCGACGAGCACGCGTGGGAGGTCTCGAACGAGCCCGACGGGCGGCCCGAGGCCTACGTGCTCGAGATGCTGCCCTACCCCTCGGGCGAGCCCCACATCGGGCACCTGAAGAACTATGCGCTGGGCGACGCGGTGGCGCACTTCCAGCGGCGCAACGGCTATCGCGTCCTGCACCCGATCGGCTACGACGCCTTCGGCCTTCCGGCCGAGAACCACGCGATCGCCACGGGCCAGCACCCGCGCGAGTCGACCGAGGCCTCGATCAGGGCCTTCCAGACCGAGTTCCGTGAGTGGGGCGTGTCCTTCGACTGGACGCGCGAGTTCGCCACCAACGACCCGCGCGTCTACCGCTGGACCCAGTGGATCTTCCTGCGCCTGTTCGAGCGCGGCCTGGCCTACCGCAAGGAGGCGGCCGTCAAGTGGTGCCCCCACGACGAGACGGTGCTGGCCAACGAGCAGGTGATCAACGGCCGCTGCGAGCGCTGCGACAGCGTGGTCGAGGTGCGCCAGCTCGAGCAGTGGTTCTTCCGCATCACCGAATACGCCGACCGCCTGCTCGACGACATGGCCACGATCGAGTGGCCCGAGAACGTGGTCAAGCAGCAGCGCGACTGGATCGGCCGCTCGCAGGGCGCCGAGGTGACGTTTCGCTGCGAGGAGCTCGGGATCGACTATCCCGTGTTCACCACCCGACCGGACACCCTGTTCGGGGCCACCTTCTTCGTCATGGCGCCCGAGCACCCCGACGTGCTGCGCCTCAACGACTCCGCCGAGGTGCGCGACTACGTGAACCACGCGATCACCGAGCAGGCCGAGGAGCGCGGCGACGAGGCGCGCGAGAAGACGGGAGTGGCGCTCGGGCACACGGTGACCAACCCGGTCACCGGCGAGCAGATCCCCATGTTCGTGGCCGACTACGTGCTGATGGAGTACGGCACCGGCGCGATCATGGCCGTGCCCGCGCACGACACCCGCGACTTCGAGTTCGCCGAGAAGTTCGGCCTCGAGATCCGGCGCGTGATCGACGGGGACGAGCTGCCCTACACCGGCGACGGGCCGATGGTGAACTCCGGTCGCTTCGACGGCCTCGGCAACCGGGAGGCCTACGGACAGATCGTGGAGTGGATCGACTCCGAGGGGAAGGGCGAGGCGGCGGTCAACTACCGCCTGCGTGACTGGCTGCTCTCGCGACAGCGCTACTGGGGCTGCCCGATCCCGATCGTCCACTGCGAGGGCTGCGGGCTCGTGGCCGTGCCCGACGATCAGCTGCCGGTCGAGCTGCCCGACGTGTCGGACTACCGCCCGAAGGGAAAGTCGCCGCTGGCGGCGGCCGAGGACTGGGTCAACACGACCTGCCCTGCGTGCGGCGGTGCCGCGCGCCGCGAGACCGACACGATGGACACCTTCGTCGACTCGTCGTGGTACTTCCTGCGCTACTGCGACCCAGACAACGACGCCGCCGCGTTCGACCGGGAGATCACCGCCTCCTGGATGCCCGTCGACCAGTACATCGGCGGCATCGAGCACGCGATCCTGCACCTTCTGTACGCGCGCTTCTTCGTCAAGGCGCTCGCCGACATGGGCGAGCTCGACATCCAGGAGCCGTTCGCCCGGCTCTTCACCCAGGGGATGATCACCCGCGACGGCGCCAAGATGTCGAAGTCGAAGGGCAACACGGTGTCCCCGCGCGAGATCGTCGCCCGGCTCGGAGCGGACACCGCGCGCTGCTACGTCCTCTTCCTGGGGCCCCCGGGCCACGACGCGGACTGGCGCGACGAGGGCGCGGGCGGAGTGCACCGCTTCCTCTCGCGGCTGTGGACCGCCGCCCGCGACGCGCCGGACGCCGGCGCCGGTGGAGCGGTGGACGGCGAGCCGTCAGCGCTGCTGCGCAAGGCCCACTGGGCGATCGACAAGGTCACGCGCGACCTGCAGGCCGACCGCTTCGCGTTCAACACAGCCATCTCGGCGGTCATGGAGCTGGTCAACGAGATCTACCGCCAGCGCGACTCCGTCCCGCCCGCTCACGTTCGCTTCGCGGTCGAGACGGCGGGGTCGTTGATCTTCCCCTTCGCCCCTCACCTCGGGGCGGAGGTGTTCGAGCAGATGACCGGACGCAGGGTCTGGGAGGAGCCCTGGCCCGCGGCCGATCCGGCGCTGCTCGCCTCGGAGGAGATCCAGCTGGTGGTGCAGCTGAACGGGAAGCTGATCGATCGCATCGCCGCCCCGGCCGAGGCGTCGCGCGAGCAGCTCGAGCAGATCGCGCGCGGATCGGAGAAGCTGAGCGGGCGCCTCAACGGCCAGCAGATCGTCAAGGCCGTGGTCGTACCGGGAAAGCTGGTCAACTTCGTAGCCCGATGAACCCCTCGCCCGCCAACACCAAAGTGCCGATCGGGCCGCTCGTGGCGGCGATCGGCGCCGTGCTGCTGATCATCAGCCTCTTCCTCGACTGGTACGAGCCCGACATCGAGGGGTTCACCGTCTACGAGTTCCTCGACCTGCTGCTCGTGCTGATGGCGCTGGCCACGATCGCCTCGCTGGCCGGGGGAATGGGAGTGCTGCGCGCCGCGCCGTCGCCCGGCGTGTCGCTCGCCGTGGCGCTGTTCACCATCTTCGTGGTCCTCTCACAGATCCTGAACGACCCCCCGGCGGTGGCCAACGGCAACGCCGGCAAGGACGTCGGCATCTGGCTCGCGCTGGCGGGCGCGGCGCTGATGGTGGCCGGGTGCCTGCTGGCCTACTCGCGGATCTCGCTGGCCTTCGAGGCGCGCAGCGACACCCCGCCGCCCGCCCCGGATGAGGAGGAGACCGTCGACGAGCGCGCAGCGAGCGCAGCCCAGGAGGAAGCCACTCCCCCGCCCGGCGAGAAGGTGCCCAAGCCGCGCCGCCGCGCCGCGCCCAAAGACCCGGCGTAGACTCGCTGCACATGTCTCTGTCGCAGTCCGCGATCAGCCGCGCCGAGGGGGCGGCGGACCAGCGGGACACTCCCTACCTCGACGCCCTGCGGGCGTATGCCGCGCGCGATCCGGGGCGTTTCCACGTGCCCGGGCACAAGGGCGGCGCGGCCGCCGATCCTCGCCTCGTCGACGCACTCGGCGAGGAGGCGCTGGCGCTCGACATCCCCGCGCTCACCTACGGGGTGGACATGGGCATCGAGCCCGCCCCCTTCTTCGAGTCGCAGCGCCTCGCCGCCGAGGCGTGGGGGGCCAGGCGCACCTGGTTCCTCGTCAACGGAGCCTCGCAGGGCAACCACGTGGCGCTGCTCGCGCTGGCCCACCTGGGCAAGGAGGTGGTGACCCAGCGCAACGCCCACTCGAGCACCATCGATGCCCTCGTGCTGTCGGGTCTGCGCCCGACCTTCATCGCGCCCGAGCTCGACCCCGAGCTGCACATCGCGCACTGCATGACTCCCGAGTCGCTCGAGCGCGCGCTCGAGGCCACGCCGGACGCGGTCGGCGCCACCGTCGTCTCGCCCACCTACTTCGGCGCCGTGGCCGACGTGGCGGCGCTGGTCGAGGTGGCTCATGCGCGCGGCGTTCCGTTGGTGGTCGACGAGGCCTGGGGCGCGCACCTGGCCTTCCACCCCGATCTGCCCGCGAGCGCGCTGTCGCTGGGCGCGGACCTGGTCATCTCGAGCATCCACAAGATCGTCGGCAGCCTGACCCAGTCGGCGCTCATCCACCTGGGCCACTCGAGCCTGATCGAGCTCGAGGTGGTCGACCGTTGCGTGACGCTGCTGGAGTCGACCAGCCCGAACTCCTACCTGTACGCGTCGCTCGACTCAGCGCGCCGGGCCGCGGCCGTGCACGGCGAGGAGCTGCTCTCCGAGACGCTGAGCGCCCTGCGGGCCACCCGGCGCGCGGTGCGCGCCATTCCCGACCTCGACGTGCTCGACGAGCGGCTGGCCGGTGCGCCGGGAGTGTTCGACTATGACCCGCTGCGCCTGGCCATCGACGTGCGCGGGACCGCCTGCAGCGGTTACGACCTCGCGCGCAAGCTGCGCGAGGAGCACGACGTGCAGATGGAGCTCGCGGGCGAGAACGTGATGGTGGCGGTTTTCGGGATGAGCGAGGACGCGACCGCGGCCGGCGAGCGCCTGGTCACGGCGTTGCGGCGCGTGGTCGAGGACGTGAGCGCCGCTCCGCCCCACGAGGCCGAGGTGCTGTTCGCTCCGCCGCCTCCGTGGGGCGAGCTAGTGATGACCCCGCGCGAGGCCTTCCTCGGCCCCCAGGAGGTGGTGCCGGCGCGTGACGCGATCGGCCGGGTGGCCGCCGAGTCGCTGGCCGCCTACCCGCCTGGGATCCCCAACGTGCTCCCGGGGGAGCGGCTCAGTGCGGAGACGCTCGACTACGTCCAGCAGGCGCTCGACCACGGCGGCGCGCTGCGCGGCGCCAGCGACCGCAGGCTGCGGACGCTGCGCGTGGCGATCGAGCCGGGCTAGGCGACCCGTTCGCGGCGGATCGCCTGCATCAGGCAGTGCGCTCCGCCCCCGCCCAGCGTGAAGACCGAGAGCTCGGGGTCGTAGACGGTCAGCCCCAGCGCCCGCAGCCGCTCGTTGAGCTCGCCCGACTCGGCGGTGGAGAGCACGCGGTCGCCGCCCAGGCATACGCCGTTCACGCCCAGCTTGAAGGCGGCGGCCAGCGATACCGGCACGATCTCCACCCCCTTGCCCTCGAGCCACCTCACGAAGCCGGTGGAGGCCTGCTCCACGCACACCGCGGCGAGCTTCTCGCCCAGCATGCAGGCGAGCACGTCGATGTGCAGGAAGTGGGGCGGGATCCGCTCCACGCGCACCTCCCAGCCCTCGGCCTCGAGCCATCCGGCCACCTGCTCGGCCGCCTGCACCTGGGTGCGCTCCTCGCCGGTGCCGATGGCGGCCACGCCGGGCTCGAGGATCATGAAGTCGCCGCCCTCGAGCGATCCGGCGGTGACCATGTTCTTGATCGGGATGCCGCGGTCCTGGTAGAAGCGGATTACCGGTGCGTACTCCCCGCGGCGCCACCACTGTGCGCACTGCGTGACGATCGGGCCGTCGGGGAGGTTGATGCTCGAGTCGCGAGCGAAGACCTGGTAGGGAAGGGCGGGATCGTCCTCGAGGAAGTGGACGGCCACGCCCGCCTCCTCGTACACCGACACCATCTCGGCGTGCTGGCGGACGGCGTCGTCGTGGCTGAACACGAGCCCCGAGTCGATGGTGGCGCGCGAGATCACGCTGGTGGGCAGCCACCGGAAGGTGTCGGGCGGGCAGAGCAGGACGTCCAGGAGCGTCCCGTACTCGGAGTCGACTCCCCATGCGGGCTCGACGTTCGCCCCGGTCGCGTCAGTCGCGGTAGTTTCCATCGCGGTGATTGTATGAGCGAGCCGATCCGCCGGCGCGTGGTGGTACATGGTCGCGTTCAGGGAGTCTTCTTTCGCGACAGCACGAAGCGCGAGGCTGCGGGGCGCGGCCTGGCCGGCTGGGTGCGAAACCGCGACGACGGCGCCGTGGAAGCTGTGTTCGAGGGCCGGCCCGACGACGTCCGCGCCCTGGTCGAGTTCTGCGAGCGCGGCCCGAGCCACGCGGACGTGGACAGCGCCGACACCATCGAGGAGAAGCCCGAGGGCCTCAGCGGCTTCGAGGTTCGCTGAGGCCTCGAGCAAGATCGTAACCCTGGTCACCCACGCGTAACGCGCTCGCCCGTACGGTCGAGCGGGTGGGAGAACGCCCGGCGCACAACACCCTGATCTGGCTCGTGGTGGCCGGCGTGGCGGCGCTTGCGCTGTGGCGGTTCACGGCCTCCGGGGCCGACGCCGGAGGCGCGCCGGTGAAGATCGACCGCGAGCCACAGGCGCCCGGGCGGCGGGCGGCCGGCGGCTCGGCGGGTGTGTACGTGCACGTGGCCGGGGCGGTGCGCCGCGGCGGCGTGGTGCGAGTACCCGCGGGCGCGCGCGTGGCCCAGGCGCTGACCCGGGCCGGCGGGCCCACACGCCGCGCCGACCTCACGGCGGTCAACCTCGCCGCGCCGGTCGAGGACGGCCAGCAGGTGATCGTCCCGGCGCGCGGCCTCGCGGGCGGGGTGGCGGCGCCGGCCGGGGCGGCGCAGCTCGATCCCGGCTCCCCGGGGGCACCGAAGCTCAGCCTGGGCGTCGCCAGCGCCGAACAGCTGGACGAGGTAGACGGGATCGGGCCCACGCTGTCGGAGCGGATCGTCGAGTACCGCACCGAGAACGGCGGCTTTCGCTCGCTCGAGGAGCTCAGGGAGGTGGAGGGCATAGGGGAGAAGCGTTTCGAGACGCTGCGCGAGGCGCTGCAGCTCTGAACGGTGATGAGCAACCGCATATCCGCTCTCGCGGAGCGGCCGTTCCACGTGCTGGTGGGCTGCACCGCGGCGGGGTTGGCCCTGGCCGAAACCCGACCGGAGATGGTGGCGCTGAGCGCGCTGGTCGTGTTCGCGCTGCTGGGCGCCGTGCGGGCGCCGCGGCTGGGCGCGGGAGCGGCCGCGCTGGTGATCGCCGGTGCCCTCGTGGGCGACTGGCGCCTGGCGGCCATCGACGGTTCGGCGTCGCGCGTGAGCGACGGCGCCCGAGCCGAGGCGCGCGCCCACCTTCTGTCCTCGCCTCGCCCGGGCCGGTTCGGCGCCTCGGCCGAGGTCGAGCTGACCAGCGGCCCGGCGCGCGGGGCTCGCCTGCTGCTGCGCATTCCGCGCTGGGCCCCTTTGCCGACGGGCGTGCGGCCCGGCGCCGAGCTGCGGCTCGAGGGCCAGACGCACGCTCTGGGCAGGAGCCCCTTCGCCGCGCACCTGCGCCGGCGCGGAATCGCCGGCGAGCTGTGGCTCGAGCGCGCCGAGCTCACGGGCCGGCGCCGCGGCGGCGCGGCCGGGCTGCTCGACCGCATGAGGGCTCGCGCAGAACACGGGGTCAGCGCCGGACTGGACCGGGCCGACGCCGCGCTGTTGCGCGGCATGGTCCTGGGCCAGGACGAGCTCATCAGCGAGGCCGTGCGGGAGGACTTCCGGGCCAGCGGCCTCGCTCATCTTCTGGCCGTGTCGGGCCAGAACGTGATGCTGCTCGCCGCGCTCGCGCTGCCGGTGCTCGTGCTCACCGGGGTCGGCCTACGCGCGCGCTTGGGGGTGATCGGCGTGTTGATCGCGCTCTACGTTCCGCTCGCCGGCGCGGGCCCTTCGCTTCAGCGCGCCGGGGCGATGGGGCTGGCCGGCATCGCGGCGATGGCGGCCTCGCGGCCGGCCTCGAGGTCCTACACGCTGCTGCTAGCCGCGGCCGCGACCCTCGCTTGGAATCCGCGGGCCTGGGCGGATCCCGGCTGGCAGCTCTCCTTTGCCGCCGTGGGGGGCATCCTCGCACTGGGCGTTCCCATTGGTCGTGTTCTGCGACGTACCGTCGAGGAGCTGGTGCCCGCCGGCGCGAGGGCCGCGCGCTGGAGCGCTCTGGGGCTGGCCGATGGGGTCGCGATCACGCTCGCGGCCACGGTGGCCACGGCGCCGCTGCTGGCCCACCACTTCGGCTCGGTCCCGCTGGCCGGCCTACCCGCGAACCTGCTGGCCCTCCCCGCGGTGGCGCCGGCGATGTGGCTCGGGATGCTCAAGATCGCCGCCGGCCAGGCCGGCGCCCCGGATGGCCTGGCGGCGGCCCTGGGCGCGGTGTCTGCGCTCCCCGTTGGCATGATCGCCTCGCTGGCCGAGCGCTTCGCCGATCTGCCCCTCGGCCGGGTCTCGCTGCCGCTCGGCTCGCCCGCCGCGGTGGCGGGCGCCTACGCGGGCATGGGCGCGGGCGTGCTGGCGCTGCGCCACGCGACGCGCCCGCTCGCGCCGCGAGTGCTCGAGCTGCTGGCGCGATGGCGCCGGCTCTCGGCGACGCGGCGCGCGGCGGCGACTCTCGCGATCGTGACGGCGCTGGTGGCCGGTGCGGGCTGGGCGCTGCGCGCTCCCGCTCCGCCCGAGCGCCTGACCGTGCGCTTTCTCGACGTGGGGCAGGGCGACGCCACGCTCATTCAGCACCCCGACGGTACGGCGGTCCTGTTCGACGGCGGGCCGCCCGAGGCCGGCGTGGCCCGGCTGCTGCGCCGCGCCGGCGTCAGGCGACTCGCGCTGGTGGTGGCCACGCACACCTCGCGCGACCACCACGGTGGCCTGGTCGAGGTGCTGCGCCGCTTTCCCGTCGACGCCCTGCTCGACGGCGGCGACGGGTCGCGCGACGCCGGCCTGGCGGCCGTGCTCCGCGAGGCGTCGGCGCGCGGCGTGCGGCGCATCGCGGCCACCGCGCCGCTCGAGCTCAGCCTGGCCGGCGGCGACCTGCAGGTCCAGGTGCTCTCACCGGCGCCGCGACCTCCCGGTCCTGCGCCCGAGGACCCCAACCCGCGCGCCGTCGTGGCAGTGGTGAGCTCGGGCTGGTTCGACCTGCTCCTGTCGGCCGACGCCGAGAGCGAGGCCCTGCTGCCGCTCGACCTACCCGACGTGGACGCCATGAAGGTGCCTCACCACGGCAGCGCCGATCCGGGCCTGCCGGAGGTGCTCCCCGAGCTCGATCCCGAGCTGGCCGCGATCGAGGTGGGGCCGAACACCTACGGGCATCCCACTCCCTCGACGCTGGCGGCATTGAGAGAGGCCGGCGTCGAGACCCACCGCACCGATCGCGAGGGCACCGTCACGCTCACGATCGGCCGCGACGAGATGACGGTGCAGACCGACCGGTAGCAGTAATTCCGCGCGCGCTGTCCCGTTGGACTGGCATACGGAGGCTCATGGATCCAACCAAGGAGGCCCAACGATGTTGTCTCGCTTCGGCCGTCGTCTGTCGTACGCCAACGTCATGGCAACCATCGCCCTGTTCGTCGCTCTGGGCGGAAGCAGCTACGCCGCGTTGAATTTGCCCAAGGCCTCGGTGGGCCCGAAGCAGCTGAAGAGGAACAGCGTGACCTCGCCCAAGGTCAAGCGGGGCTCGCTGCTCGCGAGCGATTTCAAGGCCTCCCAGCGGGCACGGCTGCGCGGGCCGCGGGGTCCTCAGGGCACGCAGGGCGTCGCCGGCCCATCCGGGGCCACCAAGGTGATCAGCCGCGAAGGTGAGTACGTGACCATCGCCCCGGATGACTCCAACACGGCGCTCGTCAACTGCAACCCGGGCGAAGTTGCGACGGGTGGCGGCATCGGCCAGACCAACGGCTCGGTCCAGGACATGCAGGCCGTGAGCTCGGTGCCGGCGGTCGGCGCGGGCGGCGTGCCGACGGGCTGGACGGTTCGTTCGGCCAACACCGACTCAAACGACGACAACATGGGCACGATCTCGCTCGCGGCATTTGCCGTTTGCGCCTCCCCCTGAGAACGAGCCGACGGCGGGCCTAGACTGGGCGCGTGCCGGAGTTGAAGCCCGCCTACCTCGTCTGCGGCGATGACGACGCGAAGATCGACGCCTGGCGGGCGCGGGTGCGCCGCCGGGCCGAGGAAGAGCGCGGGCCGGGCGGGCTCGAGACCTTCGATGCTCGCTCGAGCGAGCCCGAGGAGGTGGTCCTCGCGCTCTCGGCGCTGACCTTCGATCCCGGCACCCGCTACGTGCTCGTGGACGACGCCGGGGCTTGGAAGGCGGCACAGCTCGCCCCGCTGGAGGCCGCGCTCGGAGACATGCCGCCCGACAGCGTGCTGGTCACCATCGTGCGCGGCAAGGCACCCAAGCAGCTGTGCAAGGCGGTCGAGGGAGCGGGCGGGGAGGTGCGCGAGTACGCCGCGCCCAAGCCGTGGGAGGTGCCCAAGTGGACCGTCGGCCGCGCGCGCGAGCTCGGCCTCCAGATGGAATCCGACACCGCCAAGCAGCTCGTGGCGCTGGTGGGCACGGGTCAGCAGCGGCTCTCCCGCGAGCTGGAGAAGCTGGCGCTGGCGATCCATCCGCGCACGGAGGTGACCGCGGCCGATGTCGACGCCCTGGCCGCGCGCGACGCGGCCCCGCAGGTCTACGACCTCGCCGACGCGCTCGTGGCGGGCGATCTGCGCGCTTCGCTCGCGCTGGCCGAGCAGCTGGAGGCCCACGGAGAGCGCCCGGGGCGGCTCATCTTCCCGGTGGTCCGTCGCCTGCGCGAGGTGCACCGGGCCGCCGCCCTACTCGACTCGGGCCTGCCCGACGCCAAGGTGATCGAGGCCCTCCGCGCCCCGCCGTGGCTGGCCAAGAAGACGGTGGCCCGCGCCAAGAAGGCCGACCGCGCGGCCCTGGAGCGGGCGATCTGCGTGTTCGCCGATCTCGAGATCGACATGCGTGGCGGGGGCTCCGTCGTACTCGACGAGGACACCGCCTTCTCACTGGCGCTGGCCCGGGCCACGGCCTGAGCGCCGTGCCGGCGGAGGTTCGCCCGGCCCGGCCCGCCGACGCGCCGCGCATCGCCGAGATCTACAACGCGGGCATCGCCGAGCGCAGCTCGACCTTCGAGACTCACCCGCGCAGCGATGCGGACATCCTGGCCTGGCTCGATGAGGGCGAGCGGCTTCCCGTTCTGGTGGCCGCCGCGGAAGGGGTCCTTGGCTGGGCGCGGATCGCCGCCTACAGCGAGCGCGCGGCGTATGCAGGAGTGGGGGAGGTGTCGATCTACGTCGACCGCGCGGCGCGCGGCCGCGGCATCGGCACGGTGCTGCTGGCCGACCTGACCGGCCGGGCGCAGAAGCTCGGATACTGGAAGCTCACCGGCAAGCTATTCGCCGAGAACGAGGCCAGTGTGCGCCTGGTCAGGAGAAACGGATGGCGCGAGGTGGGGCTGCACCTGCGCCACGCGCGCCTCGACGGTCGATGGCGCGACGTGCTGGTGATGGAGCGCCTGCTGGATCAGCGTCCGTAGGGATACCACCACTCCTTGGGGGCGATCTTGGTCTCGATGTGCACGTGCTTGGTCTCCTGGAAGGCCTCCAGGCCCTCCTGGCCCAGCTCGCGCCCCATGCCCGACTGCTTGAAGCCCCCGAAGGGGCCGGCGTCGTTGTCGGTCAGGGGGTCGTTGATCCACACCGTGCCCGCACGGATCTCGCGCAGGCAGCGCACCGCCGTCTCGAGGTCGCGCGTGTAGACGTTCGCGCCTAGCCCGAACCGCGTGGAGTTGGCCAGCTCGATCGCCTCGTCGAGCGAGCCTACCGGCACGATCGGGGCCACGGGCCCAAACGTCTCCTCGCGCAGCAGATCGGTTTCGGCGGGCGCTCCGGTGACGACCGTGGGCGCGAAGAAGTGGCCGCGGTCCTGCCCGGCGCGGTCGCCGCCTACCACCACCTCGGCGCCGGCTGCAACCGCGGCGCTCGAGCTGGGCCTCGACCTTGGCCCGCTGGGGGGCGGAGACCATCGGCCCCACGTCGGTGTTCTCGTCGAAGGGATCGCCCACGCGCAGCTCTCGGGCCTGGTCGACGAACGCATTGACGAAGTCGTCGTAGATCTCGCGCTGCACGTAGAAGCGCTCGGCCGAGGTGCACACCTGGCCCGCGTTGAGGTAGGCCGCCCAGGCGCCGCCCTTGGCCGCCACCGCCACGTCGGCGCCGACGTCTGCGCACACGATGAACGGATCCTTGCCGCCCATCTCGAGGTTCATGCGCGCCACCCGCTGCGCGCACGTGACCGCGACCTTCTTGCCCGTTTCCACCGAGCCCGTGAAGGCCACGCCGTCGATGCGCTCGTCCTCGACGATGGCGGCGCCCACGTCGCCCGCTCCGGCCACGATGTTGACCACCCCCGGGCCCAGGTCGGCAAAGCACTCGGCGAGCATCAGGGTCGACAGCGGCGTGACCTCCGACGGCTTGGCCACCACCGTGTTGCCCGCCGCGAGCGCGGGAGCGAGCTTCCAGGACAGGAGCAGCAGCGGGTAGTTCCAGGGCACGATGGCGCCCCAGACACCGGTGGGCTCCTTGGTGACCAGGGCGAGCTGGGTGGCCTCGATCGAGGGGATCACCCGCCCCGCGAAGTTGCGCCCCATCTCCGCGTAGTAGTCGAAGGCGGCCGCGGTCCAGCCCACCTCGTCGCGGTTCTCGACCAGCGGCTTGCCGCCCTCGCTGGTGAGCGCGCTCGCCAATTCCTCGGTCATCGCGCGCATGCGCGTGGCCGCCTCGTGGAGCATCTCGGCGCGCTCCACGGCGGGCGTGGCCGCCCATCCTCGGGCGGCCTCGCGAGCGCCGGCGATGGCGGCGTCGACCTGCTCGGGCGAAGCTCCCCGGAGGGCGGTCACGGTCTCCTCGGTGGCCGGGTTCTCCACTGCGAGCTCGGCGCCCTCGCCCCCCACCTGCTCGCCGCGGATGAGCAGTCTGGTCTCCACGGCGGATCCGCTAGGAGGCGCGCGAGCGGATGCGTGCTGCGCGGGCCTTCTTGCGAGACCCGTTGTTGCGGTGCAGCGCGCCTGTCTTCACTGCCTTGTCGATGCGCGACACGAGGCCGCGGTGCTCCTCCTCGACCCGGGAAGAGTCGCCTTCGCCGACGGCGCTCTCGAGCCGGCGGAACCAGGTCTTGACCTGAGACGTGCGACGGCGGTTCTCCAACCGCTCGCGCTCCGCCCGGTCGATCCGCTTTTCTTGTGAAGGAATGTTGGCCATATACGCACCGACGCCGCGTCTGAATATTCGACGCGGCGGAGGCCCAGTGTAGCGCGTGGCCACCGACGCCCCCGGGGCAGACGCCCCCGCCCCCGACCGGCACGGCCACGCCCGCCGGCTCGCCCGCAATACCGCCTTCTTCTCCTTCGCCACGGGCCTTTCGCGAGTCCTGGGGCTGGCGAGGGAGGTGGTCGCGGCCAGCCTGTTCGGGGTGGGCGCAGCGATGTCGGCCTTCACTATCGCCTTCCAGATGCCCAACCTCGTGCGGGCGCTGTTCGCCGACTCGGCGCTGCAGGGCGCCTTCGTGCCGGTGTTCACCGAGCTGCTCGAGAAGGGAAAGCGCCGGGAGGCGTTCCGGGTCGCGTCGAGCCTCTTCTTCCTGATCCTGCTGGCCACGAGCGCACTCACGGCGCTGTTCGTGCTCTTCGCCGAGCCGCTGATGACCGTGTTCGCGCCGGGCTTCGACGACAACCCCGCGCTCAAGGACCTCACGGTCAACCTGGCCCGGCTGATGTTCCCCATCCTCGTGCTGCTCGCCCTCTCGGGGGTGGTGGTCGGGATGCTCAACTCCTTCGACCACTTCAGCCTGCCCGCGCTCGCTCCGGTGGCGTGGAACGTGGTGATCATCGGCGCGATGCTGATCCTCGTCCCCGTGCTGTCGGAGGACGACGAGATCTACGCCTACGCGATCGGGATCCTGGTGGGAACGGTCGTTCAGTTCCTGCTGCCCTTACCCGCGCTCCGCGGTCGCGGCGGGACCTACTCGGTGAGCTTGGACTGGCGCAACGAGCACGTCCGGCGCGTCCTCAAGCTGATGCTGCCGGTGACCCTCGCGCTCGGCCTGATCAACCTCAGCCTGGTGATCAACCTCCGCTTCGGCACCCTCGTGTCAGACCAGGCGCCGGCGGCGATCGACAAGGCGTTTCGCATCTATCAGCTCCCGCAGGGCCTGTTCAGCATCTCCATAGCGACGATTCTCTTTCCCACCCTCTCCCGCTTCGCCGCACGCGGCGCGCATGACGACCTGCGACGCACGATGGGCAACGGCGTACGGCAGATCTGCCTGCTCCTCATCCCCAGCGCTGTGCTCATGGCCGTGCTGGCCGAGCCCATCACCCAGCTCATCTACCAGCGCGGAGAGTTCGGCCCCAGGGCCACCGAGCTCACCTCGACCGCCCTGGTGTGGTGGTCGATCTCGCTGCCCTTCCAGGGCGTGAGCCTCCTCTTCTCTCGAACCTTCTTCAGCCTTCAGCAGCCCTGGGCCACCACCGCGCTGAGCGGGGTCAACCTGGTGGTGAACGCCGCGCTGGCCGCGGCGCTGTACGAGCCCTTCGGCATCGCGGGAATCGTCGTCGGGACGGTGGCGGGCACGGTGGTGATGTGCGTGGCCCAGGGCTGGCTGCTGCGCGGCGAGCTCGGCGGGGTGGAGGGCGGAAGAACCGCCGCGGCGGCGTTGCGGATGCTGGCCGCCGCGGCTCTGCTGGGCGCGGTGTCCTACGGCGTGTGGCGCGGGATCGACGAGCTGCTCGGCCGCGCGTTCCTGGCCCAGGCCGTGGCCGTGCTGAGCGCGATCGCCGCCGGGCTCGCGGTCTACGGGGCCGCGGTGTGGGCGATGCGGATACCCGAAGCACGCCAGATACGCGACCTGCTCGTTAGCCGCAGGCGCCCGCGCGGGTAAGGAAGCGCTCATGTCCGCCGACGAGAAGATGGATGTCGACGCCCAGATCGAGTGCCTCAACGAGGCTCTGCGCCTGCAGCACCGTTCGGTCTTGATGTACTCGATCACCGCCGGGAGCGTGATCGGGCTCGAATACCAGGCCCACGCGGACAAGATGAGCCACCACGCCGTCTCCGAGCTCGAGGACGCCACGCGGCTGGCCGAGAAGGTCACCGCCCTGGGCGGACAGCCCACCACCGACGTGGGCGAGTTCGAGTTCACCGCCGACCCCGCCAAGGCCATCGACCGGCTGATCGACTGCGAGGCCGAGGCGCTCGAAGCGCTTCAGGCCGCCATCGAGCCCACCGGGCGCGAGGCCGCCTCGGAGGCCGTCGAGCACCGCCTCGAGCACATGATCATGCGAAAGCAGGAGCAGGTCGACTACCTGCTGCGCGCCCAGCGCCGGCCCTGAGCCGGCCGCGCCATACTCGTAGGACCGATGGCAGCGCCCGCGAGCAACATCCGCAACTTCTCGATCATCGCCCACATCGACCACGGGAAGTCGACCCTGGCCGATCGCATTCTCGAGATCACCGGCGCGGTCGACCCTCGCGATCACCGCCCCCAGATGCTCGACACGATGGATCTCGAGCGCGAGCGCGGCATCACGATCAAGGCGCAGGCCGTGCGCGTCGAGTACACGGCCAGCGACGGCAAGCTCTATCGCCTCCATCTGATCGACACCCCCGGTCACGTCGACTTCACCTATGAGGTCTCCCGCTCGCTCGCGGCCTGCGACGGCGCCTTGCTGGTGGTCGATGCCTCACAGGGGGTGGAGGCTCAGACGGTCGCCAACACCTATCTGGCCGTCGACTCCGGTCTCGAGCTGATCCCCGCCATGAACAAGATCGACCTGCCGGGAGCCGAGCCCGAGCGCGTGGCCGGGGAAATCGGCGAATTGCTGGGTGACGATCCCGATGCCGTGATCCGCATCTCGGCCAAGACCGGCGAGGGCGTGACCGACCTGCTCGAGGCGCTGGTCGAGTCGCGTTCCGCCTCCGCAGGGCGATCCCGACGCCCCGGCGCGGGCGCTGATCTTCGACTCCGAGTTCGACCAGTACCGCGGCGTGGTCGCCTACATCCGAGTGGTCGACGGGCGCTTGCGCAAGGGCGAGGCGATCCGCGCCATGCAGACCGGCACCCAGGCCGAGATCGACGAGATCGGCTTCTTCGGCCCCGCCATGTCACCCGTGGAGGTGCTGAACGCCGGCGAGGTCGGCTACCTGATCACGGGGATCAAGGACGTCTCGCTGCTGCGGGTGGGCGACACGCTTACCACCGAGAAGGAGGCGGCGAGCGAGCCTCTCCCCGGCTACCGCGAGATCAAGCCGATGGTCTTCTGCGGCCTCTTCCCGGTGGAGACCAACCAGTTCCCCGACCTGCGCGACGCGCTCGAGAAGCTCGTGCTGAACGACGCCGCCCTCACGTGGGAGCCCGAGACCAGCGAGGCGCTCGGCTTCGGATTCCGCTGCGGCTTCCTGGGCCTGCTGCACATGGACATCGTGCGCGAGCGCCTCGAACGCGAGTACGACCTGGAGCTGCTGGCCACGGCACCCAACGTCGAATACGACGTGCACCTCACCGACGGCAGCGAGGCGGTGGTGCACTCGCCCTCGGACATGCCCGACCGCGGCCTGATCGAGTCGATCGAGGAGCCCTACATCCGGGCGACGATCCTCACCCCCAAGGAGCAGGTGGGAGCGGTGATGGAGCTGTGCCAGGAGCGGCGCGGCACACACGTGGATATGACCTTCCTGAGCCCCTACCGGGTGCAGCTGCAGTACGACCTTCCGCTGGCGGAGATCGTGCTCGACTTCTTCGATCAGCTCAAGTCGCGCACGCGCGGGTACGCCTCCCTCGACTACGAGTTTCTTGGCATGCGCGAGGGCGACCTGGTCAAGCTCGACATTCTGCTCGCCGGCGACAACGTGGACGCGCTGTCGATGGTGGTTCACCGCGACAAGGCCTACGCCGCCGGCCGGGTGCTGGCCGAGCGCCTGCGCAAGCAGATCCCGCGCCAGCAGTTCGAGGTCGCGATCCAGGCGGCGATCGGCTCGAAGATCATCGCCCGCGAATCGGTCAAGCCGATGCGCAAGGACGTGATCGCCAAGTGCTACGGCGGCGACATCAGCCGCAAGCGCAAGCTGCTCGAGAAGCAGAAGGAGGGCAAGAAGCGCATGAAGCAGGTGGGCCGCATCGAGGTCCCGCAGGAGGCGTTCCTGGCGGTGCTCGAGCTGTCGGGGGACGACAACGGAAGGAAGTAGGCTGGCGCGCCCATGCTGCTCGCCCTGCTCGCCCGCCGCGGCCGTGCCGGCGCTGGTGGTGACCGACCCGGGCGGGGGCGGGGCGCTGTTCGCCACGCACCTGCTGCGAGTTCGGGCCCGGGCGCCGGGCGGGGGCTCGGAGTTCGTGCGATCGCTGTCAGCTCCGGGCGCCCGCTTCAACCTCGAAGCGGAAACGCTGTTCTCGGATGCGCCGGGCCAGCTCGCGGTCAGCGCCGTCGTCAGCTCGGTCGAGCCCACGGGCGACGGTTGCGATGCCACCGTTGCGACCACCTTGTCGCTGCTGGCCCCAAGGCCCGGCAGGTGGGCGCCCTGTTCAAGCCGGCGCGCAGTCAGCGGAGCAGCTCGACTCGGCCGCTCGAATTCTCCTTTCGCGTGACCCGCCCGAGCACCGGCGTCGACCTACGGACGGTCACCGCCCGCGCGCGGGTCGTCCGTAAGCTCCGCTTCCCGGGGCGCAGCGCTCAGGCCCGGCAGGTGGCCTTTGACCTGCGCCCGGGCGACGGAGACGACTTCGCCGGCGGGGGCGGGTGCCGACCGATCTGTGGGTCGCGACGGATCCCTGGCGTGAGCGTCGAACGCAGCGGGGGCGGGCTTCGCCGTCGAGGTAGGGCCGCTGCCGATAAGCGACCCTCCGCAGGCCACGGGGGGCCGCCGCATTTCCCGGCCCTACGGAGTGGACGTGGAGCTGCTGCAGGGCGGGCGCCGCATCGCTCGCCTGCGCGTGGCCGGACGCTGTGACGGCTTCGCAGGACTGTCTTCGGCTCTAATCCGCTGCCCCGGCCGAAGCTCAGCCGAAAACTGGGATAGGGTCGCCGGCGTGACTCGCGCCGGCCTGCTGGCCGCCCTCGCGGCCGTGCCGGCCCTGGCCTTCGTCCCCGCCGCCGCGGCGCAGACGGTGGATCCGCCCTGTCCCGCCGGCACGCCGGCGCCGAAGTTCACCGTCAACGGCAAGGCCACGGGTCCGGTTTACACCACCCAGGCGCTCACCGTTCGTGTGAAGCTCCCGGGAGATGCGGACGCCTATTCGGAGAGCTTCGTGGTCAGCGGCGTGCGTCTGCTGGCCGAGCAGGAGGGCGGTGACGTGGTCAACGCGATCGGCCGACTCTCCGGGCACCCTGGCCGCCAATGCGGTCATGCGCAGCTACCGCGGCCCGGAGGGGGCTTCCTGCACCGTGGCGGGCAGCGCGTCCTTCGAGGTCCGGGCGGCCACCACGCCGGCCGTATCCAAGCTGCGCCGCCCGCGCCCCTTTCCGGCCGATCCCCCGCTGCTGCGAGACACCGTCTTCTCCTTCACGGTCAAGCCCGGCCCGACCGGCAACCGCAACCCGTTGACCGTCGAGGCGAGGGCGGTTCTGCGCGCCCAGCTGCCGGGCCAGGGCGTGAAGGCCAAGAGCAGGACGGTGCCGCTGCGCGCGGAGGACGTCATGGAGGACCGCCGGCGGCCCGGGGCGTGCGGTGTGACCACGCTCATCTGTCCCCCTCACGTCCAGACTTGGTCGAAGGGTGCCGAGGTGTCCGTTTTCGACGAGCCGGGCGGAGCTCAGCGGTGCATCTGATCGCGCCGCGCGGCGTTCCGAGCCGCGGCAGGTTCCCGGGCCGCACTCCCTTCGGAGTGGACGTCAAGGTGCTGCAGAGCGGTCGCACCATCGCGCCGCCTCCGGGTGGCCGGCGAGTGCCGGCCCTTCGGGCAGTTCTCCAAGTGCCGGTACAAGAAGCTCACGACCAAGCTGGGCTAGCCACTGATCCTGCTCGTCCACTCCGGCATCTGCGACGCCCGCATGTGGGACGGGTTCGAACTGCCGGGCGCCACGGCCTACGAGATGCGCGGCTTCGGCAATACCCCGCTGCCGCCCACGGGCGAGTTCTCCCACGCCGATGACCTCGAGGCCGCCCTGGGCGGGGAGCCGGCCGCGCTGGTGGGCAGCTCGTTCGGCGGTCTCGTCTGCCTCGAGCTGGCGGCGCGGCGCCCCGAGCTGGTGACCGACCTCGTGCTGCTCGACGCGCCGATCCCCGACCACGACTGGTCGGAGGAGATGGAGCGCTACGACGAGCAGGAGGGCGCGCTGCTCGAACAGGGCGAATGGCGCGCCGCCGCGGAGCTGAACGCCGACTTCTGGCTGTCCGAGGCCGCAGGTCCCGAGCTTCGCCCGCGGGTGATCGAGATGCAGGAGCGCGCCTTCGAGCTGCAGAGCGAATCCGAGGCCGAGGAGGGCGAGCCCGCGCCGATCGACCTCGGTGCGGTCCGGGCCCGCACGCTGGTCGTCGTGGGGGAGCTCGACAAGCCGGACTTCCACGCCATCGGCGAGCGTCTGGAGCGCGAGATCGAGGACGCGCGGAGCGCCCGCGTCGAGCGCGCCGGCCACCTGCCGTCGCTCGAGAACCCCGGCGTCACGGCCCGGCTGGTGCGCGACTTCCTGACCGGCTAAGATCTCGCGCCGACGCCTCTGCTCAAGCATCGTCACCCAATTCGCTTGCAGCATCCGGCCGACGGCTCGGCGCGCTGATCCGCGCACGTTTCACCTGAGCCGAAAGGAAGTACCGAAGTGCAGAAGCAGATCGCCGACGACTGGTTCGTCGGCTTCAACACCGGATTGAAGGCGAAGTTCTGGCGCGCGGCCGCCGAGCCGTGGGCCGACGACGAGGCGCAGGCCATCGCCGCGCTGCTCGACCTCCCCGCCCGCTCGCGGGTGCTCGATGCCCCAAGCGGCGCCGGGCGCATCGCGGTCAGGCTCGCCGAGCGCGGCCTCGACGTCACGGGCATCGACATCTCCGAGGAGGAGGTGGAGGAGGGCCGGCGCGTGGCCGCCGCGCGCGGCATCGCGCGCCCGCTTCGAGCACGGCGACCTTCGTGCCCTGCCCGAGGGCGGCTTCGACGCGGTCGTGTGCTGGGGCAACAGCTTCGGCTACCTGCCCCACGACGGCACCGTCGAGCACCTTGCCTCGGCCCACCGGGCTCTGCGGGCCGGAGGCTCGTTTCTGCTCGAGAGCATGACGGTTGCCGAGTCGCTGCTGCCCGCTTTCCACGCGGAGATCGAGCACGAGGCCGGCGGGGTGACCATGGTCGCCCGCCACGTCTATGACGCAGCGCGCAGCCGCCTGCTCGGCGATTTCACGTTCACCGACCGCGAGGGCCGGACCGAGCGAGGGCCGGTGATCCACCACGTGTACACCGCCGCGGAGGTGGTCCGCCTGCTCGAGGGCGCCGGATTCCGGGTCGAGCTCGTGCTCGGCGACCCGGAGCGGCGCACCCCTTACGAATTGGGAGCGAAGCGCCTGGTTGCGCTCTGCAAGAGGATTTAGGTCGTCCTTAGGACGCGGTCGTAGCTTGGCCTTCGTGGCCACGGAAACCATCAACCCCCAAAGCGCTCCCGACCCGACAGTCGACGCGCTCCAGCAGTTCCTCGACGGCATCGCGCAGACCCCGCTGCTCACCGCCGACGAGGAGATCGCGCTGGCCAAGCGGATCGAGCGCGGCGACCTCGACGCCAAGGACCACATGACGCGCGCGAACCTGCGCCTCGTGGTGTCGATCGCCAAGCGCTACCGCAACCAGGGGCTTCCCGTTCCTCGACCTGATCCAGGAGGGCACGATCGGCCTGGTGCGCGCGGTCGAGAAGTTCGACTTCCGCAAGGGGTTCAAGTTCTCGACCTACGCCACCTGGTGGATCCGCCAGGCCATCTCGCGGGCCATCGCGGACAAGGCGCGCACGATCCGCATCCCGATCCACATCGACAACATCCTCAAGAAGCTCGACGGCGCGCAGCGCAAGCTGGAGGCCGAGGGTGACCGCGACCCGACGATCGAGGAGATCGCCGATCTGGCCGGGGTGGATCCGGTTGAGGCCGACGTGATCATGCGCGCGGCCCAGCAGCTGGTGTCGCTCGACAAGCCGGTCGGCGACGACGCCGACGCGGCCCAGTTCGGCGAGCTGATTCCCGACGAGTCGACGCCCAGCCCCTACGAGGCGGCGGTGGAGTCGCTGATGCACCAGCGGCTGTACGAGGTGCTCGATCACCTGTCCTACCGCGACCGCCGCATCGTCGAGCTGCGCTTCGGCCTCGGGGCCGAGGAGGCTCGCACCCTCGATCAGGTGGCCAAGACGTTCGGGCTCACCCGCGAGCGCACGCGCCAGATCGAGGAGGCGGCGCTGCGCAAGCTGGCGACGCTGGCCGACGCGCAGGCGCTGCGCAGCGCGGCCTAGCGCCCGAGACCCGCAAGCGCCACGACCAGGCTGCACGCGGCCATGGCGGGAGCCAGAGCAAGCGCGGCCTCCACGCTCAGCGCGTCGACCAGGATGCCTGACAGCCACGCCCCGACGGCGCCCCCCAGCACGTAGCCGACCACCTGCCAAGCGAACGACTCCGTGACGGAGCCCTCGGCGGCCAGGTTCTCGATGACCGAGTAGGCGGCTGCCGTGACGGGCGCAAGGGCCAGGCCGGCCACCGCCATCAGCACCGCGAACACTGGCAGCGAGCCGGCGAAGGGAAGCGGGAGCATCCCAAGCGCCAGCACCGCCGGACAGGACGAGGTAGCGACTCCGAGCGGACAGACGCCAATCTCGAGCGCCGTACCAGAGGCCGCCCGCAAGCGACCCGGCGGCCCAGAGTGCGAAGAGCCAGCCCGCGTCGTCGCGCGAGCCCTCACGCTCGGCGAAGGCGGGAACGCCGATCTCCAGCGCTCCGATCGACACGCCGGAGATGGCGAGCGCCAGCACGAAGAGCCGCATACCCGGGGCGGCCAGGGCTCCCGCGATGGCTCGGCGATCGGGCCTTGGCGGCGAGAAGCGCCGCGCCGCGGGGGCCGCGGCAAAGGCGAGCGCGCCGGCGCCCTGCATCACCACCGCGGTGATCAGGGCCGCCTCGGGCGACGCGGCGTTCGCAATGAGCACCACCAGAAGGGGGCCGGTGATGAAGAAGAGCTCGAGCTGCAGAGCGTCGTAGGCGAACGCAGTGTCGAGGCGCTCGCGCCCGACCAGCCCCGGCCACAGAGTCCTCATCACGGGAGACACCGGGGGCGTGGTCGCTCCGCCGGCCGCGGCGAGCACCGTCAGGCCCGCGACCCCTGCACCGTCCAGTGCCGCCGCCACCAGCCCCAGCTGGGCGCAGAGGTTCACGCAGGCCGTGGCCGCAAGCACACGCGAGGGGCCCAACCGGTCGACCGTACGGCCCAGCAGCGCGGCGGTCAGGCCCAGCGCGAGCCCTTCGGCGCCGCCAACGATCCCCACCTCGGCATAGGAGAAGCCCTCGGCCCTCAGAAGCAGGACCAGCGCCAGGATGCTCATCCCGTAGGGCAGCCGGCCGATAGCCCCGGCCACCAGCAGCGGCGCCACCCCCGGCGTCCGAATCAGGTCCAGGTAGCGCTTCATCGTTGGCGAGGGTACGGCGAAGCCGTGCCCGATTACGCGAGCTGGAAGCGAGCTTGGCAATCAGAGAGGCGGGCAGGATGTCCGCCGCAGTAACCTGCCGCAGCCGTGCCCGTGAAGACCGAAGCCATTGGGAAGACCTATCCGTCCTACGAGTACGAGGTGGGCAAGGAGAAGATCCGCGAGTACGCCGCGGCGGTGGGGGAGGACAACCCGGTCTACTTCGACCGCGAGCGGGCCCGCGCGGCCGGCTTTCGCGACGTGCCCGCGCCGCCCATGTTCGCCGTGGTCTACGCCATGGGCTCGGTGGGGCCGGGCATGTTCGACCCCGAGGTGGGCATCAACTTCTCCATGATGGTCCACGGCGGCCAGGAATTCGTGTGGGGCGAGCCGGTGTGCGCCGGGGACACGATCTCGACCTCCACGACGGTCAAGGACATCTTCGAGAAGGACGGCAAGGGCTTCTATGTCTTCGAGTCGGTGTCCGTAAACCAGGACGGCCAAGAGGTCGTACGCGGCACGTGGACGAACATCGTCCGGGGGATCTAGGAATGAACATCGAGCTCAGGGTCACGCCGGACAAGTACCTGCCTCACCGCTACGCGGGCGCGTCGGGCGACTTCAACCCGATTCACATCGACCCCCAGTTCGCCCAGGAGGTGGGTCTCCCGTCCAACATCCTCCACGGCCTCTACTCGATGGCCCAGGTGGCGCGGGCCTGCACGAACGCGGCCGGCGGCGATCCGCGCGCGCTGCGCCGCCTCTCCGTCCAGTTTCGCGGCATGGGCTTCCCCGAGCAGGAGATGACCATCACGGGCTCCGATCGCCAGGGCGCCGAAGGGCCCACGGTGGTCGATGTGATCGCCGAGCAGGGAGGCAACCAGATCATCCGCAACGCCGAAGCCGAGCTCGACGCTCCGTAGCGGACTCTAGATTTAAAGCCGTGGAGATCTCCCCACGGCAAGTATTCATCCTGCACAAGCTCGTCGAGGCCCACGTGGACCTCGATCAGCCCGTGGCGTCCAAGTGGCTGGCCGAGCAGGACGACGTGCCCTGGGGCCCCTCGACCGTGCGCGCCGAGCTGGCCCGTCTCGAGGAGCTCGGGCTCCTCGAGCACCCTCATACCTCGGCGGGGCGCGTGCCCACCGACACCGGCTACCGGCTCTTCGTCGACGAGCTGCTCAGCCAGGGCCGCTCGCTGGTGCCGCGCAAGCCGTTCGAGCTGACCGTGATGCGCCGCCAGGTGGACGACGCCATGCGGGCCACCACCGAGCAGCTCTCCCAGGTCACCAACCTGCTCGCGCTGGTCACCGCTCCGCCGATCGAGACGGCCACCATCCACCGAATCGAGGTGCTCCTGCTTCAGCCCCAGGTGGCCATGGTGGTCGTGATCACCTCCACCGGCGGCGTCACCAAGCGGGTGATCTCCTACGACGAGCCCGTCGACGCCGGCCTGCTGGCCTGGGCGGCCAGCTATCTGAACGAGGCCCTGGGCGGCATGGAGGTCGGCTCGCGCCTGATCCTGTCGAAGCTGACCGCGCCGGAGCTGGGGCTGCGCGAGAACGACTTCCTGGCCACGCTCGCCCCGGCGTTCACCGAGCTCGAGCAGTCCGCCGAGGCCAACCTGTTCATGGAGGGAGCGGGCCGCCTGCTCTCCGAGCACCGCTTCCAGGAGCTCTCGCAGATCGCCGGGCTGATGGAGGCGCTCGAGCACCGGCGGGCGCTGCTCGGAGTGCTGCGGGCGTCGCTCACGGAGCCGAGCGTCTACCTGCGGATCGGGCAGGAGAACCCCACCCCCGAGCTGCAGACGGTGTCGATCGTCGCGGCCAACTACGGCCTGGCGCGCCGCAACCTGGGCGCGGTGTCGGTGATCGGGCCGGTGCGCATGGACTATCCCCGCGCGATCGGCGCGGTGCGCGACGCGGCGCGTGAGCTCTCGCGCTTCGTGGCCGAGGTCTACGACGAATGAGGCGCGACCCCTACGAGGTGATCGGCGTCGCCCGCGGGGCGGACGACCGGGAGATCAAGAAGGCCTTCCGCGCGCTCGCCCGCGAGCTGCACCCCGACGTCAACCGCCACGACCCCGAGGCGGAGGAGAAGTTCAAGGAGGCGGCCGAGGCCTACGAGATCCTCTCCGATGCCGACCGTCGCGCCGTCTACGACCGCTACGGCTTCGAGGGGCTCGATTCGCGCGGGTTCTCGTCGGCCAGCCACGGCTTCGGATCCTTCTCGGACATCTTCGACGCGTTCTTCGGAGGCGATCCCTTCGGCGCTTTCGGCGGCCGCGGCGGTTCGGGGCGTGTTCAGGGCGGCGACGTGGCCGTGGAGGTGGAGATCACGCTCGAGCAGGCCTCGACGGGCGCCAAGGCCGAGGTGGCCTACGACCTGGTCGACGCCTGCGAGCGGTGCCACGGAACCCGCGCCGAGCCGGGCTCTGAGGTGCGCACCTGCAGCACCTGCCAGGGCGCGGGCCGGGTGCGTGCGGTCAGCCGAACGGCCTTCGGCCAGCTCGTGCGCGAGCAGGTGTGCAGCACCTGCGAGGGCCAGGGGAGCATCGCGTCCGAGGCGTGCAGCGCGTGTGACGGCCGCGGTCGCCGCGCCACGCGCAAGACGCTCGACGTCGACATACCGGCGGGCATCGCCAACGACCAGCGCATCCGCCTTTCGGGGCGCGGGCACAGCGGCGACCACGGCGGCCCCGCCGGTGATCTCTACGTGCTCGTCCGGGTGGGCGAGGACGAGCGCTTCCTGCGCGACGGCAACGACCTGGTGACCGTGGTCGACGTGCCCGCTCCGGCGGCGGCGCTCGGCACCGAGGTCAGCGTGCCCACGCTGGACGGCGACGAGAAGATCGACGTGCCCGCCGGCACCCAGCCCGGCACGGTCGTCACGTTGCGCGGCCGCGGGATGCCCACGATCGGGCGCCGCGGGCGGGGCGACCAGCAGGTCGTCCTCAACGTTGCTGTACCCCGCAACCTCACGGCCCGCCAGCGCGAGCTCCTGGCCGAGCTGAGCGACTCGCTCACCGACGCCAACCTGCGCGAGGTGGCCGACGAGTCGATCCTGGCCAAGGTCAGGCGAGCCCTCCGCTGATCCGCCTCGCCTTCCGGGCGCCCGCCGAGGCGGCCGAGGCCGTGCTGGCGGAATTGCTCGAGCTCGCCCCCGCGGGCGTCGAGCAGGTGGACGGAGAGGGCTGGGTGGAGTACGCGATCTACGGCGCCCCCGGTGAGCTGCCTGCCTTCCCCGACGGGGAGGCCGACGTGGCCGGGACGCGGGTGGCCGTGCGGGGCGAGGAGGTGGCGGGCGACTGGGCGGAGCGCTGGCGCGACTTCCACCAGCCCGTGCTCGTGGGCGGCCGCGTGTGGGTGCGCCCGCCGTGGGAGGCCCAGCGCAGCGGTGCGCTCGATCTCGTGATCGATCCCGGCCAGGCCTTCGGCACCGGCTCGCACCCCACCACGAGGATGTGCCTCGAGCTGATGCTCGAGCTCGATCCCTCCGGCCAGTTTGCCGATCTCGGCTGCGGCTCTGGGGTGCTGGCCATCGCCGCCGCCAAGCTCGGCTTCGATCCGGTGTTGGCCACCGACAACGAGCTTGCCGCGCTCGAGGCCACCGGCGAGAACGCGGCGGCCAACGGCGTGGCGCTGGGGGCGCTCGAGCGCCACAACCTGCGCGAGGTGCCCGCACCCCCGGCCCGGACGATCGCCGCCAACCTGATGCGCCCGCTGCTCCTGCGCGTGGCCGAGCTCATGGACGAGCCTCCCGGGACGCTGATCCTCTCCGGCCTGCTGGACGAGGAGGCCGACGAGGTGGCGGCCGCGTTCGCCCCGCTGCGCGAGCGCGAGCGGCGGTCCTCGTCGGGCTGGAGCGCGGTGCTCCTCAGCGGTTAGGCTCGCCGGCATGCCGATCGTCGATCTCTCGGCACCCATCGAGCCGAGCCCACCCGAGACCCCGGAGCCGCTGCGAACCGACATCGAATTCGCCGATCACGCCGCGGGGGCGGCGCAGATCGAGACGCTGCTGGGGGTGCCGAAGCGCCTGCTGCGCGACGGCGAGGGCTGGGCCACCGAGACGTTCACGCGCTTCGGCACCCATAACTCCACCCACGTCGACGCCCCGTGGCACTACAACTCCACCATCGCCGGCGAGCGCGCGCAGGCCATCGACGAGCTACCGCTCGAGTGGTTCTTCGGCCCCGGCGTGGTGCTCGACATGACCGCGAAGGCGCGACGGCGAGGCGGTCGACGTGGCCGACGTCGAGGATGAGCTGTCGCGCGTAGGGCATGAGCTGGCCGAGCGCGACATCGTGCTGGTGCGGACCGGGCGGGACGCCCACATCCGCGACCTCGGGTACATGGCGCTCGGCCCCGGCGTGACCGCGGCGGCCACGCGCTGGATGTGGGAGCGCGGCGTCCGCGTGATGGGCATCGACGCGTGGGGCTGGGACGCCCCGCTGCACATGCAGGCCCAGGATGCGCTCGAGCGTGACGAGCCCGGGATCTTCTGGGCCGCCCATCAGGCCGACCTGCCCTACGCCCAGATCGAGCGCCTGGTCAACCTCGGCGAGCTGCCGGCCACCGGCTTCACCGTGGCCTGCTTTCCGTTGCGGATCGCCGGCGCGAGCGCCGCGCCGGCGCGGGTGGTGGCGATTCTCGACTAGCGGCTCAGTTCGGCCAGAGGCCAGAGGTCGGTCCACTCGTGATCGGGACGCGCGGCGCCCGGCGCCGGCTCCTGGTGGCGGTTGACCCAGCTGGTCCGCATCCCCATCTGCTGGGCAGGCGTGATGTCGTACTTGAATCCGAAGGCCACGTGCAGGATCTGCTCGGCCGGAGCGTCGATATCGCGCAGGGCGCTTTCGAAGGGGGCGGTGGAGGGCTTGTAGGCGCGGCAGTCCTCGGCCACCGTCACGCCGTCGAACTCGACGTCCATGTGCCGGAGGCTGTGGTCCATGATCGCGCGGTCGCAGTTGGAGATGATCCAGAGGCCGATCCCCGCCTCGCGGGCGGCGCGCAGCGCGGGCACGGTGTCGGGGAAGGGCTGCCAGCTCTCCATCGACCGGGCCAGGGCCTCCCCGTCGCGGTCGTTCCAGCGCCAGCCGCATTCGCCCGCCAGCGCGGCCAGGCTGTCGGCCAAGACGTCGCGGTAGTTGCGCCACTCGCCGCTCAGTCGCTCGAACTGGAGCTCCTCCCAGCGGTTGCGGAGCTCGAGGGCGGGCGGCGGCTCGGCCTCGTGGCGGCGCGCAAGGTCGTAGAGGAACGAGGCCGCGCCGCCCTCCCAGTCGATCAGCGTGCCGTAACAGTCGAACGTCGCGAAGCGGATCTTCTCGGCGGGCGGCCCCATCTAGAATCCTTCTCGTGTCGGTACTCGAACGAGTTCAGCATGACGTGAAGGACGCGATGAGGGCGCGCGAGAAGGAGCGTGTCCATGCGTTGCGCCTGATCGTGTCCGAGCTTCAGAAGGCCGAGAAGGAGCAGGGCGCCGACGAGGTCCAGGTGCTCCAGCGCGAGCGCAAGCGCCGCCTCGAGGCCGCGGAGGCCTACCGCGACGGCGGGCGTGGCGACCGCGCCGAGGCCGAGGAGCGCGAGGCCGAGATCATCGCCTCCTACATGCCCGAGCAGCTGTCCGAAGACGAGCTCGAGGCCCTGGTCGGCGACGCCGTGGCCCAGTCCGGCGCGAGCTCGCCCCAGGAGATGGGCAAGGTGATGGCCCTCGTGATGCCCCAGGTCAAGGGGCGCGCCGACGGCAAGCGCGTTAGCGCGGTGGTCAAGGAGAAGCTCACTCCCTAGTGGTGGTCCCCTAGTGCGCACGCAGCTGGAGCTCCCCAACGACGTCGCCGCCGAGCTGGCCGGCCCCGGCGACGTGGTGATGAAGACGCTCGAGGACCACCTCGAATGCGAGGTCTACCTGCGCGGCAACGTGCTCACCCTCGACGGTCCGGAGGACGCGGTGACCATGGGCCGGACGGTGGTACGCGAGCTCTCGGACCTGGTCCGCCAGGGCCACGAGATCGCGCCCGGCACGATCGAGGCGATCGCCGGGGCCCTCGACAGCCACGAGAGCCCCGCCCGCATCCTGGAGGACGTCGTATGGCGCCACCGCGGCCTCAAGGTCGCGCCCAAGACCGTCAACCAGAAGCGCTACGTCGACGCCATCCGCGAGCACACGGTCACCGTCGGCATCGGCCCCGCCGGCACGGGCAAGTCCTTCCTCGCCGTGGCGATGGCGGTCGCGGCGCTGTCGCGGCGCGAGGTCAACCGGATCGTGCTCACCCGCCCCGCGGTGGAGGCCGGCGAGCGCCTGGGCTTCCTCCCCGGCGACCTGCAGGCCAAGGTCGATCCCTACCTGCGCCCGCTCTTCGACGCCCTGTACGACATGCTCGAGCCCGACCGGGTCAACCAGCACCTCGAGCGCGGCGTGATCGAGGTGGCCCCGCTCGCCTTCATGCGCGGCCGCAGCCTGAACGACAGCTTCATCATCCTCGACGAGGCGCAGAACACGAGCCCCGAGCAGATCAAGATGTTCCTGACCCGGCTGGGCTTCGGCTCGAAGATGGTCGTCACGGGAGACATCACGCAGATCGACCTGCCCCGCGAGCAGGCGTCGGGCCTCGTGCTGATCGGCGACATCCTGCGCGAGGTGGAGGGCATTGAGTTCGTGCGCTTCGGTGGCGAGGACGTGGTGCGCCACAAGCTCGTGCAGCGCATCGTGGCCGCCTACAACGAATACGCCGAGCAGCAGGCGCCGGCGCTGCGGCCGCCCAAGCGCCAGCAGGTCTGATAGTCGAGATCGAGCTCATCGACGCGCCGCCCGAGCTGGAGGCCCCCGCCCTTGCCGCGCTCGCGGCCGCCGGGGTCACGGAGGGCCACCTCGCCGTGTCCCTGGTGGACGCCGAGCGCATGCGCGAGCTGAATCGCGAGCACCGCGGACGCAACGCTGCCACGGACGTGCTCTCCTTCCCGGTCGACGAGGCCGGTCCGGCCGTGGGGCCGCGAGAGCTGGGAGACGTGGTGATCTGTCCTGAGCACACCGAGAACGTGCGCGAGGCCGTGGTGCACGGCGTGCTGCACCTGTGCGGCTACGACCACGAGACCGATGCCGGCGAGATGCTCGCCCTGCAGGACGAGGTCATGGCGGGCCTGTGACCAGCTCCGGCTTCGTAGCTCTCGCCGGGCGGCCCAACGCCGGCAAGTCGACGCTGGTCAATCGCATCGTCGGCGGGAAGGTGGCCATCGTCTCCGACAAGCCGCAGACCACGCGCCGGGAGATACGGGGCATCGCCACGGCGGACGACTGGCAGCTCGTGCTGGTCGACCTCCCCGGGGTCCAGCGTCCCCGGGATCCGCTCACCGAGCGCATGCAGCGCAGCGTCGAGCGCTCTCTCGCCGACTCCGATGCGGTGCTCTTCGTGCTCAACGGCGAGCAGCAGATCGGCGCCGGCGATCGCTTCATCGCCAACGCGATCGTCAACGCGGGCACACCGGCCGTGACCGCGCTCAACAAGGTCGACCTGCTCGACCGCCCGCGCACGGTGAAGGCGCTCTCGCGGGCCGCCGAGCTCGGCGTGCCGGGCGAGATCTTCCCCATCAGCGCCCGTACGGGTGACGGCGTCGGCGCGCTGGTGGCGGAGCTGGTGACGTTCCTGCCCGCGGGCGATTTTCTCTACCCGCCAGAGGACACGAACGACATGTCCGAGCGCGTTCGCCTGGCCGAACTGGTGCGCGAGCAGGTACTCCTACGCACACGCGAGGAGGTTCCGCACGCGGTGGAGGTCGAGGTGGACGAGATCGACGAGCGCGAGGACGGCCTGCTCATGGTGCACGCCCGCATCTGGACCGAGACCGAGTCGCAGAAGGGCATCCTCGTGGGCGCCGGCGGCAAGATGGTGAAGGCCGTGGGCACGGCGGCCCGGCGCGAGATCGAAGCCGAGCTGGATCGGCGCATCCACCTCGAGCTGCAGGTGCGCGTGCGCAAGGGCTGGCGCCGCGACGAGGCGCTGCTCGATCGCCTGGGAATTGAATGACCTCTCGCTCGGTCTCGATCCTCCCGCGCATCCACGAGTATCTCGACCGCCTCGAGGAGGCGGTCGTGGACGAGGTCCGCCCGGCGCGCCACGGCGTGGCCCTCGTGACCCCGAGCCTCCCGCTGGTCTGGCAGCTCAATGCCCTGCGCATCGAGGACGCCGCGGCGAGTCCCGCCGCGCTCGTGCAGGAGGCCGACCGCGTGTTGTCGGAGCTCGGTCACCGCAAGCTCGTGGTTCACGACCCAGAGGTCGGCGAGCGACTGGCCGGACCGCTGGCGGCCGCGGGCTGGAACGTTCTCCGCCTTCTGGTGATGGTGCGCGACGGCCCGCCCGAGCGTGAGGTACCGGACGCCGAGGGCTCCGAGGTCGACCGCGAGACCGGCGCCGCCGGGCTGGCCGCCTTCCGGCGCGAGCAGCCCTTCGGCTGGCAGGCCGAGGCCGTCGAGCAGCTGGCGGGGATGGACAAGCGCTTCGACCGCGCTGCCGCGGCGCGCGACTTCGGCTCGCCGGTACCGGATCCCGCCTGCGTATGTCGTCTCTACAGCGGCAACGGGCTCGCCCAGGTCGACGAGGTGGGCACCGTCGAGTCCCGCCGCGGCCGTGGCCACGCGAGCGCCGCGGTGCTGGCCGCCGCCGACGCCGCCGCGGCGGACGGGTGCGAGCCCGTCTTTCTCCTGACCGACGCGAGCGACTGGCCTCGGCATTGGTACCGGACGCTCGGATTCAGCGAGATCGGGTCGGTCTACGAGTTCCTCAGGCTGCCACTGGCGGCGGCAGGGCCATAATCGGGGGCGTGGAGCTCACTCCCTGCATCGTCCAGGACTCGCGCAGCGGCGAGGTCCTGACCCTGGCCTACATGAACGAGGAGGCGCTCGAGCGCACGCGCGCGAGCGGCGAGATGTGGTTCTGGTCGCGCTCGCGCGAGGAGCTGTGGCACAAGGGCGAGACCTCCGGGAACGTGCAGCGCCTTCAAGCCCTGCGCTACGACTGCGACAACGACGCCTTCGTCGCGCTGGTCGAGCCCGCGGGTCCGGCCTGCCACACCGGCGAGCGCAGCTGCTTCTACCGCGGCGACATGCAGCCGGCGCCGGCAGAGGCCCTTCCCGGTCTGGAGCGCACGATCGCCGAGCGCCGGGCGGCCGACCCGGGCGAGAGCTACACGGCCACGCTGCTCGCCGATCCGGCTCGGACCGGCGAGAAGGTCCAGGAGGAGGCCGAGGAGGTCGCGCGCGCCGCGCGCGAGGAGACCGACGAGCGAGTGGCCGAGGAGTCCGCCGACCTGCTCTACCACCTGGCCGTGCTGCTGGCCGCGCGCGGGCTGAGCCTCGCCGACGCCTACGAGGTGCTCAATGAGCGTCGCCGTTGACCTCGACCTGACCCCGGGCGTGGACGAGGTCCGCGAGCTGGCCCGCGAGCACAACCTCGTGCCTCTGCGCCACACCTACATCGCCGACTGTGAGACGCCCGTTTCGGCCTACCTCAAGCTGCGCGGGAGCGGACCTTCGTTCCTCTTGGAGTCGGCCGAGCAGGGCCAGCGCGTTGGGCGCTGGTCGTTCCTTGGTTTTCGCCCGCGCGCGACCCTGCGCATGAGCCTCGGCGACCACCCCGACCCCTACCAGCACGTGGCCGACGAGGTTGGGCGCTACCGGATAGCGCCGCTCGCCGGCCTGCCGCCCTTCGCCGGCGGGGCGGTGGGCCTGTTCGGCTACGACCTGGTGCGCAGCGCGGAGCCGTCCGTGGGCCCGCCCAACCCCGACGAGGTGGGCCTCCCCGACCTGGCGCTGATGATCACCGACGTGCTGGTGGCCTTCGACCACCTGCGCCACGAGGTGACGATCCTGGCCAACGTCTTCACCGACGATGACCTCGAGGCCTCCTACGAGGCGGCCACCGCGACGATCGCCGAGGTCAAGGAGACGCTGGCCGGCTCCGTCCCGCAGGCCGGGGCGGGCAAGCAGGATCCGCCTGAGTTCGCCTCCAACCTCGGCCCGGAGGGATACGCCGCCGCGGTCGAAAGCACGATCGAGTACATCCGTGCCGGCGACGCCTACCAGGTCGTTCCCTCCCAGCGCTGGACGGCGAACTGCCCCGTGGAGGCGTTCTCCATCTACCGGGGCCTGCGGGCGATCAACCCGAGCCCCTACATGTACTTCCTCGACTTCGAGGACTTCCAGATCGCCGGGGCGTCGCCGGAGTCCCTTGTCAAGGTGGGCGACCGCCACGTCGAGCTGAGGCCCATCGCGGGCACGCGCCCCCATACGGGCACAGACCACAAGCAGATCGCCGACGAGCTGCTCGCCGACGCCAAGGAGCGCGCCGAGCACGTGATGCTCGTGGACCTGGGGCGCAACGATCTCGGCCGGGTCTGCGAGTACGGCAGCGTGGAGGTCGACGACCTGATGTCAGTGGAGGCCTACTCGCACGTGATCCACATCGTCTCGTCGGTTTCCGGGCGCCTGCGCGCCGGTGTCACGCCCATGGACGCCCTGCGGGCCACGCTGCCCGCTGGGACGCTCTCGGGCGCGCCCAAGATCCGCGCCATGCAGATCATCGACGAGCTCGAGCCGGTCAAGCGCGGTCCCTACGGCGGTGCCGTGGGGTACCTCTCCTACACGGGCGACCTAGACACCTGCATCAACATCCGCGCCACCTTCGTGCGCGACGGCAAGGCCTACCTGCAGGCCGGCGGCGGGATCGTCGCCGACTCCGATCCCGCCTACGAGAACCGCGAGGCCGAGGCCAAGGCCGGTGCGGTGATGGACGCGATCCGGCTGGCCTGCGCTCAGGCGGATTGGGCATGAGGACGCTCGTGGTCGACAACTACGACTCCTTTACCTACAACCTGGTGCAGTACCTGGGTGAGCTGGGCGCGGAGGTGGAGGTGATTCGCAACGATCGCGAGGACCTGCTCGAGCGCGAGCCCGACCGGGTGATCGTCTCGCCCGGCCCCTGCACGCCGAACGAGGCCGGCCTGTCCATGCCGGCGGTGCGTCACTACGGCGAGCGCGGCACCCCGGTGCTGGGGGTCTGCCTCGGCCATCAGTCGATGGCCCAGGAGTTCGGCGGGCGGGTGGTGCGCGGCGAGCCGGTGCACGGAAAGACCGCAGTGATGGAGCACGACGGCATGACGATCTACGCCGGACTGGAATCTCCACTCGTGGTGGGGCGCTACCACTCGCTCGTGGTCGACCCGGAGGACCTGCCGGACACCCTCCAGGTGTCCGCGCGGGCGGGAGACGTGATCATGGGGCTGCGTCACTCGGAGCTGCCGATCGAGGGCGTCCAGTTCCACCCGGAGTCGGTGCTCACGCCGCACGGCAAGCAGATGCTTCGCAACTTCCTCTCCGCAGAGTGAGCAACAACCCCTTCCTGACCGAAGCCATCGACCGGGTGGCCGCCGGCCAAGACCTGGCGACCGACGAGGCTTCTCGCGTGCTCAGCGAGGTGATGGAGGGAAGAGCCTCCGAAGCCGAGACGGCGGGCCTGCTCGTCGGGCTGCGCACCAAGGGCGAGACCGTTCACGAGATCGCCGGCCTGGCCGCGGCGATGCGCAGCCTGGCCCTGCGGGTGGACGCGGGCGACGACCTGGTCGACACGGCGGGCACGGGCGGCGGCCGGCCGACGTTCAACGTGTCCACCACCGCGGCCTTCATCGCCGCGGGAGCGGGCTGCCGGGTGGCCAAGCACGGCAACCGCTCGGCCACCAGCCAGTGCGGGTCGGCCGACGTGCTCGAGGCGCTGGGGGCGCGCATCGAGCTCGAGCCCGACGAGGTGGCCCGCAGCATCGACGCGGTGGGGTTCGGTTTCATGTTCGCTCCCAAGCACCACGCGGCGATGAAGCACGTGGTTCCCGTACGCAAGGCGCTCGGCGTTCGCACGGTCTTCAACTTCCTCGGGCCCCTCACCAATCCGGCGGGCGCGCGGCGCCAGGTGATCGGGGTGTCCGACCCCACGCGCCTCGAGACGATGGCCGCCGCGCTGGGCGAGCTCGGCACCGACAGGGCCCTGGTAGTGTCGAGCGCCGATGGCCTGGACGAGTTCTCGGTCTCGGGCGCAACCCGGGTGGTCGAGCTGAGAGAAGGCGAGCTGGCCACCTACGAGGTCACCCCCGAGGAGGTCGGCATCGAGCGGGCTTCCGACGGTGCGGTGGGCGCGGGAACCCCGGACGCCAACGCCCGCGTGCTGCGGCGCGTGCTCGACGGCGAGCCGGGTACCGAGCGCTCGCTGGCCCTCATCAACGCGGCGGCCGCGATCTATGTGAGCGGGCGAGCGGACTCGCTCATCGCGGGCGTGGAGAGCGCTCGTGACGCGGTCGACTCCGGTGCCGCCGCCTCCGTCCTCGAGCGCTACCTCGAGCTGGCGCGCCCGCGATGAACATCCGCCTGGAAGAGCTGGTGGGCGCCACGCGCGAGGCCGTTCATCGCAGGAAGCGAGAGCGCCCGCTGGCCGATCTCGAGCGCGACGCCGGGGCCCGCCCCGAGGGCATGCCCTTCGCCGAGGCCCTTTCGCGCCCGGGCACCTCCCTGATCGCCGAGCACAAGCGGCGCTCGCCCTCGGCCGGCGCCATCCGCGAGGACGCGAGCTGCGGCGAGCTCGTTCAGGCCTACGAGCGCGGAGGGGCGGCCGCGGTATCGGTGCTCACCGAGGAGGCCCACTTCGGCGGCTCGCTCGCCGACCTGCGCGAGGCCCGAGCCGCCATCCATCTGCCGATCCTGCGCAAGGACTTCACGATCGACCCCTATCAGCTCTACGAGGCCAAGGCGGCGGGCGCCGACGCCGTGCTGCTCGTGGTGGGCTCGATGGAGCCCGAGGAGCTCGGCGCCCTGCTCAACGAGGCGTGGGGCCTCGACCTCGACGCGATCGTCGAGGTGGCGACCGAGGAGGAGCTCGCGACGGCGCTCGAATGGGACGTCGACGTGCTCGGGATCAACAACCGCAACCTCGAGGACTTCTCGGTCGACATCGAGCGCACCTTCGACCTGCTCCACGACGTCCCCACCGGCAAGGTCGTGGTCTCGGAGTCCGGGATCCACACCCGCGAGCAGATCGAGGCGCTCGAGGAGGTCGGAGTCGACGCCGTGCTGATCGGCGAGACCCTGATGCGGGCTCCCGATCCCGAGGCCGCGGTACGCGAACTGGCCGGCGCCGAGGAACCCACGCAGGCTTAGGTCTCCTAGCCGGACCAAATCAACCTATCCCTAACATGGGGAGCGATGGCGACGCTTCCTGAGCTCGACCCTTCCCAGGTGGCGGAGCTGGGTGTCCGCCTGCGCGAGAACGTGGCCCGCGCGGTCAAGGCTCCCGAGCAGGTGCTGCGCGACGTGCTGGTGGCGTTCCTCGCCGAGGGCCATGTGCTGATCGAGGACTACCCGGGGGTGGGCAAGACCGCTCTGGCGCGGGCCCTGTCGAGCTCGATCGACGCCGAATACGCCCGCGTGCAGTGCACCGCCGATCTGCTGCCCGCCGACGTGGTGGGCGCCAACGTCTACAACCAGCGCGAGAACCGCTTCGAGTTCCGGCCCGGCCCGGTGTTCGCCAACATCGTGCTGGTCGACGAGGTCAACCGCGCCTCGCCCAAGACCCAGTCCGGCCTGCTCGAGTGCATGCAGGAGCGCCACGTCACGGTCGACAAGCACACCCACGAGCTCGCCCGTCCCTTCCTGGTGGTGGCCACCCAGAACCCCGTCGAGTACGAGGGCACCTACCCGCTGCCCGAGGCCCAGCTCGACCGCTTCATGGTGCGCGTGTCGCTGGGCTACCCGAGCGCCCAGCAGGAGTCCGAGATGCTGGCCGACCACGCCGCGAGCGATCGCGTGCTCGACCTCGAGCCGGTGGCCGAGGTGGGAGAAATACTGGCGGCCCAGATCGCCTCCGGCGCGGTACACGGCAGCGAGGCGCTGCGGCGCTACGTGGTAAGCATCCTCGAGGTCACGCGGGCCGACCCGCGGGTCGACCTCGGCGCGTCGCCGCGCGCCGGGCTGATGCTCTTCCGGGCCGCCAAGGCCAACGCCGCGCTCGACGGGCGCGACCACGCGCTTCCCGACGACGTCCAGGCCCTCGCCAGCTCGGTCTTGGCCCACCGCCTGCTGCTCTCGCCCGGCTCGGGCTCCGAGGAGCGCGAGGCCGTGGTGCGCGACGCCCTGGACCGCGTTCCCGCGCTCTAGTTCATGGTGGGGCCGGCAGTTCGGCTGCTCCGGCCACTGACCATCGTCGTGCTGGGGGTGCTCCTGTGCCTGGCCGCCGCGACCTTCGACAGCCCCTCCCTTTACGTTCCCGGGGTCGGCCTCGTGGCGATCGCGGTGGTGGCCACCGCTTGGGTGCTGATGGCGACGAGTGGCGCGGCGATCAAGCGCCGTGCCGGCCCGAATACGGTGACCGAGGAGGAGCCCTACCCGCTCCGCGTCGAGATGCTCTCCGGGATCGTTCCGCCGCCGGGCGGTGAGCTGATCGAGCCACTGCTCGGCTGGCCCGTGCCGATAGCGGACCGCTGGTCGCGCCGGGTGCGCATCAACGTGCGGTTCTCGCGCCGGGGCCGGCGCGTGCTCGAGCCGGGCCGCCTGCTGATCCGCGACCCGCTGCGCGTGTTCTCGCGCGAGATCGTCGGCGAGGGTCGTGACGAGGTGCTGGTCCTGCCGCGCATCGAGCCGGTGACCGCCCCCGGAGGAAGCGGGGCGGGGGCCGGGGACCACGGCGGGCAGGGGATCGATCCCGGCGTGATGGGCCGGCGTCTCGACGCATCGATGGCCGAGCTCGAGATCGACGGCCTGCGCCCGTATCGCGAGGGCGCCGCCGCGTCGCGAATCCACTGGATCTCGGTGGCGCGGCGCGGGGAGATGCTCGAGCGGCGGCTTGTCGCCGAGCTCGACTCCGCTCCACTGATCGTGGTAGACCCGTCCGCGCCCTCGGGCGAGGAGGGGCTCGACAAGGCGGTGAGGGCCGCGGCGTCGCTGTGCGTGCACCTGGCCGGCGAGGGCGGCTGCGCGGTTCTCTTACCGGGTGAGCGGCGGCCCATCGAGATCGGGCGCGACAGAGGGGCCTGGGCCGCCGTGCACGTGCGACTCGCCCTGGTGGAGTCCGGCTCGCCGCCGCCCTCCTCGACGCTCGGTCCGCGCGGCGGTGCGGTGATCTGGGTCACGGGCGCCGATCTGCGCAGTGCCCCGCGGGCGCTCGAGCGCCTCCCGGCCGGGGCTCGCATCGTGGTCTCGCCGTCCGCGTTGCCCGGCGTGCGTCCGCTGTTCGAGGTCGCCGAGTGCACCGGCTGCCTGGTGGAGCGCGTGCGCCGCATGGCCCCCGCCGGGGCGGGGAGGGCGGCGGCGTGAGCCCGCAGCCGCGCCAGCCGGCCACCGCCGCGCGGCGCTCCCGCGCCCGCCGTCGTGCGGCGCGAGGCGGCATCGGCGGCGGACACCGGCGAGCACTGGATCATCTGGCTTCGGCTGGCGGCCTTCGTCGCGCTGGCCGCCTTCGCCGCCGGCCACTGGTCGCTGCTGGTGGAGGACGCACCCATTGGTCGCACCCTGCTCGTGGTGCTGGTGGCCACCGGCGGCGCGCTCGCGCTGATCCCCCTGGGTCAGCCTCCGGTGCGCAGCAAGCTCAGCGCCCGGCTCGGCGATCGCCCGCGCGCCGCGGGCGCCGTGCTCGCCGTGGCCGCGCTGGTGATCGGCCTGGCGACGATCGCGCTCGGGCTCGGCGTGGCGGGGCTGCCGCTGCGCCTGCTTGGCCCGGAGAACTGGGCCGAGCTGGCCGACGGGCTCGATCGCGGCCTGTCCGGTATTCAGAGCGTCGACTGGCCCTACGACGGTCCCGACGAGTGGATCCGTCTGACCATCCTGCTGGGAGCGCCGTTGCTACTCGGCCTGGCGGCGCTGGTGGCCTTCTTCCCCGCCCGCCGGGGCCGCACGCTGCTTCAAAGCACAGGGCTCGCGCTGCTGCTGCTGGCCTACGGCGCCGCGGTGACCGAGCACGATCCGGGCGAGCCGCTCCTGCGAGGGCTCGTCCTGCTGTTGCTGGTCGGCGCGTGGCTGTGGCTGCCGCGCTTGGGCCGCCGTGATGCTCTGGTGGGCGCCGCCGCCGTGGTGGTGATGGGACTTCTCTCCCTGCCCGCCGCGGCCGCCCTCGACGCCGAACGGGCATGGTGGAACTACCGCGCCTGGGACTTGTTCGGCTCGGGCAAGGCGATCACCTTCGACTGGACGCACGAGTACGGCCCCCTCGACTGGCCGCGCGAGGGCACCACGCTGCTCAACGTCCGCTCCGACCGGCCCCACTACTGGAAGGCGGAGACCCTCGACGCCTTCGACGGCCTGCGCTGGTTTCGCTCGCCCCAGCCCGACCGCAGCGAGGTCGGATCCGAGCTGCCCATCCCCTTCGAGCCCCAGGGCCCCTCCTGGGACCTGTTCGAGATGAATCCACGCTGGGACGAGCAGATCGACGTGACCGTGCGCTCGCTGACCAGCGACCTGGTGGTGGGGGCCGGCACGATCTACCGAGTCGACGGCACGCCGCACACCATCAGCGGCGACGGCACGGCGCGCGTCCAGGGAGAGCCGCTTCAGAAGGGCGACACCTACTCCGTCGCCACCTACGCGCCCAATCCGACCCAGCGGCAGATGCGCCGGTCGAGCACCGGGGCGTACGGCTATCCGGGCGACTTCATCCAGTACACCCGCGTCTACCTGCCGGACCGAGGCGACGACGCCCGCGAGGGCACGGGGCGTGCCGGCGACGCCGCGCGCACCGCCGCGCTGGGCCTGGAGCAGCCGCTCGACGTTCCGCTGCGCGGCGAGACGCTCTCCGGCGAGTCCGACGCCGACCAGATCCTGCGCCGCTCGCGCTACGGCGACATGTATCGCCTGGCGCTCGACTGGACGGAGGGGGCCGAGACCAACTACGACCTCGTCAAGGCGGTCGAGCGCAACCTCCAGGACGAGTACATCTACTCCGAGCGGGTGCCCACGCGCGCGATCCCGCTCAACGGGTTCCTGTTCGAGGACCGGCGCGGCTACTGCCAGCAGTTCTCCGGTGCGATGGCGCTGATGCTGCGCATGCTCGGCGTTCCGACCCGCGTGGCGGCGGGCTTCTCGCCGGGCTCGTACAACCGCGACACCGGCGAGTACCGCATTCGCGACCTCGACGCGCACTCGTGGGTCGAGGTCTACTTCACGGGCATCGGCTGGGTGCCGTTCGATCCGACTCCCACCGCCGCGCCGGCCGAGAGCCAGTCCGCGGCGGCCGCCACGAGCGCGGCGAGCGCTGACGCGGGAGAGATCGCCAACCCGCGCGGCGGCGTGGCCGCGGAGCGCGTGACGCCGGACGGCGCGGTCGCCACCGACCGACGGCGGCACGCCGGACTGGGTGGTCCCGGTCCTGGTGCTGCTGGCGCTCACGGCCGCGGGCGGCGCGGCCTGGTACGTCGTGCGCCTGGTGCGAGTCCGTCACGGCCTGTCACCCGAGCAGCTGGCTTCGGCCCAGCTCGCCGAGTTGCGCCGGGCCCTCGATCGCCTCGACTGGAGGGTGCCGGCGGCCACCACGTTGCTCGGCCTCGAGCGCCGGCTGCTGCGCAGCGCCGGCCCTCACTCCGCCGGCTACGCACGCCGGCTGCGCGAGCACCGCTACGACCCGCGCAGTCCCGAGGCGCCCGGTCGCGCCGAACGCCGGGCCCTGCGGCGCGAGCTCACCGCCCGGGGCGGATTGAAGGGGCGCCTGCTCGGCCTCTTCGCCATCCCTCCGGGCGGCCCACGCCCGCTCTAGGGCCGCGCGTTTATGCGGCTCTAAGGTTGGCCCTCTAGAAAGAGACTCATGAATCCGGTCCTTGCCCCTGAAAAGCAGCGCTCCGCGGCGTCGAACCTGATCGCCGGAGTGCTCGGCGGGCTGATCGTCCTGATCGCCGGGGCCATCCTGATCGCCACCGACGTGATCGACACCGGCGACTCGCGGACCGTCGTCCGCCAGCCGTCCATCACGCAGCCCGCTTCCGATCCCTCCGCGACCGACGGCGGGCGCACGGTGCAGGACATCTACCGCGACGAGGGCTCGAGCGTCGCCTTCATCCAGGCCGAGGGCGTGAGCAGCGACTCGCCCCTGGGCGGAGGGCAGGGCACGGCCACCGGCTCGGGCTTCGTGGTCGACGATGACGGCACGATCCTCACCAACGCGCACGTGGTCGACGGCGCCGACGGCGTCACGGTCTCGTTCGAGGAGGGAGGCGAGTCGATCGACGCCCAGGTCAAGGGCGTCGACGACGACCTCGACCTGGCGGTGCTGAAGATCGACCCGAGTCAGGTCAAGGACCTGAAGGCCATTCCTCTCGGCGATTCGGGGCAGGCCCAGGTGGGCGACCCCGTGGTGGCAATCGGGAACCCGCTCGGGTTCCAGCGCACGGTCACCACCGGCATCGTGTCCGCCCTCGGGCGCGAGATCGACGCGCCCAGCGGCTTCTCGATCTCGAACGTCATCCAGACCGACGCCTCGATCAATCCCGGCAACTCGGGCGGTCCGCTGCTCGACGCCCAGGGCCGCGCGATCGGCATCAACTCCCAGATCGCCACCAGCGGGGGCCAGGGCTCGGTGGGCATCGGCTTCGCCGTGCCGGTCAACGTCGCCAAGCAGGTCCTTCCCGCAGCTGCGCCGGGGCCAGGAGATCGAGCGGGCCTATCTCGGCGTCCAGATGGCAGCCGTGAACAAGGACCTCCAGCAGCAGCTCGACCTGCCGGTGGCCGAGGGCGCCCTGATCACCGACGCCGTCGAGGGCGGGCCCGCCGCCGACGCCGGGCTGCGGGGCGGCACCGACGCTTCCGGCGCGCCTACCGCGGACGGCGACGTGATCGTCGCGGTCGACGGCCAGAAGGTCTCCGACCCGGATGCAGTCGCGGCCGCGGTGACCGGCAAGCAGCCGGGCGACAAGGTCGAGGTAGAGGTCTACCGCGGCGACAAGACCGAGACGATCACCGTGACGCTGGGCGAGCGCCCGGAGCAGCTCGAGGGCTCGAGCGAGAACGAGCAGCCGCAGGCGCCCGAGGGCGACGACGGCGACGGGCTCTTCCCGTAGACGCGCCTGCGACCATTGGCGCGGTGACCCGCGTCAAGATCTGTGGAGTGAGCGACCCGGCCGACGCCCGCCGGGTGGCCGACCTGAGGGCGTGGGCGCTGGGCATGATCTTCTGGGCCCCCAGCCCGCGGGCGCTGCCCTCTCGACGCGGCTGAGCAGATAGGCGCCGAGCAGCACCGTCATCTCGAGCTGGCGGGCGTCTTCGTGAATGCCACCCTCGACGAGGTCGCCGACACGGCCGACCGCTGCCGGCTCAGCCTCCTGCAGCTCCACGGCGACGAGGGCCCGGCCTATTGCCGCGAGGCCGCTCGGCGCACGGGCGCGAAGGTCATGAAGGCCGTGCGCGTCCGCGATGCGGCGCAGGTCCAGGACCTCGGGCGTTTCGCCACCGACTACCACCTGCTCGACGCCTACTCCCCGCGCGCGCCAGGGGGCACGGGTGAGAGCTTCGACTGGGAGCTCGCCCGCCTGCATCCGAGCACGCCGCCGGTGGTGCTCTCGGGCGGCCTCACGCCGGAGAACGTGGGCGAAGCGATCGCCTACGCCCGCCCGTTCGCCGTCGACGTGGCGAGCGGCACCGAGGCCGAGCCGGGCCGCAAGGACCCGGCCAAGCTGGCCGCCTTCTTTGCTGCCGTGGAGGACGCCGACGTGCGCAGCGGAGCGGCCGCGTGAGTGCCCCTGCCGTCGAGCGGCGGTTCGGCCCCTACGGCGGCCGCTACGTGCCCGAGACGCTGATTCCCGCCCTCGACGAGCTCGAGCGCGC
Source organism: uncultured Thermoleophilaceae bacterium (assembly GCA_963728155.1). Lineage (GTDB taxonomy): Bacteria > Actinomycetota > Thermoleophilia > Solirubrobacterales > Thermoleophilaceae > JACVRW01. Next base: position 585,253 of record CAVSJF010000006.1, on the reverse strand, counting down.
ATGGCTCGAGGCCCGGTCGGACCCCGGCTATACCGGCGAGCTCGCCCGGCTCTCGCGCGACTACGTCGGGCGACCCACCCCGCTCGGGCCGGCGGCGCGGCTGGCCGAGCTGGCCGGAGGAGAGGTCTGGCTCAAGCGCGAGGACCTCACCCACACCGGCTCGCACAAGATCAACAACGCCCTCGGTCAGGCGCTCCTGGCCCGGCGCATGGGCAAGCAGCGGATCATCGCCGAGACTGGCGCCGGGCAGCACGGAGTGGCGTCGGCCACGGCGTGCGCCCTGCTGGGGCTCGAGTGCATCGTCTACATGGGCACCGAGGACATGCGCCGCCAGCAGCCCAACGTGCAGCGCATGGAGCTGCTGGGCGCGGAGGTGGTGGGCGTGGAGGCCGGCGCGCGCACGCTCAAGGAGGCGGTGTCGGCGGCGATTCGCGACTGGGTGGCGAACGTCGAGACCACGCACTACATCATCGGCTCCGCGGTGGGCCCGGCGCCCTATCCGTCGCTGGTGCGCGATCTTCAGCGCTGCATCGGCGACGAGTCCCGCGCCCAGATCCTCGAGGCCACCGGCGCGCTGCCCGACCGGGTGATCGCCTGCGTGGGCGGGGGCTCGAACGCGATCGGCACCTTCGCCGGCTTCGTCGACGATGCCGGCGTCGAGCTGATCGGAGTCGAGGCGGCGGGCGAGGGGCTCGACACCATGCGCCACTCGGCGCCGCTCACCACCGGGGCGCGCGGGGTGCTGCACGGCGCGCTCTCCGCGGTCATGCAGGACGAAGAGGGGCAGATCCTCGAGGCCCACTCGGTGTCTGCGGGACTCGACTATCCGGGCGTGGGCCCCGAGCACGCGTACCTGCGCGACAGCGGGCGCGTGCGCTACGTGGCCGTGCCCGACGAGGCCGCCCTCGCGGCGTTTCGCACCGTCGCCGAGCTCGAGGGGATTCTGCCCGCGCTCGAGCCGTCCCACGCTCTGGCCTGGCTGTTCGCCAACCCGGCGCCCGGTGTCCATCTCGTGACCCTCTCCGGCCGCGGCGACAAGGACCTGGCCGAGGTGCTGGCCCTGGGCGAAGCGTGAGCGTGACCGCCACCGGGGTCGACCGGATCGCCGCGGCGTTCAGCACCCACGACAAGCGGGCGGCGCTCATGCCCTACCTGATGGGCGGCTACCCCGACCTCGAAGCCTCAGCCCAAGCGGGCCTGGCCGCCGCCGCGGCCGGGGCCGACCTGATCGAGCTGGGGATCCCCTTCTCCGATCCGCTGGCCGATGGCCCGGTGATCCACGCCGCCGGCACCGAGGCCCTCCGCCGGGGGGCCACGCCCCACGGCGTGCTGCGGGTGTGCGAGCGGGTGGCCGGGGAGCTGCCGGTGATCCTGATGGTCTACGTGAACGTGATCGCCGCCGCCGGCCCGGAGGCCTTCGCGCTGCGCGCCGCCTCGGCGGGCGCGGCCGGCCTGATCGTGCCCGACCTGCCCCACGACGAGGCGGACGAGGTGCGTGCGGCCTGCGACGCCGAGGGCATCGCGCTCGTGCCGCTGGTGGCGCCGACTTCGACGCCGGAGCGAATCGGGCAGATCGGAGCGCAGGCGCGCGGCTTCGTCTACACGGTGTCGCTCACCGGAACCACGGGCGAGCGGGCCGAGCTCCCGGAGGGCGTGCCGGACACGGTGGCCGCGGTCCGCTCCGCCACCGACGTTCCCGTGGCCGTGGGCTTCGGCATCTCGACGGCCGCGCAGGCGGGGGCGGTCGCGGAGGTGGCCGACGGAGTGATCGTGGGCACCCGGGTCGTGCGCGCGGCGGGGGAGGGCGGCCCTGAGGCCGTGGGGTCCCTGGTCGGCGAGTTGGCCGCGGCGTTGCGCTAACCGAGCCACCTCCCGCGTCTGCACGAGCAGCCTGCTTCCTCTCCACAACAGATTGTGGAACAATTCCTCACATGTCGGCCCGGATCGCTCGCATCCAGATCCTCATAGCTGCCGTTCTCTTCGGCACCACCGGCACCGCCCAGGCAATAGGTCCGCGCCTGGACCCACTGGCCGTGGGCGCCTCGCGGATCGTGGTCGGTGGAAGTGTGCTGGCCGCGGTGGCGATCCTCACTCGGGCGCGGGTCGACGCCGCCCGCGGGCTCATCCCGGTCGCCGGCGTGTGCGTGGCCGTCTACCAGCTCGCCTTCTTCGCCGCGGTGGCCGACACGGGCGTCGCGGTGGGCGCGGTCGTGGCACTGGGCTCGGCACCCGCCTTCACCGGGGTGGTCGCCCGCCTCTTCACCGGCGAACGTCTGGGCCGGCGCTGGATGGCCGCCACCGCGCTGGCGTGCGCCGGCGTCGCGCTATTGGTGCTCGGCGGCGGAGCGGGCGGAGCGGTATCGGCGGGCGGGGTCGGCCTCGCCCTCCTCGCCGGTGCCGGCTACTCGGGCTACGCGGTCGCGAGCAAGCGCATGCTCGACGGCGGCGCGCGGCCCGAGGCGGTGATGGGCGCGGTGTTCGGTACGGGCGCCGTTCTGCTGCTCCCGGTGTTCGCGGTCGTGCCCGCGGGCGGGCTCCTCACGCCTGGCGGGCTCACGCTCGCCGTCTACCTCGGGCTCGTGCCGACCGCACTGGCCTATCTGTTGTTCGCGGGCGGATTGCGCCGGGTGAGGGCGAGCGAGGCCGCCACGCTGACGCTGGCGGAGCCGCTCACGGCCTCCCTGCTTGGAGTGGTGGCCCTGGGCGAGCGACCCGGCCTGGCCGCCGCGGCCGGAGCGGCGCTCATACTGGCCGGGTTGACCCTGCTTGCGCTGCCCTCCCGGCGGCCGGCTCGCGATCCGGCCCACACCGAGGTGAGCTATGCCCCTTCCCTTGGCTGATCCGGCGCCCCGAGCCCGCGAGCTGACGCTCGTCTCGACGGTGGACGCCATCGCCGCGGCGTTGCGCGCCCGCATCCTCGAGGGGGAGCTGCAACCGGGGGAACGGCTCCTCGAGCGCGAGTTGACCGAGCGCTACGGCGTCGCCCGCCACTCGGTGCGGGCCGCCATCCGCGCCCTCGCGGCGGAGCGCCTCGTGGCCATCGAGCCCAATCGCGGCGCCCGCGTGGCCCGCCTCGACGAGGCCGGCCTGCGCAGCCTGTTCGAGTTGCGCACCGCTCTCGAGCTGGAAGCGGCTCACCTGGCGCTCGAGCGCAACCGCGGACGCCTCCCTCAGACGGTCCGCGACGCGGTAGCCGAGCTGGGCCGGACGTGCGCGATGCCCACCCCGCCCTGGGGCGAGGTCGCCGAGGCTCACAACGCGGTTCATCTGGCGCTCGTCGAGGCCTCGGGCAGCGATCGCATCGCGCGTGCCTACGCGAGCTTGGCGGGCGAGATGATGCTCTTTCTCACCGCGTCGAGGCCGCACTGGAGCCTCGAGCGTATGGCGGCCCAACACGAAAAGCTCCTCGACGAGCTGGAAACGACGGGACCGCCCGCACTGCGCCGGCACCTGTCCGCCGGGCTGGCCTCCGTACTGCGCTGACCGTCCGACAGCGATGTTATGTTGACTCAACATGGCGCAGGCTAAGAGCAGGGGTGCGCGCGCGGCTAAGAAGCCGGCTGCCGCCAAGAGCGCAACCGCCGTGGCGAGCGCGTCGCAGGCCAAGCCCGCGCGCCGCAGGATCTCCCGGCGCAAGCAGGTCGAGCAGCACATCCTCAGCTACTTCGAGGCCATTGGTCGCCGCGACAGCTACGCCATGTCCAACCACTGGAGCGAGGACGGGGTAGCCGACGTCGTTCCGCTCGGCATCCTGAGGGGACGCACCGAGATCATCGGCCTCTTTCGCGACCTGTTCGCCGCGGTGCCCGACCTTCAGACCACGGTCACCCGCCTCGTCGCCGGCGAGCAGCAGGCCGCGGTCGAATGGCGCATGGACGGCCACTTCACCGGCCGGTCCTTCCAGGGCGTCGAGCCCACCGGGCGATGGGTGGAGCTGCGCGGCGTCGACCTCATCGAGGTAGCCGAGGGCAAGAACAGCTCGGCCGCGGCGTACTATGACGGTATGAGCTTCGCTCGCCAGATCGGCCTGATGCCGGCGCAGGACTCCGGTTCGGAGCGTGCGTTGAAGGGCGCCCTGAACGCCGCCACCAAGCTGCGCCGGACATTCGGCCCACGGCGAGGTGGCCGGTGACCGTCCTCATCGCGCTGACCGTGGGACTGATCTGGTGGATCACGGCGTGGTCGTTCGACATCAAGCCATTCGACGCCTTCCTGCTCACCATGCTGATCGTGGTATCTGCCGCCGCCTACACGATCGCCAAGCCGTTCATCGACCAGATGCTGGGGCGCGGGGCCTCGGCGCCGGACGACCGCGGCGGGATCTACTAGGACACCGGCGCGGGCGGCGCGGTGCCGCCCGAGCCTCAGCCGAAGAACGCCTCCGCCGCCGCGAACTCCTCCGGCGGCACCAGGCGCAATTCCGCCACCGCCTCGCCCATCGCCACGAGCTCGATCTTGGTGCCTTTGAGCGCCGGCATCATGCCCCACTTCCCCTCGTTGGCCGCGTCGATCGCCGCGAGCCCGAGGCGCGTGGCGAGCACCCGGTCGAACGCGGTGGGAGTGCCGCCGCGCTGGATGTGCCCGAGCACGGTCGCCCGGGTCTCGAAGCCCGTGCGCTCGCCGATCTCGCGCTCGAGCAACTGTCCCACGCCCCCCAGGCGCTCGTGGCCGAACTCATCCCTCTCGCCGCTCACGATCTCGAGCGTCCCCTCTTGCGGAGTGGCGCCCTCGGCCGCCACGACGATCGAGAAGTAGCGGCCCCGTGAGTGGCGGCGGCGGATCAGCCGCACCACCTCGGCGATGTCGAACGGGCGCTCGGGGATGAGGACCACGTCGGCGCCACCCGCGAGTCCGGCGTGCAGAGCGATCCAGCCGGCGTGGCGGCCCATCACCTCGACGATCATCACGCGGTTGTGCGACTCCGCCGTGGTGTGCAGGCGGTCGATCGCGTCGCTGGCGATCTGCACGGCGGTGTCGAAGCCGAAGGTCATGTCGGTGCCGCCGAGGTCGTTGTCGATCGTCTTGGGCACGCCCAGGACCGGTAGGCCGTACTCGGAGTGCAAGCGGGCGGCGGCCCCCAGGGTGTCCTCACCGCCGATGGCGATCAGCCCCTCGAGGTTGAGCGTCGCCAGGTTCTCGGCGATGCGGGTGGGACCGTCCTCATGCTTGAACGGGTTCGTGCGCGACGAGCGCAGAATGGTGCCGCCGCGCGGCAGGATCCCGCGCGTCGACTCGATGGTCAGCTCCTCGTAGGCGTTTTCGAGGGGGCCCCGCCAGCCGTCGCGAAAGCCGACGATGGCGTGGCCGTGGGCGTCGATCCCCTTGCGCACCACCGCCCGGATCACCGCGTTGAGACCCGGGCAGTCTCCTCCTCCGGTGAGCACTCCGAACCGCACCGGCGGCACGATAGAGGCGACCGGGCAGAATGGGCCGCTTGGCCCGCCTCCTACTCGCCCCTGCCTTCGTCCTCGCTCTCGTTGTGAGCGGATGCCTCAGCGCCGACGAGCGCTCCCCGCGGGTCAAGGGAGACACGCTCAAGGTGTACTCGAGCCTTCCCACGACTGGACCCTCCGCCGCGGCGGCCCGGGCGGTGGCCGCGGGCGAGCGGCTGGCGCTCGAGGAGACCGGGGGGAGCGTGAGGGGGCTGCGCGTAGAGCTCGTGGAGCTCGACTCTGCTCAGGCGGGCGAGGGTCCGTGGAGCCCCGAGCGCGTCAGCGCCAACGCCGATCGCGCGGCCGACGACCCGAAGGCGATCGCCTACCTCGGCGAGCTCAACTACGGGGCGTCGGCCGTGTCCCTGCCCATCACCAACGACGCCCACCTGCTCCAGGTCTCCCCGTCCGACACCCTGACCAGCCTCACCCAGGCGCCGCTCGGCCGGCCGCGCGCCGGGCCCGAGCGCTACTACCCGACCGGGGTGCGCAGCTTCACCCGGCTCGTGCCCAACGACGACCTGCTCGCCGAGACGCTCCTCGAGCTCGCCGCCCGGCGCGGCGCTCAGCGCATGGCCGTGCTGTTCGACAGCGACATCTACAGCCGCGAGCTCGGAGGGCAGCTGGTGGCGCTGGGCCGCCGCGACGGACCCCGGACCGGTCGCCGCCGAGGAATATCGCGGGCGGCCGGAGGAGATTCCCGACATCACCCGGCGCCTGGCGGAGGCGCGTCCGGACATGGTGGCCTACGCCGGCATCGCCGGGCCGGGGACCGCGCGCCTGCTGGGGCAGATAGATCAGCGGCTGCCCGGCGTGCCGGTCTACGCCACGGCCGGCGTGCTCGACCGCGAGCCCGGCCGAGCGATCCCGTCGGCGCCCGCGGTGGTGCGGGTGCTGGGATCGACGGTGCCGGTGAGCCGACTGCCGCCGCGCGCCCGGCGCCTCTCCAAGCGGCTTGCCGCGGGCGACCCAGGCGCGGCGCGCCCCGAAGCCATCTACGGCTACGAGGCCATGCGGGTCGTGCTCGACGCCATCCGCGCCGGCGGGCGCGACCGCGACCGCGTCCGGCGGGCCGGTACGCGCATCCGGGAGCGCCGCTCGCCGCTGGGGCGCTACCGGCTGCGGGCCACCGGTGACGTCGAAGGAGGGCGCTTTGCCCTCTGGACCCTGCGGGGCGGGCGCTTCGCCTTCGTCCGAATGGTCGAGTGAAGGATGGGCGGAGCGCCGCGCGCGGCTATGCGCTCGCTGCCCTGGGAGCGGCGCTCTTCTCCCTCAACGGAAGCATGGCCCGCTATCTGCTCGACGACGGCGTGGATGCCGCGCGCCTGTCCCAGCTGCGCTCGGCGGGCTCGTGGCTGCTCCTGCTGATCATCCTCGGGGTGAGCCGGCGCGACCTGCTGCGCGTCGACCGCGGCGAGCTCCCGAGCCTCGCGCTGCTCGGCGTGTTCGGACTCGCCGCCACCCAGGCCAGCTTCTTCCTTGCCGTCGACCGGCTCGAGATCGGGCCGGCGTTGACCATCCAGTACCTGGCGCCACTGTTCCTGCTCGTGTGGCTGCGGGTCGTGCATGGGCGGCAGATCGCGGCCGGCCTCTGGGGCGCCGTGGCGCTCTCGCTCGCCGGGTGCTTCCTCGTGGTCCGGGCCTACGATGTCGGCGGCCTCGACCTGACCGGCGTGCTGGCCGCCCTGGCGTCGATGGTCACGTTCGCGATCTACATGGTCGGCTCGGAGCGATCGGGCCGGCGCCACGAGGCGGTGACCACGCTCTTCTGGGCCTTCGGCTTCGCCACGATCTTCTGGGCGCTCGTCACTCCCTGGTGGGGATTTCCGTGGGAGGGGCTCGCTTCGACGCGCAACGCGCTGCTGGCCGTGGCGCTCGTGATCGGCGGGACGCTCGTGCCGTTCGTGCTCACGGTGGCCGCCCTGCGCCATGTCCCGGCTCCGCGGGTGGCCGTGATCGCCACGCTCGAGCCGGTGCTCGGCGCTGTGTTCGCCTGGATCATCCACGACGAAGCCCTGGCCGCGATCCAGATCGCGGGCGGATTGATCGTCATCACCGCGGTCGCCTGGGTGCAGACGCGGCGCCCCGACCTCGAGGCCGAGAGCGCTCCGCAAACCCGTCGCGAAGCCAGATTTTCTCCGCGTTAAGCCGGACGCCGCGAAGGCACGCTCCGGGAATGGACGCTTAGGATCCCGCGCAGGTTGGAGACAATTTCCCACTAGGAGGGAACATCTTGCGAGTACGTTGGTTGGCAGTTTTTGGCTGCCTCCTTGCCGCATTCGCCGTAGGCATGACTGCCTGCGGCAGTGACGACGACGAGAGCAGTGACAGCGGCGGTGGCGACAGCGGCGGTGGCGGCGGGACGGTCGACGTCTATTCGTCGCTTCCTCTGCAGGGAGCTTCCCGGCCGCAGACCACCGCGATGGTCGAGGGCATCAAGCTGGCCCTCGATCAGCGGAAGGGCAAGGCGGGCGAGACGACGGTGAAGTACACCTCGCTCGACGACTCGACCGCGCAGGCCGGCACGTGGACCCCTGAGGCGACTCAGGCCAACGCGCGCAAGGTCGCTCAGGACGACGCGGCCGTGGCCTACATCGGCGAGTTCAACTCGGGCGCCAGCGCGATCTCGATCCCGCTGCTGAACGAGGTCCCGATCGCCCAGATCAGCCCGGCGAACACCGCCGTGGGCCTGACCTCGGACGAGCCGGGCGCCGACGCGGGCGAGCCCGACAAGTACTACCCCTCGGGCGAGCGCCACTACCTGCGCATCGTGCCGAAGGACACCATTCAGGGCGCCGCGCTGGCGACGCTCATGAAGGAGGACGGCTGCACGAAGGCGTACATCCTCAACGACAAGGAGGTGTACGGCGCAGGCCTGTCGCGGAACATCGAGGGCTCGGCCAAGGAGCAGGGTCTCGAGATCGTGGGCAACGAGGGCATCGACCCCAAGGCGCCGAACTTCCGCTCCCAGGCAGCAACGATGAAGTCGGAGGGCGTGGACTGCTTCGTGTTCTCGGGCATCACCGCCAACGGCGCGGTGCAGCTGTATAAGGACGTGGCGGCGGCCCTTCCGGACGCCAAGCTCTACGGCCCGGACGGCGTGGCCGAATCCGGCTTCGCCGACCCGGCTGAGGGCGGGATCCCGGCGAACGTCGCCAACCGCGTGAAGCTCAGCGTGGCGACGCTGTCGCCCGACGAGTACCCGCCGGACGGTCAGAAGTTCTTCGACGACTACGAGGCAAAGTACGGTGAGGCCAACCCTGACCCGTACGCCATCTACGGCTACGAGGCGATGAGCCTCGTTCTGGACACGTGTGAGGAACTCGCTGACAAGTGCTCCGACAAGCAGGCGATGATCGACGCCCTGTTCAACACCAAGGGCCGCGAGTCGGTGCTCGGCACGTACGACATCGACGAGAACGGTGACACCACGCTCACCGACTACGGCATCTACACCGTCAAGGGTGGAGAGCTCACCTTCGACGAGACGATCAAGGCGGAGGGCGGCTGATCCGTTCCGCCTGACGGTTCTGCAGGACAGGGGGCGGGCCTTTCGGTCCGCCCCCTTATTCTGATAGACATCGCCCGCAGAGGGATGTGACCCAAGTTGTGAGCGACTAGGGAGGGGTTCTGGAGGCGAGCACGGAGACTGCCCCGACGCCGCTGCGCACGAACACGTGGGACCGCGTGCGCGGCTACATCGGTGAGTACGGGCTGATTGCGCTCCTCCTGGTGATGCCGGTCGTCTACGGCATACAGGACCTCTCGCAGGACGGCAACCTGGCTCGCCTCGGCAACAACGTTGTCGACGGCCTCTCCAACGGTGCCATCTGGGCGCTCGTGGCGCTCGGATACACGCTCGTGTACGGCATCGTCGAGCTGATCAACTTCGCTCACGGCGAGGTGTTCATGATCGGCTCACTCGTCTCGGCCGGTTTCTTCGGCACGATCGGCCTGACCGCGGCCACGGGCGTAGGTGGCCTCGTCCTGGGCCTTCTCGTCACGCTCATCCTGGCGATGCTGGCCAGCGGCGCCCTGAACGTGATGATCGAGCGGGTGGCCTACCGGCCTCTGAGAACGGCACCTAAGCTGGCGCCGTTGATCACGGCGGTGGGTTTCTCCTTCATCCTGCAGAACGTCGGAATTCTTTGGATCGGCGGGTCACCCGAGGGGATCCCCGACCTGATCAACGCCCAGAAGGAGCTCTTCAACATCGGGGGCGTATCGGTCTCGCAGGGTGACGTCCTCGCGCTCGCGGCCACCATTCCGCTGGTCTTCCTGCTTACGACCTTCATCGCGCAGAGCCGCCTCGGCCGCGCCATGCGCGCGACTGCGCAGGATCCCGAGGCCGCCCGGCTGATGGGCATCAACGTCGACACGACGATCTCCCTCACCTTCCTGCTCGGCGGCATCATGGCCGGCGCCGCCGGACTCATCTACGCGCTCTACCAGACGACGATCTGGTATTTCCAGGGCTTCCAGGCTGGCCTCATCGCATTCACCGCGGCAGTGATGGGCGGCATCGGCAACCTCCAGGGCGCCGTGCTGGGCGGCTTCATCATCGGGATCATCCAGCAGATCTCCGACAACCGCATCGGCGGTCAGTGGACGCCGGCGATCGTGTTCGCCTACCTCGTCCTGGTCATGGTCTTCCGCCCGCAGGGCCTGCTCGGCGAGCAGACCCGGGAAGCCGGATGAGCGCCACCGTGGGCAGCCCGCGCCGGACCGAGTTGAAGACCGACAGGCGCACGCTCGTCGGGCTCGGAGTGGGCCTGCTGGTGGCGCTCTGGATGGCCGACCAGATCGAGATGAACCTGTTCATGGCGTTCGTGGGCTGGGCATTGATAGCCGTGCGCGCCGTGTTTCACGAGAACAAGTGGATCACTCGCGGGACTGTGGTCGCCTTGTTGGTCTGGGCGATCATCCTGCCCTTCTTCCACGACTCGGGCTCGGGCTTCATCGAGGACGTCACGCTCGCTCTGGCCTACACGGTTATGGCGCTCGGGCTCAACATCATCGTCGGCTTCGCGGGCCTTCTCGATCTCGGCTACGTGGCTTTCTACGCTCTCGGCGCGCTCACCTCGGGCTGGTTCATGTCCGGCTTCTTCGTCAACGCCGGTGGTGGCGAGGGCTTCTCGTTCCTGGTCGGCGAACCGGCGTCAAACCTTCCCGGCCTTCACTTCAACTTCCTGCTCGTGCTGGTCATAGCGGTGATCGTGACCACGATCGCGGGAATGCTGATCGGGTTACCAACACTGCGCCTGCGCGGCGACTACATCGCGATCGTAACGCTCGCCTTCGGCGAGATCGTCGGCCGCCTCGTCATCAACGGCGACGAGATCAAGATCGCGGGGGAGAAGATCACCAACGGCCGGCAGGGCATCACGCCGATCGACAAGATCAACCTGCCCTTCGTCGAACCCTTCACCGGGCTGGAGCTCAGACCCTGGTACTTCGTGGCCCTGGGTCTGGTGGTGCTCGTGCTGTTCGTCAACTTCCGGCTGCGCGACTCCCGTCTCGGCCGGGCCTGGATCGCGCTGCGCGAGGACGAGGTGGCCGCCGCGTCGATGGGCGTGCCGGTGGTCAAGACCAAGCTGATGGCCTACGGGACCGGAGCGGCGTTCGGTGGCATGGCCGGGGTCTTCCTAGGGTCCTATCTCAACACGGTCAATGCGGACCAGTTTCAGTTCTCGTTCTCGATTTTTATCCTGTCCATGGTGATTCTGGGAGGACTGGGATCGATCGAGGGCGTGATGGTGGGCGCCGTGGTGCTGACTTTCATCAACTTCAACCTGATCCCCGACGTGTTCAACGACTATCCCCAGAAGCTCGGCCTCGACTTCGACCTCACCGAGCTCTCCTTCGGCATCTTCGGCTTCCTGCTCGTGATCATGATGGTGCTCAGGCCTGAAGGCCTGATACCCGAGCGAAGACGGCAACTGGAGCTCAGGGAGGGCGTGGGCGTTGGGGACACCGAACTCGGTGGCGGTGAAACCATCGAAGAGGTGCGCGCATGAGTAACGGCCATTCCAACGGTGGCGCGCTGCTCACCGCGGAGCACGTCACCAAGGTGTTCGGCGGGTTGGTGGCCGTCGAGGACGTCAGCTTCGAGATCCCCGAGCGCTCGATCGTCTCGATCATCGGTCCCAACGGGGCGGGTAAGACCACGTTCTTCAACATGCTGACTGGGCTCTACAAGCCCACCTACGGACGCATCAGCTTTGGCGGCAAGAACGTGACCGGGCGCCGTCCCGACCTGATCATGAAGGACGGGGTGGCCCGCACCTTCCAGAACATCCGCTTGTTCGGCACGATGACCGCGCTCGAGAACGTGATGGTCGGGCAGAACTCGCGCATGCGCGCAGGACTGTTCGGCTCGATCCTGCACATGCCCTGGGTGAACAGGGAGGAGCGCGCCGTGGAGGAGAAGGCGCGTGAGACGCTCTCCTACGCGGGCATCGACGAGAGCCAGCACGATCACCTTTCGGTCAACCTCTCCTACGGCGACCAGCGCCGCCTCGAGATCGCCCGTGCGCTCGCGTCCGAGCCGAAGCTGCTGCTGCTCGACGAGCCCACCGCCGGTATGAACCCGCAGGAGTCCGCGAGTCTCACCGACTTCATGAACAAGCTGCGCGACGAGCGCGGCCTGACCATCCTGCTGATCGAGCACGACATGTCGGTGGTGATGGGTGTCTCCGAGTACATCACCGTGCTCGACCACGGCCAGAAAATTGCCGAGGGCACGCCCGAGGAGGTCCGTAAGAACGAGCGCGTGGTTGAGGCCTACCTCGGCAAGCAGGGCGGGAAAGAGGCCGAGGAGGGCGCCTCGCGGCGCCGGGACGCGGCGGCACGGGAGGACGAGGCCTGATGGCGCTGCTCGAGGTCACCGACATCCGCACCTTCTACGGGAACATCCAGGCCCTCAAGGGAATCTCTCTGACCGTCGAGGAGGGCGAGGTGGTCACGCTGATCGGCTCCAACGGGGCCGGCAAGTCCACCACGCTGCGCTCGATCTCGGGCCTGACACCGCCGCGCGAGGGGTCGATCAAGTTCGACGGCACGGAAATCGGGGAGGTACCGCCGCAGGAGATCGTGGAGCGCGGAATCTCGCTATCGCCCGAGGGTCGTCATGTGTTCCCGCGCATGACCGTGCGCGAGAACCTCGACCTCGGTGCCTACCTGCGCAAGGACGCCAACGAGATCGCCAGCGATCGTGACCGGGTCTTTTCGCTGTTCCCGCGCCTCAAGGAGCGCGAGAAGCAGAAGGGCGGAACCATGTCCGGGGGCGAGCAGCAGATGCTGGCCATCGGGCGCGCGCTGATGGCCAACCCCAAGCTGCTGCTGCTCGATGAGCCCTCGATGGGGATCGCGCCGATCCTGGTGGAGCGGATCTACGAGACGATCGCCGAGATCAACCGCCAGGGAACGACCATCCTGCTGGTCGAGCAGAACGCCAACTACGCCCTTGAGGTCTCCAAGCGCGGCTACGTGCTCGAGACCGGCACCGTCGCCCTGGAGGATCAGTCGAGTTCGCTGCGCGACAATCCGGACGTTCAGAAGGCCTACCTCGGAGCGTGACTATGGACCTCTTCGCAGTCATCGGCGCACAGGCTCTCTGGCTCACCTACATCTGGCTGGCCTCGGCCATCGTGGCCTCATACCTGTCGGCCCGAAAGGGCTACGGCGAGAAGCTCGGGCTAGCCTTCGGCCTCCTGCTCTCGTTCGTCGGCGCGATCATCTGGCTCGTGTGGCCCGCCAAGTCCGACTCGCGCTGGAAGCTCCAGGGCCCCTTCGGCAGCGGCGGCAAGACCGTGGCTGAGCTGCGCGCCGAGCAGGCCGCCCTGCGCGAGGAAGAGAGCTAGCTAGACGGTCGCGCGCAGCGCCGCTTCGAGATCCGGCTGGCGGAAGCGGTAGCCGGATTCCTCCAGGCGCTTCGGCAGCACGCGCTGGCCCGTGGTCACGATCTCCGCCATCTCGCCGTAGAGCGTCTTCACGGCAAATGCTGGGACGGGCGCGAGGGCGGGCCGCTTGAGCACCTTGCCCAAAGTCTTCGATAGCTCCTTGTTGGTCACCGGCTCGGGGGCGGTCACGTTCACCGGGCCGCTCAGCTCGCCGTCGAGACACGCGACCAGGGCGCCGACCACGTCGTCGAGGTGGATCCAGGCCACGTACTGCTTGCCCCCCGCCACCGGACCGCCGATTCCCAGCTTGAAGAACGGCAGCATCTTCTCGAGTGCGCCACCCTCCTGGGAGAGCACGACGCCGGTACGCGTGAACACCACCCGCAGGCCCAGCTCGGTGGCCTTCTGCGCCTCGGCCTCCCAGTCGCGAACGATGTTGGCCAGGAAGTCGTTGCCCGCGGGCGCGTCTTCGTCCAGGCGCTCGTCGCCCCGCGGGCCGTAGAACCCGGTGGCCGACTGCGACACCAGCACGTTGGGACGCTCGTCCGCCGGCAGCTCGGCCAAGGCGGCCACTACCTGCCGGGTGGAGAGAATGCGCGAGTCGCGGATCTCGCGCTTGACCTCGTCGCTCCAGCGCTGGGCGATGGTCTCACCCAGCAGGTGCACGACGGCGTCGCGCCCGCGCAGGCTGTCCAGCGGGGGCGGCTCGCCCTTGGGATCCGCCCACGTCTGCGCCTCGACGCCCAGGGCGGAGGCGGCGCGCTCGGCGTTGCGCGACAGCGCGGTCACCTCGTCGCCGCGCGCGGTCAGCTCGCGCGCAAGCGCATGACCGATCGTTCCTGTAGCTCCGGTGACTGTTACTCGCATTAGCCGCTGATCGCGGCGCGCTCAACCGTGGGTTGCTCGGGCTCGAGGGCCGTCTCGCGGTCGCGCTCCGCCACCTCTTGTACGGCCCGGGCCACCTCCCGGGCCACATCGCGATTGAAGACGCTCGGGATGATGTAGTCCTCGTCGAGCTCGTCCCGGCCCACAACGCCGGCGATCCCCCGCGCGGCGGCGAGCTTCATGTCCTCGGTTATCGCCGTCGCGCGGGCGTCGAGCGCCCCACGGAAGACGCCGGGGAAGGCGAGCACGTTGTTGATCTGGTTGGGGTAGTCCGAGCGCCCGGTGGCCATCACCCGCACGTGCGGAGCGGCCTCCTCCGGCGGCACCTCGGGGTTGGGGTTGGCCATCGCGAATACGAACGGGTCGGGGTTCATGCGCTGCAGGTCCGGCGCGGAGATGATGCCGGGGCCGGAGAGGCCGATGAACAGGTCGGTGCCCTCGATGGTCTCGCGCGGCGTGCCGTCGCGGCCGCCGGGGTTGGTGTGCTCGGCGAGCCAACGCTTGGGCGCGTTCATCGAGCCGGCCGCGTAGTCGTCGCGACCGGTGTGGATCGCCCCGAAGCGGTCGCAGGCCACTATCGAGGTCACGCCCGCGTCCATCAGGATCTTGGCCACCGCCACACCCGCCGCTCCGGCCCCCACCATTAGCACCTCGAGGTCCTCGAGGCGCCGCTCGGTCAGCCGGCAGGCGTTGATCAGCGCAGCCAGCGTCACGATCGCCGTGCCGTGCTGGTCGTCGTGGAACACCGGGATGTCGAGGGCCTCCTGCAGGCGCTGCTCGATCTCGAAGCAGCGCGGCGAGGAGATGTCCTCGAGGTTGATGCCCCCGAAGGTGGGCGATATCCGGATCACCGTCTCCACGATCTCGTCGGGATCCTTGGTGTTGAGGCAGATCGGGAAGGCGTCGACGTCGGCGAACTCCTTGAAGAGCATCGCCTTGCCCTCCATCACGGGCATCGCCGCCTCCGGGCCGATGTCACCCAGGCCCAGCACCGCGGTGCCGTCGGACACCACGGCCACCGTGTTGGCCTTGATCGTGTACTTGAAGGCCTTCTGGCGATTCTCGGCAATGGCGCTGCACACGCGCGCCACTCCGGGCGTGTAGGCCATCGACAGGTCGTCGCGCGTCCGGAGAGGGATGTTGAGGCCGGTGTGGATCTTGCCCCGTCGGTGCACCTCGAACGTGCGGTCGGAGACCTCCACCACGCGGGCGTCGCGCACGGCCTGAACGGCGCTGATCACGTCGCCGCGGTGCTCGACGCTCGAGCACTCGACGGTGATCTCGCGCAGCGTGGTCTCTCCTCCGGCCTCGACCGTGTCCACGGCCACGATCGAGCCGCCGGTGCGCGTGATGGCCGCGGTGACCTTGCCCAGCACGCCGCCCGAGCGGTGGGGCAGGGCGACGCGGAGGGTGAGCGAGAACTGTGCGGAGGGAGTGGGCAGGGCGTCGATGATACGGGTGGCTTTCCGGCAGGCGAGCGGATACGGCACCGAGACGCCGCCCATGCCCGGCCACCCGGACTGGACGGTGAACCCGGTCGAAGCGCCGGTTTCCACGGCGCGCCGACACGGCACCACACACCGGATCGAGCGCAACTTGCGCCGCCGCTGAAGTCAAAGCCCTCGCGGCGCAGGGTCTCGTCGGTACGGTTAGGCCGTGGCCGGCGAGACCCCCCGCGAGCTCATCCTGATCGACGGGAACAGCCTCGTCTATCGCGCCTTTTTCGCTCTTCCGGAGTCGATCTCCACCTCCAAGGGTCAGCCCACCAACGCCATCTTCGGCTTCGCGTCGATGCTCGTGAAGATGATCTCCGAGTTCGGCCTCAAACCGACGCTGGTGGTCTGGGACGCGGGCATGTCCGGGCGCAAGGAGATCTACGAGGAGTACAAGGGACACCGCGAGGAGAAGCCCGACCTGCTGGCCGAGCAGTGGCCGCACATGCACCCGCTGGTCGACGCCTTCGGCTACCAGAACGTGAAGGTGGCGGGCTATGAGGCCGACGACGTGATCGCCACGCTGGCCGGCCAGGCACGCGAGCAGGGCATCGACGTGACCGTGCTGACCGGCGACCGCGACCTGTTTCAGTTGATCGAGCCCGGCGTGCGCGTGATGGCCACCGGGCGCGGGGTCACCGATACCAAGGTCTACGAGCGCGACACGGTGATCGAGCGCTACGGCATCCCGCCTGAGCTGGTACCCGACTTCGTGGGCCTCAAGGGCGACACCTCGGACAACATCCCCGGCGTGCCGGGGATCGGCGAGAAGACGGCGACCCAGCTGCTCCAGGAATGGGGCGACCTCGAGGGCGTGCTGGCCAACATCGACTCGATCTCGGGAGCCAAGCGCAAGCAGAACCTGACCGAGCACGCCGACAACGCCCGCATCTCCAAGCAGCTCGCCACCGCGGTACGCGACGTGGACGTGGAGGTCGACTTCGACGGGGTGATCGCGCGCGAGCCCGACCGCTCGCGCCTGCGCGAGACCTTCCGCGAGTTCGAGCTGCGCGCCCCGCTCGAGCGCCTCGAGGAGGCTCTCGGCGAGGACGGAGCGGCGCCGGCCGAGCGCGTCGACGAGATGATCGACGTCGAGGCGCGCGAGGTGCCGCTGGCCGAGCTCGGGGCCCTGGAGGGAGAGCTTGTTGCGATCGCCGCGCTGCGCCCGGGGGAAAGCCCCGACGAGAGCGCTCCGCCTCCCCCCGATCCCGACGAGGAGCTCGAGCTCGAGGAGGAGGCGGCCGAGGAGGCGGTGGAGGAGAATGGAATCGCTGCGCGCCCGGCGGGGCCGGGCGCTGGCGCCCAGCCAGCGGTGGCGGCCACCACTACGGGCCAGGGCGCCTTCGACTTCGACGGGCCCGTCGCGCGTGGCCCACTGACCGTCGCCGCCTGGGCCGGCGGCGAGGTACTGGTGTCCGAGGCCGAGACGCTGGCCGCGTTCGCGATGGCTCGCGGCGAGCGATCGGTGGTGGCCCACGACTGGAAGACGATCGCCACGGCCGACGAGGCCTGCGACGCGCCTCCTCTGGCCCACGACACGATGGTGGCCCAGTACCTGATCGACCCGGCGCGGCGCGGCTATCCGCTCGACGAGCTGGCCACCGAGGCCGGCCTCGGCGCCCGCGTCGCCGGCGCCGACGGCGTGGCGGAGCGGGCTGTGCTTACGCGCGTGATCGCCGAGCGTCAGCGCGCCCGCCTCGAGGAGGACGGGCTCACCCAGCTCTTCGAGGAGATCGAGCTGCCCCTGGTCGACGTGCTCGTGGAGATGGAGCGCCAGGGCGTGAAGCTCGACGTGAACCGGTTGGGCGAGATCAGCCGGCGCTTCAACGCCCGGGCCATCGAGCTGGAGCGCGAGGTGTGGGATCTCGCGGGGGAGGAGTTCACGATCGGCTCCCCTCAGCAGCTGGCGCCGATCCTCTTCGACAAGCTCAAGCTGTCGCGCAAGCGCCGCGGCAAGACGGGCTACTCCACCGACGCCCGCGTACTGAACGCGATCCGCCAGGAGCACCCGATCATCCCCGCCATCGAGGAGTGGCGCGAGGTGACCAAGCTCAAGTCGACCTACCTCGACGCCTTCCCCGAGCTGATCGACGAGCACTCGCGCCTGCACACCACCTTCAACCAGACCGCCGCCGCGACCGGCCGCCTGTCGAGCACCAACCCCAACCTCCAGAACATCCCCATTCGGACCGAGCAGGGCCGCGAGATCCGCGCCTGCTTCGTGGCCGAGGAGGGCTGCCGGCTGATCTCGGCCGACTACTCGCAGGTCGAGCTGCGCCTGCTGGCCCATATCGCCGACGAGCCCGTGCTCAAGGAGATCTTCCGCCGCGGCGAGGACGTGCACACCGCCACCGCCGAGGCCATCCTCGGCGGCAAGACCGACCCCGGCACCCGCTCCAAGGCCAAGATGGTGAACTACGGGATCGTCTACGGCTTGTCGGCCTACGGGCTCGCGGACCGCCTGCAGATCCCCAAGGAGGAGGCGCAGGAGTTCATCGACGCCTACTTCGAGCGCTTCCCGCGCGTCAAGGCTTTCATCGACGCGACCATCGAGCGCGCCCGCGACGAGGGCCACGTGGCCACCCTGTTCGGGCGCATCCGCCGCGTGCCCGAGCTGCGCTCGCGCCAGTTCCAGACCCGCTCGCTGGGCGAGCGCCTGGCCGTGAACATGGTGATCCAGGGCACGGCCGCCGACATCATCAAGGTGGCGATGGTCGCGCTGCCGCGACGAGCTGCGCAGCGCCGCGCTCGACACGCGCCTCGTACTGCAGATCCACGACGAGCTGCTCTTCGAAGGCCCGGAGGCGGAGGTTGACGGCCGCCTCGGAGATCGTGCGCCGGGAGATGGCGGACGCCTTTGCGATGGACCCGCCGCTCGAGGTCGACGTGGGCGCGGGCGAGAACTGGCTGGAGGCCAAGTGAGCAAGGAGCTGGCCGTGCTCCTGACCGTGGCCGCCGGCGGGCTGGTGGCCGTGCAGGCGCCGGCCAACAACGTCATCTCGAACACGGTCGGCGACTTCGGGGCGGCCCTGGTGAGCTTCCTCGTCGGCACCGCGATCATCCTGGTGCTCACCTTCACCGTGGCGGGCGGCATCGGCGGCGACGAGGGCGCCCCGTCGCCGGCCTGGTACTACTGGATCCTCGGCGGGGTCGGCGGCGCGGCCATCGTCGTGATCACCCTGATCACCGTCCGCCAACTGGGCGCAGGCGGGGCCACCGCTGCCGTCATCGCCGGCCAGCTCGCCCTCTCGGTGGTGATCGACCGCGCCGGGGTCCTCGGCTTGGACGAGCGGGCGATCACCTGGGAGAAGCTCCTGGGCATCGCGCTGCTCGCGGCGGGCACCGTGTTGATCGTGCGCGAATAGCGCGGGTTGACCGGCACCGGCGGATCGGTTAGACCTGACAGGCATGAAGCTGGCGCGAAAGTCCCTGTCGGTCCGACGCGGCACCACGCTCGCCCTCGTGGTGGCCTCGGTGCTTGCTCTCACCGGTGTGGCGTTCGCCCTGCCGCCGTTCACCACGGCGCCCAAGACCTCAGCCGGAAGCGGCCCGCAGGCCCAACTGACCGGCGTAGCCACCGGGTGCCGGGCCAACTTCGATCGCTTCGTCATTCGCGGGCGCCTCGCCACTCCGGGCTACGACGCGCGATACGTGAGGGTCGTGCGCCAGGACGGCTCCGGGCGCCCGGTGCGCCTGCGCGGCACCAAGCGCATCAGGGTCCTGGTTCGCGATGCCCGCGCACACGGCGCGGGTGGAATGAGCCTGATCCCTTCCGTTAGAACGCCACTCTGCCCCAATCTGCGTCAGGTCAAGCTGGCCGGCGACTTCGAGGGCCTCGTCACGTTTGGGCTCGGGCTGCGGCAAAAGACCGGCTTCCGGGTCTTCCGCCTCACCAACCCGACGCGGATCGTGATCGACGTCGAGCACTGAGGGGGGTGGGCTTCGCCCCGATCGCGGCGCTGGGGGTCATCGCGCTGATGGCGGCAACGCCGCCTGCGCTCGCCGCCAAGGTGCCGGTGTCGTTCGAGCGCATCGACGGCCTGGCGTCGCCGGGAACCCCCGCCAAGTACAACAGGGTGGGGATCCTCAAGGTGGGTCCACAGAAGGCCCGCAACGTGCTGGTGCTCAACCCGGGCACGTCGGCCAGCGCGGCCTACTTCGCGCCCCTGGCGAAGGATGTGGTGAGAAAAGCCAAGGGCTGGCAGGTATGGGCCGTCGAGCGGCGGGAGAACCTGCTCGAGGATCACTCGGTCCTCAACCGGGCCAAGCGTCGCAAGGCGACAGGACAGCAGCTCTTCGACTACTACCTGGGCTGGGTCGCCAACTCGGCTGTCACCGACCACTTCGAGCTCATCCCCGACGCCGATGTCGCGTTCGCACGGCGCTGGGGCATGCGAGTGGAGATAGGGGACCTGCGCCGAGTCGTGGCCGCGGCCCGCAAGCTCGGCGGCAAGGTGGTGATGGGAGGGCACTCGCTGGGTGGATCGATCACCTCGGCGTACGCCACCTGGGACTTCCGCGGCGAACCCGGGGCAAAGGGGCTCTCCGGACTCGTGTTCATAGACGGGGGCAGCAGCCCCACGGCCGTTACGCCTGACCAGGCCCGCGCCTCGCTCGCCGAACTGCGGACGGGCACTCCCTGGCTTTCCTTCGGGGGAATACCCGCGCCCTACGCGGGACTCTTCAACTCCACCGGTTCGCTGGGGGCGATATTGGACCCCGACGCGCCATCTCTCGGTCAGGCCTTTCCGGCTCTCCCGGCCAACCTCAAGCCGCCTGTGCCGGCCACCAATCTGGGGCTGTACGGGTATGCACTGGACACGGCGACCTCTCCCGAAGGGCTGCGCGCGGCGCAGGCGCACCTCGGCCGGCTGGCCGCGAGCGGCGACCCGCGCGGGTGGGATCAGGCCGGTGAGATCACACCGATCGGGCGTTACGCGCGCATGTTCTCGGGATGGGGTCTGCCGAGTCTCGACGGCACGGCCTGGTACCACCCACTTCGGCTCACGATCGATTCGGGAGCGGTGGCCGCGGGCAACCCAAACCCCGCGCAGGACGTGCTCGGCGTCAGGTCGATACACGGCGACGACCTGCCGAAGAAGCTTCGGATCTATGCCTTCGGCGCCGCACTGGGCGGGCAGCGGGTACTCGATGCTGCGACGATCCTCGCCCGGCAGTCCGGGATTCCCCGGAAGCGGTTGACGCTGGTGGACCGACACGCAGGACTACTCGCACAACGATCCCAACTCCGCCAGCCCGCGGAATGCCTTTCTCGCCCGGCTCGTGCCTTTCCTGGGCAAGGTCCGCCGAGACTGAGCTCAACGCGGCCTTGCATCAGGATCATCGATTATTTATGATCGGCGCTCGCGATCTGGAGGAGAGACATGTCCGTGACCAGCGCCGGCGAAGAGGTTCTCGGGAGCTTCCTGGGGAGCGACGAGTTCCCCATCGAGTGGGACGAGGGCGAGGACGAGCTCTTCTGGATCTACGACGACCTCCACTGCCCCAACCCGGTATCGCCCATGTTCTTCGACATCGGCGGCTGGTGGCTCACCTGTGACCACATGTTCCGGCGCTTCGGCACGCCCTTCGCCTGCGACTGGGTGGCCAAGGAGATCAACGGCTACGTCTACACCGCCGCCGTGCCCGCCGACGCACAGATCAAGTCCGAGGCCACCGAGTACCAGTCGCGCTACGCGCCGCGCGTACCGCGCGACCCCGAGCACGCGGCCAAGATCGGCGCCTATCTCGGCTGGGTGCTGCCGCACTACGCCGGCAACTTCCTCGACTGGTGGCGCGATCGCCTGCGGCCCGAGATCGAGCGCAACTTCGAGTACCTCGACGGCTTCGACACCGAGGGGGCCGGCTTCATCGAGCTGGCGGTGCTGCTCGAAGACGCCATCGACATCCACGATCGCCACTGGAAGATCCACTGGATGCTCAACTTCGCCCAGTTCGCCTCCACCCAGGACCTCAACGCGCTGCTCGAGGAGGAGAAGGGTGACGCGGCCGCGGCCCTGATGGGCCGTCTCCAGAGCTCGATCGACGACCGCAACTGGGACTCGATCGAGGATCTGTGGAAGATGAAGGAGGAGATCAAGGACGACTCCGAGCTCAGCGCGGCCTTCGAGGGGGAGACCGCCGCCGATGTGATGAGTGCCCTGGAGGGGTCCGAGAGCGGGAAGCGCTTCCTCGCCGAGCGCGTGGAGCCCCACCAGAAGGACTTCGGCTACAAGGCGATCTGGTCGCACGAATTCGCCTTCAAGACCTGGCGCGAGGACCCGGCCCCGATGATCGAGGCGATCCGCGGCTACCTGGCCACCGACTACGACTACCCCGCGGCCATCGCCGGCGTGCGTGACGACCTCGAGGCGGCCAAGCGCGAGGCGCTGGAGGGCGTGGAGGGCAGCGACCTCAAGGACGCGCTCGAGCGCTCGCTGAGCATGAACCCGCTCACTCCCGACCACCACTTCTACATCGACCAGGGCACCAACGCGCGACTGCGCCTGCTGCTGATCGAGATCGGCAAGAAGCTCGTGGAGAGCGACACGCTCGACGACCACGAGGACGTGATGTTCCTGCGCTACAACGAGCTGCGGCTGCTGATGGCCGACCAGGGGGCCTTCGACGCCCGCGAGCTGGTGGGCGACCGGCGCGACGCCCGCGAGGACGCCTTCGAGAAGCGCCCGCCCTCGTGGGTGGGCACGGCCACTCAGACCGCCCTCGACTTCCCCTACAACGCCCTGTGGGGCTTCCCGGAGAAGTTCCACGCGGGCGAGCCGGCCACCACCGGCGAGGTGAAGGGCCTCGCGGCGTCGGCCGGCGTGGTGGAGGGGCTGGCGCGTTACGTCAAGTCGCTCGACGAGTTCGACCAGGTCCAGCAGGGCGAGATCCTGGTCTGCAACATGACCAACCCGGCCTGGGTCGTGCTGTTCACCAAGATCTCCGGCCTGGTGACCGAAGCGGGCGGAGCGGTGTCGCACCCGGCCGTGGTGGCGCGCGAGTTCGGCATCCCCGCCGTCGTCGGCACCACCAACGCGGGCGACCGCATCGCCACCGGCGACCGCGTGCGGGTGAACGGCACCACCGGCGTGGTCGAGATTCTCGAAGCCGTCTCCTGACGTGAGCGTCGCCTGGCTGGCGCCGGAGAGCCTCGACGAGGCGCTCGAGCTGCGCGCCGATCGCGGCGCGGAGGCCACCGTGCTCGCGGGCGGCACGTTCCTGGGAATCCTCATGAACCAGGGCTTCCTGGCCCCCGGCACGCTGCTGAGCCTGGGCCGGGTCTCCGGCCTCGACCGCATCGAGGTCGTCGACGGCGAGCTGCGCCTGGGCGCGATGGTCAGCCACCGCGCCGTCGAACGCTCGCGCGCCGTGCAGAACGGCTGGCCCGTGCTGGCCCGCGCCTTTTCACTGGTGGCCAGCCCGCGCGTGCGCAACCAGGCCACCGTGGGCGGCGTGATGGCCGACGCCGACTACGCGTCCGATCCGCCGGCGGTGCTGGCTGCGCTGGGCGCGCGGGTGCTGCTGCGCTCGTCGCGCGGTGAGCGCGCGGTGAGCGTGGGTGAGTTGATTCAGGGCTACTACGAGACCTGCATCGCCGAGGACGAGCTGCTGGTCTCCGTGCGCGTGCCGCCGGCCCCGGCCCGCGCGGTGTACCGGAAGTTTCGCTCGCGCTCGAGCGAGGACCGCCCCTGCGTGGCGGTGGCGGCGGTGCGCGGGCTCGCCGGCCTGCGCGTGGTGGTGGGGGCGGTGGCCGACCGCCCCCAGGAGCTGCCCGACGTGTGCGCGCTGGCCGACAGCAGCCTGGCTGACCACGAGCTGGCGAGCGAGATCGGGCACCGTTACGCGGAGGGCATCGAGCCGATGAGCGACTCGCGCGGGAGCGCCGGCTACCGGCGCAAGGTGATCGCCGCCGAGGTGCGGCGGGCGGTGGAGGCACTGGCGTGAGGCTGGTCGACTACTCGCAGGACGTGAGCGCCGACGGCATGTGGCACGCCGCCTTCGTGCGCTCGCCGGGGGCGCACGGACGGGTGCGATCACTCGACGTGTCCGGGCTCCCCGCGGACTGCGTGGCGCTGCTTCCCGAGGACACCGAGGGCCTGGGCCGTTACGGGTGCCAGCTGAAGGACCAGACGGTGCTGGCGAACCCGGCGCGCTTCGTGGGGGACATCGTGGCCGCGGTGGCGGCGCCCACACCCTCGGCGGCACGCGCCGCCGCTCAGCAGGTGACCGTCGACCTCGAGGAGCTTCCCGCGGTCTTCGACCCGCTCGCGGCGGTGGCCGAGGGCGCGCCACTGCTGCATCCCGAGAGCGGCCACTCGGCCGGCGACGAGGTGTCGATCGGGGTCCGGCCGATTCCCGGCACCAACGTATGCCACCGCTTTCGCCTGCTCGCCGGGGAGGTGGAGACCGGCTTCGCCGAAGCCGATGTGGTGGTGGAGGAGACGTTTCGCACCGCGTCGGCTCAGCACGCTCCGATGGAGCCGCACGCCACGCTGGCGGCCTGGACGCCCGACGGGCGGCTCGAGCTTCACACCGGCACCCAAACCCCGTTCAACCTGCGCGACGACCTGGCCGGCGTGTTCGGCATCGAGCCGGAACGGATCCGCGTGATCGCGCCGCCCATGGGGGGCTCGTTCGGAGCCAAGACCTTCACCCGCCTGGAGGCCGTGGTGGCCTGCCTGGCGCGCAAGGCCGGGCGGCCGGTGAAGGCGGTGCTCGATCGGGGCGAGGAGTTCGTGACCCTCAACCGCCACCCGGCGGTGGTGCGGGTGCGCGTGGGGGCCACCGCGGACGGCACGCTTACGGCCAAGCAGCTCGACTGCTGGGCGGACACCGGCGCCTACGCCGACTGCGGCCCGGGCGTGGCCACCAAGATGGGCTACGCCGGCGTGGGCCCGTACCGCATTCCCCACGTGCGCGTGGACGCCCTTGCGGTGTACACCAACCTTCCGCCCAACGGGGCCTTCCGCGGCTACGGCGCCACGCAGTCGGTGTGGGCCAGCGAGCGGGCCATGGACCTGCTGGCCGAGCGCCTCGACATGAGCCCGCTGGAGCTGCGCAAGCGCAACCTCCTGCGCGACGGCGACCGCTTCGCCACCGGCGAGGTGATGCACGACGTCCACTTCGAGGAGTGCCTCCAGGCCGCCGCGGACGCCGTCGGCTACGAGAGCGATCCGCGCGGCAAGGGCCTGTGCGTGCTGCTCAAGGGAATGCAGACCCCGAGCCGGGCGGCCATCTCGGTCGAGCGCACCCCGGTGGGCTATGTGGTGCGCAGCGCGTCGTGCGAGATGGGCCAGGGCATCCGCGACTCGCTGCGCCTCCAGGGGGCGGCGCTGCTGGGCTGCGAGCCGGGGCAGATCGAGGTGCCCGATCCCGACACCGACAGCTCGCCCTTCGACACCCGCACCACCTCGAGCCGCTCCACCCACATGATGGGCCGCGCGCTGGCCGAGGCGGTGCGCGACTTCGAGAGCAACGGGCGCGACCGCGGCTACGGAGAGATCGCCAACGAGGGCGGTCTCGACCCCGATACCGGCCAGGGGATCGCCTCCACGCACTGGCACCAGGGGGCGGCCGCGGCGGAGGTGAGCGTCGACGACAAGACCGGGCGAGTGACCGTGGAGCGCCTGCACGCCGCGATCTACGCGGGCCGGGTGGTCGACCGCGCCGGAGCCGAGCTGCAGAACGAGGGGTCGATGATCATGGGGCTCGGCACCGCGCTGTTCGAGTCGATCGAGCACTCCGACGGCCAGATCTCCAACGCCAACCTCTCCGACTACAGCGTGCCCGCCCTGGGCGACCTTCCGCGCGAGATGACCCACGAGCTGATCGAGCGCGACGGCGCCGAGGTGCACGGCCTGGGCGAGACCGCCCTGCCGCCGGTACCGGCGGCTATCGGTAACGCGCTCGGCTCGCTCGGCATCCAGCTCACCGATCTGCCGATGACGGCCGAGGACGTGCTGGGGTGAGAATCGACCTGGACCTGAACGGGCGGCCGGCGTCGCTCGAATGCGATCCCGGCGAGATGGTGATCGACGTGCTGCGCCGCGAGGGCCTCACGAGCGTTCGCGCCACCTGCGGAATCGGCATCTGCGGCGCCTGCACGGTGCTGCTGGACGACGAGCCCGTCTCCGGCTGCCTGCTGCTGGCCGGCCAGGCCGGCGGGCGCTCGCTCACCACGGTCGAGGGGCTGGCGCCCGAGCACCCGGTGCCGCGGGCCTTCGACGCCGAGCACGCGTTCCAGTGCGGCTGGTGTACGCCGGGGATGATTCTCACCGCCAAGCGCCTGCTGGAGGAGACACCGCGCCCCAGCGACGAGCAGATCGCCGAGAGCCTCGGGGGAAACCTGTGTCGCTGTGGCTGTTACGTGAAGATCCGCGCCGCGGTGAAGAGGGCGGCGGCGTGAAGCTCGTGACCTACGAATCCGCCGCGGGCGCGCGCGTGGGGGCGCTCGAGGACGGCGGGGTGGTCGACCTCGGCTTCGACGGCGACATGGTCGGCTTCATCGAGGCCGGTGCCCCCGACGGGCCGCGCCGCGAGGTGGGCGAGGCGCGCCTGCTGGCGCCCCTGCGCCCCCGCTCCCTGCGCGACTTCCTCGCCTTCGAGGGGCACCTGAAGGGCGCGCTCAGCCGGCTCGGCCGCGACATCCCCGAGGAGTGGTACGAGGTGCCGGCCTACTACAAGGGCATGCCGGACACCGTGATCGGCCCCGAGGAGGAGATCCCGTGGCCGTCGTGGACCGAGCACCTCGACCACGAGCTGGAGCTGGCCGCGGTGATCGGGCCCCGCTGTCGCGACGTGGCCACCGGCGAGGCCGCCGGCGTGATCTTCGGCTACACCATCTGGAACGACATGTCCGCGCGCGACGTGCAGACGCGCGAGCTTCCGATCGGCATGGGCCCGGCCAAGGCCAAGGACTGGGACGGCTCGAACGTGCTGGGGCCCTGCCTGGTCACCGCCGACGAGCTGGACGCGGGCGACCTGAGCATGAGCGTGCGCGTGAACGGAGATACCTGGGGCGAGGACACGAGCGCCTCGATGCACTGGACCTTCGCGGACATGATCGCCTACGCCTCCCGTGACCAGACGCTCTACCCGGGCGAGCTGTTCGGGTCGGGCACGGCGGCGGGCGGGTCGGGACTCGAGCTCGACCGCCGGCTCGCTCCGGGAGACGTGGTGGAGCTCGAGATCGAGGGCATTGGGACGTTGCGCAATCGGATAGCGAAGCAAGGAGAGGACTGAGATGGCATACGTGGTGTCAGCGCTGTGGCGGGCCAACGAGGGCGAGGAGGACCGCATCGCGCGCATCTGCGACGAGATGACCTCGCCGTCGAGAGAGGAGGAGGGCAACCTCTTCTACCAAGCCCACCGCTCCCCGGAGGACCCCCGGCTCTTCTACCTGTACGAGCAGTACGTGGACGAGGGCGGCTACCAGGCTCACCAGGACTCCGAGCACTTCCAGCGCCTGGTGGTGGGCGAGGCGATTCCCAACCTGGAGTCGCGCGAGCGCGCCTTCTACGAGACGCTGTGAAGCTGACCAACGAGATGGTGGTGCCCGCCTCGGTCGAGGAGGCGTGGGCGGTGATGCTCGATATCGCTCGCGTGGCCCCCTGCCTGCCCGGCGCCTCGATCGACGGCTCCGAGGGCGACGAGTACAGCGGCACGATGAAGATCAAGCTCGGGCCCGTCAGCTCCAGCTTCGCCGGGACGATCAAGGTCGAAGAGGCCGACGAGGCCGCGCACCGAGCCGTTCTGGTCGCCCGGGCCCGCGACGACCGCGGCTCGGGAACGGCGGCGGCCACGATCACCTCGACCATGGCGCCGGCCGACGAGGGCACGCGCGTGAAAGTGGAGACCGAGCTCCAGGTGACCGGCCCGGCGGCGACGTTCGGCCGCGGGGTGATGCAGGACGTGAGCGGGCGGCTGATGCGCCAGTTCGCCGAGTGCCTGGCCGCCGAGATGGGCACGGGCGCCGTGGCGCCCGAAGGGGGCACGCCGGCTGGAGAGGCCGCTCCTGTGGCCAAGCAGGAGGTGGCTCTGGCCGGGCCCCTGCCCCCCGACGTGCCGGCGCCCCCGCCGACGGAGGCCACCGTGCGCTGGCCGGCGGGCACGCAGCCAACAGTCGAGGCGCTTCCTGCGGACGATCGCGAGGACGACGTGCTCGACCTGGGGGCGATCGGGCGCCAAGCGCTCGTGCGCAAGGCGGCCCCGGCGGCGGCCGGGTTGGCCTTCGTCCTGATCCTCACGGTCGTCGTCATCAAGCGCAGAGGGAAGAAGTGAGCGGTAGCGCTGCCACGGCGCCGTTCACCCGGGCGAACCTGCGCGAGCAGATCAAGGACGTGCTGCTGCAGCGCATCGTGGAGGGTTCCCTGGAGCCGGGCAGCCGCATCATCGAGACCCGCGTGGCCCAGGAGCTCGGCGTGAGCCAGGGCCCGGTGCGCGAGGCGCTGCGCGACCTCGAGCAGCTGGGCTGCGTGGTGCACGAGCCCAACCGCGGCTGCTCGGTGCGCGCGTTCTCGCTCGAGGAGCTGCTCGAGGCGTTTCCGGTGCGGGCCGCGCTGGAGGCGCTGGCGGCGCGCCTCGCGGCCGAGCAGATCACCAAGCCCGAGTTGGCCGAGCTCGGGCAGCTGCTGGAGCGCATGCGGGACGCCGCGAGGCGGGGCGACGCCCACGAGCAGTCGGAGGCCAACGCCTCGTTCCACGCCACGATCGTGCGGGCCGCGCGCAACCCGACGCTCGAGCGGCAGTGGCGCACGCTCGAGCCCTACTCGCGCACCTACCTCACGGTGTCCCGCCCGGGCATCGACCTGGTGCACCTGTCCGAGCGCCACCTGCCGATCCTGGCCGCTCTGAAGCGGCGTGACCCGGACGCGGCCGCCGACGCCATGCACGAGCACCTGATGGGCGCGGCCGAGCTGCTCAAGGAGGACGCATCGTGAAACCCCTCGGTGCGCACCCGGCAGAGCCGGGTGCTTCCGCAACGACCCGCATCATCGACCTCTCCATGCCGGTCCATCCCGACATGCTGACCTTCCCGCGCGTGCCGCCGCCGGCCCTCGCCGTCCTCGAGAGCCACAAGGAGTTCGCCGAGCGCATCGGGGCCGCCGAGTACGGCGTCGATTCGCTCACCGCCCACTACCTGGTGGTGAGCGACGACCACGTGGGCACCCACTGCGACGCCCGCAAGCACATCGTGCCCGACGCGGGCGGGCCCGAGACGATCCCGCTCGAGTGGTGCATGGGGGACGGCGTGCTGCTCGACTTCACGCAGGCCGAGAGCGGGCACGGCATCACGGCCGCCGAGATCGAGGCGGAGCTCGACCGGATCGGCTACGAGCTCAAGGAGCGAGACATCGTGCTCATCCACAGCGGCGCGGGCGCCTACAACACCGAGGAGCGCTACCGGACCGACCACTGCGGCATGACCGCGGAGGCCACCCGCTGGCTGATCGATCGCGGCGTCCGCATGATGGGCATCGACGCGATCACCTTCGATCCGCCGGTGTGGGCCATGTTCGAGCGCCAGGAGTTCTGGGAGGCCCACCGCGTGATGTGGGACGAGGAGTACTGGCACCTCGAGAACCTGATGAACCTCGAGCAGATCGGCCGCCCGCACGGCTTCCAGCTCGTGGTGCTCCCCGTGAAGTGGGTGGGCTGCACCGCCGCGCCGGTGCGGGCGATCGCGGTCGTGGAGGACGAAGGGTGAGCGTGCTGCGCTTCAGCGACGAGGATTGCCTCGAGCGAGAGCACGCGGGCGGCAAGGGCGCGTCGCTGGCCCGGATGACCGAGTTCGGCCTGCCCGTTCCGCCCGGATTCGTCATACCCGCCGCCGCCCTTCTGGCTGCGGTAGGCGATCGAGCGGAGGAGCTGGCCTCCGAGCAGGCCCAGCAGATCGTGCAGGACGCGGAGATCGGCGACGACCTGCGCGACGCGGTGGCCGCCGCCTACGCCCAGCTCGGCGACGACGCCGCGGTCGCGGTGCGCTCGAGCGCCTGCGCGGAGGACTCGGAGGAGGCGAGCTTCGCCGGACAGCAGGAGACCTACCTATACGTCCGCGGCGCCGACCAGGTGGTCGAGCGCATCCGCGACTGCTGGGGCTCGTTCTTCAGCGAGCGAGCGGTCTTCTACCGCGAGCAGAAGGGCTCGCTCGACGACCTGGGCATGGCCGTGGTGGTGCAGAAGATGGTCGACGCCGACGTGGCCGGTGTGCTCTTCACCGAGGATCCGGTGCGAAAGCGAAAGGACCGCATGGTGGTTGAGGCGGTGTTCGGCCTGGGCGAGGCGTGCGTGTCGGGTCAGGTGACGCCCGACAACTACCAGCTGGCCCGCGACGGCACCGTCAAGCGCCGGCGCCTGTCGGTGCAGCCGCTGGTGATCGAGAGCGCGCCCGACGGCGGCACCGTGGAGCGCGAGCTCGACCCCGACGAGGGCGGCGAGCCCACCCTCGACGAGGACCAGCTGCGCGAGCTGGCGGCCCTCGGTGACGACC
Source organism: uncultured Thermoleophilaceae bacterium (assembly GCA_963728155.1). GTDB lineage: Bacteria > Actinomycetota > Thermoleophilia > Solirubrobacterales > Thermoleophilaceae > JACVRW01. Next base: position 555,051 of record CAVSJF010000006.1, on the reverse strand, counting down.
TCCAGGGCCGCCTCGAGGGGCCACAGGACATCGAGTGGGCCTTCGAGGACGGCAAGCTCTACGTGCTGCAGGCGCGGCCGGTGACCGCGTGAGCGACCTATTGGAGCGGGCCACCGAGTGGATGGCGGAGGTGCATCCGCACTTCCGCCACCTGCAGCGGACGCTCGATTGGGCGCTGGAGCTCGACCCGCAGGCGAGCGAGGCGGTGCGCATCGCCGCGGTGACCCACGACGCCGAACGGGCCTACCCCGAGCCCGGCTGGGACTCCGCCATGTCCTGGGACGACCCGGACTACAACCGCTGGCACCAGGACCGCTGCGCGCGGATCGTGACCGAGTGGATGCGCGAGCAGGGGGCCGAGCCCGGGCTGACCGCGGAGGTGGAGCGCATCGTGCTCGTGCACGAGGAGGGCGGCTTCCCCGAAGCCGACGTGGTGCAGGCGGCGGACTCGCTCTCCTTCCTGGAGACGATGGTTCACGTGATCGCCGAGTGGGTGCAGTCCGGGCGGGCCCCGCGTTCGGCCGCCGAGGGCAAGGCGCGCCACTCGCTCGAGCGCATGAGCCCGGAGCTGACCCGCGCGCGCGAGGAAGCCGAGCCGCTGCTGGCCGCCGCGCTGCAGCGCCTCGCCGCCGTGCCCGCCCCGGAGGAGGTGCTGGCCGCGATGCGATTCGCCAAGCGGGGCCGCATCTTCGGCCTGGCCCGCGACCGCTTCCCGCGCATGCCGCTGTTCGGAGGCCACCCGTCGTTCGAGGTGCTCGCCTACCGCACGCCGCAGGGGATCCGGGCGGCGGGCGACACGCCGTGGGGGCCGCGCAACGACGCCGGCCTGGGCTACATGAGCGAGATGGTCATGGGCACCACGCACAGCGGCGCGCACATCGACGCACACGCCCACATGACGCTGGGGGGCGAGGACCGCTGGAACGGAGGGTCGGCCCAGCGCCACCTCGGCGACTTCGGTCCGTTGCGCGGCGACGCCACCGAGATCCCCGCCCTGTGGCGGCGCGGCGTGCTCTACGACGTTCCCGGACATCGCGGGGTGGAGTACCTGACCCGAGCGCAGGCGGTTGGGGCGGACGAGCTCGAGGAGATCGAGAGCGCCACCGGCGTATCCGCGGGAGCCGGCGACGTCGCGCTCGTGCGCACCGGCTACATGCGCCACTGGCCCGATCCCGAGCTGATGGCCGAGCACCGCGGGCCGGGGCCCGACGAGTCGGCCGCGCGTCTGTTGGCCGAGCGCGGCGTGATCGCCGTGGGCTCGGACACCGAGACCTTCGAGGTGCAGCCCGCGCCGGACCCGGGCGAGCCGTCCAACCCACAGCCCGTGCACACGCTCCTGCTGATCGAGAGGGGGATCTACATCATGGAAAGCCTCGACCTGGAGGGCCTGGCCGACAGCGGCGCGCGCGAGTTCCTCTTCGTGGCGCTGCCGTTGGCGATCCGCGGCGCGACCGGCTCGATGATCGACCCCGTGGCGGTGGTCTGAGCATGAGGGCACTCGTCCTTCACGAGCCCAACGACTTCTCGATCGAGGAGGTGGGGCGCCCCGAGCCGGGGCGCAACGAGGTCCTCTGCAAGGTCAACACGGTCACGATCTGCGGCACCGACCCCCACATCATCGGCGGCGACTATCCGGACTTCTGGCCCAAGGACTTCCCCTTCATCCCCGGGCACGAGTGGTGCGGCGAGGTGGTCGAGCTCGGCCCCGGCGCGGCCGAGCTGGGCTGGGAGACGGGCACCCGCGTGGCCGGCACCTCGCACGCCGGCTGTGGCTTTTGCCGCCTGTGCGTGGAGGGGCGCTACAACCTGTGCGAGAACTACGGCGACGAGCGCCTGCACCGCCAGTACGGCCACTACACCCAGGGCTCGTACGCCGACTACGTGGTGCACTCGGTCAAGTCGGTCTTCCCCGTGCCCGACGAGCTGAGCGACGAGGAGGCGGCGATGCTCGACCCCACCTCGATCGCGCTGCATACCGTCAAGCGCGGCGGGCAGGCGCCGGGCGACTCCGTCGCCGTGATCGGCCCCGGCGTGATGGGCCTGCTGGTGGCCGAGTGCGCCCGGGCGGTGGGCGCGGGCCGCGTGCTCGTGGTGGGCCGCGGCGCCCGGCTGGAGAAGGCCGCCGAGCTCGGGCACGAGACGATCGACTTCACCCAGACCGAGCCGGTCGACGCCATCCGCGAGCTCACCGGCGGACGGGGCGCCGACGTGGCGCTCGAGTGCTCGGGTGACCCCGAGGCCGTGGGCCGCTGCGTGGACATGGTCCGCAAGGGCGGCCGCGTGGCGGTGATCGGCATTCCGCTCGAGCCCGCTCCGGTCCCGCTGCGCCGGCTGGTGCTCGACGAGATCGAGGTGGCCGGCGTGCGGGCCAACGCGGGGGAGATGCCGGAGGCGATCGCGATGGTGGCCGCCGGGCGGATCCGGCTGCGCGAGCTGATCACCCACCGCTTCGCCCTTGAGGACTTCGCCGAGGCGTACCGCGTGTTCACCGAGCGGGTCGACGGCGCGCTGAAGGTGATCGTGCGCCCGTGATCGTGCGCCCGTGAAGGCCTACGCGCTGCTGGCCGCGCTCTTCCTCGGCGCGCTGGCCCTGCGCCCGCAACTCGTGGGCGTCGGTCCATTGCTGCCCGAGATCGACGAGGACCTCGGGATCTCCCACGCGGTGGCCGGCCTGCTGAGCACCATCCCCGTGCTGTGCATGGGGCTGTTCGCCCCGCCCGCCGCCTACCTCGCGGGCCGGCTGGGCACCCGCGCGGCCATCGGCGCGTGCCTGGCCGGGATCGCCGGTTTCGGCCTGCTGCGCGCGGCCGCGCCCGGCGCGCCGCTGGTGCTCGCACTCACCTTCCCCATCGGCATGGGCATGGGGCTGGCCGGGGCTCTGATCCCGGTGGCGGTGAAGGAGCGCTTCGCGCAACCGGCCCGCCTTCGCCAGCGGCGTCTACACCACGGGGATCACCGGTGGCGCCGCGCTCTCGTCCGGTCTGGCCGTGCCCATCGCCGGCGCCCTCGGCGGCTGGCGCGCCTCGCTGGCGGTGTTCTCCGGGGTGACCGTGCTGCTCTTCATCGCCTGGCTCGCGCTCGTGCCGCCGTCGAGCGAGCGCCCGCCCGATCTCGCCGCCGCGCCTGCCATGGGGCCGGCGGGTGGTGTGGGTGCTCGTGGCGGTTTTCGCGTTGCAGTCGATCGTCTACTACGGATTGGTGTCCTGGATGCCCGACTCCTTTCAGGAGCGCGGTTGGAGCGCGGAGGCGGCGGGCACGCTGGTGGGTGTCATGAGCATCGCCGGACTGCCCAGCGGATTGCTGGTCCCCTTCCTCGCCGACCGGCTCGGGTCGCGGCGGCAGTGGCTCGGCCTCACGGCAGGGATGCTGTTTCGTCGCCACGATCGGCATCGCCACCCTGCCCGACGCGGGCTGGGCGTGGGCGATACTCGCCGGCGCGGGGATAGGCGCGACCTTCCCGCTCACCCTGACGCTGCCGCTCGACGTGGCGCGCGACCCCGCCGACACCGGGGCGGTGGTGGGCCTCATGCTCGGGGCGGGATACACGATCGCGGCCGCCGGCCCCTTCATGCTCGGCGCTGTGCGCGACCTGACCGGCTCCTTCTCGGCCAGCCTGTGGGTGCTCGTGGTGGTGGCGGGTGGATTGCTGCTCTCGATCGCTGCCCCTGTCTCCGGCGCGGCTGCGACCCCTGGCCCACGCGGTGGCCCGGTGAGCGTGGAGCCCGTCTTCCTCTCCTGCGCCGTCACCGGCGGCATGAGCGTGCCCGGGTCAGAGCGAGGCCATCCCCGTCACTCCGGAGGAGATCGTCGAATCCGCGGTGGCGGCGAGCGAGGCCGGGGCGGCGATCGTCCACCTGCACGTGCGCGAGCCCGAGACGGGCAAGCCGGTGCCCGATCTGGGCCTGTTCCGTGAGGTGCTGGCCGGCGTCGGCGAGCGCTGCGAGGCCATCGCCCAGCCCACCAGCGGGGGCGGCGTGGGGATGACGATCGAGGAGCGCGCGCGGGTGGTGACCGAGTGCCGCCCGGAGATGGCCACCTTCAACTGCGGCTCGTTCAACTTCGGGATCTTTCAGGTGCGCCACCGGCCCGAGATGGCGCAGTGGGAGACCGAGTACCTCGAGTCCACGCGCGACTACGTCTTCCGCAACACGTTCCGCGATGTCTATCGGCTGTCCGAGCTGTTCCGCGAGGCGGGCACCAAGCCGGAGTACGAGGTCTACGACGTCGGCCACCTCTACAACCTCCATCACCTGGCCGAGCAGGAGCTGGTCGACCTTCCCTTCCACGTCCAGTTCGTGCTGGGCGTGCTCGGGGCCAACGCCGCCTCGATCGAGCAGCTCGTGCACATGCGCCGGACGGCGGTCGGCCTGTTCGGGGAGGAGAGCTTCACCTGGTCGGCCGCCGGCGTCGGCTACCCCGGCCAGTTCCACCTCGCGGCGACGGCGCTGATGCTGGGCGGGCACATGCGCGTGGGCCTGGAGGACAACCTGCGGGTGACCACGACCGAGCGTGCCCCCTCCAACGCGGCGCTGGTGGAGAAGGCCATGGCCCTCGCGCCGCTGCTGGACCGCGAGCCGGCGAGCGGGCGAGGCGCGAAAGCTGCTCGGGCTGGACCGCGGCGCTCTTAGCTCGGGCTTCACCCGCCAGGCAACGTGGAGGGCGTGCTGCTCGCCCCTGAATCCACAGCCGTGGTCGTGGTGGCCGGCCTGCCCGGCGCCGGCAAGACCACGCTCGTCGCCGCCGAGCCGCGGGCGCTCGACAGCACGCCGTGCCCTACCCGCTGTGGCGGCCGCTGGTTCACGCGCGCCACCTAGCGGCGGTCTGGGGGCGCTCAAGCGCCCCGAGGGCGTGGTCGTGGTTCGGCCGTTCACCCGCACCTGGCTGCGGCGCGCGGTGCTGCGACGAGCGCGCCGCCACCATGCCCAGGTTCATCTTGTCGTGGTCGACGCCACGCCCGAGCAGGCGCGCGCGGGCCAGCGCGCGCGTGGCCGGAGGGTCTCCGAACGGGCGATGCGTCGGCATGAGCACCCCGCTGGGCTGCCGCCGACCTCGCGCGCGAGGAGTGGACGACGGTCAGCTACAGCCGCGGGGCGGAGGCTACGCCGCAACGCGTTCGGCCTGCGCGAACGGGGGCGCGCCGGCGGCCCGGGCATGGCGAACTCGGGCGGCGCGATGGCCAGGTAGTGCCCGAACGACCAGTCGACGAACGCCTTGGTCCGCATTCCCCGCAGCGCGCCGGCCAGCGCCCGCGGCGCCACGCGCGGCACGAGCCGCTGAGCGGCCAGCATCGCGCGGAACTTCCAGTCGTGCGCGGCGGAGAAGTCGCCGTATCGGCTCAGTGCCTCGGCGACGGTCGCCCGGCCCTCCACCACCGCGCGCAGCTCGCGCCCGCACGCGATGCCGAAGTAGAGCGCCGTGCGGATGCCCTCGGCGGTCAGGGGAAGGCAGTGCCCGGCCGAGTCGCCGACGAAGAACACGCCGTCCTCGGTGGCCGGGCGCAGCCGGTGGGGGATCCAGTTGCCCTGGTAGCGCACCGGCTCGCGCTCGAGGTCCTCGGCCAGCAGCACGGTGGTGTCCTTGACGTGGAAGCGCGGGTCGAAGGATCCGACCCCGATGCGCGTCTCCTCGCCCGCCGGAAAGCTCCAGCCGTAACCGGCCGGGACGTAGCGGCGGTCGATCCAGATCTCGAGCTCGTCACCGGCGCCCCAGGGATGCACCTCGAGCCCGCGCGACAGCGGGCGCATCGGGGGGCTGATAGCTCCCGCCCAGCACCCGCCGCCAGCCGAGGCGCGTCGACCACCAGCGGGGCGCTCAGGTCGCCGCGGTCGGTGTGCACGGTGTCGCCGCTGCGGCCGTTGACCTTGGCCGTCTCGAACTCGGCGTCGCAGCTCTCCCAGAGCAGCGAGCAGAGCTCGGGGTAGTCGAAGGTGGAGAACGTCCAGGGCAGCTCGAGCGCCGATGTGCCGTGCGGCGTGTGCACCACCAGGCGGGGGAAGGTCTGGCGGTGCGCGCCCATCAGGCCCATCGCACGCAGCCACTCCGTGGGGATGCCGCAGGCCGAGGTCTGGCGCTCGCCGATCTCGTAGCGGTCGAGCACGATCACGCGCGCCCCGGTGCCCGCCAGCTCGCGGGCCACGGCCAGCCCGGCGAAGCTCGCTCCGCAGATCACGGCGTCGAAATCTCCACTCAGCGGAGTGCGCTCGGAGCCTCGTGCGGTCCGTCTGGTCGGCATCAGCGCAATGTAGCTACCCTTGCAGCCTCAGTGCCGGATACTCAGACCCTTACGGAACCCAAAACCGTCGAGGGCTCGGGCGGAATGTTGCTCGAGATCGACGGTCAGATCGTCCCTAACTACGACGCCACCATCGTCCCCTTCGAGGAAGGTGACGTCGTATCCGGACGCGTCGTCCAGATCGACCAGGACGAGGTCCTGGTCGACATCGGCTACAAGAGCGAGGGGGTCATCCTCCTCAACGAGCTCTCGATCCGGAAGTCGATCGATCCTCACGACGAGGTCGAGATGGGCGAGGAGGTCGATGCCCTCGTCCTCACCAAGGAGGACCAGGACGGACGCCTGCTGCTCTCCAAGAAGCGCGCGCGCTTCGAGAAGGCGTGGCGCAAGATCGAGGCCGCCGCCGAGTCCGGCGAGCCGGTCGAGGGCAGCGTGATCGAGGTCGTCAAGGGCGGGCTCATCATCGATCTGGGGGTGCGCGGCTTCCTGCCCGCCTCGCTGGTCGACATCCGGCGCGTTCAGAATCTCGACGAGTTCCTGGGCACCAAGATCGAGTGCAAGGTCATCGAGCTCAACCGCTCGCGCAACAACGTCGTGCTCTCGCGCCGCGCGGTCCTCGAGGAGGAGCGCAAGGAGGTCCGCCAGCAGATCCTGGACCGCCTGCAGCCCGGCATGATCGTCGAAGGCGCGATCTCCAACATCGTCGACTTCGGCGCCTTCGTCGACCTCGACGGGATCGACGGCCTGATCCACATCTCCGAGCTCTCCTGGTCGCACGTCAACCACCCGTCCGAGATCCTCGCCATCGGCGACGTGGTCCCGGTCAAGGTGCTCGACATCGATCGCGACCGCCAGCGCATCTCCCTCGGCCTCAAGCAGACCCAGGAAGACCCGTGGCAGCGAGTGATCAACACCTACCGCGTGGGCGACGAGCTCGAGGGCAAGGTCACCAAGGTCGTGACCTTCGGCTCCTTCGTGGAGATCATGGACGGCGTCGAAGGGCTCGTGCACATCTCCGAGCTGGCCCACCACCACGTCGAGAACCCGCGCGAGATCCTCGAGCCGGGCCAGGACGTGCGCGTGAAGATCCTCGAGATCGACTCCGAGCGCCGCCGCCTCTCGCTGAGCGTGAAGCGCGTGGCCGAGCAGTTGGCGCACATCAAGTCGGCCACCGAGGCCGGCGCCGCGGCGCAGAGCGCCTCGGAGGAGATCGGCGACGTGCCCGACCTCGGCCTCTCCGAGGACGTATTCGCCGGTCCGAGCGTGAGCGGGATCGACGATCTCCGCGCCGCCGTGGCCGATTTCGGCAGCCCCGCGGAGCTCGAGGACGCACCGCCGCTCGAGGACGCACCGCCGCTCGAGGATGCGCCGCCGCTCGAGGACGCTCCGCCGCTCGAGGACGCTCCGCCGCTCGAGCCCGATCCGGTGGCGGAGTCGCCGGCGGCCCCGGGCGAGGCGACCGACGATCCGGCGCCCGAGCCGGAGAATGGCGACGCCCCGGCCGAGAGCGGCGAGCCGGAGCCGGCGCCCGAAGAAGCCTCCGAGCAGCGCTAGGAGGAGCCGTGGGGGTCCCGTTCGTGGGCCTCACCGGAGGGCTGGGCGCGGGCAAGTCTGAGGCCCTTCGCCTGCTGGGCGAGCTGGGCGCCGCGACCCTTTCGACCGACGCCGTGGTGCACGAGCTGCTGGCCACGCCCGAGCTGCGCGACCTCGTGTCGGCGCGGCTGGGCCCCGAGGTCGTGCGAGCGGGCCGCCTCGACCGCCCGGCCATCGCCGAGCGGGTGTTCGCCGACGACGAGGCGCGCGCGTGGCTGGAGGGCGAGCTGTGGCCCAGAGTGGGCGCGCGGGTGGCCGGCTGGCGCGCCGAGGTGGAGGGGGCGGATCCCGCGCCGCCGGCGGCCGTGGTCGAGGTACCACTGCTGTTCGAGTCGGGTATGGAGGCGGTGTTCGACAAGACGATCGCGGTGGTGGCCGACGAAGCGGTGCGGGCGGAGCGCGCCGGCACGCGCGGCCACGCGGCCGTGGCCGAGCGCACCGGCCGGCAGCTCACCCAGGAGGAGAAACGGAGGAAAGCGGACTTCACGGTGCACAACGACGGCAGCCTCGATGAGTTGAGAGAGACACTGTCCCGTCTCCTTGGCAAACTCGAAGGCCCGTGAGCTCTCACGCCGCCCGCGTCCCCCGGCGCGCCTCTAGCGCGCGGATACGACGCCGCCGCCTGGTGGCGGTGGGCGTGCTCGCCCTGATCGGCGTGGCCGCGGCGGTGGGCATCGGCCGCCTCGACGACGCCGTGCGCGAGGCCATAACGCTGCCGCTGCGCCACGACGACATCATCCGTCAGCAGGCGCGCGACAAGCAGCTCGACGCATCGCTGATCGCCGCGGTGATCTACGAGGAGTCACGCTTTCGCGACCAGACGTCACACGCGGGGGCGCGCGGCTTGATGCAGATCACCCCCGACACCGCCGACTTCATCGCCAAGCAGTCCGGGGGATACCGGTTCGAGCAGGATGATCTCGCCACCCCGCAGGTCAACATCTCGTACGGCGCCTACTACCTGCGCTACCTGCTCGACCACTACGAGGGGCACGAGGCGCCGGCCATCGCGGCCTACAACGCGGGGCTCACCAACGCCGACCGATGGGTGGCTGACGCGGGCGGGCCGGGGGAGTTCGACCCCGAGAGCGACATCCCCTTTCCCGAGACGCGCGCGTACGTGGGCAACGTGCTCGAGCGCCGCGGCCAGTACCGCGACCACTACGGCCGCGAGCTCGGCCTCTAGAGAGATCTGCCCGCGGCTGCGCTTGAGGGTGGTGTTCCCGCTCGGATCGCTGACCACGGCCTTCAGCTTGCCGCGGCCGGTGGCCTTGGCGCGCAGCGTGAAGCGCTTGTTGCGGCCGGGCTTGAGCTTCAGCGTCTTCTTGGTGGTGCCGCCGAGCTTCAGGGTCATGCGAGCCGTCGCGCGCTCGTTGGTGCGAATGGTGCAGCGCAGCTTGCGGCCGCCGATGGCCTTGCAGCTCAGCTTGACCTTGGGCGCCGTCCGGTCGAAGATCTCGACCGGCTCGGCGATCGAGGGGTGCTCGTCACCCAGGTCGGACCGCAGCGCCCCGAGTCGCACCAGCGAGCCGCTGCCCAGGCTGAAGCGGTAGATCTCGGTGTCGCCGAGCTCGGTGATCCGCTTGGTCAAGAGCAGCGAGGAGCCGTTGGGCGCGGGGGCCGGGTCGTAGGTGTCGAGTCCCGCGCTGAGGACGGGGGCGTCGATCAGGCGATTCTCGGCGCGACTGTAGAGCTGCACGTCGCGCTCACGCAGGATGATGCGTCCGGTCTCGAAGCCGATCAGCGATCCGTTGCCCGACATGTAGGGATGGGTCTGGTCGCCGCTGGTCGGCAGCCCGGGGGTCGGCAGCAGTGAGACGGTCCCGGTGGTCTCGAGGGCACTCAGGTCGGCCACGTAGATGTCGTCGCCGTTGACCGGGATGCGGCTCGAGGCGAAGGCGAGGAGCCGGCCGTTGTCGCTCAGCGAAGGGCTGTCCTCAGTTTCGCCCGACTGCACCGGCGCCGGAAGGGGGAGCATGCGCTTGGCGACCGTGTCGTAGAGATAGATCGCGCTGGGATCGCCGGCGGCTGTTCCTTGGGAGGAGAACGTCACGTAGTGGCCGTCGCCTGACAGCTGCGGATCGGACACGCACGCCCCGGTCTCGATTCCGGGCAGCGACAGCTTCTTGCCGGTGCGCAGGTCGCGGACGACAACCTTGCCGCAGCCCGAGCCGCCGCGCTGCTGGTAGGCCACGAAGCGCCCGTTGGAGGAGATCGACGGCTCGTCGCCGCGGTCCAGGCGGCGCAGGCCGCCGAAGCTGTCCCAATACATGACGTCAAAGCCGCGCGAGAAGACGATGGCCGTGCCGATGAGGGGCTTCGGGGCCGCAGCCGCGACGGCAGCCGGGACCAGCAGCGAAACGATCAGGACGAACAGGAACGAGAGGCGGCGCGGAAGGCTCATGCCCGGGGAAATCGGCCGGGCGCCACGGATCTTTACCGGCTGCAGCACGGGGGCCACGCTAGACCGGAAACAGGTAGCTGTCAAGCACTTATAGTGATATGCCTATCTCCATGCCATCTTCTCCGCATCAAGCTCTTCAGATTCCGATCACGCGACCGATTAGCAAGAGCACTATGAGCTCTTCCCGCCTCCTCCTCGCCAGCCTCATCGCCGGACTGACCTGTGCCGCGGCCGCCGCACCCGCCGGCGCCGTGACCGCCGAGATCTCGGGCACCACCCTGCTCGTGAGGGGCGGCGAGTCCTCCGAGCAGATCCTCGTGGGTCACCGGACGGGCTTCGACGGAGCCCAGTCGTATAGCGTGGCCGCGTTTAGCCCGGGTGGCGGGGAGCGCATGATCGTGGTCCCCGGAGCGGGCTGCGCGCCGTCGGTGTTCGGCGTGAACAACGACGACGTTGGCATGGCGATCTGCGCGCCGCAGGCCGTGCAGTCCGTGGTGATCGAGGGCCTGGGCGGCAAGGATGAGCTCGAGATCCTGACCGTGGCCCAGCCGCGCTACAACACGATCGCGGTGCCGGTTCGCCTGGAGGGCGGAGCCGGTGCCGACGAGATCAACGCGGACACCGGGCCGACGGAGGCCAATGGGGGATCCGGCAGCGACACCATCTATCGCCGCTGCGGCCCGGGAGCGGCGAAGCTCACGGGCGGAAGCGGCAACGACGCCATCGCGGCGTGCCGCCCGGACACAGGCGACCAGGCGGGCGGGCCGGTGAAGATCATCTCCGGCGGGCCCGGGGTGGACATCCTCGACGGCAGCGGCGGCAAGGACAGGATCAGTGGTGGAGCCGGTCAGGACACCATCAGCGGGTTTGCGGGGGCCGACCGCATCGACGCCGGGGCGGGGCCCGACCTCCTGCTCGGCGGCGACGGGGACGACCGCCTGCTCGGCCGCGCCGGCAACGACGGGCTGATCGACTTCGAGGGCGACAACGTGATGATCGGCGCGGGCGGCAGGGACTCGCTCAGCGCAATAAGCAACGACGGCTCGGCGGCCACGGGCTCGTCGCGCCTCTCGGGGGGAGCCGGCGACGACGCCTTCCTGATCCGCAACCGGCGCCGCGACCGCGCCTCGGGCGGTCCCGGGCGAGACCTGGCGCAGGTCAACAGCAGCGACGTGCTGCGGTCGATCGAGGACATCGTCCAGCGAACGCCGCGCTTCCCCGGTCTGTAAAGAGTGCGTTACGTGAGTGGCGCCGCCCGGCCCTGTGCGGGTAGGGTGGCGCTGCCTTGTCCGACGGGTACGTGTCATCACGCCGCGGCTTCGTTGCCGGAGCCGGCGGCCTCGCGCTGGCCACAGCCATGGGCGGCGCCGGCGCCTTCGCTCAGGACCGGCCCCGCCGCAAGCCTTCTCTGAAGGGCGGTGAGTTCGCCGAGGGTGTGCTGTCGGGCGACCCGACGCCCGACGCGATCACGCTCTGGACGCGGGTCAGCGACGTGGAAGGAAGCGGCACCGTTGAGCTCGAGGTGGCGCGGGACCGCGACTTTCGGCGGGTGGTGGCGCGCGACCTGATTCGCACCTCGGCCGCGTCGGCGTGGGCGGTCAAGGCGCGCCTCGCCGGTCTCGATCCCTACGAGCAGTACTGGTATCGCTTCTCCACCCGCGGCTCGGAGAGCCCCGTCGGGCGCTTCCGCACCGCGCTGCCGCCCGATTCGCGCCAGCCCGTGCGCTTTGCCTTCTTCTCCTGCCAGGACTACACATTCGGCTACTTCAACGCCCACTCGCTGCTGGCCCGCGAGGACGTCGACTTCGTGGTGAACCTGGGCGACTACATCTACGCCGAGGCCTACTACACCCCCGGCGACGCGTTCGCCGCCGTGCGCGCCGACCCGATCGGCTTTGCGGCGACCTTCGAGCAGTACCGGGCGAAGTACAGCCTCTACCGCTCCGAGGCGCCGCTGCGCAAGGTGCACGCCAAGTTCCCAATGATCTCGATCTGGGACGACCACGAGGTGATCGACAACTACGCCGGCGGCGCGGGCCCCACCGGCGGCCTGACGCCGGACAAGCTCTACACCGACGCCCGCCGCGCCGCGGCCTACCGGGCCTACTTCGAGAGCATGCCGACCTTCGCGGCCAAGCGCGGCACCAACCGGATCTACCGCGCCCTGCGCTTCGGGCGCACCGTCGACCTGATCCTGCCCGACCAGCGCCAGTACCGCGCCGACCAGCCCTGCGGGGACGAGCAGCTCGGCCCCCCCTGCCCCGAGCTCGACCAGCCGCGCACCTTCCTGGGGCGCAGGCAGATGGGCTTCGTAAAGAAGCGCCTGGCCTCCTCGCCCGCGGCGTGGAAGGTGATGGCCAACCAGGTGATGGTCATGCCGACGATCTATCCCGGCGGGGACTACATCGGCTTCGACTCATGGCAGGGCTACCCGCAGGAGCGCCGCGAGCTGCTCCAGCACATCAAGCGCAAGAAGGTCGAGGACGTGGTGTTCGTGACCGGCGACATCCACACCTTCATCGCCGGCGACGTGCGCCTGAACAACGAGGACAAGAAGCCGCTGGCCACGGAGTTCGTCGGCGGCTCGATCTCCTCTCCGGGCCTCGGCGAGGGCGGCGGCGGCATCCTGCCCGGCGCCAACCCCCTCGAGCCGAACACCCCTCAGTCGATCATCGACATCCTCAAGGACACCAATCCCTGGGCCGTCGACGCCGACTTCGACCACCACGGCTATGGCCTGGTCGAGGCCTCGCAGAAGGGATTCAGCTGCACGCTTCGCCGGGTGGACACGGTCAAGCGCCGCTCAGCCAAGGCGCTGCCCGACAAGCGTTTCTCCTACCGGATCAGCCGCGGGCAGCCCAGCCTGCTGGACTGAGCCCTCAGCTCTTCGCCGAAGCCTGCTCCCAGGCCGCGTAGGCCTCCTCGACGGCTCTCTTCGCATCCGCGTGGCGCTTGGTGTTGCGCTCCGTGCGCGAGGGGCTCGACCACATCGTGGGATCGGCCAGCTCGTCCTCGAGCTTGCGCAGGGCCGCCTCCCGTTGCTCCACGTCGCGCTCGAGGTCGACGATCCGGCGCACCTGGTTCTTCGACGGGCCCGCCGGGCGAGCGCGGCCGTTGCCCGCCGGCTTGGCCGCGGCCCTGCGCTCCTGCTTCCGGGCGGCGGAGGCGCCGGCCTGCGCCTCGCGGCGCTCCTCGCGCACCCGCGCGAATTCGGCCCAGCCACCGTCATAGGAGCGCAGCCGGCTGTCCTCGAAGGCGATCGTGCGCGTGCCCACCGCGTCCAGCAGCGCCCGGTCGTGCGACACCAGTAGGACCGCGCCGTCGAAGGCCAGCAGCGCGTCCTCCAGGGCCTCCCGCGCGTCGAGGTCCAGGTGGTTGGTGGGCTCGTCCAGCACCAGGGCGTTCGCCCCCGAGGCCACCAGCACGGCCAGCGAGAGCCGCCGCCGCTCGCCGCCCGAGAGCCCGTCGAGCGGCTTCTCCACCTCGTCCCCGGAGAACAGGAAGCTGCCCAGCAGCGCCCGCGCCTTGTTCGGAGTCATGCCGGTGGCGCGCTGCGCCGCCTCGAGCGCCGTGCCGCGCATGCCCAGCTCCTCGGCGTGCTGGGACAGATACCCGAGCTTCACGTTGTGCCCGGTGCGCGACCGACCTCCGTCGAGGGCGCGCAGGCCGGCCAGAGCCTCGATCAGGGTGGTCTTGCCGGCCCCGTTGGGCCCGACCAGCGACACGTGCTCGCCGCGCTCGAGCCACAGCTCGCCGTCCTCGAGCAGCGTGCGCCCCGGCACCTCGAGCCTTCCGTCCTCCAGCTCGAGCACCACGCGCCCGGTGCGCTCGGCGGCGCCGAAGCTGAATCCGAGCGACCGCGTGTCGTTCGGATCGCGCTCGATGCGCTCCATCTTCTCGAGCTTCTTGACCCGCGACTGCGCCTGACGGGCCTTGGTCGCCTTGTACCGAAAGCGCTCGACGAAGCGCTCCATGCGCTCGATCTCGCGCTGCTGCTTCTCGATCGCCTTGCCCAGCGCGATCTCGCGCGCGGCCAGCTCGCGCCGCCAGGCGTGCCAGGGACCGGGGAAGAAGCGGGCGCGGCCCGCCTCCAGCTCCAGCACCGAGGTGCCGACGGCCTCCAGGAACCAGCGGTCGTGGGCCACCACTACGATCGCCGCGTCGAGCCCCACCAGGTACCCCTCGAGCCATTCGAGCGCGTCGATGTCGAGGTGGTTGGTGGGCTCGTCGAGCAGCAGCAGGTCGGGGTCGCCGGCCAGCGCCCGCGCCAGCGACGCCCGCGTGAGCTCGCCACCGGAAAAGCTGTTCAGCGGGCGATCGAGCTGGTCGTCGCGAAAGCCCAGGCCGTGAAGGGGCGCCAGCGCCCGCGTGCGCCAGTTCCAGCCGCCCGCGTGCTCGAGCCGCGTCTGAGCCGACGCGTAGCGGCCCAGCAGCGCGCCGTCGTCGGGGCGCTCGGCCATCGCCGCCTCGAGCGACCGCAGGCGCTCCTCGAGCGCCACCAGCTCCGCGCAGCCGGCAAGCACGTGCTCGCGCAGGCTCAGGTCGCGCTCGCGCGGAGGCCGCTGGTCGTGCAGGGCCACCCGCGCGCCCTTTTCGAACGCGAGCTCGCCGCCGTCGACCGACGTCTGCCCGGCGATCATGCGCAGCAGCGTGGTCTTTCCCGCGCCATTTCGCCCGGCGAGGGTCATGCGGTCGCCGCGTTCGAGCTTGAAGGAAACCCCGCGAAACAGCGGACTTCCGGCCATGTCCTTGTCCAACGCCGATGCGATCACGACCGCCATGAGCTCTCCATGGTCACATACGTCGTGGCCTCAGCGGGTAGACCGAGGAAGGGTGGATCAGGAGGTTCGCTTACAGAGACGCGAGGACGCGCGCCGGGCCGTGCGCCGCAGGCGGCGGGTGGCGCTGGGCGCCGTGCTGGCCGTGGTGGCGCTGGTCGTTTTCGTGGTGGTGGGGGCCGGGGCGTTGCTCGACGGCGACGGCGAGGACACGCAGGCGGGCGCGGAGGGCGAGAGCGAGCCGCCCACTCTGCCGCGGGGCGGCCGCAAGCTCTTTCCCCGGCAGACCGTGGTGGCCTTCTACGGCGCCCCCCAGGCCCGCGAGCTCGGCACCCTCGGCATCGGAAGCCCGCAAGCGGTCGCGCGGCGCCTGGAGCGCCAGGCCCGCGACTACGCGCGACCCGGCCGCCCCGTGCTCCCCGCCTTCGAGCTGATCTCGACGATCGTGCAGAGCGACCCGGGCGACGACGGCGATCACGCCATGCGCCAGGAGCCGCGGGTGCTCCGGCGCTATTTGCGCGCCGCGCGGCGCAACGACATGCTGCTGATCCTCGACATCCAGCCGGGGTACGCGTCGTTCCTCGACGAGGTGCGGGCGCTGCGGCGCTTCCTGCTGGAGCCCGACGTGTCGGTGGCGCTCGATCCGGAGTGGAGCATGGACCCCCCGGCGCTCCCGGGTCAGGAGATCGGGTCCACCGACGCCGCCACCATCAACCGGGTATCGGCCTATCTGTCGCGGATCGTGCGTGAGAACAAGCTGCCCGAGAAGCTGCTCGTGGTGCACCGCTTCACCGACGAGATGATCCAGAACGAGGGCGCGCTCAAGCAGTACCCAGGCGTGGCGCTCACGGTCAACGTGGACGGCTTCGGCGACCGGGCCAACAAGATCTCGAGGTACCACAACTTCACGCGCGGCCGCCGCAAGCGCCACCACGGCTTCAAGCTCTTCTACGAGGAGGACACGAACCTGATGGCGCCCACGCGCGTGCTTGCCCTGCGTCCTCCGCCCGAGCTGGTGGTCTACGAGTAGCCGCGCCCGGCGCTAGTCTCGGAGGGTGCCCGAATTCAAGGTCAATCCCGCCTATCAGGCCGTTGCCGACCAGCCCGCCGCGCGCGACGGGCTGGCCAAGGGGATCAACGAGAGCGACCGTTTCCAGACGCTCTTGGGAGTCACCGGCTCGGGCAAGACGGCCACCATGGCCTTCGCCATCGAGCAGGTCCAGCGCCCGGCCCTGGTGATCGCCCACAACAAGACGCTGGCCGCTCAGCTGTGTAACGAGTTCCGCGAGTTCTTCCCCCAAAACGCGGTCGAGTACTTCGTCTCCTACTACGACTACTACCAGCCGGAGGCCTACGTCCCGGCGCAGGACCTCTATATCGAGAAGGACTCCTCGATCAACCAGGAGATCGAGCGGCTGCGCCACGCCGCCACCGCCTCGCTCTTCGGGCGACGCGACACCATCGTCGTAGCCAGCGTGTCGTGCATCTTTGGCCTCGGCTCGCCCGAGAAGTACGACCGCCTGATGCTCATGCTCAAGACGGGTGAGATGGTCGACCGCGACGGGGTGCTGCGCAAGCTCGTCGACATCCAGTACACGCGCAACGACGCGGTGCTCGGCCGCGGCTCCTTCCGCGTGCGCGGCGAGACGCTCGAGGTGTTTCCCGCCTACGCGGAGACCGCATACCGGGCGGTCTTCTTCGGTGACGAGATCGAGGCACTGCACGAGTTCGACCCGCTGACCGGCGAGGTGATCAAGGAGCTGAACTTCGCCGCGGTCTGGCCCGCGACCCACTACGCCACCGACCGCGAGACCATCGAGCGCTCGGTGGGCGAGATACGCGACGAGCTCGAGGTGCGGACCAAGGAGCTCGAGGCCGAGGGCAAGCTGCTCGAATCCCACCGCCTGCGCCAGCGCACCCAGTTCGACATGGAGATGCTGCGCGAGCTCGGGTTCTGCAACGGGATCGAGAACTATTCGCGCATCCTCGACGGTCGCCAGCCCGGCGCGCGGCCCTACTGCCTGCTCGACTTCTTCCCCGACGACTTCGTGTGCTTCATCGACGAGTCGCACCAGACGGTGCCCCAGATCGGCGGCATGTACGAGGGCGATCGCTCGCGCAAGCAGACCCTCGTGGACCACGGCTTTCGGCTGCCGAGCGCGATGGACAACCGGCCCCAGACCTTCGACGAGTTCCTCGAACGGGTGCGGCAGATCGTGTTCGTGTCGGCCACACCGGGGGAGTTCGAGCGCAACCACTCGAGCCGCATCGTGGAGCAGATCGTGCGCCCGACGGGGGTGGTCGACCCCGAGGTCGACGTGCGCGAGACCAAGAACCAGATCGACAACCTGATGGAGGAGATCCGCCTGCGCGCCGAGGCCGAGGAGCGCACCCTCGTGACCACGCTCACCAAGAAGATGGCCGAGGATCTCACCGACTACCTGCTCGAGTACGGCTTCCGGGTGCGCTACCTGCACTCCGAGATCGACACGCTCGAGCGCATCCAGATCATTCGCGAGCTGCGCCTGGGCGAGTTCGACGTGCTGGTGGGCGTGAACCTGCTGCGCGAGGGGCTCGACCTGCCCGAGGTGTCGCTGGTGGCCATCCTCGACGCCGACAAGGAGGGCTTCCTGCGCGGCGAGACCTCGCTCATCCAGACGATCGGGCGCGCGGCGCGCAACATCCGCGGCACGGTGATCATGTACGCCGACAAGGAGACAGCGGCGATGCGCACGGCGATTGGGGAGACCGACCGTCGCCGCGCCATCCAGGTCGCGTACAACGAGGAGCACGGCATCACGCCGGCGACGATCCAGAAGGGCATCTCCGACATCTCGGACTTCCTGATGTCGGAATCGAAGGTGCCGGTGGGCCGCGGCCGGCGTCGGCACGAGACCGAGGGGATGTCGGCGGAGGAGATCCGGCGCACGATCGTCGAGCTCGAGGAAGAGATGCTGGCCGCCGCGGACGACCTGCGCTTCGAGTTCGCCGCGAAGCTGCGCGACGAGATCAAGGCCCTGCGCCGCGAGCTGCAAGAAGCCGAGGCGGAAGCCGGAGCCACGTGAGAAATTCGCAGCCTCACCGCACAATGCGGTTAGGATGATCTGATGCCGCTCTGCCTTCGTCGCGCGGGATGCGCGCTCGCCGCTGTCCTGACCACCCTCGTTCTCGTGGCTCCGGCCGCAGCGGCTCCAACGGCCACGGTCGCCATCTCCAAGGGCGACAACGGCGCCAAGCGGATGACCTACAAGATCGGCCCGTTCGACATCATCCCGGGCCAGAACGAGATCAACAACCGGATTATCCGCGAGAAGCCGGCGGTCGACGGCTGGATCACCCGCATCCGGCCCGATCTCGTCTACACCAACGGCAAGGTCCCCGGCGTCGACGTGATCCACCTCCACCACGGGGTGTGGGCCAACATCAGCCGCCAGTCGTCCTCTTCGCCCTTCGCCGAGCTGTTCTTCGCGGCCGGTGAGGAGAAGACGGTCATGCGCATTCCCAAGGGTTACGGCTACGAGTACACGGCGTCCGATACGTGGGTGCTCAACCACATGATCCACAACCTCACGCCGGTGCCGACCCAGGTGTACATGGTCTACGAGATCGACTTCATCCCCAAGACCTCCCCGCTCGCCGCGGGGATCACGCCCGTGCATCCGATCTGGATGGACGTGGAGCGCGGCTCGGGCTATCCGGTGTTCGACGTCGCGAAGGGCTCTGGGCGCAACGGGCGCTACACCTACCCCACCGACGACCCGCAGGCCTACCCCGGCGGAGCTCCCAAGAACGAGTGGACGGCCGATCGCAGCGGCGTGCTGGTGGCCACGGCGGGCCACCTGCATCCCGGCGGCCTCCACAACGACCTCTGGGTGCGCCGCGCGGGCGCGCGCATCGACAAGGGGCGCTGCGCGGGCATCACCACGGCGCGAGCCCGCAAGCGCTGCCGCTCCGAGGCGCCCAGGGGCCGCGGCAGCAACGCACACCTCTTCCGCTCCAAGGCCAAGTACTTCGAGCCCGCGGGCGCCGTGTCGTGGGACGTCGCCATGACCGGCACGCCGCAGGACTGGCGCGTGAAGATCCGCAAGGGCGACACGCTCTGGACCAGCGCGACCTACGACACCAAGCGCGCCGCCTGGGCGGAGTCGATGGGGATCATGGTCGTCTACATGGCCGAGAGCGGGCCGGGCAAGGACCCGTTCCGGCGGCGGGTCAACCATCCGGGGCGCCCGACCCACGGCCACCTGGCCGAGAACGACAACCATGGCGGCCAGGAAACCCGCCTGCCCGATCCGCGCAAGCTGCCCGACGGGCCGGTCACGGGCGGCAACGTCGAAATCCTCAACTTCAAGTACACGCTCGGCGACCTGAGCCTCACCGGCACCGGTGGCCTGCCCCCGGTGATCGCGCCGGGAGGGTCGCTGAACTTCCGCAACGGCGACGACAGCCGCCGGAGTCTACCACTCGATCAGCTCGTGCAAGGCGCCGTGCAACCGGTCGACCGGGATCGCCTATCCGATCGCCGACGGCCCGGTTCAGTTCGAATCGGGGACCCTGGGCAGCGACGCTCCCAGCACCACCGGCAGCGGAGCGACCGAGTGGCAGACGCCGAAGAATCTCGACGCCGGCACGTACACCTACTTCTGTCGCATCCATCCCTTCATGAGGGGCGCGTTCCGGGTCAAGAAGTAGGCGTTACGCTGGGTTGGCGATGACGCCCGAGAGTCCCAGGTCCGCGGCGAGCTCCGCTGCCGAGCAGGTCCGCGCGATCGTGGCCGCGGCCGAGCAGAGCGCCGCGGCGATGGAGTCCGCGGCGCGCGAGGAGGCCCAGCGGATCCGGGCCGAGGCCGATCTGGGGAGTGAACGCGCTCGAGAGGCCGCGGGCCGGCTGAGCGAGCGCGCCGACGCCCTCGAGCGCCGCCTGGACGAGCTGGTGGGCGGCGTGCGCGAGGCGGTGGAGGGGCTGCGTGCCGACCTGGCGAACCTGCGTCAGCAGCCGTTGGCAGAGCCGGCTCCCGAGGAGCCCCCGCCGGCGGACGAGCTCGACGACGAGCTGATCGCCGAGGTGGAGGAGGTCGCGGCCAAGGAGCCCGAGGTCGCCGCGGAGCCGCCAACACCCCAGCCGGAGGGTGCCCGCGTGATCGCGCTGAAGATGGCCCTCGACGGCTCGCCCCGCGAGGACACGGCGCGTTACCTGAGCGAGAACTTCCAGCTCGCGGACCCCGCGGCGCTGCTCGACGAGGTCTACGCCCGGGCGGGGCGGAGCTAGGCGCTCGGCGGCTCGCGCCGCTAGATCGGCGACGCCAGCTCGATCAAATTACCGTCGGAATCACGCACGTAGGCCACGTCCTGTCCCCAGGGCTTCGTCTGCGGCTCGCTCACCGCCGCCGCGCCGGCTTTCACGGCTCGCTCGAACGCCGACCGCACGTCCTCGGTCACGAAGCACACCTCGAAGGCCGGCGTGGGCGCGCCGACCTGGGCCGGGCGGAACTGGGGAGGGAGGTTGGACGCGGCGAGGTCGCGTGAGGCGAAGGCGAGTGTGGTGGCGCCAGTTTCCAGCTCGGCGTACTGGCCGCTGTCGTGCACGAAGCGCCGCTTCTGCGCGAAAGCCGCCTCGTAGAGCTCCAAACTCGACGCGACGTCGCGCACGTAGAGGATCGTGTAGCCAAAGCGCATGTCTGGCGAACGGTAGCCGGGTCTGATAGGTCTGGGGTCTTGCCCCAGGACCCCCGCCCCGACAGCGCTCCGCTCGCCGGTTTGGACCGGCGTTCTTTTTTGGCTGCCGGGGGTGGGCTGGGCCTGATCTGCACGCTCAACGGAGAGCGGGTGATCGTCAACTCGCCGAAGGACGTGGCGCGCCTTGACGCGGCGGCCGCCGGGGTGCAGCGCCCCGCCCCGGCGGCCGAGCCGATCGACCAGGCGCAGTTCCCCACCCCCGAGCCCCAGCCGGGTGGGCGCCGGCGCGAATACTGGATCGCGGCGCGAAGCGTGATTTGGGACCCCGCGCCAAGAGGACGCGACGAGTGGATGAAGGACCGCGTTCCCCGCCGGCGCACGTTTCGCGCGTTCGTCTACCAGGAGTTCTCCGCCGGCTTCGCGACGCCGCTCGGCCGGCCCCGCATGCCCGGGCCGACCATCTACGCCGAGGTGGGCGACGTGATCGTGGTGCACTTCCGCAACGCGGAGCGCAAGCTGCGCCAGGCGGTGACCGTCCACGCCCACGGCGTCCGCTACAACCCCGAGTACGACGGCGCCTACCTGGGCGACTTCACCCGCGCGGGGGGCTTCGTGGGGCCGGAGGAGGAGTTCACGTACTTCTGGGAGGCCACCCCGGACTCGGTGGGGGTATGGCCCTACCACGACCACGGGCCCAACCACACGCTGAACACCACACGCGGACTGTTCGGGGGAATCGTGGTGCGCGAGCGCGGCGCGCCGCCACCCGACGTCGAGCACCTGTTGTTCATGCACAACTTCCCGCCCCAGGTCACCGGCATCCCGCGGCTGCTGCACTGCATCAACGGCCGCACATACGCCGGAAACACGCCGACGATGCGTTCGCGAGTCGGCCAGCGCGTGGCCATCCACGTGATGGGGATGGACGGCAACTTTCACACCTTCCACATCCACGGCCACCGGTGGCGGGACCCGTCGGGCGCCTTCGTCGACTGCCCGACGCTTGGCCCCAACGAGACGATCACCGCGGATTTCGTGGAGGATAATCCGGGGCGGTGGCTCTACCATTGCCACGTTTTCAGCCACCAGGACGTCGGCATGGCCGGCTGGTACCTGGTGGATCCTTGACCCAGTGAGAGGAACAACTGCATGAAGCGCGCGATCGCGGCCGCCGTCACGACGGCCGTTCTGCTGGTGCCGGCGACGGCGGCGGCGCAGAACGACTACCCGCCCCCCGGTGATCCGGGCCAGGGCCCGAAGGCCGGTAAGGGGAAGGCCCAGAAGTTCAAGGTCTGCAAGCAGAAGGCCTGTCGCTACAAGACCATCGCGTCGGCGCTCAGGCTGGCCGACGGGCGGGACACCATCCGTGTCGGCCGCGGCACCTACCGCGAGGGACTGACCATCACGGGCAAGCGCTACGACGGGCTCGAGCTGATCGGCAACGTCAAGCGACCGGGCCGCGTGGTCCTCAACGGCAAGACCCTCAGGTCCGGCGCCGCGCAGAACGCGGTGTTCGTCAACGGCTCCGACGGCGTCAGCATCCGCGGCTTTCACGCGCGCAACTACAAGGCCAACTGCTTCTTCGTGACCAACGCGGACGGCTACCGCCTCGACCGCCTGGTGGCCGAGCGCTGCGGGGTCTACGGCATCTACGCCTTCAACTCCAAGGGCGGGCGGATGACCAACTCCGAGGCGTTCTACAACAACGACTCGGGCTTCTACGTCGGCCAGACCCCGCCGCAGAAGGGCAAGAAGAAGCGCACGCTGGTGAAGAACGTCGACTCGTGGGGCAACGTGCTGGGCTTCTCCGGCACCAACATGCGCTACACGACCATCACCAAGAGCCGCTGGTACAACAACGGCGCGGGGATCATCCCGAACACGCTCGACAGCGAGAAGTACCCGCCGCCCCAGGACAACGTGATCGCGGACAACGACGTGTTCTGGAACAACTTCAACTTCTACTTCGGGGCGCCCTTCGAGATCCCGGACCGTTCGGCGGCCGACCTGCCGTACCCGATCGGAGTCGGCGTGCTGCTGTTCGGAAGCCAGGACACGACGGTGGAGGGCAACCGCTTCTTCGGGAACTACCTGGGAGCCTTTGCCGCAGTCCCCGCCGTGCAGCTGCAGGGCAGCAACAACCCGAAGCTGCGCGAGGCCGCAGTGCTTAGGGACATCACCGTGCGAGGCAACCAGTTCGGCCGGGGGGGCAACGACCTCAACGGCCGCGACATCGTCTACGACGGCAGCGGAACGGGCAACTGCTTCGAGGGCAATGTCACACTGAGCCCGAACCTGCCCGCCAACGGATCGACGTTCGCGGCGTGTCCCGGCCCGGCGCAGAACACGTTGGATCCGGCAGTCCTTCCCGAGGCACTCGGGTGGGTCGCCGGAACCGTGGATGACCCGGCCACCTTCGAGAAGAGCTGGGTGAGGCATCCGCACTCGACGGTGCCCGGAATTCAGCCGCTCGAGCGTTTCGATTCCAACTAGCGTTAGGGGAAGCCGCCCGGCCTCGAGCCGGGCGGCGTCCCACTGACGAGAGAAGAGGAGCAGGCCTTGAGGAAGAGGATCCCCGTCGCATGTATGGCCCTGGCCACGACCGCCTTCATCCCCGTTGCGCTGAGCCAGGCCGAGAGCGCCGCGCCCGAGCCGAGGGTGGTCAAGGTGCGCGACAACTTCTTTGCCCCCGATTCGCTGACGGTGCCGAAGTCCACGAAGATCGTGTGGCGCTGGCCCTCCTCGCCCGGGGACGTACACGACGTGCGCCTGACGCGCCGTCCCGACGGGGTGAAGGGCTTCAACTCGAGGCTCTCCGCGAGCGACTACACCTTCACGCGCAAGCTCAAGAAGGCCGGCAAGTACACGATGGTGTGCACCATTCACGCCGAGATGAAGATGACGGTGACGGTGCGTAGGTAGGAAACCCGCAACTTGCGTGAACGAACACCCGTTCGATCCGGGCGCGGCTCTACACTCGTTATTGCTTGAATCCGAGTGGCGAAATAGTCGTTTCTGGGGCCCGCGAGCACAACCTCAAGGACCTCCATCTGAGCGCTCCCGCGCGAGGCGCTGATCGTGATCACGGGCCTCTCGGGCTCCGGTAAGTCGAGCCTCGCCTTCGACACCATCTACGCCGAGGGGCAGCGCCGCTACGTGGAGTCGCTGTCGGCCTACGCGCGCCAGTTCCTGGGGCAGATGGACAAGCCCGACGTCGACTCCATCGAGGGCCTGTCGCCCGCCATCTCGATCGACCAGAAGACCACCTCGCGCAACCCGCGCTCGACGGTGGGCACGGTCACCGAGATCTACGACTACCTACGGCTTCTGTGGGCCCGAGTCGGCCATCCGCACTGCTACAACTGCGGCCGGCCGATCGAGGCGCAGTCCGCGGAGCAGATCATCGATCAGGTGATGACCCTCGAGGAGGGCACGAAGTTCATGGTGCTCGCGCCGGCGGTCCGGGGGCGTAAGGGGGAGTACGGCAAGCTCTTCGAGGAGCTGCGAGCCGAGGGCTTCACCCGCGTCAAGGTCGACGGCGAGCTGCGCCGCCTCGAGGAGGACATCGTCCTCGACAAGAAGTACAAGCACGACATCTCGGTGGTGATCGACCGCCTGGTGATGCGCCACGACCTGCGCAAGCGCTTGGCCGACAGCGTGGAGACCGCGGTGGCGCGGGCCGAGGGGCTCGTGGACATCGAACACGTCGACTCGGGCGAGGTCACGACCTATTCGGACCGCTTCATGTGCCTGCACTGCGGCACCTCGATGCCCGAGCTCGAGCCGCGCATGTTCTCCTTCAACTCTCCGCACGGCGCCTGCCCGCGCTGCACGGGCCTGGGGTCCCAGATGGAGATCGACCCGGAGCTGATCGTGCCCGACCCCTCGCTGACGCTGAACGACGGCGCGATCCTGCCCTGGTCCACGAGCGCCTCGAACTACTACGAGCAGATGACCTCCGCCATCGCGGACAAGTGGGAGGTCGACATGGACACTCCCTGGGAAGACCTCACCGACGACGTCCGCAACTGCTTCCTGCGCGGCACCAACGGCGAGAAGATCTACGTCTCCTACCGCAACCGCTACGGGCGCCGGCGCTCGTACATGACCACCTTCGAGGGGATCGTCCCCAACCTCGAGCGCCGCTACCGCGAGACCGACTCCGACTGGTCGCGCGAGAAGATCGAGGAATACATGACGCTGCGGCCGTGCCCCGAGTGCAAGGGAGCACGGCTGCGCCCCGAGTCGCTGGCCGTGAAGGTCGGCGGGCTGGGCGTCAACGAGTTCACGCGCATGTCCGCGCGCCGCGCGATCGAGTGGGTGGAGGCGCTCGAGCTCAGCGACACCGAGCGCCAGATCGCCCGCATGATCCTGCGCGAGATCGACGAGCGCCTGCGCTTCCTTGACAACGTCGGGGTGGGCTACCTCTCGCTCGAGCGCGCGGCGGCCACGCTGTCGGGCGGCGAGGCCCAGCGCATCCGGCTGGCCACCCAGATCGGCTCGTCGCTCGTGGGGGTGCTCTACATCCTCGACGAGCCGTCGATCGGGCTGCACCAGCGCGACAACGAGCGGCTGATCGCCACCCTGGAGCGGCTGCGCGACCTCGGCAACACGGTGATCGTCGTCGAGCACGACGAGGGCACCATGCGGGCGGCCGATCACCTGGTCGACCTCGGCCCGGGCGCCGGCGAGCACGGCGGCTGGCTGGTGGCCGAGGGCACGCCGGAGCAGGTGATGGCGACCGCCGAGTCGCTGACCGGGCAGTTCCTGATCGGCGAGCGCGAGATTCCGCTGCCCCGCAAGCGCCGGCGCCCGTCGGGCTACATCGAGGTGGAGGGCGCCTCGCAGCACAACCTGCGCGACATCGACGTGAAGGTGCCGCTGGGCACGTTCTGCGCCGTCACCGGCGTCTCGGGCTCGGGCAAGTCCACGCTGGTCAACGAGGTCCTCTTCAAGGCCGTGGCCAACCGCCTGCACCGGGCCAAGCAGCGGCCCGGCGCCCACCGGCGCATCAGCGGGCTCGATCAGGTCGACAAGATCATCAACATCGACCAGTCGCCGATCGGGCGCACGCCGCGATCCAACCCGGCCACCTACATCGGGCTGTTCGACCACATCCGCGAGCTCTATTCGCGCACTCAGGAGTCCCGCGCGCGCGGCTACAAGCCGGGCCGCTTCTCGTTCAACGTGAAGGGCGGGCGCTGTGAGGTCTGCCGCGGCGACGGCCAGATCAAGATCGAGATGCACTTCCTGCCCGACGTCTACGTGCCCTGTGAGCAGTGCCACGGCCGGCGCTACAACCGCGAGACGCTCGAGGTGCGCTTCAAGGGCAAGACGATCGCCGACGTGCTGGCCATGACGGTCGAGGAGGGGGTCGACTTCTTCCAGCACATCCCCAAGATCGCCCGCAAGCTGCGAGCGCTGCACGACGTGGGCCTCGACTACATCAAGCTGGGCCAGCCCGCCACGACGCTGTCGGGCGGCGAGGCCCAGCGCGTGAAGCTGGCCAGCGAGCTGTCCAAGGTCGCGACCGGCCGCACGCTCTACATCCTCGACGAGCCCACCACCGGCCTGCACTTCGCCGACGTCCAGAGGCTGCTGGAGATGCTCAACCGGCTCGTCGACCAGGGCAACACCGTGGTGGTGATCGAGCACAACCTCGACGTGATCAAGACCGCCGACCGCATCATCGACCTCGGCCCCGAGGGCGGCGAGGAGGGCGGCGCACTGGTGGCCCAGGGCACGCCCGAGCAGGTGGCGGCCAAGGCCGACCGCTCCTACACCGGGCGCTTCCTGGCCGGGATGGTCAAGCCGCCGGCGCGCAAGCAGCAGCGGCGGCCGCGACCGAAGGTCGCAGCCGCCGCCTAGCCGGCTGGGTTGGAGGTCAGCCCGACTGGCGGGCGTGGCCGTAGAGGATGCAGTCCGCGGTGCCGCCGAACGCGTTGGTGGTCTCGCTGATGGCGATCGACGCGGTCACCACTGAGCCCGAGGGCGCCTCGTAGTTGATCTCGTACTGTCCGTAGAACCCTCCGGCGATGCCGTCGATACCGGGACCCAACCCGCTCGACTCGCCGGGATCGAAGTCGTTGGGCGAGGCGTACTCCTCGTTGTTTCCGCTCGCGCCGGTGTTGTGCCAGCCCCACATCACGGCCTCGGCGTCGGCGACGGTGGTATCGAGGCCGAAGTCCACGTTCCCGGCCGGGCCGCCCACCGCGTTGCATCCCATCTCGATCACCATGCCGCCGAGGCTGAACACCTGGCCGAAGGGCGTGCCCGCGTCGAGGCGCACGTTTATCGGCCGCTCCCTAACGCCGCCCACCGCGTCGGCGTTGGCGGCGTTGGAGGCGGTGGTCGCGTGAGCCGCGTTGGCCGCTGTGCTCGCCGTGGTCGCGCTGTTCGCCGTGCCGGCGCTGTCGGCGCTGCCCGCGCTCGGGACCTTGGCGAGCGACGCTTCCTTCACGTCGGCGCCGGTCACCTGGCCGTTGCGGATGTCCTTGCTACGGATCGTGTTGTTCTTGATCTCGCGGCTGTCGATGAAGCCGGTGGCGACGCCGTAGGACACGCCGCCAAGCGAGAGGAAGAGCGCCACGCAGGCGATGATCAGAGCGGGGGAGGGCCTTTTCATGGCCCGCTAATCGGCCGCAGCCGGCGGCCTTTAGCCTGCCCGGCAGCGGCGGCCGCAACCTACGGTCGCAGCCGCCGCCTGAGGTTCTCCGTCGGTCTGATCAGCCGGAGGCCGTCGCGTAGCCTGCGACCTGGCATCCCGTTGACGTGGGTGCAAAGTCGTCGTGGATCGTGAAAGTCGCATCGACCACGGACCCTGCATCGGTTCGGTAGCTGAGCGTCTGCTGAACATCCGTCTCATCGTCGATATCGACGATGACGATTTCGCCAATGTCGAAGCCATTCTCCTCGACGAGGTTCGCGAGGGCGCTGTCCACGCCGTATCCGAACAGGTCAGCATCGTTGACGCTCGTTGTCGCCGTCACATCGAGCTGGTCGGCGGCCGGCCCGCACTGAGCGCGAAGCTGAAGCCCACCTACGTTGAGAATCGTGACCGGGCCTTCGCCGCTCACGTCCGCCCTGCGGAAGTCGATTCGGCTCATCGTCACGCCGCCGACGCTGTTCGCGGTGTTGGCCGTGTTGGCGGAATTCGCTGTATTCGCCGAGTTCGCAGTGCCGGCCGAGGGCACCCGTCCCAGGCTGCTCTCGTCGATCTTCGCGCCGGTCAGGCTGTTGTCCCTGACGTTCGAGCCGGTCAGGGTGCGGCTGCGGACCTTCGCGCCCGTCACGGCGCCCCGAGCAATGTCCGCGGTCTTCACCGCGCCGCGCCTGAGATCTCCGGAGTCGACAGTGTTCTTACCCGGCAGAGCAATGGCAGTGCCCGAAATACCGGCGAGCAAGCGACGAACGCCACCACCATCGCGGGCGACGGCAGGCGCTTCCAGGAGAAGCGACTCATATAGACCACCTCCAGATTGGGGAAACGACACAGACCCTTAGGGCCATGGGGCCCAATCGGCAGCGAGCAAAAGCTTTAGTGCTACCGACGAAGTGGGACCGTCCCCCGCAGCTGTCGCTGCCGCCCTCGCGCGTCCGGCGCAGCTTGCGCACCGTCTGCACGACCTCCATGCGCTTGCGCGCGCGTGCGGCGACCTCGAGCAAGGTCGGGGCCTCGTCGCTGTCGGCCAGGCCGACCGAGCAGGTGACCGGGGCGGCGGGATGGCCGCGCAGTCCGGCCTCGAAGACCTCCTCGAAGCGCTCGGCCCAGATGTGTGCGCTGCGCGAATCGGTGGCGTGCAGCAGCACGGCGAAGTCGTCGGGCCCGGTGCGGGCCATCTGGTCGATGGTGCGGATCGTGCTGCGCACCGCATCGGCACAGCGGCGCAGCATCTCCGTGCCCTCGGCGGGACCGTGCTGCACGTTGATGGCGCGGATCCCGTCCACGTCGAGCACCGCCACGGCGAGCGACTCGCCGGTCCGGGAGCGCCGCAGCTCCTCACGCGCGAGCAGAGCGGCGAAGGTCTCCGCGTCGGGAAGGTCGGACAACGAGTCCATCGTTCCTTTCATCGGCCACTCGGCTCCGAGCCTGCACAAGCTGGCAAGCTGCCTGGCGTGTCCCCGGCTCGGCTCTGGTGGCGGAAGTGGCTCTGGTACGAGCGCAACTCGCTGCCATGGAACCGGGTGCGCATTCACCGCGAGTTTGCCCGGCGCCAGGCCTTCGCCCGCTGGCCACTGCACGGCAACGTCCTCGAGGCGTTCGCGGACGGGCGGCTGGAGGTCGGAGAGCATGTCCTGCTCGAGCCCCACGTCTGGCTGACCGCACCGGACGAGGCGCGCATCCGGATCGGCTCGGGAAGCTTCCTGAACCTCGGCGTGATGGTGGCCGCGGTCGACCTCGTGGAGATCGGCGCTCACTGCATGTTTGCCAACGGCTGCTTCATCACCGACGGCAACCATCGCTTCGACGACCCGGACAAGCCCGTGCCCTGGCAGGGGTTCAGTACCAAGGGCCCGACGCGCCTGGGCGACAACGTCTGGTGCGGCGCAAACGTGATCGTCACGAGCGGCGTGACGGTCGGCGAGCGCAGCGTCCTGGGGGCCAACAGCGTGGTGACCACCGACATCCCGCCGTTCTCGATCGCGGCGGGCGCGCCGGCCAAGGTGCTGCGCCAGGTGGAGTATCCCGAGCGCCCGGGCCCGTCCTGAGACGGGCCCCGGGGCTCAGAACAGGTTTCTCAGCAGGTCACCGCTAGGTGAAACGGCCTGTCGAGGTTCGCGCCGGCGTCGTTTGCGGTGCGCACCCGCACGCCGTTGACGTTGGTGGGATGGGAGGCCACGTGAACCTGGCCTCCAGGCGGGATGGCATCCACGGTCGGGCTGCCGACCGTGGCCACGTAGCCGCAGCCGCGTACGTCGCGGTTGAAGACCACGTGGTAGATCCCCTCGCCCGTTCGACCCGCGGGATCGCCTGCGACGAGGCCCCGGCCGCGGACCAGCACGCCGTTGGCGTTGACGACCGCCCAGTAGTCGAGACCCGTTGCACTGGCGGCCGACGTAGCCGCTGGGACCTGTCCCAGCGAAGATTCCCTGACCGCCCCGCCGCCGACGGTATCTGCGCGCAGGTCGTGCCCGCGCAGCGAGTGCGAACGAATGTCCTTGCCGGTGACGGTGTTGTTGCGAATCGACTTGCCGGTGATCACCAGGGCGTAAGCCGAGCCGCCGAGCGACATCACAAGCGCCACGATCGCCACGATCATGGCCGGCGACGGAATCAGCCGGCGAATAGTTCGAGACATGAAGACCTCCCCTTGAGCATTGTGGGCGCTGAGGCTAACCCCTCAGGTGCACATAAGTTGCTGCCTGTACACGCACTTGCAACACGGCGAGCCGGGCCACTTGGCCCGGCTCGCAGGTTCAGGGCTGCTGCTTGGGGTCAGCCGCCGGCACCGGAGGGGTGCACGAGGACCGTGTAGCTGTGGTCTGCGGCCTGGAACGTGTCCGTCGCAACGTCGCCGTCCCAAGTGCGCATGTGCACCTTGCCGCCAGTGAAGTCGACCGTGACCAGGCCCGGTGCTCCGATCAGGTTCGCCGTGGCGACGTGTGTGGTCTGCGACGTCGAGACTCCGGGAAACTCGACGAAGTACTCGCCGTCATCGTCGCCGCCGCCGCCGACCGTCGGCGCTCCGCCGGCCCGGTTGAACCAGCTTTGCAGGGTTCCGCTGTCGTCGATCGTCGCGCCGGCCACGGCCAGGCCACGAGCGTCACCCTTGACGTAGGCGCCGGCCGGGGAGCCTCCCAGCGCGGACGCGTCGCCGGCATTCGCGGCGCTGGGGACCTCCGCCAGCTTGGACTCTTTGATCTGGGCGCCGCCGAGCGTGTTCTTGCGTAGGTCGCCGCCGCGCAGACCGCGATTCTTCACGTCCTTGGAGCGGATGGTGTTGTTGACGATGGCGCCGCTATCGATCGTGGCGGCGGCATAACCGACTCCGCCAAGGGCAACGAACAGGGCCACGCAAGCCACGACCATCGAGGCCGAGGCGCGACTGCGATGAAGCTTCCTCATGACTGATCCTTCCGTTGGGGTGACACGGGATGTGCGGTTCCAACGGGAGTCGCGCCGGCGAATTACGCCGGCCATGAAGATCGTCAGCCGGTCAGAGCGTGAAGCCGCCGGTGAAGGGCTCGCCCGTGCCCTGGCCGAGCAGCTCGTGCAGGCGTTCGATCTCGTCGGGCGCCATCGTGTAGCCGTGCTCGGGTGCGGGGTAGCGGCGCGCCCGCACGTCCTCGACGTAGGCGCCCACGCCGCTGATCATCTGCTCCCGGACGTTCGCGTAGCGCTTGACGAAGCGCGCCGCGTGCCCGTCATAGATGCCCAGCAGGTCGTGGAACACGAGTACCTGACCGTCGGTGGCCGGTCCGGCGCCGATGCCGATCACCGGCACGTGCAGCCTCGGCATGATCATCTCGGTGAGCGCGCTGGGGATCGCTTCGAAGACGATCGAGAAGCAACCGGCCTCCTGCAGGGCCACCGCGTCGTGCAGCACCTCGAGAGCGCGCTCGGCGGTGCGCCCCTGGGAGCGGTAGCCCCCCAGAGCGGTGGCCGACTGGGGCGTGAGGCCCACGTGGCCCATCACCGGGATGCCCGCGCCGATGATCGCGCGAGCCCGCTCGGCCGAGGTACCTCCTCCCTCGAGCTTCACGGCGTCGCAGCCCGCCTCCTTGATGAAGCGCTGCGCGTTGCGGATCGCCTCCTCGTTGGAGGCCTCGTACGAGCCGAAGGGCATGTCGCCCACGAGGAGCGGCGTCGACAGCCCGCGCCGCACCGCCGACGCCAGCATCAGCAGCTCGTCGAGGGTCACCGGCACGGTCGAGGCATAGCCGAGCACGGTCATCGCGCCGGAGTCGCCCACCAGCACCACGTCGATGCCGGCCTGCTCGGCCACCTGGGCGCTCGGGTAGTCGTAGGCGGTGACCATGGCGATCGGCTCGCCGAGCGCCTTCTTCTCCACGAGCTTGGTGAGCGTGATCGCCGGCTGGGTGGGACGAGTCATCCTGAGCCTCCTCGGAGAATCGTGTTGTCGATCAAGCGTGCCCTGCCCACCTGGGCGGCCACGGCCAGCAGGGTGGAGCCGTTGACGCGGTCGACGGGGGAGAGGTCAACGCGCCGAGCGCAGCTCCAGGTAGTCGGGGTCGATGCCGGCGGCGTCGAGCTCCGCGCGAGCCGCGCTCAGCACCGAGCCCGCGTCGACATCGCCGCAGGCCACACGCGCCTCGGCGGCGCGCAGTGCGCGGCTGAGAGCGGCCGCCCGTACCTCCTCCTCGGCGGAGAGGTAGGCGTTGCGCGAGGAGAGCGCGAGGCCCTCAGCGGTGCGCACTGTGGGGCAGACCTCGATTCGGATCGGAAAGTCGAGATCGCGCACCAGCCGGCGGATCACGAGGGCCTGCTGGCCGTCCTTTTGGCCGAAGAAGGCGACATCGGGGCCGACCATGTTGAAGAGCTTCGAAACGACGGTCGTCACGCCGCGGAAGTGCTCGCGGCCACGCTGACGCGAATCGCCCTCGAGCGTCTCGGTCAGGCCGCCGATCTCGACGGTGGCGGAGAAGCCGGCGGGATAGACCTCCTCCACCGGCGGCGCGAACACCACGTCGACGCCCTCCTCCGCGGCGAGAGCCAGGTCGCGCTCCTCGTCGCGCGGATAGCCCTCGAGGTCCTCGCCGGGGCCGAACTGGGCCGGATTGACGAACAGGGAGACCACCACGACGTCGCAGCTCTCCCGGGCGCGCCGCATGAGCGAGAGGTGGCCGTCGTGGAAGAAGCCCATCGTCGGTACGAGCCCGATGGTGCGGCCCGCGCGCCGGTCGGGGAGCAGGGCCTCGCGCAGCTCGCTGACGGTCCGGATCGTCCTCACGCCCCGACCTCCTGGGACGCCAGCGCGCGGGTGTGGTGGACGAGCTCGTCGAAGAGGTCGAGGAGATGCGGGGCGCTCTGCTCCACCGCCTGGCGCTGGGCGGCCACGGTCGGCTCGTCGCCGCGAGCCACAGGTCCGGTCAGGGCCCGCTCGGGCCCTAGCTCGGCGAGATTCTCGACCGTGCGCCGCAGGAGCGGCGCGAGCAGGGCACGCGCCTGGGCGGGCTCGAGGCCCGCGCCGGCGGCGATGCTCTCCGCCGCCGCCGTGAGCGTGACGATGAAGTTCGAGGCCACGGAGGCGGCGGCATGGTAGGCCGCCCGGCCGGCGTCGTCGATCTCGAAGGGCCGCATGAGAAGCGCCTCCGCGAGCGCTGTTGCGAACCTCAGGGCCTCGGTGGTCGTGCCGGCCACCGCGCAACCCGAGCCGGCGAAGGCGCTGAGGCCCTCGGCGTGCCCGGAGAAGGTTTGGAGCGGATGCAGCCCGAAGGCATCGGCACGGGCCGGCTCGAGCGCGTCCAGGCCGGTGGCGCCGCTCGTATGCCCGACGAGGCGCGCCGCGCCGGCCACCGTGGCTGCGGCCGCGGGGATCTCGGCGTCGGGTACGCACAGCACCAAGGCGTCGCAACCGTCGGGTACCTCCCCCCGGCCGGCCGGGCCCTCGACGCGCGACCCCGGCCTCCCGGAGCGCCGACGCCAGCGCGCTACCCACCCGCCCGGGGCCGATCACGCCCACTCGGGCGGCACTGAGAATGTCGTCGTGGGGGTGCATGTCCGAGCCGGTCCACTCCGCATCTTGCGGTAGCGGCCTGCACGTCAAGGATACCCCGGCGCGTTGCCGTCGACTCCTGGTTTTAGTCTTGCGCCATGGAGCCACGCAGCGCAGCGGAGCGCCGCGAGGAGCTCGTGGAGCTCTTTCGCGAGGTGGCGGCCTGTGAGCGCTGCCCGCTCTACCAGACCAGGACCAAGGCGGTGTTCGGGTCCGGGAACGCCGACGCCGATCTGATGTTCGTCGGCGAGGCGCCGGGACAACAGGAGGATCTGCTCGGGCTGCCCTTCGTGGGCCGCGCCGGGAAGTTGCTCGACACTCTGCTGGAGGAGGTCGGACTTGCTCGCGGCGACGTGTTCATCGCCAACGTCCTCAAGTCGAGGCCTCCGGGCAACCGCGACCCCCAGCCCGACGAGATCGACGCCTGCAAGCCCTACCTGCACCGCCAGATCGACCTGATCGAGCCCAGGGTCATCTGCACGCTGGGGAACTTCGCGACCAAGCTGCTCACCCGTTCCCAGCGCGGCATCACCGGCGTCCACGGCCGGCCGCAGGTGCACGAGCTCGGCGGCCGGACCGTGCGCGTGTTCCCGATCTACCACCCGGCGGCGGCTCTGCGCAGCACCAAGACGCTCGAGGAGCTGCGCGCTGATTTCTCGCGCCTTCCGGCGCTGCTCGCCGAGCCGATGCCGGTGCCGATAGGGGCGGTGGTGCCCGCGGCCGCCGCGCCCGAGCCGCCCCAGACCGAGCTGTTCGGCTGAAGCGGCGCGACACGCATACCCCGGAGGAGACCGAGCGCGCGGGAGCCGAGTTGGCGGCCGGGCTCGGGCCCGGCGACGTGGTGCTGGTGAGCGGCGAGCTCGGCAGCGGCAAGACGACATTCGTGCGCGGAGCGGCGCGTGCGCTCGGGGCGGAGGGTCCGGTGACGAGCCCGACCTTCACGATCGGCCAGGTCTACGCAGCGAATCCCGACGTGGCCCATCTCGACCTCTACCGGCTGGGCTCCCTCGCGGCCGAGGATCCTGCCCTGCTCGACGACTACCTCACGCCCGAGCGCGTCGGCTTCGTCGAGTGGCCGGCGATGGGCGAGTCGGCCATCGAGCGGGTCGTGGCGCGGGTGACCCTGGAGCACCGCGGCGGTGACCGCCGCCGCATCACGGTGGAGTGATCCTCGGATTCGACACCTCCACCGCGGCCAGCTCGGCGTGCGTGCTGGGCGACGACGGCGAGGCCCACGAGGTCCTCCCGAGCCCCGACGCGCTGATGGCCGGGCCCGCCCACGCACGCGACCTGCTGCCGGCGATAGCCCGCGTGATGGACGAGGCGCAGGCGGACTTCGATGGGGTCGAGGCGATCGCCGTGGGGGTGGGCCCGGGGAGCTTCACCGGCCTGCGCATCGGGGTCGCGACCGCCCGCACCCTCGCGGGCGCCGCGGGGGTGCCGCTGAGGCCGGTGTCCTCGCTCGCCGCTCTCGCGCAGGGCATCGACCACGATCCGGCCCTGCCGCTGATCGACGCCAAGCGCGGCGAGCTGTTCGCCGCCCTGTACGAGCACGGAGCGCCGCGCTGGGATGCCTTCGCCGCGCCGCCGGAGGAGGTGATCGGCCGGCTGGACCGATCCGGGCTGCGCCCGCGAGCCGCCGGAGACGGGTCGATACGATTTCGGGGGGTGCTCGAGGCGGCCGGGATATGCGTCGATCCCGACGACTCGCGTGCTCACGTGGTGCGGGGCCTCCACGTGTGCCGTCTGGCGCAGCACGTACCGGACGCGCCACCGGAGTCCGTACTCCCCGACTACCTCCGAGCGCCTGACGCCAAGCCGCAATGACCCACGATCTCGAGATACGCCCGCTGACCTACGCGGACCTGCCCCAGGTGATCGCGATCGAGCGCCGCGCCTTTCCCACCCCGTGGTCGCTCGCCATGTTCGTGCTCGAGCTCTCCAAACCGTCGGGGATCTGCCTCGCGGGGCTGATCGACGGCCGCATCGTCGCCTACCTGGTCTGTTCGCGCTACGACACCGTGTGGCATGTGATGAACGTGGCC
Source organism: uncultured Thermoleophilaceae bacterium (assembly GCA_963728155.1). Lineage (GTDB taxonomy): Bacteria > Actinomycetota > Thermoleophilia > Solirubrobacterales > Thermoleophilaceae > JACVRW01. Next base: position 519,646 of record CAVSJF010000006.1, on the reverse strand, counting down.
GTGGACGACCGCCTGAGGCGGCTGGGCCTGGCCACAGCGCTGCTCGAGCGGCTGTTCGAGCTCGCGGACCGCCCCAACGAGCAGTACACGCTGGAGGTCCGCACATCCAACGACGGGGCGATCCGCCTGTACGAGGCATTCGGTTTTCGGGCGGCGGGGCGCCGCCGGGCCTACTACCACGACAATCGCGAGGACGCCCTGATCATGTGGCGCACGGTGCCCGACCGGGCGCCGGCGTGATTCTCGCGCTCGAGACGAGCTGCGACGACACCTGCGCGGCGGTGGTCACGCACGGGGGCGAGATCCGCTCCAACGTGATCGCGTCGCAGGGACTGATACACGCCCGCTACGGCGGCGTGGTGCCGGAGATCGCATCGCGCCGCCACCTCGAGCTGGTGAACGCCGTCACGGCGGACGCGCTGGAGCGGGCCGGAGTGCGCCTCGACGCCGTCGACCAGGTGGCCGTGACCCGCGGGCCGGGGCTGATCGGGGCGCTGCTGGTGGGCCTGTCCTCGGCCAAGGCGCTGGCCGCGGCGCGCCGCCTGCCGCTGGTGCCTGTCGACCACCTCCACGGCCACGTGACGGCCAGCATGCTCGGTCGAGCGTCCCATCCAGCCGCCCTTCCTGAGCCTGGTGGCCAGCGGCGGCCACACCTTCCTGGCCCGGGTCGACGAGCCGAGCACCTACACGGTGCTCGGCCAGACGCTCGACGACGCCGCGGGCGAGGCCTTCGACAAGGGCGCGCGGCTGCTCGGCCTGGGCTATCCCGGCGGCCCCGAGCTCGATCGCCTGGCGCGCGAGGGAGACCCCGAGGCCTACGACTTCCCGCGCTCGGCGCCCGGCGAGCTCGACTTCTCGTTCAGCGGGCTGAAGACCTCGCTCCTGTACAGGCTGCGCGACGAGCCCGATGCCGGCCGCGCCGATCTGGCCGCCTCCTACCAGCGCGCCATCGTCGAGGCGCTCACGGCCCGCACCGCCAGAGCCCTCGAGCGCGAGGGCCTGGAGCGGGTCGCCATCGGCGGCGGCGTGGCCGCGAACTCCGAGCTGCGCGCGGCGGTGACCGAGCTGGGCGCGCCGGTCTGGGTGCCGCCGGCGGAGCTGTGCACCGACAACGCGGCGATGATCGCCGGGGCCGCCCGCTTCCTCGATGCGCTGCCCTACCCGGACTACCTGGCGCTGGACGCGTCGGCCCGGCTCGGCGCCCCGTCGGCGATCCAGTAGCGCGGTCCCGCTCCGAGGCTCGCGGCCCGGTCGCCGGGATTGGCGAGCTGGCAGCGGTCAAGCGAGAGGCAGCCGCAGCCGATGCACTCGGTGAGCCCGGCCTTCAGGCGTTCGAGCTCCGCGATCCGGGAGTCGATGCGCTCGGTCCAACTGCTCGAGAGACGCGCCCAATCTCGCCTCGCCGGCGCCCGGTCGGGGGGCAGCTTGCCCAGCTCGCCGGCGATTTCGTCGAGCTTGAGCCCGATGCGCTGGGCGAACACGATGAACGCGATTCGCCGCAGCACGGGACGCGGATAGCGACGGTGGCCCGAGCCCGCGCGCTCGGAGGTGATCAGGCCGCGATCCTCGTAGAAGCGCAGGGCGGAGGCCGCCACGCCGCTGCGGCGCGACACCTCACCGATGCTGAGCAGATCGTGCACGCGAACAGCGAATCACACATTGGTCTTGACTTCAAGCTCACTTGAGCTTGTACTCTTGAGTCATGACCGCCAGTGACCAGATAACTCGAGAAGTGACCTCATGGCCCGGAGTGGAGGCGGGCACGGGCAGCCGCGGCGAATGGGCCTTCACGCATGGGCGGCGCGCCCTCGGCCATCTCCACGGTGACCGCACGGCCCACTTCGGCTTTCCCAAGGGAGTTTGGGCGGATCTGTTCGAGCAGGGGCGCATCGACTACCACCCCGTATTTCCGGGCAGGCCCGGCTTTGGGGCCCGGAGGATCGAGAACGAGGAGGACGTGCGCGACGTGATCGCGATGCTGCGGCTCAACTACGAGCGTTCCGCCGGCTCAGGGAGCTAGCCGCGACTCCTCGAGGTCGAGGTCGCGCTCGACCTTGCGGCGCACCTCGTCGCTGATCACTCGATCGTTGCGAAGGTCGAGCAGCTGCTCCCGCTGCGCGTCGAAGAGCTCGTACATGAGGCGCGTGTAGGCCCCGGTGCGTTCCTCGTAGGCGCCGTCCTGATTGCTCTCGTCGGCCTGGGCGTCGAAGCGGCGGCGGCGATAGTCGTACATGCCGCGCACCCGCTCGATCGTGTCGTCGCGGGTCCATTCCTCGCCGGAAACCTCCTCCAGCCGCTCGATGGCGGCCTCCGAGAGCCGCAACCGCGCCAGGGACTCCTCGCGCGCTTCCGCGCCGTCGTCGCAGATCCCCATGCGGTCGATCAGCGGCCCGAGCGTCAGGCCCTGGCCCACGAGGGTCACCAGGATCACCGCGAAGGCGAGCAGGATGATGAGGTCGCGGTCGGGGAATGGGCCCCCCGCATCGATGGTGAGCGGCACGGCCAGCGCGGCGGCCAGCGACACCGAGCCGCGCATGCCCGCCCAGCTCACCACGAGCCGCTCGCGCGGCCCCGCTCGGCGCTCGACCTGGGAGGGTCGCCGGTCGACGGCGCGGATCAGATAGGGCACGGTGAATCCCCACGCGATGCGCACGACGATCACGACGGCGCTCACCAGCGCGCCCCAGCCCAGCAGCTCGCCGGCGGAGTAGCCCTCGACCTGGTCGAGCACTCCGGGCAGCTGGAGGCCCACGAGCAGGAACAGCACCGCGTTGAGCAGGAACGTGAGGATCTCCCACACCGACACGCCCTGTAGGCGCATCAGTGCCGTGGTCAGCTGCGGCGTGTGCCAGCCCATGTAGACGCCGGTGGTGACCGCCGCGATCACGCCCGAGAAGTGGAGCTCCTCCGCCGGCAGGTAGCCCGCGTAGCCCGACAGGAGCGAGATGGTGATCTCGGTGGGCGGGTCGTCGATGCGCGAGCGCACGAAGCGGATCACCACGCCGGCCGCGAGCCCCACGGCCAGGCCGCCGACCCCGCTGAGCACGAAGCGCAGGCTGGCCTCTCCCAGGGAGAACTCGCCCGACACCACGGCGGCCACCGCGACGCTGTAGAGCGTCAGCGCGGTCCAGTCGTTGGTCAGGTTCTCGCCCTCGACGATCGTGAGCAGCCGTCGCGGCGCGTTGAGCCGGCGCAAGATCTCCGCCGGCGCGACGGCGTCGGTGGGCGAGACGATCGCGCCGAGCACGAAGGCCTCCGCCCAGCCGAGGCCGATCACCGCGTGCGCGACGGCGGCAACCGCGAACATCGTCGCGAGCACCACCCCGATCGCGAGCAGCGCGATGGGCCGGGCGTTGTCGCGCAGGTCGCGCAGCGAGGTGAAGAACGCGGCGCCGTAGAGCAGCGGGGGCAGGAAGATCAGCAGAACGAGCTCGGGATCGAGCTCCACCGAGGGCATGCCCGGGACGAGCCCGATCCCCAACCCGCCCAGCACCAGGATGATCGGATAGGGAACGCCGACGACGTTGGCCAGCACGGCGAGAGCCGCGGTCCCCGCCAAGAGGCCGAATATGACGAGCTCCAGGTGCTCCACCGCCCTAGAGTGACACCCGTGTTCAAGCTGGTCCTCTACGGAAAGCCGGGCTGCCACCTGTGCGACGACGCCCGGGCGGAGATCGAGCGGGTCCGCGGCGACCGGCCCTTCGAGCTGGAGCAGGTGGACATCACGCTCGACCCGGCGCTCAACCGGCGCTACGCAGAGCGGATTCCGGTGCTCGCGCTCGACGGCGAGGAGCTCTTCGAGCTCCGGGTGGACGGTGAGGCCTTAAAGGACCGACTAAAGTGAGCGCGTGAGCTTGCGCGAGCCCATGCCGGGCGGGGCCGGGGTGCAGGACGGCCCCTCGGAGCGCCTTTCACTAGGTGTCGCGGCGCGTCTGTCGCGCTATCTGCAGGTGCTCACCCAGGCCAAGAAGATGGGGCGCGAGACGATCTCGTCGCAGGAGCTGGCCGAGTACACCCACGTCAACTCCACCCAGATCCGCCGCGATCTGTCGGGCTTCGGCAAGTTCGGCAAGCGCGGCGTGGGCTACAACGTCGACTCGCTGGTGTCGCAGATCCGCAAGATCCTGCGCACCACCGGCAAGCACAACATCGCGCTCTTCGGCGCCGGCAACCTGGGGCAGGCGATCGCCGGGTCGGACATCTTCGCGGACCACGGCTTCCGCGTGGTCGCGCTCTTCGACAAGGATCCCGCCAAGGTCGGCACGAGCATCGGGGAGGGTCTGGAGGTTCGCCCCTACGCGGACCTGGAGCGCGTGATTCGCGAGGAGGACGTGGTGGTCGGCGTGCTCGCCGTGCCCACCGAGGCGGCCCAGGAAGTGGCCGACGACCTCGTGGAAGCGGGTGTGAAGATCATCTTCAACTACTCCGAGGCCCTCCTCCAGGTACCGCCGGAGGTTACGGTTCACACCTCGAGTCCGGCCGTCGACCTGCTCTACGCGCTCTACTTCTATCTGACCTGATCTGATGCTCGACATGGCCCGCGTCGAAGAGGCGTTCGAGGCCTCGACGGACTTCACCGTGGGAATCGAGGAGGAGTTCGCGATTCTCGACCCCGAGACCCTCTCGCTCGCGCAGCGCTTCGAGGAGCTGCGCGACAGCGCGCAATCCGACCCGGTGCTCGCCCAGGCGGTGGCCGGAGAGCTGATCAAGTCGGAGATCGAGATCCGCTCCGGGCGCGGCGAGACCTTCTCCGACGCGATGGCCCTTCAGCGCGACGCGCGGCGGCGGCTGTTCGCACTGGCCGCCGAGCACCATGTCCTCCTGGCCGCCACGGGAACCCATCCCTGGAGCCCCTGGCAGGAGCAGGAGATCATCGACACCGAGCACTACCGGCGCGTGGCCGAGGGACTCCAGTACGTCGCGTGGCGCAACAACACGTTCTCGCTGCACGTGCACGTGGGCGTGCAGGGCGCCGACCGCGCGGTTCGGGTGTGCGACCGTTTGCGGCCGGTGCTTCCCGAGCTGCTGGCGCTGTCGGCCAACTCGCCCTTCCTCGACGGGCGCTCCTCGGGGCTGCACTCGGTGCGCACGCAGATCTTCACCAAGAGCTTTCCGCGATGTGGCATCCCCGACGCCTTCGGCGGCTGGAAGCGATACGCGGACTACGTCGGCTTCCTGCAGCGGACCGGGTCGATCGTGGAGCAGACCCAGATCTGGTGGAGCATCCGTCCCCATCACTCCTACGGCACCGTGGAGCTGCGCATCTGCGACGCCCAGACGGGCGCCGCCGAGTCGAGCGCGCTCGAGGCGCTGGTGGCCGCCTGCGTGGCCCAGGCGGCCATCGACGAGGCGGAGGGCGCGCCCTTCGCCGATCCTCCCTCGCGCTACATCGAGGAGAACTTCTGGCGCGCGATCCGCTACGGGCTCGACGGGCGTTTGATCGATCTCGTCCGCGAGGAGGAGTTCCCCGCGGCTGAGGTGGGCGAACGGCTGCTGGCCTGGACCGAGCCCGCGCGCGCCGAGCTGGGCGTGGACCCGGCGCTGCCCGACCGCAACGGCGCCCAACGCCAGCGCCAAGCGCTGGAGGCCGGCGCCTCGATGCAGGAGGTCTTTGTGAAAGAGGTGGCCGAGACGCAGCGCACCTATGCGGCGGAGGAGGTGAGCGCATGAGCGAGCAGGGGGGCCCGCCGCCCCAGCTGCCCGAGGCCGATGACATCGTCGTGAGCGCGGTGGCCTCGCTGGTGAACCTCGCCGGGGTCCGCCTGACCGAGGCCGAGCACAAGAACGCCCCCAAGGCCAAGGAGGCGATCGAGGCGGCGAGGCAGCTGTTGCCGCTGTGCCCCGAGGACGCGGTGGGCCCGATCAGGGACGCCCTGTCGCAGATCCAGATGCTCTACGTGAGAGAGACCCAGGGCTCCCCGCAGGCGGCCGAGCCGGCTGAACCCGGCGAGCCGGGCGCTCCGAGCCCATCCGACGCCGAGGAGCGAGCCAAGGCGCGGGCCAAGATCTGGATCCCGGGCAGCGAATGATCGGGATCTTCGGGGGGTCGGGCTTCTACCGCTTCCTCGACGAGGTCGAGGACGTGCCCCTCGCCACCCCCTACGGGCCGCCGTCGGCACCGGTGCGCGTGGGCAAGCTGGGCGGCCTCGAGGTGGCCTTCATGCCGCGCCACGGCGACGAGCACACGCTGCCGCCCCACCGCATCAACTACCGGGCCAACCTGTGGGCCATGAAGGAGGTGGGCGTCCGGCGGGTGATCGGACCCTGCGCCTGCGGCTCGCTGCGCCCCGAGCTCGAGCCCGGGACCTTCGTGGTCTGCGATCAGTTCGTCGATCGCACGCACGCGCGCGAGAGCACCTTCTACGACGGCCCGCAGACCACCCACGTCGCCGCCGCGGACCCGTACTGCGCCGACCTCAGCCGGATCCTGGTGGAAGCGGCGCTCGAGGAGGGCATCCCGGTGGTCGAGGGCGGAACCGTGGTGGTGATCCAGGGGCCGCGCTTCTCCACCCGGGCCGAGTCGCGCTGGTACTCGGAGAGCGGGTTCGACGTGGTCAACATGACCCAGTACCCGGAGTGCTGGCTGGCCCGCGAGCTCGAGCTCTGCTACGCCAACATCTCGCTGGTCACCGACTACGACGTCGGGCTCGAGGGGATGGAGCCGGTGTCGGCCGATGCGGCGTTCGGAGTGTTCCGCGAGAACCTCGACCGCCTGCAGGCCCTGCTGCGGCGCGCCGTTCCGCGCATCGGCCCCCAGCCCGACGACACCTGCGCCCGGGCCCTCGCCAACGCCATCGTCCATGGGTAGTAGCTAGACTGCTGGCCCTCTTTTCGGGCGGCGTTGCAAACCCCCTGTGCGCCTACGCGCTCGAACCGCCCGCTGAATACCCCTTTGGAGGAAATACCCCTTGGAATTCCTGACTGACTGGGGCGTGATCATCGCGCTCGTCTGCGCCGGCGCCGCCGTGGCCTACGGCTTCGTCACCTCGCGCTGGCTGCTATCGCTCTCGCCCGGCAACGACCAGATGCAGGAGATCTCGCGCGCCGTGCAGGTGGGCGCCAGCGCGTACCTGCGCCGCCAGTACCAGATCATCGCCGTGGTGGCCGTGGTGCTCGCGGTGGTGCTGGCCGTGGCCCTGGAGCTCTCGGACTCAGAGGGCATCCTGATCGCCATCGGCTTCCTGATCGGCGGCACCTTCTCGGGCGCGGCGGGCTTCATCGGCATGAACGTGTCGGTGCGCGCCAACGCCCGGGTGGCCGAGTCCGCGCGCTCGGGCGTCTCCCGGGCGCTCGAGGTGGCGTTCAAGGGGGGCGCGATCACCGGGATGCTGGTGGCCGGCCTGGCCCTACTCGGCGTGGCGGGCTACTACGGCATCCTCATCCTGTTCGGGGTCGACGAGCGCGACGCCATCGACGCGCTCCTGGGGCTGGGCTTCGGCGGCTCGCTGATCTCCGTGTTCGCCCGTCTGGGCGGCGGCATCTTCACCAAGGCGGCGGACGTGGGCGCCGACCTGGTGGGCAAGATCGAGGCCGGGATCCCCGAGGACGACCCGCGCAACCCCGCCGTGATCGCCGACAACGTGGGCGACAACGTCGGCGACTGCGCCGGCATGGCCGCCGACCTCTTCGAGACCTACGCCGTCACCGCGGTCGCGGTGATGCTGCTGGGGGTGCTGACCTTCCAGGAGATCGGCACCGTGGCCACCTTCCCGCTGGTAATCGGCGGCGTGTCGCTGATCGCCTCGATCATCGGCACCTACGCCGTCCGCAGCCGGGCGGGCAACGTCGAGCGGGCCCTCTATCAGGGGCTGATCGTGTCCGGCGGCCTGGCCGCGCTCGCCTTCCTGCCCATCACGCTCGGGATGATGGACGACCTCACCTTCAAGGGCGAGGTCTCCGAGTTGCTTCGCGGGGGCTCGGGTGAGGCCCCGACCGGGATCGAGCTCTACCTCTGCACGCTCGTCGGCATCGCGATCACGGCCGGCCTGTTCGTGATCACCGACTACTACACGTCGACGCGTTTCCGGCCCGTGCGGACCACGGCGCGCGCTTCGCAGACCGGTCACGCCACCAACATCATCCAGGGGCTGGCCCAGGGCTTTCAGTCCACGGCCGCTCCGGCGATCCTGCTGGCGATCGGGATCCTCGTGGCCAACGAGCTGGCCGGCATCTACGGCATCGGCGTGGCGGTGATGGCTCAGCTGTCGCTGACCGGGCTGATCGTCGCTCTCGACGCTTTCGGCCCGATCACCGACAACGCGGGCGGCATCGCCGAGATGGCCGACCTGCCCGAGGACGTACGCAACGTGACCGATCCGCTCGACGCGGTCGGCAACACGACCAAGGCCGTGACCAAGGGGTATGCGATCGGCTCGGCCGTGTTGGCCGCGCTGGTGCTCTTCGCCGCGTTCGTGGAAGAGTTGCGCGAGGAGGCGGTCGCCGAGGGGGCGAAGGTCGTCAGCTTCGACATCTCCGAGCCCGAGGTGCTGATCGGACTGCTGATAGGTGGCATGATGGTCTACCTGTTCGCCGCATTGGCGATCGAGTCAGTCGGCCGCGCCGGTGCCGGAGTGGTCGAAGAGGTGCGCCGGCAATTCAAGGAGAAGCCGGGGATCATGGAGGGCACGGACAAGCCCGATTACGCCCGCGCGGTCGACATCGTGACCGCGTCGGCTCAGCGCGAGATGATCGCGCCCGCGCTCATTCCGATCATCATCACTCCGATCGTCGGCCTGCTGTCCACGCAGGCTCTCGGTGGCCTGCTGATCGGCGTGATCGTGGTGGGCTTCTTCGCCGCGGTGTCGATGACGGCCGGCGGCGGCGCGTGGGACAACGCCAAGAAGCTGATCGAGGACGGCGAGTACGGCGGGAAGGGCTCGGAAGCGCACGCCGCGTCGATCACGGGCGACACGGTCGGCGACCCCTACAAGGACACCGCCGGTCCGGCAATCAACCCGATGATCAAGGTGGCCAACATCGTGGCGCTCTTGATCATCCCGTTCCTGGTCTGAGCGCTGGTGCAGAGGGCGCGCCTCTTCGTCGCCGCGGGTGCCAGCCTTGTTGGGCTGGCCCTCCCCGGCGGCGCGGCGGGCGCCCCTCTCACCGTCCAGGTGGTCAACGAGCGCGGGGTTGAGCAGGGCAGTCGCGTGACCGACGCGGCGGGCTCGCGTCTGACCAACGGCTACGGCGTGGTGGGGCTCGACGTGGAGCCGGGAGAGGTCATCTCGGCCTCGCGCGCCGCCGAGGCGCCGGAGGGAGCGGGGGGTGTCTCCTACTCGGTGCCGTCCCCGGTGCCATCGCTGGTCCGGATAGTCGTGCCGGCCCTGCCCGACGCCGTCGATCCGGCGCACGACGCCACGGAGGCCTGGCTTCTCGCGGCCGTGAACGGCGAGCGCGCCGGGCTGGGGCTGGCGCCGCTGCAGCAGTCGGGCTCGCTCAACCGGGCCTCCGACGTCTACGCGCGCTACCTGTTCGAGACCGACACCTTCAGTCACACGGCGCTCTTCACCGCCTCCGTGCGTGCGCTCGACCAGGGATGGCCCTTTGCCGGCGGCTACGGGGTCGGCGAGGTGCTGGCGCTGGCGCAGTCGAAGGAGGCCGCCCTGGAGGGCTGGCGAGGCAGCTCGGGCCACTGGGCGCTTCTGATGTCGCCCACCGCGAACGTGACCGGGGTGGCCCGGTTCGGCAACCGCTACGTGATGAGCCCCAGCATCTGCGTGGCCACCGACGCCCCGCAGCGCTGCGAGATCGGCCAGAGCGGGGTGCGCGTACTGGGTGCACCGCCGGCGGTGCCACCCGTGGCCGGCGGCGGCGCCGGGGCCGCCCGAAACCGGCAAGGCCCGCCTCCGCGTGCGCATTCGCCGGGACGGGCGGCGGCTGTACGTCCGGGTGCGGATGCTCGAGGGCCGGGGCGCGCTGCGCCTGGCCGTGCGCCAAGCCGGCCGCCGGGCGCGCGTGCGGTCGCGCCGCAAGGGCCGCCTGCTGCGGGCCACGGCCACGCTGCCCAACGACGGTCGCTGGAAGGTCACGGTGAAGTTCGAGGGCGGGGCCGGCTGGTCGGACAAGCGCCTCGCGCCGCGCTGGGTACGGGTTCGCTGATCCCGGCCTCCGAGTAGCTTTTCCCCGGGATGGCCGAGTATCGCCCGAAGAATCGTGGGCTGGAAAGGGTGCTCGGCACGGGGGCACTCTTCAGCACCGCCTACGGCAACGTAGGCTCGTCGATCTACTACGCGCTGGGTCTCGTGGCCGGCTTCGCGCTCGGCATGACCCCGGTGGTGTTCGTGATCGCGGGCCTGATTTTCGCCGCCACGGCCGCCACCTACGCCGAGGCCACCACGATGTATCCCGAGGCCGGCGGCTCCTCCTCCTTCGCCCGCCGCGCCTTCAACGAGTTCTGGTCCTTCTTCGCCGCCTGGGCCCAGATGCTCACCTACATCATCACGATCGCCATCTCGGCCTTCTTCGTGCCCCACTACCTGGGCGTGTTCTGGGACCCGCTGGGCGAATCGCCGGCCGACATCTTCGGCGGGATCTTCATCGTGATCCTGCTCGCCGTGGTCAACATCGTGGGCGCCAAGGAGTCGGCCGGGGTGAACATCGGCTTTGCCGTGGCCGACTTCCTGACCCAGGTCGGGCTGGTGGTGGTGGGTGTGGTGCTGGTGCTCGATCCCAACCTGCTCGTCGAGCAGGTCGACTTCGGCACCGTGCCCACCGTGGGCGACTTCCTCATCGCCATCCCGGTGGCCATGGTCGCCTACACGGGCATCGAAACGGTCTCGAACATGGCCGAGGAGGCGCGTGACGTCGGCAAGACCATCCCGCGCGGCATCGGCCTCGTGGTGGTGGCGGTGGCGGTGATCTACTCGTTCCTGCCCGCGATCGCGCTCTCGGCGATGCCGGTCCGCGATGGCGAGACCGCCCTCGGCCAGACCAAGGAGGAGGGCGGTTACGCCGACGACCCGATCCTGGGCGTGGTCGAGAACATGGAACTGGGCGCATTGCAGGGCCCGGCCGAGATCTACGTCGGCATCCTGGCCGCCACGATCCTGTTCATCGCCACCAACGCGGGGCTGATCGGCGTGTCGCGCCTGACCTACTCGATGGGCCAGCACCGGCAGCTTCCGGAGCTGCTGCGGGCCCTGCACCCGCGCTTTCGCACTCCCTACGTGGCCATCATCATCTTCGGCGCCGTGGCGTGCCTGGCCATCGTTCCCGGCCAGGCCGACTTCCTCGGCGTGATCTACGCCTTCGGCGCGATGCTCTCGTTCACCGTCGCACACGCCTCGGTGGTCACACTGCGGGTGACCCAGCCCGACGTGGAGCGACCGTGGCGAAGCCCGGGCAACGTCCGCATCGCGGGGCGATCGCTGCCCGTGCTCGCCCTCTTCGGCGGGCTCGGCACCGGTATCGCCCTCATCGTGGCCACCGCTCTGGACACGCGGGTGCTGATATCGGGTGTGCTCTGGCTCGCGCTCGGGGTGGCGATCTACGTGGTCTATCGCCGCCGCCAGGGGCTCTCCCTCACCGAGACCCACAAGGTGGTGATGCCCAAGCCGGCGGTCGAGCACGAGGTCGAGTACGAGTCGGTGCTGGTGGCCTTCGAGGACGGACGATTTCTCACACGAGGCCGTTGCCACGGCCGCGCGGCTTGGCGGCCCGGCGCCGGCGCGGCATCCACGTGCTGGTCACGATCACCGTGCCGACCGGGTCGCCCATCGACGCCTCGATGCCCGATCAGGAGGCGCGCGCCGCTTCGGCGATCGACTCCGCCCGCGTGCGTGGCGGGCGCCGCGTGACCGGGCACTGGGAGAAGGTGCGGCCCAACCAGGCGGGGCGGCGGATCGTAGAGGAGGCGCGTGAGATCCATGCGCGCGCCCTCGTGATGTCGCTGCCGCCGCGACGCACGGGCCGGTCGCTGTTCGGCAAGACGCTCGAGACCGTGCTCAGCGAGCGGCCCTGCCGGGTGATCATCGATTCCTCGCGGGGGGTCGACGGCGGTCGCGACGGGCACTAGGCGGGCCCTTCCGGGGGCCCGGATTACCATGGGAACGTGCAACGGGCTCTTCTCGCGTCCACGCGCGTGCTCAGCACGCTTATCGTGGTCCTTGGTCTCACGATGGTCGTTCTCTCGCTTGCACGAGGTGGTGGGCCGCTGGCGCTGGGAGTGGTGCTCGGCGTGATGCTCGCCGCCATCGGCGCCCTGCGCCTGTGGTTCGCTCGATGAGGGCCCAAGACTCCGAGGGCGCCCGCGTGGCCGAGCGCGCGCGCTCGGGGCTCAGGCGCGGAAGCGAGCGTGCGGGCCGAGCCGGCGCGCGCTTCACACGCGGGCTGGGCGAGCCCGCCCTGTTCGCGATCGTGCTCAGCGCCACCGTATCGGGCCTCTTCTTCACCCTCGGCATCGTGGCCGGCGATGCGCTGGGCCTCACGCCCCTGGTGTTCCTCGCGGCCGGGGTCTTCCTGGTGCTCGCGGCGGCGAGCTACGTCGAGGGATCGGCCCTTCACCCCGAGCGCGGTGGGGCATCGACGCTGGCTCGCTATGCCTTCGACGAGTTCTGGAGCTTCGTCGCGGGTTGGGCGATCCTGCTCGACTACCTGATCGTGATGGCCATCGCCGCGGTGGCCATCTCGACCTATCTCACCCCGTTCTGGTCCGGCCTCGACGAGGGCATCGTCGAGATCGCGATCGGCGCGGCGGCACTTGGCTTCGTGGCGATCCAGAACGTGCGCGGCCTCTCGGCGAACCTGCTGCGCGGGGTGCTGCGCCTGTCGCTGTTCGGCATCGGGCTGCTCGTGGTGGTGTCGGGCATCGCCTTCGCCCAATTCTTCGACGTGGGCGCGATCACCGAGGGCATCGAGCTGGGCTCCTCGCCGTCGTGGGGAGCGGTGATCTTCGCCACCGTGATCGCTTCGGTGGCGGTGATCGGCGTCGAGGCGGCGTCCGGCCTGGCCGGTGAGGTGCGCGTGGGCCGTCGCGGCCTGCGCCGGGTGGTGCTCGCCGGCGCGGCTGTGGCCCTCATCCTGCTGGTGGTCGTCTCCGCGGCGGCGCTGATGGCCCAGCCGGTGATAAACGGCGTCACGCCGCTCGGCACCGTGTACCACGAGGCCCCCATCCTGGGCATCGTCTCGGCCTTCGAGCCGGCCTGGCTGATGGACGTCTCGCGCTATCTGGTGGCGGCCACCGGTGCGGCCATGCTTCTGGTGACCATGAACGGTCAGATGCTGGGCCTCTCGCGGCTCAGCTACTCACTGGCCACCAACCGTCAGATCCCGAGCCCGGCCGGCCGTCTGGACGGACGCCACGGGAGTCCCTACGTCGCGATCGCGCTGGCCGCGACGGTGGCCTTCCTGCTGTCGGTGCCGCAGGACCTCGACTTCCTGGTCGGCCTCTTCGCCTTCGGCGCGATGCTCACCGTCTCGCTCGCTCACCTGTCGGTGATCGTCCTGCGCTTTCGCGAGCCCGGCCGCGCCCGGCCGTTTCGGGTGCCGCTGTCGATACCGGTCCGCGGAGGCAGCATCCCGCTGCCCTCCGCCCTGGGCGCTCTGGCCTCGATAGGCGCCTGGGTCAGCGTGATCGCCCTCCACGAGGGCGCGCGCGTGGCCGGCGGCGTCTGGATGGCGGCGGGCGTGCTGATGTACGTGACCTACCGGCGCAGCCAGGGCCGCGAGCTGACCAAGCGCTTCACGATTCCCGCGGAGGCGTTGCAGGAGGGGGCGCCCGCGGAGTACGGCAGCATCCTCGTGCCCGTATTCGGCGAGAGCACTGACGACGAGATCATCGGCACGGCGGGCCGGTTCGCGGCATCGCGCGCGGACGAGGGAGAGGGCGGCGCCGTGCTCGAGGCGCTGTTCGTGTTCGAGATCCCCATGTCGCTGCCGATCGACGCCCGCGTGCCCGAGGAGCGCGTGCGCGAGGCCAAGCGCGTGTTGGCCCGGGCCAAGGAGGTGGGCGAGGAGTACGCGGGCGTCGAGGTGGCCACGGCGATGGTGCGCGGCCGTACCGCCGGCCAGGCGATCGTGGCCGAGGCGCGCCGGCGCGGGGTGGAGGCGATCGTCTTGGCGGCCGAGGAGCCCACTCGCGTGAGCGGCGGGGTGATCCTCGGCGGCCGGGGGCGGGTGCGCGACCGGTTCATCGGCGAGACCACCCGCTACGTGGTGGAAAAGGCGACCTGCAAGGTCATCCTGACCGCGCCGCCGTCGGGCGAGGAGGGCACCCGCGAGGGAGTCCTGCCCTGACGTTGCTGCATCGGTCTGCTGGCCCGACCTTTTCGCCGGACTGTGGGTAAAGTGGCACGAGAATGTTCGTTCTCATAGTCGGCTGTGGTCGCGTAGGGTCGGCGATCGCCCACTCGATGCTTGCGGAAGGGCACGAGGTCTCCGTCCTCGACGAGGATGCGGAGGCCATCTCCCTGCTCGAGCGCGACGCCAACGAGAGTTGGGAGGAGCGCGGCGGGCGTTTCACCGAGGGCACGGCACTCGAGATCGACGCGCTGCTCGCCGCCGGGATCGACCAGGCCGACGCTTTCGTCGCCTCCACCGACGGCGACAACACGAACCTCGTGATCGCCCAGATCGCGCAGCGGCGCTTTGAGATCGAGCGCGTCGTGGTGCGCGTCCTGGATCCGGCCCGCGCGCGCTGGTACGCGGAGCAGGGCCTGCAGACCGTGTGTCCGACCCAGACCGCCATTGAGCTGCTCGAAGCGGCAGTTCGCGGCCAGATCCGTTTCGAGGGAGTCTCCGGCTAAACATGTACGTACTGATCGTCGGAGCCGGCAAGGTCGGGTGGAACCTTGCCCGTGAGCTCATCAACAAGCGTCACGAGGTCACCGTGATCGAGTCCGATCCGCGACGCTATGCCGTGGTCGAGCAGGAGCTCGAGCACAGCGCCCATTACGGCGACGGCTCGGAGCTGTGGGTGCTCGAGCGCGCCGGAATCGAGCGCGCGGACCTGGTGGTGGCCGTGACCGGCGACGACGAGGACAACATCCTCATCTCCCAGGTGGCGCGCGAGAAGTACGGCGTGGTGCGCGTCGTGGCGCGCTGCAACAACCCGCGCAACCTGCAGCACTTCGAGCTGCTCGGTGTGAAGCCCGCGATCTCCGCCACCGACCTGATCCTGCGCCTGATCGAGCACGAGGTGCCCAAGTACGGGCTCGTGCATCTGCTCGACCTGCCCGAGGAGCGGCTCGAGATCATCGAGCTGGAGGTGGACGAGGGCTGCGAGGCGGCCGGGCTCGCGGTCAAGGACCTGGGTCTTCCCGACGGGTCTCTCGTGATCTCCATCCTCCGCGACGGAGGCGGGTTCGTGCCCCATGGCGACTCCGTGGTGCAGGCCGGCGACGAGGTGCTGCTGGTGCTCGACGTCGGACTCGAGTCGAGCGTCACCGAGCGCTTTGCCGGCCGCTCGGCCGGCGCGGCCGCCTGACCGTGTCCCGGCGTAGGGTCGACCACCTGCTGATAGGCGGCGGGCTGGCGGGTGCCAACTGCGCGCGCTGGCTGCGCGAGGAGGGTGCCGAGGGCAGCATCCTGCTCGTGGGCCGCGAACCCGATCCTCCCTACAACCGCCCGCCCCTCTCGAAGGGCTACCTGCGGGGCAAGGAATCCAGGGAGGACGCGCTCTTTCGCCCCGACGACTGGTGGGACGATCAGGACATCGAGCTGCTCACGCGCACCAGCGTGATGAAGGTGGACGCCGGCGAGCGGGTGGCGAAGCTGTCGACCAAGGACGAGATCGAGTTCGGCACGGCGCTGCTGGCCACGGGGGCCAACGTGCGCCGCCTGCGGGCCGACGGCATGGACCTCGAAGGCATCCACTACCTGCGTGCCTTCGGGAACGCGGACGCGATTCGCGCCGACGCGGAGTCGGCCGAGCGGGTGACCGTGATCGGGGGCAGCTACATCGGCTGCGAGGTGGCCGCCTCCCTCACCGCGTCACTGGGCGTGAAATGCAGCATGCTGATGATGGAGGGCGTGACCTTCGAGCGGTCCTTCGGCCCCGAGGTCGGCGCCTTCTTCCACGGCGTTCTGGAGGAACACGGGGTCGAGATCGTCGCCGGCGACGAGCTCGAGCGCTTCGAGGGCTCGGACGGCCGCGTTCGGCGGGTGGTGACCAAGGGCGGCAAGTCGCTCGACTGTGACTGCGTGATCGTGGGCGCCGGGGTGGTGCCCGACGTGATGCTCGCCCGCTCGGCGGGCTTCGAGCTCGGCGAGGCGGGCGGCGTGCTCTGCTCGAGCGGCCTCGAGAGCTCGGTGTCCGGCGTGTTCGCCGCGGGCGACATGTGCGAGTACCAGAGCCCGGTGCACGGGCGCCCGATGCGCATCGAGCACTGGGACGTGGCCTTCAACCAGGGCAAGACGGCCGCGCTCAACATGTTGGGCCGCGGCGTGGAGCACGACGCGGTTCCCTACTTCTTCTCCGACCTCGCGGACTGGGCTTCCATGGAGTACGTGGGCCCGGGGGCCGGCGAGGTGGTGATCAGGGGTTCGCTCGAGGATGGCGAGTTCACCGCGTTCTACGTGTCAGACGAAGGTGTCGCGGCCGCCCTGACGGTGGGCCGCTCCGACGACCTCGAGCATGCGAAGCGGTTCATGGCCGCCGGGGGAGCGGTCGACCACGCCGAGCTGACCGACCTCGACAGCGACCTGGCCGAACTGGGTCAGCCGGTGGCCGACACGTAGGCCAGCATTCGGTTGGTGAGCGCGGTGGCGCGCTCGAGGGTGGAGTTGTCGGCCTCGGCCGGCTCGTCAAGCCATGTCGGTATGCGTTCCCGTAGCTCCGGCCACTGATTCGCCGCCAGCTCCAGGCCGATCCGGGCCGCGTCGCGTACCACCTCCGGCTCGACGCACCACAGCATCTCGAACACGCGTTGGCCGTCGTCGGCAACGCCGGGCCGCTGCCAGCCGGCGAGGCAGGCGCTCACGCCGGGGCCGTCGCAGACGATGGCCCATTCGCGCGAAAGCGGGCCGCCGTCGATCGGGATCTCCACCGGACCGTCCTTCGGGGAGCGCGCTTCGGGGAAGTCGCCGAGAACGACCGCCAGCTCGGCTGTGCGGGCGAACGAGCGCCAGCGGGCTTCCGCCTGGCGGTAGAAGGACTCGCGTTGGAAGGAGCCGACCAGGACCGCGCCGCCGCCGCGCGCCGAGCACTCGTCCTCCATGGCGTGCGAAATGGGCACGAGGAGCCGTTTGGGCACAGCCGCAGGGGCAAGGTCAGGGCGGCTCACGCGCAGCCCGGCGAAGATCGATGGCGCAGCGGAAGCCTCCGAATCCTGAACGGCGCGCTCTATCGAAGCGCTCACCGATAGGCCGAGCTCCCGCCCGCGTACGGCCTCGAGCACTCGCTCGACCTCGGACTCCGGGTAGCGCCGGTGCCCGCTCGGCAGGCGTTTGGCCCGGGGAAAGCCGTGGCGCTGTTCCCACATGCGCAGGGTGCCCGCCTGCACGCCGGTCCGCTCGGCCAGCTGGCCGATGGTGAGATGATTGGTCACAAGCTCAACAAGCTGTGTGGATTCTGGTATACATCTTGTTTAAGTTTATCTTCGACGGGAACTGGAATTTCATGACCGCTTTGACATCCACCTCCGGCTTTTCCTCCGCTTACCGAGAGCACGGTCCACTGGCCTTCTCGGCCGCGTACCGTGTGCTCAAAGATGCCGCCGCTGCCGAGGACATCGTGCAGGACGTATTCACGACTTTGTGGCGGGATCCTCGTAAGTTCGACCCACAGCGCGGGAACCTCCCGGGCTATGTCGCCATGATGGCGCGCAGCCGCGCCGTCGACCGCGTGCGCTCGCGCAACGCGGGCTCCGCCGCCGTGGACCGGCTGGCCGTGCGCGACGCCGCTCGCGAGGACGAGGTCGAGCTGCCCGACGAGGCGGTGGTGCGCCGCGACGACGCGGGCCGGGTGCTCGCCGCCCTCGCGGAGCTTCCGGCCGCTCAGCGTGACGCCGTTCTGATGGCTTACGGTCGTGGCCTGTCTACCGCGGAGATCGCGCAGGAGGCGGGCGTGCCGCTTGGGACGGCGAAGAGCCGTCTGCGCCTCGGGCTGCAACGCACCCGCCAGGCTCTCGCGGGCGCCGCAAACGCGGCCTCCACGCCGTCGGGCGCGGTAGCGGCCTGACGGCAATGAGCCGATCCTCTCCACCCTCGGGATACGCACAGAAGGCCGCCCGAGGTCATTCGTGCGAAGGGTCCACGAGCTACTTCGACGATGGATCGATGCTGCGCCGCATCAACCGCGAGCGGGTGATGGCGCTCAGCGGCCCGCGCGCACTGCTCATGCAGGCGGCGCACCCACTGGCCGTGATCGGGCTGTTGGCGCATTCGAGCGGCCTCGACGATCCCTACGACCGGCTGGCGCGCACGGCCGAGGTGATGAACACGATCGGCTTCGGATCGCGCGAGGACGCCAACCGGGTGACCCGCCACGTGCGCGCCATGCACCGGCAGGTCCGCGGGCGGATCAAGGAGCCCGTCGGTCGCTTTCCCGCCGGCACGGAGTACCGGGCGGACGACCCCGAGCTGTTGCTCTGGGTGCTGTTCACGCTGATCGATTCGAGCCTCGTGGTCTACCGGGCCTATATCGGCGAGCTGAGCCGCGAGGACGAGGCTGCGCTGTGGAAGGACTACCGGGTGGTGGGGCGCCTGTTCGGCCTGCGTGCCGGCGACATGCCGCGCACGCTCGACGACCTCGAGGAATACCGGCGCTCGATGTTCGAAGGCGACACGCTGCACGTGACCCCCTGGGCGCGCGAGCGCGCGCGGGCGATCGTGATGGAGCCGCCGGTGCCCGTGGCCGCCCGCCCCCTGCTGGAGACCGCCAACTTCGTCACGATCGCACTCCTGCCCGACCGCATCCGCGAGATGTACGGCTTCTCGGCCCTACCGCCCGTTTTCGTGCGCAAGGCGCTGGTGCGGGCGGGCGCCGAGTACGTCAAGCGCGGGGTGCTGCCGTTCCTGCCGCGCCGGGTGCGGCTGACGGCTTCGGGCTGACGCGCTTGCATACTTGGGGGTGATGTCGCAGCTCCCGGACAGCGTCGAGGTCGTGCGGCGCATGCTCAACGCCTTCAATAGCGACCACGTTGAGGCCGTGATCGCAGCCTTCGACGACAACTGCGAGATCATTGAGCCGCCGGAGATGCCAGATAGCCCGGCCGCGGGCTACCGCGGTCACGACGGCATCAGGGACTGGATGGGAAATCTGCGCGGCGTGGCCGGGGCGGAGTTCGAGGCGCGGCACTTCGAACCGATTGAAGACACGCTGCTCTGCGAACTGGCGTCGAGAGGGCTCGGGCACGCAAGCGCGGTACCAGTCGAATGGACGACCTATGCGATGTTTGAGGTGCGCGGGGAGCGGATCAAGCGGATACGGGTCTTCCTCAGCAGAAAGGAGGCCCTCGACTCCGTGGGGGCTTCGGGCTGACGCGGCAGCTGGGGAGCAGGGACTCGAACCCCGATAACCAGCTCCAGAGGCTGGCGTCTTGCCGATTAGACGACTCCCCAATCGCCCGGGAAGGATAGAGGGCCGGGATCAGTCCTACGCCACCGACTGGCGCGCCCAGTCGCGGTACAGGGCCGCGTACGCCCCGTTGGCTTCGAGCAGCTCCTCGTGGGTCCCCTGCTCGACGATGCGCGAGCGGTCGAGCACCAGGATGCGGCCGGCGCCGCGGATGGTCGACAGCCGGTGGGCGATCACGAGCGCCGTGCGGCCGGCCAGCAGGCGGCGCAGGCCGCGCTCGATCTGGGCCTCGGTGCGCACGTCGACGTTGGAGGTGGCCTCGTCGAGGATGAGGATGCGCGGGTCGGCCGCCGCGGCCCGGGCGAAGGCCACCAGCTGGCGCTGGCCGGCCGAGAGCTGGCCGCCGCGCTCGCCGACCTCGGTGTCGTAGCCGTCGGGCAGACGCTCGATGAACTCGTGGGCGCCCACCGCTCTCGCGGCCTCGAGGACCTCGTCCTCGGTGGCGTCGGGGCGCCCGAAGGCGATGTTGTCGCGGATCGTGCCCGAGAACAGGAAGCCCTCCTGCGGCACGATGCCGAGCTGCGAGCGCAGAGACTGCTCGGTCACGTCGCGCAGGTCGTGGCCGTCGACCAGCACGCGGCCGTGATCGGGGTCGTAGAAGCGGGCAACGAGCTTGGCCAGCGTCGACTTGCCCGCGCCGGTGGCGCCCACGAGAGCCACGGTCTGTCCGGGCGGGACGTGCAGGTCGACCGAGCACAGGGCCGGGTCCTCGCCGCCGTAGGAGAAGGTCACGTCGTCGAACTCGATCTCCCCCCGGAGGCGGGGCAGGTCGATCGCGCCGGGGCGGTCCGCCAGGTCGGGCTCCTCGTCGAGCAGCTCGAAGATCTTGTCGAGCGCGGCCATGCCCGCCTGGTAGGTGGTGTAGAGCTGCGACAGCGACTGGATCGGATCGAAGAAGCTCTGCAGGTAGAAGACGAACGAGGCGAGCACGCCGATCGTGAGCGCCCCTTCGATCACCTGATTGCCGCCGTAGACCAGGATCGCCGCGGTGGCCACCGCGGACAGCAGCTCGACCGCCGGGAAGTACGCGGCGTTGAGGTAGACGGTCTTCATGTTGGCCTCGCGGTGCTCGTCGTTGAGCTCGGCGAAGCGGCGCTTGTGCCGCGGTTCCTGGCCGAAGGCCCGGACCACGCGGACACCGGACAGGGTCTCCTGGAGGTAGGCGGTCACGCCGGCGATCTTCTCCCGCGTCAGGCGGTAGGCCCCACTCGATGAGAGCCGGAAGGCCACGCTGGCGGCGAGCAGCACCGGGAAGGTGATGAAGGTGATGAGGGCCAGGCCCGGATCGAGCACGAGAAGGATCGCCGCCGTGCCGATGAGCATGAGCGTCGAGGAGAACAGGGTGGCTATGCCCTCGGTCACGAGCTGGTCGAGGGCCTGCACGTCGTTGGTGATGCGGGAGATCAGCACGCCCGTGCGGTTGCGCGAGTAGAAGCCGATCGAGAGGCGCTGGAGGTGGGCGAACAGCTCGATGCGCAGGTCCTGCAGCGCGCGCTGCCCGATCCAGCTGATCAAGAGGGTCTGGACGTACGAGGCGCCCCAGTTGACCGCGGCGGCCAGCACGAACAGGAGCACGACGATCGTGAGCGCGCCGGCGTCACCGCCCCGGATGCCGTCGTCGATCGCCTTGCCGGCGAGGTAGGGCGGGGCGAGCGCGGCGGCGGTGGCGAGGGTGAGGGCGCCGAGCATGAGGATCACCCGCCCGCGGTAGGGGCGCAGCAGTCGCAGCAGATGGCGCTGCTTGCGAAGTCTCATTTCCTTCACAGCCCCGCCACCTCGCGCTCGGGATCCTCGCGCGTGAGGAACACCTGGTCGGGCAGCCCCTTCTCGGCGATCTCGCGGTAGAGCTCCGAGCGCTCGAGCAGCTCGGTGTGCGGGCCGCGCGCGGCCACGCGCCCGTCCTCCAGCACCACGACCTCGTCGGCCAGCGAGATCGTCGAGAGCCGGTGGGCGATCACGAACGTCGTGCGGCCCTCCATCACCTCGGCCAGCGCGGCCTTGATGCGGCTCTCGGTGGTGGCGTCGACGCTGGAGGTGGCGTCGTCGAGGATGAGGATTCGCGGCTCGGCCAAGAGCGCCCGGGCGATCGCCACGCGCTGGCGCTGGCCGCCGCTGAGGGTGAGGCCCGCGCTCGCCCACCAGCGTGTCGAGGCCCTCGGGGAGATCCTCGATGAGCTCGGTGAGGCCGGCGCGCCCGGCCGCGGCGTCCACCTCGTCGTCGCCCGCCTCCGGTCGCGCGTAGGCGATGTTGTCGCGCAGGCTCGCGGAGAAGAGGAAGGCATCGTCCGACACCACCGCCACCTCGCGGCGCAGCGAGGCTACGTCCACGTCGCGCACGTCGACGCCGTCCACCAGCACGGCACCGTGGGTCACGTCGTAGAGACGCGGGATGAGCATCATCAAGGTGGTCTTTCCCGAGCCGGTCGGGCCGACCAGGGCGACCGTGCGGCCGGCCTCGACGGTCAGGTCGATGTCCGACAGGACCAGGCCGGCATCCTCGTAACCGAAGGCCACGTCGCGAAGCTCGACACGGCCCCCGCCGGAGGGCAGCGGTGGCGCATCCGGAGCCGAGGTGAGCCGCGGCTCACGGTCGAGCAGCTCGAACACGCGCTGCCCGCTCGCCACCGCGCGCTGAGCCATCCCCAGCGCGATGCCCAGCATGCGCACTGGCGAGGTGAGCATCAGCACGTAGCCGTAGAAGGCCACGAAATCGCCGATCGAGAGATCTCCGTTGATGGCCTGGTGCCCGCCCACGAGCAGCAGGGCCGCCAGCCCGAGTTGGGGCAAGAAGGCGATGAAGGGGGTGTAGAAGGCGCGCAGGCGCGTGGACACCATCGACTGGTCGAACACCCGGCGCACGGTGTGACGGAAGCGGTGCAGCTGGCGCGCCTCCTGCGCGAAGGCCTTGACCACGCGCACGCCGCCGATGTTCTCCTCGGCCTCGGCGGTCAGCTCGGCGATTCGCTGCTGCACCTCCATCGAGGCCGGGCGGTTGCGGCGCCCGTAGCGAAAGGCCAGCCAGACGACGAAGGGCATCGGCGCGAGCGCAACCGCCGCCAGCACCGGGTCCACCCAGATCATCACGGCCGAGGCGATCACGATCGTGATCGCCGCCTGGAGGATGAAGATCAGCCCGTACCCGAGGAAGAACCGCACCGCCTGGAGGTCGACGGTCGCGCGCGACATCAGCTGTCCGGTCTGCTGCGAGTCGAAGAAACCGAGCTCGAGCGAGTGGAGGTGGCGGTACATGCGGTTGCGCAGGTCGTACTCGACCCCGAGCGACACCTGGCCCGCCACCAGGCGCCGAGCGACGGAGAAGACCAGGCGCAGCAGGCCGGCGGCCATGACGGCGATGGCCAGCGGCCACAGGTTCGTGCCGCCGTTGCGGATCTCGTCGACGGTGCGGCCGACGAGCAGCGGAATCAGTACGCCGGCGCCCATCGCGGTGGCGGCCAGGAAGAACGAGATGCCGACACCGACCCGGTAGGGGCGCAAAAAGCCGAGCAGTCTCCAGAAGGTCTTCACCTCCTCATTACTTTACTTACTGAAGCGTGGCGGAAGTCGAAGATGCGCTCCAGGTCGCGGCGCACGATCAGCCGGTGGGCGAGCTCGCCCAGAGGGCCCAGCGGAAGGGCGTAGCGCACCTCGTCGCGCACTCGCGTGCCCGCGTCATCGGGCTCGAAGGTGTGCGTGTGGTGCCACAGCCGGTACGGGCCCTTCAACTGGACGTCCACGAAGCGCACACCGGGCTCCCAGGTCTCGATCCGGGTGAGCCAGTTCACCGGCACGCCGTGCAGCTTGAGCCGGTACTCGATCTGCGCACCCGGCCCTCATCTCGATGGGCTGTGGCGTGACGATCCGAAACCCGAGCCACGCGGGCGTGATCCGCTCGAGGTTGCCCGCGTCGGCGTAGAACTCGAACACCTCCTCCGGGCTCCCGGGCAGGACCTGTTCGCGAATGAGGGTGTGCTCCACTCGAGTGATACGAACGGCTGGGCCCGCGGGATGTCGGGCGGTACTGTGGTGTCGTGGCCGTCTATGTCGACGAGCCGCTCTGGGAGGCCCACGGGCGGCAGTGGTGCCACCTGGTGGCCGACACCACCCCGGAGCTACACGCGTTCGCCGCCCGGCTGGGCCTGCTCCGGCAGTGGTTTCAGTCGAAGCCGGGACGGCCATGGCACGACCACTACGACCTGCCCGAGGAGATACGGCCGCAGGCGGTCGCGTGCGGCGCCCGCTCGCTCACCACCAGAGAGATGGGGGCGCTTCAGGTCAAGCGACGGCGGGCCGCCCGGACGCCGGTCGCTGCCGGCGTCCGGGGACAGAGGCCCTCCTAAACGGTTGAGCCCGTCTCCTCGCGGGTCTCCTGCGCCTTCTGCTGGGCGGTGTCCTTGAGCCCGTCGGCGTGTTCGCGCCCCGCCTCCTGAGCGGTGTCCTTGGCCGACTGGGCAGCCTGCTGGGCGACGTCCTTGCCCCGCTCCATCGCCTCCTGGCCGGTCTCCTTGACCTTGTCCTTGACCTGATCGGCCATGGGCCCGATCTTCTCGTCCTCGACCCGGGTCGAGGGAATGAGCATTCCGCCGATGAAGCCGATGGCGGCGGCCCCGATGGCCAGGCCGAGCGGGTTCTCCTGCGCCACGCCCGCGGCGCGCTTAGCTCCGTCCTTGACCTCGCCGGAGTCCGGCGTAGCGCCGGTGACCTTCGACTTGACGGTGTCCACACGGCTCGACACGGCCTCCTTGGCCCGTCCGGTCACGTCGGTCTTGTGGCCGAGCGCCTCGACCGTGTCGCCCATGCGCTCGCGCGTCTGTTCTATGTCCTGCCTGATTTCGCTCGGGTCTTGGCCCATTGCAGGTCCTCCTTCACACTTTCGGTTGTTTGCTCGGGTATGGGCGGAACCGCCTCCCGGACCTTGTTTCGTCCCTGGAGAGCGAGCACGCCCGCGATGACGGCGTAGACCACGGCCACGATCGAGCGCCGCGAGCCACAGCGAGCAGCGGCGACTCCAGCGCGGCGATGAGGCAGGTGGTCACCGCCGCGAAGGCGAAGACCGCGAACAGCCCGGCACCGCCGAACATCCCGGCGCCGGCACCAGCCTTCTTGCCCTTCTCGCTCAGCTCGGCCTTGGCCAGGTCGATCTCCTGCTTGACCAGCGTGGTCGTGTGGTCTGAGAGCTGCTTGAGCAGGTCGCCGGTCGACTGCTCGCGCATCTCCTGTTGGTCTTGCGTGGTCATGGCTAAACGCTGGGCTCGAGCTGAGCGGGGCGCGTGTCGATGGTCTCGGTGGTGAAACCGGGGGGCTCCGGCGCGGTCGTGGGCTCCGCGGCGGTTGGCGAAGTCGCCCTGCGACGACTGGTAGCGCTGGGTGCTCGACGCCTTCAGCAGCCGCGAGGCCGCGAAGCCGAGAGCGAGGCCGCCGGCCGACCACGGCCCAGGGGTTGCGCCGTCCGAAGTCCTCGACGTCGCGAAGGATCTGGTCGCCGTCGCTTCGCTCGAGCCATCCGCCGATCCGCTCGGCGCGGTCGGCCGCCTGCTCGGCGTAGCGAGCCGGCGTGTCCTTGCCCTGCTTGCGCAGCTCTTCCGCCACCGACCGCACGTCGCTCGCGTTCGAATTGACCTGCTCGCCGACCTGAGTCGAGCGCTGGTCGACCTGGTCGCGAACGGTGTTGCGCGCCTGCCCGGCCGCCTCGCGTGCCTTGTCCTGCGCCTGGGAGGCCACTTCTTGGGCCTTCTCCTGCGCTTGTCCGTTGGTCTTGTCGACCGTTTCGGGCATGGTCATACCTCCTTGATGCCTAGGGTGTCCTGGAGCGCTACCCACCCTCCGGGCGTGGAAACGGAGTGGCCTTGTCCCTGGGCGCCTCTAGGCCGCGAACGCCGCGGTCTAACATCAGGTACGAAAGAAATGGTCGAGATAGGCGTCGTGCTCGTGCTGATCGGAGCCGCCCTGCTGGTGGCCGAGGCACACCTTCCCGCCGGCTTCCTGGGAGCCGCCGGCGGAGCCTTTCTCGTCGCGGGTGCCGCGCTGGCCATCTCGGGCGCGGGCGCCGCGCTGGGCGTGGTGCTCGCCGGAGTGATCGCGGCGCTCGTGGTCACCGGGTTGTGGCTGGGGATCGCCACTCGCAAGGGGCTCGCCACCCGCCGGCTGCGGGCCGTCTCGGGGCGCGAGGCGCTGAGTGGGCGCACGGGCGTGGTGCGCAGCTGGGCCGGCGCGAGCGGCCAGGTGTTCCTCGATGGCGCGCTATGGCGCGCCCGCCGAAGCCCAGTCGACGAGGACGCCGAGCTGGGAGCGGGCGACTCCGTGGTGGTGGATCAGGTGAGCGGTCTGACGCTCGCGGTTCGGCGGGCTGAGGAATGGGAGGAACCTTGGTGATCACCGTGGTGCTGGCCGTCCTCGTAGTGATCGTCGCCACGTTGGCGGTTCTCGCGGGAGCCTCGGTGCGGGTGCTGCGCGAGTACGAACGCGGCGTCGTGTTCCGCCTGGGCCGCCTGATCAACCAGAAGGGGCCGGGACTGACCCTGCTGATCCCCGCCGTCGATCGCCTGGTGCGGGTGAGCCTGCGGACCGTGACGCTGCGCATCCCTCACCAGGAAGTGATCACTCGCGACAACGTGCCGGTCAAGGTGGCCGCGGTCGTCTACTTCCGCGTGATCGACCCCACGAGGTCGGTGGTCGAGGTCGAGGACCACGTGAACGCGACGCTGCAGATCGCTCAGACCACCCTGCGCTCGGTCCTGGGTAAGGCCGAGCTCGACACGCTGCTTTCCGAGCGCGAAAGCCTCAACGAGAGCCTGCAGCAGATCATCGACGAGCACACCGAGCCATGGGGCATCAAGGTCTCGGTGGTCGAGATCAAGGACGTCGAGATCCCCGATCGCATGCAGAGCGCGATCGCCCGCCAGGCTGAGGCCGAGCGCACCCGGCGAGCCAAGGTCATCAACTCCGAGGGCGAGTACCAGGCCGCGGCCAAGTTGGCGAAGCGGCCGAGGTCATCGAGCCCAACCCGGTCACGCTGCAGCTGCGCTACCTGCAGGCGCTCACGGAGATCAGCGCCAACCCGGGCTCGACGATCGTCTTCCCGCTGCCGATCGACATGTTGCGTCCGCTGCTGGACTCGGGCGCCGGCGACCGCGCGGCGACCGAGCCCGTCGCCCAGCAGCCTGCGCTTCCCGAGGCGCGAGCGAAAGGCTCCTCGGCTCGAACCGACGACAGAGGTACGCCCGGGGAGGGACACCTAACGAACCATGCCCACCAAGAAGGAAGATCTGCCGGGCACGCTCAAGCGCTCGCCCAAGAAGGTGCAGGACACCTACGCCAAGACGCTGGACAGCGCGCATGAGCAGTACGACAGCGAGGAGCGCGCGCACAGGACGGCGTGGGACTCCGTCAAGCACGTGGCGGAGAAGAAGGGCGACCACTGGGAGCTCAAGGACGAGAAGGGCGCGTCGGACAGTCAGGCCGACGAAGACCGGCGCGGCGGCCCGCCGGGGCGGCCCGACGGCCGGCGGCATCAACGCCAACAAACCCAAGAAGGAGCTCTACGACGACGCCCGCGAGGCGGGGATCGAGGGCCGATCCAACATGAGCAAGGAGGAGCTGGTCACGGCCCTCCGCAAGCACAGCGACCGGGCGAGCGACAAGGCTCGCTCAGGAGGGTCCTGAGCCCCGCACGCACGGCGTCAGCGCTTCCGCGCGTTGAGCCGCCGCGCGGCCTCCACCACGCCCGATCGCTCGTGGAAGTCGACCGCCACCAGGTTGGGCAGCTGCCCGCGCACGCCCTGGCAGCGGCTTCAGCCGCCGTTGAAGTGCCCGGCCCGCGATCTCGTCGTTGCGAGACACCGAGGGCGGGAACGGCGGGATCCAGTGGTTGACCAGGAAGAGGGGGCTGTCCGCCTGGCCGCGGTTGCGCCGGCAGCGCAGCTCGCTCGGTGTGGTCGCGCCCAGCGGGGTGTCCTGCACGAAGGAGAAGCCGTCCAGATACCACGGCCGGGCGCCACCGTCCTTCTCCGCCAGCACCACCAGGCGAGTGTCGGCGTCGATGAGCTCGCGCGAGCGTGGGGAGGGGGTCGTCGCGTGAGATCTGCGCCGCCTGCTCCAGCAGCCCGGCCTCGTCGAGGGCGCTCTCGATGTCCTCGACCGCCACGTACGGCTCGACGAAGAGGATGATGACCTCGCCCGGGTTGGCCTCGAGAAATCGCTGGAAGATCGCCAGCTGCTCGTCGAGCGGCTCGGCGCCCAGCTCACACAGCGTGTGGCACAGATAGAGGCGCCGGGGACCCTCGACCTCGCCCGCCCCCAGGCGGCCGGCCAGGCGCTCCGCGGTGCGAACAGCGCGCGGGCTCAGCTCCTGCACGACCTTGTTGCGCGAGGAGCCCTCGTAGGCGAGGTCGGTGCGGATGCGCCCGTTGCCCTCGTCGCGGACCCCGTAGTGGACGTCGATCAGGAAGGCGCGGATTCCGTCGCGCAGCTGGCGCTCGATCCCGTAGCGCTGGCTTGGTGAAGTACCAGCCGGGCTCCTCCGACGCGGCGTACGAGTTGTGGGTGGCGGGGAAGACGACCTCGTCGAGACGCCGTTCGCAGAGCGCCCGCGAGCCGTTGCAAGCTCCCGCGCGCTCGGCGCTCTCGGCCGGAGCCGCCCGCGGCGACGGGCAGCACCACCACCAGCGCCAGCGCCGTGGCCGCCAGCACCGCGACGACAGCACCGGCCAGCAGCAGGAGCCCGACATCGCCGCCGGACTCACCGGTCGGCGCGGCGCGGTTCGCGGGCGCGAGCCCGGCGAGCTGGGCGACGCCGATCGCGACGATGAGCAGGCCGGCGGCCAGGACCACGATGCGTCCCAGGAGCGCGGGCTCGAAGATGATGGCCGCGCCGACGGCGATCAGGATCGCCGCGCGGGCAGATCGCGCCGAGGCCCGGCCGCGCCGGCCGCCCGGCGCACCCGCTCCCACCCCGCCGAGAGGTCGAAATCGGGAAGCCCCTTCGACGCCAGCGCCGCGATCACCGCTCCGCCCAGGGTCGCCACCAGGCGCGGCGGTGAGCAGATCCGAGAAGAGGGCCCTCCACAGCGCGCGGACCGCTTCACGTTCGGTGCTCTCGGTGAGATCCGCCGCCTGGGCGGCCTGGGCCACGACGTACTCGCCGAGCCCCGCGACGACGCCCGCGACGATCAGGCCCGCGCCCGCCGCGGCCACCCCCAGGTGCACGAGGGCGCTGCGCACGCCGCCCGCCAGCAGGGCGCATCCGGCAGCGGAAAGCAGGGCCGCGATAAGCAGCGGCCAGCGCCACCCCGCGTAGCCGGCGAGGGCCCGGGCGGCGCTCAGCTCGAAGTTGCGCGGGTCGAGCCGGAGGACCGGCACGCGGAGGTCGGGCGGGATCGCCGCGGCGGCCCGGGGCGCCACCCGGCTGAGCCCCTCGAACAACAGGCCCTCCCCGACTGGCAGCTGGAAGCTGAAGGTGGTCTCGCCGTCGATGAGCGCCCGGTGGCGGTCGCGCACCGCCTCGGTGAAGATCCTCCGGAATAGGCCGGTGTCCGCCGCGGCGGCCAGCGCCCTGACCAGGAGCGGTCGCAGGGCCTGGGCGTCGGGAAGGACGCCCCGCGTGAGGCGGCCCGCCACGCGGTCCGCCAGCACCGCTCGCACATCGGGGTCGTCGAGGGCGGACGCGGCGCGGGCGCTGAACTCCCGTTCGTCGACCAGCGCCGACCGTGCGTAGAAGGAAATGCCGGCTGCGGCGAGCAGCAGCGCCGTCAGCGCCACCAGGGCGATTCCGGCGTGACGCCGTCCTCGGCCCCGACTCAGAGCCCGCGACGGTGCAGCCATGCGCGCACATTATCTGGCTGCGTGGTGAACCCCGATCCGGCGCGTTCCCGCTTGCCTTCCGTCAGCCGCGCGCCGTAAGGTCGGCCTCTATGGGTCGCATCCGTCGCGGCTGGGAGCTGACGAAGCAGAGCTGGGCCGTGGTCAAGCGCGATCGCTCGCTGATGGTCTTCCCGGTGGTCGCCGGCCTGGGCGGCCTGGTGCTGGCGGTGCTGTTCGGCGGGGGCGGATATGCGCTCTACGACTCCACCGGCAGCGAGCCCGCGATGATCGCCGTGCTGGTGGTGGGCGCCTATCTCGTGATCCTGGTGTCGGTCTTCTGCAACGTCGCGCTCAGCTCTTGCGCCGCCCGGTCGCTCGAGGGCCGCGACACCACCCCGAGCGAGGGCTTTACGGCTGCGCGCGCTCGCTTCGGGCCGATCGCCGGCTGGTCGCTGCTCGCCCTGGTGGTGGGTGGCCTTATCAGCGTGGTGCAGTCGCTTCTGCGGGAGGGAGGCGGACAGCTGGTGGCGGCCCTGGTGGGCGGCCTCGCCAACATGGCCTGGAGCGTGGCCACCTTCTTCGTGGTGCCGGTGATCGCGCTGGAGGGGTTGGGTCCGGGCGGTTCGCTCAAGCGCTCGCTCTCGGTTGTTCGCGAGCGCTGGGGAGAGGGCGTGGCCGGCAGCTTCGCCATCGGCGGGCTGATCTTCCTGCTCGCCTTCCTTCCCGGCGCGGCTCTCTTCGCGCTGGGGGTGGCCATCAGCTCGTCGGTGCCCCCGCTCGCCGCTGTGCTCATCGTTCTGGGCATCGCGGTGTTCGTGATCGGCGCGGTGGTTCAGACCGCGTTGATGGCCATCTTCAAGGTCGCCCTCTATCGCTTCGCCACCGAGGACCGTGTGCTAGCCGACTACACGCGCGAGGAGATGGAGTCGGCGTTCAGGCCGAAGCGGCGCGGGCTCGCGACGGCCTAGCTCTGCACGACGATCACCACGAGCGTGCCGAGGGCGAGGGCGAGCCCGGCCAGCGTCAGCGCTAGCGCCCAACCCTCGCCCACGTCGGGGTATTCGCCGCGCGCCAGCGCCCGTGCCACCCGGCGGCGTCGAAGGGCCGCGCCAGCGAAGATCGCGGCCGCCACGGCCGAATAGCCCGCTCCGAGCACGACGTACGCCGTGCGGCCTCCCTCCACGAGCTCGGGCACGACGCCTCCGACCGCCACCGCCGCGGTGGCCGCGGCGATGCCGGAGCGCCACCACGCGAGCCATGTGCGCTCGGCTGCGAGCAGGGTGCGGCGCGTGATATCAGCGTCATCGGCCTCGCTCACTCGACCTCCTCTTCCTCACCTCGATCATTATCCCGGCTATAGCGACCTGAAGGAGGCGATTGCGATGGCCGAGACCAAGGAAGAGCCGTACAGCGACGAGGAGGCCGAGGCCAAGATCGAGGAGAACGGCCTCGCGGGCTGGCACCTCGATGACGGCTGGCTGCAGCGCAAGTACAACACCGATGGCTGGCCGACGACGCTCATGCTCGTCAACACCATCGGCTACCTGTCCGAGGCGGCGTACCACCACCCCGACCTGGCGGTGACCTACGGCGAGCTGGTGGTGAAGCTGCAGACGCACTCGAGCCGGCGGCGTCACCGACAAGGACTTCGCACTGGCGCGCCAGATCGAGGACCACGTGCTGTGGCGGCCGGAGCCCGACAGCGCGCTCGAGGGAACGCCCAACGAGTTCGTCCACAGCGAGTAGACCCGCCCAGCCGAGCCCCACGACGTCGTCGCGGCCCTTCCTCCGCGCGCCGACGCAGCGCCCTACCGTGCGGCGGGGGCCACGTGGTGGGTCGTCGACTTCCCCGGCGACGCGGTGTCGATCGACCTGGTGCGCGCAGTCATCCGCGACGGCCCGGCGCCACGCTAGGCCGCTGCCCCCAGGAAGTTTTCCGACTCCGCGGGGTCTTGCCTCATATGAGGCTGGTCACGGTGGAAAAGCGGTTCGCCTTCCCGCTCCGCGAGGGCTACGACTACATCACCGACCTCGAGCGCTGGCCGGAGTACTGGCCGGGCCTGATCAGTCTCGCTCCGGAGTCGCGCTGGTCACAGCCGGGGGACACCGCCAAGCTGACCCTGAAGCTGATCGGCCGGCCCACCGAGCTTGTCATGACCCTTGTGCGGATCGAGCCGTACCGGCTTGTCGAGTACACGAGCGTTCAGCGCGGCCTCCCGGCGGCACGTCACGAGCGGCATTTCGCCGAGGACGGCGAGGGCTTCCGGTACCGGATCGAAGTGGAGCTCGAGCCCAGAGGCGGACTTCGGGGGCCCTTCGACCGCTTGGTGGTCCCGCGCGCCGTGGAACGCGCGGCCAGACAGACGATCGACAACCTCGAGCATCGCTTCAGCGCCGGCGCGTGCGGATAGCGCTGTTCACCCACGGCACTCGCGGCGACCTGTGGCCGTTCATTGCGCTGGGCGACCACCTGCGCGAGCGAGACCATGAAGTGACTCTCGCTGCTCCGCCCAACTACGCCGCGCTGGTTCGAGCCGCCGGCCTGCGCTACGGGCCTCTTCCCTTTGACAGCGCGGCGTTCCTGGCCAGCGAGGAAGGTCGCCGCCTGACGGCCGTCGGCGGCGTGCGCATGGTGCGCGCGCTCCAAGCCGCCTACGCCGACCACGCTCGCGCCTTCGACGAAGGCTTCCTCGAGGCCTCCGAAGGCGCCGACGCGCTCGTGGCGATGCACATGACAATCGAGCGCGCGCAGGTGATCGCCGAGTATCGCGGTCTCCCGCTGGCGATGGTGTGGCCGACCGTCCTCACGCCCACGAGCGAATTCAGCTCGCCCGTCCTCCAGGGACGTGAGCTACCTACACGCACCCTGCGCCGCGCCAGCCACCTGCTCCTTCACCGCGCGTGGGCGGCCGGCTCGGCCGGACAGACCGCGGCGCTGCGCCGCCGCCTCGGCCTGCCGAGCTCTCGGACCCCCGCCTTCTACCGCCACCAAGGTCCGAACGCGCTCTGCCTGAACACTGTCAGCCCCAGCATCGTCCCCCGCCCGTGCGACTGGGGCCCTCAGGAGCGCACCAGCGGCTCTTGGCGCCTGCCCGATCGCGTTCGCAGCAACCTGGGGGAGCGCATCCCCGCAGCTCTCCAGTCGTGGCTGGAGGCCGGCGAAGCCCCCCTCTACCTCGGCCTGGGGAGCATGCCCGTCTTCGAGCCGGCCCCGCTGCTCGAAGACATCCGGGCGGCGACCGCCGCCGTCGGCGCGCGCACGATCATCCATGCCGGCTGGGCTGCCCACGGCGGCACGAGACCCGACCCGGACGATCGCGTCTACATCGTCGACGGCCCACTGGACCACGACCGGCTGCTCCGGCGCTGCCGGGCGGCCGTCCACCACGGCGGCGCGGGCACGACGATGACGGTCGCGCGCGCCGGCCTCCCCGCGCTCGTCGTCTCCGTCGGCTTCGAGCAACCCTGGTGGGGCCGCCGGCTCGAGCGCCTAGGTGTTGGACACCACCTGCGGTTCGCCGACCTCGATCGCACGAGGCTCGAGACCGGACTTCGCAGAGTGCTCGACCCCCGCACCGCCACCCGTGCCGCGGCACTCGGCCACCGCATGCGCGGCGAGCCCGACGGCGCGTACGCATCGGCTCGGATGCTCGATGACTGGCTGGTCAGCGCGGAGCCCCAGACGCTCCCGCGATCCGTTCCGCTACGTACTTAGGCCGGGTTGCTCGTTCCGCCCGGCGTGCGCACGGTGACCTGCTCGCCGTCCGCGGGACGAGTTCCCAGCATGATCACGCCGCAGTCCACCGACAGGACCTGAGCAGCGGCCAGCTTCACAGCTCCGAAGAGGACCTCGGTTGCCCCACACACGCCCCGGAAGTGGCTGCTTCGGACTCGAAGTGGACCCCCGTTGCTCAGTCGTCTCTCAGGGGGAGAGAAACTGGGGGATCAGCGGGCTGCGCGCGGACGCGTCGTTCGGCAGATCGACGGCACGCTCGAAGTGTCAGTGAAGACCGGCATCATCACGTTGCCACGCGTGGGATCGTGGGAATGGCCCAGCAGGTGACCCATCTCGTGGATCATCGTGGTGCAGAGCATGTCCCAGTCCTCCGACATGCTGGCCGACGTCGGCCAGCGCCAGCGCGCCAGGGCGACCACGCAGTTGGTGTAGCTGTCTGCCGGAGCAGCAAGGTTGTTGGCTCCCAGGGAGGAGTCGAAGGTGACCCATGCGTCGGTCGAGCGATCGACGCCGGGAGCCAGCGGGCTCCGGGCCACGAACCTGATCTGGCCGTTGCATGGCACGGCGTTCCAATATCGCCGCCCGACGGCCGCGGCGGCAGCCGCGAGCGCTGTCGGCGCCTTGGCCGGCGCGACGGAAGTGTGGGCCGGCGTGCGGTGGCTTTCCCCCGCGCTGGGCCGCGTCGGCCGTCGCCGGTAGGGCGAGCCCGGCGACAATCGCGGCGGCGGCGAGGATGTGGGAGGCGGCCATCTCTCGATCATCGCCCTGATGATGTTCCCGGGCCTCATCCCCCGCGGGGGTCAACGGAGGGGCTGCCGGGTGAGTAACAGGTGAGGCCAGACTCACCCTTTGGCCCTCCCGCGCCGATGAATAGAAGGGGCGGGACTACACGCCGCTCACCTCTCCCATGCTCGCAAACTCATCCATCACCATCGCCATCGCTCGTCTCGATGACCTGCTGGCACTCGGTCTCGAAGCCCTTCTGACCGACGATCCCTCGGTGTCGATCGTGGCGCAGGACATCGCGTACGACCGCCTGTCTGTGGTCCTGCGAGCCCATCGCCCGAGCGTGCTGATCGTCGAAGCGAGTGCCCTGCGCGACCTTGCCCAAGTCCGCGAGCTCAGCGTCCAGCATCCTCACACCCGCCTGGTCCTGTTCGCCGAGGGCCTGTCCGCCGCCGACTCCGCTCAGCTTCTCGCCTTCGGCGCCAGCGCCTGCCTTTCCCGGGCCACCCAGGCGCGCGACGTGCGTAACACGATCCACCTCGCCTCGCGCGGTCTCCAGGTGACACCGCTCGCCGTCCACGACCTGAGCGAGGCACCGGCCAGAGACCCGCTGCTGACCCAGCGCGAGGGCGACGTGCTCGTCCTGCTTCGGCAGGGTCAGAGCAACGCCCAGATTGCGCTTGGCCTGCAGATCGGGGTCGAGACCGTGCGCTCGCACGCGCGCAACATCTACCGCAAGCTGGGTGTGAGTTCGCGACGCGCCTTGGTCGCGCTGCCGAGAGCGTCCGCAGAGCCGGTGACGCTCCCGTCCGCTACCGGGTGATGGTCAGGGGTACTCCGCCGCCAATGTGACGGGCCAACCAGGTGATGGCGCTCGTGTTGACTCGGATGCAGCCGTGCGAGACCGCGGTTCCCGGCGAGCCGGAGAGGTTGGCGGTTCCGTGGACGCCGATCTGGCCTGGCCCGCCTTCGAATTCCTGGAAGACATTCGATCGCGCGCTGGTGGCGAGGGCGAACGGGCCGCCGGCAGAGAAAGGGGAGAGCGCGACGGCCTCCTCGATGAAGAAGCGACCGCGCGGGGTGGGTGTCGAGGGCTTGCCTACGACCGCCCGGAACCGGCGTTCGACGCTGCCGTGACGGTAGACGATGACCCGGCGCGTCGTGACCTTGACCGAGATCCTCCACTCGGTGAAGGTGAGCCTGGTCTGGCGGGTGGAGATCCAACCCTTGTGTCCGTTGGGTCGCCCGGGTAGGCGGACCTGCACCCAGGAGCTTCCGCCGCGGCCGGGTGAGCGGCCCAGCACCGGCAGCACGGTCCGTACTCCCGTGAGCGGTCGCCGGGCGGGGACCGACTCGATCCACCGGGCGTCCGCGTCCGGGCGAGCCCGGACGGCGTGACCTTCCGACAGCACCACAAGCGCCTGGCTCGCCGGCCCGGTGGCGGCGGAGGCGTGCGCCGGAGCAATGACGACGGCGCTGCTGGTGACGGCCGTGATGAGCGCAACCGCCAGCGCCGCGACCCCCCGGCCGAGGCCGGAGGATCGCGTGGCGGCATGGCTCATCCGGTGAACTGCGACGGGCCGCGGCGCGGCTGGAGCACCTGTGCGGCGCACCCGCGGTAGTCGAACGACAGCTTCTTGGCACGGGTGGCGTCCTTGAACGTGACTCGTGCGCTGATGGTGTGGCGGCCTGAGCGGGCCGTCACCTGCACTCGGAACGGCGAACCGGCCCGGCTGGCGATACGCGTGCCGTCCATCCTGAACACGACGCGCTCGATCTTCTTGCCGCGGACCGTGGCGGTGAATCCGTCCGTACACGCGCTACGCGGCGTGCCATTGCGCGGCGAGCCGGGTCCCGGCGAGCCGTTACGCGGCGAGCGCCGGATGATCGCGGTGCCGTTCCGGGTGGGCAACGTCGACCGGCTTTGGGGCGGGGACTGATTGTTGGTGCCCCTGCCGTTGCTCGGCGCGGTGCCGCCGCCCGACGTGGTGCCGCCGCCCGACGTGGAACCGCCCGGCGTGGTGTTGGCGCCGCACCCCGAGGCGTTGATGACGTTGTTGTCCAGGGTGACCGCGCCGATCCGGGCGAGGGCACGCCCGATCAGGTCCGCTCCGGTGTTCATCGAGATGCTCTGGTCGGCCATGATGTTTCCGCGGAAGTCCGTGTTGGTGCCGATGGTGGCCGAGGTGCCGACCTGCCAGTAGACGTTGCACGCGGACGCGGTGCCGATGACCGAGGCGTTGGATGCGGTGGTCAGAGTGGAGCCGATCTGGAAGACGAACTGCGCGTTGGGAATGCCCAGGTCGTTGAGGGTGAGCTGGCCGGTGAGCTGAGCAGGACCGGTGAACCTGTAGTTGCCGGGGGTCAGGACCCCCACGGTGCCCAGATCTTGGCCCGAGATGTCGATGAACGGCAGCTGCCCGGCCGCGGAGTTGTAGGCCGCGGTCAGGTCGGTCTGCGCTTGCAGCGAGTGGGCATCGCCGGCATGCGTCGCGCCATTGAGGGTTGCCGGACCGAAGCCCGAAAGTGCCGTACCGGGATTGACCCCGAGGTCGCCGCTCAGCACCGATGAGCCGGTGTTGGTAACGGTTGAGCCGCCCAGGACCGAATAGCTCTTGGCAGTCAGGAGATCGACAGGCGCGGCCGCAGAGTTGGCAACCGGGACTGCGAGAAACGCGAAGCACGTGGCGACGGCGATGCCGGCGCGGCCCCGCTTGAAACGGGTGGGGTTGGACATGAGGGTCCTCCCTGCTATGCGAGCAGCTTCGTACGACGTTCCTAAGCCGCGATGACCGCTCCCGCGAGCGGCCGGCGTGGTGTCCTTCGGTAGCCCGGCGAACTCCGGTGGAGTTCCGTGGCTTTGCGGACCCGCCTCGCGACGAGGGTGCCTGAGTCGTGAAGACTGCTCTGGTGTCCGAATGGCATCGGGTGGGGCAACCCACACCTTGAGTCGAAGCCGTGCAACTGGACGTTTTGACGGGCAGCCCACGAGCGGCTCATCGACGCCTCATCCACGCGCGCGATCTTCTGGCGACGTCGCTCGAGAGAAGGGAGTTTCGCCCATGACGCACCGAGCACTCATCGCCCGCCTGGGGGCCGTCGCTGCCGCTTTCGCCTGCACAGTCGTGGGGTCCGCGTGCGGGTACCACGAGCGCGAGGCCGGAGCGGGGAGTGACCCCGCGGCCGCCGTGAGGGACTTCATCACTGACGGCGTCATCGACCACAACGGCTATGACGCCTGCAGCTACCTCGTCACAGAGCAGCAGCGCGCGGCCGCTCGGCGTGCGCCCGACCGCGAGTGCCGCGACGCCTTCGCCAACGCCCGGCTGACACTCGGCGGACGCCCGATCCAGACCGTCCACGAGGTGAAACAGCTTTCCGCGGATGTCACGACCAGGCCCGAGGACACGAGCGTGCGCCTCTCACAAGGGGGCGCCGGGGTCGAGTTCCGCCTTGCGAAGGCGGACTTCGGCGAGAAGGAGGAATTCGAGGCGCCCGACACCGAGTGGCGGATAGCCGGCGGCGCCCTCCAGGTCGTCCCGTAGGGCACTCATCGGCTTCTCACCGACGGCGGCCAATCTCGAAGCATGAGGATCTCCCCACTCATCATCCTGGTCCTGGCGATCGCAGTCGGCATCGCGGGCGCCGTGGTCGTCGTGATTCTCCACAGCCTCGTGGCCGACGTGGTTGGTGGGGTCGCGGTGCTCGTCGCCCTCGCGGCGGTGATCAAGTCGACGCTTCGGCTCACGGGCGAGCTCGAAGCGCCGGACGACCGCGCCTCGCGGCCGCTCTAAGCCTCGACTCACGCGCGAGCGCCGAGAGCACCACTCATTTCCGGCTCATCTGAGGAAGACATCGTCCCCTGAGACCGCGAGACCGCAGAGGCGGGAGGACGTCAGATGAAGACCGTGAGCTCACCGCGCACCGTCACCAGCGAGCCGGCAGGCTCCAAGCCCGGGGAGAAGGGCCTCAAGCCCAACGCCATCTCCTATGTGTCCAACGTGGTCATAGGGACGGCGTCCGTCGCACCCGCCTACAGCCTGGCCGCGACGCTCGGCTTCATCGTCGCTGTGCAGGGCGTCGGCCTGTCGGCCCCGGCCGTCCTACTCGTTTCGTTCCTGCCGATGTTCTGCATCGCGTTCGCCTACAACTACATGAACCGCGCCGATCCGGACTGCGGGACGTCGTTCGCATGGGTGACGCGAGCGATGGGCCCTCAGCTTGGATGGGTCACGGGCTGGGCCATCGTCGCCGCCGATGTCATCGTCATGGCGAGCCTCGCGCAGATCGCCGGCATCTACACGTTCCTGCTCGTCGGCTGGCACTCGGCGGCCGACACAGCTTGGGCGGTCACCTTGGTTGGCTGCCTGTGGATAGTCCTGATGACGTGGATCTGCCTGATCGGCATCGAGCTGAATGCCACCACGCAGAAGTGGCTGCTCAGCGCCGAGGTGTCGATTCTCGGCCTCTTCGCCGTCGTGGCGCTGATCAAGGGCGGGGCGGCTACCCCGAGCCTCGACTGGGTCAACCCATTCCACATCTCCTCCTTCGGCGCGCTCGCCGACGGGGTGCTGCTGGGGCTATTCATCTATTGGGGGTGGGACAGCGGCGTCGCGGTCAACGAGGAATCCAAAGACCGGACAACCGGGCCGGGCCGGGCTGCTGTGGTCAGCACGATCCTCCTCGTGTTCATCTACGTCATCGTCAGCTTCGCCGCGCAGTCCTACGGCGGGGAGCGGTTCCTCGCCGCCCACTCTGATGATGTGTTGAGCGCGTTGGGCGGAGGTGTGTTTGGCTCGCCGCTCGACAAGCTGCTGATCCTCGCGGTCCTGTCTTCCGCGGCCGCGTCGACCCAGACCACGATCCTCCCGACGGCGCGCACGAGCCTCTCGATGGCGCGCTGGGGGGCGATCCCCTCGGTGTTTGGTCGCGTCAGCCCGCGCTGGGACACCCCCACGGTCTCGACGATCGTCATGGGGGCCGTGTCGCTGATCTGGTTCGTGCTCGTCAATCAGCTCAGCTCGAACGTGCTCGGCGACTCGGTGTCGGCGCTGGGTCTGCAGATCGCGTTCTACTACGGGCTGACGGGGCTCGCGTGCGTCGTTTACTACCGGCGCGCGCTGTTCGGCAGCGTTAAGACCTTCGTCTTCGCCGGCTTGCTGCCGCTTCTCGGCTTCCTGTCGCTGGCGGCGGTGTTCGTGAAGGCCTGGCACGACTTCAGCCAGCCGGGCTTCAACTACTCGAAGCCATTCCTCGGCATCCAGGTGCCCATCGTCATGGGCATCGGCGGGCTTCTGCTGGGCGGGGTGCTGATGCTGTGGGCCTGGACGCGCTACCGGGGCTTCTTCCGCCGTCGCGTCGAGCTCGCGCCGCCCGACACACTCGAGCGGCCACCGGCGACGGATGCGATCGCGCCGGAGCTGCAGCCGCCCGCGGCCGTCCCGTAGCGAGGACCGGCATCATGGGGCTATGGAAGGCGAGCGCGGTTCGAAGTAAGTGCTGGACGGGGACCTGGTCATCGTGAAGGCTGGCGTCGAGCGGATTGACGACTTACGACCGCTGTGGGAGTCGCTGCACGATCACCACGCGGCGGTGGCGCCGGAACTGCTCGAACTGGGTGAGGTTCGCGCGGCGCGTGAGTCTTGGGCGATTCGCCGGGCGCTGTACGAGGCGTGGCTCGTCGAGCCCGATGCCTTCGCCCTGATTGCTGAGGCCGACGAGGCGCCGGTCGCCTACGCCGTGGTGCACATGCGCGGTCCGGAAGAGACGTGGGCGACCGGGGACCGGATCGCGGAGCTGGAGACGCTCACTGTCCTCCCCGCGCACCGCGGTCGCGGGATCGGCCGGGCAATCGTCGACGCCGCTTACCGGGAACTCGGCGAAATTGGCGTGCGCCACATCGGCGTGAGCGTGATCGCATCGAACACTGAGGCGGTTCGCTTCTATGAGCGGCTGGGTCTGCTCCCGTTTCTCGTCTCCTACATCGGCCCAGCCGGCGGCGTTTAGGACCGCACGGTGCCGTGAGCTAGCGCGTGAGCCACTTCCGCCCAGGCTTTGACGGCGGCCGCGATCGCGGCGGCCGATCGGTCCACGTCGGCGTCCGTGGTCGACCAGTTGGAGAACGAGACGCGCATCACGGCCTCGCCCGCCCACTGAGCGCCGCCGAGCCAGCAGGTCCCGTCGCGCTGTACCGCGGCGACGGCGGCGCGGTTCGCGTCGTCGCCGCCGGGAAAGCGCACCAGCACCTGGTTGAGGACGACGTCGTTGAGGACCGCCGCCCCCGGGATCTCGGCGAGCCGGGCCGCCATCCGCCGTGCGTGCGCGCAGTTGCGCTCGACCAGCTCAGCGACGCCGCTGCGCCCGAGCGACCGCAGCGCGGCGTACACGGGCACGGCCCGGGCGCGCCGCGACGACTCGGGCACGTAGCCGGCCGAATCCCGCTGCGCCGGCGTCGGCGACCAGATAGGACGCCGTCATGCTCATCGCGGCGCGGTGGGCATCCGCGTCGGCGACGATCGCCATCGCCGAGTCGTAGGGCACGTTGAGCCACTTGTGCGCGTCGACGCCCCACGAGTCGGCGCGCTCGACCCCGGCCACCAGCGCGCGCGTCGAGGGTGCGGCCGCGGCCCACAGCCCGAACGCGCCGTCGACGTGCAGCCACGCGCCGCGGGCGGCGCACGCGTCTGCGATCGGCTCGA
The DNA here is from genome assembly GCA_963728155.1 of uncultured Thermoleophilaceae bacterium. GTDB lineage: Bacteria > Actinomycetota > Thermoleophilia > Solirubrobacterales > Thermoleophilaceae > JACVRW01. The sequence goes on along the minus strand of CAVSJF010000006.1, from coordinate 479,178 downwards.
AGGGGTCGAACGCGCCCGTTGCCACGTTTCCCGCCTGCGCGCACACGATCGTCGGCCCCTCCAGCTCGGCGAGCGCGCTCTCGAGCGCGGCCGGATCGATCCGGCCCTGGGCATCGGTGCGGACCCGGATCTGCGTCTCGCCACCGAGGCCGAGCAATCGCAGCGCCCGGTAGATCGTGACGTGCGCCTGCTCGCCACAGACGACGTTGATGCGCGGCGCACCGCTGAGCCCGTTGCGCTCGACATCCCAGCCGGCGCGCGCGAGAACCGCGTGGCGGGCGGCAGCAAGACACGTCGTGTTCGCTCCCTGGCCGCCCGTGACGAAGCCGACGCTCGCGCCCGCCGGCAGGCCCATGAGCGCGAGTGTCCATTCCGCGGCGATCTCTTCGATCGCAGCGGCCGCGGGCGAGAGCGAGTGGAAGGCGGCGCACTGGTCCCACGCAGAGACCAGCCAGTCCGCCGCGAGCGCAGCCGGCAGCGCGCCGCCGATCACGAAGCCGAAGTGGCGCGGGCCGGCCGACGCGACGATCCCCGCGTCGGCGCCCGCCGCGAGCGCGTCGATCACCGCCGCGGGATCCTCGCCGCGCTCCGGCAACGTTGCACCCAGCGCGGCGCGGATCTCGTGCGCGTCCGCGGCAGCCGCCACGGGGCGCTCGCCGACGCCGTCCAGAAAGCGCTCCGCGTGTGCGGCCGCCGCGCTCAGCGCCCGCTTGCGTTCATCCACGCCCGCGATTCTAAGGGCGCGGTGCTCCGTCTCTGGTAGGGCAGTCGGGCGATGCATACTGGCGCGATGGCTACCGCCAGCGAGGACGCCGCGCGTCGGTTTGCCGACGCCGTCACGCGCTGTGATCGAGAGATGGCGGTCGGCGTCTGTCATCCGGAGGTCGAGTTCCTTTCGGTGCTCGGCATCAGCGGCAAGGCCTACATCGGGCACGGCGGTATCCGGGAGTACTTCGATGACATCGAGTCGGCCTGGGGGCAGTGGCGAGTCGAGGTGGAACGCATTTCCGAGGGTGTGGACGGGCGAGTGGTGATCGTGATGACCATGCACGCGCGCGGCGGGGAGAGCGGAGCTACCGTGGTCGAGCGCACGGCGCACATCTGGACGCTTCGGGACGGGAGCCTCCTGCGCAACCGGCCCTACCGCGAACCGGACGACGCGCTGCGCGAGCTCAGGCTTTCGGCCTAGCGCCGGGCGACGACGAGGTAACGATCGCTGTCCGGGGTCCAGGTGCTCGCGACCGCATCCATTCCGACGGCGCCCAGCTCCGCCTCGAGTGTCTCGCGGCGGAAGGGCCAGAACGGCATGCGCTCGCGGTAGACGGCCACGCCGCTGTCGCGTAGCAGGGCGACCGCAATGTCCATCTCATGCGTCTCCTCCCACGCCGCGGCGATCGTCCACGCGTAGACCACGACGCCGCCCAGGCCGCGGCGGCGGACGAGGCGGGGGAAGACCTCGAGGCGCGAACCGCGCGCGCGCAGCGCCTCCCAGTTGCGGGTGGCGACCACGAGCGCCCCGGCGGGACGCAGGACGCTCGTCATCGCGGCCAGCGCGCGGCGACGGGCGGTCTCACCGGGAGCGTGGGGAAGCGAGTTGCCGACGCAGAAGACCGCGTCGAAAGAGCCCTTCCAGCCCCGGCCCTCGAGCTCCTCCCATGCGCACACCTCGGCCTGCACCTCGACGCCGCGCTCTTGGACGAGAGCTGACGTGCGCTCGAGCATCGCGTGGCTCGCGTCGGTGGCCGTGACATGGAAACCCCGCAGCGCGAGGCCCACCGCGAGCTCGCCGGTGCCGGCGGCGCAGTCGAGCACCCGAGCGCCCGGCGACAGCTCGTCGACGACGTCGGCGAAAGCGGCGACCTGGCTCTCCGGCTCGACCCGCTCGTCGGGCACGAGCCACTCGTAGACCTCGGCAAGGGTCCCGTACTCCTCCTCAGGCACTCGAGAAACGTACCGGCGGCGCGCGGAGTGGCCTGGCAACCCAAGCGATCCGCGCTGAGCGCGACCAGTAGCTCCGCCTGGATTCGAACCAGGGACCTCACGATTATGAGTCGTGCGCTCTAACCGCTGAGCTACGGAGCCGGGGTACCGAGTTTAGACCGACCTCGGGGTGCCCGCGTTTGGGGCGGTCGACGGGCCTGGGTACCTCCCCCGTGCCTTCAACGCACCCAGGAGAGAGACATGCGTTCTACCCGCGTCGCCGTCCTGTCGACCGCCGCGCTACTGGTCCTGGCCCTCGCGGCCGGACCGGCGCAGGCCGCCCCGCCCTACGCCCCTTCGTCGCCCGGCAAGGCGGCCGACTGGGCTCCGGGAGACAAGGACGGCTTCGGCACGTCTCGGCACCCTGAGGAGCAAGGTCTGGTACACGATCAACGACGGCGCGCTCACCGAGGTCTTCTTCCCGCGGATCGACACGCCCGCCACCCGCGACACCCAGCTCGTGGTCACCGACGGCGAGACGCTTCGCCGACCGCGAGGACGAGGACACCGACCACACGACGCAGCTGATCGACGGCCGCAGCCCGGTGTACCGCCAGGTGAACACGGCCAAGTCGGGCAAGTACCGGATCACCAAGACCTACGTGACCGACCCGGGCCGCTCGGCGGTGCTGGTCGACGTCCGCTTCGAGTCGCTCGACGGGAACCCGTACGAGGTCTACGTGCTGCACGACGTCGGCCTCGGCCTGAACGCCAACGACGACAAGGGCCGCAGCGAAGGCGGCGGCCTGGTGGCCACCGACGGCCGGCTGAGCGGCGCGGTGCTCGCCTCCTCGGGCTTCACGCCAGACCTCCAGCGGCTACTCGGACCGCAGCGACGGCTGGACCGACCTGCAGAAGAACTTCACGCTGGACTGGTCCTACACGGCGCGCGATCGCGGCAACGTCATCCAGACCGGCAAGACCGAGCTGACCGGCCTCGACGGCGGCCAGCGGCTGCGCCTGGCGCTCGGCTTCGGGCGCAAGACCGACACCGCCGTCAAGAACGCTCGGGCCGGCGCTCGCGCGGGCTTCTCGCTCCGCGCGCGGCGAGTACGCGGCCGGCTGGCGCAACTACCTCGCGTCGCTCGACCGCGTGCCGCGCAGCGCCGCCGGCGCCCGCGCCGCCTACCTCGCCTCGGTGATGCTCCTGGCCTCCCACGAGGACAAGACCTACCGCGGCGGCTTCGTCGCCGCTCCGGGCCGGCCCTGGGCCTGGCGCGACGAGCTCCAGCACATCCCCGTCTACCTCGCGGTGTGGTCGCGCGACCTCTACCAGATCGCCACCGGCCTGCTCGCCGCGGGCGACGCGGCCGCCGCCGAGCGCTCGCTCGACTACCTGTGGGAGTTCCAGCAGGGCGACGACGGGTCGTTCCCGCAGAACTCCAGGCTCGACGGCGAGGAGGTCTTCGACGGGGAGCAGCTCGACGAGGTGGCCTTCCCGATCGTGCTGGCCTGGCAGCTGGGCCGCACGGGCGCCGAGGACTGGGACAACGTGCGCCTCTCGGCCGACTACCTCGTGGCCACCGGACCGCGCACCGACCAGGAGCGCTGGGAGAACATCGGCGGCTACTCGCCCGCCACGATCGCCGCGGAGATCGCCGGCCTGGTGACCGCGGCGGACATCGCCCGCAAGAACGGCGACGCGGCCCGGGCCGATCGCTACCTCGCGAAGGCCGACGAGTGGCAGGGCAACCTCAACACGTGGACGCTCACCACCAACGGGCCGCTGTCGCCCGAACCCGTACTACCTGCGCATCACCGACAACGGCGACGCCAACTCCGGCGCGGAGATCCAGATCTCCGACGGCGGGCCGCTCATCGACCAGCGCACCGTGGTCGACCCGAGCTTCCTGGAGATGGTCCGCCTCGGCGTGAAGTCGGCCGACGACCCCAACATCGCCTCGACGCTGCGCGGTGATCGACCGCGACCTCAGGTACGACACCGACAACGGTCCCTTCTGGCACCGCGCCAGCTTCGACGGCTACGGCGAGAAGGCCGACGGCAGCCAGTGGGCGCCCGTGGACGACGGGCTCGGGCGAGACCATCGGCCGCGGCTGGCCGCTGCTCACGGGCGAGCGGGGCGAGTACGCGCTCGCCGCCGGTCAGCAGGCCCAGCTCTACCTGGACACGATGGCCAACGTGGCCGACGACTCGGGCGGTCAGGTGATCGCCGAGCAGGTGTGGGACTTCAACCCGCCTTTCGGCACCGAGGACGCGAAGGTTCCGGGGGAGAACACCTTCTCGGCGACGCCGCTGGCCTGGTCGCACGCCCAGTTCATCCGACTGGCGCGCTCGATCGACGCCGGCCGGCCGGTGGAGACGCCGGAGATGGTGGCGTGCCGCTACCGAACGACGCTGTGTTCGCCATAGCGGCTTAGCAGGCAAAATAGACCGGGCGTGGGGGTTGAATACCGCATGCTCGGGCCGTTGGAGGCGCTCGTGGACGGGCGCTCGGTGGCGCTTGGGCCGCCGCGGCACCGGGCGCTGCTGGTGCTCCTGCTGGCTCAGGCCAACTCGGTTGTCCCGGTCCACCGCCTGATCGACGAGATCTGGGGCGACGCGCCGCCCGCCAGTGCGGCCAACCTCGTGCAGGGCGCCGTCTCGCGTCTGCGCAAGGCCTTGGGGGCTGAGGCGATCGTCACGCGGGGTCCCGGCTACGTGCTCGGGGTGGGTGCGGACGCGCTCGACCTCCATCGCTTCGAGCGCAGAGCGGAGGAGGGCAGCCTGGCGCTGGAGCAGGGAGACTTCGAGCGCGCGGCGACCACTCTCGCGGCCGCGCTCGACGTCTGGTCCGGACCCGCGCTGGCCGACCTCCACGACGAGCGCTGCGTGCAGCCGATCGCCGCGCGGCTCGACGATGTTCGCCTGCTCGCCACCGAGCGCCGCCTCGAGGCCGAGCTCGGCCGCGGCCGGCACGCCGACCTCCTGGCCGAGCTCTCGGAGCTGGTTCGCGAGCATCCCCTGCGCGAACGGGCCCACGAGCTGCTCATGCATGCCCTGTGCGCGTCCGGAAGACAGGCCGAGGCGCTCGAGGCCTACCGCTCCGCTCGCGCCGTCCTGGTCGACGAGCTGGGAATCGAGCCCGGGCCGGCCCTTCAGGACCTACATAGTCGCCTGCTGAACCAGGACCCCACCCTGTTCTCTCCCGGCTCCGCGGGAGCGGTCGCCTCGCCCAAGGCTTTCGGCCCGATCCTGGTCGCTCCCCTCGATCCCGGCGCCCTGGACATGCTCGTGGCGGCGGCTGAGCCGCTGGCGGGCCGGCCCGAACGGGAGATCATCATGGTCGCGACCGTGCCTCACGCGGAGGAGCTCGCCTCCCTGAGCCGAGAGCTCGAGGCACGCAGGGAGCGCCTGCTCGAGCGCGGCGTGGCGGCGCGCTCCGCCGCGTTCACCTCGGTCACGCCGGGAGCCGACGTGGCGAGGCTCGCGGCCGAGCACGATGTGGATCTTCTCCTCGTCGACGCCCCCGAGGGGCTGCTCGAGGACGCGAGGCTGCTCACGCTGCTCGAGCAGGCGCCCTGTGACGTTGCCGTCGTGGCCGGAGCGCGCAGCTGGCCGGCCGGCTCGGGAGAAGGGCGCGGGGCGGTGCTGGTTCCGTTCGGCGGCGCCTCGCACGACTGGGCGGCGGTCGAGCTGGGGCATGGCTGGCGCTCACCACGGGCGCGCCGCTGCGGCTGGCCGGTGCCACCGACGGCTATGGCGGACGCGATGCCAGCCGCCTGCTGGCGAGCGCCTCGCTCGCGGTCCAGCACGCTCTGGGCGTTCCCGCGGAGCCGGTGCTAGTGGCTCCCGACGCCGACGCGCTGGTTGCCGCGGCGGACTCGAGCATCGTGGCCGTGGGCCTCACCGAACGTTGGCGCCGCGAGGGCCTCGGTCGCTCGCGGACCGCGCTCGCCGCGCGTGCCTCGGCGCCGACCGTGCTCGTCCGCCGGGGCGTTCGCCCGGGTGGACTGGCGCCCCGCGAGAGCGACACCCGTTTTACCTGGACGCTGGCCGGCGCCTAGGCGACCCAACCGGCGTCAAGCGAGCGTCAAGCGAACCTCCAGAGCCACCCGCCACCGTGTGCGAAACGACCGAGGAGGCGCAATGCTCCGGACGAATACGAGCCGGCGACTGACTGCCCTGGCAGGGTGTGCGGTCCTGGCGCTGGCGCTGGCCGGGCCGGCGAGTGGCAAGACGCACAAGCTGTCGGGCACCCAGACGGTGATCGACGAGGAGGCCGGCACCTACAAGATGAAGGGCAGCCTGGTGGGAGACTGGTCCACCACGTCCTTCGAGGAGGTGGAGGACCCGACCTACTTCCACGCCAGGGGAACGGAGCTGTTCGACGGGTGCCTGGACCGCCGGCGCGATCGCTCGTGCAAGCGCGACCCCAAGGGCACTCTGTCCTTCACCTTCGACTTCTGGGCGCTGTTCGCGTCGGCCGAACCGGACTCACTCGTCTGGGGTGCCTGCTGGCATCCGATCGTCGAGGGGACGGGCGACTTCGACGGAGCGCAGGGCGTTGTGATGTTCGTCGACACCCCCACGGACAAGGGCGTCAAGACAAAGTACATCGGCAACGTGACGCTCCGGGGCCACGCCACGCGGCGTGTCGCCACGGCAGGAGTTTCGCGCAGCAGCAGCTGTTGAGCGAGAGGTGATCAACCCGGCGGGGGCGGAGCGGCACTCGCTCGGCCCCCGCCTGGGCTTGAAGCCGCCGCCGGGGTCAGGCAGTCTTGACCCGGGAGGAAAGGGATGATCGATCCACAGCCGCTCGCGGCTCCGCAGGTCGCGGGCTACCGCCCGCAGGAGCTGATCGGGCGGGGCGGCAACGGAGAGGTGTACCGGGCGGAGGATGTGCGGCTGGGGCGCCCGGTGGCCATGAAGGTGCTGGCGGCGGGCGTCGTCGCGGACGAGCATTCCCGCGAGCGCCTCCTGCGCGAGTCGCGCCTCGCAGCGAGCCTCGATCACCCGAACGTGATCCCGATCTACGAGGCGGGCGACCAGAACGGCCTGCTTTTTATCGCCATGCGCTACGTGCCGGGCCGAGATCTCAAGGCGGTGCTGCGGCGGGAGGGAGCGCTCGCGCCCGAGCGCACGATCGCGATCGCCGAGCAGCTCGCGGGTGCTCTCGATGCCGCTCACCGGCGCGGCCTGGTCCATCGCGACGTGAAGCCGAGCAACGTGCTGATGGACCGCCAGGACCAGCGCGAGCACTGCTACCTGGCGGACTTCGGGCTTACACAGAGCGCATCGGAGCGCGGTCCGGCCGACGGGCAGTTCATGGGAACCGTGGCCTACGTCTCGCCGGAGCAGATCCGCGGCGACGCAGTGGGCGGCCCCGCGGACCAATACAGCCTGGCTTGCCTCATGTTCGAATGCCTCACCGGCACCGTGCCGTACGGCGAGAGGTCGGAGGTGGCGGCCATCTTCGCCCATCTCGAGGAACCGGTCCCGGCCCCAAGCGAGCGCGGGGCCGAGCTGACGCCGGCGATCGACTCGGTGCTGGCGCGCGGCATGGCCAAGGACCCCGCGGACCGCTACGAGAGCTGCGCCGCGCTGGTCGATGCGGCGGCGGAAGCGCTCGACGTGCGTCCGTCCGCGCCGCCGGCGCGCCCACGCCCGGTAGCGCTGGTGGCCGGTGTGCTGGTGGCCCTCGCCGTCGCAGTCGGCGTGGCGCTGCTGGCCACAGGGGGCGAGGACGGCGCCCCCACGCCCAGCGGGGCCCTGGTGCAGGTGGATCCGCGCACCAACGAGACGGTTCTCCGCCAGGGCGTTCGCGGACACCCGGGCCAGCTCGCCGTGACCCCGGGAGGGCTGTGGATGGCGGACTTTCGCGGAGGCGTCCTGTGGCGCTACGAGCCGAGCTCGGACCGGCTGGAGCGCGTGACCTCCAACGGCGAGCCGCGTGACCTCGCTGCCTTCAGGGACAAGGTCTACGTGGGGGCCGACGGCCGCTTCTTGTCCGGCGTGGTCTCCCGCTACGACGCCGTGACCGGCGTGCGCGAGGACGGGCTCGATCTGCTGTCGTGCGCCATGGCCTCGGGGCAGGGCGTCCTGTGGGCCGCCGGGTGTCCCGCCGTCCAGCGGCTCAGCACGGACCGCGGGCGCCTGCGCAAGCTCGTCGAGGTCTTCCTTCCCTTTCAGTCGCCGGGCACCGTCGAGAACTCGCGCGTGCAGTTTCGTGAGCTGGACGTGGGCGCCGGATCACTCTGGGTCCTTGGCGATGCGCTCGACCGGCGGATGTGGCGGCTCGATCGGCGCAGCGGGCGGATCCAGGCGACGATCGAGCTGGGCTTCGCTCCGACGTCGGTCGAGGTGGCCAACGGCCTCGTCTGGATCACCGACGGGGTGCGCGACCGGATCGTGCCTCTGGATCCCGCGGACAACGAGGTTCTCGCCGGCATTGGTGTCGGCCGTGGTCCGTCCGGGGTGGCCGCCGGGGCCGGCGCCGTGTGGGTGGCGAACACCCTCGACGGGTCGTTGTCGCGGGTCGATCCGCGAACGCGACGGGTGGTGGCGACGATCGATGTGGGTGGCGTCCCACGAGGCGTGGCGGTGGGCGCGGGATCGGTGTGGGTGACCGAGCATGACTTCTAGGGCTCCCTCCTGGCGCGCGGGCATCGTCGCGTGCATGCTCGCGCTGCTCGCCGGCGCCTGCGCGGACGATGAGCCACCGCTGCGGATCGGAGTGGTGGTGGACTGTGTGGGCATCTTCCGCTCATTCGGCGACGCGGAGCTCTCGGGAGCGCAGCTTCCGCTCATCGAGCGAGGGGCAAGCCGGCGCGGTCGCCGTGCTCACGCCGGAATCACGCCCGTGACCGTGGCGGGTCGCTCGGTCGAACTGGTTACCGGATGCGCCGAGGCCGGGGAGTTCAGCGCGATCACGACCGAGCTCCGCCGCATGGCCGAGCTCGAGAAGGTCGACGCGGTCGTGGCGGGGAGCGTGGGTGCGGACGAGGTCGTGATCCGCGACGTCGCGCGCGGGCACCCCGAGACCGTGTTCCTGCCGGCTGTCCATGGTCCTCGTGAGGCGACGCTGCGTCGTCCCGCGGCCAATGTCTTTCGCTTCTCCGGAGATCACGGCCAGGGCGTTGCCGGCCTGGCCACCTACGCCTACCGCCACCTGGGCTGGCGACGCGCCGCGATCGTGCTCGCCAACTGGGACGCGGGCTGGGGCGGCCGGGACGCGTTCGCGGCTGAGTTCTGCGCCCTCGGGGGCAGGATCGAGCAGCAGCTGGGAGTGGACTTCTTCGACCCGGCCGGACGCGACGCCGACCGCGTGCGCACCGACGTGGACGGCGTGGCGGTATTCGGAGGCTCGTACTTCGATGCCAGCGAATTCCTGAAGCGACTGGCGAGGCAAAGGGACGACCCGTCTCGGCAGATCGTCTCCGGGCCGTCGCTCATGGACGAACCCACGACGCTGCGCGCCACGAGCCGCGCGCTGGCGGGGGTCACCGGCAGCTCGTACGCCTACCCGCCGCGAATGCGGGCCTATCTGCGCGACTACGCAAAGGCCTTCCCCGGGGTGTCCGCGAGCTTGGCGAGCAGCGAGCTCGTGACCGGCTATCGCGATGCGGTCGAGGCGATCCTGCTCGCCCTCGAGCAAGCCGACGGCAGCTCGGCCCGCCTGCCCGCCGAGCTGCGCCGGCTTCGCATCAATCTGCTCGGCGGGCCGGTACGGCTCGACGACAACGGCCAGGCGGTGATCTCCACATCCCTGGTGCGCATCGGCGACCCGGACGCCGAGGGCGCGCCCACGCTCACTGCCGTCAGTCGGCGGCACGGGGTGGACCAGTCCGTAGGCGGACTGCTGGCGCCGTCGCTGTCGCCCGGCGTCAGGCCCGCCGCTTGCAAGCGCGGACATACTGCCGGGGGTGACGGGTAGAGCACCGCTCCTGGTCGCCGTCCCCAACCTGAGCGAGGGGCGCGACCTAGACAGGCTCGAGCGCCTCCAGGGCGCCGTCGGGCCCGCGCGCGTGCTCGACGTCCACACCGATCCCGATCACAACCGCTCGGTGTTCACGCTGGCCGCGCCGCAGGGCGAGCTGGCGGAGGGGCTCGCCGGGCTCGCGCGAGCCGTAGTCCAGGAGATCGACCTGCGCGAGCACGACGGGATTCATCCCCACGTCGGGGCGCTCGATGTGATGCCGGTGGTGTGGGTCGACGAAGACCGCCGCGGAGCGGCGTGCGCCGAGGCGCTCACCGCCGCGGCGCTCGTGGGCGCCGACGCACAGGTGCCCGTGTTCCTCTACGGCGCTCTGGCCACGCGGCCCGAGCACGCCGAGCGAGCCTGGATTCGCCGCGGCGGCCCGGCCGAGCTGGCCCGGCGGATCGACGCCGGCGAGCTGGCGCCCGACTTCGGCCCGCCGCGCGCGCATCCGAGCGCGGGCGCCACCTTGGCCACCGCGCGGCCGCCGCTGCTCGCCTTCAACGTCGATCTCGACAGCGACGACCTCGAGCTGGCCAGGAGCATCGCCGCCGAGCTGCGGGAGTCGGGCGGCGGGCCGCCCGGGGTTCGCGCCCTGGGCCTGTTCCTCCAGGCGCGAGGCCGCGCCCAGGTGTCGACCAACGTGCACGACCACACGTCCGTGACGCTGGGCGAGATAGTCGAGCGGGTGCGAGCGCGGGCGCCGGTCGCCGAGGCCGAGCTGATCGGCCTCGCGCCCCGTGGGGCGTTCGAAGGCTTTCCCGAGGACGTGCCCCTGCGAGGCTTCTCGCCCGAGCGCCATATTCTCGAGAACGCCCTGACCGCCCTGGAGGACGAGCCATGAACGAATGCACGCACCTGGAGCTGATCACCGTCGACATGCCGGAGACCGTGGAGGGCTGCGAGGAGTGCCTGAAGACCGGGGACCGCTGGATGCACCTGCGCGTCTGTCGCACCTGCGGCAAGGTGGGCTGCTGCGACTCGTCGCCCAACCGCCACGCCTCGGCGCACGCGCGCGAGAGACGAGCACCCGGTGATCTCCTCGGCGGAGCCGGGCGAGGAGTGGTCCTACTGCTACGTCGACGAGGTGGCGTTCGTCCTTCGGGAGGCGGATTAACCGCACCGTTGGCCTGATCAACCCTGGTGTTCGCGTGCTCGGTGTGGTGGTTATGACCGCCGGGCGGCGGGGTCGGCTTCTGACCCTTGCGCCGCACCTGCACCGTCTTCATCATCCCGCCGTCCTCGTGACCGAGGATGTGGCAGTGAAAGACGAAGTGGCCCGTGTAGCGGCGGAATGAGTTGCGGATCACGACCGAGCCGTGCTTGGGAATGATGACCACGTCCTGCAGGCCCCTCGCGCGATAGGGCTTGCGGTTGACGCGCATGACCTGGAAGTCGTTGACGTGGATGTGGAAGGGGTGGTCCTCGCTCGTGACGTTGCGCAGCGTCCACTCCTCGACGCTGCCGACCAGGGGCGCGACGGTCGTGGCTTCCGGGTCGAAGGCCTGGCCGTTGATGCGGGCGAATTTCTTCTTCGAGAAGTCGAAGGAGAACGTGAACGTGCGCTTGCGCCGCACCGGCAGGCCGGCCAGGCTCTTGGCCGGCGTGTCGAGAGTCCTGGGAACCACCGCCCTGGCCTCGACGCCGGCCCTCGCACCCTGACCGTGGCCAGCTTTGTCCTGGGCAGCAGCTGGAAGCCCTCGTCGAACTTGCGCGTCCGGAAGGTGTAGGCGCCCGGCCTGCCGCCCTGGACGAGCACGTCGTAGCGCTTGCCCGGTGGCAGCACCAGGTGGCGCTTGCTCCACACGCGCCACACCGGGGAGCCGTCCTCGGCGATCACGTGCAGGCGGTGGCCGGCGAGCTCCACGTCGTAGAAGAGGTCCGCTCCCACGTTGGCGATCCGCCACAGCTGGGTTTCGCCCGACCGAAGGGTCATGCGCGGGCGCAGCAGCCCGTTGACCAGGCGCGTGGTCGGCTTCTGGACGTCGATGTCGGCGGCGTCCATGATGATCGAGTCACCTTGGTGCTGGACGTCGCGGATCGCGAGCTGGCGCTCGCGGATGTCGCGTAGCTCGTGGGGCAGCAGTCGCTTCAGGCCGTCGACCACCAGCAGCCCCGACATGCCGCCCATCACCTGCTCCTCGGTGAGCCCGTGAAGGTGCACGTGGTACCAGTAGGTGCCGGGCGAGTGGTCGGTCGGGACCTCGACGATCGACTTGACGGTCTGCCCGGGCCGGAACACCCGGAACACGTTGTCCGAGCGTCCCCGCGGTGACACGTGCATCCCGTGGTAGTGGATGTTCGTCCGCTCGCTGGTGGCGTTGCGGATCGTCGCCTCGATCCTGTCTCCGGGCCGCACGTGGAGGGTCGGCCCGATGAGGCGGCCGTTGAACGGCTGGGCCTCGATGCGCGAGCCGGAGACGGTGATCGCCTGCCGGCGCGCGTTGAGATCCACCCTCAGCACGCCGTCGCGGCTATACAGCTGGGCGGGCTCCGTCAGCGGCAGGCCGGCTTTCGGCGTCCACTCCGAGGTGCCCTGGGCGTCTACCCGCAGCACCGCCACGGCGACCGCCAGGAGAACGGCCAGGGCAGCGGCGATCATGGCCAAGCGGGCGAGTGCGAGTCCTTGGGGGCGGTGGAGCATCGAAACCTCTCAGAGGGGCGGGGAACGAGGTTGCACCCCAGACATCGGCCCCCAAGGGCTCGCCCTTTAGCCGTCGACTGTCTGTCCGGGCGGGCCGCCGGGGTGGCGGCCCGCCTTGCCGATCGTCTACGGGCACTTGGCGTGCTCGAAGTAGTGCCGCTGCCGCCAGTCCGCGACCTGGCGGCCGAGCCGGGCGCCCTGCACATCCGCGGTGCGGAAGTGGATACCCGAGTAGACGCGGGCGTCCACGATCTCGTCGATGGCCTGTGAGAAGCGGGTAAAGCTCCTCGTGGTGCCGGACACCGTGCTCGTGGCGTTGAACTCCGCTCGGTCGGTACCGAAGAAGTCGCGCAACGTCTCCACGATCGAGCCGCTCACGCAGCCGTGCCCGGAGGGATGCTCGGGGTACGGCGGCGTGGCTATCAGCGGCAGCCAGTCGGGATCCGCGTCGGTAGCCGGGTTGCCGTCGCTGCCGGCCTCGCGGATGGCCGTGATGGGGCGCCAGTACAGCCACTGGGCCTTGTCGTCCCAGCAGCCGATGGCAGCGTCCGCCGCGGTCAGGTAGAGCATCGCGAACATCCGCGCGCTGGCCGCGGTGGTCAGTTGGTGACCGGCGGACAGCTGGCGAAAGACGCGGCTCCACATGGCCGGCGGGTGCTCGGCCCAAAAGCGGGCCATGTCGGTCTGGTCGGCGGTCCGCGTCGAGGAGCTCAGCGAGCCGATCGACTTGACCTCGGCGAACTCGCGGGCGTAGCGCCTGCTGCGCAGGGAGTTGGGCCCCTCGGTGCGGAATTGCGACGCGCTCTCGAGCAGGAACGGCCGCACCTTCGCGACCCAGGCCGCCGGGTCGTTCACGAAGGCCGGCAGCACCGGTCGCCACTGACCCGGCTCGGATCCGACCGCGAACCGAAACGGCCCGAAGCGCCCATCGCCGGTCCTTGCGGCGATCATCTGGGCGGCCGCGGCGTCACCGACGGCGACGCCGCCGGCCTTCGCCTTGCCTTCCCCGATGGCGGCCAGGCTGGCCCGGTAGCGGGTCTCCAGCGCGGCCTGCTGCGCGGGCACGATGCTCGCCAGCACGCGATAGGCCGCCGTCGCGGCCGCCGCGTCCTTGGAGTACCAGCGCCGCGCGGGCGGCGCCCGAGATACGGCTCGTAGCGCCGATCGATCGCGTTCACGGCGTCGTACACCGCTCCGTGCACCATCGCCAGATGCAACACGGAAACCGTCGGTCCCTGAGCGCCGGTCACGATCAGCGAATCGGTGGCCTGCTGATTCCAATCCGTCACCGTCTCCGCTCGCGCCGGCGACGCCAGGCACATTGCCACAAGCCCCACGAGCGCCGCGGTTCGAATCGCGATCTTGGTGTTCAGATGCATCTTCATCTCCATCCCTTCTGTTGGACGGTCAGCGAAAGACGCCGACGCGCTGATGGCGGTGCGACCGCGCCGAGGCGCCGGCCGCGCCGAGGAGCAGAACGGCGGTGGCACCGCCGGCACCGATGGCAGCGGAGCTCCAGCCAAAGCCCTCGTCGATGGTGCGGGTCACGGTCGGTGCGGGCGCTTCGGACCGGGACTCGTCGATGAACAGCTCCTCGGCCGGGCGAGCGGCGGCGGCCGAGGCGGCGAGGGCGGTGATGGCCAGGGCGCCGGCGGCGGCACGGGTGAAGCGATGAACGACGGTGGACACGGGGCCTCCTAGGCCGGGAGTGATGGACGCCGGCACCATGGGGCGGAGCGGTCGAGAAACGGTCGAGGCGCGGTTGATTACCAGCGCTGGAGCGGAGTAGGGTCCGGTTTCATCACCGTCAACGGACCAGTTGCCGGCATGGATCTCCATTTGCTCGGGCAGGTCGAGGCGTCGCTCGATGGTCGCCCGATCCCGCTAGGTGCGACCAAGCAGCGAGCCGTGCTCGCGATGTTGGCTCTCCAACCCAACGCGACGGTGGCGGTCGATCGCCTGGTGGATGGCCTGTGGGGCGAGGATCCGCCGGCGTCAGCCCCGAAGATGGTGCAGCTCTACGTGTCGCAGCTGCGGCGGCTGTTCGCCGGCGAGGGCGCGCAGATCGTGACCCACGGACGCGGCTACGAGCTGTGCGTGCCCGCGGACGCGGTCGACGTGGCGCGCTTCGAGCGCCTTGTCGATCAGGCCGGGCGCTCGGACCGATCTCCTAACGAGGCGGCTCGAAACGCCCTTGAACTGTGGCACGGGGCCCCGCTTGCCGATGTCGCGGGAGAGCCTTTCGCGGCGGCGGAGATACGGCGACTGGAAGAGCTGTGGCTGAGGGCCGCCGAGCTGACCGTGGACAGCGATCTGGCCGCGGGGCAGGACCACGAAGCGCTCGCCCAGCTCGAGCGGCTGATCGAGGAACATCCGCTACGCGAGCGCCTGCACGCCCAGCGCATGCTCGCGCTGTACCGGTCGGGCCGCCAGGCCGAGGCGCTCGAGGCCTACGCCGAGCTACGCCGGCGGCTGGTGGAAGAGATCGGGGTCGAGCCCGGCGCCGAGCTGCGCGATCTGCAGGGGCGGGTGCTGGCGCAAGATCCATCGCTGCATCTCCCGGCGCCACCGGCCGAGGTGCCATCCGCGCGGCACGAACCGAGGGCGCCACCTCGAGAGGCGCTTCCACCGATCCGGCGGCCCTTGGTGCTGGCCCTGATCGCGGGGGCCGTGATCGCCGTCACCGCCTTCGCCGTTGTGCGACTTGCCGATAGCGACCCGCTGCCCGGGATCGAAGAGGGAGCAGTAGGGGTGATCGACGCGAACGCGGGCGAGATCACGGATCAGTACCGGATCGGATCCGAGCCCGGAGCCATGGCCGGCGGTGCCGGCTCGGTGTGGGTAGCAAGCCCGCGTGAGGGAACGGTGGCTCGTATCCATCGCGACGGCGACCGAGTGGACACGATCGACGTCGGCCCGGCCCCAGCAGCGCTGGCGTTCGGCTCGGGGTCACTCTGGGTGGCCGCCGGCGAGGACGGCTCCATTGCCCAGGTTGATCCCACGGCCAACCGCGTGGTGCAGCGGATTCCGGTCGGCAACGGCCTGGCAGCAGTCACCGTCGGCCACGGAGCGTTATGGGCGGCCACGGCGCTCGACGGCGAGGTGGTGCGCATCGACCTGCGTTCAGGCCGTGTGGCGAAACGCATCGCGGTCGGCGGCCATCCGGTCGCATTGGCTACCGGCGCAGGCGCCGTATGGGCGGCGGCCGAGGACTCGGGAACCGTGGTGCGCGTCGACCCTGAGTCCGGGGATGTCCTGGACGCGATCGCGGTCGGTAACGGCCCGAGCGCCTTGACGGTGGGATTCGGCGCCGTGTGGGCGGCCAACCGCCAGGACGGCACGGTTTCGCGGATCGACCCGGCCACGGATCGCGTGACCGACACCTTGCCCGCCGGCCGAGCTCCTGTCGCACTGGTCGCGGCCGCTGGCGCGTTGTGGGTGGCCGACGCTGCCGGTGCTGTGCTGCGCCTCGATCCGGGCAGCCGGTCGATCGCCGAACGCGTGCGAACGGACAGCACGCCTCGAGCGCTCACCGCCGTCGACGGCGCTGTTTGGGTGGCTGCGGCGGCGGCCCCCGCCGCCCACCGCGGCGGCACGTTGCGGTACGGGAGCCTGCCCATCCGCCTGGACCCGGGCGACGGTGGCTACGACCCGGATTCCGTGTCTGTGATCGGCCTTGCCTACGATGGACTGTTGGCCTATCGCCGGGAGGCCGGAGTGGCGGGGGCGCGGCTCGTGGGAGGGCTCGCGGTCGCCGTGCCTGAGCCCGCCGGCGGCGGTCGGCGCTATGTCTTCCGGCTCCGTCCGGGCCTTCGCTATTCGGACGGCACGCGGGTCCGCGCTGGCGATTTCCGGTCCTCAATGGAGCGCGCGTGGCGCATCCAGGGGCGCTTCATGCCGCCGTTTTGGGACGCGATCGAGGGCGGGGCTCGATGCCGAGCAGTGCCGAAGAGCTGCGACCTCTCACGCGGCATCAGCTCTGACGAGAGCACGGGGACCATCACGATTCGCTTGCGTCGGCCCGATCAAGAACTGCTCCAGAAGCTGACCCTCCCGCTCCTGTCGATAGTGCCGGCCTCTACTCCGCGCCGGGAACTTCCCCGCCGCCCGCCTCCAGGCACCGGGCCCTACCGCATCGATCGCGTCGTCCCCGGCCGCCGGGCGCTGCTCACCCGCAATCGTTACTTCCGCGCGCGGGGGCTGGACGGGCGCCCGGCCGGGTTCGCGGGTCGCGTCGAGGTGACGATGGGCGCCGAAGATGCCCAGGTCGCGGCCGTGGAGCGTGGACGGCTCGACCTCGCCGCGGCCTTCGACTCCACAGCCGAGCGGCTGGCGGCGCTGCGAACCCGCGTGGGCACTCGCGTCAAGTCTGGATCTGCCGCGTTCACCGAATACGCCTGGCTGAATGTCGAGGCTCCGCCCTTCGACGATCCGCGCGTTCGGCGCGCGCTCAACCTCGCCGTCGACAGGGCGCGTGTGGTGGAGCTGACGGGCGGCAGCGAGGCCGGCTCACCGACCTGCCAGGTACTGCCTCCGGGCCTCCCCGGGTACCGGCCGATCTGTCCCTTCACCGTGGCCGCCTCCCCCGCGGGCGCCTGGACCGCGCCGGACCGGGCGCGGGCCCAGCGCCTGGTGACCGCCTCGGGCGCGCGCGGCACCCCGGTCGAGATCTGGACCTGGCCCGACCGGCTAACCGTCGGCCGCCATCTCGTCGACGTGCTGAGTGGACTCGGTTTCCCCAGCCGCCTACGCGTCTTTGACGAGCTCGACCGATACTTGGAGGCGCAGGTCGACCCCCGCAGGCGACCGCAGATCGGCGTGACCGGTTGGATCGCCGACTACCCCGAGCCCGGGGCGTTCCTGCGCGCGCTCGTCTCCTGCAAGGCGTATGTCCCGGGCGACCCGCAAACCTCGAACGCCTCGCGCTTCTGCGACCGGAGCATCGATGCCGCGATCGGGCGCGCACAGGCAGCTGGGCCCGGCGCCCGCGCCGCCTGGCAGCGGATCGAACGCCGCATCGCCGACAGCGCTCCAGTGGCCCCGCTCGCCACCCGCCGCTGGGTCGCCGTCACCTCGGCGCGGGCGGAAAATCTTCGCTTCAACCCGATTTACGGCGTGCTGCTCGAACAGATATGGGTCAAATGATGCCGACCCGTCAGCCCTCGAGCGCGGACATCACGTGCTTCACGCGCGTGTACTCCTCGAGTGAGTACTGGGAGAGATCCTTGCCGTAGCCCGACTGCTTGAAGCCGCCGTGGGGCATCTCCGCCACCAGCGGGATGTGGCAGTTGATCCACACGCAGCCGAAGTCGAGCGCCCGCGACACGCGCAGCGCGCGCTTGTGGTTGCTCGTCCAGACGCTCGAGGCCAGGCCGTAGTCGGTGCCGTTGGCCCAGGCGATCGCCTCGTCCTCGTCGGAGAAGGACTGCACGGTGATCACCGGACCGAAGATCTCCGTGGTGGCCATCTCGTCGGCCGACTGCAGGCCCCCCACCACCGTGGGTGAGTAGAAGTAGCCGCCGTCGCCGGCCTGCTCGCCCCCGACCAGCACCTGCGCGTGGTCGGGCGCGCGCTCCACCAGACCGCTCACGTGCCCCATCTGGTTGGCGTTGTTGAGCGGCGGGATGTAGAAGTCCTCCGAGCCCTCCTCCTCGTCGCGCGAGAGCTTCACGTCGCCGGCCTGCTCCACGAGCGCGGCGGCAAGGTCCTCCTGCACGCGCTCGTTGGCCAGCACGCGCGTGGCCGCCGTGCAGTCCTGGCCGGCGTTGAAGTAGCCGGCCACGGCGATGTCCTCGGCCGCGCCCGCGATGTCCGCGTCGTCGAGCACGATCACCGGCGCCTTGCCGCCCAGTTCGAGGTGGACGCGCTTGACCGTGTCGGCCGCCGCCTTGGCCACGGCCTTGCCGGCGGGGATGCTGCCGGTGATCGACACCATCTCCGGCGTGGGATGGCTCACCACGCCGGCGCCGGTGTCGCGGTCGCCGCAGACCACGTTGAACACGCCCGGGGGCAGGATCTCGCCGAACAGCTCGGCCATCTTGAGCGTGCTGGCCGGTGTGGTGTCGGAGGGCTTGAGCACCATCGTGTTGCCCGCGGCCAGCGCGGGGGCGAACTTCCACACCGCCATCATCATCGGGTAGTTCCATGGCGTCACGGAGCCGATCACGCCGATCGGCTCGCGCCGGATCCAGGAGGTGAAGCCCTCCATGTACTCCGTCGCCGCCTTGCCCTCGAGCGTGCGCGCCGCACCCGCGAAGAAGCGGATCTGGTCGCACATGGGCGGGATCTCCTCGCTGAGGGTCAGGCCCTTGGGCTTGCCGGTGTTCTCGGCCTCGATGCCCACCAGCTCCTCGGCGTTCTCCTCGATGGCGTCGGCCATCTTGAGCAGGGCGGTCATCCGCTCGCTCGGCGTGGTGTTGCGCCAGCCACCCTCGAACGCCGCCCGCGCAGCCTTCATCGCGGTGTCGATGTCGGCCTCGCGCGAGGCCGGCGAGGTGGCGTAGACCTCGCCGGTGGAGGGGTTGACGATGTCGAGGGTCTCGCCGTCGCCGGCGGACGTGAACTCGCCGTTGATGAAGTTGGACAGTTCGCGCACGTCGGCCATCGAGATCTCCTCGTAGTGGTTTCCGGCGAGGAGATCCTAGGTGCTTCTAAGCGGCTTGGCGTTCCTCGGTGAAGCTCTCGGTGTGGGTGCCCTCTCAGAACGAGTCGAAGGACTGCTCCCAGGTGCGATCCGGCCAGCGGTACTCGGCGCGCCCCTCGGCCGGGTAATAGGCCGCGGTGTAGATCGTGCCCATGCCCGTGGAGTGGGCGGTGCTGTGGAGCGGCGGCTGGAGGAAGGCCGAGACGAAGCGGTCGCGGCTCACGTCGGGCTGCTCGAGGAGCTGCAGGACGTACTCCTCGCGCTCGAGCGTGCGCACCGCACGCGCGTACTCGGGCCAGTCGTCCTCGCGCTGGTGGTTGGTGGCCGCCGGCACGTGCTTGAACTGCGGCTCGCGGTCGGGGCTCAGGCACACCGTCAGGAAGTCTCCCGCCCGGTCGAGCACGGTGACGTTCTGGGCGGCGTGCACGGGCACGCGCGCCAGCACCTCCCGCGCCTCAGCCACGGTCTCGCACACCTCGAGCAGGTAGCGGATGACAAGCGGAACGCCGAAGCCGTCGCCCACCTCGGTGCGGCCACCGAAGGTGAGCGAGGCGGCCAGCCCCGCGTCGTTGATGCCGTCGAGCAGCCCCCACAGGCAGTCGCTCATCCCGATCACACGCCGCCCGGTCCAGGCCGTGGAGACGACGATGCCCTCGGCGCGCGAGGCGGGGTAGTCGTAGTTGCGCACCAGCACCGGGTCGCCGTCGCGGTTCCAGGCGCCCTGCGAGCAGCCCACGATGAAACCGGGCGGGCGGTACAGGGAGAGGAAGCGAGCGGCCAGCTCGTCGCCCTCGGTCAACTCCACCAAACGCTCGTAGGTGGGCATCAGCTCGGGCATGTGCTCGCGCAGCTTGCTGCGGCAGGTGTCGAGGTCCGGGCGCGCCGACTCGCCCTCCTTGAGGTACCAGCCCCGGTAGGCGGGCCACATCTCGCGAAAGGACCGGCGCCAGCGCTCGCCCGGCTCGAGCTCCTCGATCGCCTCGAACGCCAGCCAGTCGTCGCCGTGAGTGGGCGGTGCCTCGGAGGGCCGCGCGCGGTGGTCGGGGAGCAGGTCGAGGTGGTGCTTGACCTCGTCCCAGACGGGCTTCCAGTAGCGGTCGATCGCCTCCGCGGCGGCCTTCGGCAGGCCGAGCGACTTGACCCAGTCGGGAAGCTCGTTGAGGTTGGGCTCGGATGGCATCGTGGCTACGGTAGCGGCGCCTACAGCCGTTCCAGCCCGCACCAGTCGCCGATGAAGAGACCGAGCGCCTGAGCCGTCTCCACCACCGAGGGCAGGTGGACCCGCTCGTCGACGCCGTGGATGTTCTCGCCGTGGGGGCCGAAGCACACCGCCGGCGTATCCCCGTAGAGATGGAACGCGCGGGCATCGGTGGTGGCGGTGGAGGCGAACACCGGGGGCGTTTCACCGTTAAGCCGCGTGCGGGCTTCGGAGAGCGCGCCCACCAGCTCGGCGTCCTTTTCGAGCGTGTAGCCGCGGCACGCGAAGCCGTCGTAGCGCACCTCGACCTCGAAGCCGGCCAGCACGGGGTCCTCGGACGCCGCCGCGGCCACCGTCTGCTCGACGCGGCTCTTCAGCTCCTCCGGGTCCTCACCGGGGAAGAGGGCGAGGCGGCAGTGCGTGACGCTCTCGCCCGCCACGGTCGAGGGCCAGTCGCCGCCGCGGATCATGCCCACGTTGAGATTGATGGGGTGGGGGTAGACGTCGTAGGGCGCGGGCGGGGACTCGTTCAGCTCCGCCTCCAGCTCGCGCAGGGCGCGCACGATCGGGAAGGTGGCCTCGATCGCGTTCTGACCCTCCGGAGCGTCGCCGGCGTGGGCGGGGCGCCCGGCCACGTGAATCTGAAACCACAGCACGCCCACCTGTGAGTGCTGGATGCCGCCGCTGGTGGGCTCGGTGACCACGGCGGCGTCGGCGGTGTGCCCGGCGGCGACGCACGCGAGCGCGCCGTTGCCCGTGCACTCCTCCTCGACCACGCACTGCAGCTGCACCAGCGCGCGCGGGCGGCACCCGAGAGCGATCAGCCCGCGTACGGCGCCGGTGAAGACCACCAGGCCGGCCTTCATGTCCCCGGCGCCGCGGCCGTAGAGCCAGTCGCCGTCGCGACGCGCCGCGAACGGGGGAGAGGCCCACATGGCCGTGGGCTCGGGGCTCACCACGTCGATGTGGCCGTTGAGCACCAGCGAGCGCCCGTCGGCGGGCTCGACCGGCTGCCAGTCCGCGACCACGTTGGCCTTGGCGCTCACGTCCCAGCTGAAGGCCGACGCGCCGGGGTGGGCGCGCAGCGCCTCGGCGTCCATCGGCACGTCGAAGGGCTCCAGCCCCATCTCGTCAAACGCGGCGCGCATGATCTCCTGTCCCGGCGACTCCGCGCCCAGGAGGGTGGGGGCTTCGACCAGGCGAGCGAGCAGGTCCTCCATCGCCGGCGCCTCCGCGGCGATGGCGGTGGCGATCTCGTCGTCCCCGGGCCTCACGTGGGAGGCACGTCGAGCGCGGGGTTGCGGTCGAAGAAGCCCACCGGCTTGAGCCAGAAGGACACGGTGTCCACGGGCATCACCGGCCACTCCTCGGGGCGCGTGACGTGGTGCAGCCCGAACACGTACCAGAGCACCACGTCGGCGTTCTCGATCGGGCGGTTCTGCTCGGTCCAGGCGGGCAGGCCGGCGTCGGCCTCGGCCTGCACCGGGAACTCACCGCAGGGCCAGCGCTCGTGCTCGGAGTACGGCGTGACCCAGAGCGTGTGGCCGATCACCTGAGCGCGGCGGAAGACCGGCGAGGAGGGATCCATCATGGCCGGGAAGCAGCCGCCCGGCACGAGCTTGTAGCCGGTCGGGGTGCCGAGGCGGTTCTGGACGCCCGGGTTGACCACCTTCCAGGCGCGCTGGGTGTGCCAGTTGTAGTCCTGCTTGCCCTCCTCCTCGGTGCGCAGCGGCGTCGAGCGCTGCACGATGCCCAGTCCGTCGGGGTTGTCCGGCCCCGTGGGCAGGGCCTCCGACTCGGTCATGTGCACGGTGTTGGCCTCGCCGTCGATGTCGAGATCCAGTCGCACCACCAGGAAGTGCTGGTGCATCGGCGCGTAGGTGCGCTCGTCGACGAGCGTGCCGTAGGGCGGCTGCTTGCCCTCGGGGAAGCTGGTGGTGACCATGATCCCCGTGGCGCGCACCTCGCACTCGATGTTCCCGTCCTGGTAGAAGCGCCAGTAGACGAGGTACTCGTAGTTGGCCACGGTGGCGTGGAAGGACACGACCAGCCGCCGCGAGCGCCGCACCTCGGCGCCGGCCACCGAGTCGACGTGCTTCCACAGCACGGCGTCGTCCTCCTCGTGGATGCAGATCGCGTTCTTGACCGTGCGCGGCTCGCCCTTGGAGTCGTGCAGCACGGCGTCGAGGTAGGTGATCTCGCCCAGGCAGTCGCAGCCGAGCTCGAGCGAGGTGGTCATGAAGCCGAGCCCCCACTCGCCGATGTCGAAGGCCGTGCGCCGCATGTGGTCCGCCGTGGGGTCGCGGTAGGGCACGATCATCTCGGCGAACGACATCCGGTGGGCCACGGGCCGCACCCGTCCTTCGTCCTCGTAGCCCAGGGTGTGGATCACGAGGCCCTCGCGCGGGTTGAAGCCGAGGCGCATCGACCAGCGCTGCCACTCCAGACGGTTGCCGTCGAGGTCGAAGGAGACGCCCTCGGGCTGCGCGACCGTCAGCGGCTTCACATCCGCGCGCAGCTCCTGGCCGGGCACAAGCTCGGGCACGTACTCGCCCATCGTCTTCGGGCGCTCGCCCACCGGCACCTCCTCGATGTCGAGCAGCTCCATGGAGTTCACGTCGACCACGAAGGTCAGGCCGCTGAGCGGGTTCGCGTAGGGGTTGGAGCTCTTGGAGTCGCGCACCCAGACGTCGGTCCAGCCCACGCGCCGGCCGCGGAAGCGCTCGTCCACCAGGTGGGCTCCGTAGGCCCAGGTGTCGAAGAGGACGAGGTCCACGTCGTGAATGCCGTAGCGCGCCAGGGCCTCGATCACGCGCGGCTCCTCGGCGAGCGCCTGGTTGCATTCGTAGAACTCGTCCTCGGTGAAGTTGGCCTGCTCGCCCGGCCGGTGATCCCAGCTCGCGACCGCGCCATCGGTGAGCGAGACGCGCGCCTTGTAGGTCTGGCCGTCGTGGCGGTTCCAGCACGTGACGAGGGCCTCGCGCGCGGGTAGCTCGCTGCCCTGCAGCGCCTGCTTCGAGGGCTCGCCCAACTCGATGATGCCGAAGCGCCAGCGCGGCGGCTCGACCTCCCGCTCGCGGCGCAGGATGGACACGACCTCGCGTATCTCGCCGGCGGACAGGGGATCGAGGGGGTGCGCCATCGGCCGGGCAGACTATCCGTCGTACAATCGCCCGCGCCATGTCCAAGACGAGGACCCTGCGCGGGATCTCCGAGATCCGCGGCTTCTTTCGCACCAACCAGACGCCGATCCATTTCATCGCGCCGACCGCGTTCAACCTGCTGGGTATCGACCGCTGGGTGCGCAACTTCTTCTTCGTCAACTACTTCGACTCGTTCGAGGGCACTCACCCGCGCGTCTCGGTGCCCGAGGAACGCCCCCATCCCGAGTTCGAGTCGAGCGAGGACGTGTGCCACTACCTGCTCGAGCATGAGCAGGTACTCGATCTCATTCGCGCACGCGGGCCGGGCGGAAAGGCCGTGTTCGTGTTCTTCGACGAGGAGACCGAGGACCTGGCGGCCCGGGCGGGGCTCGAGGTGGCGCTGCCGTCGGCCGAGCTTCGCCACCGGCTCGACTCCAAGATCGTGACCACCCATCTCGGCGACGAGGCGGGCGTGCCGAGCGTGCCCAACACGCTTGGCCACGCCGAGAGCTACCAGGAGCTGTCGACGCTGGCCTCGGAGGCCGGCCTGGGCGACGAGCTCGTGGTGCAGACCCCCTACGGCGACTCGGGCAAGACGACCTTCTTCATCGGCTCGAAGGAGGACTGGGAGGACAACGCCGAGGACATGGCGGGCCAGGAGCTCAAGGTGATGCGGCGCATCAACCCGCGGGCGCTGGCGGTCGAGGCCTGCCTCACGCGCCACGGGACGCTCGTGGGACCGCTGATGAGCGACCTCACCGGCCACCCGGAGCTGACTCCGTACCAAGGCGGCTGGTGCGGCAACGACATCTCTCCCGACGTGGTCTCCTCCGATCTGAGCGAGCGCGCCCGCGAGCTCACCCGCAAGCTCGGTGACCGCCTCGCCCAGGAGGGCTATCGCGGCTGCGTATGCGTCGACTACCTCGTCGACGCGGACGCCGGCGAGCTCTATCTCGGCGAGCTCAACCCGCGCCTCAGCGGGATCAGCTCCATGACCAACGTGAGCGCGTCCGCCTACGCCGACATGCCGCTGTTTCTCTTCCACCTGCTCGAGTACCTCGACGTCGACTACGACATAGACATCGACGACATCAACCGGCGCTGGTCGGGTCACGCCGAGAGTGACGTGTGGAGCCAGCTCGTCCTCAAGGAGCCGGGCGCCGAGGTGGAGATGCTCACGGCCGCGCCGAGCACCGGTATCTGGCGCTTGGAGAGCAACGGCAGTCCCCGGATCGCGTTCAGCCGCTGGGGCAACGACTGGCACAGCCTTCACGACGACACGGAGGGCTTCTACCTCCGCGTGCTCGCGGCGGGCGACTACCGCTACAAGGGGGCCGACCTCGGCATCCTCGTAACGCGCTCGCGCCTGCAGAGCAACGACAACGAGCTCACCCCGCGCTGCCGAGAGTGGATCGAAGCGATCCGCTCCCAGTTCGCGGGCACGGCGGCCGATGCCGCGGGCACGGTGGCGGCCCTTAAGTAGGGTCTTGGACACCATGGCCCAGACCAAGCGCAAGCGCACCCGAAAGCATCGCGGCACCCCGGCCGGCACGATCGAGCGCGCCGGGCGCACCGGCCGCCCTCAGACCCGCGAGGAGGCCAAGAAGATCGCACGCGACCGGCGCAGCGAGCGGCTCAGCAAGCCGCCCAGCTGGCGGAGCGCGATCAACCGCGCGGCGATCGCCGCCGCGGTGTTCGGCGTGCTGCTGGTGATCCTCTTCGAGCGCGATATCGCCCAGGGCGCGGCGCTCGGCGGCGTTCATGTTCGTGCTCTACATCCCGCTGGGCTACGCCACCGACACGATGATCTACCGCTATCGCCAGCGAAAGCAGGGAGCCGGCTAGCGATGGACGTGCGCATGTTCACGGTCGGCCCGGTGGCCGAGAACACCTACATCTTCCGGCGCGAGGGCTCGGATCGCGCGCTGATCGTCGATCCGGGCGACGAGGCCGACAAGCTGCTGGGCGCCATCGACGCGCTCGGCGTGACGCTCGACGGGATCCTGCTCACCCACACCCATTTCGACCACGTGGGGGCGGTGGCGCCGGTGGCCAAGGCGACGGGGGCCGAGGTCTGGGTGCCGGAGGCGGAGAAGTTCGTGCTCGACGACATCATGGCCTTCGTGCCCTGGCCGGGCTTCGGGCCCTTCGAGTCCTACGACGCCGAGCACACGCTCAGCGGCGGCGACAAGCTGGAGCTGGCGGGCTTCGAGATCGACGTGCTCTTCACGCCCGGCCACAGCCCCGGGCACATGACGTTCTCCATTCCCGACGAGGGGGTCGTGTTCTCGGGCGACGTGCTCTTCGAGGGCTCGGTCGGGCGGACCGACCTTCCCGGCGGTGACTGGGGCACCCTGCTCGAGTCGATCCGCGGCCTGGTCGACGGCCTCCCGGAGGAGACCGCGGTCTACCCCGGCCACATGGGCATCACCAGCCTCGGCGCCGAGCGGGCCGGCAACCCGTTCCTCGCCGAGCTCACGCGGTGAGCTCCAAGCTCCAGGCCCCCCGGGGCACGTTCGACGTCCAGCCCGACGACGCCGAGCGCCGCCTGCGTCCTGCTCCACGACGCCGACGAGCTCCTCGCCCGCGCCGGCTACGAGCCCTTCGAGACGCCCGATCTTCGAGGACACCGAGCTGTTTGCCCGCGGGGTGGGCGAGTCGACGGACATCGTCCAGAAGGAGATGTTCACCTTCGAGGACAAGGCGGGCCGCTCGCTCACGCTGCGGCCCGAGGGCACCGCCCGCGATGTGCCGCGCCTACGTCGAGCACGGGATGCACAAGCTGGCCCAGCCGGTGAAGCTCTGGTACCGGGGCCCGTTCTTTCGCCACGAGGCGCCGCAGGCGGGGCGCTTTCGCCAGTTCACGCAGGTGGACGCCGAGGCGCTCGGCTCCGACGACCCGAGCCTCGACGCCGAGCTGATCCTGCTGCTGGGCGAGCTGATCGAGCGCGCCGGGGCGGGGCCGGCGCGGCTTCGCCTGTCCAGCCTGGGGACCGCCGAGACCCGGGCGGCCTACCTCGAGGAGCTGATCGCGTTCCTGCGCGCGCGCGAGGACGAGCTGTCGGGCGAGGTGCGCGCGCGGCTCGACCAGAACCCGCTGCGCGCCTTCGACGCCGACCATCCCGGGCACGCAGGCCGTGATGGCGCAGGCGCCGCGGCTGCTCGACCGCCTCGATGCCGACGACGCCGAGCACTTCGCCGCCGTGAGCGCCCTGCTCGACGCCGCCGGCATGCGCTACGACGTCGACTCGACGCTCGTGCGCGGGCTCGACTACTACACGCGCACGGTGTTCGAGTTCGAGTCCGAGCGGCTCGGCGCCCAGGCTGCGCTGGGCGGCGGCGGGCGCTACGACCGGCTGATCGAGGAGCTCGGCGGGCCGCCCACGCCCGGCGTGGGCTGGGCCGCGGGCGTGGAGCGCATCCTCCTGGCGTCGGAGGGCGAGGCGGAGGCGGGCGACCGCGTGTACATCGCCCTGGCCAAGCCGGACTGTCATCGCCGACGCCTTCGCGCTGGCCCGCCGCCTGCGCGCCGGCGGCGTGCGGGTGGAGATCGAGCAGGCCGGCCGCTCGCTGAAGGGCCAGCTCAAGCAGGCCGACCGCATCGGTGCCCGGGCGACCGTGATCCTCGGCGACGCGATCGACGTGAAGGACATGGACGAGCGGCGAGCAGAGCGAGGCGGCGGGGCCCGACGAGGCGGTGGAGCTGGTGGCGAGGGCGCTGCGATGAAGGCCCCGCGCCCCAACCGCTACCGCGACCGCTGGTGCGGCGACGTGCGCGCCGGCGACGTGGGCCAGACGCCGCGCGTGGCCGGCTGGGTGCACCGCCGCCGCGACCACGGCGGGCTGATCTTCATCGACCTGCGCGACCGCACCGGCCTGCTGCAGCTCGTCTTCCGGCCCGAGGAGGCCCCCGAGGCCCACGCCGCAGCCGGGCGCCTGCGCGCCGAGGACGTGATCTCGGCCGGCGGCGAGCTGCTGCGCCGCGAGGAGGGCACGATCAACCCCAACCTGCCCGACCGGCGAGGTCGAGCTGGCGGTGAGCGAGTTCGACCTGCTGGCCGACGCCGAGACGCCGCCGTTCCAGATCGACGAGGACGAGCCGGTGGGCGAGGAGCTGCGCCTGCGCTACCGCTATCTCGACCTGCGCAAGGAGCGCATGCGCGACACGATGGTGCTGCGCCACGACGTGGTCAAGACGATCCGCGACCACCTCAGCGATGAGGGCTTCCTCGAGATCGAGACGCCGATCCTCACGCGCTCGACCCCCGAGGGCGCGCGCGACTTCCTCGTGCCCAGCCGCCTGATGCAGGGCTCCTGGTACGCGCTGCCGCAGTCGCCCCAGCTCTTCAAGCAGCTGCTGATGATGGGCGGGCTCGAGCGCTACTTCCAGATCCCGCGCTGCTTTCGCGACGAGGACTTCCGCGCCGACCGCCAGCCCGAGTTCACCCAGCTCGACGTGGAGATGGCCTTCGTCGAGGAGGAGGACGTGCACGCGCTGGTGGACCCGCTGCTGAAGCGCGTGCTGGCGCTGGGCGGGATCGAGCTGGAGCTGCCGCTGGAGCGCCTCCCCTACGACGAGGCGATGCTGCGCTACGGCTCCGACCGCCCCGACCGCCGGCTCGGGGTGGAGATCGTGGACCTGACCGAGGTGTTCCGCGGCTCGGCCTTCAAGGTGTTCGGCGGCGCGGTGGAGAGCGGGGGAGTGGTCCGAGCGATCCGGGCCCGCGGCGACTTCCCGCGCAGCCGCATCGACAAGCTGGAGGAGAAGGCCAAGTCGCTGGGGGCCAGGGGCCTGGCCTGGGCCGTGGTCGAGGCGGGCGGCGCCTGGCGCTCGCCGATCGCCAAGTTCCTGAGCGAGGACGAGATCGCCCGCGCGACCGACGGCGCTGGAGGCCACGCGAGGGCGACGTGATCCTCTTCGGCGCCGACCAGCCCGCGGCGATGGCGGCGCGTGCTCGGCGGCCTGCGCGCCGATGTGGCGGAGGCCGAGCCGCAGGGCCACGACTGCTTCTGGGTCGTCGACTTCCCGATGTTCGATCGGAACGAGGACGAGCAGCGCTTCGACGCGCTGCACCACCCCTTCACCTCGCCGAGCGGCGACCTCGACGCCGACCCGGGCACGTGGCGCAGCCGCGCCTACGACGTGATCCTCGACGGCTGGGAGCTGGGCGGCGGCTCGATCCGCATCAACCGGCCCGAGGTGCAGCAGAAGGTCTTCGACGCGCTGGGCATCGGGCCCGACGAGGCCCACGACCGCTTCGGCTTCCTGCTCGAGGCCCTCACCTACGGCGCCCCGCCGCACGGCGGGATCGCCTTCGGCATCGACCGCATCGTGGCGCTGCTCGCCGGACGCGACTCGATCCGCGACGTGATCGCCTTCCCCAAGACGGCCAGCGGCGGCCGACCCGCTGACCGGCGCTCCTGCGGCGGTCGACGAGCGTCAGCTGCGCGAGCTGGGCGTGAAGAGCACGGTGGCCCCGCCCGCCAACTGAGTGATCGCTCGTCCGGGCGCGGGAGTATCCCTCTCAAGCAACGAAAGGGATGACTCCATGGTCAAGATTCTGAAGTCCGCCGGAATCAAGTCCGACGTCCTGTACGGGGCGGCACTCGTCTCCATCGTGGCCAGCATTGGCGCTTGGGCCACCTCACGCTCGAAGGAAGACGCCCCCGCCGCCAAGGCCGAGCGCTGGGGAATCTTCGTAGGCCTCTGGGCCCCGACCTTCATGGGGATCGGCAACGCCCTCAAGGTCGACGAGAAGTGACGGCTGTCCGCCGCAGCGCCGGTGCTTCCGCTGATCAGGCCTCGCCGCGTTTCTCTCCTTTGTGTCTCTCGGTGACCCTGTGGTTCACCGACTCACGCGAGGAGGCCCTGTTCACCGGGCTGTGGGTGCCGTCGATACTTGCGGTCGGCGCGTTCTACGCCGCCGTTCAAGGCAGCCGAGCGTGACCGCCTTCCTGCTGGTGGCGGGGATCGTGGTCTTCGCCATGGTCGTGGCCGGCGTGTGGCTCATGCACTACGCGGAGGCCGAGCCCGCCGCACGCGCCGTCGGGCGAGCGCCCGATCCGGAAGAGGAACGAGAGGCCCGGGAGCCCCCGCGCGTGCGGTCGAGCTTCCTCTCTGATCAGCCCGGCGTTGGCCGGTAGATCGTTCCCCGGCGATCACCTGCGCCGACGGCTGGGCACTGGGCGGGGGCCGACGGCTCAAGCCGGCCGCTCGAGCGGGCCGATTCTACTGGTGTGCCGAGTGAGCTCACAGAGGAAGACCGCGACAGCGACCGCGAGCGAGCCGTCGACGAGGGGCGGCTCCTGCAAACGTTCCTCGACAACACGCCCGATCACGTCTACTTCAAGGACCTGGAGGGCTGCTTCACGCACTTGAGCCGGTCGCTTTCGCGATGGTTGGGCGCCGGCAGCCGCCAGGACGCCATCGGACTCTCTGACTCCGACTACTTCGCCGACGCTCACGCCTCCGCCGCCCGCAGCGGCGAGCTCGAGGTCATGCGCACGGGCGAGCCGATCGTGGGCCTCGAGGAGCGCGAGGTCTGGCCCGACGGCCGGGTCTCATGGGTCTCGACCACCAAGGTCCCGCTGCACGGGGACAACGGGCAAGTGGTCGGCATCTTCGGCATGTCGCGTGACATAACGGCCCGCAAGCTTGCTGAGGAGCGCGAGCGCGAACAGGCCGATCAGCTGGCGGCGCTCGCCGGCGAGCTCGCGCGGCTGACGGTGCACGACGAGCTCACCGGCCTGTACAACCGTCGCGGCTTCGAGCAACTCGGCAAGGAGGCCCTCGCAGGCGCCCGGAAGGCCGAGGCCGAGGTGAGCGTGCTCTTCGCCGACCTCGATGGCCTTAAGACGATCAACGACGACCATGGCCACGCGGCCGGCGACAGCGCGCTCGTTGCCGTCGCCACCGCGCTACGCCACGCCGTGCGGTCGACCGATGTGGTCGGAAGGATTGGAGGCGACGAGTTCGGGGCGCTTCTGGTCGGTCTCTCTGTGCCGGAGGTCGAGGGGGTCTGCAAGCGGGTCTGCGACGCGTTGGAAGGCTGCGGCTCCGCGCACCCGCTGTCGACCAGCATCGGCGTCGCCACGTCTGGAGCCGGCGAAAGCAGGAGCCTCGAGGAGCTGCTCATCATGGCCGATCACGCGATGTACGACGGGCGCCGAAGCCGGCCAAGGAGCCGAGCCTCGGCGTAGCAAGGCCATGCCTATGCCTGCGGGGTTGGGCGGTAGATCGTTCCCCGGTCGATCACCGGCTGCAGCAGGGCCGGATCGTGGTCGTCCTCGAGCTTGAGCGCCTCCTGGCCCGGATAGCCGAGGCGCTCGCGCACCTCGTCGCTCATGAAGTAGCCGCCCGCGACCGCCGTGGTGAGCGCCTCGAAGAGCTCGGGCTCTTTCGCCTGGAGGCGGTCGACCTCGGCTTCGGGGTCCTGGCCCGCGGCGGCGGCAGTGATCGCCGCCAGCGGCTCCTCGAGGTCGCCGCGCACGCGCAGCACCTCGTCGAGCAGGGCGCCGGTGGCGCCGGCCTCGCTGGCCGAGGGCATGCCGTCGGCGGCCGGGATGAGCGCGTCGGCGAGGCCGGCCAGCGTGTCGCGGTCGATCGCGGCGGAGACGCTCATCGGGCCACCGCCTGGTCGCGGCGGTTCTCCACCAGATGCTCGGCGCAGCGCAGCGCCAGGGCGGCGATGGTGGCGGTGGGGTTCATGCCCGACGAGGTGGGCCACACCGAGCCGTCGAAGATGAACAGGTTCTCGACGTCGTGGCGTGCGGCCCCAGCGGTCGACCACGCTGGTGGCCGGGTCGTCGCCCATCTTGCACGTGCCGAGGATGTGCCAGCCGGTCGCGTCGATGAACGGCGCGATGATCACGTCGTAGGCGCCGGCGGCGAACAGCGACTCCTTGGCCCGCTCGCGGTGGAAGTCCATCATCCGCTGGGTGTTCTCGGAGTTCCTGTACTCCGTCTTCACGCCGGGGATGCCGAACTCGTCGGGGATGGTCGGGGTCGAGGGTGACCCGGTTGGACTCCTCGGGCAGGTCCTCGGCGATGATGCCCCACATGGCGGAGTGGCCCAGGCGCCGCTTTACCTCGCGGTGGAAGCCCTCGCCCCACACCGCGTTCTCCTCGCCCCACGGGTAGGCGCGCGTCATCGACAGCGGCCCGCCGGTGGGCTGCAGCCCCCACTTGGCCCCGCGCACGTGGTCGCGGTCCTCGCCGGTCTCGTAGAACTCGAGCGAGTGGATGTGCTGTCCCCAGGCGCCCTGCCAGCTGCGCAGGTCGTCCTCGAAGAGGCCGGTGACCGTGCCGAAGGGGTGCAGCATCAGCCGCTTGCCCACCAGGCCCGAGCGAGTTGGCCAGGCCGCCGTTCTCGCCGGAGAGGAAGAGCAGCCGCGGTGTTCCGATCCCGTTGGCGCCGACGATCGTGATGCCGGCCCGCTGCACGTGCTCGTTGCCGTCGGCGTCGAGGTACTCGGCGCCCTCGATCAGCCCGTCGGCGCGCTGGAGCAGCCGGCGCACCCGGGCGCGGGTGACCAGCTCGACTCCGTGGCGCTGGTTCACGGGCCAGTAGGTGCGGTCGACGGTGGCCTTGGCGCCGTCGGCGCAGCCCCAGAGGCAGGTGGCGCGCAGCACACACGGGTTGAGGGATCCGTACTTCTGCGGTCGCGATCGCGTTGGGCCCGGGCCACCAGTGCCAGCCCAGGTCGTTGTGGGCCTTGGCCACCTTGCGGCCCATGGCGGAGAGCGGCACGGGCGGCATGGGCGGGCCCTCGCCCGGCGGGAAGGCGGTGTCGTTGGCCAGTCCCGACACGCCCCACTCCTTCTCCACCCGCACGTAGTAGGGCTCGAGCTCCTCGTAGGAGAGCGGCCAGTCGTCGCCCACGCCGTCGAGCGTCCGCACCCGGAAGTCCGACGGCAGGTTGCGCTGCCAGTGCGCCGCGTACACCACCGTGCCGCCGCCGACCCCGTTCCACATGAGCGCCTTGATGTCGGACTCCGAGTCGTCGATCGGGTAGTCCCCCGGGCCCTCCGGACGTTCGGGTCCCAGGCCCAGTGAACGCCCGAGGTGAGCTCGTAGTCGGGGTGCGCCGAGCGCGCCTTCTCGTAGTCGGGCCAGCCGCCCTGCTCGAGGCAGACCACGCTCATGCCCGCCTCGGCCAGCCGCCTGGCGGCGATCGCGCCGGTGGGCCCGGCGCCGACGATCAGGACATCGGGATCGGACATGGCTAGTACGGGTACTCCACGGGCGCGCGCTGCACGCCGATCCAGCGCCGCTCGGTGAACTCCTCGAGGTTGGCCTCGCCGCCCGAGCGGCCGCCCATGCCCGAGGCGCCGACGCCGCCGAAGGGCACATGCGCCTCGTCGAGGCAGGTGGAGTCGTTCACGTGCACCATCCCGGAGCGGACGCGCTCGGCGAACGCCAGCCCTCGCCCGGGCGCACCGGTGTAGACCGCGTTGACCAGCCCGTAGGGGGTGTCGTTGACCACCTCGAGCGCCTCGTCCTCGGAGTCGACGGCCAGCACCGGCGCGACGGGGCCGAAGATCTCCTCGTGCCACACCGGCATGTCGCGGGTCACGTCGACCATCACCGTCGGGCGGTAGAAGAGGCCGTCGTACGTCGCGCCCTCGACCACCTTGGCGCCCATGCGCACCGATTCCTCGACGATCCCGTGCGCGCGCTCGAGCTGGCCCTGGGAGATCATCGGACCGAGTCCGACGTCGCCGGCGCTCGGGTCGCCCACCTCGATGCCGCGGGCGCGGGCGGCGAGCTTGTCGACGTAGTCGTCGAACAGGCTTCGGGCCACGATGTGGCGGCTGGCCGTGATGCAGGTCTGGCCCGAGTAGTGGAAGGCCGACCACGCGCCGACCATGCTGGCCTCGTCCACGTCGGCGTCGTCGAGCACCACGAAGGCGTTGTTGCCGCCCAGCTCGAGCGAGACGCGCTTGAAGTCGCCCGCGGCGGAGATGGCGATCTGGCGCCCGACCTCCGAAGAGCCGGTGAAATGGATCATGTTCACGTCGGGATGAGCCACCAGCTGCTTGCCGGTGTCGTCGTCGCCCGGGAGGGCCTGCAGCACGCCCGCGGGCGCGCCGGCCTCGGCGAACAGCTCGGCCATGAGCAGCGCGCCGGTCACGGGGGTCTCCGGCGCGGGCTTCAGCACCACGGTGTTGCCCAGCGCGAGGGCGGGCGCCACCACGCGGAAGCCGAGCACCACCGGGAAGTTCCAGGGGGTGATGGCGGCCACCACGCCCACGGGCAGGCGCTGCACGAAGCTGAGCTTGCCGGTGTTGTGGGAGGGAAGGACCTCGGCGGTGGCCCGCGAGGCCAGCCCGGCCGCCTCGTAGAGCTCGTTCTGCGCGGCGCCGACCTCGTACTCGGCCTTGCCGGGGATGCCGCCGGTCTCGCGCACGATCAGCGCGGCGACGTCGCTCGGCGCGGTCCTCCAGCAGGCGCGCGACGCGGCGCAGCAGGCCGGCGCGCTCGTCGTAGCCCAGCGCCGCCCAGCCGGGCTGAGCCGCCTTGGCCGAGCGCACCGCCCGGTCGACGTCGGCCTCGGAGGCGACCCCGGCCTCGGCCAGCTGCTCTCCCGATCCCTTGTCGGTAACCGGCGTGCGCCGGCCGCCCTCGGCGTCCGTGAACTCGCCGTCGACGAAGATCCTGCCCATCCAGGGCCGCTGCGCTACCTCGGTCGCCATGGACGCCCTCCCATCTCTGCGGTTATCGTTTTCCGTGACGCTATTGACGGCGGTCCGGCCCATGTCAAGCGATCTTCGCTGAAAACGTTTGCCACCGGTGAACGCTCGCCGATCATCGGGCTCCCTGGCCGACGTGGGCAGAGCGCGCCGGCGTGTCCATCGCCACGGCGTCGCGGGTGCTCAACGGGTCCTCGCATCCGGTGTCCGAGGCCACCCGCGAGCGCGTGCTCGACGCCGCTCGCGAGCTCGGCTACTCGCCCAGCGCGCTGGCCCGGGCGCTGGTGACCCGGCGCAGCCGCATCATCGGGGTGATGGTGGGCGACATCGTCGACGCCTACTTCGCCGAGATCACCCGGGGCGTCGAGGACGTGGCCGCGCGGGCCGGCTACATGACGATCATCTGCAACGCCGACCGCCGGACCGACGTGGAGATCGACCAGCTCGCGGTGTTGTGCGACTACCAGGCCGAGGGTGTGATCTTCACCGGAAGCGGATTCCTCGAGGACCCGCGGGGGGCTGACCTCGCCGCGGCGGTGCAGCGCGCGCGGGAGCGCGACATTCGCGTGCTTGCGCTCGCCATGCGCGACTTCGACTGCCCGCGCATCATGTCCGACAACCGCGGCGCGGCCTACGACATCACCGACTACGTGCTGTCGCTGGGCCACCGCCGGGTGGCCTACATCAGCGGGCCGCCCGGCCTCTACGCGAGCCGCGACCGCCTCGAGGGCTTTCGCGAGGCGGCGTCGGACGCGGGCGTCGACCCCGGCCGCGTCTACGAGGGGGACTTCTCCTACGAGCGGGGCTACGCCGCCGCCCTGCAGATGATCGCGGAGGCCGAGCTGCCGGAGGCGATCATCGGAGCCAACGACGAAACGGCGATCGGGGCGCTGGCCGCGCTGCGCCAGGCCCGCCTCGCGGTGCCCGAGCAGGTGTCGGTGGCCGGCATGACCGACACCCGCCTGGCCCGCTTCAGCGACCTCACGACGGTCAGCGTGCCGGTGTACCAGTTCGGCGCGGCCGCGGCTCGCTGCATCGTCAGCGGACGAGAGCGCGGCCGCCGAGACCGTGCTGCCGCACCGCGTGGTGCCGCGCTCGACAACCGCGCGCCGCGGGCGCTCAGCAGTAGCGCTCGAAGCGCTCGCGCCACCGTGCCATCAGCTCGGCGGTGGGCAGCTCGGATAGCGCGGGGTTGATCACCTCCACCTCGATCGGCCCGTCGTAGCCCGCGGCCTCGACCAGGGCCCGGATGCGGGGCAGGTCGATCACCCCGTCGCCCATCATGCCGCGGCCCGCCAGCACGTCGGGGGTGGGGGACGAGCCAGTCGGACACGTGGTAGCCGAGGACGCGGCCGGCGGCCCGTTCGACCTGGCCCTCTAACTCGGGGTCCCACCAGACGTGGTAGGCGTCGATCACCACCCCCACCTGCGCGGTGTCGAAGCGCTCGGCGAGGTCAAGCGCCTGGGCGAGGGTCACGATCACCGAGCGCTCCGCGATCATCATCGGGTGGAGCGGCTCGATCCCGAGGCGCACGCCGTGCTCCGCGGCGTGCGGCAGCAGGGCCTCGATTCCCTCGAGCACCTGGCGGCGCGCCGCCCCCAGGTTCCCGTCGGGGGCCGGGCCGCACACCAGCACGAGCACGTCGGTGCCCAGCTCGGCGGCCTCCTCGACGGCCCGGCGGTTGTCCTGCTCGCGCTCGCGCCGGGCCGCTGCGCCGGCGGCGGGGAAGAACCCACCGCGGCACAGACTGGACACCTGGAGGCCGGCGTCGGCGATTCGCTGGGCGGCCCCGGGTGAGAGCTTCTGGCGCCAGGGCCCGAACCAGCCGATCCCCGCTTGGGCGCACGCCTCCACCGCCTCGTCGAGGCTCAGGTGGTCGGCGGTGATCTGGTTGAAGCTCAGCCTTGCCGGATCGAGGCTCACTGATCCACTCCGCCCACGGCGAGCAGGCGGCGCATGCGCTCCGCGGCCATGGGCGGGTCGGCCAGCAGGCCGGCGGCGTCGGCGAGGCGAAACACGTCGGCCAGGTGCAGAAGCGTGCGCGCCCCCTCCGCGCCGGCCACCATGCGGAAGTGGCTCTGGTGGCCGTTGAGCCAGGCCAGGAAGACGATGCCGGTCTTGTAGTGGTAGGTGGGCGCCGCGAAAAGCTTGCGCGCCAGCGGCAGGGTGGGTTCGAGGGTGCGTTCGAAGCCCTCGGCGTCGCCGCCGTCGAGCAGCCGCAGGGCGCTGGCCGCCGCGGGGGCGATGGCGTCGAAGATGCCGAGCAGGGCGTCGCTCCCCCCGGCGATCAGGGACGGGAAGTTGAAGTCGTCGCCGGTGTAGAGGCGCACGCCCTCGGGAAGCGCCTCGCGCAGGGCGATCTCCCGCGCGTCGTCGAGCAGCGAGACCTTGATGCCGTCGACCTTGTCCGCGTGACCGGCGATCAGGCGCAGCACCTCATGCGGTCGCGCGGGCGAGGTCCGCTTCGCCCCAGTAGCCCGCTCAGTGCCGGGTCGAACATGTCGCCCAGCCAGTGCAGGATCACCGGCTCGCGCGCCGCCTCGAGCACGGGCTCGAGCACCGTCCGGTAGTCGCCGGGCGCGCGCGCCGCAGCGGCCAGCGCCCGGCTGGCCATCAGGATCACCCGGCAGCCCTCGCCCTCCACGAACGCGCACTGCTCGAGGTAGGCCTCACGGATGCGCTCCAGGGAGGCCGGCTCCCCGGCGGGCAGCTGGTCGGTGCCCGCGCCCGCCGCCAGCAGACCCCCGCAGGCCCGTGCCTCCGCGGCCGAGCGGCTGATCAGCTCGCGGGCCTCGGCCCAGCCGAGCCCCATGCCGCGCTGCGCGGTGTCCATCGCCTCCGCCACGCCCAGGCCCCACGACCACAGATGCCGGCGGTAGGCCATGGTGGCCTCCCAGTCGAGCACCGCGGCGGTCGACTCGCCGCCCGCCAGCGGGTCGGCCACCACGTGCGCCGCGGAGTAGAACACCCGCGAGGCGGGTGGGCGGGCCGGGCGCTCGAAGGTCGCCGGCTCCCCGGGTACGAAGCGCTCGAGCCCGCCCCCGCGCCACCGGCAGCAGCAGCTCGCCGGCGGCGGCCACGCTCACAGCTCGAGCTCCGGCACCTCGAGCGTGCGGCGCTCCTTCCACGAGCGCTCGGCCAGCTCGGCCAGCTGGATGCCCTTCGCGCCCTCGAAGAGGTCCCAGGCAAACGGCTCGTCGCAGACCACGTGGCGCAGGAACAGCTCCCACTGGACCTTGAACGCGTTGTCGTAGTCGCGCTGGTCGGGCAGCTCGAGCCAGGCCGTTCGGTAGGCGTTGGGGTCCTCGATGTCCGGGTTCCAGATCGAGCGGGGCGTGGCGTCCCGGGGCTGGACCCGGCAGCGGCGCAGGCCGGCGACCGCGCTCCCCTCCGTGCCGTCGACCTGGAACTCGACGAGCTCGTCGCGGTTCACGCGCACGCACCACGAGGAGTTGAGCTGCGCCACGATGCCGCCATCGAGCTCGAAGGTGGCGAAAGCTGCGTCCTCGGCCGTGCACTCGTACACCCGCCCGGACTCGTCGACGCGCTCGGGGATGTGGGTGACGCCCAGGGTGTGGACGGTCTTGACCGCGCCGAAGAGGTCGTCGAGCACGTAGCGCCAGTGGGGCAGCATGTCGGCCAGGATCCCGCCGCCGTCCTCGGCGCGGTAGTTCCACGACGGGCGCTGGCCGGGCGGCTCGGGCCCCTCGTACACCCAGTAGCCGAACTCGCCGCGCACCGAGAGGATGCGGCCGAAGAAGCCGCTGTCCATCAGCAGGCGCAGCTTGCGCAGGCCGGGGAGGAAGAGCTTGTCCTGCACCACGCCGTGCTTGACGCCGGCGTCGGTGGCCATGCGCGCGATCCGCAGCGCCGACTCGAGGTCGGAGGCCGACGGCTTCTCGCAATACACGTGCTTGCCGGCGGCGATGGCCCGTTCCATGGCGCTCGCGCGGGCGGAGGTGGCGGAGGCGTCGAAGTACACCTCGCACTCCGGGTCGGCCAGCGCCTCGTCGAGGTCGGTGCTCCAGCGCTCGAGGCCGTGGCGCTCGGCGAGGGCGCGCAGCTTGGCCTCGCTGCGGCCCACGAGCACGGGCTCCGGCCAGATGGTCAAGCCGGTGGCTGTCCGCAGCCCGCCCTCCTGGCGGATGGCCAGGATCGAGCGGATGAGGTGCTGATTGGTGCCCATGCGGCCGGTTACGCCGTTCATGGCGATCCCGACCGTGCGCACATCGCCCTCGCCTGTGCCCGCCACCATCCTCCTTTGGAAAACGTTTGCCAAACGGCAGGCTAATAAGCGGATGCGGGCACTGTCAAGGCCTTGGCGCGGCGCCGTCGGCAAATCCGCCGAAGCGCTGGTAGCCTCGACCAAGGCCCGAGCCTGTGCGCGTGCCGGCCGTAAACGTTGAGCCGAATACAACTGGGATGGGAGTCCGGCTCGGGGTAGGGCCGTGGCCCGCCGCGGAGGACACCCAAGCTTGCTAGACAGCAGGCCCAACTCCCGGCCCGGAATCAGCGGCAGGCTGGGGCCAATTCTCCCCGGCGGGGGCGAATCCCCGCCGGTGGCTGCTTTTGCATCCAATGGATGCAGAATCTGCCACGCGGTGGGCGAAGGCGGCCAATATCGCGGAGCCGCTCGGGCTCCTGACCGTTCCGCAGCTCCACGCGATCGGGATCTTCCGGGGCGCGATCCAGAAGGGTCTGCGATCGGGTCGCCTCCATCGTCTGCACCAGGGCGTGTACGTGCTCGGGCATCGGCCCGCGACCGCCGAGGTGAGGTGGGCGGCGGCGGTGATGGCGTGTGGTCCGGACGCGGTCCTGAGCCACCGCTCCGCGGCGCGCGCGTGGGGCATCCGGGACGGGGAGAGCCGGACGGTCGACGTAACCAGCCCTGCGGGCAGTGGACGAGGCCGCGATGGCATCCACGTGCACCGCGCCCCACTTGATGCGATGGATCGCGCGTTGCGCTACGGCATTCCCGTTACCTCCGTAGCTCGCACGGTCGCCGACTTGGCCCATGAGCTCGACGACGAGGACACCCTTCGGCTCGTCCGCGAAGCGCAGTTTCGAAGGCTGCTTCACCTCTCGGCCCTCGAGCTGGCGAACCGCCGCCGGCCCAGCCGCCGCCTGTCCGCGGTGATCGACGACCTCATGCCGACCGACACCGCTCTGGAAGACCTCTTCGCTACGGGCCGTGGTCCGGCGCTACCACCTACCCGAGCCGCTCTGCCAGCACAAGGTCGAGGGCTTTCGGGTCGACTTCCACTGGCCCGCCGCCCGGCTCATTGTCGAGACTGACGGCGGCCAGCACGCAGATCTCCTGCGGATGCAGGCCGACCACATTCGCGACAACGTCCTTCAGCTCGCCGGCGAGCTCGTCCTGCGCTACACGAAGGCCGACCTCAGGCGGCGCCACCGGCGGGTGGCCAAGCAGATCGCCGGTGCCCTTGCCGAGCGTGGCAGCTGACGCATCCATTGGGTGCAGAACCTGCCGCGGGCCGGGCACGCGATTGTGCCCGGTGCCACTACTCTTGCGGACCCTTGAGCTTCGAGGATCATCTGAACGCCCCGCGGGGGCTCGGCGCGCTCCGCGACGGCCCCTACGCCGGCGCCGCCGGCGGCGCGGCGTGCGGCGATCTCATTCGCATCACAGTTCGTGCCGAGGGCGACCGCGTGGCCGAGGCCGGCTTCGACGCCGAAGGCTGCGGCGCTGCGCGCGCAGCGGGCAGCGCGGTGGTGGAGTTGATCGAGGGACGGCCCTTTCTCGACGCCGCTCGCCTGACTCCCGATCACATCAGCGACGCCCTCGGCGGGCTGATCCCGCCCAAGCGCCACGCCGCCACCCTGGCCGCCGACGCGCTTCATCGCGCGCTCGGCTCCGCGGCCAAGGCCGGAGCGGTCACGCTCGCGTCCGCCGCGCGGCGGACGCTGGTGGCCATGAGCGGCGGCGTCGACTCCGCCGCGGCGGCCCAGCTCGCCCTCGACGCCGGCGACGAGGTGCTGGCGGTGACCCTCGAGCTGTGGTCCGACCCGGCCACCGACGGCGAGCTCTCGTGCTGCTCGCCCCAGGCCGTGACGGGCGCCCGCGCCCTGGCCCACCGCATGGGCGTCCCTCACGTGACGCTCGACCTGCGCGAGCGCTTCCGCTCCGAGGTCGTTGACTCATTCGTGAAGGGCTACGCCGAGGGAAGTACCCCCAACCCCTGCGTGCGGTGCAACGGCGAGGTCCGCTTCGACGCGATGCTCGACCTGGCGGAGTCGCTGGGCGCGGCGCGACTGGCCACCGGGCACTACGCCCGCATCGCGCGCGACGAGCACGGTTCGCTCATCCGCGCCGGTGCTGACCCGGCCAAGGACCAGAGCTACATGCTGGCCCGCCTCGACCCCGCTCTGCTCGACCGGCTGTCCTTCCCGCTCGGCGGGCTGACCAAGGACGCCGTGCGCCGGCTGGCGCGCGACTCCGGCCTGCCCGTGGCCGACAAGCGCGAGAGCCAGGACCTGTGCTTCGTGGCCGGTATCGGGGGCCGGGCGTTTCTGCGCCGCCACGGCGGGCCGCGCCTGCGACGGCCGGGCGAGATCGTCGACCGCGACGGCCGCGTGCTGGGGAGCCACGAGGGCCAGCACGAGTTCACCGTAGGCCAGCGCCGTGGGCTCAACGTGTCCAGCACCGATCCGCTGTACGTGCTGAGCAAGGACGCCCGCACCGGCACGGTCACGGTGGGCCCGCGGGAGGCGCTCGCCGCCACGAGGGTGCGCCTCGAGAACACGACGCTGCACCGCCCGGCGCACACCGTCCAGACCGTCCGGCTGCGCTACCACGCCAGGGCGCTGCCATGCCAGGCGCGCGAGACCGGGCCCGGGACGCTCGAGCTCGAGCTCGAGGAGCCGGCGCTCGCCGTCGCGCCCGGTCAGCTCGCCTGCCTCATGCACGATGATTACATCGTGGGCGAAGGAGCAATCGGGGAGGCGGAATGATCGCCTACGCGGAGCGCATCGACCTCGAGGCCCCGCTGTCGAGCGACTTCCAGGCCGTGGTGCGGCTGATCATCGGCGGAATCGCCGAGCGCGTGGACTTCGCGTTCGAGGAGATCGACGATCTCCAGCTCGCCGTCGAGCGCATCCTGGCCGAGACCTGCATCGTCGACACGGTGCAGCTCAACTTCGAGGTCGGACCGCGCACCATCCACACGAGCGTGGCTCCGCTGAGCGCAGCCAAGGTCGCGCAGGCACTGGAGATGAACGACCACGCATCCGGAGGGCCGACGCTGCGGCGCGTGTTGCAGACAGTGGTGGACTCGTTCGACGTGCAACAGGCCGGCGACGGCGACGTGTGCATGAGGCTCGAGAAGCTGAAGGCCACGCCGTGAGGGCGGCCGACGCGCGGCGAGCGGCGAACTCCGAGCAGGCCCGCGAGGAGGACCGTGCACTGCTGCGCCGCTATCACGAGGCGGGTGACACCACCGCGCGCGAAGAGCTGATCGAGCGCCACCTGCCCCTCGTGCGCTCGCTGGCCCGCCGATACGCCGGGCGCGGCGAGGCCCTCGAGGACATCGAGCAGGTCGGCGCGATCGGCCTGATCAAGGCCATCGACCGGTTCGAGCTGGCGCGCGAGGTTTCGCTCGCCACCTACGCCACCCCCAACGTGGTCGGCGAGATCAAGCGCCACTTCCGCGACAAGGGCTGGGCCATCCGCGTTCCCCGCGCGCTGCAGGAGCTGAACGCCTCGATGTCGGGGGCCATCGAGCGCCTGACCGGCCGGCTGGGGCGCTCGCCGAGCATCGCCGAGATCGCCGCGGAGCTCAAGACGAGCCCCGAGGAGGTGCTCGAGGCGATGGAGGTGGGCTCCGCCTATTCGACCGTCTCCCTCTCCGCCGGGCCCAGCGGTGACGACGAGCTGGACCCGCTCGAGACCATCGGCGGCGAGGATTCCGGCTTCGAGCGCTCCGAGGACCGCGCCGCTCTGGAACCGGCCCTCGAGCGCCTCGCGCCGCGCGAGCGCGAGATCCTCCGCATGCGTTTCGAGGAGGGCCTCCCGCAGACGCAGATCGCCAACCGGGTGGGCCTCAGCCAGATGCACGTATCCCGCCTGATTCGCAAATCGCTGGGGATCATGCGCGAAGAACTGCTCCGTTAAGGGCAGATTTTCTCTCCCAGGGTCGCGAGTGGGCACCCCGTACGAAGGGATATCTTGGCCTTGGCGGGCACCCCTGCCCGCAAACCAAAACATGCTGGAGGGAAACTGAATGGGGAAGTTCGGTAGACGTGCTTTCGTGCTGCTCGTCGCCGCCCTGTCGATGCTCGTGATCGCGGCCTGCGGCGGCGACGACGACAGCGACTCGGGCGACGAGGGCGGCGGAGGATCGGCAAAGAGCGGCGGCTCGATCACCATCTCGCAGACTTCGCAGCCGGACCATCTGGATCCGGCTCTCACCTACACGGTGAACGGCATCGAGCCCGGCTGGCTCGTATACACGCCGCTGATCACCTATCCGCGCACTGGCGACATCGAGAAGGATGCAAGCCTGATTCCGGGCCTGGCCAAGGAGATGCCCACCATCTCCGAGGACGGCAAGACCTATGAGTTCACGCTGCGCGACGGCCTGAAGTACTCCGACGGCTCCCCCGCCAAGGCCTCGGACTTCGAGCACGCCATCAAGCGCGTGCTGAACCTCGAGTCGGGCGGCTCGGCCTTCTTCCTCGGCATCGACGGCGCCCAGGAATACATCGACGCCGGCAAGTGCAACGGCGACATCACGGGCATCGAGACCGACGACAAGACGGGCAAGATCACCATCAACCTGACCGAGCCCGACGGCTCGTTCTCACACGTGCTCGGCATGTGGTTCGCCGCGCTCGTACCGGGCGATACGCCCTGCAAGGAGCTGACCAAGGACCCGCCCCCCGGCATCGGTCCGTACA
Source organism: uncultured Thermoleophilaceae bacterium (assembly GCA_963728155.1). Lineage (GTDB taxonomy): Bacteria > Actinomycetota > Thermoleophilia > Solirubrobacterales > Thermoleophilaceae > JACVRW01. Next base: position 436,044 of record CAVSJF010000006.1, on the reverse strand, counting down.
AGTACACGGAGTCGGTTCCGAACCGTCAGTTCGTGATGGAGAAGAACGCGAACTTCCCGGATCTGGGCCCAGACATTCCGGCGGGCAAGATCGACAAGATCACGACCAAGATCGTCAAGTCGGCCCAGCGCCAGGCACAGGACGTGATCTCGGGCCAGCTCGACTACATGCAGGACCCGCCGCCGGCTGACATCAAGCCGGAGGTCAAGGCCAAGTACTCGGACCGCTACGACGAGCCTGTCGCGGCATCCACGTACTACTTCTTCATGAACACCCAACTCGCGCCCTTCGACGATCCCAAGGTGCGTGAGGCGGTCAACTGGGGCATCGACAAGCCCGCGCTGGCGCGGATCTTCGCCGGCGAGGTCACGCCCGGGTGCTCGTTCCTGCCGCCCGGCCTGCCGGGCTACGACGAGGCGCTCGACGTCGAGGACTGCCCGTGGGGCAACCCCAATGACCCACCGGACCTCGAGAAGGCGCGCGCGCTGATCAAGGAGGCCGGGGTGGACGGCATGGAAGTGACCGTCTACGGCAACAACGACGACCCCACCGACAAGGTCACCGAGGCCTACGCCGACATGCTCAACAAGATGGGCTTCAAGGCGACGCCGAAGATCCTTGACGGCGGTGTGTACTTCCAGACCATCGGAAGCGCCAAGACCAAGGCCCAGACGGGCTTCCTGAACTGGTTCCAGGACTTCCCCCACCCGAAGAACTTCTTCTTCCTGGTGGACGGCAAGTCGATTCAGCCGACGAACAGCCAGAACCCCGGGAACGTCGACGACCCGGAGATCACCAAGGGCATCGCCGAGCTGAACCTGGAGCCGGAGATCACCGATGACGTTGCCGCACGGTGGGGCGAGCTCAACAAGAAGCTCGTCGAGAGCGCCCTCATCGCACCGTACGGACACCGGAAGCTGGCCACGTTCCTCTCGGAGCGCATGGACTTCGAGAACTGCCGGCGTGTTCCATCCGGTCTACTTCAACGACTACTCGAGCTGGTGCCTCAAGTAGCCACCGAAGTTCCGTAATCGATCGAACCTCGGGGGAGGGCGCTCCGGCGCCCTCCCCCTGAGGTATGTTGTCCCTTGAGGGAGGGATCAGAAGCGATCTGATGGCCACTGAGCCTGCACTGGAAGGGACACTCCAAGGCCCGGCGGCCTGGGAGGAAGAGGCCGAACGCGAACACGTTCATGGCGTCGGCCCTTGGCGTCTTGGCTTTCGCCGCCTGAAGCGCAACCGGGTGGCCATCGCCTTCGGCGTGCTGTTCATCCTGCTGGTACTGGCCTGCGTGGCCGCGCCGCTGTGGGCCAAGCACGTGGCTCACACCACCCCGACCGAGAACCACCTCAGCGACACCATCGTGGTGGATGGCAAGAAGACGAACGTGGTGGGCCTCGACGGGGTGCCGATCGGGCCCACCTACCAGGGCGAGTTCTTCCTGGGAGCGGACAGCAACGGCCGCGACATCATGGTGCGGCTGCTCTACGGCGGGCGCAACTCGCTGATGATCGGCATAGCCGCGGCGCTGATGACCACGATCCTCTCGATCATCCTGGGCGTGATCGCGGGCTACTTCCGGGGCCCATCCGACGTGGTGATCCGGTCGCTGCTCGACATCATGTGGTCGTTCCCGGTGGTGATCCTGGGGGTGGCGCTGGGCGTGGCGTTTGCGCTGGGGGGGCTTCAGCTGGGCCCGATACACATCTCCGGTGACTCCCTGCTGATACCGACCTTCATCATCGGCTTGGTCTACGTGCCCTATATGGCCAGACCGATCCGCGGCCAGGTGCTGTCGCTGCGCGAGAAGGAGTTCGTGGAGGCGGCTCGCGCCCAGGGGGCCGGCCCGCTGCGGATCATGTTCACCGAGGTCGTGCCCAACCTGATCTCGACCCTGCTCGTCTTCTTCACCCTGCTGATCGCCAACGCGGTGCTGCTGGAGGCCGCGCTCTCCTTCCTCGGCGCCGGCGTGCGGCCGCCCAACCCGTCGTGGGGCACCATGATCGACGAGGGAGTCGAGCGCATCGCCACCGCACCGCACCTCACGGTGGTGCCGGGCCTGATGCTGGTGCTGACCGTGCTGGCGCTGAACGTGTTCGGCGACGGCGTGCGTGACGCCCTCGACCCGCGCGCCAAGGTACGGCTGGAGCGCTAACCCGCCGTGGCCCGCTTCATCGTCCGCCGGCTGCTGCAGATGCTGTTGGTGATGTTCGCGGTGTCGGTGCTCACGTTCGCGATCTTCAACGTGATCCCCAACAGCGACCCCGCGGTGCGGATGGCGGGGCGCCAGGCCAGCGAGTCCACGATTGCGGCCATCCGCGAGGAGTGGGGCTTCAACGACAACGTCTTCGTGCAGTACGCCACCACCATGAAGAAGGTCTTCACCGGGGACCTGGTCTCGCAGTTCACCCAGCTGCCCGTGGGCGAGGAGATCCTCAAGGGGCTGCCGCGCACGCTGTCCCTTGCCGTCGGCGCGGCGCTGTTGTGGATGTTCGTGGCGATCTGCTTCGGGCTCTACAGCGCCGTGAAGGCGGGAAAGTTCGCCGACCGCTTCCTCACCATCATCGCGCTGATCGGCATATCGATGCCCGTCTTCTGGCTCGGGGCCCTGGCCAACCACTACCTGGGGTACAAGCTCGGATTATTTCCCAACGGCGGCTACGTGGAGTTCACCGAGGACCCGATCGACTGGGCCTATCACCTGATCCTGCCGTGGTCGGTCCTGGCCATCCTGTTCATCGGCTTCTACTCGCGCGTGCTGCGCTCCAACGTGCTCGACACGGTCAACGAGGACTACGTGCGCACGGCGCGGGCCAAGGGCCTCGGCGAGCGCCAGATCATGGTTCGCCACGTGCTGCGTAACTCGATGATCCCCATCGTCACGCTCTGGGGCCTCGACTTCGGCGCCGTGGTAGGGGGTGGGGCGATTCTCACCGAGACCGTGTTCGACCTGCAGGGAGTGGGGCAGTACGCGGCGGAGGCGATCGGCCAGCTCGATGTGCCGCCGGTGCTGGCCACCACCATGTTCGCGGCCTTCTTCATCGTGCTGCTCAACGCGGTGGTGGACATCCTGTACGCGTACCTGGACCCCCGGATTCGGCTGCAGTGAGCGGCTCGGAGCCGCTCCTGGCGGTCGATGACCTGCGCGTGTCCTTCGCCACCGAGGAGGGCTCGGTGGTGGCGGTCGACGGGGTCAGCTTCGACTTGGAAGCGGGTGAGGTACTCGCGGTGGTCGGGGAATCGGGCTCGGGCAAGTCGGTCACCGCAATGACTCTGCTGGGTCTGACCCGCTCACCCAATGCGGACTTCGAGGGCACGGCCACCTACAAGGGCACCGAGCTGATCAACGCTTCGGAGGACGAGCTGCGCAAGGTGCGCGGGGCGGAGATCGCGATGATCTTCCAGGACCCCATGACCTCGCTCAACCCGGTAGTCAAGATCCGCAGCCAGATCGCCGAGCAGATCCAGGAGCACGAGGGCATCCCCGACCAGCAGGCGACCGAGCGCTGCGTCGAGCTGTTGGAGCGGGTCGGTATCCCACGGGCGCGCGAGCGCGTCGACAACTACCCGTTCGAGTTCTCCGGAGGCATGCGCCAGCGGGTGATGATCGCGCTGGCCCTGTCGTGCAACCCCTCGGTCCTGATCGCCGACGAGCCCACCACCGCGCTCGACGTGACGATCCAGGCCCAGATCCTTCAGACGATGCGCGAGCTGCGCGAGGAGACGGGCGCCGCGGTGATCCTGGTGACCCACGACCTCGGGGTGGTGGCCGACATCGCCGACCGGATCGCGGTGATGTACTCGGGGCGGATCGTGGAGGAGGGCACGCTCGACCAGATCTTCTACGACCCCCAGCATCCCTACACCTGGGGGCTGCTCGGCTCGATCACGCGCGTCGACCGTCCCCGGCCCGAGCGCCTGCCGGCGATCAAGGGCCTTCCGCCCTCGCTGGCCAACCGGCCCAAGGGCTGCCACTTCCGGCCCCGCTGCCCGCATGAGTTCGCCAAGTGCGCCGAGGTGCCGCCGCTGGAGGCGCGCATCGATGGGCAGGACGGCCACCGCGACCGCTGCTGGCTGTCGGTCGAGGAGAAGCGCCAGCGACGCGAGGTGCGGCCCGGCGAGATAGGTCTCGCCGACAAGGCCGAGGAGGCGCCCGCGGCGTGAGCGTGGAGACCGAGACCGAGGAGGGCCCGCCGCCTTCCGACTCGGAGGGCGACGGCGAGACGCCGCTCGTATCGGTCGAGCACCTCAAGGTCTTCTTTCCGATCAAGCAGGGCATCCTGATCGAGCGAGAGGTGGCCCGCGTTCATGCGGTCAACGACGTGACGCTGTCGATTGACGAGGGCGAGACGCTCGGCCTGGTGGGGGAGTCGGGCTGCGGCAAGACCACCATGTCGAGGGCGATCATGCGCCTGATCGACTCCACCGAGGGCGCGATCCGCTTCCGCGGCGAGGAGATCACCAAGGCCGGGCGGCGCCAGATGCAGCCGCTTCGCCGTCAGATGCAGATGGTCTTTCAGGACCCCTTCGCCTCTCTGAACCCGCGCAAGCGCGTGGGCCAGATCATCGGCCTGCCCCTGCGCCTGCACGGAACCAAGGACGAGTCGGTCGACACCCGGGTGGGCAACCTGCTGGCCAAGGTCGGACTCGCGCCCGAGCACATCAACCGCTACCCGCACGAGTTCTCAGGCGGGCAGCGCCAGCGCATCGGGGTGGCCCGCGCGCTGGCCCTCGAGCCGCGCCTGATCGTGCTCGACGAGCCGGTGTCCGCGCTCGACGTGTCGGTCCAGGCGCAGATCATCAACCTGCTCGACGACCTTCAGGACGACTTCAAGCTCACCTACCTGTTCGTGGCCCACGACCTCTCGGTGGTGCGCCACGTATCGGACCGGATCGCCGTGATGTACCTGGGCAAGCTGATGGAGCTCTCGCCCGCCGAGGAGCTGTACACCAAGCCGATCCATCCCTACACGACGGCCCTGCTCGGGGCGATCCCGATCCCCGACCCGGAGGAGAACCGAAGCCGCGAGCGCCTCGTCGTCTCCGGCGAGCCGCCCAACCCAATCGATCCCCCGTCGGGCTGCGTCTTTCACCCGCGATGCCCGCGCTCGACCGAGATCTGCACCCAGGTCGAGCCGCCGCTGGCCCGCTATCCCAACGGCCACCTGGCCGCCTGCCATCACCCCATGAGCGTGAGCGCCGAGGAAGTCCGCGCCGCGCAGAAGGACCCCTCGAGCCCGCTCTCCGCGGGCGACGAGATGCCGCAGGGCTCGTAGAGCCGAGCGACTGCACCCCTTACGAGCCGAAAAGTGGACGAAGGTTGTAGTCCCTGGTTTTTTTTGCCAGAGTGACGCGCGCCGTGCACAGGTTGGCTGAATCACCTAGTGCAAGTACTTCCGAAGTTGGGTAGTAGACCCCAAGGGAGGCTGGTGTCTCGTAGCCCAAGGATGGGGGAGGTGCCGTATGCCTGGCCGTCACTAATCGTCCGTAGTACCGCGCCTGAGGCGCGGCTTTACCGTTCCCGGTGTGGCGAGCGGCAGGTGTCGTTACCCTGCTGTCGCCTGCCGTGAACGGAATCACGAAAACCGGAAGGCTCCTGACCAGCGAGCGGCGGGGGCGCGTGTTCTTCGCCGCGCTCACACAGTCCTCGCTGGGTACAGGCGCCGCCTATGTGGCCCTGCTGGTGCTCGCCTACGAGCGCTACCGCTCGGCTTGGGCGATCAGCGCGGTTCTGCTCGCCGAGCTCCTTCCCTCCATGGTCTTCGGCCCGGTGCTCGGAGCGGCGGCCGACCGTTGGTCGCGGCGCTCGTGCGTCGTGATCGGGGACCTGCTGCGCGCGGGAGCCTTCATCGCGATCGCGTTCGTACCCGGGATCGAGCTCACGGTCCTGTTCGCCTTCGTGGCGGGCATCGGCACCGCTCTATTCAAGCCCTCGGCACTGGCAGCGCTGCCGAGCCTCGTGGAGAAGGAGAACCGGCCGGCGGCCACCTCGCTCTACGGGGCGATCGTGGATCTCGGTTTCACCGCAGGCCCGGCGATCGCCGCGCTGGGCCTGCTGCTCGGCAGCGCGCAGGCGCTCCTCTTCGTGAACGGCTTGACCTTCGTGGTCTCCGCGGGCCTGCTCGCGCGCATGGACTTCGGACCGCGGGCCGCGCCCGAGGTGTCCGGCCCGCGGGCCGGGCTCTGGCGCGAGGCGAGCGAGGGCGTGAAGGCCGTGGCCGGTATGCCCGGGATACGCCTCGTCATCGCCGCCTCGACGGGAGCACTTCTCTGTGCCGGGTTCTTCAACGTATCCGAGCTGCCGTTCGTGACCGGCGCACTGGACGGGGGCGACGCGGAGTTCTCGGTGCTGGTCGCTCTGTTCGGGGTCGGCTTCATCGCCGGCTCCCTCTCTGGAGCGGGCGGCGGGTCGGCCCAGGTGCTCAAGCGCCGCTACATCGGTGGCATCCTGGCCATGGCGATCGGTTTCGTGGCCTGCGGGCTCTCGGGGACGGTGACTGTCGCGCTGGCCGCGTTCGCCCTAGCGGGCTTCGGCAACGGCGTGCTCTTGGTGCACGAACGGCTGCTGATCCAGGAGACCGTGGTCGCCGGCCTTCAGGGCCGGGTCTTCGCCATCTCGGACACCCTCGTGAACTGGGGTTTTGGCATCGCCTTTCTCAGCGCCGGGGCGGTGCTCTCGGTGGCCGGCCCGCGCACCGTGATCCTGGCCGCCGGGGCCGCGGGGCTGGTCGTGGGCCTGGTGATGGCGATCGCGCTGCGATCCCAGTGGCCGGCGGAGCAGGAGCAGGAAGCGGACCGGATGCCGCTAGGCCGAAGCGCCCACGCCACGCGGTAGCTGCGTGCTTGCCAGGACGGCACGTATGCCCTCGACGGGGGCCGTGAGCGGTGTACCCGCCCGCACGGCTTCGATGAGCACGGCCACCACGTCGGGGTCGAACTGTGTGCCGGCGTTGGCGGTCAGCTCCTCGAGTGCCTGCTCGGTCCCGAGCGCGAGCCGGTAGACGCGATCGGTGGTCATCGCGTTGAACGCGTCGCAGGCGAAGACGATGCGGGACGCGAAGGGGATCTCTGAGCCCTTGAGCCCGTCGGGGTATCCGGTTCCGTCCCAGCGCTCGTGGCAGGAGCGCACGATCTCGCCGACTCTCCCGAGCAGGCCGCCGACCCGGTCGAGCATGAACTGCCCCTCGATCGTGTGCATCTTCATGACCTCGAACTCCGCCTCGGTGAGCGCCGATGGCTTGTGGAGTATCTCCTTGGGCATCGCGATCTTGCCGACGTCGTGGAGCAGGGCGGCGAACTCCAGCTCCTGACGGTCGATCTCGTCGACCCCCATCTCGTTGGCCACCACGTGCACGAGATCCACGATCGACCGGCTGTGCTGGGCGGTATAGGGATCGTCGAACTCGACCACGTCGGAGAGGAGCATCACCGTGCCGCGGTAGGCCCGGTGGAGTTCGAGGGCCGCGGCATAGCGCTCGCGGCGGTCGCGGGCGAATAGATCCAGCAGCCACACCAGCGGGGCGAGAGCGAGGAGGCAGGCGGGCTCGGACACCGCGGCCAGCGAGACGAAGAAGGCCAGGGGGGCGAGCACGGCATCGACACGAGCGGTGCCGCTGTAGTTGCGAAGGATCTCCGTGATCGGCAGGCGACGCTTGGTCAGGCGGTCCCTGATCAGCCCCCAGAGCACGTCGCTCGACACCTGCGCGCCGAAGGCCAGCGCGTAGACCGGCGCCTGATCCAGGCTCGGCGTCCCGGGGGCGAGCGCGAGAAGGACCAGTACCGGCCCGAGGGAGAACCACGAGTCGCCGATGCAGGTGACCCATCTGTCCCGGTGCCAAGCGCCGTTGAGGAAGTCGGGCACGAGCGAAAGGAGCCCGGCGGCCATCACCAGCAGGGGCACGAGGGGCAGCGGTGCCAGCACCAGCAGCGGCACGAAGATCAGCTGTTCGGGGACCACGTAGAGGTCTCCGAACTCGAAGCGGACCCGCGAGACCACCGCGTAGGCGCCCACCAGCGCCGCTATCAATATGGGATCGGCGGTCCGTGCGTCGGGCGCGAGGAAGGCGAGAAGACCGGCTGCGAGCACGAAGAGGCAGGCGGACGTACCGTCCACCCTTCGCTCGCGAAGATCCATACGTCGTTTTCTCCGCTCGCGAGCTTCTCCCACTAGCTGCTCGGCCAGCACTCCAACGATCGTGTGGTCTTTCCGGTTAAATCGCTCGGACATTGTCGCAATGCACATGTTCGGAGCCGTGAAGCTCCACAGCGTTGTTAGGGTTCGAACAAGATTAGGCGTAACCAGCAAACTCGGTCGAGCGGCCCTTGCTCCTAGACTGCCTTGGCTATGAAAGCCGCCCAGATCCGGGAGCAGTACCTGTCGTTCTTCGAGGAGCGCGGCCACCTGCGGGTGCCCTCGGCCTCGCTCGTTCCCTCCTCCTATGATCCCACGGTTCTGCTCACGACGGCGGGCATGCAGCCCTTCAAGCCGTACTTCCGCGGTGAGGAGGAGCCGCCCTCTAGGCGGCTGACCTCCTGCCAGAAGACGTTCCGCACGACGGACATCGAGAACGTGGGCATGACTCACCGCCATCTCACCCTGTTCGAGATGCTGGGCAACTTCTCGGTGGGCGACTACTTCAAGGAGGGCGCGGTCGAGTTCGCGCTCGACTTCGCCATCAACGGCTTGGGGCTCGATTTCGACAAGATCTGGATCACCGTCTTCGGCGGCGACGAGGAGCTCGGCCTCGGCCCCGACAGCGAGGCGATCGCCTGCTGGCGCGCGGTCGGCGTGCCCGACGAGCGCATCGTCCTGCTGGGCCGCGACGACAACTTCTGGCAGTCCGGGCCGACCGGCCCGTGCGGCCCCTGCTCGGAGCTCTATCTCGACCGCGGCCCCGCCTTCGGTGCGGAGACCGACCGTCCGGGCGACGACACCGAGCGCTATCTCGAGTTCTGGAACCTCGTGTTCATGCAGTTCGAGCTGCAGGCCGACGGCTCGCTGCCCGAGCTCCCCGCCCAGAACATCGACACCGGGATGGGCCTCGAGCGCATGGCGGCCATCCTCCAAGACGTGGAGTCGGTCTACGAGACCGACCTGTTCGTACCCCTTATCGCGCTGGGCGAGGAGCTCTCGGGCCGGCGCAACGGGCAGGACTTCCCCACCACCCGCGCCCTGCGCATCCTCGCCGACCACGGTCGCGCGGCGGCGCTGCTGATCAGCGACGGGGTCGTGCCCAGCAACGAGGATCGCGGCTACATCCTGCGCCGCATCATGCGCCGCACCATTCAGCAGGGCCGGGTGCTTGGCCTCGACGAGCCCTTCCTGCCCGCGCTCTACGCGCGCGCGGCGGAGACCTTGGGCGACGCCTATCCCGCCCTGCGGACCGAGCGGGAGAACATCGAGCGCTGGGCGCGCTCGGAGGAGGAGGGCTTCGGGCGCACGCTCGAGCAGGGCGAGCGGCTGCTGGCCGAGATCGTCGAGCGGGCCAAGGCGGGGGGCACCAGCTGGGTCGACGCCGCCGACGCCTTCAAGCTCCACGACACCTACGGGTTCCCCTACGAGATGACTCAGGAGCTGCTCGCCGAGCAGGGGTTGTCGGTCGACGACCAGGGCTTCGAGGAGCTCATGGAGCGCGCCCGCGAGATCTCGCGCCGGGGCTCTTCGCGTACGCGCGCGACGGCCGAATCGGCCGGCGACGTCCACGTCGAGCACGAGGAGGTGCTCCGCTTCGCGCGCGACGCCGGCTTTCGCACGCGTTTCGTCGGCTACGAGACCATCGAGGCCCAGACCGTGCTCAGGGTCGCGGAGCGGACCAACGGCTGGCTGCTGGCCAAGCTCGAGGAGTCGCCCTTCTACGCGGAGGGCGGCGGCCAGGTATCCGACAGCGGGATGGTGGAGACCCCGTCCGGGCGTGCACGGGTGGTCGACGTGTTTCGCCTGGGCGACGACCAGGCGCTCGCGCTCGAGCCCGTGGAGGGCGAGCTCGGCGAAGGCGAGCCGGTGACCGCGACGGTGGAGCGCCGCACGCGCCTGGCCACCATGCGCAACCACACCGCCACCCATCTCCTGCACGCCGCGCTGCGCGAGCGCCTCGGCAGCCACGTGCGCCAGGCCGGCTCCTACGTCGGCCCCGACAAGCTGCGCTTCGACTTCACCCACGGCGGGCGCCTCTCCGAGGACGACCTCGCCTTCGTCGAGGGCGCGGTGTCGGAGTGGATTGCCTCCAATCACCCGGTTCGTGCGATCGAGACGACCAAGGACGAAGCCGTGCGCCTCGGGGCGATGGCCCTGTTCGGCGAGAAGTACGGCGACTGGGTGCGCATGGTCGAGATCGACGGCGTGTCGCGCGAGCTGTGCGGCGGCACGCACGTCGCGGCCACTTCCGAGCTCGGGATCTTCCATCTCACCGGCGAGACCTCGAGCGCTTCCAACGTGCGCCGCATCGAGGCGGTCACGGGGCCGGCGAGCGCCGAGCTGTTTCGCGAGCGCACGCAGGCGCTGCGCCAGATCGGCGCGTTGCTCAAGGTGCCCGAGCACGAGGCGCTGCGCGCCGTGGAGCGCCTCAACGAGCGGGCCAAGGAGCTGGCGCGAAGCCCGGCTGGAGGACCCGACCGCGGAGCGGCGGACCAGCTCGTGAACGGCGCGGCCGAGCTGAGCGGCGCGCGGATCGTCGTGGAGCAGGTCGAGGTGCCCGCCGCCAAGGCGCTGCTCGAGCTCTCCGACGCCGTCCGCCAGCGGCTGGGCGATGCCGTGGTGGTGCTGGGCACGGCGGTCGACGGCCGCGTGCATCTGGTGGCCAACGTCGCGCCCGCCCTGGTCGAGCGCGGAGTGAAGGCCGGAACCGTGATCAGCGCCGCCGCCCGGGCGGCCGGCGGAGGCGGCGGGGGGCGGGACACGATGGCCCAGGCGGGCGGGCGCGATCCCGCCAAGCTGCCCGAGGCCCTGGCCGTCGCGCGGGGCGAGATAGAGAAGGCTCTGGCCGGTTGACGGTGGCGCGGATCGTCGCACTCGACCACGGGTCGGCCCGCTGTGGCTGCGCGGTGTCCGATCCCTCGGGCACCCTGGCAACGCCCTTGCGGGCGGTCGAGCGACCCGACACCAAGAAGGGCCTGAGCGCGGTGGCCCGTCTCGTCGAGGAGGTGGACGCGGAGCGCGTGATCGTCGGGCTGCCGCTGACGCTTGCGGGCGAGGAGGGCGATCAGGCCGCCCAGGCGCGCGCGTTCGCCGAGCGCCTCGAACGCAGGCTGCGCGTGCCCGTGGAGCTCCGCGATGAGCGCCTCACCACCAGGCAGGCCGAGCGGGCCGGTGGAAGCGGCGACGAGGACTCTCGCGCCGCAGCCCACCTGCTCGAGAGCTACCTCGCCGGGCGTTCGGCGAGAGTGTCCGGATGAGCAGCGGACCACCCCCCGTGCCCGGGCGCTCAGCCGAGGAGCGCGAGGCGGCCCGCCGCGAGCGCGAGGCCCGCCGCGCGGGTGCTGACGGTTCGGTCGTCACGCCCCCGCCGCCGCGCGAGCCGCCGCCGGACGTCCGGCCCGAACCCGCCGAGGGCGAGTCCGCCGGGGGCGAACCCGCCCGAGGCGAACCGCGGCGCCGGGCGCGCCCACGGGTGGGGCGGCTGGTGGCCCTGGCGGTGGTGCTGGCCGCGCTGGCCGGTGTGGCCTGGTTTGCCCTGAACCTCTTCCAGCCCTTCCAGAGCGAGGGGGAGGGGGAGGTGCGCGTGGTGATTCCGCAGGGCGCCAGCCTGGGCGACATCGCCGACCAGCTCGAGGAGCAGGGGGTGGTCGACTCGTCCACCTTTTTCGCCCTGCGGGCTCGCATCGCGGGCCGAAGCGGCGACCTCAAGCCCGGTCCGTACACCCTCCAGGGGGGCATGGGCTACACCGACGTGCTCGACACGCTCGAGCAGGGCGTCCCGCCGAACGTGGTGATGGTCACCATCCCCGAGGGCCGCTCGCGGGCGGAGGTCGCCCCGACGGTCCGGCGGCTGCGGGGCAACTACCGCCGCGCCACGCTGCGCTCGCGCCTGCTCAACCCGCGTCGCTACGGCGCGAGGGGCGCCAAGTCCCTGGAGGGCTTCCTGTTCCCGGCCACCTACGAGCTGCGCAAGGGCCGGCCGGTGAAGAAGCTCGTGAACGCACAGCTCGAGGCCTTCAAGGAGAACTTCCAAGAGGTCGACCTGCGCTACGCCCGGCGCAGGAACCTCACGCCCTACGACGTCCTGACGATCGCCTCGCTGGTGGAGCGCGAGACCGCGGTGCCGCGGGAACGCGCCCTGATCGCCTCCGTGATCTACAACCGCCTCAAGAACGACATCCGGCTCGACATCGACGCCACCACCCGCTTCGCGGTGGGGAACTGGAACAAGCCGCTGAAGGTGTCCGAGCTCCAGAACACCTCGCTCTACAACACGCGCGTGCATTCGGGCCTGCCGCCGGGACCGATCGGCAGTCCCGGGCTGAAGTCGATCCAGGCGGCCGCCCGCCCGGCCAAGACAGGCTTCATCTTCTACGTGGCGGCGGTGTGCGGCAACGGCAAGCACAAGTTCGCCGAGACCGACGCCGAGTTCCAGCGCTACGTGAACGAGTACGACGCCGCACGCGCCGAGCGCGGCGGCAAGTCGCCGACGAACTGCTAGAGCGAGCCGGCTCGGCGAAAATGGCCCTCACCGGCGTCCTCGGCTTCCCCGTCGCCCACAGCCGCTCGCCGGCCATGATGAACGCCGCCTTCGCCGAGCTCGGGATGGACTGGCGCTACGTGCACCTGCCCATCTCGCCGGACCTCTTCGCGGAGACCGTGCGCGCCCTGCCGCACAGCGGCTACAGGGGAGCCAACGTCACGATCCCCCACAAGGTCGCCGCCCACGATCTCGCCGGCGACCTGAGCCCGGCCGCAAAGGCGATCGGCGCGGTGAACACCCTGGACTTCGACGACGACGGCGGCATCGCCGGCCACAACACCGACGCCGGTGGCTTTCTCGATGCGCTGGGCAGCGACCCCGCCGGCCGGCGGGCGCTCGTGCTCGGTGCCGGTGGTGCCGCTCGCGCGGTGGCGTGGGCGCTGCGCGAGGGAGGCGCCGACGTGGCGGTGTGGAACCGCACGCGCGACCGGGCCGCGCAGCTGGCCGAGACGCTCGGGGTCAGGCTCAGCGAGCAGGGCGAGCCGGCCGACATCCTCGTGAACGCCACGAGCGTCGGGCTCCACGGTGAGGATCCGGTGAGGGAGCTGCCGCTGGGGGACGCCGACGTGGTGGTCGATCTCGTCTACGCGCGCGAGCCGACCCCCCTGGTCCGGTGGGCTCAGGCGCGCGATATGCGGGTGGTCGACGGCCTGGAGATTCTCCTCGCGCAGGGGGCGAGAAGCTTCGAGCTCTGGACCTCTCGCCCCGCTCCGCGCGCGGCCATGCGAGCCGGCCTGGACTCCGTCTAGAAACACCCCTCGCGCCTAAACAAGCCCCCTGCGTTGCCGATATGCGAGGCAATGGCGATCTCCCGCCCCTTCCTCCTCGCCGTGCTCGGAGCAGCACTGCTCGCGGCGACCTTTCTGGCGGTGCAGAACGCCCGCAACAGGGCGTCCGAGGAAGCCGTCCCCGTGGCCCAGCAGGCACCCGCCGCGGCCGAGGCGCCGGCCGCTCAGGCGACCCCCGCCGCGAGCCCCGTCGACACGCTCAGGTCCTCGCTCTCGGGCAAGCTGCAGAGCGCGGCGTTCGACGTTCGCGTGAGGCTCTCCGGCGGCCCGGCCGCGACCAAGGCCGAGCTCACGGGAGCCTTCGAGCGCGGCGCGGCCAACGACGTTCCCGCCGTCGATCTCGACGCGCGCCTCGATGCGCCGGGACAGTCCTTCGCCGGCGGCTTCGTGGCGGTCGAGGAGAAGGCCTACCTCACTCAGGGCGCCCGGGCGTGGCAGGTGCCCGCCCAGGCCTGGGATCCGGTGGTGCAGGCGGTGGCCGACGGTACCGGCGCCCAGCCAGGGCAGCTTCCCTTCGAGGTGCATCCGGAGACCTGGGTGCGCGACGCGAAGACCGTGGGCACCGAGCAGCTCGACGGCATCGACACCACCCACGTGTCCGCGTCGGTCGACGTCGAGGCGATGGCGCGCGACCTCTCCCGGTCGGTCCCCGCCGGCTTTGGCGCTGGTGGAACGGGCGCAGTTCGACGCCTGGGTGGGATCGGACCAGATCCTGCGCCGTGTGACCGCCCGCGTGGCCTTCGACTCAGGCGCCCGGCGGCCCACGAGCATCGACTTCGCCCTCGACCTGACCGGGGTCAACAAGCCCCAGAGCATCGAGGCGCCCGCCAACGTGCGCGACGGCGCTGCCCGGCGGCCGCTACGGCGAGACGGCCCAGACCTTCACCGACCGGCCTGGCCGGCCTCACCGGCACCGAGCCGCTGTCGCTCGCCGCGCTCTCCACCGACAACCCCAAAGGGCGGCCCGGGCGGTGGGGGCGCACAAGAAGGTCGTGATCTTCTTCCGCAACCCGAGCGGACTCGACGACAGGGCCGTGGCGCGGTCGGTGCGAGCCCTGGCGCGCAGGTCGCCGGCGGTGGTGCTGACCGATCACGTTGACGCCGTCGAGCGCTACGGGAAGCTCGTCGAGGACCTCGGTGTGTCGCAGACGCCCTCGCTCGTCGCTGATCGACAGCAGGGGCGACGCTCGCCTCATAGAGGGCTTCATCGACTCGAAGTCGCTCACCCAGGCCGTCGCGGACGCACGATGACCGAGGCGCCGGGCGGGTCGACCCTGCGCGCCGTGGCGGAGGGCGAGCCTCCCGTCGCGCCGGAGGCGGCCGACGGGCTGACGGCGCCACAGCGCAAGGCGGGCTCGCGCTTCATCTCCGACGTCCTCGTCGAGATGGAATTCCTCTCCCGCGAGCGCGTCGACCAGGCGGTCGAGCAGGGCAAGGGCAGCGGACGCCCGGCCGAGCACATCCTGCTGGAGGCCGGAGCCATCACCGGAGACCAGCTGGCGCGCGCGACCGCGCAGCGCTTCGGCCTCTACCACGTCGACCTCACGAGGTTCAAGACCGACGCGTCGGCCCTGAACTCGATCAGCGCGCAGGCCGCCCGGCGGCTCAACGCCGCACCGATCGGCTTCGACGAGCGCGGGCAGCTGCTCGTGGCCATGTCCGATCCATCCAACGTGCTCGCCCTCGACGATCTGAAGCTGATGGCCGGCCACGAGGTACGGCCGGTGGTCGCTTCGCCCGACGACATACACCAGCTGATCGGGCGGATGAGCCGCCTCGACAGCGCCGTGGCCGAGGCGGTGTCCGAGGGCGAGGAGGAGCTCGCCGACGTAACGGAGATCCGCGAGTCGGCGGAGGACGGCCCGGTGATCAAGCTGGTCAACTCGATCATCGCGCAGGCCGTCGAGGAGGGAGCCTCGGACATCCACTACGAGCCCGACGGCCGCGACATGCGCGTGCGCTTTCGCGTCGACGGCGTGCTGCGCGAGACGACGGAGATCCCGCGCCGGATGGTGGCGGGCGTGGTCTCGCGCGTGAAGATCATGGCCGACCTCGACATCGCCGAGAAGCGCGTGCCGCAGGACGGCCGCGTGGGGCTGACCGTCGAGGGACACGCGATCGACACGCGCGTGGTGACCATGCCGCGCGTGGACGGAGAGGGGATCGTGATGCGCATTCTCGACAAGTCGCAGGCCCTGATCGGCCTCGACCATCTGGGCATGTCGCAGGGCAGCGAGGAGCTCTTCGAGGATGCCTTCCGGCGCTCCTACGGGGCGGTGCTGGCCACCGGGCCCACGGGGTCGGGCAAGTCCACCACCCTCTACGCCGCGCTCAACGAGATCAACGAGCCCCAGCGCAACATCATCACGATCGAGGATCCGGTCGAGTACCAGATCGCCGGCATCAACCAGCTGCAGGTGAACATGAAGGCCGGCCTGACCTTCGCCAGCGGGCTGCGCGCGATGCTGCGTGCCGACCCCGACGTGATCATGGTCGGCGAGATCCGCGACGGCGAGACGGCCAAGATCGCGATCGAGTCGGCCCTCACCGGGCACCTCGTCCTGAGCACGCTGCACACCAACGACGCGCCCTCGGCGATCACCCGGCTGACCGAGATGGGGATCGAGCCGTTTCTGTCGGCCTCGGCGATCGTGGCCATCGTCGCCCAGCGGCTCGTGCGCTCGCTCTGCACCTACTGCAAGAAGCGCACGATGCTGTCGGTCTCGTCGCTCGAGAAGGCGGGCTTCAACGTCGCCTTCGACCTCGAGGCCTACGAGCCGATGGGCTGCGGGCGCTGCGGCGGCTCGGGTTACAAGGGCCGGACCGGCCTGTACGAGGTGATGGTGATCTCCGACGAGATCAGGGACCTGACCGTGGAGCGCGGCTCGGCCGAGGACATTCGCAAGGTCGCGGTGGCGCAGGGCATGCGCCCGTTGCGCGCCGACGGCTTCGAGAAGGTCAAGAACGGAATCACGTCCATCGCCGAGGTGGCGCGGGTCACGTGATCAAAACCCCCCGCCGATAAGGAAGGACGATGGAGTTCGACTTCGCCGAAGTCCTGCTGCAGGTGATGGAGCGACAGGCCTCGGACCTGCATCTCACCGCGGGCTCCCCGCCCATGATCCGCCAGCACGGCAAGCTGCACGCGCTCGATTACCCGCCCCTGACGCCGCAGACCACGCGCGAGGTCATCTATTCGATCCTCACCAACGATCAGCGCCAGAAGCTCGAGACCGACTGGCAGATCGACCTCGCCTATTCGATCCCCGGCCGCGCGCGCTTTCGCGTTAACGCGTATTTCCAGCGCGCCTCGCTCTCCGCCGCCTTTCGCCTGATCCCTCACGAGATCCCGAGAATCGGGACCCTCGACCTGCCGCCGGTGATCGAGGAGTTCACCAAGAAGCCGCGCGGGTTCGTGCTCGTGACCGGACCCACCGGCTCGGGCAAGTCGACGACTCTCGCGGCCATGCTCGACCTGATCAACGAGGTGCGCCACGAGCACATCCTCACCATCGAGGACCCGATCGAGTTCCTCCACAAGCACAAGCGCTGCATCGTCAACCAGCGCGAGCTGGGGGCCGACGCCCCGAGCTTCGGGCTGGGACTGAAGGCCGCGCTACGCCAGGACCCCGACGTGATCCTGGTGGGAGAGATGCGCGACCTCGAGACGATCGCGACCGCGCTGACCGCGGCGGAGACCGGCCACCTGGTGTTCGCCACCCTGCACACCCAGGACACCGCGCAGACCGTCGACCGCATCGTCGACGTGTTCCCTCCCGAGCAGCAACAGCAGGTACGGGTGCAGCTATCGGTGGCCCTGCAGGGCATCGTCACCCAGCAGCTGCTGCCCAAGGCCGACGGCCGAGGACGTATCTGCGCCTGCGAGATCCTGGTGCCCACGCCGGCGGTTCGCAACCTGATCCGCGAGGGCAAGACCCACCAGATCTACTCCGCCCTGCAGACCGGCGGCCAGTTCGGGATGCAGACCATGGACGCGGCGCTCGTCCAGCTGGTGCGCGAGCACAAGATCACGCGCGAGCTGGCGGAGTCGCGGTCGAGCGCCCCCGACGAGCTGCGCCGGCTCATGGGCACCGTGAGGGTCGCTTAGCGCATGGCGACCTACGCATTCCAGGCCCTGGACCTCTCCGGCGCGCCCACCAAGGGCGAGATGGAGGCGGGCGACAAGCAGGCGGTGGCGTCACAGCTGCGCACCCGCGGCCTGATCGTGATCGACATCGAGGAGCAGCAGCCCGCGAACGCGGGCGACATCCTCGCGCGCTTCCAGCGCATCAAGCCCGACGAGCTGGTGATCGCCACACGCCAGCTGGCGACGATGGTCAACTCGGGCATGTCGCTGCTGCGGGCGCTCTACGTGATCGAGGAGCAGACCGAGAACGACAAGCTGCGCGACATCTGGATCGACGTGCGCAAGGACGTCGAGGCCGGCCTGGCGCTATCCGATGCCCTCAAGCGCCACCCCGAGCTCTTCAACGATCTCTACGTGGCCATGGTCGAGGCGGGCGAGACCGGCGGCATCCTGGACCAGACGCTGGTGCGCGTGGCGACCCAGCTGGAGAAGGACGCGGCGCTCAAGCGCCAGATCAAGGCGGCGATGATGTACCCGTCGCTGATCGGCGGCTTCGCCTTCATCGTGCTCTTCGCCCTCGTCGCCTTCCTCGTCCCCGTGTTCGAGAAGATCTTCAAGGACTTCGGCGGCGACCTCCCCACGATCACCAAGTTCACCGTCTGGATGTCGGACATGGTCACCCAGCGCTGGTACGTGATGCTCGCGGTGACCGCCGCCGTGGTGTGGACGTTCCGGTTCTGGAAGAAGTCCGAGACCGGCGGCATGCAGTGGGACCGCCTCAAGCTCAAGTTCCCGATGAAGATCGGCGGCATCGTGCAGAAGGTGGCCCTCGCCCGCTTCTCGCGGACGTTCTCAGGGCTGATCGCCGCCGGCGTGCCGATGCTCGAGGCGATCGACATCACGGGCCGCACGTCGGGCAACAAGGTGGTCGAGAAGGCGATGGACGACGTTCGCGACTCGGTGAAGAAGGGCGGGACGCTGACCCAGCCGATGACCCAGGTCCCCGAGGCCTTCCCCGTGATGGTCACCCAGATGATCGGCGTGGGCGAGGAGACGGGCGCCCTCGAGACGATGCTGAGCAAGGTCGCCGACTTCTACGAGGAGCAGGTGGAGGCGGCGGTCAAGGCGCTCACCTCGATCCTCGAGCCGATCATGATCATCTTCGTGGGCGGGATCGTGGGCTTCATCGTGATCGCGATGTACCTACCGATGTTCAAGGTGTACGACTCGATCAAGTAGGCTGGGGCGTTTGGTTGCGGGCCCAGCTACGTGGGCGCGGGTCCTGTCCGACGAATTTCAGTATCCCGGGGGTCTGCCGGCGAAGCCGGCACGAGGGGGCGGAGCCCCCTGGCTTCGTCGGCCACCCGCGCGTGGGGCGGAAGAGGGCCGCTCTCACGCGAACGGTGCAGTGAGGGGCTCACGGCCGGCGGGACCCCGCAGGCCGTCATCCTCGTCTGACGGTCTTGAGGGCTGACCGTCGATGTTGGCTGCCCGTGGGGCCACGTCCTGTCGCGCGACGCCGACTTCGCCGCGCTCTCGAGCGCCGAGAACAGTCCTTGGGCTGATCGATCAGGATTCGAGAAGCCCTGACGGCCGCGCAGGCGTAGGTTGGCGCCCATGAAGACCATGACCTGCAAGCAACTCGGCGGACCCTGCAACGTCGAGCATCACGGCGAGGACCACAACGAAGTCATCAAGGCCCAAGACCGCCACCTCAAGGCGCAGGTCGCGGCCGGCGACGAGACCCACCGCGAGGCCCACGAGGCGATGCGCGGCCGATGGAAGCGCCCGATCAGCGGCCTCGGGTGGTATCGAGATGTCAAGCGCGAGTTCGTCAGCCTGCCGGACGACGTCTAGCGGGCCCGGTTGGGCCTCGCAGCGCGGCGGCCGCAGTGCTTTCTTTGTCATGCGCCCGGTCGGGCTTCTTCTTGAGGCAAGCGCAGCACTCGAGCGAGCAGCGTGTCGACTGCTGCCCATCGTCCAAAGGAGAAGTGGAGCGGCAAGGTGAGAGCGCCGGGCTGGCGCTTCACCCACCGCTTGCGCGCCAACACCACCGCCAAAAGCACGACGATGACGACGAGATTGACGCCGAGCACGGCCAGCAGGGCGATCAGCATCCTCAGCCCCCGTGAGGTCCTGGTTCCACAACGACGAACTGTGGACGTGCGCCGGCTGCTCAGCGTCACCCCGATCGGGCGATTCACCATCGACCATGACCCGGGCGGCCTCTCGTGTCCAACATCACCCTGGTGGGTGACGCCGGGGAAGGCCGACGCACGTAGTTTCCGGCGGTGAACCGGGCCGCTGGGCCCGGCGGAAATCGTTCGTGCGCTGACAGGAGCCCGAGTTGACAACGGTCGAGCCCACGCCACCCGGATACAACACACCGATCCCGTCGAAGATCATGACGCCGGAGCGCGTCGAGACGCGGCTCGGAACATTCGAGTTCCAAGACGGCCTTCCCTCCGCGGAGACCGCGGCTCGGCTGTTTGACAACCTCGACTTTCTCAGAGGTGTCGAGGTGTTCTTGCAGTGCGTTCCGGCGGCTTCGCTCGAGGCCATGCGCAGGGGTCTGATCGAGATCGGCTGCGACGCCTGCAACAAGGTCGCGATCGCCGATCGCCTCGCCGACTCGAACCTGCTCTTTCTGACGGGGAACACCGACACCGTCTACGCGCTGGCGATCCTCGATCTGGACCACGACGGGCCGACGGTCCTAGAGATCCCTCCGGGTTGCGGGCCGGGCACGGTGAACGACTCCTGGTTCAGGTTTGTGGTCGATATGGGCGCTCCGGGTCCCGACCGTGGCGCCGGCGGTACGTATCTGATCGTTCCGCCGGGCTATGACGGCAAGAGGCCGGACGGCATGTTCGTCGCCGAGTCGCCGAGTCACATCAATTGGCTTGTTCTACGCGGCTTCCTGGTCGACGGCAAGACCGATGCCGCGACGGCGTTGTTCACTGAGAAAGTCAAGATCTACCCCCTATCGGAAGCGGCCGACCCGCCCGACATGGAGTTCATCTCCATCTCCGAGCGGCCTATGAACACGATCCACGCCAACGACTTCGGCTTCTACGACGAGATTGCCGAGGTCATCCGCCGCGAGCCGCTCGGAGTGATCGACGATGAGACCCGCGGGCTGCTCGCGTCGATCGGGATCACGAAGGACCATCCGTTCGAGCCAGGTCAACGGATGCGCGACACCCTGACCGAGGCGGCCCAAGTTGGCAACGCGACCGCGCGGGCGATCTCCTTCCAGACACGCGATCCCGATGCCCGCGTCTTTGACGACAGGCAGTGGACAACGGGGTTCATCGGCGCTGACTACCGCTGGCTGGGCGGCGATGGACGCAAGGGTCGCGACCTCGACGCCAGGACGCTGTTCTTCTACCAGGCGACCGTCAACACGCCCGCGATGGCCCTCAAGATGGTCGGCGCCGGTTCGCAGTACGCCATCACGAGCAAAGATGCTGACGGAGCCCTGCTCGCCGGACACGACAACTACCGGCTCACCCTCCCACCCAACGTACCCGCCAAAGACTTCTGGTCCATCGTCGTCTACGACCCTCAGACCCGATCGGAACTGCAAACAGGCCAGCCATTCCCAAGCCGCAACAACCAAACCGGCGACCTCAAATACAACGAGGACGGTTCGGTCGACCTTCACTTCGGCCCCAGCGCACCGAGCGGCGGCGAGAGCAACTGGATCCAGACAGTCCCCAGCAAGGGATGGTTCGCCATCCTGCGGCTCTACGGCCCGCTAGAGCCGTGGTTCGAGAAAACCTGGATTCCGGGCGACATCGAACGCGCCTAGCCCCGCGCGCCCGCCACCACAAGTACCGCTCTCCATGCACAGGAGGACTCCGGCCTCGAGTGCCGCTTTGCGCGTCAACCGAGAGCTACGCTCACGTCTGCTGTTCGTCCCACTGCGGGCGTCTTTGTGAGCCTCAACGCAGCCGCCCGTTGGGCTTCTGCCTGGCGGGTCTTGCGGCACCCGGTGCCAGCTCAACGGGCTCTTTGCCTGTCCGGCTTAGTTGAGGATGGCCCGCAGCGAGTTCAGTTGGGTGGTGAGGGCATCTCTGTCGGGCTCGCTCGTGGGGAGTTCGAGGCGCAGCTCGGCGGCGCGGATGGCGCGGGCGAGGTCTGCTCGGCGCTGGTAGGAGCCAACCAGGTTGTTGAGCATCCGAAGCGCGGTCTCGTGCGAACCCCAAGGCTCGAGCGGGCGCTCAGGCCGCGCCAACGGCGTGCCGCCGTCGAAGGGGTCGAGCAGCAACGGCGGCGCGTGCCCGAAGTGGCCGACGACGAAGTGGCCCGGCAGTCCGACGCCGCTAAGCGCGATCCCGGCACGCCGGGCGACCTCTACGTAGACGACTGACAGCAGGATCGGTAACCCCTTGCGGCGCTCGAGCACGAGGTCGAGCATCGAGTTGTCTGGATGGTCGTACTCGCCGCGCTCGCCTACGAACCCGTGCCGCTCGCCCAGCAGCTCGCGCATGGCCTCGGCCTGGAGCGCCGGCCCGTCGCCCGCGGCCGGCGCGAGCTCCGACCCAAGCCGATCGAGCTCGGCAAGGGCGGCGTCGGCGTCCACCGGCCGGAACTCGCCCGCCAGCGCAAGCGCCAGCTCGTCGAGCGAGGGTGCGCTCCGCGCGGCCAGAGCTGAAAACGCTTCAACGGGCACGGCGCCATTCTGGCGCTATGGACGCACAGGCGAGCGCGCGGGCGGCAGCGCGCGGCGAGTCGGCGTCGTGCGTATCTCATCCCGAAACGCTGCAAGGCATCCGCGGGCGTCCTCTAGCAAGACCCGTCACCCCGGACTGCTGCCATGCGCGAACTCCGCAAGTCGGTCGCGAGCACTCGAAGATGGCTGCTCCCCGTCCAAAGCGGCAGTGGCCGCCAACGCACACACAGGGCCCAGGGCTCATTGCGCCCGCCCCAGCTCGTCGGTGCGCCGGTTCTCCTTGCGCGGAATCCACTCGACGCGCCAAGTCTCGAAGACCGCCAACAGCTCCTCTGCCTGCGCCCGCAGAGCCTGCAGAGCCGCATTCTTTGTTTTCCACTCGCGGTTGATTTGCTTCACCACAAGCATCGAGTCGCCCTTGACCACCACATGCCGCTCGCCGTGCTTGAGCGCCATACGGAGCCCGAGGATCAGCGCGTGCCACTCGGCGGTGTTGTGGGTCCCCTGGTCAAACCGCTTGACGTCCTCGTCGAAGGAGCCGTCGCTCAGCTCGACAGTGCAGGCAGCCGTTACCGGGCCGGGACTCTGCCCGCCGCCGTCGAAGTGGATGGTCGCCCGCTTCATCACCTCGGCAGCATTTTGCCCCACGGCCTGATTCAGGCCACGCGAGGTGCGTTTTTTCGCTTTTCGTCCAAAGCGCTAGTCGGCGCCACTGCGCTGCGGACTACCGCTTCTGCCTCAATGCGATAGCGCGGCTACCGAGCGATGCTCAGGCCTTCGTCGGCGTCGCGGCGAGGACCGGCGCGGGCTCCTCAGCCGGTGCGCGCTGGCGGCCTGCGCCGAGGCGCGCGGCGAGCACCTCGGTGGTGATGTACGCCGTCGTGACCGCGACGATTATCAGCGGGCCGACGGCGAGCCCGGCCGACGACGTCAGCAGGAGCGCGATGACGACGGAGGACAGCGGAAGCCGCAGCATCGACACGCAGGCGGCGCCCATCAGCACCGCGACCGCCGGTGTCTCGGAGAGCCCGGGCAGGTGACCGGCGAGCAGTCCCGCGACGGTGCCGAGGAACAGCGCTGGGAATGTCGGGCCGCCGCGGAAGTTGCCGAGCGAGATGCTCCAGGCGACGCCCTTGAAGACGAGCAGCCAGGCGAAGACCGACAGGGACAGGTTGGGCGCGTCCTTGAGCAGCTCACCGAAGGCGTCCTGGCCGGAGAAGAGCACGGCGTCGGTCGACTGGTCGGTCACCTGGTTGAAGGCGATCGCGAGCCCGCCGACGACTAGCCCGGCGATGGTGGTGAGCAGCACCGGGCGGCGCGCGACGAGCGGCGCAATGACCCGGGCGAGCTCGACGATCGCGAACACGACGATGGCCGCGCAACGGCAAGGGCCACCGCCCAAAGGAAGTGGACCGCGGTCGGCTGCGAGAACGCCGGCAGGTCGAACGGGCTCAGCGCCCAGGCGCTCGTGCTCAGCCCCGTCCACGCTCCCAGGCCGATGAACACGAGCGAGCCCAGGCCGGCGGCGATCAGGCCAGGAAGGAGGACGACCGGCAGCCTTGCCCCTCCGAGCCCTGCCGCCTCGATCAGGATCACGGCCCCGATCACCGGCGACCCGAACACGGTCGAGATCGCAGCGAAGCTCCCGGCGGCGGCCATGACCATGACAAGCTGCTCGGGCGCGTCGCGCTTGGCTCGCCGCACGGCCAACACGCCGAGACCCATCCCGAGCGCGATCAGCGGCGCCTCCGGTCCCAGCACGAGGCCGAGCCCCAGCGTCGCCAGCGCGGCCACGAGAACGCCAGGCAGCTCGATCGGCTGCGTCGGCCCGCCACCGCTGCTCAGACCGTTCGCCGGTACGTGGCCGCCGGTGCCGGGAAGTCGCGTGATCGCGATCGCGGTGAGCAGCCCAGCGATCGCCAGCCACGGCAGCGGCCACCACCAGGGCGCCGAGTCGAAGCCCAGATCGCCCGGCAGTTCCTCGTAGACGCCCACCTGGATGCCGTGGACGAGTTCCAGGAACGCCCACGCCGCCAGCGAGACCACCACGCCGATGATCGCCGCGAACACGAGGATCACGCGGTACTGCCGGCTTCGGATCAGCGCACCCGGATCGACCGGCGCGCCTTCGGCGGTCATTTCGTCATCCGCCATGACTCGGCATCTTCGCTCGGCGACCGCGCGACGACCTCCTACGGATCGGATGAACTACCGACCAGACGAGCGCAGCATCGGAACTACCCGCGGCGGTCCGCTCGTTCCGGGTGCCGCGCCCCTGCCGCGTCGACTTGCGCTTTCGCCTGCTAGCGCAAGCGGACGCACATGCAGCCCGCGCTGCTGCTTCCCATGCCAACCACTAGGCGGCCTGGCCCGACGCGGACTGCTGCTTCGCGCGTGGAGCAGCGGTTGGGTGACGTGGCCGGGCCGGTGCTGCCTTGCTGCTAGTCGAGCAGGCGGAAGACCTGCTTGTAGTTGCCGCTCGGCTGGCGGGTTGTGGTGAGTGTGCCGCGAGCGCCCGCGTAGCGCCCGGTGCCGCCGAGCATGGCGCGCGTGAACGGCTTGCCGACGATGAACCCGCATGTTGTCGTCGCTGGGATAGGCGCTGAGCCCGCCGGCGACGATCTGGTTGCCGTTGCCGAGCTGCATCGTGAGCTGGCCCGAGACGGTCTCGCGACGGCCCTTGACCCTGATCGAGGTGTTGGACCCGTGGATGCGACCGATTCGCTTGCCGTTCCGATGGACGGTGCCGGTGTAGACGTAGAGGTCACCGGAACTCTTTCCGGGAGGTCCGAGGTCCACCACGGTGACCTCGATGTTCTTCGTCGTGACCCGCAGCGTGGTCACGTCGTCGTCCTGCGCGAGGGCGCTTCCAGCGCTGGAGCCGAGCAGGAGTCCTGTGGCTGTGATCGAGGCGGTCAGCGCACGGCCGGCGAGGCGGGAGCGGGACATGTCATCTCCAAGGACGGGAACTACGGACACGGCTCCGTATCGGTCGGGTCGCGGGCAGGCTTTAGCCCGCGGACGGGGGCGCTGCCGGCGCGCTGGGAAAGTGCGACTCGACCGAGTAGCGCATCACCGTGCAGCACGGGGCCGCGACGGCATGGGCTCGCCAACCCGTGAGTCAGCGTCGAGGGCGATTCCGAGTTACCGCGACGTCTCGGAGTCAACGACTCCATCCTGCCCATATCCGCGTGCCGCCCCCGAGGTCGAGGGGAGCACGAAGCACGGTACCCCTCCCAGGAGCTCCGGTTGCTCCCCGTCGCGCTAAGGGTAGATTTTGTTGGTGTGGCCACCTCGCGATCCTGGTCCCCGACAGCCGCCCCGTCCGGCACGGCTCCAAGTCTCTACGACCCTCGTCACTTACCTGACCTCCCGGATGGCTACGGCGCTGCGGGTGAGTTCTACCCCTCCTACTTGCGAGGTGAGTGGTGGGCGTGGCGTAGCGCCGCCTATCGCTGGCGGCGCTACCGCGAGGGCACGATGTGCTGCTACCTCGACCGGATCTGTGCGGCCGAGCCGCGCTCCTTGCACGTACACCATCTCGTGTACCTGCACGATGACGGACGATGCAACCTCGGCTACGAGCTCGATCGAGAGCTCGAGCTCCTCTGCCCTTTTCACCACTGCGACTTTCATCGCCAGTTAGGACCCGATCCGCTTGGGCAGTGGGCGCTCGACGGGTACCGCGATCGAGCGTACACGCAGCTCGATTTCCTCCTTCAAGCGGTCACGCGAGAGGTTCTTGGTGAGCACAAGATCGGCGAATGACTGACCCATTCCCGAGTAGAGTCCGCCCCTTCAGCGCCTAGGTCGCTCTCCTCAGGTTCGTTCGAAGCGACGAAGCCTTTCGGCGGGCGTAACGTGCGCGGCTCGGAGTAAGCCGACACCGAGCGCCTCGTCGGGCTGTTCACCGAGCACGGGGTGTTCTGGGAGCACGCTGTTCGACCCGCCTGAGGCGGGGCTGCCGAGGACGGTGTCCGGCGCGAGATAGACGGGATCTTCCTCACCCGCCACGCCGACCGACGGTCGCTGCGTCGAGCTGATCGAATGGCGACACGCTCGTGACGACGGGATCGTTGTCCCCACGTAGATCGCCGTAGCGCCGTGCGCGCGGCCGTGGCAAGCTGCGGCGATGGGCTTGATCGAGGACCGGCTGGCTGAGCTGGGGCTCCAGCTTCCAGCTCCGGTGGCGGCGCCGCCGGGTGTGCGGCTGCCATTCGAGATGGTCCGCGTCCACGGTGATCTCGCATACGTCTTAGGCCACGGGCCGTTCGACGGCGACCGGTTGCTCGTCACCGGTCGCGTCGGGGGCGAGGTCTCCGTCGAGGAGGCCTACGCTGCTGCGCGCGCGACAGGGCTGTCCATCCTCGCATCGCTCAAGCGCGAACTCGGAGAGCTCGACCGCGTGACCGGCTGGGTCAAGGCGCTTGGCTTCGTCAAGTGCGCGGAGGAATTCAACGTGACGCCGGCCGCGATCAACGGCTTCAGCGACTTGATCCTGGCTTTGTGGGGCGATGCAGGGCGCCACGCGCGTTCAGCGATTGGCGCCGGCGAGCTGCCGTTCGGCATGCCGGTCGAGGTCGAGGCAGTCGCCGCGCTCGCCTGAGAACTCGCGCGGTGGTTATTCCAGCCCGGTCGCCTTCAGCGCGGCGGCATGACTTTCAAACGGCCGCCATGCGGTGATCTTGCCGTCGCGAAACCTGTAGGGCCCCGCGCTCTCGATTTCTTGGCTGACTTCTCCTGACTCGATCCACCGGGTCTCGGTTGTGCCAAGGCCGACCACGATGTCGCCCTCGGCGGCAAAGCGCTCCGGAAGGGGGCGCGGCTGCACATTCTCAAACGGGGGCGTTGAACCAGTCGCGGACTTGGGTTCACTGAGCCGGCAGCCGCGGATCCGGCCAGGGGGACTCGCCATCAGGGCTGGCCAGCACGACGAGGTAGCCGTCCGGGTCGCGGAGCCACAGCTCGCGGTGGGCCGGCCCGCCGGGGCCATCGGGCGGGTTGCGGTGCGGTGGCCGGACGATGTCGGCCTTGAGCGTCTCGGCGCGACTGGCTGCCTTGTCGAAGTCGTCGATCTCGAACCAGAGTGCGACGCCGTTCCCGTAGGGCCGCGACGATGCGTCACCGATCCTGCCGTGGTGGTGCTCCACGTCGAAGTTGTGCAGCTGTAGGACGAGCTTCCCGCGGTGGACGAGCCGCTCGTACTCCTCACCGCCGTGGGCGCTCTCGCAGCCGAGCAGCTGCTGGTACCAGAGACTGCTCAGCGGTACGTCGGTGACCGAGATCAGCGGCTGAGGACGCATCGTCGGCGCCAGTCTACGGCTGCCTTCGACTCGCCTAGCGCCGAAGCAGAGTCAGCCGCCTGTAAGGCAGCCGGCGGACCGTGCGCCCGCTTGAGAGGTCGACGACGTGGGTGCGGCGCTCGCCGTGATCTCCCACGTCCACGTACACGCGCCGGCCGCCGGGGGCCCACACCAGCGCGTTGGAGCCCGCGAAACGGCGCCAGCGGGGCTTGCCCGTGAAGTCGTAAGCAGCCACGCCCATCGGCGGGCGGCCCTGTTCGGCGTACCAGCGCCTCGCCAGCAGCAGGCGGCCCGCCACGTCGAAGGTCTGGGCCTCGGGGTCGATCGTCCGGCTCGTCCAGGTCCGCGTGTCGACCAGTCTCAGACCGTGGGCAATGGGGTACGCGCGGCTCGGTGTTGCGCTCGCGGGCAGGTCCTCGCCGGACACGGCCAGCGTGCCGGCCCCGAGCCAGTGCGCGCTGCGGGCGAAGCTCTCGCTGGGACCGCCCTTGGCCGCGGCGCGGGGCCCGAGGAGATCGTGGTAAGCGACGCTCCGGCTCCGCAGGTCGACCTCGGCGACCAGTTCGCGGTCGGCGGCTACGACGAAGGCGCGATGGCCTCGCTGGTCGACAGCGAGCGCTGGATGCAGGACACGACCGCGGCCGTCGTCCCCGCGGCCTTGGCCGGCCTCGATTCGGTCGAGCCGAACCGACCTCACCCGGCCGCCGACCGTGACGTGCACCAGCCGAACCGGGCCTAGCCGAGTGGGTGAAGGAGGAGCCAGCAGCACCAGGCCACGACGGACCTCGTCCGAGTCAAGCGCCAGGCCACGCCAACGGACGCGCCGCACCACCCGCCGCTCGCGCGGGTCGATCACCACCGCTGTCTGTTCGGTCCAGGGCGACCCCGTCATCACGAGCAGGCGCCGGGGCCCGACCCACTGCATTGGCCCGGCACCCCCGTACCGTCCGGGATAGGGGCTGGGGAGGCGAACACTGCCCAGCGAACGCCAACGTCGGACGTCGAACAGCACTAATCGGCTGCGTGCCTCGTCCCCGACCGCCAGATACCGCCCACTCGGCGAGAACTCGTAGTCCCACACGAACCTGGTCGGTGCGGGTAAGCCCCGAGAAACGGGGCGAAGCGACGAGCTGTCGAGACGGACTAGCTGACCCCGAGTGTCCACTCCGATGAGCGGGGCGAATCCCGTTGCCGGAGCCGCTCCGCCGGCAACGACAAGCACAGCCACCACTAGAACCGGGATCTTCACACCACCACTACGCTCGCCGGCGCGCAAGAGGTTCCTGTCACAGGCGGCGCCTCTATCTCGTCTAAGAGTGCAAATGGGACGAGAGGAGCAGTCATGAAGGTCTTCGTAGCCGGCGCCACAGGCGTTCTCGGCAGAGAGCTCGTCCCGCAGCTCGTGGCGCGGGGCCACGAGGTGGTCGGGATGACCAGGAGCGCGTCGAAGCAGGAGCTGGTGCGCAGCCTGGGAGCGCGCCCGGTCGTGGCCGACGCTCTCGACCCCGACGCGGTCGCCCAGGCGGTGGCGTCCGCCGAGCCCGAGGTGATCGTGCATCAGCTCACGGCGCTGTCGGGCGAGTTCGACATGCGCCACATCGACCGTTTCTTCGAGACCACGAACCGGCTGCGTACGGAGGGCACCGACCACCTGCTCGCCGCCGGCCGCGCCGTCGGCGCGCGCCGCTTCGTGGCGCAGAGCTTCGCGGGCTGGCCGGCCGGACGCACCGGCGGACCCGTGAAGGGCGAGGACGCTCCCTTCGATCCCGACCCACCGGAGAAGCTCCGCGGCATGCTGGACGCCATCCGCCACCTGGAGGAGGCGGTGACCGGGGCGGGCTGGCTCGAGGGCGTGGTGCTCCGCTACGGCGGGTTCTACGGCCCCGGCACCACCCTCAGCGCCGACCCCGCCGCCGCCCACAGCGCGGCCATCCGCAAGCGCCAGTTCCCCGTGGTCGGAGACGGCGGCGGGATCTGGTCCTTCATCCACGTCGACGACGCCGCGGCGGCGACCGCGGTTGCGGTCGAGCGCGGCGAGCGCGGCATCTACAACGTGGTGGACGACGACCCCGCCCCGGCGCGGGACTGGATGCCCGAGCTGGCCCGCGCGCTGGGCGCCAAGCCGCCGCGGCGCGTGCCGCGCTGGCTCGGTCGGCTGCTGGCCGGTGAGGCGGCGACCGTCATGATGACCGAGGTGCGGGGAGCCTCGAACGAGAAGGCGAAGCGCGAGCTCGGCTGGAAGCCGCGCTATGCGAGCTGGCGGCAGGGCTTCGCGCAGGGACTCGGCTGAGCGATGACCGAGGAGGAGTTCGACGAGCTCCGCCCGTCGGCGTTCGCCATCGCCTACCGGATGCTCGGCAGCGTGAGCGAGGCGGAGGACGTGGTGCAGGAGGGGTTCCTCCGCCTCCACCGGGCGCGCGAGGGCGGCGAGCGGATCGAGTCGCCGCGCGCCTACCTGTCGACGGTGGTCTCGCGGCTCTCGCTCGACCAGCTCCGCTCGGCGCGGGTCCGGCGCGAGACCTACGTGGGCGAGTGGCTGCCGGAGCCGCTCGTGGCGAGCGCCGACGACGATCCCGCCCGCAAGGCCGAGATGGCGGACTCGCTGTCGCTCGCCTTCCTCGTCCTGCTCGAGAGCCTGTCGCCCGAGCAGCGCGCCGCGTTCCTGCTGCGCGAGGTGTTCGACGAGCCCTACGACCGGATCGCGGAGATCGTCGGGACGAGCGAGCAGAACGCCCGCCAGCTCGCCACACGGGCCCGCCGCCACGTGGAGGAGCGGCGCCCCCGGTTCGAGGCCTCGCGCGAGCAGCGCGAGGAGCTCGCGGCCCGCTTCTTCGCGGCCGCCGAGGAGGGCGACCTCGAGGGGCTGGAGGAGCTGCTGGCCCACGACGTGGTGCTCCACGGCGACGGCGGCGGCAAGGCGCCCGCCCTCGCACGTGCGGTCCACGGCCGCGCCAGGGTGGCGCGCACGCTGATGGCGTGGCTGCGCGCCGGCGCCCGCGTCGGCGGCTTCACCTCGCGCCGCGAGGAGGTGAACGGGCAACCGGGTGCGCTGTTCTTCGACCGCGAGGGCAGGCTGATCAGCGTGATGATCCTCGACGTCGCGGAGGGCCAGATCCAGGGCGTGAGCTCGATCGTCAACCCGGACAAGCTGCGGCACCTGGGGCCGGTGGCCGACCTGGGCGCGCTGCTGCGCGAACGGGGCTAAGCGCTACCGGAGCGTGCGCGGCAGTCCGACGTGCGGGAAGACGCCCTTCGTCGGGCGGGCATCCGGGAGAGCGCCTAGGTCGCCTCAGCCCCGGCGCCCGCAAATCCGATCTCGTTGCCATCGCTATCGCGGTAGGTCGCCTTGCGAACGCCGTTCGAGTACGTCTCGCGCTCGGCCGGCTCCAGTCCCCGTGAGCTGATCTCCGCGGTGCGGGCATCGAGGTCGTCGACGAAGAGCGTGACCAGTGCGCTCCCGGCGCGGCCGGGATCCTCCTCGATGTACAGCGAGCGACCCTCCGCCAGCGTCCAGACGATCTCGGAGGCGTTCGGAAAGAACGAGGGCTCACCGAGAAGCCGCTCGTACCAGGGTCGCGCAGCCTCGAGGTCCCGCACGCGGATCCCGGCAAAGAGCTCGATGGTCATCGGCGCACGATAGCCCGACAGGCTTGCGATGAAGATCGCCGCTCATTCCGGTCTGCAGCACTGAACTTCAAACGCACAGGAGGAACGATGCGCAAGCTCGTGGTCACGGAGAACATCACGCTCGATGGCGTGATCGACATGGCGGACAACTGGTTCGACCCGCTGAACGAGGATGTCGACCAGACCGACATCACCGCGGCGAACACCGAGCACCGGGAGGCGGCCGACGCCCTGCTCGTGGGCCGCAACACCTTTGAGATCTTCCGCGAGTTCTGGCCCCACCAGACGAACGACCCGACCGGAGTCTCGGACTACCTCAACGCGGTCGACAAGTACGTCGTCTCGAGCACCCTCGAAGATCCGGGCTGGGAGAACTCCACCGTACTCCGGGGCCCGTTGGACGATGAGATGCGGGCCCTGAAGGAGGCACCGGGCCTCGACATCGTCGCGACCGGGAGCACTCAGCTCGTGCACGCACTGATTGCCGCCGGGCTGGTGGACGAGTACCGGCTGTTCGTGTTTCCGGTGGTCGTCGGCCGCGGGGCGCGGCTGTTCGAGGCAGCCGACGTGAAGCTTGACCTGCTGGAGACCCGGCCGTTCGTCTCGGGCGCCGTTCTGCTGCGTTACGCGTGCGTGGCAGCGTAGGCGCGGGGGTAAAGGTCAATGACGTGAGTCGCCCGCCTCTGCTCGGCCAGACCATTCCCGCCCTTCCCGTGCGCGACGCCGCGGCCGCCGTGGCCTTCTACCGGGACCGCCTCGGTTTCGCCGTTCAGCACCACGACGAGGGATTCGCCGTGCTCGCGCGCGACGAGGCCGTGCTCCATCTCTGGCAGGCCGGCGACGAGAGCTTGGCGCGAGCGGGGATCCCTGGAGAGGCCGGTGCGGTCGGGTGCCGAGTCCTTCATCGCGGGCACGGCCAGCTGCCGCATCCGGGTGGAGGGCGTGGACGAGCTGTTTCGCGAGCTCGCCGCCCAGGACGTGCTCCACCCCGTCGCCAAGGACGGTGTGAGCGACACCGACTTCGGCTCGCGGGAGTTCGCCACGCTCGATCTCGACGGCAACCTCGTGACGTTCTTCCAGTGGTCGTCCTAGACGTCGAGTACGAGGAGCGCTACTGGTACCCCGACGACGGGGGGCAGGTGTGGCTCGCCGGCTACAGCCCGATCGATCCCGAGAGCGGTCGTTTCCTCGCCCGTGACGATCCCGGGCTGGCGGCCCAGGGCCTGCGGGTGGCCGGGGTGGCCGGCGCCGCGCAACACCACGCGGCGGCGGTGGCGTCGGAGGACGTCGGCCCGGGCCGCGAGCTCGAGCTGCGGCGCGACCCGGCCAACGAGCACGACGCCAACGCGATCGCGGTCCATCCGGCCGGCGGGGGCGAGCAGCTGGGCTGGGTGCCGCGCGAGCTGGCCGCCGACCTGGCGCCCGACCTAGACGCCGGGCGGCCGTGGACGGCGGTGGTGCTGCGCGAGCAGCGGCAGCTCGCCCCGGGATCCGCGCCACGGGCTGACCATGCTCCTGGCGCCGGGGCCGGGCATCGAGCTGCGCGACGCAAGCCGGCGACCCTAGTTCGAATCTCCACTTGCCTTTCACAAGTTCCTTACGGGAGGATCGGTCCGTCGACCGAGGAGAAGACCGAATGCGCCGCCTGCCGGTTCTGCTGCTGACGCTCATATCGATGCTCGCGGCTTCGAACGCCGCCGCGTGGGCCAAGGACGAGCCGCCCAAGCGCGTGCTGGTGCTCGTGCTCGACCAGCTCAGGCCCGATTACGTCGACCAGTTCGACATGCGCAACGTGAAGGCGCTCATGCGCCGTGGCGCCTCCTTCGACAACGCCTACCTGGGCCACATGGCCTCCGAGACCGTGATCACCCACAACGTGATCACCTCGGGCAAGCTGCCGCGCAACATGGGCTGGGCGGACGAGGCCTCACCGCGACGTCGGCAACGTGCTGGCGGCGGGGACCGGGTGCCATGTGGATCACCGGCTCGCTCACCCGTGACCAGTTCAACCTGCTCATCGCCAATGGCGGCTACCCCAAGCTTCCCGACTACCTGCACGGCGCCTACCCGGGATCGAAGTACATCGTGGTCGGCCAGAAGGCCTACGCCGCCCACTCCTCGTCCGGGCCCACGGGCGATATCACCGTCACCTTCTCCAGCCGCAACTCCGACTGCGACGGTGACGTGCACAACAACTGGCGCAGCCCGACGGGCTCGACACGTTGCCCTCGTACATCTCCGACCCCGTCCTGCGGCCGCTACTACGTCGACTCCTCGTCGGCGGAGGAGGACTCACTACGGCACCGCGACCACGGAGCCGGCCTGGATGTACCCGCTGGACGCAACCGCTTCGTGCCCGGCTTCGACCCGGCTCACCTAGGCGGCGACGTCTGGGTGGCCGACGCCGGCATGGAGATGATGGAGAAGGAGCCGTGGAGCGGAATGCTGCTCACGATGGGCGGTATCGACAAGGCGAGCCACATGTGGGGCGGCATCACCGACGACGCCGAGTATCCGCCCGGCTCCGAGGAGGAGATGGCCCACCTTCCCTTCGCCGCCCGCACCGCCGACGAGCAGGTGGGGCGCGTGGTGAAGCGTCTGCGCGAGCTGGGCCAGCTCGACGAGACGCTGATCGTGCTCGACCACCGACCACGGCGGCCAGCCCTCGCGGAACTTCCACGGGGTGGACGAGGCGGCCCGCGGCGACTACAACTGGTACTACGGCGACACCGAGAACGGCACCTACCTCGACCCGTCGCCGTCGCTGGCCCCGCTGCTCGACACCGGCAACGTGCGCTTCAGCTACCAGGACAGCGCCATACGCACCTGGCTGACCGACACCTCGCGCGGCCGCCAAGCGCGTGGCGGCGGGGGTGATGGCGACGCTGCCCGACGTGATCGCGAGCTACCGCCTGAGCGCGGACGGCGGACCGCTACCGCCTCGACTCCGTCAACTGGAAGGCGATGAGCAAATCCGAGCGCCGCTGGTGGCTGCGCCACGGCGCAGGAGATCGTGAACACGATGGCTGCGCCGTCACGCCGCCGACGTGGTCGGACTGCTGCGCGACGACGCGAGCTACGGGGTGGCCGGCGACCACGGCGGCGCCCAGGAAGCCGGTGCAGCGCATCCCGATCGTGTTCGCCGGAGCGGGCGTAGGGCCGCGGGACTCGTGGGCGCCGATGAAGCTCGGTCGACATCCTGCCCACGATCCTCCGGGAGATGGGGCTGCCGCTCGACGCCGGCCTCGACGGGAGGGCGCGCCACCTGCCCTAGCGGAGGCTAGAGCTCACGGATCGGCCGGGCGGGGTTCCCGACCGCGAGCACGCCGGCGGGCAGGTCCTCGACGACCACGCCGCCCGCACCCACCACGGTGTTCTCGCCGATGGTCACCCCGGGGCACACGATCACCCCGCCGCCGAGCCATACGCCGTCCGCGATGGTGATCGGCTCGGCCGACTCCCAGTCGGCGCGGCGCGTGGCGGCATCGAGGGGATGGGTGGCGGTGAGCAGCTGCACGTGGGTGGCGATCTGCACCTCGTCACCGATCGTGACCTTCGCGCAGTCGAGTATCGCCGCCCCGTAGTTGATGAAGGTGCGCTCGCCGATCTCGGTCAGGTAGCCGTAGTCGCACTGGAAGGGCGCACGGATCTGCGAGCCGGCTCCGAAGCGCCCCAGGAGCTCCTCGAGCAGACGCCGGCCCTCGTCCACCTCGGTTGCACTCAGAGCGTTGAAGCGCTCGACCAGCCGGCGCCCGCGGTGGAAGTCCTCCCGAAGATCGGGATCGTCGGCGATGTAGAGCTCGCCGCGCAGCATGCGCTCCTTGTTCTCGCCCATGGCGCGGCCCAGGCTAACGGCGCGCCACGTGAAGCTCGACCGCCTCGATCTGCTTCTGGTCGTACGAGCCGCGATAGACCGGTCCGGCCGCGCTGATCCGGTCGCCGGGGCCGGGGAGGGGGGAGGGGCGCAGCGAGGGCTTCACGTCGATAACCGACAACCCCGGGGCGGTGATCGCCTCACGCGAGATCAGCACGAAGTGGGCGTCACCGTCGCCGTCGGGGTCGGTGCGTTCGACGTAGACGATGCGCCCGCTGGCGGTGCGGCAACCGGCGAGATCGGGAGGGCAGCGGGCGGGTTCGAGCGTGTCGCGAGGCTTGCCGGCGGGCTCATCGGACCGCGGTGCGGAAGCGGGCGGATCGGCTGGAGCGGCGTCATCCGAGCAGCCCACGAGGAGGAGGGCCGGCGCGATGAGCGCCAGAAGCGCGGCGCCGCGGGTCAACCCGAGCCGGCCTCGATGGCCAGGGTCCCGACGGTGTCCGATTCGTCGGCCGCCGCCGGGGTGAAGCGAATCTCATAGCTCCCGGGCGCCGTGCCGAACACGTCGAAGCGCGCGGGCGTGACCGGGTCACCGGTGGCGCTCAGGCCCAGGCCGGGGATCTCCACCTGCCCGGCCTCGCCGACCTCCACGAGCACCGTCGCCGCCTGGCCGGCGGACAGGCGCCGGGTCGGATCCCCGCGCGCGGCGTCGTCGAAGGTCACCTGCACGGGGGGCTCGCCCGTGGCGGCGGTCCCGGCCGTGATCGTCGGGGCTGCCTCGGTTTCGGTGGGAGCCGGTGCGGCGCGCTCGCTGCCGGTGTCACGGGGGCGCGAGACCGAGGCGGCGATCGCGGCCAGACCCAGCACGATCGCGAAGAGCAGGAGGGCGCGGCGCAGGTGCACGGTCCTGATGCTAGGGAGCGTCCATCGCGCAACGGCGATTGATCGCGCGATCGCGAGGGCGTGCCGATACAGGGGGGCATGGAGCGAAGCCTCCAGACCGCTCCCGTGGCCGGGCGACGCCTGGGAATGGTCGCCCTCTACTCGGTCACGCTGGTGGTGAGCGCGGCCCTGGTGTTCATGGTGCAGCCGATGTTCGCGCGGTTCGTGCTGCCCTTGCTGGGCGGCACCCCCGCGGTGTGGACGACCGCGATGCTCTTCTTCCAGTCGGCCCTGCTGCTCTCCTATCTCTACGCCCACTGGACCACGCGGCGCTTCGGGCCGCGGCGCCAGGCGGCCCTCCATCTCGCGCTGGTGGCCGCGGCCCTGCTGGTGCTGCCGCTGGGAGTGCCCGACGGCTGGATCCCCCCGGCCGCAAGCTCCCCGGTCCCGTGGCTCCTGCTGTTGCTGCTGGTGTCGGTCGGGCTGCCGTTCTTCGTGGTCTCCTCCACGGCGCCGCTGTTGCAGAGCTGGCTCGCGGACACCGACCACCCCGACGGCCGCGATCCCTACTTCCTCTACCGGGCCAGCAACGTCGGCAGCGTGATCGGCCTGCTGTCCTACCCGCTGCTGGTGGAGCGCGAGCTCACCCTCGACGCCCAGAGCTGGCTGTGGTCGGCCGGGTACGGGGTGCTCGCGGTGCTGCTCGGCGCGTCGGCGATCGTGATGTGGCGCTCGCGCCGCCCACCGGCGAGCGCGGCCGAGCCCGAGGAGGCTCCCGCGCAGCGCATCAGCGCGGGCCGCCGGATCCGTTGGGTGGCGCTCGCCTTTGTCCCCTCGAGCCTGATGCTGGGCGCCACCTCGGCGATGACGATGAACCTCGCGCCGATCCCGCTGCTCTGGGTGCTGCCGCTGTCGCTGTACCTGGTGTCCTTCATCCTGGTCTTCTCGCGCGGCGAGGGCGCGGGACCGTGGCACCGCCTCGCGCTCTACGCGATGCCGCCGCTCGTGGTGGTGCTCGGCGGCATGGTCGTGATCGGCATCAGCGACCCGCTCTGGCTGGTGCTCGGCGCCAACCTCGCCGCCTTCTTCGCAGTGGCGCTGGTGATGCACGGCGAGCTCGCCGCCGACCGGCCGGCGGCATCGCAGCTGACCAGCTTCTTCGCCTGGGTCTCGTTGGGCGGGGCGCTCGGCGGGGTGTTCAACGTGGTCGTGGCGCCCGTCGTGTTCAACTCGCTCACCGAGTACCCGCTCGTGCTGATCCTTGCCTGCTTCCTGCTGCCGATGCGCGCCGGGAGCTGGAGCGACGAGCTGTCGGTGCGCCGCCACCTGGCCGGGCCGATCCTCGTCGGCGTGGCGGGCGCCGCCTTGCTTCTCCTCACCAAGGGCCACGTGTGGGAGCACCGTGCCGTGTTCATCGCGATGGGCGTGGCCTGCGTACTGATGTTCCGCAACCCGCTGCGCTTCGGCCTCGCCATCACGCTGGCGATGGCGGTGATCTGGGGAGTGCACGTGGGCGACCGCGACGTGATCTACCAGGACCGCTCCTTCTTCGGGATCAACCGGGTCGAGGAGAAGCTCGACGGGATCATCCACGAGCTCAAGAACGGCAACATCGTGCACGGCGCGCAGATCGGCTCGGTGGGAATCTCGGCCACCACCTACTACCACCCGACCAGCCCGATCGCCCAGCTGCTCGACGGGGTGCCCGACCGCTCGGTGATGAATCAGGTGGCGGTGGTCGGGCTGGGCGCCGGATCGATGGCCTGTCTGAGCCAGACCGGAGAGAACTGGACCTTCTTCGAGATCGATCCCGCCGTGGTCCGGCTGGCGAGCAACCCCAGGCTGTTCAGCTTCCTGCGCGACTGCGACGGCAACTTCGACGTCCAGGTGGGCGACGGCCGGCTCTCACTGGGCCGGGAGCCCGACGAGAAGTTCGGGCTGATCGTGCTCGACGCCTTCAGCTCCGACGCGATACCGATCCACCTGATGACGCGCGAGGCGGTCGAGCTCTACGCCGGCAAGCTGCGCCCGGGCGGGATGATCTCCTTTCACATCTCGAACAAGTACCTCGACCTCGAGCCGGTGATCGGCAACGTCGCCCGCGCCGCGGGTCTCGCGTGTCACGGCAGGACCGACACCAAGATGCAGCGCGGGGCGCTCTACAAGTACCCGTCCCAGTGGGTGGCGCTCAGCCGTTCGCGCTCGGATCTGGGCCGAGTGGCCCGCTCCAAGGGCTGGCGCCCGTGCGCCATCGAGCGCGGGGCGCGCGCCTGGAGCGACGACTACGCGAACGTCGTCGGCGCGTTTCGGTAGCGCGAGCTGGCCGGACGATGGACGCACGGCCAGGTGCGTCGCGCACGACTAAGGATCGGGCGGGCAGGGCCGATACCCGGATCGAGGCCAGAAGCACGGTGTAACGGCAAACCCACCGCGAGGTGGGGACGCAAAGCTCCGGGGCTCCAGGAAGGAGCCGGCCGAGCTGCCACCGGACGTTCAGGAGGCTCGCCGCGGCGACTGGCACCCACCAGACCAAAGTCACCTCAAAGGAGGGGACACATGCTGCGGAAGTTCCACGAACGTATTCATTCCGACGAGAAGGGCTTCACCCTGATCGAGCTCCTCGTCGTGATCCTGATCATCGGGATCCTGGCTGCGATCGCCCTTCCGGCGTTCCTCAGCCAGCGCTCGAAGGGCCAGGACGCCGACGCCAAGTCGCAGGCGCGTAACCTCGTCTCGCACGTCGAGGGCTTCTACGCCACCGAGCAGACCTACACCGGCGCGGCGGCATCGGACGACGTGACCCAGAGCGGCATCCCGCTGGGCGCCGGCAAGGGCAAGTCCGTGGTGAGCGGGACCGGCGATACCTACTCGATCGTCGCCCACTCGCAGTCGGACGGCAAGTTCACCATCGCCAAGGCGGCGGACGGCACGGTCACCAGGACGTGCGACAAGAAGGGCGACGGCGCCTGCCCGGCCTCGGGTGACTGGTAACCCGGCGGCCTGATCCATCGAATCCGCGACAAAGGGCGGGTCCTCGGACCCGCCCTTGTCCGTTCCGCGACCGCCCGCGCTCTAGCTTCCGCCCACCATGCCCGCCCTCTTCGAGATCGTCGCCGCCGGCATCCTGGGCGGGCTGATCGGCAGCTTTCTCAACGTTGTGATCTGGCGGCTGCCGCGCGGGGAGTCGATCGTCGTCGCCGGGATCGCGATGCCCCTCCTGCGAGCGCCCGATAGCGCCCTACGACAACCTGCCGGTGGTCTCCTGGGTGTTGCTGCGCGGGCGCTGCCGGCACTGCGCCGCGCCGATCTCGCCTCGCTATCCGCTGGTCGAGCTGGTCACCGCCCTGGCCTTCGCCGCGGTGGTGGCTGTGCGCGGCGTCGACGCCGGCCTCGCGCTCGAGCTGCCCTTCGTCGCCTGCCTGATCGCCCTGGCGGGCATCGACTACGACCACAAGCTGCTGCCCAACAAGATCGTCTACCCGATGGCGGCCTGGGGCCTCGCGGCCACGCTGCTCGTGGACCGCGAGGACCTGGTCGAGCACATGATCGCGGGCGCCGGCGGCTTCCTGTTTCTCTTCGTGGCGCTGCTCGCGTACCCGCGCGGCATGGGTATGGGCGACGTGAAGCTGGCCGGTGCGATGGGCCTCTACCTGGGGACGGCCATCGTGCCCGCGATGCTGATCGCCTTCCTGAGCGGCAGCGTCGCCGGGCTGGTGATCATCGCCCGCGAGGGCCCGCAGGCGCGCAAGAAGGCGATCCCGTTCGGTGTTTTCCTGGCCCTGGGCGGGGTGGCCGGACTGTTGGCCGGGCCCGAGCTGATCGCGTTCTACGAGGACAACTTCCTGTCCTAGTACGCGCGTCCGATCCCCGGCCCGGCGGCTAAGTCCGCCGCAGGGCACGCCGATAACGGGGGGACTTCCTATGGCGTTCTCCCTCCGAAAGTCCTCAGAGCGCGGCACCGTCGGCCTCGACATCGACGGGCGCTACCTCGCCGCCGCCCAGGTCGAGAACGGCCGGGTGGTGCGCGGCGCGAGCCTCGATCTCCCCGATGGCCTCGTTCGCGACGGCGAGGTGAGCGACCCCGCCGCGCTCGGCCAGCAGATAAAGCAGTTCGCCGCCGCGGCCGGGCTCCCAAAGAACGTGCGCATCGGCGTGGCCAACCAGCAGATCGTCGTGCGCGTGGTCGAGCTGCCGCGCATCGAAGACGACAAGCAGCGCGACCAGGCGGTCCGCTTCCAGGCGTCGGAGGCCATCGCGATGCCGATCAACGAGGCGGTGCTCGATCACCAGATCGCCGGCTACGCCGACGCCCCCGACGGCACGCCCCGCATGCAGGTGGTGCTGGTGGCGGCCCGGCTCAAGATGGTGGAGACCCTGGTGGAGGCCCTGAAGGGCGCGGGCCTGAAGGCCGAGGGCATCGACCTCGACGCCTTCGCGCTCGTACGCGCCCTGGCGGGGAGCGGACCCGACGCCCACGACGGCGCCACCGTGTTCTGCCACCTGGGTGGCGTGACCAACCTGGCCATCGCGGTCGGGTCATCCTGCTTCTTCACCCGTCCGCTCTCGGCGGTGTGGGACGACGAGGACGCCGGCTCGCGGCTCGCCGACGAGGTCCGGCTGTCGATCGACTACTACATGACCCAGCCCCAGGCGCGGCCGGTAGGCGCGGTGGTGCTCTCCGGCCCAGGCTCGGCCGACGCCGGCTTGGTGGAGGACCTGGGCCTGCACGTGGGCATGCCCGTCGAGGCGGCCGCGCCGCTCGGCCAGATCGACTCGTCGGGCCTGGGGCCCGGCGAGGATCCGCACCGCTACACCGTCGCGGCCGGACTCTCGCTCGGAGCGCGAGCGTGAAGGCCGTAAACCTCCTGCCCCAGGAGGCGCGGCGGCGTCCGGCGGGCGATGGAACGGGCAAGGCCGCGTACGTCGTCTGCGGGGTGCTCGCCCTGCTGCTCCTGATGTCGGCCGCCTACGTGCTCACCTCCAACACGATCACCGAGCGCACGAGCGAGGCCGCGGCCGCGGGCGCCGAGGCCGACCGCCTGGAAGCCCAAGCCGCCGCGCAGGCGGGCTACACGAGCTTCGCCGACATCGCCCAGCAGCGGCTGGCCTCCGTGGCCGGCGTCGCGCATACGCGATTCGACTGGGAACGGCTGATGCGCGAGGTGTCTCACGTGATGC
Organism: uncultured Thermoleophilaceae bacterium; assembly: GCA_963728155.1. Classification (GTDB taxonomy): domain Bacteria; phylum Actinomycetota; class Thermoleophilia; order Solirubrobacterales; family Thermoleophilaceae; genus JACVRW01. The sequence goes on along the minus strand of CAVSJF010000006.1, from coordinate 395,010 downwards.
CGGAGGGCAGCTGGCTCCAGGCCACCGACGCCTCGGTCAGCGGCGACCCGAACGCCACGGCCGCGGCACCGGTCGGCGCCGACGCGATTCCCACCGGCCCCTACGCGAGCTTCGTCGGCTGCACGCCCGATCAGGGTGACGTGGCTCAGATCATGGTCCGCCTTCGCCAACTGCACCGCGTGGAGGACGTGAAGCTCAAGGAGTCCACCCAGGAGCCGGGCGGGGGCGAGGCGACGGTCGACAATTGCGGCGCCCTCTACAAGTTCGACGTGAGTGTGACCTTCAGCCCAACCGGGCCGCCGCGCGAGGCGCCCCGCGGCTCCACCGGGGTTCCCGCGTCGCTGGGCGGCGGATCGTGACCCTCACCGACCGCGACCGCAAGGTCCTGATCTTCCTGGTCCCGGTCCTCGTGATCTTCGGCTACTGGTTCCTGCTCCTGTCCCCGCAGCGCCAGGAGGCCTCCAGGGCCGCCGAGGAAGTGGCCCGGCAGCAGGACCGCCGCGACACGGCGCAGCAGCAGCTCAACGCCACCAAGGGTGCCGAGCAGGACTTCTCGGCCGACTACACGCAGGTCGTGCGCCTCGGCAAGGCCATCCCGGCGTCGGTCGACATGCCCAGCCTGATAGTTCAGCTCGACGCCGCGGCGGCGGGCACGGGCATCACCTTCACCAAGATCAAGACGGGCGAGCGCCTGGACTCGGCCGCCACCGCGCCCACCGGCACCAGCGCGGTCCCGCCGGGCACGACGCCGCCCGTCGACCCCGCCACGCCCGCGGCGGCAGGTGGTGAGCAGACTCAGAGCGCACCGGGTGGCGCCGTGGAGGCGGCCAACGACACGGCCCAGACCGCCAACGAGCAAGCCGGGGCCACCGACACCACCACGGCGGCCGCACCGCCCGGGCTGGAGACCGTCCCGCTCGAGCTCGAGTTCACCGGCAACTTCTTCAACCTGGCCGACTTCTTCCACCGCGTGAAGCGCTTCGTGGAGGTGGCGGAGAGCGACGTCGTCGTGAGCGGCCGCCTGCTGACCATCGAAGGGGTGCGCTGGACCAGCGACCCCGAGCTCTTCCCGAAGATCAGAGCGGAGATCAAAGCGACGATCTATCTCTCCCCGCAGGCGCAGGGCGCCACGGCGGGAGCCAGTCCTTCCGGCCCGGCGCCCACCACCACGACCCCGGCGGGCGCCGCGCCTCCGGCGGGCACCGCGCCGACCCGCAATAGCGCCGGCGGCGACGGCCACCCCATGAAGAACTTGATCGACAACGTGTGGGCGGACCTGCGCGAGAAGCGGCTCTGGCCGGTGGCCGCGCTGCTGCTGGCGGCCCTGGTGGCGGTCCCCCTGGTGCTCAAGAAGGCCCCCGAGGAGCCGCCGCCCGCGCAGCCGGTGGCGGCCACTCCGCGCCCTGCGCCCGAGTCCAAGGAGCTCAAGGGGCTGGCGAGCGTCAAGCTCGAGGAGACGCTGGCCCAGAACGGGTCCTCGCTCGACGCCTTCGTGCCCGAGGATCCGTTCCGCCCGCCGCAGCGGGTCGTGGACGAGGCGCAGGACGAGCTCGATGGAGGCGTGGCGGTGGACGACGAGGTCACGCTCAGCGAGGAGGTCGTCGAGGGCGGCACGGGCCTCGGCTCCGGCGACACCGGCAGCGGCGAGACCGGCTCCGGAGGCGGAGACACCGGCGGCGATACGGGCGGCGAGACCGGACGAGGGCGACGGCCCCACCACCGAGACCACCGAGTACACCTATGTGCTCGACGTGACGTTCAGGAGCAACGGGCGCACGCGCAAGATCAAGGGCATGGAGCGGCTCGACATGCTGCCGAGCGCCGCCTCCCCGCTGCTGCTGTTCCTGGGGGTGTCTTCCGAGGCGGGCAACGCGGTGTTCCTGGTCGACTCGAAGCTCGAGACGGCCGGCGAGGGCCGCTGTGAGCCGAACAACGCCGAGTGCGGCCTCCTGTATCTCGGGGCCGGCTCCGAGCACATGTTCACCAACGAGGACGGCGACACCTACCGGCTGAGGATCGACCAGATCCGCCGGGTGGAGCTGGTCGAGCCGGACGAGGCGCGGCCCAAGGCGGCGCTGAGCGCATCCGGCGCCCGCCGGCGCTTGCGCTCGCCGCTCATCTCCGACCTCGTGAGCGTGTCCAGCACCAGGTCCGATAACTCAAAGCGCGCCCCGGGCCGTCGATAAACGGCCAGGCATGCCCCGTCTCGCCTCCACTCTCCTGCTCGCACTCTGCGTCGTGGGGCTGCTCGTGGCCGCGCCCGCCTCCTTCGCCGCCGCCGCCGCCCCGTGAAGAAGGAGACCGGGCCCACCCCAAAGATCACCCGCGTCGCGCCGATGCGCATCAGCGTCGGCGCCAAGCTCACCATCAGCGGACGGCACTTCAAGCGTAAGCGCACGGCCAACACCGTCATCTTCCGGGAGCCGGGCGGTCGTTCGGCGTTCGCCAAGCCGCGCCGTGCGAGCACCACCAAGCTCGTCGTGACCGTGCCCGGCTCGGTGCGGCGCCTGCTGGCGGGCGGGGCCGGCAGCCCGCGGCCGACCCGGTTCAAGCTGCGCGTGCTGGCGGGCAAGTTCAGCAAGTTCACCACCCGGCGGCTGTCACCGGTGATCACCGGCGGGGGAGGCGGAGACGGCCCCGGGGGCGGCTCGGTTGCCTCGTGTGACTCGAGCGCCGACCACGACGGCGACCTGCTGGCCAACGGCTTCGAGATCCAGATCAAGACCGATCCCTGCCTGCGCGACACCGACGGCGACAAGGTGGAGGATGGCTACGAGTTCCAGTCCTCGCTCGACCTCAACCACTACCCGCGCGCGCTGCCGCTGCCCTACCCCGGGCGCCGTCCCTACCCCAACGCGCTCGACCCGAGCGACGGCAACGTCGACTACGACGGAGACGGGCTCTGGCTATCCGAGGAGTACAAGCTCTGGATCCGCTACTCCGCGGACGGCGCCCTGCGCGGGGGGCGGCCGCAGACGCTGAGCGGGCTCCTCTACAGCGACGGCCTGCAGAAGTCGATCGATCCCGCGCCGGCCGCGGCCCCCGCGGGCACGCTCGCGCGCTGGGCGCTCGATATCGACAACGACGGCACCCTGTGGGACGACGAGCGCGACGCCGACGCCGACGGCCTGGGCAACTGGGACGAGCAGCACGGGCGCTTCACCGAGGCTTGGTGGCCGGCGACCTTCGACGGCAATGGGCTGCCCAAGGAGTCGAAGTACCCGGAGCTCGACTTCCTCGACAACGAGGATCTCGGCAACCTGGACGCCGCGGCCGATCCCGACATGGACGGCGACGGAGTGCCGGACGGGTCCGACGATCACGACCACGACGGGCTCTCCAACGCCTTCGAGGTCCACCGTCCCGCGGACTACCTCGCCGACGCGTTCGGGCCGCCCGCGCCGGGTCCGAACATCTGGGCCTACGTGAACCCGTTCAATCCCTGCAAGCCGGTCCAGTCGGAGCGCTGCCACCGCAGCGTGCCCTTCGGCTACTACGACGGCGACCAGGCGCCGCCGGTGGGCAACGCGCCGCCCGCGGGGTATCCGGCGAGCGGGGTCCCGCCGACTCCGGATAACTAGGGCAGAGCCGTTTGTAGGGTAGGGGCGCTATGTCCCTGCGCTTCGTAACCGCCGGTGAGTCCCACGGCCCTGGCCTGACGACGATCGTCGAAGGGCTCCCGGCAGGGCTCGAGCTGAGCCCCGCGGACATCGACACCGACCTCGCACGCCGCCAGCTCGGCCATGGCCGCGGCGGACGCATGAAGATCGAGAAGGACCGCGCCGAGGTGACCGCGGGGGTCCGTCACGGCCGCACGCTCGGGAGCCCGGTGTGCCTGCGCGTGGACAACCGCGACTACCGCAACTGGGAGGAGCGGATGAGCCCGTGGCCGGTCGACGCCGAGGTTGCCGAGGTCCATCTGCCGCGCCCGGGGCACGCCGATTTGGCGGGCGCCATGAAGTACGGCCACAGCGACGTTCGCAACGTGCTCGAGCGCGCATCGGCGCGGGAGACCGCGGCCCGGGTGGCCGCCGGAGCGCTGGCCAAGGCCTTTCTGCGTGAGCTCGGAGCCACGGTCGTGTCCCGGGTCACGCGCATCGGCGGGGTGGCCGCGCCGGGCGGCGAGCCGCGCCTGGAGGACTTCGCGGGCGTCGACGAGTCACCCGTGCGCTGCCTCGACGCCGAGGCGAGCGCGGCGATGGTGGCCGAGATCGACCGCGCACGCAAGGCCAACGAGTCGCTCGGCGGGGTGTTCGAGGTGCGCGCGTTCGGCCTCGTGCCCGGCATCGGCTCGCACATCTCCTGGGAGGAGCGCCTCGACGGCCGCCTGGCCGGCGCGGTCATGTCGATCCAGGCGATGAAGGGCGTGGGCATCGGCGACGGCTTCGAGCTCGCCGAGCGCGACGGGCTCTCAGGCCCATGACGAGATCTTCTTCTCCGAGGAGCGCGGCTTCTTTCGCGAGACCAACCGCGCGGGCGGCCTCGAGGGGGGCATGACCACTGGCGATCCGCTGGTGCTGCGCGCCGCGATGAAGCCGTTGCCCACGCTCACCAAGCCGCTGCGCAGCGTCGACCTGGCCACCAAGGAGCCGGCGCAGGCCCTGCGCGAGCGCACCGACTCGTGCACGGTCCCCGCCGCCGGGGTGGTGGGCGAGGCGATGGTGGCCCTCGTCCTGGCCGCGGGCTACCGCGAGAAGTTCGGCGGCGACCACATCGACGACGTCCGCTCGGCGCTGAGCGCCTACACCGAGCGGATCGGATGGACTCGGGCATAGACGGCGCGCTCGTCCTCGTCGGCTTCATGGGCGCCGGCAAGTCGACCGGCGCACGTGCGCTGGCCGCCGAGCTGGGCGCGAGCGCGGTCGACTCCGACCGCGAGCTCGAGCTCGCGCTGGGCGAGCCGATCGAGGGCTTCTTCGACCGCCAGGGGGAGGAGGCCTTCCGCGAGCGCGAGGAGGAGATCGTCTGCGAGCTGCTGGCCCGCGGCGACGCTCCGGTGATCGCGCTCGGCGGCGGCGCCGTGCAGTCCGAGCGCGTCCGCGAGGCGCTCGGCCGCCACACCGTTGTGCACCTGGAGGTCGATCCCGAGAGCGCCTGGCGGCGGGCCTCGGGCGGCGGGCGGCCCCTGGCCCGCGACCGGACCCGCTTCGCGCAGTTGCACAGCGACCGGGTGGCCCTCTACGAGTCGGTGGCCGACGGCGTGATGCCGCCCGGAGACCGCGACGCGCTGCGCCGCGCGCTGCCCTTCCTGGCCGCGCTTCGGGAGGCTCCCTCGGGCACTCGCCTCGTTTGGGCCGGCGCCCAGTCGGGCGACTATCCCGTGTTCCTCGGGCGCGGGCTGATCGAGTCGGGCTTCTTCCCTCCGCTCAGCGGCCGGCGCCATGTGGTGACCGACGAGAACGTCGCGCCACTCCAGCCGGTCGAGGGCCACAGCCGCACCGTGGTGGCGGCGGGCGAGGAGCACAAGACGCTCACCAAGGCCGAGGCGGTGCTGCGTTCGCTGGCCCAGGCCGGCGCCGAGCGCTCGGACCTCGTGGTGGCGGTCGGCGGCGGGGTGGTGGGCGACCTCGCCGGCTCTGTGCGCCGCGCTCTACCAGCGCGGGGTGCGCCACGTTCAGGTGCCCACCTCGCTCGTGGCCCAGGTCGACTCGGCCTACGGCGGGAAGACCGGGGTCGATCTCCCCGAGGGCAAGAACTACGCCGGCGTCTATCACCAGCCCGCCGCCGTGCTGTGCGATCCCGCGGCTCTCGACACACTGCCGGAGCAGGAGGCCGCGGCGGGCTATGCGGAGGTGGTCAAGACCGCACTGATCGCGGGCGGGGCGCTGTGGGCGCGAGTGCGCCAGGGCCAGCCGCCCGGGGCGCGGGAGATCATGGGCTGCGTGCGCACCAAGCTCGGGGTGGTGAGGGAGGACGAGCGCGACGGCGGGCGCCGGCAGGTTCTCAACCTGGGCCACACGGTGGGCCATGCGATCGAGGCCGCCACCGGTTATGGGCGCTATCGGCACGGTGAGGCGGTAGGCATCGGGCTGCTGGCCGCGCTGCGGCTGTCCGATCGTGAGGCCCTGAGGGCCGAGGTGGCCGACCTGCTGGCGGCGCGTGGCCTGCCGCTCTCCTTCTCCGGGGCCGGCGTCGACGAGGTGGTGGCGCTGGTCGCGCGCGACAAGAAGAGCGAGGGCGGGCGCGTGCCGTTCGTGCTCGTGGAGGCGCCGGGCGCGGTGACCCCCGGCCACGAGATCGAGAGCGAGCGGCTGCGCGAGGCTGTGGAGGAGGTGCACGAATGGTGAGACACCGGATCTCCGTGCTGCACGGGGTCAACCTCGACGTGCTCGGACGCCGCCCGACCGAGCACTACGGCGGGTTGACCTTGACCGAGCTCGAGGTGCGGGTTCAGATCTACGCGCGCGAGCTCGAGCTCGAAGTGGCCTTCTTCCAGACCAACCACGAGGGCGAGTACTGCGAGTACCTGCACCGCGCGGGCGAGGGCGCCCACGGCCTGATCCTCAACCCGGGGGCGTGGACGCACTACTCGTGGGCCATCCGCGACGCCCTCGAGGTGGCGGGCCTGCCCGCGGTGGAGGTGCATCTCTCGGCGGTCGACCAGCGCGAGGAGTGGAGGCGGCTGTCGGTGATCGAGTCCCTGTGCCTGGCGACCGTCCAGGGCAAGGGGCCCGAGGGCTACCGCGAAGCGCTCGAGCTGCTGCGCGCGGGTATCGAGGCATGAGCGGCCGCGGCGATCGGCTGGCGGGCCTGCTCGGCGAGCGCGAGCTCGACTGCCTGCTGGTCAGCGATCTGACCAACGTGCGCTGGCTCACCGGCTTCACCGGCACCAACGGCGCGTGTCTCATCACCGGTGACGAGCGCCTGTTCTTCACCGACTTCCGCTACGTCGAGCAGGCCAGGGCGCAGGTGGACGGCTTCGAGCAGGTGGAGGTGGGCCGCGACATGCTGGCCGGCATCGCCGGGCGCCTGGCCGGCCGGACCGGGTTCGACGACGCCACGGTCAGCGTGCGCACGCACGGCAAGCTGGCCGGCAAGGCGGGAGAGGGGGTGGAGCTGGTGGCCGCCGGCGGCCTCGTCGAGCGCCTGCGGGCGGTCAAGGACCCGGCGGAGCTGGAGGCCATGCGCGGCGCGGCTGAGATCGCCGACGCCGCCTACGGACACATCCGCGAACGGGGGCTCCGCGGCCGCAGCGAGCGTGCCGTGGCTCTCGACGTGGCCCGTTTCATGGAGGACGCGGGTGCCGAAGGGCCCTCGTTTCCGGCCATCGTGGCCGCGGGCGACAACGGCGCGCGCCCGCACGCGGCGCCGCGCGACGCGGAGATTCCCACCGGCACCCTGGTGGTGATCGACATGGGAGCGCAGCTCGACGGCTACTGCTCGGACTGCACACGGACGTTCGCCACCGGCCCCCTGGAGGACGACGCCCTGGAGATCTACGAGCTCGTGCGCGGTGCGCAGGCCGCGGCCCGCGATGCGGTGCGCGCCGGCGCCGAGTGCCGCGAGGTGGACTCCGTGGCGCGGGATCTCATCGACGCCGCCGGGCACGGCGAGCGATTCGGCCACGGTCTCGGTCACGGGGTGGGGCTGGAGGTGCACGAGGCCCCGCGCCTGGCGCGGACCGCGGAAGGTGAGCTGGAGGCGGGCAACGCCGTGACGGTGGAGCCCGGCGTGTACCTGCCGGGCCGCTTCGGCGTGCGCATCGAGGACCTCGTCGTGGTGACCGAGGACGGCTGCGAGAGCCTGACCGCCTCCCCGAAGGAGCTCGTGACGGTCGGCTGATGGCTCTCGCGGCGCTCGCGGCCCTCGCCGGCGCCTTCGTGCAGTCGGCAACCGGCTTCGGCTTCGCGCTGGTGCTGAGTCCCGCGCTGCTCGCGGTGCTCGAGCCGGTCGAGGCGGTCGCGACTCTCCTCTTCCTGGGCCTCGTGCTCAACGTGCTCGTGCTCCTCGAGCACGGGCAGCCGCGCGACGTGGATTGGCGCGCGCTCGTCCCGGTATTGGTGGCGGCCGCGCCTGGGCTGCTGGTCGGCCTGGTCGCGCTCACCCAGCTATCCAAGGCAACCCTTCAGGTGGCGGTGGGCGTGGCGGTGGTGCTCGCCGCCGCGTGGCAGCTGCTGCGCCCCGCGCGGCCGGTGCGGATCCCGACGAGCAGCGGCTGGCTCGCCGGCTTCGTGAGTGGAGCGCTCACCACCTCGGTCAGCGTGAGCGGGCCGCCCGTGGTGATCTGGCTCGAGGCCCGCGGGATTGCGCCCGAGGAGTTCCGCGCGTCGCTGGCCGTGAGCTTCTTCGCCGTCAACCTGGCGGGGTTGGGCCTGCTGCTGGCGGCCGAGGGCGCCGGCGCGCTCGAGGCCGCGACGATCCTGCCACTGCTCGCCATCGTCCTGGTGGGCCACGCGCTCGGCCTGCTCGCGTTCCGGCGCCTCGACCGCGAGCGCTTCTTCACCGCCGTGCTCGTGCTGGTGGCGGCCACCGGCCTTGCGAGCATCGCGGCGGGGTTGGCGGGATAGAGCTCGGGTTCGAGCTTGCACACCGCCGGAGGTGATGCGAACATGCGTTCGATAGTGATCGTATGCGTTCTCTACCCCCGATTCGAGCTCCTCGCCGCTTTGGGCTGGGCGGAAGCCGGCGGCTCGGCCGCCGGCGCACCGATGGGTTTCCGGCGGGCGCTGCTCGCCGAGCCCGCCGCGCTGGCTCCCGAGGCGGGACGCGAGCAGGTGGTGGGGGAGGTGTCCGCGCCGGCCGAGGCCTTCGGCGTCGTGCGGGGAATGCGCCTGGGCGAGGCCATGACGCGCTGTCCGGGCCTGCGGCTCGTGCCGCCCGATCCCGAGGGGGTGCGCTCGCTCTGGAACACCCTGCTCGACCGCCTCGAAGCGATCGGGGCGCAGGTCGAGTCCGATCGCGCGGGGGTGGCCTATCTCGAGTCGGATGGGTTGCGCGGCCTCCACGGCGGCGATCTGGCCGGGGTGCTGTCGGCCGCCCGCCGGGCGCTGGGTCCCGGCGCTCGCTTCGGAGCGGCTCCGTGTCGCTTCGCGGCCCACGCCGCGGCGCTGCAGGTCAGGCCGAGGAGAAGTCGTCGCTCGATACATCGTGGAGGAGCGTGAGCTGGGCCGGTTCCTCACCCCGCTGCCGGTCTCGCTGCTGCGCACCCGTTACGAGCTCGAGGCCCTTCCCGAGCTCTTCGCGCAGCTCGGGATCCGGACGCTGGGCGAGCTGGCGAGTCTCTCCGCGCGCGTGGTCGCCGAGCGCTTCGGGCATCCGGGGCTGCTGGCTCTCGATCTGGCCTGTGGGCGCGATTCCGCGCTCGAGCCGCGACGGCCCCCCGAGCCGGTGGTGGAGCGGCTGGACCTGCCCGAGGCGGCCTCCGGGCAGCAGCTCGAGCGCGCGCTCGAGCTGCTCGTGGCGCGTGTGCTCGCCCGGCGCGAGCGCCGCGGCCGGGCGCTGCGCGGGCTCTCGGTGTCGGCGCGCTTCGTGGCCGGCGGCACGTGGCGCATCGCCGTGACGCTGCGTAACGCGAGCGCCGATCCCCGGCGGATCCAGCTCGCGGTCGGCCCCAAGCTGGCCGAGCTGCCGGCGCCGGCGGATTCGCTGGCGCTGGAGGTGGAGGCCTTCGGGCCACCCGCTCAGGACCAGGGCCGCCTGCTCGACGAGGCGGCGGCGATCCGGCGCGGCCGCCTGGGCGAGGCCGTCCGCCAAGCGCGTCAAGCCGCCGGCTCGGAGGCCGCTCTGAGGATCCTCGAGATCGACTCGGACTCGCGCATTCCCGAGCGCCGCGCGGTGCTCGCGCCCTTCCCCGACGCTCAAGCGCCCTGACTCCGCGCCGGTTCGCGACGGCTCGGCGAGCCCAAGCCCGCGCGGGTGCAGGCCGACGAGAGCGGGGTGCCGCTGGCCGTAGGCGCCCGGGAAGTCGACTCGGTGCGCGAGGAGTGGGTGGTGGAGGACCGCTGGTGGACCGGCCGGCCCCTGCGCCGGCGCTACTTCGAGCTCGTGCTCGTGGACGGCCGCAACATCGTCGTCTTTCGCGACCTGGTCGCCGGGGGCTGGTTTTTGCAGCGGGCTTAGGCTTGCGGCCGGCTTGCGCGGTGCGAGCTGCCGGGTGCTGGGGCCGACCTCTTAAACGGCAGCAATAAGGGTTGGGTGAGCCGCCGCTCGGCAGGGTCGTCACGTTTGTGGCGGTTCGGTAACACTCGGCCTTCGAGCGGGCCGGTGGGGCCGCGGGATTGGGTGCTGTCCTGCTTTGACCCCCGTATAGGGGGTGAAGTCAGGACAGCTGGCCTCCAAACCGCGTTACAGGAGCGCGACAAAGGCAACCGCCCGGCCGAACCACCCTTTATTGCTGCCGTTCGGAAACGCCGGGCCTGGCACCCGACTGCTCGCACCGCGCCGGGCGCCAAGCAAAGCCGCTGGTGCCTCCGCGCCCGACTGGGCTGAATCTGCACCGTCCGCGAAAACTTCCTCGCTTGAACCTCCAGCGAACCCCCATCCCCCGGACGGCGTTCGAGCGGGATCTCCACCTGCCGAATAGGGCGGGTAAGAGGCGCCGATTTTTCGGCGGATACCCGTCCCGATTTTTACCGTCCCAGGAGGATTCGATGAAGCCCCGTTTGCTTCTCGTGATGCTGGTTGCCATTTTCTGCACCGCGGCTGCTGCCGTGGTGGCCAGTGCCGGTACCGGCCACCACACCAATGACCGTCACCACAACAAAGGCTCGTACGAGGTGTGGCTGGTCGACCAGGAAGACAAGTTCAACGCCGGCGCAGGAACGCTCTACGTGTTCGACGGCCCACAGCTCGCTCGCGACACGGCGAGCGCCCTTCCCCAGAAGGTGGACCTCGGCGGAGCCGTGCGCACGATGTGTCAGCAGAAGACCGGAACGGTCCCGGTGCGCCCGCACATGATCGTCTTCAACGGCGGCGACAACGACGGCCCCGGGGGCAACACCCACGCGGCGCTGGCCTTCGTGGCCAGCGGGCACGTGGTCTTCCTCGACGCCAACACCCGCGAGCCGGTCGAGTGCATCGACGTGGGCACCCAGGCGCACGCCGCCTGGCCGACCCCCGACCAGCGGCACCTGATCGTCGCCAACCAGAACGGCAAGCAGCTCCAGCGCATCCGCACGGACTACCGCAGGGAGATCTTCACCCTCGAGCCGTCGGCCACGCTCGATCTCAAGGACGTTCCGGCCGAGCCGGGCAAGCCGGCCAAGCGCTGCTTGACGCCGAGCGGCAAGTCCTGCGAGGACCCGAATCTGCGCCCGGACAACGCGCCGATCTGCCCCCGCACCACCAGCGACGGCCGCTTCACCTTCGTGACGCTGCGCGGTGGCGGCATGTTCGTGGTCGACCACAACACCACACCCATGCGGATAGTGGCGGAGTACGACCGCGCTCACGTCGACGACAACGGCTGCGGCGAGATGGAGGTGGACGGCAAGATGTACGTGAACAGCGGGGCCGGCTTGACCGTGCCGCCTGTTCCCGGTGACGATCCGTGGGGCCACGACGTCTACTCCTTCGAGCTCCGCGACTTCAGCCGCAAGCCCGCCACCAGGCCCAATACGCCGGCCGCCAGGCTCGTGTACAGCCGCGATGGCGAGGGCCAGGTGGACGCGCATGCGGTGGCCCTCACCGAAGACGGACGCTATCTCTGGTGGGGCGACCGCACGAAGAACGACGTGGTGGTTGTCGATCCGCGCCGCGACCGCGAGGTCAACCGATTCGAGCTGGCCGGCCCGCTCAGCAGCGACCCCGCACCCGACCTGTTCGACCTCTCGCCGGATGGGGACTACATGTTCTCCTCGCTGCGCGGTCCGAACCCGTCGTCCGGGCACGAGGCATTTGGCTCCACGCCCGGAGTAGGCGTGATAGATGTGAAGCGTGGCGGCAAGAGCGGTCGGCTCGTGGGTGTGGCCCGGGTGGGCGATGTGCGCGGCACGCCCGACCCGCATGCGATCAGGGTGCGCACCGTGCGTTAGTCACAGCGACAGCGCGCCAAAAGACTGGGGTAAGGAGGCCGCGACTTGCGGCCGATAGAGAGCCAGGTGGGCCGATGGACCCCCTCGATCTCCAGGCAGTCGCTTCGTAGCCTCCGCCTTCAGGTATGCGTCGCATTGACGGTCGCGGCCGCAGCATGCGCGTATGTGGCCAGCAAGAGCTCGAGCGATGAGCTGCGCGGCGCGTATCGCGACTCGGCGCGCGACATCCTCGAGGTCGCCACGACGGCCTTCGACCGCGGTCGCGAGCCCGGGATGCTCGCTTCGGAGGAGATGTTGAGGAGCCGCATCCGTGCGCTCCTCGTCTCCCATCCCGAGCTTGACTCCGTTGCGGTCTACCGAGCGGGCAGCGGCGACGCTCTCGTCTCGGCCGGACAGCAGCCCGCAGGCGAAATGGAGAGCGATCTGGCCGTGACGGCCATGAACGAGGGCCAGGCAGGGTCGGCCGAGGTGCGCAACGAGGACCGGCACGCCGAGGTGCTGCTCACGCCACTCGAGGACGATGGCCGGGTGGTGGGGGCGCTCGCCACCAGCTACGACCTGGGTCCCGCCCACGAATTGCTCGGGGACCGCAACGAGCGGGTCGCGCTCGTGTTGGGTCTTCTGCTGTTCTCGTTCACGATCTTCACCGCGGTGGTGCTGGGGCGCGGCATATTTCGTCCCTTGGACAAGCTGCGCCTGGCCACTCAGGCCGTGGGCGCGGGCGATCTCGGAACGCGCCTGGGCTGGCGGCGCAAGGATGAGCTCGGCGAGCTCTCGCGTGACTTCGATGCCATGGCCGTCGATCTCGAGGAGAACAACCAGCGCCTGGAGGAGCTGGCCCACCGCGATCCCCTCACCGGCCTGGCCAACCACCGCCGCTTCCAGGAGGTCCTGGGCAGGGAGCTGGCCAACGCACGCCGCGACGGCCGCCCGCTCGCCGTGGTGATCATCGACATCGACGACTTCAAGCGCATCAACGACTCGCGCGGTCACCCCTTCGGTGATGAGCTGCTTTTCGCCGCGGCGGCCAGCCTGCGCTCGGCGATGCGCGACATCGGCGTGGTCGCCCGGGTGGGCGGTGACGAGTTCGGGCTGGTGGTGCCCGACGCCGACGGATCACGGGCGCTCGCGCTGGCCGAGGCCGCCCGCGTGGCGGTGGAGGCCGCAGCCCCGATGCGCGGCTCGTTGCGCTGCTCGGCGGGGATCGCCTGCTTTCCCGAGGACGCCCGCAACGCGGGAGCGCTCCTTCAGCTGGCCGACGGGGCGCTGTCTTGGGCCAAGGACGCGGGCCGCGGGCGCTCGCGCCGCTATGACCCCGAGCACGTGTTCGTGGTCACCGAGGAGCAGCGCGAGGACTTCTCGCAGATGATCGGCCGGACGGACGCACTCACCCCCGTGTTCCAGCCCATCGTGTCCCTTACCACCGGCGAGGCGGTGGGCTTCGAGGCGCTGGCGCGCTTCGAGGACAAGCCGGCCCTACCGCCGTCGTGGTGGTTCTCGCAGGCTCACCGCTTCGGGCTGGGCGCCTCGCTGGAAGCCGAAGCGGTGCGTATGGCGATCGATGCGCCCGGGCGCCCGGCGGGTTGTTTTCTGTCGGTCAACCTGAGCCCCTCCGCCCTCGCCTCGCAGGAGGTCAACCGCCTGCTGCCCGACGAACTGCTCGGAGTGGTCGTCGAGATCACCGAGGAGGAGCGGGTGCTCGACGTCGCCGCGCTGCAGCGCCACCTCGATCCCCTGCGCGCCCGCGGGGCGCGCATCGCCGTCGACGATGCCGGGGAGGGATACGCCGGGCTGCAGCAGGTGATGAGCATGCGCGCCGACATCATCAAGCTCGACCGCGCGCTGGTGGCCGATGTCCACTCCAATCCGGCCAAGATCGCGCTGATCGGATCGCTGGTTCACTTCGCCCGCTCGACCAACGCCGTGATCTGCGCGGAGGGGGTCGAGACACTCGACGAGCTGCGCGTGCTGATTCACCTGGGAGTGGCCTACGGCCAGGGCTGGGCGCTCGGGCGCCCCGGCGCTCGCTGGCCCGAGGTGGACCCCGAGGCGGTTCGCGTCTGCCGTGAGATGCGCTCCGAGCAGGCCAAGGTCGTGCCCCTGGGGTCCAAGCGAAGCGAGGCCGGCGGTGCCTGACACCCTGGCCATGCTCTCGCGGCTCGGTGTGACGTTCGAGCGCACCGCCTCGGTGCGCGACGAGGGCGACCTCGAGGAGGTGCTGCAGGACGTGGCCGGGGCCATTGGCGAGGTGCTCGGCTACCGGGCCGTGGTGGTCAACGTGTATCGACCCGCCTTCGACGACATGCTCGCCGCCGCCGCGGTGGGCTCGGAGGAATCGGTGCGACAGCTGGTCGGCAAGAGCTCGCCCAACGACACGTGGACCCCGATGTTCGTGCCGCGCTTCGAACGCGGCGGCGCTTACTTCCTACCCGACGGCGAGTTCGACTGGGATTCGCTCGGCATAGACACTTACGTGCCCGACCTGCCGGTGAGCGAGGACCCGGACGCCTGGCTGCCCGGGGACGCCCTGTTCGTGCCCCTGCGCGACGGCCGCGGGAACATCCTCGGGGCGATCTCGGTCGACGAGCCGGAGACCGGCCGGCGCCCCTCCGCCGCAGAGCTCGAGGCGCTCGTGACCATCTCGCGCCACGCCGCGCTGGCTCTCCAGATCGCGCAGAACACGGCCAACGACGTCCTCCACCAGCGCATGCTCGAGCGTGTGCTCGAGGTGTCCGCTCGCCTGGCCGAGGCCGACGACGTCGACGCCGTCCTGCAGGCGGTTTGCGACGGCATCGAGGATGCGCTCGGCTTCGACAAGGTCGCGATTCAGCAGGCGGCGACCAGAGGCGGGCCGCTGCGGCCGATGGCCGCCACGGGGTGGTCGATCGACGATCCCGCCATGAACCTCGGCACCACCATCGAGATGCTCACGCCCGTGCTCACCGAGGAGTTCGAGGTGGCAGGCTGCTACCTAATCCCCGGAGAGATCGCCACCGCTCGGCTCGGGATCGAGGAGCGTTCCTCCTCGGATCGCAGCGGCCGTGGCCCGCATGCCTGGTCGCGGCACTGGCTGCTCGTGCCGCTGCGCGACGGCGAACGCTGGACCGGCATGATCTGGGTCGACGATCCCCGCGACCGGCTGCTGCCGACGCGCGCCCGCCTGCAGGCGCTGCGGCTGTTCGCCAACCAGGCCGTGGCCGCGCTGAGCGCCTCCGAGCAGGCGGTGAAGCTGCGCCACGAGGCCACGCACGACTCGCTCACCGGGCTGCCGAACCGGCGCGCGTTCGACGCCCATGTGGGCCGCGAGATCGACAGCGGCGTGGGCTTCGCGCTCGTGCTGTGCGACATGGACAACCTCAAGACGCTCAACGACACCCATGGCCACGAGGCCGGTGACGAGGCCCTCCAGCTGCTCGCCGCCGCGCTGCAGAGCCAGCTGCGGCGCTCGGACGAGGCCTACCGGGTCGGCGGCGACGAGTTCGCGGTGATCCTTCCCGCCGCCAACCGCCTCGACGCGGAGCGCGTGGTCCGGCGCCTGCGCGACGCCGTTGCGGGAAGGCTGCTCGCGTCGGGCGACGCCATCGACGCGAGCTTCGGCGTTTCGGTCTACCAGCCCGGGGACGATCCCGAGCGCCTTATGGTGCGCGCCGACGAGGCCCTTTACCGGGCCAAGCGGCGCCACGAGTCGGCGGCCTAGCCTCCGTTCGAGGCGGGCACGTAGGCGCGGCCGGGCTGGCCGCGCAGCGCCGTGGCCCCGGGGAGCGGGGTGCCCTTCGCGTCCGCGCCGGCCAGCACGGGCAGCACCAGCCGGGAGGCTCGCGCTCCGCCCAGGCTCACCGTGTTGCGGCCCCCGCCCCGGTCGACGGTGGCGAAGTCCCAGCGCGGGCGGTCGCCGCCCGTGGCCTGGAGCGTGATCCTGATCTTCGAGCCGGCCCGGAAGGCGTGAGCCACCGGATAGACGGGCACCCGCACGAGCGTGAAGCGGCCCTTGGGTAGCTGCGCGGCGTCGGACTTCAGGTGGGTGGGGAAGGGATCGAGAGCCGTCGAGCGCCGGGGGTCGAGCTTGCGGTGCGAGGCGCGCAGCCACCCGTTCTGCACGTAGGTCTCGCGGCCGTCCGGGCGCACCTCGCTGAGCGTCACCTGGAGATCGGTGTCGCGCGCGGAGGACTTCAGGAACACGTCGAGGCTGGACGGTCCGGCGATCACCACGTCGCGGTCCAGCGCCGCGGTGGTGAAGCCGAGGCCCTTGCCCGCCGCGAGCGGAGCCCAGTCGTAGGGCGGCTGGGCCTTCCAGGCGTCCTCGGCACCGTCACCGGGCAGCGTCTGCCTGGGCCGGGCGCCCGGGTCCGCCTGGTAGGCGACCGTGGACGAGGCCGCGGGCTTCGAGCCGAGGACCCCGTTCGGCCCGAGGAAGTACCCCGTGGCCTTGGCCTGGGGCGGCGGCCAGGCCCGGTAGCCGAGCTCCCAGGTGGCGCCGATCGAGCCCGGCCCCTGAGGCCCGGCGCCGTTGTCCATCAGAAGCCGCACATGCGGGTCCTTGGCGAACTGCGCCCTGGCCGCGGCCACGCTGGAGAAGCTCGCGAAGCGCGACTGCTCGACCGGAGCGGCGCCGGCATCGGCGAGGAAGCGGTAGAGCTCGCCGCTGAGCCCGATCACGGTCGGTGGCACCACCGGCACCTCGCGCGCGACGTAGATCTTCATGAACTCCGCCCAGCGGGTGATGGTGCTCGGCCCCAGCGAGTCGGCGTGAACCCCGTTCTGCATGGAGATCCAGACGTTGGGCTTGCCGTTGAGGGCGGACAGGCTCTCGGCGAAGTGGCCCCCGGTCTGCTCGTCCTGGAACTGGCCGACCAGGAAGACGGGCACCTTCACGCGCTTCAGCCAGCGTCCCGGGGCTCTCTGTGCGAACAGGGATGGCGTGCGGAATGGATTGGCCTTCTGCAGGGCCAGCGCGTTCTGGGTCTGCAGGCGCAGGCGCTGGTTGGCGCGGCAGCGCTTGTCGCCGCGCCTTGACCAGCGCGCGGGCCCAGGGCTGGCCACCGGCGGGGGCGGGCCGCGCGTCGTCCATGCGCTCCTGGATCCACGTCTGCGCGAAGCCCGAGTTGAAGATCCCGCCCGGATAGCCCGTGCCCGTGTAGAGGTCGTCGGTGACCGACATCGGGGCGATGGCGGAGAGATGCGGCGGCTGCGTGCCGGCGGTGAACAGCTGGGTGATGCCGGAGAAGGAGATGCCGCCCATGCCCACCTTGCCGCCCTTGACCCAGTTCTGCGCGGCGACGGTCTCGACCGCGTCGTAGCCGTCGTAGGTGGTGGGCAGGTCGAAGAGGTCGAAGGCGCCGCCCGAGCATCCCGAGCCGCGCATCTGCACGCTCACCACGGCGAAGTCGAGCAGCGGCCCGATCAGCGAGCCGACCGCGGTGGATGTGGCGGGCGCCAGCGGATCGGGGGGCGCGCCGCTGCCGGTGAGCGAGTCGACCACCGACTGCAGCAGGTCGTTGGGGGCGGCCACCTGGTAGCCGGAGTACTCGATGAAGGTCGGGAACGGACCGTCGCTGAGCTTCTTGCCCGCGGGCAGGCGCACGGTCATCGCCAGCTCCACGCCGTCGCGAACCGTTACGTAGTTGAGCCCCTGCTTGAGCTTCTCGCGGCGATAGAACGACTGCGGCGGGTTCTCGCCGGCCCGCAGCACCCGGAAGGGCCGGGAGCGCTGCACCCGGTAGCCCGGGCCTGGCTTCACGCCACGAAAGATCTTGCTGCCGAAGCGGTCCGCGCTCCCGGCGGCGACGAACCGCCCCTGGGCGTCTCGCAGCACGAGGCGCTGACCCTTCTTCGCCCCGACCACGTAGGCCTGCTTGATGCTGCCCTTCGCCTTGAGCGCGGCGCCCGCGGGCGGCGCGGTGAGGCACAGAACGGCAATTGAGGCTAGGGCGAGGCCCGCTGGGAGTCGGCGCATGGGCGGGGCACTCTAGCCGGAGGGTCAAAGAAGGCCGAAACGGTCCCGCCGGGCACCAGCCACCGCTCCGCCAACGCGCGGGCCCGTTCGGGCTCGCGGTGAAACAGGCCAACCCGCACGGCAAAGACCTTGTCGAAACGCCGGTCTCCGAGATCCAGGTCCTCGAGCGCGGCGATGAGAAACTCGGCCCTCCCGGCCTCCACGAAGGCTGCGTTTCGGCGCTCGGCGGCCCGGATCATCTTCGCGGAGCGGTCGACCGCCGTGAGATGGCCGTCCTCGAGGCGCTCGCACACCATGCTTGCGGCCACCCCGTGCCCGCAACCGATCTCGAGTACCCGGTCGCCGGGCTCGACCGCGAGCTGCTCGACGATCGCGTGCAGGCGCTCGCTCACCGGCGCTCGACGGCCACCCGCAGCCCGAGAGCGATGAGCAGCACACCGGTGGTCCGCTCGAGCCACGCCTTGACCCGCGGTGCGCTGAGCAGCCCGTGGGCGCGGTGGACCAGGCGGGCGTAGGCGGAAAGCCAGACGAGCCCGACGATCACGTGGATGGCCGACAGGGTCAGCGTCTGCGGCAGGACGGCAGCGTCGCGGTCGACGAACTGAGGCAGGAAGGTCAGGAAGAAGAGCGCCGGCTTGGGGTTCAGGACGGTGCTGATCAGCCCGGCCAGGAAAGCCCGTCGCGGCGAGCCCCCGACCGCCGCTGGGGCCTTGGCCGGCGGACGCCGGGAGGCCAGCAGAGCCGCGACCCCGAGATAGACCAGGTAGGCGGCGCCGGCGAGCTTGACCGCGGTATAGGCGGTGGCCGAGGCCACGACCAGCGCCGACAGGCCAACCGCCAGCGCGACCCCGCGCACGAGTATCCCGGCGAGGTTCCCGAAGATCGTCCTCTGGGCCAGGGCCGGCCCTCCCACGAGGACCTGCCGGGTGATGAGCGCCATGTCCGCGCCGGGGATCACCGTCACCAGAATCGAGGCGAGGAGGAACGGGACGAGCAGCTCGAGCGGGACCGGCATAGCCACAGACTAAGCGCCCTCAGTCACCGATCAGGGCGAGCTGAAGCGCCTGTCCAAGGTCGTCGCGACAGCCCCAGTGCTCGATCACCTTGCCATCCTCGAAGCGGTAGATGTGGATCTGCTGCACGGCGTACTCCTTGCCGGTCGGCGCCTTGCCGAGGAACTCGCCTTCGTGGCGGCCGTGCATGGTCACGCGGGCCACGACCTTGTCTCCGTCGCAGATCTCGTCCTCGATGTCGGCCCTCATGTCGCCCCAGAGCCCGCGCAGCCAGGCCGTGGTCTGCTTGAGCCCCTCGGGGCCCTGCGGGCTGCCCGGGGGAGCCTCGTGGTTGACGAAGTCGGGGTGGATCAGCTCGTCGGCGGCGTCGAGGTTGCCCTTGGCGAACATCTCGTCGAGCACGCGTCGCACAGTTTGCCGGTACTCATCGCTCATTTGCTTGGCCTTTCAATAGATAAACTATTCATTGATAGTATTGCCGAATGTCGCCACGGCCAAACCCGCCCCTGCCGGTTCGGACCGCCCACCTGCTCAGCCGGGTGGGCCGCACTCAGTCCGGTCGTTTCGTCGCCGGGCTGGAGCCGATCGGGCTACGGGCCAAGCACTTCGCGCTGCTCAACCACATCGCGCTCGCGCAGGGAAGCTCGCAAAAGGAGCTGGGCCGGCGCCTGGGACTGGACCCCAGCGGACTGGTGGCAAGCCTGGACGAGCTCGAGCGAGACGGGCTCGTGGAGCGCCGGCCCTACGAGGGGGACCGGCGCCGCTACGCGCTCCACCTCACGGGAGCGGGGCAGAAGAAGCTGGCCGCGGGACGCAAGGTCGCGCAGGTCACCGCGGACCGGCTGCTCGCTCCGCTCTCCGAGCAGGAGATGGAGGTGCTCCACGACCTCCTCGCCCGCATGGCCGCGAGCGAGGAGGATGGAGGCGCCCAGGCCGCTGCCTAGCCCTCCTTGAGCACCGACAGGATGTTGCCCGCGGGGTCCTTGAACCAGGCGATGAGCGGGCCCTCGCCGCGGAAGATGCCCTTGTCGTCCTGGTCGAAGTCGTCGTAGCGCTCGAACTCGACTCCGCGCTCGGCGAGACCGTCGACGACCGCGTCGATGTCGTCGACCGGGAAGTTGAGGATCGTGTAGTTGCTCGGGGCGTGGTCGGGCTTGACGTAGAGCAGGACGTTGCGGCCTCCGGCGAGCTCCAGCTGGAGCAGGACGTCCTCGTCCAGGTCGGTCACCTTCAGGCCGAGCGTTTCGCCGTAAAACTGCTTGGCCTGTTCGAGGTCGGGCACCGCAAATCCGCTGAACGCTTCGCTGTTCTCCAACATCGCTGTCTCCTTTTTTCGTTTTCTTCCCCATAGGACCGGGGGGCATGCCCAAAGTCATCGATAATCGGCCGCTCATGTCCTTCGTGCCTCCCGCCCGCCACCTGCTGCGCGCCAAGGACCTGGCCGACGCCCGCTACTTCGAGGCGCTCGACGTGGACGACATGGCCCGCGCCGCCGGCCTGTCGCGCGCCCACTTCAGCCGGGAGTTCCGGCGCACCTTCGGCGAGTCGCCGCACTCCTACCTGCTCACCAGGCGCCTCGAGCGCGCCGCGGCGCTGCTGCGCACCACCGATCACTCCGTGGCGGAGATCTGTTTCTCAGTGGGGCTGCAGAGCGTGGGCTCGTTCACCACCAGCTTCAAGCGCATGTTCGGCGCATCGCCCAAGGCCTACCGCGCGTCCTTTCCGCCGGCGGCCGTCCAGGCTCGGGTCCCGGCCTGCGTGGTTCGTTTCTACGGGCGCCCGCAACACCGCACGTTTCGAGAAGACAGCGGCTCAGCGGCCCCGTAGCGTCACTGGCGACCGTTCAGTCGACTCAAGGAGAGCACGATGATCAAGATCGCCAACGCGCAGCTGTGGGTCCACGACCAGGACGAGGCGCTCGCGTTCTACACGGAGAAGCTGGGCTTCGAGGTCAAGGCCGATGTGACCATGCCGGAGATGGGGGGCTTCCGCTGGCTCACGGTGGGTCCGGCCGGGCAGGATGACTTCTCGATCGTGTTGATGGCCATTCCCGGCCAGCCGGTCATGGATTCCGAGACGGGCGACCAGGTGCGCGCGCTGATGGCGAAGGGCTTCGCGGGAACGGTCTTCCTCACCACCGACGACTGCCGGGCCTCCTACGAAGAGTTCAAGGGCCGCGGCGTGGAGTTCGTGGAGGAGCCCGAGGAGCGCCCGTACGGAATCGACGCCGGACTTCGCGACCCGTCGGGCAACCACATGCGCCTGACGCAGATCCGGGAGGGTGCCCTGGCCTGAGCGTGCGCTGGCCTGAATGTGCGAACATGTGTTCGTGCCCTACGTCGAGCTCCATTGCCATTCGGCCTTCTCATTCCTCGATGGGGCGTCGCACCCGGTGGAGCTCGCGGGTGCGGCGGCCGAGCAGGGCCACTCGGCCCTGGCCCTGACCGATCACGACGGGCTCCACGGGGCCATGGAGATGGCCCAGGCGCTCAAGCCGCTCGGGGTGAGGCCGATCACCGGCGCCGAGATCACGCTCGACGACGGCCGCCACCTCACCCTCCTGTGCGAGACCCGCGAGGGCTACACCAACCTGTGCCGGCTGATCACCGCCTCGCATTGGCATACCCGGCGCTGGGCGCGCGAGGGCTGGTCCGACCCCACCGCCCAGGTTCTCGACGGGCGGCGGCCGGGACAGGACGCGATCGACGAGGAGCCGAGCGTCTCGCTGGCCGACGTCGAGCGCTGCTCGCAGGGACTGGTGTGCCTGTCGGGATGCGCCGGCGACGGCGCGGTGGCCGCGCGCGTGGAGGCCGGGGACCACCCCGGCGCGGCGGCGGCGGCCCGCCGGCTGCTCTCCATCTTTGGCCCCGATCGCTTTCGCGTCGAGCTCCAGCGCCCCTTCTGGCGCCACGACCGCCGGCGCAACCGCCTGCTGTCCGAGCTGGCCGAGCGCATCGGCGTGCCCTGCGTCGCCACCGGCAACGTCCACGCGCACGCGCGTGAGCGCACCGCACTGCAGGACGCGATGGTCGCGGTGCGCATGGGCGCGACCCTCGACGAGACCGAGCCGCGGCGGCGCGGCAACTCCTCGCACGTGCTCTCCCCGCCCGAGCGCATGGCTCGAGCGCTTTCGCGAGCACCCGCGCGCGGTGGAGGAGAGCGGCCTGCTGGCCGAGCGCCTGCGCTTCGACCTGACCGAGGACCTGGGCTACCGCTACCCGGGCTCGGAGGATCCCGACGCCGACCAAAAGCTCGCCGAGCTGTGCTGGCTGGCGGTCGAGGAGCGCTATCCCGGCCGCGCCGACGCGCAGGCGCGCCTGGAGGAGGAGCTGCGGGTGATCCGCCATCTGGGCCTGTCCGGCTTCTTCCTGCTGCACCGCGACATGCTCGAGCTGGCGCGCGAGGTGGCCTGCGAGGTGCGCGGTCCGGAGTCGACGCGGCGCCTGCTGCCGCCGGGGAGGGGGAGGGGCTCGAGCGTGTCCTCGATCGTCTGCTACCTCACCGGCCTCTCGCACATCGACCCGATCGCCAACGAGCTGCTGCTAGGCCGCTTTCTCAACGACGAGATCACCTCGCTGCCCGACATCGACCTCGACTTCCCGCGCGACATCCGCGACGTCCTGATCCCCCGCGTGCACGACCGCTACGGGCGCGACCGCTGCGCGCTGGTGGCCGCCTACTCGACCTTCCAGGTGCGCTCGGCGGTGCGCGACTTCGCCAAGGCGCTCGGCCTGCCGCCCGGGGAGATCGAGCGCCTGGCCCGGGCGGTCGACCCCTGGAAGGACCGCAACGACATCGAGGAGGAGGTGCCCCAAGCGCGACCGGCGCGGGCAGCGCTCGCCGCGCTGGGACGCCCTGGTCAAGCTGGCCCGCGACGCCTGGGGCCTGCCCCGCCACTGCTCCCAGCACCCGGGCGGGATGGTCATCTCGACCCAGCCCCTGATCGACCTCTGCCCGGTGCAGCCCGCCTCGATGGAAGGCCGCCAAATGGTGCAGTGGGACAAGGACTCCTGCGGCGACGCCGGCTTTCTGAAGATCGACCTGCTCGGCCTGGGGATGCTCTCGGCGGTCGAGCGCTGCGTGGTCGAGATCGACACGCGTGCGCGGCGAGAGCATCGACCTGTCGCGCATCCCCTACGACGACCCCGAGGTCTACGACCGCATCCAGGACGCGGAGACGATGGGGGTCTTCCAGATCGAGTCGCGCGCGCAGATGCAGATGCTCAAGCGCACGCGCCCCGAGAACCTCGACGACATCACCGTGCAGGTGGCGCTGGTGCGCCCGGGGCCGATCGTGGGCGGCGCGGTGCATCCCTACATCGAGCGGCGCAAGGCGCTGCGCGCCGACCCGAATTTCAAGGTGCCCTATGAGCACCCGATGCTGGAGCCGGTGCTGCGCGACACGCTGGGCACGATCGTCTTCCAGGACCAGGTGCTCGAGGTGGCGATGGCCTTCGCCGGCTTTCGCGCCGGCGAGGCCGAGGGGCTGCGGCGGGCGATGAGCCGCAAGCGCTCGGAGGCCGCCCTGCGCGCCTACGAGGAGAAGTTCCTGGCCGGCGCGGTCGAGCGCGGCGCCGCGCCCGAGTCGGCCGAGCGGGTCTGGAGCCAGATCGTGGGCTTCGCCGGCTTCGGCTTTCCCAAGGCCCACTCGGCTGCGTTCGGCCTGCTGGCCTACCAGTCCACCTGGCTACGCGTGCACTACCACCCCGAGTTTCTCTGCGCGCTGCTCAACGAGCAGCCGATGGGCTTCTATCCGCCCGACTCGCTGGTGCACGAGGCCCAGCGCGTGGGGGTGGAGGTGCGGGCGCCGTGCGTGGTGGCGAGCACAGCGCACTGCCGCGTGGAAACCGAACCCTGCGCACCCGGCCACGCCGGCGGGCTGCGGTGGCGCCTGGGCCTGGGCTACGTCAACGGCGTGCGCGAGCAGGAGATCCGCGCGCTGGCCGCCGAGCGCGACGAGGGCGGGCCGTGGCGCTCGCTGGGCGACCTGGCCGGCCGCTCGGGCGCCTCGGCGGAGACGCTGGGCAAGCTGGCCTGGGCGGGCGCGTGCGACGAGCTGGCCGAGGGCCCGCCGGCGGGGCGGCGGCGGCAGGCGCTGTGGATGCTCGGGGTGGCGGTGCCCGGCGTGCCCGTGGGAGCCCACGGCACCCAGCTGGCGCTGCCGCTCGAGCCCCACGCGGGGCCGGAGCTGCGCGCGCTGTCGGCCTGGGAGCGGATGCTGGCCGACTACGGCTCGACCGGGGTGACCCTGCGCGAGCACCCGCTCGAGCTGATGCGCCCCGGCCTGCCCTCCGACCTGCGCACGAGCGCGGAGCTCGAGATCGGACAGCACGGGCGCCGGGTGCGGGTGGCCGGCCTGGTGATCGCGCGCCAGCGCCCGGCCACCGCGAAGGGCGTGACCTTCATGCTGCTCGAGGACGAGCTGGGCACGCTCAACCTGATCGTCCCCCCGCCGATCCACGAGCGCTTTCGCCTCGCCGTGCGCTCCGAGCCGCTGGTGCTGGCCACCGGCCGTCTGGAGCAGCGCGAGGGCACCACCAACGTGCTGGTCGACCACATCGAGCGCCTGGAGCGCCCCGACCTGCCCGCGGCGAAGGTCAAGCACATCGAGCCGCGCCGGGTGTGGAGCACCGAGGCGGGCGAGGCGTCGCCCGACGCGGAGGAGGCGATCTACGTGCGGTGGCGCCCGCGGGCCACTCCTTCGGCCGCCGCGGGCGCTAGGACGCCGAAAGCTCGCGCGGCGACCGCGCGAGCCCGTGCGTCGCGCGCTCGAACTCCCGCAACGCGTCGCGTTTCTCAATGCCTCCCACGTACTCCGCCGGCACTTCGTGCCCCCGTGTCACGCGGTGGCACGGAACGAGGATCGCCAGCGGGTTGGCGCCCAGGATCTGCCCGATCTCCTGTGCCCCGGTCGAGGGATCGAGAGCGTCGTAGGAGACGTCCTCCGCGCGGGGAATCGTCATGGCGGCGCGCAGTGTCCTTGCGCCGGTGAGGCTGGCCCAGTCGATCGCGCAATCGCCGGGCGGGTCGCCGGCGAAGTACGCGGCTATCGCCTTTTTCGCGGCGGCGATCTGTCCGCGGGCGGCGCGGGTGCCGCGCCGGGCGCGGATCGCGTCCTCGAGCGCCGGGACGTCGGCATGGCTGTCGAAGACGACGCGCACCACTCCGTCGGGCGTCGCGCCGAGCGCGAGCGTGCCCACCGGCGTGCCGACAGTCGTGGCGGCGACGCTCGCGGGCAGCTCGGACGACGGCCGGTTGCGGGCGCGCCTCGCGCCGGCACGCAGGCCCTTGTCGTAGGCCACGCATGCGGCGCAGATTCCCTCTGCGGTCACCGCCACGTGCTCAACTACGAAGCTCTTATCCGTGAGGCTCTCGGTCGCCGGCTCGGGGATCTCGATGTCGAACATCCTCATGCACAGCCGACAGCGGAAGTGGTGGTGGGGGTTGGTGTTCGTCTCGTAGCGCACCGGCTCCGGGCTTCCGAGAGCACCGAGGATCCCCAGCTCCGTCAGCTCGGCGAGGGTCGCATAGACGGTCCCGCGGCCCAACTCCGGAACAACGGCCGCCGCCCGTGCGTGGATCTCGTCGGCGGACAGGTGCTCGGCGGGCCCGTTCGAGAACGCGCCGACGATGGCCCGCCGCTGAGGGGTCACCCGCAGCCCGCGCGCACGCAGCAGTTCGCCGTAGTCCTGGTCGACCGTCATCCCCCCATGTTTACCTATCCAACTCCCGGGCAGTCGGTCCTATTCAAGACTACGTCCTAGATAGGAGCACGCCAAGATGATCCTGCGCATCGACCGACTCCAGACCGAGCTGCCCCCGCCATCGACTCCCGACCCCGCCGGCGCCGCCGCCGTCCAGGAGCTGCTGGGCGGCAAGTTCGGCGAGATGTCGACCTTCATGAACTACACCTACCAGTCGTTCAACTTCCGTGCCCGGCAGAAGGCACGCCCCTTCTTCGACCTGGTCGCCAACATCGCCGCCGAGGAGTTCGGGCACATCGAGCTCGTCGCGACCACGATCAACACGATGCTCACCGGTGCTGGCGAAAAGAACGCGCTCCCCGCCCCGGGCGACCTCCTCAACCCGCAGCATTTCATCGCGGGTGGAGCGGCCGCGCTCGTGCAGGATTCGAACGGCAAGCCCTGGAACGGCGACTACGTCACGTCGACGGGCGATCTCGTCGAGGACCTCACCCACAACTTCTTTCTCGAGACCGGCGCGCGCAACAACAAGCTCAAGGTCTACGAGATGGTCGACCACCCGGCGGCGCGGGCGCTGACGGGCTACCTGCTCGTGCGCGGCGGCGTCCACCAGGTGGCCTACGCGCGGGCGGTAGAGCGGCTCACCGGCGCGGACCTCTCGAAGATGTTCCCCTCGCCGCGGATCCCGACGGACACCATTCCCGAGTGCCAGCCGCACATCCAGAAGGGCGAGCACCTGAAGCTCTACCGCTTCTCGCCCGGTGACTATCTCGAGCTCGCGGCGGTCTTCAACGGAGCGCACCCCGAGACGGCGAGGACCTCGAGGTCGTCGACGAGGCGCCCGAGGGCACCCCGCCATTTGATCTGCCTGCCCAGGAGGGCGTCTTCGCTCCGGACTACGCGCCGGAGGAGATCGCAGACATCGCCCGGCGGCTGCGCAACGCGGCCGGCCTGTCCGATGAGCCCACCGGCGTGGTGGCCAACGATACGAACGGCGTTGTCGGCAAGGTCAAGGACGTCGTCGAGGGCGCCAAGGACGCCGTCTCCTAGCCATGGCCACCCTCTCAAACCTCGAGAGCAAGCTGGCCGAGGTGCTCGGCCTTGCAATGGCCGCCCAGGATGCCGCGCAGGAGGTGCGCGGCATGCTGGGCTCCGAGCACGAGCCGCTGGCCAAGAAGCTCGCACAGGCGCGCGAGGATGCCCGCGAGACCCAGCGCCGCTGCACGGCACTGGCCTCATCGTTCAAGGGCAAGAAGACGGCGATCCTCGACGAGGCTCGCGCGGTCAAGCGGGAAGCCACGGAGATGCGCCACGCCTATCTCGCCGACGAGGACGACCCGCTCGACGGGTTCGAGTTCCTCACGATGGCCGAGGCGGGCGAGGTCGGCCACTGGTCGATCGTCGCCAAGCTGAACGAGCGGGCCGACATCGACGAGTTGCGCAAGCTCACCGACTGGGCGCTGCCGATCCAGCAGCGCCATTTTCAAGAGGTGCTTGACGGCTCCCTGAAGCTGGCGGCCGAAGAGGACCCGAACGAGGAGGCGTAGCGCGAGGACAAGCGGGTAGCGGTGCATCGTGGCAACCACCGAAAGGTTCATGCCCGTGCCGCCAGAGACGGTGTGGGACGTGCTGGCCAGTCCAGGTGGCTACGGCTATTGGGTCGTCGGCTCGAAGCTGATCCGTGACGCCGACCCCGACTGGCCCGCCCCGGACTCGAAGTTTCATCACACGATCGGGTTCGGGCCCTTCACGGTGAGCGATCACACGGTGTCGCTCGAGGCGCGCCGCCCTGACCTGCTGTGCATCCGCGCGAAGGCCCGTCCGTTCGGCACCGCACGCGTGACGCTGACGATGACCCCTCGCGACGGTGGCACCGTGTTCGCATGACCGAGAACCCCGACGGGGTCACCGCGTTCCTCGCGTTCAGCCCGCTCGTGCAGCTCTCACGCCCGGCCGCAACGCGGAGTCGCTGATGCGCCTCGAGGACCTTGCCCTGCGCAAGGCTGCCAGCCAGGCAAGATCCGTCCTCGGGCATGAGGGTCGCCGCCACCACGAACGAGTCGGTCTGGATCGAGACCGGCCCCGGCAGCCGGCGCATCCCTCGCTCGACGAGCATGTTCACGCCGATGTCGTCGTGATCGGTGGCGGTATCGTCGGCATCACGACGGCGCTGTTGCTCAATGAGGCCGGCATCGACGTCGTGCTGCTCGAGGCCAACCAGCTCGCCCGCGGAGTCAGCGGCTACACAACGGCCAAGGTCTCCTCCCAGCACGGGCTGATCTACGCGCGGCTGCGCGCGAAGTTCGGTGTCGAGGGCGCCCGTACCTACGGCCAGGCCAACCAGGCCGCGCTGGCATGGATGGCTGCTCGGGTGGAAAGCGATGGCATCGACTGCGACTTCCGCCGCCAGGCCTCCTACGCCTACGTCACCTCGGACGGCAGCCGCGCCAAGCTCGAGGACGAGGTGGCCGCCGCCGTCGAGGCGGGACTGCCGGCCACCCTTATCTCCGAGCCGCCGCTGCCCTTTGCCGTCGCCGGCGCGGTGCGCTTTGGTGACCAGGCCGAGTTCCACGTGCGCAAGTACCTGCTGACGCTCGCCGAGCGCCTCACGCTCAAGCCGGCGGCAGGGTCTATGAGGACTCCCGCGCCGTGGAGGTCGACACCGACAAGGACTGCGTGGTCAAGACTCCAGGTGGTCGCGTGACCGCCGACAAGGTCGTCGTCGCGACCCACTACCCGTTCCTCGACCGCTCGCTCGCCTTCGCTCGCGTCCACCCACGACGCTCCTACGCGATCTTGTGCCACATCGCCGGCCCCCCGCCCGAAGGCATGCACATCAGCGGCGATTCTCCGACCCGCTCGGTACGAGCGGTGCCCCTTGCCGGCGAGGAGCTGCTGCTCGTCGGCGGCGAAGGCCACAAGACCGGGACCGGCGGCGACACCGAGGAGCGCTACCGGCGTCTGGAAGGCTTCGCCCGCGACCATTGGGACGTTCAGTCAGTCGACTACCGCTGGTCCTCACAGGACAACACCACGATCGACGGGGTTCCCTACATCGGCCCGCTCACGCTGCGGGCCGATCGCGTCTTCATGGCGACCGGCTTCGCGAAGTGGGGGATGACCGGCGGCACCGCCGCGGCGTTGCTGCTGGCCGATCTCGTGCGCGAGCGCGAGAACGCGTGGGCTGGGCTGTTCGACCCGAACCGCTTCACGCCGAGGGCCTCCGCCGCCAGCTTCGTCAAAGAGAACGCCGAGGCCGGGTTGCGCTTCGTCGCCGACAGGGTCTCAAAGCCCGGCTCCCGGTCGATCGAGGACCTCTCGCGCGGAGAGGGCGACATCGTCACCCACAACGGCCAGAAGGTGGCCGCCTACCGCGACGAGCAGGGAGAGCTGGTCGCGGTGTCGACGCGTTGCACTCACCTCGGCTGTCAGGTCAACTGGAACCGAGCTGAGCGAAGCTGGGACTGCCCTTGCCACGGATCGCGCTTCGCCCCTACCGGCGAGGTGCTTCACGGCCCCGCGGTCCACCGGCTCGAGCGCAAGCCGCTGGGCTAAGCCAGCACGCGCGTGTCCGAGCTACCCACGCGCGTACCAACGTGCGCGCAAGGGCGCCGCGCCCTTATCACCACGAGCTCCTCCTCATCGACGCCCGGTTGAAGGCGACCATCTCGTTGGAGCCATTCGGCTCGCTCCGCGAGCAGCGGTCCCAGCGGGCCAACTCGTGAGGCCGCGATGTCCGCAGCCAGGCCTCCAGATGTCAGTTGGTCGAGCGTCAGCTGGGTGTCGCACACGTGCGATTGCACGACGAGCAATGTCCCACCGGGCGCCAGGTACCGCGACGCTTGGGTGCAGATGCGGTCCAGCAGCATGCGCCCGTCGCGGCCCGCGTCCCACGCCCTTGCCCGCCCACGTGTGGGAATGGCGTCCGTGGGGGTGGGTACATACGGCGGGTTGCTGACGATCAGATCAAGCTGCTCGCCTCCCAGCGGGTCGAAGAGGTCTCCGCGGAGGGAGCGCAGTGAGACGCCGTTGAGTCGGGCGTTGAGTCTCGCCGCGAGCACCGCTCGTCGGGATATGTCGATTGCCGTCACGCGTCCGGCGCCCGCCAGTGCGGCGAGCACCGCGAGGGCGCCGCTGCCGGTGCAGATGTCGGCGACCGCGTCGCCGGGGCGAAGCTCGCGGCGCATACACTCCGCGAGCAGCCGGGTGTCGCTGATCGGAGCGAAGACACCCGGGATCCGCAGCAGCCGCACCCCCAGCTTGTTTCCCAAGCTGGAACGTTGAAACCGTGACGGGCAACGACCTCGCAGCGACGTTCGACGCGCCGGTCGCCTTCACCGTCGGGCTGGAGGAGGAGATCATGCTGCTCGAGCCGCGGACCCTCGAGCTGTCGGACCGCGCACCGGAGCTGCTGGAGCGACTGGAACGTAGTCCCACCTTCAAGCTCGAGTTGCCGGCGTCGCAACTGGAGATCACCACGCCTCCGCACCGGGACGTGCCCTCCGCGATGCGCGATCTCGCCGCCAGCCGAGCAAGGTTGCTGGAGGCGAGCGAGGGTCATGTACGCCCGGCTGTGGCGGGGGTGCACCCGTTCAGTGCCGTCGAGGGGCGCCTCAACTCGGGTTCGCGCTACGACCCGACTGCGAGCGAATACGGCATCATTGCTCGAAGCCAGCTGGTGTGCGCCCTGCAGATCCACGTGGCGGTAGGCGGCGCCGCCCGCACGTTGGCGGTCTACAACGGCTTGCGGGGGCATCTTCCCGAGCTCGCCGCGCTCGCCGCGAACTCCCCCGTCTATCAGGGACGCCTGACCGGGCTCGCCGCCGTCAGGCCCAAGATCTCGGAGCTGCTGCCCCGGCAGGGAATCCCGCCTCACTTGAAAAGCTGGGACGAGCTGGCCGGCGAGCTGAGGTGGGGTGCCGCGCCGGTGTCGTTCCCGACGCGGGGTCGTGGTGGTGGGAGCTGCGACCTCATCCTCGCTACGGCACGCTCGAGCTGCGCGTGCCGGATGCCCAGACCTCGCTCGCCGATGCCGGCGCTGTGGCGGCTGTCGCGCACGCTTTGGTGGTATTGCTGGCTGAGCGTCACCATGCCGGCGACAGCGTGGACGACCCGCCCGCTGGCGCATCGAGGAGAACCGTTGGTCGGCGTGCCGCCACGGCGTGGAAGGCACGCTCGCGGACCTCGATACGGGCGAGCGGCGGCCGACCCGCCAATGCCTTCATGCGCTCCTGGATCGAACTCGAGCCCGTCGCCGATCGGTTCTCGAGCGCGGCCGAGATCGAGCGCGCCCGCCGGCTCGTCGAGCGCAACGGCGCTCTGGTCCAGCGAGACGTGGTCGCCCGCGAGGGCGCGGTCGGTCTCGCACGGTGGCTCGCCGATCGCTTTTGCGACTGAGCGCGTGGTTTGCCCGACCGGCAGGGGGTAGGAGGCACCGACGGTGGGGCTTCCTTCAGCGAGAGGCGAGATCAGCGGCTGGCTTTTCGACGCGCTCGGTCGTTCGCCGGACGAACCGGTGCCGGCGCGGCCCCCGATCGCGCGGACGTGCTCGCTCGACGATGAGGACCTGCAGCTGGCGCTCTACTGCTGCTACGAACTGCACTACGGCGGTCTCCCAGGTGTTTCGGACCGCTGGGAGTGGAGTCTTGTCCTGCTCCAAGCGCGTGCCGAGATGGAAGCGGCGTTCGAGCGGGCGCTGTTCGACCTCGTCGGAGCGCCGCTCGACGGCGCGCCGGCCGACGAGATGGACCTTGCGCTGCGGGCGATCGCCGACGCGGACGACGGGCCCTCCCTCTCCTCCTATGTCGAGCGGACGGCCGGGGTCGAGCAGGTGGGCGAGTTCATGATCCACCGTTCCGCGTACCAGCTCAAGGAGGCCGATCCACATTCGTGGGCGCTACCGCGTCTGAGCGGACCGCCGAAGGCGGCGTTGGTGGAGATTCAGGCCGACGAGTACGGCGGGGGCGTCCCGACCGGATGCACGCGGCGATGTTCGCCCGGTCGATGGAGGCTCTGGGGCTCGACTCAACGCCGGGCGCCTACCTCGACCAGATCCCCGCGACGACGCTGGCGACGGTGAACCTGATGTCGCTGCTGGGACTGCACCGGCGCTGGCGCGGAGCGATCGTAGGTCACCTCGCGCTGTTTGAGATGACCTCCTCAATACCGAACCGTCGATATGCCAACGGGTTGCGGCGACTGGGCTTCGGCACTCGAGGCGTCGGCATTCTTCGACGAGCACGTTGTGGCCGACGCCGTGCACGAGAACATCGCCGCTGTCGACCTCGCCGGCGGACTGGCGCGTCAGCAGCCAGAGCTCGGCCCCGACATCCTGTGGGGTGCGCGAGCGCTGACCCGCGTTGAGGCCGCCTGGGCAGGACGAGTGCTCGACGCGTGGCAGGCAGGCTCCAGCTCGCTCCGCGGCATGGCCGTGGCCGCCTAGCCGAACGCTACGCGCGCTCTTCCCGCTCGCTCGGCGCTTGAAAGCGGATGAGCTTGTGTGTGCCGTCGCAGAGTGGGCGGATGCGCGACTTGCCGCACCGGCACAATGCCACCGTCTCGCGGTCGACCGCGATCGGTCGCCCGTGCATGTCCTGTAGCTGTACGGGTCCGCGTACGATCAACGGGCCGTCGCGGTATGGGGTGATCGTTACCCCTGCTTCGGAAGTTTCTGGGTCTCTCACACGTCCCCGCCTTCCCCTATCTGAGTGTTGACAAACGGGAGCGTCGGAGCTAGCGGTCTTCGCCGCCCTCACCGCCACGCACGCGCTTGAGCCAGTCGCCGAGCTGCTGGCCGACCTCGGCGGCGGATCCTCCGGCGGACTGATCGCGTTGCCCACGCGGTCGGCGTAGAAGGCGCCGGCCGCGTCCGTCTCCTCGCGCGCGGAGGCCTCCTCGCCACGGCGTAGATAGTCGCCGCGGACCATGCGGTCGTAGTCGCCCTCGCGCACCCAGTCGAGCAGCAGCCGCACCCGGCGGACGGGCATGGGATGGGTCACGTTCAGATCCTGCATCAGCTTGGTCAGGCGCTCGATTCCCGAGCCCTTGACCTCGTAATCCATGCCCTGGGCGATGAACGCGTCGAGGTTGAGGTCCTCGGCGGCCTCGCCCGCCGCGATCACCATGAGGGAGCGACACACCGCCTGCGGGTCACGGGTGACCAGGGCGGCCGCGCGGTCGCAGGACAGCTCGGCGGCCCGCGACCACTCGAGCAGGGCCATGCGGATGGCCAGCAGCGGCAACCCGGCGAGGAAGGGCAGGCGGGCGGCGGAGCCGATCTGCATCAGGATGGGCAGCGCGGTCCGGTAGAGCACGTGGTCGGACTGGATGTGGGCCGCCTCGTGGGCCAGCACCACCCGCTGGCCCTCGTCGTCGAGGATGCGCACCAGCTCGGAGTTGAGCACGACGATGGGGCGCTCGGTCCCGATGGCGTAGGCGTTGGCCGTGGGAAGTGGGTCAGGTACAGATCGGGCACCGACCCCATGTCGAGCGTGTTGAACACCTGCCGGTGCAGCACCCAGACGTGCGGTAGCTGCTCCTGCCCGAGCCGCACCGCCGCCCCAGCGAGGCGGCCCGCAGAGCGCGCTCGTAGCCCAGCGAGACCAGCTTGCGCACGACCTGGTCGAGGTATGGCACCTTGGCCAGTGTGGCCGTGGCGGCGCGGTCGGCGGGATGCTGGTAGGCCCGCGACGAGATGCCCTCGAGTTTCCAGGCGGCTTCGGGAACGGTCATGAGCTCAGCCTAGGGGTACGGTGGTCGGGTGGCGGGCAAGATTCTGGTGGGAACCTCGAGCTGGGCCGACCCGGGCTTCGTAAAGGAGTGGTATCCGCCCAAGATGGCGGCTGGCGAGCGGCTCTCCTGGTACGCGGAGCGCTTCGGGTACGTCGAGCTCAATTCGAGCTTCTACGCCGTGCCCGATCGCACCACCGTGCACAGGTGGGCCGAGCAGACGCCGGACGGTTTCGTGTTCGACGTGAAGGCCCACCGGTTGCTGTCGCGCCACTGGGCGCCGCTCGACTCCCTGCCCCCGGACCTTCGCGAGCGGGCGGAGACCAGCGATCGCGGTCGGGTGCGCCTCACACCCGAGCTGGAGGCCGCGCTGGCGAGCCGGCTACTGGAGGAGACCGCTCCGCTGGCCGAGGCCGGGAAGCTCGGGTCCTTCCTCCTGCAGCTGACGCCCGCCTTCTCGCCGCGAAAGCACCGGCTCGAGGAGCTCGACGATCTGGTCGGTGCGCTGGCCGTGCAGGGCGTTGCGCTGGAGCTGCGCAATCGCGGCTGGGTCGACGACGAGCGCCGCGAAGGGACGCTCGCGTGGTTCGCCGACCGTGACGTGGCCTACGTGTGCGTCGACGCGCCGCCCGCCGAGCACTTCTCGATCATGCCCTCGGGCCTCGACGCCGTGACCCGCGACGACGTCGCGTACCTGCGGCTGCACGGGCGCAACGCGGACGGCTACATCAAGGGCAACTCCGTGGCCGAGCGCTTCGGGTGGCGCTACGAGGAGGACGAGCTGAGCGAGGTGGCCCGCCGCGTCGAGGCCATGGCCGAGCAAGCCGGCGAGGTGCACGTGGCGTTCAACAACAACCGCGGCGACGACGCGCCGACCGCGGCGCAGCGCTTCCGCTCGCTGCTTGGCCAGGCCCCGGCGGGCGAGGAGCAGCTGCGGCTCTGAGGCTCCGTTCAGCTGCGCAGCAGCTCGAACCAGACCTTGGTGCAGCGTTCCTCGTGATGCACGCCCCAACGGTGGGCGAGCCGCTCCACCAGGAACAGGCCCCAGCCGGGGCGATCGGGGCTCGGCTTACCGGCCTTGGCCGGATCGAAGCCCGGGCCCTCGTCGGTCACCTCGGTGAGCACGGCCGCGCGGCCCACGAGCACCTTCAGCACCACGCTCTCGGCCCCGCCATGTGTGACGCTGTTGGTTACCAGCTCGGTCACCAGCAGGCGCAGCGTCTCCATCAGCGGCGAGTCGATGTCCGAGCGCAGGCGCGTCAAGGCGTGGCGTGCGTGTGCGGCCGCTTCGGGATTGCCCTGCAGGCGCAGGGTCATCCCGTCCTCGACGCCGCGGTCCGTCCCCGGGATCATCCGCCCCGGATTTACCCGAAGTTCGGTCCGGGGCAACATCCGGGGTTCTGGGCTAGCCCGCGACGCGGAGAACCAGCACGGCCACATCGTCCCGCGGGGTGCCATTGGAAGCGCTGAGCGCGGCGTTCTCCACCCGGGCCGCGATGTCGTCCGCCTCCTCGCCCGCGCAGGCCGCGAGCAGGTGCGCAAGGCCCTCGACGTCTTCGGTCACGCCATCGGTGTAGAAGACCAGGGCATCGCCGGGATAGAGCGATGCCGAGTGATCCTCGATGTCCGGGTCGGGAAGGATCCCGATCAGGCTGCCCGGCATGCCCACGGGCTCCACTTCGCCGTGGCTGCGCACGAGGAGGGGGAGGGGGTGCCCTCCAACCGCGCATATGACCCGGGCCCCCTGGTCCGAGGGCTCGAGGTGGGCGTAGGCGACGGTGCAGAAGCGGAGGTCGTCGCGCTGGCGCAGGAGCGCCTCGTTGAGCAGCTCGAGGCTTCGGCTCGGCGCCGTTCGCGCATTGCGACGGCGCGCAGCGTGTAGCGCGCGAGAGCCGTCACGGCGGCGGCGTCGGGTCCCTTGCCGCACACGTCGCCCATCACCACCGTCCAGCCGTGCGCCCCGGTCTGGAAGAGGTCGTAGAAGTCGCCTCCCACCTCGTTGCCCTCGCCGCTGGGGCGAAACCGCGCCGCCATGTCGATGCCCGGGGATGTCGGGCAGCTCGGCCGGCAGCAGGCTCTGCTGGAGCGTCTGCGCTATGTGGGCTCGCTCGGAGAACAGCCGCGCGTTGTCGAGTCGCGGCGCCCAGCGCCGGCCCAGCTCCTCCGCGAGCTCGAGGTCCTGCTCGTCGAAGCGCCGGCCGCCGCGGCTCGTGGCGAGCGTCATCGCGCCGAACGCGCGGCCGCGTGCGGCCATCGGCGCCACGATCGCCGAGCGCATCCCCGTAGCGCGCCCGAGGCGGAAGTCGGCGGTGCGCTTCGTCGGGGCGCGGCTTCGAGCTCCTCCGGGAGCTCGCGGTGCAGTTCCGCGCGAGCCGTCCGCATCACGTTCGGAACGCCCAGAGGCGCGTTTCTCGCCGGGGGCGCAGCGCGGTAGAGATCCTGCGCCACGCGCAGGCGCGCTGGGTCCGCGTGCGCTACTGCCACTCGGTCGATCGCCCGCGCCGTCCAGCGAGGTCGATGAAGCAGCCAGTCGGCGAGCTGGGGATCGCGAGGTCCGCCACCTGCGCGCAGCACCCTTCAGGGTCGAGAGAGGCGCGAGCACGCGCCCTGCTCTCGGCCAGGAGCCGCTGCGCCAGCTCGGCTCGCTTGTGCTCGGTGATGTCCTCGATCACGTTGATCGCCATCGTCACCGCGCCGTCGCCGTCGCGGATCGGCGCTGCCTTGACCGCCGACCAGCGCTCGTCACCCGACCGCACGTTCGCGAAAGCGCACCACGGCCTGCGCCCGCTCCCAGCACGAGCGCACGCCGGCCCGGGAGCTCCTCCAGTGGGAACGGCCTGCCCTGCTCGTCGAGGATCTCGAAGCGGGCCATGATCTCCGCCGGCGCCGCGGACAGCAGCGCCTCGCTCGAGTCGAAGCCCAGCAGCTCGACCGCAGCCTCGTTGGCGAACAGCAGCCTGCCGTCCGGCGCCTGGGCCGTCACGGCGTCGGCGACCCCGCTGAGGATGGCGTCGAGCTGGTCTCGGGCCTGCCGGGCGTCCACGCGTGGCGACCTGTTCGAGGCGCAGCAGCTGCTCGCGCTCCTGCTCGGCCTGCTGTCGCCGGTGATGTCGCGGACGTAGCCCGTGAACAGCGGCGGGTCCGCGCCGGCGATGCGGGTGATCGCGAGCTCGACCGGGAACTCCGATGCCGTCGGCGCGCATGCCGGTCAGCTCGACCCGCCGGCCCGAGGAGGGTGGCCTCGCCGGTCTCGACGTGCGGCGCAGCGCCGAGCGATGGCGCTCGCGCAACTCGGGCGGGACGACCAGCTCGGCCATCTCGCTGCCCCATGGCGTTCTCGCGCGCGTGGCCGAACATGCGCTCGGCCGCGGGGTTGAACTCGGTCACGAAGCCCGTGATGTCGATCACGATCACCGCGTCGAGCGACGACGCGAGCACCGCGATTTGCGGGCCTCGCTCGCGGCGGACCGCCTCGGCGGCGCGCACGCCTCGATGAACTCGCCGATCAGGGTGCCCAGCGCGGCGTCACCTCGAGCATCTCCGGCTCCGGCTTGCGGGTCTCGCGTGAGAAAAGCTCGATCACGGCGAGACTCCTGCCGGGCGACGACCGGGAAGGCGACCCCGTCGCGGAGGCCGGCCGCGGCCGCGGCCTCGGCGCGGATGAAGTTGTCCCGACGCGACGGCATCGGCCAGGAAGAGCGCACGGCCGCTGCTCCAGGCCTGGCCCGGGAAGCCCTTCCCGGACTCCCCGGTGAGCCGGCGTGTAGCGTCCTCGAACTCCGGTACGTGTCACTCCCGGCGCCGTCCACGAGCCGACGAGCGCGAGCGTCTCAGCGCGGACCACCCACAGGTGTCCGACCTCCCAGCCCAGCGGCTCGGCGATCGCCCTGAGCAGCGGCTCGCGCGGAGTCCTGGATCGACTCCGCGTCGGCGAGCACGCGGGCCACGCCGTACTGCACCTCGAGCCGGGCGGCGTTGCGTCCCCGCGTGCTGCGCAGATGCGCGATGGCGACGGCGAGGGCGCCCACCACGGCCACGGCGATCGTCGCCGGCGACGTGCTCGGCCGAGCCGAACGCGTCGTCGGGCAGGCCGAGCGGGATCGCCACGGCCGCGGCGACGACGGCGACGATGGCCGTGCGGTGACCGTGGCGCCCATGGCCGCGATCAGCGGGCCGACGATGAGAAACTCCACCAGGACCGCGCGACCGACCGCGACGTCGACGGCCGGCCACCAGGCCGATCGAAGCCAGCGCGAGCAGGAACATCCCGCGCGAGCCCCTCAGCACGCCCCATATGGTTGTGCGAGCCCAACCGACTGCCCAGACTACCGCTACGCCCCTGTCTCACCGTGAATCCGCGCGAACGCGAACCGCACGGCATCGTCCGCGTGCGCGCGCCCAACCCGTCGGCGCTCACGCTCGACGGCACCAACACCTATGTGGCCGGGGGCTGGATCGTCGACCCGGGCCGGACGACGAGCGCCATCTCGAGGCGGTGCGCCGCGCGGCGGGCGAGGAGGTCGGAGGGCGTGGTGCTCGACGCACGGCCATGCCGACCACGCCGAGGGCGCGGAGCGGCTCGGGCTGACCGGTCACCCTGCCCGCGGGACGGCGAGGTTGTGGGCCCGTTCCGGGCGCTCGCCACGCCCGGGCACTCCCCGGACAGCGTGTG
This sequence comes from uncultured Thermoleophilaceae bacterium, assembly GCA_963728155.1. Lineage (GTDB taxonomy): Bacteria > Actinomycetota > Thermoleophilia > Solirubrobacterales > Thermoleophilaceae > JACVRW01. The sequence continues at coordinate 356,968 of CAVSJF010000006.1, read as the reverse complement.
CCTGGTGGCGGGGAGCGCCTGCTTCACCGGCGACACCGTGCTGGGCAGCGGCAGCGTGTTCATCGCGCCCGGCGAGGGCTCGCTGTCGGCCTACCTCGAGTCGCTGCGGCGGCTGCGCGAGATCCAGCTCGACGTTCTGTGCCCGGGCCACGGCCCCTACGTGTGGGACCCGGCGGCCAAGCTCGACGAGTACATCGCCCACCGCCTGGACCGCGAGCGGCGGCTGCTCGAGGCCCTCGACGCGGGCCTGCGCACCCACGACGAGCTGCTCGACTCGGCGTGGCCGGACGCTCCGGCTGAGCTGCGCGCCTTCGCCGAGCTGTCGCTGCGGTCGCACCTGGAGAAGCTGGAGGAGGAGGGGCGGCTGCCGGACGGGGTCGCCTAGGCCGAACCTTTCCGGGCCGCTTCTTCGAGGAGCAACGCTTGCCGCAGGCCGTTGAGGGACTGGCTCGTCCAGCGGCGGAAATAGCTTTTTCCCAGCGCTAGGTCGAAGAGGCGATCACCGAGCCGGCGGGGTGGAGACCCATCTCCACCTCCACGTACGTGCCACCCTGGGCGCCGTGAGGAGCCAGTCGGCGTACAGCCCGGTAAGTCGACAGCTCATCCGTATCTCATGCAGGTTTTGCGCCGCTCGAGCAGGAAATTCGACTCCGACCTCCCCCCGACCGGGTCCTTTATTACCTGAACGAACTCGTCGCCTTCCTCAAAGCGCTCGCCCGCGCACCTCGATCACACGGGGCCACCACTCGGGATAACGGCTGGGTGTGCCGACAAGGTCTCCACACCGCGTCGAGCGGAGCGTCCAGATAGGCCCCCTGTCGGTACGCCGACATGGGATGAGTCTCTCACTCGGGCCCTGCGTCGTTGCTTCGCGAGACTAACCTTCATCGCCGTGGTAAGCACCAACCAGTTCAAGAACGGAATGCACGTCGACGTCGACGGCACGGTCTTCAAGATCGTCGACTTCCAGCACGTCAAGCCGGGCAAGGGTGGCGCGTTCGTTCGCACGAAGCTCAAGCGCGCCCAGGACGGCGCGGTGATCGACCGGACCTTTCGCGCGGGAGAGAAGTTCCGCCCTGTGCGCACCGAGACCCGGCGGATGCAGTTTCTTTACACCGACGGCACCGACGCCCACTTCATGGACACCCAGACGTACGACCAGCTCGCGCTCCCCGAGGACTCCGTCGCCGAGTCTCTCAAGTGGATCATGCCCAACGAGGAGGTCGATCTCCTCTACGTCGACGAGGCTCCGAGCGACGTGCAGGTACCGAGCGCGGTGGAGCTGACCGTCAAGGAGACCGCAACCCGGCGTGAAGGGCGACACGGTGTCGGGCGGCGGCGACAAGCCGGCCACGCTCGAATCCGGCGTGGTGGTACGGGTGCCGCTGTTCGTGAACGAAGGCGATCGGGTGCGGGTGGACACCCGCTCGGGCGACTACATGTCGCGCGCGTAGGTCGAGTGCGAAGGACCGACCAGCGCCGGGCCGCCGTGGTAGCTCTCTACCAGTCGGATGTGACCTCGCGGGAGGCTCCCGAGCTGCTGCCTCGCGGGGCCACCGAGTTCAGCCGCGAGCTCGTGGACGGCACCAAGCGCGAGCAGGCCGAGCTCGACGAGCTGATCGAGCGTCACGCAAGCGGATGGTCGCTCAGCCGGATCGCTCCGCTCGAGCGCAACATCATGCGAGTGGCCCTGTTCGAGCTGCTGCACCGGCCCGACGTGCCGGCTGAGGTGGCGATCGACGAGGCGGTCGAGGCGGCCAAGGAGTTGTGCTCGGTTGACGCCCCGGGTTTCGTGAACGGGATTCTCGGGGCCGTGGAGCGGGAAGAGGTGAGGTCATGAGCACAGAGCCCCCCAACCTGGAGGAGCTTGCGGCAGAGCTCGAGTCGGTGGCCGACAAGCTGCGCGCCGAGGCGATCGACCACGAGGAGGCCGCCGATCTCGTCGAGCGCTGCGCCGAGCTGGCCCAGCGGATCGGCACGGAGATCGACGCTCGCAGCCGCTCGGCCGCCGAGGCCGAGGGCCAGGAACGCCTTCTGTGAGCACCGGCGTGGAGGCGCCCTCCTACCCGGTCGATCTCCAGAGGCAGGTCGACACCTACCTGCAGGGGCTGCACTTCGCCTCCGAGCCCGCCACCGCCCGGCTCGACGAGGCGATGCGCTACTCGCTGCTGGCCGGCGGCAAGCGCATCCGTCCCGTGCTCGCGCTGGCCACCGCGGAGGCGCTCGGCCGGGACCCGGCGAGCGTCCTCCCCCTCGCCGGAGCCATCGAGATGATCCACACCTACTCGCTCATCCATGACGACCTGCCGGCCATGGACGACGACGAGCTGCGCCGGGGCCGGCCCACCTGCCACGTGGCCTACGGCGAGGATGTGGCGATCCTGGCCGGGGACGGCCTCTTCGCCGAGGCGCTGAACCTCGTTGTGACCGAACAGCACGGCCGAGCGGAGAACGTGCTCGGCGCCGTGCGCGAGCTGGTGAGCGCGGCCGGCACGACCGGCATGGTGGGTGGGCAGTTCCTCGACGTGGCCGGGGAGGCAGACCTCGAGCTGCGCCACCTGCACGAGCTGAAGACGGGAGCCCTGATCGGCGCGGCGGTGTGCTCAGTGCTCGCGCTCGAGGGCCTCGAGGAACCTGCCACACTCCCTTACCGGCGCTTTGCAGCGGAACTCGGAGTGGTTTTTCAGATCGTCGACGACATCCTCGACGTGACCGGAGACGAAGCCGAGACAGGAAAGTCACGCGGCTCGGACGAGCGCCACGGAAAGGCCACCTACGTGAGCGTTTACGGACTCGACAAGGCGAGGGAACTGGCGCGAGACGCGCACGCGAGCGCCCGCTCGGCCCTCGACACCGCCGAGGGCGCCACCGCCCGCCTGGCCCTCGTGGCGGACTACATCCTCGAGCGCACGGCATGACCACGCTGCTGTCCGCCATCGACGGCCCCGAGGACCTCAAGGATCTCGACGACGAACAGCTCGCCCAGGTCGCTCAGGAGGTGCGCGAGCTGATCATCGACACGATCGGCGAGATCGGCGGGCACTTCGGAGCCAACCTCGGGGCCTGCGAGATCGCGGTGGCCCTGCACTCTCTGCTCGAGTCCCCGCGCGACAAGGTGCTCTGGGACGTCGGCCACCAGGCCTATCCCCACAAGGTCCTCACCGGTCGCCGCGACGAACTCGACACGATCCGCAAGTACGGCGGGCTCGCGCCCTTCTGCTCCATGCACGAGTCCGAGCACGACATCATGGGCGCGGGCCACGCCTCCACCTCGGTGTCGTATGCGGTGGGCATCAAGGAGGCGATGCGGCGCGGCGCCGCGCCCGACGGCAAGGTGGTCGCCGTCATCGGCGACGGGGCGCTCACCGGCGGAGTGTCCTTCGAGGCGCTGCTCAACGCCGGTGGGCTCGACGTGCCGATCGTGATCGTGGTCAACGACAACGGCATGTCGATCGCGCCCAACGTCGGCGCGCTGTCGCGCTACTTCACCCGCATGCGCCTGAACCCGAAGCTCTACCACGCGCGTGAGGACGCGGAGGAGACCCTCACCAAGCTGCCGGCGGGCATCGGCAAGCGCATCGAGCGGCTCGGGCCGATCTTCAAGGAGTCGCTGAAGGCCTACTGGGCGCCCGGGCTGTTCTTCGAGGAGCTCGACCTGGCCTACGTCGGGGTGATCGACGGCCACGACGTGAAGGCCCTGCGCCAGGCCATCGGCGAGGCGCTCGAGGCCGATCGCCCGGTGGTCGTGCACTGCAAGACGGTGAAGGGCAAGGGCTTCGTGCCCGCCGAGGAGGGCGGTCTCGAGGGCATGGAGCGCTGGCACGCGGCCAAGCCCGGGTCGATCGTCGACGGCGCCGCGGCGCCCAAGAAGAAGGCGCCGGCGAGCTCGAAGCCCGCGGCTCCGCCGCAGTACACGCAGGTCTTTGGCGAGGCGCTCACCGAGGAGGCGCGCCGCGACGATCGCGTGGTCGGGATCACCGCGGCCATGAACTCGGGCACGGGTTTGAACATCCTGCAAAAGGAGCTACCCGAGCGCTACTACGACGTGGGCATCGCCGAGCAGCACGCCGTGTTGTTCGCCGCCGGGCTGGCCCTCGAGGGCGCCAAGCCCGTCGCCGCCATCTACTCGACCTTCCTGCAGCGCGGCTACGACCAGATCGTCCACGACGTCTGCCTTCAGGGCCTTAACGTCGTCTTCGCCATGGATCGCGCGGGCCTGGTGGGCGACGACGGCCCCACCCACCACGGCGCCTTCGACATCTCCTACCTGCGTTGCCTGCCGAACATGGTCCAGCTCGCACCGCGCGACGAGGCCATGCTCGTGAACATGCTGCACACCGCGCTCGTCTACGACGACGGCCCGGTGGCGCTGCGCTATCCCCGCGGCGAGGCCGAGGGGGTGGCCCTGCCCGAGCGCCCCGAGACGATCGAGATCGGCCGCGGCGAGATTCTCAGCGAGGGCGAGCGCGTGGCGCTGCTCGGCTACGGCTACGGCGTCGCGGTCGCCCGGGGGGCGGCGGAGCTGCTGGCCGCCGAGCACGCAATAGAGCCGACGGTGGCCGACGCGCGCTTCGCCAAGCCGCTCGACGGGGAGCTCATCGAGCGCCTTGCCGCCGAGCATGAGCTGATCGTGACCGTGGAGGAGAACGTGCTGGCGGGCGGTTTCGGCTCGGGCGTGCTCGAGCACCTCGCCGATCACGACCTGCTGGGGGCCACGCGCGTGCTGCGGATCGGCCTGCCCGACCGCTACGTGACCCACGGCAAGCCGGCGCTGCTGCGCGAGGAGGTGGGCCTCACCCCCGAGGCCGTGGCGCAGCGGGTGGCCCAGGCGGTGCTGGAGCCGAGCGGCGCGTTGGCCTGAGGCCTACCAGCGCGAAAAGGCCTGATCGGCCTCGAGCCGCAGCGCCATCGCCGTGATCAGCCGGATCACGTTCTCCACGTCCTCGAGGTCGACCAACTCGACCGGCGAGTGCATGTAGCGCAGTGGAATCGAGACGATCGCGGTCGGCACACCGGTGCGGCTGAGGTGGACCGAGTCGGCGTCGGTGTGTGTGGCCCCGCCCGCCACCTCGACGGTGGTGTCGATGCCCTCGGCCTCGGCCGCCGCGGCGAGCAGGTCGTTCAGCGGCCGGCTGACGACGGCTCCGCGCGTGACCGCAGGGCCGCTTCCCAGGCCGTGGTCGCCCAGCTCGCCCACCTCGACTCCGGGGACATCGGTGGCATGGGTCACGTCGACCACCACGGCCAGGTCGGGCTGCAGGCCGTAGGCCATCGCCCGGGCTCCGTGCGCGCCGATCTCCTCCTGGACCGCGGCCACGGCGGCCACCGGCCCGCCGCCGCCGCCCTGCTCGAGCACGCGGCGCGCCACCTCGAAGGCCACGTAGATGCCGAGGCGGTTGTCCAGCGAGCGCGACGCCACCCGCCCGTTGGGCAGCTCGAGCGGCTCGGCTGCGATCACTATCGAGTCGCCCTCGGCGACCATGCCGCGGGCCTCGTCGCCGTCGCGGGCGCCGATGTCCACGCGCAGGTCCTTGAGCTTGACCGCCTGCTTTCGCTCTTCCTGCTCGAGCACGTGAATCGGCTTGCGCCCCACCACACCGGGCACCGTTCCCTCGCGCGCGCTCACCACCACGCGCTGGCCCACCAGCACCTGCGGATCCCAGCCTCCGGTTCCCACCACGTGGAGGAAGCCCTTGTCGTTGATGTGGCTCACCAGCAGGCCGATCTCGTCGATGTGCCCCACCACGGCCAGCAGCGGATGCTCGGAGCGCCCGCCCACGCGGGCCACCGAGGTGCCCATGGCATCGGCGCTCACCTCGGCGCCGAACGCTTCGGCGGCCTCGCGCCACACCGTCGCCACCGCCCCCTCGTGGCCGGGCGGGCCCGGGGTGGTGAGCAGTTGGCGCAGCAGATCGGGGAGGCTCATGCACGGACCTCGATGGTCGCTTCGATGGTCATCTCGCTCGTGAGGCTATTCGCGATGTAGCAGTGCTCGTGCGCCGTGGTCACTAGCTTGCGAACCCTATCCTCGCTCGCCGGCCCGGCCACCGTGATGCGCGGCCGCAGCGTGATCTCCGTGATCGACACCGGGTTGGCATCCTCGGGCATCAGCGCGGTGGCGTCGTCGTCGTAGGCCACCACGTCGATGCGGGCCTTGGCCGCCAGGTGCAGAAACCACAGGAGCTGACACGAGGAGGCCGCCATCACCACGAGCTGCTCGGGGTTGAGCACGGCGGGGTCGCCCTTGGACTCGCCCGTGGTCAGATGGATCTCCTGCTCGGCCGGGGGCGCCAGCGCGGTGTGGGCGCGGTCGTAGTCCTCCCAGCCGAGGCCGGTGGAGCCGGTCCAGCGAACCCGGGCCTCGTAACGGTGGTCGCTCATCGCCCCCAAGCTAGATCACCAAACGAAACGACCCCGCTTGCGCGGGGCCGTTTCTGAGGGAGGAGTGATGCGTATGTGGATCTGTTAGAGGAAGTTTTAGGTGCGGCCCGCGCCGTAGCGCGTGATGGCGGTTACGACCAGGGTCGCGATCCCGGCGGCCGCGAACAGGAGCGTCGCGCCCAGGTCGCCTGAGAGCGCGAACAGCGCTGACGCCGCCATCAGGCCGACGGCCAGCCCGCGGTCGTAGACCGCCTGGGCCGACAGGGGGAGGGTCCCGCGGCCCGAGTTGTCGGTGCCGGCGAGCGCCAGGGCCACCATCACCACGCCGACCGCCAGCGCGGTGGCCACGGCGGCCGACTCGAGCGCGAGCATGAACGGGATCGTGATCAGCGCCAGGCCCGCGACCATGATCAGCGCGGAGCGCATTGCCGGCGAGATGAGCCTGAGCATCGTCATCGCTCTTTCCAAAGTAGGCCGGGTCGGGAGTGGTTTGTGTGAGGTCGATCACACAGCGCAGCGGCGGGTACGCTGCCGCCATGTCGAAGCGGCGCCTCGACACGCTGCTCGCCGAACGGGGCCTCTACGAGAGCCGTTCGCGGGCGGCCGCGGCAGTGATGGCTGGGGATGTGCACGTGGGCGAGCGCCCGGCACGCAAGCCCGGCCAGCTGGTGGCCGCCGACGCCGAGCTCCGGGTGACCCAGCCGCCCCCCTTCGTCTCGCGCGGCGGCATCAAGCTGGCCAACGCCCTGGACGCCCTCGCGATCGACCCTGCCGGCTGCCACGCGCTGGACGTGGGCGCCTCGACCGGGGGCTTCACGGACTGCCTGCTCAAGCGCGGCGCCACCGCCGTGGTGACGCTCGACGTGGCCTACGGAGAGCTCCACTGGTCGCTGCGCCAAGACCCGCGGGTCACGGTGATCGAGCGCCGCAACGCGCGCGCGCTCGAGTGCGGCGAGCTGCCCTTCGCGCCCGGCCTGATCGTGGCCGACCTCTCCTTCATCTCCCTGACCAAGGTGTTGCCCGCCGTGCTGGCCTGCGCGGCGCCGGTCCACGACTGCCTGGCCCTTGTCAAGCCGCAGTTCGAGGTGGGGCGCGAGCGCGTGGGGCGCGGGGGAGTGGTGCGAGCGCCGGACGAGCGCCGCGCGGCGCTGGTCGCGGTGGCCGCGCACGCCCGCGAGCGCACCGGGGCATCGGTGCTCGGGTTCGCTTCCTCTGGCCTGCCGGGGCCGGCCGGCAACCGGGAGAGCTTCGTGTGGCTGGCCGAGGGCGGGCGCGCGGGCGCGGTCGAGGATCTCGAAGCGGCGGCGCGAAGGGTGGAGCCGTGAAGCCGCGCTCGATCACCGTCGTGAGCCACAACCGCGTGAACGAGACGGCTTCCGCGCTGCGCCGCATCGCGGCACTGGCCGGGGAGGCCGGGGTCGAGGTGCGGCTGCCGGCGCGGGAGATCGAGAAGCACGGCCTGGTGCCCGGGACCGTGGAGGCCGACGGTCCGCTGACCGACACCGGGCTGGCGGTTGTGCTCGGAGGGGACGGAACGATCCTCACCTACCTGCGCGAGTTCGCGGGCACCGGCGTGCCGGTGTTCGCGGTGAACTTCGGGGCGATCGGCTTTCTGGCCACGGTCGAGCCCTGGGAGATCGACGAGGGCATTCAGCGTGCCCTGGCCGGTGAGATCGACGCCATGGAGCTGCCCGGGCTGGTGATCGCGACTGCGAACGGCGAGCACGTGGCGGTGAACGACGTGTCGTTCGCGCGCCGGGCCGACGGCCGCGTGGCCGAGCTGGCCTATTCCGTTCAGGGCGAGCGCCTGGGCGAGGTGCGCTGCGACGGTCTGGTGGTGTCCACCCCGGCGGGCTCCACGGGCTACAACCTCGCCAACGGAGGCCCGGTGCTGGCCTGGGGGGTGGAGGGCTTCGTCGTGTCGTTCATCGCCCCCCACACGCTCACCGCGCGATCGCTCGTGGTGGCCCCCGTCGACGGCCTCGAGGTCACCAACTGCTCTTCCCGGGAGCCGGTGGACGTGACCACCGACGGCCGGCCGGTGGGTGCGCTGGCCCCGGAGGCCTCCATGCGCGTGCGCTTCGAGCACAAGCAGGCGCTGCTCGCGCAGGCGCCGGGCGCCACGTTCTACCACCGGCTGCGCGACAAGTTCGGCCGCCTCTCCTACTGAAGCGTCAATTCTCGGCCGCTCCGTCGGGCCGCGCTGGTACACCTGACCGGTGCTCGTCGAGTTGCGCATCGAGAACCTGCTCCTTATCGAGCGGGCCGAGCTTCGCCCCCGCGAGGGGCTCACGGCGATCACCGGCGAGACGGGCGCCGGCAAGACCGTGCTCGCGCACGCGCTCGACCTCCTGCTGGGCGGCAAGCCCAGGGCCGGAATCGTCCGGCCGGGCGCCCACGAGGCCTACGTCGAGGGCGTCTTCGAGCTGCCCCCGGGCCTGCTGGAGGAGCCCGAGCTGGCCCACCTGGCCGACCTCGTCGGGGAGGACCGCGACGAGCTGACCCTCGCCCGGAGGGTGGGGGAGAACGGGCGCACCCGCGCGCTCGTCGGCGGGCGTTCGGCCGCGGCGGCCGATCTGGCCGCGCTCGGCGGCCGCCTCGTGGCCTTCTTCGGCCAGCACGAGCATCGGCGCCTCACGCTCGCCTCGGCGCAGCTCGAGCTGCTCGACGGCTTCTGCGGGCGCGACGTTCTGGCCCTGCGCGACGAGCTCTCGGCGGCGCACGCCCGCACGCGCGAGCTCGAGGGCCGGCTGACCGACCTGCGCGAGCGCGCCGGCAGCCGCGACCGCGACCTCGACCTGCTGGCCTTCGAGATCGACGAGATCGATGCTCTCGACCCCAGCGAGGACGAGAAGGCGGCGCTTCTCGGCGAGCGCGAGCGCCTGCGCCGTGTCGACGGCCTGCTCGCCGCCGCCGGCGGCGGGGCCGAGGCGCTGGCTCCCGAGGCCGGGGAGGGGGGCGCGGCCGAGATGTTCGCGGCCGCCGAGCAGCTCGCGGCCGGCGTGGCGGGCGTCGATCCCGAGCTCGACGAGCTGGTGGGCCGCCTGGCCGGGCTGCGCATCGAGGCCGAGGACGTCGGGGCCGAGCTGCGCCGCTACTCGGAAGGCCTCGAGTCCGAGCCCGGGCGCCTGCAGGAGGTCGAGGAGCGCCTGGAGGCCTACGACCGCCTGGAGCGAAAGCACGGCGGCAGCGTCGCCGCGGTGCTCGCCCACGCCGAGCGCTGCCGCACGCAGCGCGACGAGCTTCAGGAGGCCGACGTGGCCACCGAGCGGGCGCAGGCCCAGCTCGAGGCCGCCCGGGGCGAACGCCGCGACCTGGCCGCCAAGCTCAGCGCCGCGCGGGCGGAGGCGGCGCCCGAGCTCGCCGCGCGGGTCCGCTCCGAGCTCGCCGCGCTGGCGATGGAGGGCGCCTCGTTCGAGGTCCGCCTCGAGCCCCGCGAGGACATCGGTCCCACCGGCGCCGAGCGGGTCGAGCTCATGCTCGCGCCCAACCCGGGCGTTGCCGCGGCGCCCATCCGCGACGCCGCTTCGGGCGGCGAGCTGTCGCGAGTGATGCTCGCGCTGATGACGGTGGCCGGGGCGGGCGAGTCGCGCACGCTGGTGTTCGACGAGGTCGATGCCGGGGTGGGGGGCCAGACCGCTCGCGCGGTGGGCGAGCGCCTGCGCGCCCTGGGCGAGGACCGGCAGGTCCTCTGCATCACCCATCTCGCGCAGGTCGCGGCCCTGGCCTCGAGCCACTTCCGCATCGAGAAGTCGAGTGCCGACGCCACGTCGCTCACCACGGTCGACCAGCTCGACGGCGACGGTGTGGTGGAGGAGCTCGTGCGGATGCTGGGGGCGGAGTCCTCCGACGGGGCCGCTCGCCGGCATGCGGAAGAGCTGCTGGCCGCGGCGTGAGCGGAGTCTGCCGACCGTCCGAGTAGACTCGGTTTCCCAGAGTCGCCTGTGCCTGAGACCCGCCCGGAAACCCGCTTTGTCTTCATCACCGGCGGTGTCGTCTCCGCTCTCGGGAAGGGGATAGCGGCCGCCTCGCTGGGCCAGCTGCTCGTGGCCCGCGGCCTCTCGGTCACGATCCAGAAGTTCGACCCGTACATCAACGTCGACCCGGGCACGATGAGCCCGTTCCAGCACGGCGAGGTGTTCGTGACCGAGGACGGCGCCGAGACCGACCTCGACCTCGGCCACTACGAGCGCTTCACCGACGTCAACACGAGCCGGTCCTCCAACGCCACCGCCGGCGCGATCTACAACTCGGTGATCCGGCGCGAACGGCGGGGCGACTACCTCGGCGGCACCGTCCAGGTGATCCCCCACATCACCGACGAGATCAAGAACCGCATCCGCCTCGTGGCCGAGTCCACCGACGTGGACATCGTGATCACCGAGATCGGCGGCACGGTGGGCGACATCGAGTCGCTGCCCTTCCTCGAGGCGCTGCGCCAGTTCGCCTCCGAGCTCGGCCGCGACCGGCGCATGTTCGTGCACCTCACGCTCGTCCCCTTCCTCGGGCACGCCGGCGAGCTGAAGACCAAGCCCACCCAGCACTCGGTGCAGGAGCTGCGGCGCATCGGCATCCAGCCCGACATGGTCATGTGCCGCTCCGAGGAGGCGCTGGGCGAGGACATCCGCGACAAGATCGCCCTGTTCGCCAACCTGCCGGTGGCCTCCGTCGTGTCGGCCCGCGACGTCGACTCCATCTACAAGGTCCCGCTGGAGTTCGAGCGCGAGGAGGTGGCCGAGCGGGTGCTCGAGCACTTCGGGATCGGCACCGCCGCGCCGGACATGGACGACTGGCGGACGCTGGTCGAACGCGTGGAGACCGCCACCCAGCCGGTCCGCATCGCGCTCGTGGGCAAGTACAACCAGCTCGCCGACGCCTACCTGTCGGTGATCGAGGCGCTCGGGCACGCCGGGACCCATCACGGCGGCAAGGTCGAGGTGCACTGGGTCGATTCCGAGCGCCTCACCGAAGGCGAGGTCGAGGCGGAGCTCGCGACCTGCCACGGCATTCTCGTGCCCGGGGGATTCGGCGTACGGGGGATCGAGGGCAAGATCAGGGCCGCGCGCTTCGCACGCGAACGCGGCGTCCCGTTCCTGGGCATCTGCCTGGGCATGCAGATCGCCGTCTCGGAGTTCGCCCGGCACGTGGCCGGCATGGAGGGCGCCAACTCGACCGAGTTCGATCCCGAGACCCCCTTCCCCGTGATCGACCTCCTTCCCGAGCAGAAGGAGGTCCGCGACATGGGCGGCACCATGCGCCTCGGCGCCGACCCGGTGAAGCTGCACGACTCCACGCGGGCCCGCGAGATCTACGGCGAGGCGGTCATCTACGAGCGCCACCGCCACCGCTACGAGGTCAACAACTTCCTGCGCAAGCGCCTGGAGCACGCGGGACTGGTGTTCAGCGGCACCTCGCCCGACGACCGTCTGGTCGAGGTGATCGAGCTACCCGACCACCCGTTCTTCGTCGCGTCCCAGTACCACCCCGAGTTCAAGTCGCGCCCGCTGCGTCCTCAGCCGCTGTTCCGTGAGTTCGTGGGGGCGGCCCTCCAGCGGGCACGCGAGCAGGCTCCCGAGGTGGAGCCCGCGGTACGCGCCGAATCCCGGGCCTGAGCCCTACTCCACCTCGCGCAGGTCGCCCGTCTTCACGTCGTAGACGAAGCCGCGCACGCTGTCCTTGTTGGGGATGAAGGGGCTCGTCTTTATGCGGGCCAGCGACTGGCGCAGGTCATCGTCAAGATCGGCGAACGACTCGGCGGGCCAGGCGGGCTTGATCCCGGTTTCCTCGCGGATCTGCTCGCGGAACTCGTCGTCGGTGAAGGTGAGCATCCCGCAGTCGGTGTGATGGAGGAGGATGATCTCCTCGGTTCCGAGCAGACGCTGGGAGATGGCCAGCGAGCGGATCTCGTCCTCGGTGATCACGCCGCCCGCGTTGCGGATCACGTGGGCGTCGCCCACCTCGAGGCCGAGCAGGGCGAAGGGGCTCAGGCGCGCGTCCATGCAGGCCACGATCGCCACCTTGCGGGCGGGGGGTATGGCCAGGTCGCCCTTGTCGAAGCTCTCGGCGAAGCGCTCGGCGTTCTTCAACAGCTCATCGGTCTGGGACATCGTCGTCCGTCCTCTCGAAGTCGATATTCATAAGTCCTACCGGGATTGGGTATTTTGGCACCTTCGTTACGCTCGCTCGGTGCGCCTCGCCTCAGCCCTGATCGCGGCTCTGCTCGTGTCGGTGGGCGCAGGGGCCGAGGCCTCGGCCTCCAATCTGGTGTTCGTGTGCGGCAAGGACCTTTGTTCCGCGAGCGATAACGGCGCGAGCCGGCTCAAGCTCACCGAAGACGGCGCGGCTCGCGGCGGCTACAGCCGGCCGAGCCTCTCGCGCCCCGGCAGTCGCATCGCCTTCAAGATCGGTGACCCCGGGCGCGTCTTCACCGCCAAGGTCAAGCGCCGGCGCGGCCGTATCGCCGGGCTCGGCCGCCGTACCCGGATCGAGGCCTTTCGCGACGGTCCGCGCGACGCGACGCAGTTCGACGTCGCGCTGTCGCCCGGCGGCAAGCGTGTGGCGTGGGTCGAGATCCGCGCCAACGTCGTGTTCGGGGGCTTTGACTTCCGCCGCTACTCCGCCCGGGTGGACGGCTCGGACGCGCAGCAGGAGGCCTCGAACGGCGGACGCCCGTTCGTGGGCTGGGCGAGCGACGGGGAGATCGTTCGCGAGGGCCTCGGCCCCGCCTTCGACGCCGAGTCGGTCGACGCCGGCCTGTGCGTGCCCTCGCCCCAGAGCGCGACCAATGGCACCTGCGGCGCGGGCTCGCGTCAGCTGGCGGTCGACCCGGGCGGCCGGCATCTGCGCCACCCGGCGCTGGCCGCCAGCGGCCGCAGGCTGGTGGCGACGGCCTACGCATACGAACAGTCCGGTCTCGACGACTCGATCGAGCGGCCCGGCACGATCGCCCTGTTCGACACCGCGAGCGCGGCGCTCGTGCGCGACCTCACGGCCGGCCCGCGCGACCTCTATCCCTCGTTCGCGCCCAACGGCGCGGCGGTGGCCTTCGAGCGCGGCGGCGCGGTCTGGACCGTGCGCACGAGCGGCGGGCCGCCCCGCCGGCTGTTGCGGCGGGCGAGACAGCCGAGCTGGTCGAAGTGACCCTCTCGCAGGCCTCCACGGCCGAGCGCGCGCGGCTGGTCGACGACTTCGTGCGGCTGTGTGAGATCGAGAGCCCCTCCCGGCACGAGCGCCGGGTCGCGGACGCCGTGCGCGCCGAGCTCGAAGCGCTCGGGTTGGAGGTCGAGGAGGACGACAGCCGCGCGGACACCGGATCCGAGGCCGGCAACCTGCTGGCTCGGATCCCCGGCCCCCCGGAAAGCCCGACGATACTGCTGTGCGCGCATCTGGACACCGTGCCCCTGAGCGCCCCCGTCGAGGTGTCTCAGGAGAACGGGGTGCTCTCCAATCGTCATGAGGCGATCCTGGGCGCCGACAACAAGGCGGCGGTGGCCACGGTGCTCGGCGCGGCGCGCCGCCTCGCGCCCGGGGGCTCGCCCGTGGGCGTGGAGATGCTCTTCACAACCTGCGAGGAGCTGGCGCTCGCCGGCGCCAAGGCGGTGGACCGCGGCCGCCTCAGTGCGGACTTCGGTTACGTGTTCGATCACGCGTCGCCGGTGGGCGAGCTGGTGCTGGCCTCCCCGACCTACTACCGCCTCGAGCTCGACTTTCGCGGCCAGGCCGCCCACGCCGGCGTTCGCCCCGAGGCGGGGCGCAACGCGATCGCCGCCGCGGCGCGCGCGGTCGCGGCCATGGATCTCGGCCGCCTCGACGACGTGACCACCGCGAACGTGGGCGAGATCGCGGGCGGAAGCGCTGCCAACGTGGTCGCCGAGCGCTGCCTGGTGGTGCTGGAGACGCGCAGCCTCGACGACAGCCGCGCCGGCGAGGTGGTCAGCGCGATGGTCGACGCGGCCACCGAGGCGGCCAGCGACGCCTCGTGCGACGTCGAAACCACCGTCGAGCGCCTGTTTCGCGGCTACCGCCTCCAGCGCACCGCTCCGGTGGTGGAAATCGCCGCCCGCGCACTCGAAAGCTGTGGCATCGAACCGCTGTACATCAACACCGGCGGGGGCAGCGACGCCAACGCGCTGATCGCCACCGGCCTGCCGATGGTGAACCTGGCCAACGGCACGCAGCGAAACCACGAGCCCGAAGAGTCGGTGACCGTCGACGCCCTCGAGACGATGCTCGACGTGACCCTCGCCCTGGTGGATGCGGCGGCGCCGCGATGAAGTTCGAACGCATCGACTCCGAGCAGATCTGGCAGGGCCGGATCGCGACCGTTCGCGTGGATCGCTTTCGGTACGAGGACGGCGGAGAGTCCGAGCGCGAGATCGTGGCTCACCCCGGGGCCGTGGGGATCGTCGCCCACGACGGTGAGACGCTGTTCCTGGTGCGCCAGCCGCGCGAGGCGGTGAACGACCAGGGCCTGCTCGAGCTGCCGGCGGGAAAGCTCGACGAGGAGGATGAGGAGCCGCTCGACACCGCCAAGCGCGAGCTCGCCGAGGAGATCGGCAAGGGCGCCCGGACCTGGCACAAGCTCACGAGCTTCTACACCTCGCCCGGCTTCGCCGACGAGGAATGCCACCTGTATCTGGCCACCGACCTGTTCGACCAGAGCGCCGAGGCGGTGGAGGACGAGCGCATCGAGATCGTCGAGGTCCCGCTAAGCGACCTCGACCGGGTGATTCAGGAGTGCCGCGATTCGAAGACGCTGATTGGTCTGCTCTGGTTTCGCGCCTACTCGCGCTGACGTCTTCGTTGCAGCATCAAGGGATGGCGAGGGCCCGGACGAAGGATGGGATGCGTGGCCACCGTCGAGCACCCCATGGACAGCAAGCGCTTCGAGCGTCTGCTGCTCGACTTCCTCGCCTACCTCGAGTTCGAGCGCGGGCTCTCGCGCAACACCCTCGAGGCCTACCGCTCCGACCTGTTGCAGTACGGGCGCTTCCTGGCCGAGCGTGACATCTCCGCGCTCGACGCGGGCGCGAGCGACGTGTCCGACTTTCTCACGCGCCTCGCCACCGGCCACAACGGCTACCGGCCCGCCTCGCCCGCGACGGTCCATCGCAAGTCGGCCTGCCTGCGCTCCTTCTACCGCCACCTGCGCCGCGAGGGGCTGCGCGATTCCGATCCCACGGCCACGCTGAGCGCGCCGCGCAAGAATCGAAAGCTCCCTCACGTGCTCGCGCGGGGGGAGGTCGAGCGCCTTCTGTCCCAGCCCCGCGGGACCGATCCCTTCGCGCTGCGTGATCGCGCGCTGCTCGAGCTGATGTACGCGTGCGGGTTGCGCGCCTCCGAGGCGATCGGCCTGGAGCTCGAGGACGTCGACACCGATGAGCGGGTCCTGCGCGCGCGAGGCAAGGGCTCCAAGGAACGCCTGGTGCCCATCGGCCAGGCAGCGGCCCGGGCGGTGGCCGCCTACCTCGATCGCGGGCGCCCGGCCCTCGTCAAGGACCGGCCGGAGAACACGCTGTTCGTGAACTTCCGCGGCGGGAGGCTCACCCGTCAGGGCCTCTACAAGATCGTGCGCCGGCACGCCACCACGGCCGGCCTGGCCGACCGGATGAGTCCGCATACCCTGCGCCACACCTTCGCCACCCACCTCCTCGCCGGCGGCTGCGACCTGCGCTCCGTGCAGGAGATGCTCGGCCACGCGGACGTCTCGACCACGCAGCTCTACACCCACCTGTCGAGCGAGCGGCTCAAGGACGTCTACTTCCGGGCCCACCCGCGCGCCGTCGTGCGCTAGAACCTGACGGGCCGATGCCCGAGCTTCCCGAGGTCGAGACGATCCGCCGCCAGCTGGCGCCGGCCCTTGAGGGGCGGCGCATCGAGGCGATCGAGGTGCGCGACCCGCGCTGGTCCGCCCCGGCGCCACCCGAGGCGGTCGAGGACGCGTTGCGCGGGCGCGGGATCGAGCGGGTGTGGCGCCGCGGGAAGTACCTGGTGCTCTCGCTCGAGGATGACGTCCACCTCGTGATGCACCTGCGCATGACCGGCAACCTGCTCCTCGACGAGCGCGACGCGCCCGAGCCGGGCCACCTGCGCGTGCGGGCGGACCTCGACGACGGCCGGCGCCTGCTCTTCGTGGACGTGCGCCGCTTCGGCACCGGCGACGTCCTGCTGGGCTCCGGCGCCGTGGCCGAGTTCTTCGCCTCTCGGCTCGGGGTCGAGCCGCTCGACCCGGAATTCACCGCCGACGCCCTGCGCGCCATGGCGCGGGGCAGAAAGCAGCCCGTCAAGGCGTTCCTGCTCAACCAGGAGCGGATCGCCGGCGTGGGCAACATCTACGCCGACGAGGCGCTTTTCCGGGCCCGCATCCATCCGCTGCGGCCGGTCGGGTCGCTCAGGCGCCCCCAGCTCGAGGCGCTGCGCGAGGGGGTGGTGGAGTCGCTCGCCCTGGGGATCGACTCCAAGGGCGCGTCGATCGACGACTACCGCCACGTCGACGGCGCCCGCGGGAGCTTCCAGGACCGCTTTCTCGTGCACCTGCGCGCGGACGAGCCGTGTCCGCGCTGCGGCACCCCGATCGAGAAGCTGCGTGCCGCCGGCCGCGGCACCTACGTGTGCCCGCGCTGTCAGCGCCGGCCGCGCCGGCGCGCCTAGGCGGCCAGCAGGTCTTCGAGCGTGCCCGCCCGGTCGGCCTCGAGCAGCTCGCGAAAGCCTCCGATCGACCGCTGGCCCACCAAGAGCTGGGGAAAGGTCATCTGGCCGGTGAGGGACACGAGATCGGCGCGCCCGTCCGGATCCTTGGCGAGATTGACCTCCTCGTAGCTGTACCCGCGGGCCTGCAGCAGCGCCTTGGCCTGGCGGCAAAAACCGCAGGGCTCGGTCGTGTACAGAACCACTCCGTTCGCGTCCGCCATCCCTTTCAGAGTGTAGGTAGTGCCCGGAACCTTCAAGACCGAAGCCATCGTGCTGCGCTCCATCCGCTACGGCGAGGCGGATCGCGTTCTGCACCTCTACACGGCCGATCGGGGACGGGTCGGAGCGGTGGCCAAGGGAGTGCGGCGGGTCAAGTCGCGCCTCGGCGGCCGCCTCGAGCCGCTCAGCCGGGTGCGGCTCGTGCTGCACCAGGGCCGCGGCGAGCTGGGCACGATCAGCCAGGCCGACACCGTGCAGGCCTACGCGGCCCTGCGCGAGCGCCGCGGCTCGCTCGAGCGCGCCACACAGGCATGCGAGGCCGTGCTGCGCCTGCTCGACTCGGCCGAGCCCAACCCTCCCGCGTACAACCTGCTCTGCCACGAGCTCGCGCTGCTCGACGCGAGCCCCGCCGCGGCCGGGCGCGCGCAGGCGCTGGCCTTTCGCCTCAAGCTGCTGCTGGCCGCGGGCTTCGCGCCCGAGCTGGCCTCGTGTGCCTCCTGCGGGGAGGCCGAGGACCTTGGGCGGCTTCTCGCCCAGCGCGGGAGGTGTGGTGTGCGCCGGCTGCGAGGCGGGCTCCTTCCCGCTCGGCGAGGAGGCACATCGCTACCTGGTCGCGGCTCTCGCCCGGCCACTCGCGGACGTGCCGGACGCGCCGGCCCTGGCGCTGGGTCAGGCCGATCGCGCCATCGCCGAGACGCTCGAATTCCACGCGCACGTGCGCTTGCGAAGGGTCGCCTGAGTGCGGATCGTTACCTGAGGTTGGGCCGAAATTCCCCCTCCGCGTCGGGCTGACCCGACATAGCGTGGCCGGATGGTTAGGAAGACCGCCCTCTTGGCGCTCACACTGTTCGCTGTTCTCCCGGCCGTAGCCCAGGCCACCGACTACTGCGTGAACATCAGCTGCGGCGGGACGACCGCCGCCAGCCTGCAGCAGGCGCTCGGCCTGGCCGACGACGCACCCGACGCCGACCGGATTTTCCTGGGTGGCGGTACCTATACGTCAGGCCCCTCCGGCTTCGTCTACAACGCCAATACCTCCCCTGTGGAGATCATCGGAGCCGGTGTGGCGAGCACGAGGCTCGACCGCGCCAAGCGGGGCGGTCAGGGTGATGAACCTCCAGGGCGGGCCAGGGTCGCTGATCCGCGATCTCACGATGGCGATGCCCGCGGGCCTGCCGCCGAGCCCCACCCCGGTCGGACTCGAGACCGGCAGCCCGGCGAGCAACGTGGCCGTGGTGTCCGACCCGACGAACACGGTGGCGCATCGCGGGATCGACATCGACGCCGGCGGGTCGCTGAGCGGCGCGACGGTGACGATGAGCCAGGCGATCGACACGATCGGTGTGGAGATCCTCGGAGCCGGGGCTGTGGTGACCGACTCGACGATCTCGGCGCGCACGGGCGTGCGCGCTCGGGGGCTGAACTCTTCAATCGAGCGGGTGTACAGCACGTCGAGTACGCGGCCGTTCTGTCCTACCGTCCTGGGGCGGTCGTGCGCAGCAGCATCCTGCGGCCGATCCTGGGCGGCGCCGGCGGCAATGGCCTGGGAGCCGCCCGCCTTCCCCGCGGAGCTGACGGTCGACGGCGTGACGATCATCGGTGACGGCTTCACCAGCTCGCCGACGACCGGCGCTCTCTCGTCCAGCGTCAGCGGCGGGCTATCTGCGAGCCTGACCCTCAGGAACTCGACCCTGCGGAACGTCCCGCGCAGCATTGCCGTCACCACGGGCGTCCCAACCGGCATAGCCAGCGCGACTGCGTCCTACTCGAACTACGACCCGGCGACCGCGGGCGCGATCGACGGGCCCGGCTCGGAGACCTTCACCCCAGGGCCCGAAAACCTCAACGTCGACCCGCTGTTCGCGCCGGGCAGTCTCGCCCTGAGCGCGGCCTCGCCGCTGATCGACCGGGGCGATCCGGCCACCGCGGCAGGCCTGGACTTCACCGGCGCCCCGCTCATCGTCGACGGAAACGGCGACGGAACGGCGCGCCGCGACATCGGGGCGTGTGAGTACCAGGTGCCGCCGCGCGCGTGCGGACCGGACCCGAGCAGCCTGAGCTCCGTGCCGGGCGCTGGAGGACCGGGCGCCGGTGGGGCCGACGTCACACCCGCATTGATCAGCCGCTTCCGCGCCGTGCCCAAGCGCTTCGCCGTCGTGAAGCGCAAGCCCAGAGCGGCCGCGTTGAAGGCCGGCACCGAGTTCCGGTGGCGCCTCGGCGAGGCCGCCGCGGTCAGGATCGCCATCTCTCGGGCGCTTCCGGGCCGCAGGGTGGGCGGGGCCTGCCGGCGACCCACGCGACGCAATCGAGGCAATCGGAGCTGCACGCGCTACAAGGGCGTCGGCACCCTGAAGGCCAAGGGGGTGCCGGGCTCCGACAAGCGGGCCTTCAGCGGCCGCTTTGGGCGCCGGGCTCTCAGTCCTGGTAGCTACCGGGCGGTGATCGGCGCGGTCGACGCGGCGGGCAACATCTCGAAGCCGCGAACGACCGGCTTGACCGTCGTGCGCCCTCGATAGCGTCGGTCTACGGCCACGGTCGCAAGCTTCGGGATACAGTCATCCCGTGACGACGGCGTCCGCGACCAAGCTCGTCTACGACTTCGCGGAGGGGTCGCGCGACATGCGCGACCTTCTGGGGGGCAAGGGCGCGAACGTCGCGGAGATGACGCGGGTGTTGGGCGCGGAGCGCGTGCCCGCGGGGTTCACGATCACCACCGAGGCCTGTGTGGCCTACATGGAGGCCGGACGGGAGTATCCCGAGGGCCTGGAGGAGCAGGTGGCCGAGGCGCTCGACCGCCTGGAGGAGCAGGCGGACAAGAAGCTGGGTGACGGGGGCGATCCGCTGCTGGTGTCGGTGCGGTCGGGCGCGCGGGAGTCGATGCCGGGGATGCTCGACACGGTCCTGAACCTGGGGATGAACGACGAGTCGGTGGAGGGGCTGGCGCGGTCGACCGAGAACGAACGCTTCGCCTGGGATTCCTACCGGCGCTTCGTGCAGATGTTCGGCAACGTCTGCCGGGGGATCAAGGGCGAGCGCTTCGAGGACCTGATCAAGGAGGCCAAGAACGAGGCCGGGGTCGAGGAAGACGTCGAGCTCGGGGTCGATGAGCTGCGTGGGCTGACCGAGCGCTTCCGAGAGCTGTTTCGCGAGGAGACCGGCGAGCAGTTTCCCCAGGACCCCCAGGAGCAGCTCAACCAGGCGATCCGCGCGGTGTTCGACTCCTGGACCGGCGATCGGGCGGTCCACTACCGCCGCGTCAACCAGATCCCCGATGACTGGGGCACGGCGGTGTCGGTGCAGCAGATGGTCTTCGGCAACCGCGGGGAGAAGTCGTGCAGCGGCGTGGCCTTCTCGCGCGACGAGATCACCGGCGAATCGACCCCGAGCGGCGACTTCCTGCCCAACGCCCAGGGCGAGGACGTGGTCTCGGGCGCGCGCACGCCGCGGGACCTGCACGACCTCGAGGAATCGATGCCCGAGGCCTACACGGAGTTGATGGAGATCCTGCGCACGCTCGAGGGGCACTACCTCGACATGCAGGACACCGAGTTCACCGTGGAGGAGGGAAGCCTCTACATGCTCCAAACGCGCGATGCCAAGCGCCCAGCCCAGGCCGCTGTGCGCTTTGCCGTCGACGCGGTCGAAGAGGGCCTGCTCGACAAGACTGCGGCCCTGGCCACGATCGACGCCAATCGCCTAGATGCTTTGCTGCATCCGGCGTTCGTTCCCGGCGCGGATTTCGACGTGCTGGCCGAGGGCGTCGCCGCCTCGCCGGGCGCGGCCAAGGGCGAGATCGTCTTCACCGCAGAGGACGCGGTGAGCGCTGCCGAGGACGGTCGCGACGTGATCCTCGTGCGGCCCTCCACCGACGCCGACGACGTGCACGGCTTCTCCGCCGCCAAGGGCATCCTCACCGCGGAGGGCGGCAAGGCCTCCCACGCCGCGCTGGTGGCGCGCGGGATGGGCAAGCCGTGTGTATCCGGCGCGTCGGCGCTCGAGATCGACCTGCGGGCCAAGACACTGCGGGCCGGGAGCAAGGAGCTCGGAGAGGGCGAGCTGATCACGATCGACGGCAGCGCCGGCGTGGTCACCGCCGACGACGTCGAGCTGGAGGAGCCCGAGATGTCGGACCAGTTCGACACCGTTTTGAGCTGGGCCGACGAGCTGCGCAGGCTGGGCGTCCGCACCAACGCCGACACGCCCGAGGACGCGCGCAAGGCGCGCGAGTTCGGCGCCGAGGGCATCGGACTGTGCCGGACCGAGCACATGTTCATGGCGGAGGACCGCCAGCCCAAGATGAGGCAAATGATCATGGCTGAGAACGATGAGGAGCGGCGCGCGGCGCTCGACGAGCTGCTGCCGCTTCAGCAGGAGGACTTCGAGGGCCTGTTCGAGGCGATGGCCGGTCTCCCGGTGACGATCCGGTTGCTCGACCCGCCCCTGCACGAGTTCCTGCCCGGAGGTGAGGAGCTCGCGCAGGAGATCGAGCGCGCACGCCGAGAACAGCGAGGAGCGCAAGCAGCTCCAGCACACCCTCGACCGCGTGCACGATCTGGCCGAGACCAATCCGATGCTGGGCACGCGCGGCGTGCGGCTCGGCGTGCTGTACCCCGAGGTCTACGAGATGCAGGTGCGCGCCATCGTGCGCGCGGCGATCGCCACCGACGAGCGCCCGCAGGCAGAGATCATGATCCCGCTGGTGGCCTACGAGAAGGAGATCGAGCTGATGCGCGAGCTCGTGGAGCGCGTGATCGAGGAGGAGGACGGGGGTGACATGAAGATCCTGATCGGCACGATGATCGAGCTGCCCCGCGCCTGCTTCGTCGCCGACCGCATCGCGCAGCGCGCCGACTTCTTCTCCTTCGGCACCAACGACCTCACCCAGACCTCGCTCGGTTTCTCGCGCGACGACGCAGAGCGCGGCTTTCTGATCCGGTACATGGAGCACGAGGTGTTCGACCGCAGCCCCTTCGAGACGATCGACAAGCCCGGGGTGGGCTGGCTCGTGCGCCTGGCCGCCTGGACCGGCCGCGAGGCCAAGCCCGAGCTGCACCTCGGGATCTGCGGCGAGCACGGGGGCGACCCCGAGTCGATCGCCTTCTTCGAGATGGCTGGTCTCGACTACGTGAGCTGCTCGCCGTACCGCGTGCCCATCGCCCGCGTGGCAGCGGCACAGAGCGCCCTGAGCCAGGAGTAGTCTCGACTGGGCATGGCCCAGGCCGCCCGTACCTCTTTTCGGGAGAGGATCGAGCAACGGGAGGACTCGCTCTCCCCGCTCGCCACCCACTCCTACCCGGCGCTCCGCGAGCGCGAGGAGCCCGACTCCGAGCACCGCACGCCCTTCCAGCGCGATCGCGACCGCATCGTGCACTCCAAGGCCTTTCGCCGCCTCAAGCACAAGACGCAGGTGTTCATCGCGCCCGAGGGCGATCACTACCGCACACGCCTCACCCACACGCTCGAGGCGTGCGGGATCGCGCGCAACGTGGCCCGGGCGCTCGACCTCAACGAGGACCTCACGGAGGCGATCGGGCTGGGCCACGACCTCGGCCACCCGCCCTTCGGGCACATCGGCGAGGAGGTGCTCGACCAGTGCGTGCGCGCCCGCTGGGGCCATGCCTTCCGCCACAACGAGCACTCGCTGCGGGTGGTCGACCGCATCGAGCGACTCAACCTCACCGAGCCGGTGCGCGACGGGATCCTGCGCCACACCGGCCCGGTGCCGCCGGCGTCGCTCGAGGGCCGGATCGTGCGAGTGGTCGACCGGATCGCCTACATCAACCACGACATCGACGACGCCCTGCGGGCGGGGGTGCTCACCTTCGCCGACCTCCCTCAGGAGGAGATAGCGGTGCTCGGATCGACGGGCCCCGAGCGGATCGAGACGCTCGTGGTCGATCTGCTGGAGCGCTCGGAGGACGCGGGCGACATCGTGCAGGGGGAGAGCGTGGGCGGCGCGATGCTTCGCCTACGAGAGTTCATGTTCCAGCGCGTCTACCTCGCCGCCGATGCGCAGCGTGAGAAGCCTCGGGTGGAGCGCATGCTGCGCGCGCTCTTCGAGCACTACGCCGCCGCGCCGCCGCCGCCCCTGACCGAGGGCGCGTCAGACGAGCAGCGCGTGGTCGACTGGCTGGCTGGGATGACCGACCGCTTCGCGATACGGGTGTTCTCCGACCTCTACCTGCCCGAGCGCTCCTGATGGGCCTGTTCACCCGCGACTCGATCGACCGGCTGCGCGACGCGATCGACATGGTCGACCTCGTGGGCGCCAAGACCGACCTGCGCCGGGTGGGCACGCGGTTCACCGGGCTCTGCCCGTTCCACGACGAGCGCACCCCGTCGTTCTCGGTCAACGCCGACGAGAAGCTCTTCTACTGCTTCGGCTGCCAGGCCAAGGGCGACGCGATCGGGTTCGTCGAGCAGTCCGAGGGGCTCGACTTCCCCGAGGCGGTGGAGATGCTGGCCGACCGCTACGGGGTCAAGCTCGAGCGCGAGAACGACGATCCCCAGGCCGAGGAGCGCCGCCGCCGAAGGGCGCGACTGCAGTCGCTGCTCACCCGCGCGGCGCGCTACTACGCCAGCTACCTGTGGGATTCGAAGGAGGCGGGCCCCGCGCGTAAGTACCTGGCCGAGCGCGGGTTGGAGGAACACGTGCTCAAGGAATTCGAAGTGGGCTATTCGCCCAAGGCATGGGATCGCATGCTGATCGGGGCCGGCCAGCAGGGCTTTCGCCCGGAGGAGCTGGCGGCGGCCGGCCTGGCCCAGCGCGGGCGCGGGGGCGGCGTCTACGACCGCTTTCGCGGGCGCATCATGTTCCCGCTCGCCGACTTCCGCGGCCAGGTGCTCGGCTTCGGGGCCCGGGCCATGAGCGACGGCCAGCAGCCCAAGTACCTCAACACCTCCGAGAACGACGTCTACCACAAGGGCCGCCAGCTCTTCGGCATCCATCTCGCCCGGGCCGCGGCGGCAAAAAGCGGTCGGATCGTGGTCGTCGAGGGTTATACCGACGTGCTGGCCCTCCACCAGGCGGGAATCCGCGAGTCCGTAGCGATCATGGGCACCGCCCTCACCCAGGAGCAGCTTGCGCTGCTGGGGCGCGCCGCCCCCCGGGTCGTGCTGGCCCTGGACGCCGATCGGTCCGGGCAGGAGGCCATGCTGCGGGTCGCGCGAGCCACGGACGACACCCAGCTCCATGTGGTCGAGCTGCGGGAGGGCCAGGACCCCGCCGACCTGATCGCGAAGCACGGCGCCGAGGCCTTCTCCGAGCGCCTCGGCGACGCAGTTCCGATGATCCAGTTTCAGGTGGGTCGTGTACTTGCCGATGCAGACCTCGAGACCCCAGCCGGCAGAGACCAGGCTTTGGAGAAAGCAGCCCGCTTGATCGCAGAACACACAACCCAAGGCAGCGCGATGCGCGACGAGCTCGTCCGCGAGGCAGCCGACCGCCTCGACGTGCCCCAGGAGTACGTGCGCGGAGCGCTGGCCGGCCCGCGGCCCGCGGCGCCCGCGGCGCCTCGCCCCGCGGCTCCGGCCAGGGCCTCGGCGGGCGAGGTGGCCCTACGGGCGGAACGGGAGTTCCTGTCGCGCTGTATGGCGAGCGGCGACCTCGGCGAGCGATACCTTTCCCTTCTTCGCGATGAGCAGTTCTCCTCAGACGCAACCCGCCGGGCGCGCAGGCACCTGGCCTCTCACTTCGGCGATCCGCTCGCGGGTCTGCCCGAGGACGAGCCGACCCTCGCCGCGCTCGTGACCGACGTGGCCCTCGCCGCGCAGGAGGGCTCGCCCTCCCCGGAGGCCGTGCTGCAGATGAGCATCCTCCAGCTCGAGAAGCGGCGCATCGAGCGCGAGATCCGCCGCGCGGCCCACGACGGCGACCACACCCGCCAGAGCGAGCTCGCCAAGGCCGAGCAGCAGGTGCGCGGCGAGCTCGACGCGGTGATGGGACAAACGGCATGAGCGTGCTCAACGGCGAAGGCGAGCCCCAGGAGCTCGGCGCGGAGCCGACCGACCTCTACGACGAAGGCGGCGTGGTCACCGCCGGCCTGCGGGTGTCCCAGCCCGAGCAGGGGGCCGAGGATGCGGTGCGGCTCTACCTGCGTTCGATCGGCCGGGTGCCGCTGCTCACCCGCGAGGACGAGGTGCGGCTGGCCAAGCGCATCGAGGCCAACGACATGGCGGCCAAGAACGCGCTGATCGAGGCCAACCTGCGCCTGGTGGTGTCGATCGCCAAGCGCTATTCCGGGCGCGGCCTGACGCTGCTCGACCTGATCCAGGAGGGCAACCTCGGCCTGATCCGCGCGGTCGAGAAGTTCGACTGGCGCCGCGGCTTCAAGTTCTCGACCTACGCCACCTGGTGGATTCGCCAGGCCATCACGCGCGCGCTGGCCGACCAGTCGCGCACGATTCGGATCCCGGTGCACATGGTCGAGCGCATGAATCGGGTGGCCCGAGCCCGCCGCTCGCTCATGCAGAAGAACAACCGCGAGCCCTCGCCCGAGGAGATCGGCGAGCTGGTGGAGATGCCGGCGAAGAAGGTGGAGGAGATCCTCAAGCTCGGCCAGGAGCCGGTGTCGCTGGAGGCCCCGGTCGGCGGCGAGGACGGCGACGCCTCGCTCGGCGACTTCATCTCCGACGAGGCCGGCGACCGCCCCCTAGAGGTGGTGGCCAACCGCATGCGCGACGCGGACCTGCTCAAGGTGCTCGACTCACTGCCCTGGCGCGAACGCCGCGTGATCGAGCTGCGCTACGGCCTGGGCGACAAGGGCCCGATGACCCTCGAGGACATCGGCCAAGAGGTCGGAGTGACCCGCGAGCGGGTGCGCCAGATCGAGTCCAAGACGCTGGCCATGCTGAAGTCCTCGGGCGGCGCGGGGCGCTTGGCGGGGACGGCCGACGAGGCCTAGTTCCGTCCGCTACACGAACTAGTGTTCGTGTATGGACAAGGGGTCTTTGCAACGCCTGCTCGGGCTGGGCATGAGCCTGGAGCAGATCGGCGCGCGATTCGGCCGTGATCCGTCGACGGTGCGCTATTGGTTGCGCAAGCACGGGTTGGAGGCCAACGGCAGCCGCAGGCACACCGCTCGAGGAGGCATCGATCGCGGTGACCTGGAAGCCCTCGTCGCCGAGGACCTCTCTCTCGCCGAAATGGCGTCTCGTCTCGGGGTCAGCGCCAGCACGGTCGGCTATTGGCTGCGCCGACACGAGCTCACCACCACCCGTTCCGAGCGGCGGGCCGAGGGTCGCCGCGGCAAGGCGGCGGGCAGGCTCGTCGTCGAGATGCGCTGCCGCCATCACGGCTTGACCGATTTCTGGCTGGAGGGGCGAGGGGCGTACCGCTGCGTCGCCTGTCGAAGCTCGCGTGTCGCGAGCCGGAGACGAAGAGTCAAGGAGATTCTGGTCTCGGAAGCGGGGGGCCGCTGCCAGGTTTGCGGCTATAGTCGCTCTGTCGCGGCGCTGCACTTTCATCACCTCGATCCAGCCCGTAAGCGGTTTGGATTGGGGAGAGAGGGCGTAACGCGATCGCTCGCCGAGATGCGAGAGGAGGCGCGAAAGTGCGCACTGCTCTGCGCTAACTGCCACGCTGAGGTGGAGGCGGGTGTCGTGAAGTTGCAGGCGGCGTGACGACCGATCCGGGGTAGCTCAATCGGCAGAGCATTCGGCTGTTAACCGAAGGGTTGTGGGTTCGAATCCCACCCCCGGAGCTCTCACCAAGAAGAACTAGGGCAGCCGCGCCGTCGCCCGCACCCCGAACGCCGCCGCGCCCACCAGCAGCAGCGCCCCGCCGGCCGCAAACGCCGCCGTTATCTCGCGCTCCTCCTTCTTGGTGGCCACGCGCGAGCCGAGGTCGCGGTATAGGCCGGCCAGGTCCTCGCCGTCCTCGACCGCAAAGGAGCGCCCGCCCGACAGCTCGGCTATGCGGCGCATCGTCTCGGGGTCGGGGGGCACGGGGATGAGCGAGCCGTCGGGCGTCGTGATCACGCCCTCGCTCGTGCCCAGGGCGAAGGTGTTGATCGGGATCTTCAGGCGCTTGGCCTCGCGCGCGACCTCCACCGGGTCGCGGCCCGTGGTGGTCTCCCCGTCCGAGAGCAGAACGATGGCCGAGGGCGGCCTCTTGCCCTCGGGGCCGTCCAGCAGCTTGAGGGCGGTGGCGAGCGCGTCGCCGGTCGCCGTGCCGCCGTCGGCCGCCAGGGAGTCGATGAGCGCGGCGATCTTGTCGTGGTCGTCGGTGGGGGCCTCGACGGTGTGCGGGTCGGTGGAGAACGCCACCATTCCCACGCGGGCCTCGTCGGGGAGCTCCTCGAGGAAGCGCTGGGCGGCATCGCGTGACGCCTCGATGCGGCTCGGCTCGACGTCGTCCGCCAGCATCGAGCGCGACACGTCGCTCACCAGCACGATCGACGCCTGCTCGCGCGGCACGGCTACCGTGGCGTGCGGCCGGGCGAGCGCCAGCGCGAAGGCCGCCAGGGCGGCCAGGAAGAGCGCCAGAGGCGCCTGGCGGCGCCAGGACGGGACCCGGGGAAGCAACGGAGCCAGCGTGGCCACCCCGGGGAAACGCACGGCATAGCGCCGCGCGCGCCGGCGCGCCAGCAGGTGAGCGCCCAGGGCCAGCGGTACGAGCACCAGGGCGGCCAGGAAGAGGGGGGAGGCAAAGCTCAAGCGAGCCTCCGGCCGAGCTCGCGCGCCCACGCGCCCGAGGTGGACAGCACCACATGCTCCACGTTGGCCCGCCGCAGCGCGCGCGCCACCTCGGCACGCCCCTCGCGGGCCGCCGTGGCGAAGCGATCGCGCAGGCGCGAGTCGCGGGTGTCGACGTTCACGCGCGCCCCGGTCTCGGGGTCGACCAGGGCCAGGCGCCCCACGTTGGGCAGGTCGGCCTCGCGGGGGTCGCGGATCTCCACCGCCATCACCGTGTGACGACCGCTGAGCGCGGCGAGCGGCCGGGCCCACTCCTCGGGCGAGCCGGCGAAGTCGGAGATCAGCACCACCAGCGAGCGCAGGCGAGCCACGCGGCCGAGACGCGCCAGCGCCCCGGGCAGCGACTCCCCGGCCTCCCCGTCGCCGGCCACGCCTTCGGCCAGCGCGCGGCGCAGGCCGACCCGCGCCCCGCGGCCGCCGCGGGGAGGAACCAGCTGGGTCTTGGGCGCTCCGTAGGTGAGCAGCGCCACGCGGCCGCCGCGGCGCACGGCCAGCGCGCCGAGAACGTCGACCACTCCCTCGGCCACGTCGCTCTTGAGCCGGTCTGCCGTGCCGAAGGCCATCGAGGGCGAAATGTCGAGCGCCATCCAGGTGGTCAGCATCCGCTCCGGCACCTGCTGGCGCACGTGGGGAATGCCCGTGCGCGCGGTGGCCGACGGGTCGAGCTGGCGAACGTCGTCGCCCGGCTGATAGGGCCGCAGCTGGGCGAGCTCGGTGCCCGTGCCCACGCCGGCGCCGCGGTGCTCGCCCGCGCTGACCCCTCCGGCGCGGCGCACGAAGGCGAGATCGAGCGCCTCCACGAGCGCCCCCGGCACCGGCCCGGGGCCCTGGCGCCCGGGGGGCGGTGCCAGCGAGAGGCTCACGCCGCTTGGGCGGCCTCTGAAGCGCCGCGCCTATCCGGCTCGGGCACGGCCTCCAGCACCTTCTCGAGCAGGTCGTCCGGGCGCGCGCCCTCGCTAAGCCCCTCGTAGCTCAGCACCAGCCGGTGGCGAAGCACCTCGGGCGCCAGGTCGGTCACGTCGCCGGCCAGCACGTGGCGCCGGCCGCGCAGCAGCGCCAGCGAGCGCGCGGCCTGCACGAGCCCGATCGGGCCGCGCGGCGAGGCTCCGTAGCTGATCAGCGGCTCCACTTCGTCCAGGCCGTAGCGGCCGGGCCGGCGCGTGGCGTCGGCCAGCGCGACCGCGTAGTCGATCACCTCGCGATCGACCATCACCTCGGCCGCGGCGGCGCGGAAGCGCAGCAGGTCGGCCACGTCGATGCGCTCCTCGACCATGGCCGCCGCCGTCAGCGAGCGATCCACGACCATGGCCTCGTCGCCGGGCAACGGATAGTCGACCAAGATCTTCATCAGGAAGCGGTCGACCTGAGCCTCGGGCAGCGGGTAGGTGCCCTCGGACTCGATCGGGTTCTGGGTGGCGAGCACCAGGAAGGGGAGCGGCACCACGTGCGTCTTGCCGCCGATCGTCACCTGCTGCTCCTGCATCACCTCGAGCAGCGCTGACTGGACCTTGGCCGGCGCGCGGTTGATCTCGTCGGCCAGGAGGAAGTTGGCGAACACCGGGCCGAGCTCGACGTCGAAGCTCCCGCTGTCGGGGCGATAGATGCGCGTGCCCACGAGATCCGACGGGACGAGGTCGGGCGTGAACTGGATGCGGCTGAAGCTGCCGCCCACCGCGGAGGCCAGCGTCTTGATGGTCAGGGTCTTGGCCAGGCCCGGGACTCCCTCCAGCAGCACGTGGCCGCCGGTGAGCAGCGCCACCATCACGCGTTCGAGCATCGCGTCCTGGCCGATGATCACTCGCTTGATTTCGAAGAGCGCGCTCTCGAGCGCCTCCCGCGGGTCCTCGTCTCTGGGGCTCTCGCTCATGCGGCCAAACTACGAAGGCGCCTGTCACCGGCGGATAACGGAGGCCAGGTGGCGCTCACTACCCTGAATCCGGTGCGCGTTTTGCTTGCTGAGGACGAACGCCGGGTCGCCGACGCCCTGGCCCGCGGCCTGCGCCGCGAGGGCATTGCGGTCGATGTGGCCTACGACGGCGCCGCCGCGCTCTACAAGGCGCGGCTGAACCCCTACGACGTCGTCGTGCTCGACCGCGACCTGCCCGAGCTGCACGGAGACGAGGTCTGTCGCACCCTGCGCGACGAGGAGCCGGACAGCCGCGTGCTGATGCTCACCGCCGCGGCTCGAACGGACGATCTCGTCTACGGCCTGTCGCTCGGCGCCGACGATTACATGTCCAAGCCGTTTGCCTTCGCCGAGCTCGTGGCGCGGCTGCGGGCGCTCGAGCGCCGGGGCGGGTCGGCCCGGCCGGCGACCCTGCGCACCGGCGACGTCGAGCTCGACCCCGCACGGCGCACCGCGGCGCGCGCGGGGCGCAACCTGGACCTGACACCCAAGGAGTTCGCCGTGCTGGAGGCCCTGATGTCGGCGGAGGGCGCGGTGGTGTCCAACGACGAGCTTCGTGCAGCGGGTGTGGGACGAAAACGCCGACCCCTGGACCAACTCGGTGCGGATGTCCATCCTGCGCCTGCGCCGCAAGCTGGGCGAGCCGGCTGTGGTGCACACCGTCAAGGGCGCCGGCTACCGGGTGTGAACTTTCCCCGCCTCACGGTCCGGGCCCGGCTCACCGCGCTCTATGCCCTGCTGGTCGGCGTCTCGACCGGCGTTCTCCTGCTCGTGAGCCTGTGGCTGCTCGGCCGCAGCTTCGACCGCACGCTCCCCGACACGCTGGCCGGCGATGCGTTTCGCGACGTGGCTCTCCAATACGGGCTCGCGTTCACCGGCGTGCTGCTGCTCGCCGCGGTGATCGGGTGGACGGTGGCGGGGAGGGTGCTCGCCCCGCTCAAGCGCATCACCGCCACGGCCCGGCGCGTTTCCGACGAGAGCCTCGCCGAGCGCATTCCGGTGGCCGGCGCCGACGACGAGCTGCGCGAGCTGGGCGAGACGCTCAACTCGATGCTCGACCGTCTGGAGGGCTCATTTGAAAGCCAGCAGCGCTTCGTGGCCAACGCGAGCCACGAGCTGCGCAGTCCCCTCACGGTGATCAGGGCCGAGGCCGAGGTGGCGCTGGCCAACCCCGAGCCCGACGTCGACGAGCTGCTCGGCATGGCCGAAGCGGTGGTCGACGCCAGTCGGCGCACCGAGGCGCTGCTGGCC
Source organism: uncultured Thermoleophilaceae bacterium (assembly GCA_963728155.1). Lineage (GTDB taxonomy): Bacteria > Actinomycetota > Thermoleophilia > Solirubrobacterales > Thermoleophilaceae > JACVRW01. The sequence continues at coordinate 325,827 of CAVSJF010000006.1, read as the reverse complement.
GGGCTGCTCATCCTGGCCCGCAGCCAGCCCGACCTGCTCAACCGCCGGCGCGTGGACCTCGACGCCGCGGTCCGGTCCGCCCTCGAGGACGCGCAACCCGGTGCCGAGCGCGAGGGGGTTCGCCTCAGCGCCCGGCTCGATCCCGCCGAGACCGAGGGCGACGCCGCCCTGCTCGAGCGCGTGGCCGCCAACCTGATCGAGAACGGCATTCGCTACAACCGCCCCGGCGGGTTCGTCGAAGTCAGCACCCGGCCCGGGAGCGGGACCGTCGAGCTACGGGTCGAGAACAGCGGACCGCCCGTGGCCGCGGAGGAGGCCGCGCGCCTGACCGAGCCCTTCGAGCGTCTCGGCCGCGAGGCGGACGCTCGCGGCGCCGGGCTCGGGCTCTCGATCGTCAGCGCGGTCAGCCGGGCCCACGGCGGCTCGCTGTCCATCGAGCCGCGCGCAGGGGGTGGGCTGGTTGCGTCGGTGCGCCTGCCTACAGGCGAAGCTCGTCGGGCCGCGGAGCCTCTTCGCGACGCTCCCGCCACGGGCAATCGCCCGGCGTTCGAGTCTCCTGCCTGACGTCGATGTGAACCGGCGTAGCGGGCCGATCGGCGGCGTCGGAGAGGCGCTCGTCCACGTTGGCCACGCCGCTCAGCCCGGTGCCGAACAGGGCCACCCCCGTAACCGCCGCCGCCACGATGCCCAGACGCTTCATGCTGGACAGGTTAGGGATCAGGGCAAACGGCCAAACCAGCGCAGCGACATCGCGCCGCCGGTGAGCAGCAGCAGGCCGGCTCCCGCGACGAAGGGGGCGGTGACCTCGCGCTGCTCCTCGCGGGTGGCCACCTGGGAGCCGAGCCGGTCGTAGACCTCGCCGAGCTGGTCGCCCTCGTCGGCCGAGAAGCTGCGCGCGCCGCTGATCGTGGCTATGCGCCGCATGGCCTCGCGGTCGGGCGGAACCGAGCGCGTGACGGTGGTGCCGTCGGGCCGCTTGACCTGGATGGTGCCGGAGTCGGTGCCGAGCGCGACTGTGTAGACCGGGATGCGCGCCTTCGCCGCCTCGCGCGCGACCTCGATGGGGTCGCGGCCGTGGGTTGAGGCGCCGTCGGAGAGCAGGATCACGGCGGCGGGAGGCCGCTTCCCGTCGCGCACGCTTTGGCGGTTGAGCAGGCCCAGCGCGGCGGCCAACCCCTCGCCGGTGGCCGTTCCTCCCCGCGGGCGCAGCCCGTCCACCAGTGCGCGCACGTCGCTGCGATCGGCCCGCGGCGGCACTATCGAGCGCACAGAGTGATTGAAGGCCACCGCTCCCACCCGCAGCTCGTCGGGCGCGTCGTCGAGCAGTTGGCGGGCCGCGCGGCGGACCGCGGTCATGCGCGAGGGCGGCACGTCGCGCGACTCCATCGAACCGGAGGTGTCGGTGGCCAGGATCACTGCGGCACGCTCCTCGTTCACCGCCACCGTGGTCTCCGGCCGGGCCAGCGCCACGGCGACGGCGGCCAGCGCGGCCGCGTAGAGGATCAGCGGGAGGTGGCGGCGGGCGCCGGGCCGAAGCGGCGCCACCGACGCCATCAGGGCGGGTGAGGCGAAGCGTCCGGCCTTGGCCTTGCGGCGGCGGTCGGCCAGCACGTAGATGAGCGCCGCCACCGGAACCAGCACCAGCGCCAGCAGGAACAGCGGCGCCTGAAAGCTCACGGGCGCGTGCCCAGCTCGACGTTCACCGTGCGCTCCTGGCCGCCCTCCGTGACCTCCACTCCCACCCGGTCGCCGGGCTTGAGGTCCGCCACGGCCTCGGCCACGTCGTCGGGGTCGCGGACCGGGTTCCCGTCCACGCGGGTGATCACGTCGCCGGCCTCGAGCCCGGCATCCTCGGCCGGGCTTCCCGGCTTGACCGCCTGGATCTCCGCGCCGCCCGGGTGCGCCGACGTGGTCACGCCGAGATAGGGCCGCTTGATGGTCTCGCCGCGGCTGAGCGCCGGCAGTACCTCGCGGACGGTGTTCGAGGGCACGGCGAAGCCCACCCCGACGTTTCCGTTCCCGCTTCCCCCGGTGGCGATCTGCGAGTTCACGCCCACCACGCGCCCGCGCGCGTCGAGCAGCGGACCGCCCGAGTTGCCGGGGTTGATGGCGGCGTCGGTCTGGATGACCTTGTCGATCTGGAAGCCGTCGGGGGCTTGGATCTCGCGCCCGAGGCCCGACACGATGCCGGACGTGGTGGTGCGCTCGAGGCCGAACGGATGACCGATCGCCACCACGGCGTCGCCAACGTCGACCTTGCTCGAATCAGCCAGTGTCAGGGGATCGAGCCGATCAACGCTGCCCGGGTCCACACGCAGGACGGCGAGGTCCGACGACTCGTCGGTGCCCAGCACCTCGGCGTCGATGAACTCGCCCTTGTCGGCGAAGCGCACCTGGGCGGTCTGGGCATCGCCCACGACGTGCGCGTTGGTCACCAGCGTCCCGTCGTTGCGGACCACGAAGCCCGTGCCCGAGCCCGAGCCCACCCGGACCAGCACCACGCCCGGCCCGGCGGCGTCGTAGACGCGCCCGATCTGGGTGGGGGCGAGGCGGCCGCCCGCGGCAGCCAGGGGTGCGGGATCGCCCGACGAGCTGCCGTCGAAGAGGAGGGCGCCGGCCGACACGGCGAGCGCCACGAGCGCGACGACGAACGCCGCCACGGGCAGCAGCCGGCGCCGGCGCGGCGCCTGCGGCGGGGTCTCGGGCCCATCGTCCTCCCCCGGGCCGCCGGGAACCTCCGCCTCGAGCGCCTGCCGGCGCCAGCGCGCCGCGGAGAACGGTCCCGCGTCGGGGTCGCGCCCGTTCTCACGATCGATCCACAGGGACTGGCGGCTCACGGAGGCGACGCTACGCAGCCCCGCGTCACTGGGAGATAACGCTCAGTCCGCGGGTGTCCGCACCAGTCGTGCGAGTCGTGCCCCCGGGAAGCTCGGGAGCTGATTCTCATCTCGGCCGATGCGCAGGATCGTTATGGGCGGTGCGACGATGTCGCCTCTGTCGTCGAAGCGAACACTGCCCGTGAGGCCACGGCGGAGCGAGGTGCGAAACAGCGCGTCGAGCACCCCCGCGCGGGAGCCATCGGATCGCGCGATCGCGTCGATGAGCACCTGAGTCGCCTCGGCCGTGTAGATGGCGCTAGGCTCGATCTCCACTCCCGGAAGGCCGGCGCCGAAGTTCGCGGCGAACCGCCGGCCGCGCGCCGGAAGGCTTTCGTTGATGAGGCCGCTGATGCTCAGGTAGGCGCCGTCGGCGGCACGGCCGGCCTGGCGCAGCAGGAGGGACGTGGGGGTGAAGCCGTCCGTGAGCAGGATCGCGGGCTCCGGGCCGAGCGCAAGCCGCAGTGCTCGCAGTACGGCCGCGCCGCCCGAGTCGAGGATCCCGCCCAAGAAGACGGCATCGGGCCGCGAGCGCGCCACGCCGGCGGCCAGGCGGCGGTAGCTCGTCGCGCCGGGATCCCAGCTGCGGCGCTCCGTGACCTCCATGCCACGGGCGCGGGCGCTGCGGGCAAAGCGGTCGGCAAGCAGGCGGCCGTAGGGGATGTCGCCGTCGTCCAGGACCGCGAGCCGCCGCGCGCCCAGATCGCCGGCGAGAGCTGCGAGCGCCACCGCCTGGTGGTCGTCGGCCGGATAGACGCGCGCGAAATGCCGTACCCCGCCTGGGTAGAGCGATTCGAGCTCGCCGATGGGCGCGCCGGGGGCCGGTCGCGTGAGCCCCGGGTAGGAGTTCACCGGTGACACCATCGCGAGCGGCCCGCCCCTTGCCTCGGCGAGCGCCGGGAGCGCGGCGACGGTGCACGGCGAGTTGAGCGTGCCGACCACTCCGATCACCCGGCGGTCGCGTGCGTAGGCACGGGCGTTGGCGGCGCACTTGACGGGATCGAACAGTCCCGTGCGCGCCACCGAGTCGTCGCACGATTGAATGCCCACGCCGAGCCTGCCGGCGCGGAACCCTCGCTGGGCCAGCACGAAGGCGGCGGCCTGAGCCATCTGCTGCGCCGAGAGCCGCACGCCGCCCTGCAGGGGCAGGTCGGTGACGATCAGCCGCTCCGGCTGCCCCTCGCCGCGATAGAAGGTGGGCTCGCAGCCGCCGTGCACGGGCTGACCCGCGGGCCGGGCGGCGCCTTGCTCGCGAATGTCGCCGCCGACCGCCACCCAGACGCTCCCGGAGCCTGCGTCAACCGCCCGGGGTTCGCCGCCGAGCCGGATCGTGCGGGTCACGCTGTTCCGCGCGGGGTCTATGCGAGTGAGCGTTCCGCGCAGCGGGTTGACCGCCCAGAGCGACCCGGCCCCGAAGGAGAGGTCGCCGACCCCCGATCCGACGTCGATGGTTCGCATCACGAGCCGGGGCCCGGGCTGGACGCGCCAGACGGTGCCGTCGCCGGGAGCGCTCACCCAGGCGGCGCCCCCGCCCACGGCCAATGACGCAACCGTCGAGGCGCGCACGCGGTCGCGCAGCTCAATCCGGTTGGTCTCCCGGTCGATCCGGGCGATCGTGCCGTCGACGCCGAGAACCCACACCCCCGCGTCACCGGCGGCGATCGCCCGGGCCTGCAGTCCGCGGATCGTCGCGACGATCCGGTTCGTGCGCGGGTCGATGTGGACGACGGCGAAGTTCGGGGCGATTGCCCAGACCGCATCGCTCTCGACCGCGACGTGGTCCTCGGTCAGCTCGGTTACCGCGCCGCCGGTTCGCGGAAGAGGGATCCGGGCGCGCACCGTCCGGCTGTCGGCGGCCACCCGTGCGAGCGTGCTGCCGACCGGTCCCGTGTTCTGGGTTCCGCGGGCCGGCGCGCCGCCGGCCACCCACACGGCGCCTGCTCCGGTTGCCAGATCGGTGGGCGTCAGTCCGATTCCGAACGTGTCCGCCGTCCGGGAGCGAGGGTCCACGCGAGAGATCGTCTGGCCGTCGACGTCGAGGACCCATACCGCCCCCTCGCCGGCCGAGACGGCCCCCGGGGCGGCTCCGACCCCGATGCTGCGCTCGACCTTCCCCGTGCCCGGATCGACGAGGACGACGGACCCGCCGCGCTCCTCGCCGCCGGCCGGGCCGTCGTCCCCGCTGAACACGAAGATGGCGGCGGCCGCCGCCGCGATCGCCACTGCGCCGGCGGCGACCCACCAGCGGTCCGATTCGAGGCTCGCCTCGACGGCGGCGGCCGGGCCGGAGTTCGGAAAAAGTCGAGCCCGGGATCCTGCGCGAGAATGCGCGCCTGCAGCTCTCGAAGGCGGTTGCCCGGCTCGAGCCCCAGCTCCTCGCCAAGCACCCGCCGGCCGTCGTCGTATCTGTCCAGCGCTTCGGCCTGGCGCCCGGAGCGATACAGCGCCAGCATGAGTTGCGCGCGCAGCCGCTCGCGGAGCGGGTGGCGCCGCACCAGCGTGTCGAGCTCGGGCACGAGCTCGGTGTGACGCCCGAGCGCAAGGTCGATCTCCACTCGCGTCTCGAGCGCCCCAAGCCAGGCATCGTCTAGCTCACGGGACACGAGCGCGGCGAAGGGCTCGTTCTCGAGGTCGGCGAGCGGCCTGCCTCGCCACAGGCCGAGCCCCTCGCGCACCGGTTCGGCTGCCCGTTCGGTTTCACCGTGCTCCAGCAGTCGCCGGCCTTCGGCAACCAGCGCCTCGAAGCGGCGCAGGTCGAGCTGGTCGTCCTCGATCAGGAGCACATAGCCCGGGGTGCGCGTGACGAGCAGCTCCGGCTCGCCGCTGTGGTCGGGCTCGAGCAGCTTGCGTAAGCGGGATACATGCGCCTGCAGCGCGGTCTGGGCGTCCGCCGGCGGCGACTCGCCCCAGAGCTCCTCGATGAGCCGGTCGCTCGACACGACCTCCCGCGAGTTCAACAGGAGCAGGGCAAGCAGAGCCCTCTGCTTCGCCCCTCCCAGGCGCAGAGGGTTGTCGCCCCGCCGCACTTCCAGCGGGCCGAGAATCCCGAATTCCAGGCGCGCGTCCAGGAGACGAACCTACCTGGCGCGCAGCCGGGCGGGAAGCGGCGTCAACGCGCTGTCAGGGCAATGTCAGGGCTCTGAAAGGGACGCCGCGCAGGGTGAGCGGCGTGAGACGGGTCACCTTCGTGCAGGACCTTCGCGGGACGCTTACCGCGGTCGGGCCCGGTCTGCTCGACGCCAGCCTGGCCGCGTGCGACGGCGGAGACGCCTCGCTCGTGTCCCAGTTGACGTTTCCCGGGGCCGATCGCTTCAGCGAGGAAGGGCGGATCGAGCTCGGGTTCGGCGACGCCCTCTTCTTCCGCACGCTGTTCGCCGGATATCTCACGCCGGCGCCAGACCCGTCCCTGCAGCTGGGCACCGCGGTACGCCAGATCCACGCCGGCTCCGGCGCGCTCGAGGGAGCGGCGGGCCGGATCACCTCAACCTTCGTAGTCGATCGCGAGGGCCAGGTCAGCGACCGCGAGGTCGCTCTGGTCTTTCTCGCCGAAAGGAGCACACCATGACCCGCAGGACACTCGCGCTGGTGGCAGTACCCGTCGCGCTGATAGGCGCGGCGCCGGCCTTCGCCACCTTCCCCGGCGACAACGGCAAGCTGGTCTTCCAGCGCCCCGCCGGGGAGCAGATGGACCTCTTCACGATCCGGGCGGACGGCAGCAATGCGAAGCGGCTACTCGGCGGTCGTGCGTACGACGACAAGGCGGAGTGGTCCCCCGACGGCCGCCGCATCGCCTTCGCGCGCAGCGGCAAGGAACCGATCCCGGAGGAGATCTGGACGGCCGACGCCAAGGGCGGCGACCTGCGCCGCCTCACGAGCTGGGGCAAGGCTTCAGCCGCACCGACCTGGACGGCGGACGGCAGGATCGTCTACTTCACGACCAAGGATTTCCCGCCGCCGAGCTCGCCCGAGGACCCGCCGCCGCCGAGTGAGCTCTATTCCATGGCCGCCGACGGCAGCGATCAGCGGCGCCTGACGGACGAGCAGGTGATGAAGACGGACCCCGAAGTCTCACCGGCCGACGGCACGGTGTCCTACATCGCCTTCCAGCCGGTGATCAAGGAGCCTGGCGCGTTCGATCTGGGGCTGTTCTCGGTCTCCTCCGACGGCAGTGGCTTCAGGGCGCTGGCGCCGTTCTCGTCGAAGCGAGATGTGTTCAACGCGAGCTGGTCCCCGGACGGCAGTCGCATCGTCTTCGAGCTCGCCTCCCGCGGCCAGTCGGATCTCGCCGTGATGAAGCCCGACGGAACGGGCCTTCGGCGCCTCACCCGGACGCGTGCGCTCGAGACCAACCCGGTCTGGTCGCCCGACGGGCGGCTGATCGCATTCACCAGCGACCGCCACGTGAAGCGTGGCAAGCGTGAGCGGGGGGGCCCGGACTTCGAGCTCTACCGGATGCGAGCGAACGGGACTCGGATCCGCCGCCTGACCCGCAACTCCGTGCCGGACCTGCTGCCCGACTGGCAAGCGAGGTCCCGATGACCCCTAGCCGCGGCGCATGAGCCGGCCCACGGCCGACATGAGCTCGTCGGTGCGGTCCGCCTGCTTGGAGGTATCGGCGCCGATCACGCAGTGGCGCGCATGGTCGTCGAGCAATCCGAGCGCGACCTTGTCGAGCGCGGCCTGCACCGCCCCGATCTGGGTGATCACGTCGATGCAGTACCGGTCCTCGTCCACCATCCGCTCGATCCCTCGTACCTGGCCCTCCACCCGGCGCAGGCGGCTCTTGAGCTGGTCCTTGGTGGCGGTGTACCCGCGAGCTTCAGTGGCCATGGGCCCATTTTACCCGGAGGGGGTATCCGGCGGCCACCCCTTCGACCGCGTCCGCCGCCGCGGCCGCACCGTCGTTCTGCGCCGACCAGTGCGCGAGCGCGCCGGCGCGCCGGCGGTAGCGCGGGTCGCGGAGCAGGCGCTGCACCGCGAGGCGCACCCCGCGAGCGGTGTGAAAGCGGCGCGGGAGCGAAACCCCGAGCCCGGCCCAGCGGATCCGGGCCGCGTTCTCAGCCTGATCGCCGGCGTGCGGGCAGGCCACCACGGGCACGCCGCAGTGAAGGGCGCGGGCCAGCGTGCCGTGGCCCGCGTGGCACACCACCGCCTGGCACAGCGGCATCGTGCGCGCGTAGGAGACCCAGTCGACCACGCGGGCGTTGGCGGGCGCGGCCAGCCGCGGCGAGGGCGCTCGCCGGTTGAGCGTGGCGAGCACGCGCACGGGCTCGCCGGCCAGGCCGTCCAGGGCGGCGCGCACCAGCCGGTGCTCGGGATCCTGGGAGGTCGACGGAGCCACGAGCACCAGCGGATCGGAGCCCGGCGGCAGTTCCACGTCGCCGTAGGGCTGTTCCCACAGCAGGGGTCCGGTGACCCGCAGCCACGGCTCGGGGACCGGCCGGGGGTACTCGAGCTGGGGGAAGGTGGCGACGAGAGCCAGCGTTCGCGAGATGCCTCCGTGCGCGTGGGAGAGCGGCGGCAGCCCCACGCGCTCGCGGGCGCCGTTGAGCTCACGCCGCCCCTGCTCCTCTCCCTTCATGAGCAGGGGGCGGGTCAACCGCCACATCCGGTCACCGATCGGGGTTCGCGCGGGCACGGCCCCCAGGGCGTAGGCCGGAAAGCCGGGCTGGCCCATGGGCATCGGGTGGGGAACCAGGGTCACCCAGGGCCGCCGCTCGCTCTCAGCGGCCAGAGCGGCGGCGACGGTGAGGATGTCGGCCACCACCACCGTGGGGTCGACCCTTCGGATCAGTTCACGCGTGCTGCCCGACGCGCGCACCGCCGCCACGTAGGGCTTCAGCGCCCGCTCGCTGGTGGGGAACACCTGATACTCGGGCGCGGCCGCGAAGGCCATCCCCTCGGCCTGCACATGCTCGCGCCACTTGGTCCACGTCTCCAGCGTCACCTCGTGCCCGCGCCGGGCCAGCTCGCTCCCCAGCGCGATGGCCGGAAAGGCGTGTCCGGGGTCGCCGAAGGCCGCGAGCAGGACGCGATGGCGCCCGGCGCCCGGGCTCACCCTCAGAGCATCTCCGCGAGCTCGCGAACCGTGCGCTTGCGAACCTCGGGATCGGGGGCCATCACCGAAGCGATCAGGGTGCCGACGCCCGCCTCGCGGTAGACCTCGAGCCGCTCGCGCACGTGCTCGCGCGGCCCACACATCGTCACCTGGTCGATCAGGTCGGGGGGAATGGCGGCGGCCGCTTCCTCCTTCTTGCCGTCGAGGTAGAGCTCCTGGATCCGCGTGGCGGCGTCCTCGAACCCATAGCGGCGCACCAACTCGTTGTAGAAGTTCTTGTCGCGCGAGCCCATGCCACCCACGTAGAGCGCGATGAACGGGCGCATCACGTCGCGGGCGCGGTCGACGTCGTCGTCGATCGACACCTGGACGGTCGGGGCGATGTCGATGCCGGCGAGCGAGCGTCCCGCCCGGGCGGCGCCCTCCTCGAGCAGCGCGCGCGAGTGGCCCACGTGCTCGGGCGAGAAGAAGACGGGCAGCCAGCCATCGGCGATCTCCCCCACGAGCTGAGTGTTCTTCGGGCCGATGGCCGCGACGTAGATCGGGATTCGCTCCTGCACCGGCTCGATCATCAGCTTGAGCGCCTTCCCGGGCCCGTCGGGCAGAGGGAGGGTGAACTGCTCGCCGGAATAGGTGAGGCGCTCGCGCGCAAGCGCCTTGCGCACGATCTCCACGTACTCCCGCGTGCGTGCGAGCTGATGGCCGAAGCGCTGGCCGTGCCAGCCCTCCGCCACCTGGGGGCCGGACGTGCCGAGTCCGAGGGTGAAGCGGCCGTTCGAGAGGTGATCGATCGTTACCGCGGTCATGGCGGTCATCGCCGGCGAGCGGCCGGGGATCTGCAGAATCGCGGCGCCCAGGCGAATGCGCTCGGTCTGGGCGGCGAACCAGGCCAGCGGGGTGGCGGCATCGGACCCGTAGGCCTCGGCCGTCCACACGGAATCGAAGCCGCTCGACTCGGCCTCGCGGACGAGCTCGATCTGATCGCTCGCCGTCAGGCCGAGCCCCCAATAGCCGAGCGTCAGGCCCAGCCGCATGCAAGTCTCCTTTCGCTGGTTGTGCGATTCCGGCGGGTGCTTCAGCGTCGAAGCCGCGTGGTAGCTCATCACATGCGACGTCGCCACCCCGCCCGCGACCTCCGCCGGGCCATCGACTGCCTGCCGCTCACAACCCGCCGGGCCATGCTGGCGGGCATCGATTCCAACCGCATCATCGTCGGGGCCTACACCGACCCCAAGGGCGGAATCTGCCCGATGCTGGCCGCGCACCGAAACGGCGGGCGCACGAGCCTCGCGAGCTTCGCGCGCGCCTGGGACCGCTACACCGGCGCGAAGGGGAAGCCCCGACCCGCGACCGAGCGCGAGATCAACACGCTGCGCGCCATGCTCGAGGTGAGCGCCGGGCTCGAGGAGATCGCCTCGCTGGCCGATGTCCGGCGTCCGCGCCGCGCGCCCCGGCCGACCGGCGAGCTGCACCGTGGCCGCGAGCTTAGGTCAAAGCCGGGCTGGGCCTGGCTGCGGCCCTTCCGGCGCCTCGACGACTACGAGGAGGCTCTATCCGCTCTCGCTGTCGCCCGGGCGGATGAACTGGACCTCGGGCACGAGGCAGTTGGGCGAGGTGCGTAGGAGAAAGCGAACGGACTCCGCGATGTCCTGCGGCTGGATCATCTGGTCCTTGGGGATCTGTCCCTCGACCCAGTCGGTCATGGCGGTGGCCACGAAGCCGGGGCACAGGGCGGTCACCTGGATGCCGTCGCCCGACAGTTCCTTGTGCATGGCCTGGCTCAGCCCGACCACGCCGAACTTGGTGGCCGAATAGGCCGAGAGCCAGCCCTGCCCGCTCTTGCCGGCGATGGAGGCGGTGTTGGCGATGAGCGCCTTGCCGTGCTCCGCGCCCGCCTCCTTGAGCATGGGGATGCACTCGCGCGCCACCAGGTAGACCGCGCGGAGGTTCACGTCGAGCTGAAGATCGAGCTTCTTGGTCTCGGTGTCCGCGACCGCGGCCCCGATCCCGATGCCCGCGTTGTTGATGAGCACGTCGAGGCGGCCGAAGCGGTCCCGGTGGCCGGCCACGACCTTCTTGATGTCGTCCTCGTGGGCCATGTTGGCGGCTATCGAGTGGACCTCGATTCCCTCGCCGGCCAGCTCCTGCGCGGCCTCCTCGAGCTTCTCCGGGCGGCGAGCCGACACCGTGACCCCATAGCCGTCCTGGCCGAGCGCTCGGGCGATAGCCAGCCCGATGCCGCCCGAGCCACCGGTGATCAGGGCCGCGCGCGAGTCCGAGTTCATGGCGGGGCAGGCTATGCGAACGGAGAGTTAAGGATCGGCGCGGGGTGCCGGAAGCGACGAGCGCGTTCCATACCCTTGACCTTTCGTGAGCTCACGACGCGCGATCGCCGCCGTCCTTCTCGCGTGCGCGATCGTGACCGGTGGTTGCGGTGGCGACGACGCGGAGGACAGCGCCAAGCAGCCGCCCCCCGAGGCGAGGGCCGAGCAGTTCCCGAGCGCCGCCGGGAAGACGCTGGTCGACCTGCGCCAGGAGCTTCCTGAGGCGGGTCCCGTGCTCGCGCCGTCGGTCACGCAGTTCACGGAGGGCGAGAACCGTTTCGGCTTCGGCCTGTTCACCGCGTCGCGGGCCCAGATCGCCGACGCCGCAGCCGCGGTGTACGTAGCGCCTGCGGGCGGGGGGGAGGCCAAGGGGCCGTACGTCGCGAGTTACGAGTCGCTCGAGGTCAAGCCTCAGTTTCAAAGCCAGTCGTCCTCGGCCGACCCCGACGCCGCCAAGTCGGTGTACGTGACGAGCCTGCCGTTCGACAAGCCCGGCAAGTACGACATCCTCGGCATCGCTCGCCTCGACGGGCGGCTGGTGGCCGCCACGTCGGCGCTGCCGCAGCTGACCGTCGCCCGCCAGGATCTCGTGCCCGGTCCCGGCGACAAGGCCCCAGTGATCGATACCCCGACCGAAGCCGGCGCCGGCGGCGACATCGAGTCGATCGACACCCGCGTGCCCCCGTCGACCATGCACGAGGAGAACTTCGCCGACGTGGTGGGCAAGAAGCCGGTGGTCCTGGTGTTCGCCACTCCACGGCTGTGCCAGAGCCGGGTGTGCGGGCCGGTGGTGGACGTGGCCGAGCAGCTCAAAGCCGAGTACGGCGACCAGGCCGAGTTCATCCACATGGAGATCTACCGGGACAACGACATCAGCAAGGGCTTTCGGCCGCAGATCGCCGCCTGGCGCCTGCCCACCGAGCCGTGGGTGTTCACGATCGACAAGAACGGCAAGGTCGCCTCCCGGCTCGAGGGTGCCTACAGCGCCCGCGAGCTAAAGGAAGCGATCGAGATGGCCCTGCGCGGTTGAGCCGCCATGCGCCGGCGGCTCTCGTCGTCGCGCTTGCGGGCTTCGTGGCCGTGGCCAACGGCGCCGCGGCGTCCGAGCTTCCGCTCGGCTCTCGCTCGTTGGACGAACGCCGCTCGAGCGCGCAACTGACCCCGGAGGTGCGCTGGACGCGGATCGTGCGCGAGGGCGGGCCCTGGCGCGTGAACGTGCTCAGCATCGCCCCCGGCGCGCGGGTGATGGTGGCCCCGAGCGGAGAATCGGTGGGCGTTCGGGGCCGCCCCAGCGCGGTCAGCCGGCGACTGGCCGGCGTGGCCGCCGTGAACGGCGGTTACTTCGCGGCCGACGGCAACCCGGTCGGGGTGCTGGTCGCCGCCGGCGCCGTGATCAGCGAGCCGGTGGGCGGCCGCAGCGCCCTGACGCTGGGCGACGATCAGCGGCGAGTCACCCCCCTGCGCTTCGCCGGCGAGGTCACGGTGGGCGGCGCCAGCCGGCTGCTCGACGGCGTCAACCGCCCGCTGGGCCTCGTGCCCGCCTGCGGGGGGCGCGGAGGCGACCGGCCGACCGAGCGCCCCGACGCCGTCACCACCTGCACCGATCCCAGCGAGACCGTTCTGTTCACCCCGCAGTGGGGTGCTTCTGCGCCGCGCGCCGGCTTTCGTGCCACCGTGCGCGACGGCGTGGTGAGCGCGCTGGGCCGCTCCACCGTTCCCGCCGACGGCGTGATGCTCGGCGCCAGCGGACAGGACGCGCGCTTCCTGCGGCGCAGGATGTCCGTGGGCGCGCAGGTGGGGCTCGAGCTTGGCATCACGACGGCGCTCGGTGCACCGGCCGGCGCCGCGTTCGGCGAGGTCGTGGGCGGCGGCCCGCGGCTGGTTTCCGGAGGACGCGTGCGCGTGCGCGGTGCGGCCGAGGGCTTCGCGCCGCCGTCCGAGCCGTTGTTCTACGGGTCCTTCGTCACTGCCCGCAATCCGCGTACCCTGGCCGGCGTGCGCGCGGACGGCACCCTCCTGCTCGTGACGGTCGACGGACGACGACCCGGCTGGAGCGCCGGCGTGAGCCTGCCCGAGGCAGCCCGGGTGATGCGAGCACTCGGCGCGCGCGACGCGCTCAACCTCGACGGGGGAGGCTCGACGTCCATGACCGTCCGCGGCCGCGCGGTCAACCGCCCCTCCGACCCGAGCGGTGAGCGCGCGGTGAGCGACGCCCTGGTGGTGCTGCCGTGATCGGCGCTGTGCTGGCGGCCGCGGCCATGGCCCTCGGAGCGCCGGCCGGCCAGGAGGCCCCGGCCGACGAGAGGGCGGTGGTGTGGGCGCTCGGCGACGGCGCCGACGGCACCCCGGTGGCCAAGCGCCTGGCGCGCCGCATCCGGCGCGACGACCCCGACGCCGTGCTGTATCTGGGCGACGTGTATCCGAGCGGCACCGCCGAGGACTACCAGCGCAACTGGCAGCCCGTGTACGGAGCGCTGGCACCGATCATCTGGCCGACTGCGGGCAACCACGAGTGGGCAAACCGAGCCGAGGGATACCTGCCCTACTGGCGCCGCTACCGGCGGGCCAGGCCGTGGTATCGCTTCAGCCTCGGTGGGTGGGAGATCGTCAACCTGAACTCCCAGGAGCCCCACGAGCCCGGCTCGGCTCAGCTGCGCTGGCTGGAGCGGGTGCTCGACCGTGAGAGCACCACCTGCCGGCTCGCCTTCTGGCACCGCCCGCGTTTCAGCGCCGGAACCGTCCACGGCGACGCTCCCGATATCGCCCCCCTGTGGGCGGCGCTGCGCGGGCGAGCGCGGCTGGTGCTCAACGGGCACGAGCACGTGATGATGCGTTACCGCAGGCGCGCCGGGCTGACGCAGTACATCTCCGGAACCGGCGGCGCCGTCCGCTACGCCCTCGAGCCCGACTCCCGGGCCGCGTTCGCGCGCTCGGACCGGACCGGCGCGCTGCGAATCGTCCTCACCCCCGGCGAGGCTCGGCTCGAGTTCCGCGACGTGGACGGAGAGGTGCTCGACCGAAGCCGGGCGAGCTGCCGGCCGGGCGATCGTATGCTCTAGCGGTGATCGACCAGAGCACCGAATTCGGGGAACGCGTCGCGCGGCATCTGCGCGAGGACATCGTCGTTTGGATGACCACGGTCACCAAGGCGGGCGCGCCGCTTCCCATGCCCGTCTGGTTCCTCTGGGACGGCGCCGAGTCCGTCCTCATGTACAGCATGCAAGGGGCGCGCGTTCGCAACATCGAGGCCAACCCGAGGGTCACGCTCAACTTCGGCGGCGACGGCGGCGGGGGCGACATAGTGGTCCTGTCGGGGACCGCGACCATCGATGCCGACGCTCCGCCCGTCGATCAGGCGGGCGAGTACCGGGCCAAGTACGACGAGCGCATCGTGGGCATCGGCATGAACCCGGAGTCCTTCGCCGAGCGCTACAACGTGCCGGTGCGCGTCGACCTCACGCGTCTCCGAGGCCACTGACCTCGCCGCTCACCCGGGTGGTGGTGGCGCCACCCACCCAGATGGCGCCGTCGGCGTCGCGGGAGATGTGCACGCGTCCCGTGCGGCCGAGCGCCGTGCCCTGGCGGGCGACGTAGGGCGCCTCGATGCGTCCGGTGTGAAGCAGCCAATCCGCGAGGGACGCGTTGAGGCTGCCCGTGACCGGGTCTTCCACCGTGGCGCCGTCCTTGGGGAAGAACGCGCGCACTTCGAGCGCCTCGCTGCTCCCGGGCGGGAACGGCCCCGCGACGCCCACGTCGAGGTCGACGGCCGCAGGGCGCAGCGCGAGCACGGCGTCGGCGCTCTCCAGCAGCACGCCGACCCAACCGGGGCCGTTGTCGACCCACTGGGTGTCGACGATGTCCTCCCGCCCGATCCGAAGGAGGTCCGCGAGGTGGGCGACCAGCGCTTCGTCGACCGGGCCCGAGCGCAGCAGAGGCGGCGCCTCGAAGGCCAGGCCGGCGTCGGTCTGGCGCACCGCTATCAGCCCGGCTTCGCACTCCTGTAGGAAATCGTCGCCGGTGGCCGATCGGTGGGCGCGCCACGCGTGGCAGGTGCCCAGCGTTGGGTGACCGGCGAAGGGCAGCTCGGCCACGGGCGTGAAGATCCGCACGCGGTAATCGGCCTCGTGGGCGGTCGGCGCCAGAACGAACGTGGTCTCCGACAGGTTGGTCCAGCGCGCGAAGTGCTGCATTTGCTCGGTGCTGAGTCCCTCCCCGTCGAGGACCACCGCGACGGGGTTGCCGCCGAAGGCAACGCTCGAGAAGACATCGACCTGGGCGAACGGGCGCGGGGCTGGCACGGCCACAGGATGACGCTAACGAAGGGCAACTGCCGTGAGGGACCGGTGCAGGGTGTCCGCGATTCGCGCCGCCGACCACCCAAGCGTTCGGTGCTGGTCGAGGATCTCCCGTGGATCAGCGAGGACATTCCACACGGCGAGCACGTAGCTCAGCTCGTGCGCCGACGGCGATCTCCCGGTGAGTGCCCGGCACTCGGCTCTCAGCCTGGGCTCGGCCACCGCGACGAGGCGTTGAACCCGCGGGTCGTCGCGCGAACGCCGCTCGAGGAACCCGCGGCTGCTGCGTAGGTGCACCAGCGCGTCGCCCCAGTCGAGGACGGCGTCGACCCAGAGGCGGCTGAACCCTGCGAGCTCACCTTCGCCTGCCTTCCCCCGCGACGCGCGGTCGTCGACGTCATCCCAGAAGCCGGCAGTGAAGGCATCGACCAGGTCGTCGGCCGAGTGGAAGTGCCGATAGGCGGTCGCGGTCGACACCCCGGCCAGCCCCGCGGCGTCGGCGAGTGTGAAGGCGCCACCCGCCGCAAGGAGGTCGCCCGCGGCGCTCAGTAGCCGGCTCCGGTTGCGGCGGGCGTCGGCGCGCCGGTTCTTCATAAGTGAGAGTGTATTCTCGTTTGCATGCCTCAGGGAAACAGATCGTGATCGCCCGAACCTGGAGCGGGACCGTCCGAAGCCGGGACGCCGATGCCTACGCGCAGTACATCCGCGAGACCGGGTTCGACGAATACGCGCAAACCGAGGGCAACCGCGGCGCCTGGATGCTTCGGCGTAACGAGGGCGACACGACCGAGTTCCTGACGATCTCCCTCTGGGACGACGAGGCCGCGATCCGCAGGTTCGCCGGCGAGGACATCGAGGCCGCGGTGCTCTACCCGGGCGACGAGGAGTACCTGCTCGGGCCCTCGACCGTCACCCATCACGAGGTCGTCGCGGACCTCACCGGGGGCACATGAGCGGTTACGTCCAGATCGGCGGCGTCGACACGTGGTGGGACGTGCACGGCGAGGGCCCTGCGCTCGTCCTGCTGCATCCCGGCGGCGCCGACTCCCGTGCCTGGGACGACAACCTCGACGGCCTCGCGAAGTCCTTTCGCTGCTATCGCTTCGATCGCCGCGGTCAGGGACGGACGCCCGATCCCGGCGGGCCGATCACCTTCGAGCAGATGACCGAGGACACCTCGGCGTTCATCGAGGAGGTCGTCGGCGGGCCCGCTCATCTCTTCGGGCACTCGGTGGGCGCTCCCGTTGGCCTGCTGGTCGCACAGGCGCGGCCGGACCTGGTGGGGGGCCTGGTCTTCTCCGAGGGCGTCTTCCACTTCGACGGGTGGCTACCCGGCGTGCTCGATCCCCTGCCCCCGGATGTTCTCGAGTTCCTGGGCGACCTGTACGGCGAGGTGTCGCCACACGGCCGCGAGCACTGGCCCGAGGTGTGGACCCGCCTCGACGACGAGCACCATCGCGCACCCGCGCTCACGGCGGACGACCTCGCCTCGATCGAGACGCCGTCGCTCCTCATGTTCGCCGACAACGAGAGCGAGGTCCGCACCGACCACATCCACGCGATGCACTCGGCGATGCCGAACGCCCAGCTGGCGATCGTGCCGGGCACCGGCCACGGCCTGCCCGCCGACAAGCCCGAGCTCTGTAACTGGATGGTCAGAGACTTGCTGAAGGAGCTACCGACGACCTAGCTTGGCTAGCGCGCCGAGCACCAGTTCTGGCGAGACTTCCACCGGGAGCGTGTCGTGTTGCTGCGTACACCAAACGCGAGGAGGGCCAGTCGGCCCTCCTCGCTGGTGCCCGGCACCTGCGTGAGCCGGCTCGACTACCGATTGACGCCGGTGTCGACGCGGCCGTGGCGCTCTTGGTCGGTGGCCTCGGGTGTGTACGGCTCGTGGCTGCCGGACTTGGCTAGGCCACGCGAGACGAAGTAACCGGCGCCCAAAATGGCCACGTACAGCCATGCCTGGCGGGCGATGAACTCGTCCGTGCCGTTGTCGCCGCCGTTGATGACGGCGGCGCTGACCAGAATGGCCACGATCAGGCCGACCATCGCCCAGAACTCGGTGGTCTTGAACGCCTGCTTGGTCTCGGTCGCGAACCGGCGGGCGGCCCGGCCGACCGCCGGTCCTCTATCTGCGCGGACGTTACCGCGGGTTACATCTGTAGCTGCCATTGATTTGTTCCTTTCTGAACGCCGGGCCGCTTGACCCGTAAGGGAGAAGAGGGAACGGCGCAGGGGTATTGGAAGAAGGCCAGGGGGCCAGACCTGGATCTTCGATCTGAGACATCAATGCCCCAGAATGAGACGCGCAAACCTACGAGCAACCTCCAGCAGTCACTCCGGAACCGCGGGCCCGGCTCAGGATTAGCGCCAGCTTGGTGATCTTCACGAACTGCCGTCTGCCCCCTCCAACTAGCACTCTTAAGGGCTCTACCCGCGAAGGTCCGCGCCACTCAAAGCCGGATAACGCCGAGCACGAGCAGGAGCACCAGGGTGGCGATGGCGGAAATGGCGAGCGATCCGAGGCAGCCGAGCCGGTTGGAGAAGAAGAAGAACATCAAGGCACCTGCAGGGGAGCTCGTACGCCAAGGACGGGCAGGCTCAGCAGGCTGAGGGCGAGGGGAAGGCAGCACCCGCAACCTCGGACCTGAACCTTGCTCCTACCACGACGGCGACGCTGGCGACCCCCTGTGAGCATGGTCGGGCGCTACCCGACCAACGATTCAGAGAAACTTGAAATGTCTCGTCGATGAGTCGCTGCTTGGTCGGGGAGCGGCTAGCGGGTGCGGCGCCAGCGTCCTGAGCACCCTGACGGGCCAAAGAGCGGGGCTGCTGCTTCTCGCGCAAAGCGGTGATCCGCATCACCGCCGGTGAGTTCGTATTCGTCCCCAGAGGCCTTACTACTCGTCCCGAGCAGGCGTCTCCGGCGCGCAGAGCCGAACCCGCTTGCTCGTTCACGGGGAGGTGCGCCTGCCACGTCCGTGACTGTCGTTCGGACGTGTTCGACTTCGGAGCCCGTCGGCCAGCTCAGCGCACGATGCGGTAGCTCAGGTGCGCCACGATATCGGTGTGCGTGACAGCGGTCTGCTCGAGCTTTAGGTCGCCCACGTCGTCGAGGAGCCGTTCGCCGGCTCCGATGATCTCCGGCACGACGTGCAGCCGCAAAGTGTCGATTAGGCCGGCGTGCAGGTACTGCTTGACGACCTCGGCGCCGCCGGCGATCGCGACGGTGCCGCTTCCCGCCGCGTCGCGAGCCTGCTGCAGGGCGGACTCGATGCCGTCGGTAACAAACACGAACGTCGTCCCGCCGTCCATCAGCACCGGTTCACGCTCGTGGTGCGTCAGGACGAACACCGGGGCGTGGTAGGGCGGGTCGTCACCCCACCAGCCCGTCCACCCCGGGTCCCATTCGCCGCGGCCAGGACCGAACATGTTGCGGCCCATGACGAAGGCCGCAGCCGAGGTTATGGCCTCGATCTCTGTGGCGTTCTCGTCGGGCTGGTCGAACATCCACCGGTGCAACCGTTCCCCGACACCTTCCCCGAACGGATTGTCCCGGCTCTGGTTGGCCCCTGCCACGTAGCCATCGAGCGAGATGGCGAGGTCGCATGTGATCGTGCTCATGGTCGAGTGGTCCTCAGTCCGCCGTTGGGCGGGATCGTTGTGTCTCCGGTAACTGGTCAGGCGGCTAGTCAACGCGTCGCAGGGTGACCTCCATGGACGGCACCCATGCGCCGTCCACGTCAAGTCGCTGGTGGTGGGCGACCAGCGTCCGGCCCTCGTCCTCGAAGGTCGACTCGCACCGGGTGGCGTCTCCCTCCCACGTCACCGTACCGTTGCCGAGGCGCATCTCCTGAGTGCTTGTACTTCCCTCGCTGTCGAAGAAGTGGCACCGATACGTCCCGCTCGTCGGGTCGTACCCGATGATCTCTATGCCCCCCACGCTCACCTCGCCGATGCGGCCGTACGCGGAGTGGAGGACGAAGAAGCCGCCCGGGGCCCAGTCGTACACGTCGCTCGTCGTGATCGGCGTCGCCGGAGTCTCGTTGCTCGCGACCGTCGTGCCCTGGTTGATCCACCTCCCGATGAGGACCGCCAGGGCCCGCTGCTCGGGTCCCGGCGCGGAACCGGAGGGCATGCCGCGGCTGACGCCGTCGGCATCGTCAATCTCGTGGTTGACGGGGTCGGTCATGGGCGCTCCTTCGCGGTCGGTTCGGTCGGGTGCTGCCACTTCTGGTCGTCCGTTGCCGCACTATACTTAAGTTAATGCCTAACTGTTTCTCAGTCGAAGACGGCGTGTTTGCTGCGCTCGCCGACCGCAGTCGCCGGACGATGATCGAGGAGTTGAGCCGCGGACCCGCATCAGTTAGCGAGCTCGCGCAGCCGCTGCCTATGTCGCTGCCGAGCGTCCTACAGCACCTGCGGCTGCTCGAGCGGCGGGGGCTCGTTCGGTCTCGCAAAGTGGGGCGGGTGCGGACCTATCGGATACAGCCAGACGCGCTTCGGCCGGTTGAGCGCTGGATCAACGACCGCAAGGTGGGATGGGAGCAACGGCTTGACCGGCTAGGCGAGCACCTCGACCAGTCGGACCCCGAGTCGCGACCGGGAGGCATCCAATGACCGCTGGCTCGATCGAGCACGCCAGCTTCTCCGCCGAGCGCCGCTACCGAGCATCACCTGCGCGGGTGTTCGCGGCCTGGGCCGACCCCGCGGCGAAGGGCCGCTGGTTCAGTGGTCCGGAGGACTGGACGAGCGAGCCACACGAACTCGACTTCCGCGTCGGCGGCCGCGAGCGCAGCGTCGGCGGACCGCACGGTGGCCCCGTCCACGTATACCAAGCGCTGTATTGGGACATAGTCGAAGACCAACGGATCGTCTACACGTACGAGATGCTCCTCGACGACGCACGGATCTCAGTGTCGCTGACCTCTGTTGAGCTGAAGCTTGACGGCCAGCATACGCGGCTATGCCTCACCGAACACGGGGCGTTTTTTGACGGGCACGAGCCCACCGCGAGGCGGGCCGACGGTGTCGGCTCACTCCTCGACGCGCTGGCGGCGGAGCTGGAGCGCGGCCTCGCGGACGCGGAGACCCGATCGGAGGGCGAAGGCAGCGATTGACGCTACCGGAGCCGCACTCTCCCTTCACGCCTGTCCGAACGTAGTCGGCGCCCTGCTGCTTGTCGCGCAAAGCGGCGCCGGGCGCCACGGCAGCCCGCCGGTTCCCGGGGCCCGCCCGTCTGTATGGGCAGGAGGGAGTCGTTGACTCCGAGACATCGCGCTACTCGGTCGAGTCGCACTTTCCCAGCGCGCCGGCAACGCCCCCGTCCGCGGGCTAAAGCCTGCCCGCGACCCGACCGATACGGAGCCGTGTCCGTAGTTCCCGTCCTTGGAGATGACATGTCCCGCTCCCGCCTCGCCGGCCGTGCGCTGACCGCCTCGATCACAGCCACAGGACTCCTGCTCGGCTCCAGCGCTGGAAGCGCCCTCGCACAGGACGACGACGTGACCACGCTGCGGGTCACGACGAAGAACATCGAGGTCACCGTGGTGGACCTCGGACCTCCCGGAAAGAGTTCCGGTGACCTCTACGTCTACACCGGCACCGTCCATCGGAACGGCAAGCGAATCGGTCGCATCCACGGGTCCAACACCTCGATCAGGGTCAAGGGCCGTCGCGAGACCGTCTCGGGCCAGCTCACGATTCAGCTCGGCAACGGCAACCAGATCGTCGCCGGCGGGCTCAGCGCCTATCCCAGCGACGACAACAGCGGGTTCATCGTCGGCAAGCCGTTCACGCGCGCCGTGCTCGGCGGCACCGGCCGCTACGCGGGCGCCCGCGGCACACTCACCACAACCCGCCAGCCGAGCGGCAACTACAAGCAGGTCTTCCGCCTGCTCGACTAGCAGCAAGGCAGCACCGGCCCGGCCACGTCACCCAACCGCTGCTCCACGCGCAAAGCAACACTGGCGCTCGGACTGCTCGCTCGCATGGAAACCGATAGTGATGCTGGCTCGGGGAGGCCCTCCATTTAGTCAAGCGGCGTGCGCCCGAGCCGGCGTTCGCTTGGGGTATTCGCGAAGCGACACTCCGTGCCGGCAGGCGCACGCGCTTCGCGCGGCGCGGCGGTGCTTAGCCCGTGCCCAGCTCGGCCTTGATCTCGCAGCGGTCGATCGACGCGCGCGCCCCCGGCGTATCCCCCGGGTCCATCTCGTCCAGGGGGCCCTCCGCTGCCGCCATGTCGTCGGCCGTGTCGAAGAGCTGAATCACGACCGCGGTGCGCTGGCCCTCGTCGTGGAGAATCTGGATGCCCTTAGCCGGAATGTCCACGGGCGGTCCCTCAGCCTCGATCCCGTCCAAACGCCCTGCCAGGTGATCCGGATCGACGTCCGTGAACCTGACCACGCGTGCATACATGGATCCTCCTTCGGTCGCCGGTGAGCCAGAACCTACACCGTAACCGTCTAGTTCGAGGCCAGATCAGTGCTCGTTGGTGCGCGTCGTGTGCGCTCCGCTGCGGATGGCGTCGCAGACCGGTGGCTTTCGAGTTCGCGTGAACGCGGCACTCTCGCGCTACCTCGGGGTCGCGCCGCGGAGTGGTCCAAAGCGAGGTCAGGACGGTCTCGTCCATAGTGCGGAACCTGTGGTGTTCGGGGTTGCGTTCACGGTTTCGGTCTTGACCGCTACAGGCCGCCGCCCCGCCCAGGCGGGCGCGAGGCGGGGCGGGGCGGGGCGGGGCGGCGGCAAGGGCGAGGCGAACCTGACGGATCACCGAGTCAGCAGGAGGAGGTCATGTGAGCGGGCAAGGGGGAGACGGTCGAGCGTGGGGTTAGTGGAGTGGGAGAAGCAGTTAGGGAGTGGCTGAACGGGCGGAGGATGGTTTTTGGGCGCCGCGGCTCGGCCGCCCAGGAAGTCGCAAAGGCCCGGCCACAGATCAACCAACGAGAGGCTCAGCTGGCCCTGGTGGAAGCCGTAGGATGACCTCGGACGGAAAGCCATCGACCATCCGTCGACATCGATGGTCGGGTGAGAAGGCGCAATGCCGCTCCAGGGCCGGTAGCTCAGCGGTTAGAGCAGCGGACTCATAATCCGTAGGTCGTAGGTTCGATCCCTACCCGGCCCATCTAGTCCTCCGCCGGCATGGCCGTGAACGCGATCGGCAGCTCGATCGGACCGGTGTTGCCGCTCCGGGGCAGCGACTTCACCTCGCCGTCCACGCGCGGATCGCGCAGCCGCCGCGCGAGCAGCGCCAGCGCCTCGCTCATGTCCATGCGCGCCACGAAGTGGCCGATGCAGTGGTGGCGTCCCCCGCCGAAGCCAAAGTGGCGCGGGCGCTCGGCCTCGGGGTCGAATCCGGGGTTCTCGAACACGCGCGGATCGGATCCCGCTGCTTGCGAGAACAGGTGGAGGGTGGTGCCCTCCTCGATCTCGAGGTCCTGGAAGGTGAAGCTCTCGACCGCCTGACGGGTCACCCAGGTGGTAGTCGGACTGAGGCGCATCACCTCCTCGACCGCCGCTTCGGCCCGCTCGGGCTCCTCCGCCAGACGGCGCCACTCGTCGGGCCGCTCGAGGAACATCTGCATCGCCAGCCCGATCTGATTCCGGGTGGTGTCCATCCCGCCGAAGATCAGCAGCACGAGCGAGACCCGTAGCTCGTCGTGGCTCAATCTGTCCTCGTCCTGCTCGGCCTGGACGAGCCGGGTGACGAAGTCGTCCTGGGGCTCTTCGCGGCGGTCGGCGATCAGCTCGTCCGCGAAGCCGTAGAGGCCCTCGAGCGCGGCTTCGATGCGCGGCAGCTCCTCGCGGATCGCGATCGACAGCGACAGCCCGAGGTCCGTGCCCCATTCGGCGATCTTCCTCCACTCGCTCTCCGGTATCCCGAGCAGGATCGCGATCACCCGGGCCGCGTAGGGCTCGGAGAACTGGCTCATGAACTCGCAGCGCCCCTCGCCGGCGAAGGCATCGACCAGCTCGTTGCCGAGGGCCCGGAAGCGCGGGGCCATGTCGCTGATGGCCTTTGGCGCAAAGACGGGATTCAGCAGGCGCCGGAGGCGAGCATGGTCGTCGCCCTCCAGGTTGAGCAGCGCCTTCGACCACCAGTCCGCGAAGGGCCCCTCGACGCCGTGATGGGCGGGCCACGCCGCGCTGCCCTGCTTGAGGCGGCGGTCCCTCAGCAGCTCGGCCACTTCGTCGTAGCGGAGAACTGCGAGGCCGTAGTTGGTGCGGACGTACCAGCTCTCCTCGCGCGCGCGGAGGACCTCCTCGGAATCGATCACGAAGGAGGGGTCCGCGATGTTGAAGTAGGTGTCAGTCACGAACGCCGAAGGGGTAGTTCAGCCCCGGCAGCCAACTCTGCCAGCACTCGGCCAAGCGACCGTCCTCTATGACTGCGGCGAGCGCGTCGTCGAGCTCATCTCGAATTTCTGGGCGAGACTTCGACACCGAGACGCCCCACTCGTTGCGGGTGGGCACCGTGAACGCGATCTCGAAGTCCGGGTCCTCCGCGAGCACGAGGAAGGCCACGTCGTCGTCGACGACGCCATCGACCTCGCCCGCCCGGAGCGCCTCGAGCATCTCGCCGAACACGTCGTCGCTCTCGCCGCCGAACGGCACGAGCTCCGCGCCATCGAACGTCTGGGCGAGGGCCATGTTCGTGCTGCCGGCGATCGCGCCGATCCGCCTCCCCTCGAGCTCGCCGGGCGAGCGCATCCCGGTGCCGGCGCGCACGAGCAGCGACTCGTCGAACACCGCGTAGGGACGCGTGAAGCCGACCCTGCGGGCACGCTCCGCGGTGATCGTCTGGCCGCACCAGATCGCGTCACCCTCACCGGCGTCAAGGGCGTCGACCATTTCGACCCATGGCTTGAACACCCACTCGAGCGGCCGGCCGAGCGTCTCGGCGACCAGTGCTGCCGCCGCCGGCTCGTAGCCCTCGCGGACGCCGTCGCGGCTCTTGCCGAAGAGCGGCATCGCGTCGGCGTCGATGCAGACGAGACGAAGCGGGTCGGCGCTCACGGGAGGTAGGTCAGGTAGGTCTCGCGGTCCCACTCGGTGACCGCCCCGCAGGCGCGCTGCCACTCGTCGCGCTTGATCGACACGAACGTGTCGTAAAGGTCGCCGGGCATCGCGGCGCGTACGACCTCGTCCTGCTCGAGGGCCTCGAGCGCCTCGCCCAGAGTGCGCGGCAGCAACGGGAAGCGCGCTTCCTCCGGATCGGGAAAGTCGTCCGACTGGTGCGGGTCCCCCGGGTCGATCCGGTTGGCGATGCCGTCGCGCATCGCGGCGAGCAGCACCGCGTGCGTCAGGTAGGGGTTGCAGCAGGCGTCCGGCGCGCGGAACTCCAGGCGCGCACCCAGCACCCGCACGAGGCACTGCCGGTGGTCATAGCCCCACACGGGCACGCTCGGCGCGAACTGACCCACGTCCCAGTAGCGCGCGTAGGAGTTCGCGGTCGGCGCCACCACCGCCGTCATTCCGCGTGCGTGGGTGAGGATCCCTCCGATCGCCCAGCGGGCGACGTCGTTGAGGTCCCGTCCGTTGTCGTTCGTGAACGCCGGCTCGTCGCCTCGCCAGAGGCTGACGTGGTGGTGGCAGCCGTTGGCCATGATGCCCGGCACCGGCTTCGGCATGAAGGTCGCGAGCACGCCGAACTCCTTCGCCACCTGGATGCAAATCTGCCGAAAGGTCGTGAGGCGGTCGGCCGTCGCCACGCAGGGGCCGAAGAGGAAGTTCATCTCGACCTGACCGGGATCCTCGTAGTCGGCCTGGATCATGTCGAGACCCATCTCCTGGCCGTAGCGGGTCACCTGCTTGAGGATCGGCCGAATCTCCTCGATGTGGCCGATGTGGTACGGCGTGCCCACGTGGGGCGGCAGCTTTGAGATTGACGCGGTGATCGAGTCGGCGTCGGGAAACCAGCTCATCTCCGGCTCGCAGCCCGACTGCACCGCCAGGCCAAACTCGGCCTGAAACTCGCCGTGCGCTCGCTTCAGGTTCCCCCTGGAGTCCCCCTGGGCCACCGCGCCTGGGCGCTCGGGATCGTCGTGGTCGTGGAAGTGGTCGCAGAACACGCGGGCGACCTCCGTGTCCCACGGGAGCACCTGGAAGGTTTCGAGGTCGGGTATGAGCAGGCCCTCGGCGCAGGCGGCGGAGCTCGGCCCGAGGACGTTGCCACTCACGTCCACCGTGAAGCCTCCCGCGGAGAGATAAGTCCACGGCAGCCCGTTCCCCGCGATCCGCTCGAAGTGCGTAGCCGGGACGACCTTCCCCATCACGCGCCCGGGCACCGACGTGTACTGCAGGTACACGTGGCTCACGCCTGCCTCGCGGATGCGGACGGCTATGTCCCGTAGGGCCGTGTGGCGGCCGTTCTCACCCAGCGCCTCGCCGAGCGTGCTCACGCTCATCTCTCTCCTTTCGGCGACGACCCTACCCATCGGCGCCAGTGTGACACTCGAGTGAGGGTGTTGAGGCGCTTCGACTATTCGTAGGGCCATTGTCGGGTAGGGGTGGCGCTCACCCGACCACCGAGGACTCCATGATTCTCCGTCTCGATCGCCACGCTGCCGAGCTTCCCCCGCCGTCTGACCCAGATCCCGCGGGCGCGCGCATTGTTCAGGAGTTGATGGGTGGGCGGTTCGGCGAGATGTCGACGCTGATGAACTACACCTTCCAGTCGTTCAACTTCCGCAACCGCCAGAAGGCGCGGCCGTTCTACGACCTGGTGGCCAACATCGCCGCTGAGGAGTACGGGCACATCGAGCTGGTGGCAGCGGCGATCAACACCATGCTCACGGGCGCGAGCGCGAACAAGAAGGCGCCCAACAACTCGATGACCGGTCTCAAGGACCAGGGAATCAATCCGCAGCACTTCAACGCCGGCGGCCAGGGCGCCCTGTGCCAGGACTCCAACGGGAAGCCATGGAACGGCGACTACGTGTTCGCCTCCGGCGACCTGGTCGAGGACCTGACCCACAACTTCTTCCTCGAGACCGGGGCTCGCAACGGCAAGCTCAAGGTCTACGAGATGTGCGACCACCCTGCCGCCCGGGCGCTGACCGGTTACCTGCTGGTCCGGGGAGGGGTGCACCAGGTGGCCTACGCCCGCGCGGTGGAGAAGCTGACGGGCGCCGACCTGTCGAAGCTGTTTCCCGCTCCGCGGATTCCCACCGACAAGATCAAGGAGTGCAAGCCGCACATCAAGAAGGGTCTCCACCTGCAGCTCTACCGCTTCTCGCCAAGCGACTATCAGGAGCTCGCGGCCGTGTTCAACGGCCCGCATCCCGAGACGGGCGAGGACCTCGAGGTGGTCGACGAGGCCCCGGAGGGCGTCCCGCCGAGGGACCTGCCGGCGCAGCCCACCGTGTTCGCACCGGACTACGCACCGGAGGAGATCGCCGAGATCGCCCAGAAGCTGCGCAAGCAGGCCGGGCTGCCGGACAAGCCGGCGGCCGAAGTGGCCTAGGCCCGAGCCGGACGCCATGAAGGTGGGCATCGAGAGCGACGCGCTTTCCAGCATCGGCCGTGCCGGGCACGACATCGGGCTCGGGGCGATCATCGGCGGCAACCTCTTCGCGCGTGTGGCCATGCATCCCGCGCTCGCGGAGATCAGCGACGAACGTGAGCGAGGAAAGGTGCTCAACCGGGCGTGGAGGCGCTACGGCGCCGTCAACCTCGTCGCGCTCACAGCGGTCGTCGGGGGGTGGGCCGGTGCCCGCGCAGACGAAGCGCGCCCGCGAGGGTTGTCGGGCCGGGAGCGCAGCCTGGCCTTGGCCAAGGACGGCGCGGTGGCGCTCGTCGCCGTCACGGGCATCGCTGCTGCGGCGCAGGGCATGCAGTTCGCCCGCTCTGAACCCGGTGGTGCCGTACCGCTCGAGACGGGCGACCGAGTGTCCGCGCACGCCTCCGAGAGCGCCGCACGGCGCAAGCGTCGAATCAACGCCATAGGCACCGCCCATCTCGCTTCGGCCCTCGGCCTCGCCGTCGTCAACGCAGCTCTCTCTCAGGCCGGGTTCCGCCGGCCCCCGGTACGCCGTGTCCTGCGGCGCCGCTACGGCCACGCATGAAGCTCGGGTTCTTTCTCTCCTGTGAGGAGTACGGCCCCAGGGAGCTGGTCGCACAGGCGCTCGCGGCCGAGGAGGCCGGGTTTCATGCGCTGTGGATATCCGATCACTTCCACCCTTGGACTCACGAGCAGGGCCAGTCTTCGTTCGTCTGGAGCGTGATCGGCGCGATCGCCGGCGCCGGGGTGAAGCTGCCGCTCGCAACCGCGGTGACATGTCCCACGGTGCGCGTCCACCCGGCCGTCGTGGCTCAGGCGGCCGCCACCTCGGCGGTGTTGCTGGAAGGCCGCTTCTCGCTGGGGGTGGGTACCGGAGAGGCCCTCAACGAGCACATCTTCGGCGACGCGTGGCCCGAGGCGGACGAGCGAATCGAGATGCTGGAGGAGGCGATCGAGGTGATCCGCGCACTCTGGACCGCCGAGACCGTCAGCCACAGGGGACGCCACTACCGGGTCGAGCACGCCAAGCTCTTCACCGTTCCCTACGAGCCGCCTCCTGTACTCGTTTCCGGCTTCGGCCCGAAGTCGATCGACCTCGCTGCCCGTGTGGGCGATGGGTTCGTTACCACTTCGCCCGACAAGGAGGCGATCGCGCGCTTCAGGGAGGGGGCGGGGGGGAAGCCGGTTCAGGCGGGAGCGAAGGTGGCGTTCGGTCCCGATGCCGGCGAGGCGGCCGCTACCGCGCACCGGATCTGGCCGAACGACGGCTTGCCGGGCGAGCTCGCCCAGATCCTGCCGACGCCCGAGCACTTCGAGCAGGCCGCCGAGCTCGTCACGCCCGAGATGATCGCCGCGACGCTGCCGTGCGGGCCTGATCTCGATGCTCACCTCGAAAGCTTCCAGGAGTACGCCGAGGCCGGCGTCGACGAGCTATTCGTCCAGCAGGTCGGGGGCCGCCACGACGAGTTCTTCGCCGCCTACGCACGCGACGTCATTCCGCGGCTGGGCTGACTGTCGTGCGCGTCGTCGTGGTGGGAGCGAGCGGCAACGTGGGCACGAGCGTGCTTCGCTCGCTCGGGACCGATCCCGGCGTGGATTCTATCCTCGGTCTCTCGCGGCGGGTGCCGAAGCTTCGGCTCCCGAAGGTGGAGTGGCGGGCCGCCGATGTCGCCGACACCATGCTCGAGCCGCTGTTCTCCGGAGCCGACGCGGTGGTGCACCTGGCCTGGCTGATTCAGCCCGCGCGCGATCGCAACCTCACCCGCCGGGTCAACGTCGAGGGCAGTGAACGCGTTTTCCAGGCTGCGGCCCGAGCGCGGGTACCGGCGCTGGTCTATGCGTCGTCGGTCGGCGCCTACGGGCCGGGTCCCAAGGACCGAGCCGTGGACGAGAGCTGGCCCACCACCGGGGTCGGCTCGTCGTTCTACTCGGCCGACAAGGCGGCCGTCGAGACGCTGCTGGACCGCTTCGAGCAGGACGAGCCGGGGGTGCGCGTGGTGAGGTTCCGGCCCGGCCTGATCTTCTCGCGCGACGCGGCCTCCGAGATCAGGCGGCTATTCGCGGGGCCGCTGCTGCCGGGCTCGCTGCTCCGGCCGGGGCTGGTTCCCGCGGTTCCGGATGTCGATCGGCTCGTGTTTCAGGCCGTGCACTCGCGAGATGTCGGCGAGGCTTTCCGCATCGCCGCGCTCGGCGACGCTCGGGGCGCCTACAACCTCGCCGCCGATCCCGTGATCGGGCCGCCCGAGCTCAGCGAGCTGATGCAGGCCCGCCGCGTTCGTATCCCGGCCCGCGCTCTGCGCGCCGCGGCAGAGCTCTCGTTCAAGCTGCGGCTGCAGCCGTCCGAGCCCGGCTGGCTCGACATGGCACTCGCCGTGCCGGTGATGGATGCCTCGCGCGCGCGCCAGGAGCTCGAATGGACGCCCACGCACTCGTCCACCGATGCGCTCTCGGAGCTGCTCGCGGGCATGCGCGAGGGAGCGGGCCTCGACACCCCGCCGCTCGAGCCCGGCAATGCGGGACCGCTGCGCCTGCGCGAGCTGCTGAGCGGAGTCGGGGCCCGCCGCGGCTGATCGCAGTGCTGCTACTCGCCTAGTCCGTCGCCGAATCGGGTCGCAAGCCACTCCGCCAATCCCTTAGCACCAACCTCCCCGGCTACCGCCTGCTGTCGCATCGAGCCGTTGGTCTCGATCAGAGTGCGTGCGTGCTCCAGCGGCGCGGCTCCGCCAAGCTGGATCGCGAACGGCTCGAGCTGATCGAGCAGGAGATGAAGGCAATCCCGAACCGGTCGCCGCTGCCCCGTCCGGACGTCCGCGAATTGGCCTTCTACGCCGTGACGGCAGGCGGACCAGCGGTTCTCCTCGATGCGCCAGGTAGGCACCGGCTGGCTCTCGGTCAGTCCCTGGTCATGAAGCTCGGCCAGCCGCGCCACCAGGGCCTGGGCGACCGCGGCAACGGCGCCCGCGTCGGCCACCGTCGTCTGCGCGTCCGGTACACGCAGCTCGAGCGTGCCATGGTCCAGATGGGCCCGCAGCTCCCACCACCAGACGCCGGCGTCGGGCACCGCTCCCGCGGCTCGCCCCCAGCGAAGCTCGCGCTCAAGCTCGTCCCAGCCGGTCAGCGGCGGTGGTACGCCCTGGCGTGGCAGCAGCTCGCTGATCTTAGGGCGCACGGAAGCGAGGCCAGTGTCGCGGCCACCATAGAACGGCGCGTTGGCGGCGAGCGCGGCCAGGGTGGGCAGATGCTCACGCAGCCCGTTGTAGACGGCCAGCGTGCGCTCGGCCCCACCCACGGCGACGTGCACCTGTAGGGCGCAGACGAGCTGGCGGCGAGCCATGGGACCGTATTCGCCGGCCGTGCGGTCCCATCGCGGCCCGCTATTGAGCTCGCCGTCCGTCGCGCTGAAGGGGTGAACTCCGGCAACCGCGGGCAGGGTCAAGTCCGCCACCGCGTCGCGCAGCGTTCGGCGGGCGTGTCGGAGCTGATCGATCGCCGCAGGTACGTCGTCGCACGGAGCTGTCAGGAGTTCCAGATGGGAAGCCGGCATCTCCAGCTTGAAGCGACCGTCAGGGGGCAGCCGTTCGAGCGCCGCGGAACCACACGCGAGCAGGTCCAGCGAAGTGGGGTCGAGCAGCATGACCTCCTCTTCCAGACCCACCGTGAACGGCCGCACTCCTTCGAACACGCGTGCTATCCCCTCGGGCGCCCGCATGTGAAGCCCTGCCTTTAGGGCCCGCCGCTCCTTAGTCGTTCGCGACTAACTGTCGGGGTAGGGGTCGTCTTTGCTGTCGCCGCCCGAGACTGTTTCCCAGGAGTTGTTGGCGCATTTCGGGCAAGGGGGCAGCGACTGCACGGATTGGACCTCGATGGTTTCGCCACAGTTGGTGCAGCGGTAGGTGCCGGCGGACACGTCGCTGCCGGTGGGGACGGGTTCAGCCATGGGGCTCCCTTCGTCGGATGCGGCGCGGGTACCCAAGCGGCTCCGGGTCGAACCAACATCGGCCTGACCGCAGTTCAGGGCTCCACGTGTGTTCGGTGCTCGTCCGCGCCCGCCGCGGCGTAGGCCTTCGGCGATATCCCGTGGTACTGGCGAAACGCCTTGGTGAACGGAGCGTGCGAGGTGTACCCCGCTCGAATCGCGACCTCTCCCACTGGAAGGTCGGTGCCGCGCAACAGGCGGGCGGCCACGTTGAGCCTGGTGGTCCGCAGCTGTTCGCTGAACGACAGCTCGCTGTGCTCGGCGAGGGCGCGCTGCAGCGCACGAACCGAGGCGCCTATGCGTTGCGCGACCTCGGGCAGGCGCAGGTCTGTCGCATACTCGCTCCGGATGATGGCGAGCGCCTCTTCGGCGAGCGTTTGGCTCGCCCTGCTCGTGGCTCCTCGGCGCTTCCTTGCGTTGTCGGCGCGTTGCGTCGGCACCCAGGCGAGACAGGACCGGGGCGCCCGGAAGTTACCTTTTTTGAAAGACCCGACCGCGTCACGGACCGCTGGCACAATCCTGGCGCTGCTTAGAATCCCGGCGGGATGGCGCTTGAGGAGTCCAGGACCCAACGGTCGCCCCCTGAGCGAGAAATCCTCGCGACGCAGCGTCTACCCACGGCCGGCCTAGGACACGTAGGCCTTGCGCACCATGGCGGGCGTCCATCGGTTCCTACCGTGGGCCGGGGGGACACCCTTGTTGTTCAGGACCTCGGCGATCTCGGCGAGGGACTTGCCTTTCGCGAGCAGCGTCCGGATCTGCAGCCGCCATCCATAGTCCCGGCGGTTGCACAGGATGTGGGACAGTCGAACGTTGTCGAGGCCGAGGTGTCCGCCGTCCGACTTGAGGATCGGGTAGTGGTCGGGCGAGGGCGCCCACTTGGTGCGCGGCGTCGTGACCGGATCGAACGCGCCGCGACCCTTGTGGTGGTAGCACTGCGGCATCTCGCACTTCACCGCGAGGAGCTGGCCGCGGTCGGCCATCTGCACGAGGACACCCCTCACACCCAGTGCGCGGAGCTGGTCCGCGACCGAGCTATCCGCGACGCCGCCTGCAGCTGCTGCCTTGGCCATCGAATCACCCTTCCCTCGTCTCGTTAGCTCAGTAGTCGTCCGAGGGGGTGCTGCCCTTTAGTCCGCCGGCCGGCGGACTCCTTACTGCACGTAGGGCGACGCCGGCCACTCGTCGATCTCGAGGACCAGGCCCCACGGCGTCTCGAAGTGCACCCAGCGCAGGCCGGCGAGCGGTCCCTCGTCGGCGGCCTGCGGCTCGCCGTGCAGGGTCACACGCTCCTCTCCGAGCAGCGCCTCGTAGGCAGCGTCGAAGTCCCTCACCCGGAACGAGAGGTGCGGGGCTCCCACGTCTTGCGGGCGAACGTGGTCGGTGTGCTGGTCGGGGGTGTCGACCTCGTAGAGCTCGATGCCCTGGTCGGGGCCGAGCGCGAGTATCGCGGCATGGAGCGTGCCGTCGGGAGGCATGCGCAGCTGCTCGTGCATCCAGTTTCGTCCGCCGGGCTCGTCGTCAGCGCTGAAGGGACCGAGGCGCCGGAAGACGGCGCGAGCGCCGATCACCTCCTCGAAGAAAACAGTTGCCTGCTCGAGGTCGGGGACCGTGAAGCAGATGTGGTCGATGGCGGTGACGCCGAGCATGGCAGCGAACGTATCAGCGGTAGGTCACGAGCGAGCGCCCGTCGCGCTCGAGGTGTGCGTGCTCGTTGAAGGAGACGAGAGACGTGCCGCTGCGGCCGTGGACCACCTTGGTTACGCCGGTGTTGGCCGTGACCCGGTTGAAGGACACGAAGGCCCGCGCGGGCAGGCCGAGAAGCGCCACGCAGGTGGCGGCGACGACGCCCCCGGACGTCGCGACCACCGCAGTCTCGCCCGACCCGAGGGCCGAGAGAACGTCGTCGAGTGCCGCCGCTACGCGTGGCGCGAAGGCCGACCACGGCTCTTGGGTGGGGCAATCATCGCCCGCCTGGACCCACGCGAGCAGCGCCGGGTCCATCAGGTCCTGGAACTCGCGCGAGGAGACGGGCGCCTCCGCCGCGCCCGGCGGCCTGTCGAGCCGCGCCGTGGCGGTCGAGTGGTGCGCGAGGACGTCGTCCGCGCTGTACTCGTCCCAGCGGGGATCGACGTCGACCACGCGATCAGCCGCGGCGGCGATTGGCTCGGCCGTGCCGCGCTGCCGGGCGGGCGATCCGCTGACGACCCGGTGGGCGCGGACCCCCCGGCGGGTCAGGTCCTCGGCCAGCGCGGCGGCCTGCTCGAGGCCGTGCGGCGAGAGGACGTCGTAGTCACGCGATCCGAACGAGGCCTGCGCGTGCCGGACGAGGAGGACCGTCGGCATCGGCGCCAGCCTACCGGCGCCATCACCGTACTGGCACAAGTGCCAGTTCTCGCGCTATCGCGCCCGGCCTACGTTCGCCTCATGGGCTACATCGTCGGCATCGACATCGGCGGCACGTTCACGGACTGCGTCGCGCTTGACGACGGCGGCAACGTCACGTCGGTGAAGGTGCCGTCCACGCCGCCGCAGTTCGAGGAGGGCTTCCAGAACGCCCTGCGGGCGGTGGCCGAGCAGGCCGGTTCCGACGTCGACAGCTTCCTCGGTGATGTCGAGCACGTCCTGCATGGCACCACGGTGGCCACGAACGTCATGGTCCAGCGCTCGGGAGCGAAGGTCGGGATGATCACCACCCGCGGCCACCGCGACGCCACCCTGATCATGAAGGGCCACGGCCGCGTCGCCGGGCTGCCCACCTCGGCTCTCACCCACCCTCAGGTGACCGACAAGCCCGCTCCACTCGTCCCGCGCCGGCACATCAAGGAGGTCGACGAGCGCATCGACGTGGCCGGCGACGTGGTGGTGCCGCTCGATCGCGAGGCGGTGAAGCGAGCGGGCCGCGAGCTGCTCGACGAGGGCTGTACCGCGATCGCGGTCTGCTTCCTGTGGTCCTTTCGCAACGACGAGCACGAGCAGGCGGCCAAGCGGGAGCTCCTGTCGGTGGTGCCGGAGGGCTTCCCGGTGATCAGCTCCGCCGAGGTCGTTCCCCGCTGGGGCGAGTACGAGCGCTTCATGGCCTGCGTGCTGAGCGCGTATCTCGCGCCGGAGACAGACCGGTACCTGGAGCGGGTGTGCTCGACGCTGGAGGCCCTCCGCGATGAGGTGCTGATCATCCAATGCACGGGCAGCGTCACACCACTCAGCCGCGCCGGGAGCGCGGCGGCGTTTCTGATCGGCTCGGGCCCCGTCGGCGGGGTGAACGGCTCGGAGGTGTTGCTCGAACGCAACAAGATCAAGAACGCGCTGTGCACCGACATGGGCGGAACGAGCTTCGACGTCGGCTTGATAGTCGACGGGCGCGGCTTGCGCACCCGCAAGGCGATCGTCGACCAGTTCGAGTACCAGGTCCCGGCCATCGACGTCCGATCGATCGGCAGCGGCGGCGGCTCGATCATCTGGCAGGACCCCACGAGCCTCACCATGCGCGTCGGCCCCCGCAGCGCCGGCGCGTTCCCGGGGCCCCCGTGCTACCGGCGCGGGGGTACGGAGCCGACGGTGACCGACGCCAACGTCCTGATCGGATACATCGATCCCCACTACTTCCTCGGCGGCGACCTCGAGCTCGACACGGACCTCGCTCGACGAGCGATCGAGCCGGTCGCCGAAGGGCTCGGCATGGCGGTCGAGGAGGCGGCCGCCGGCGCCATCCACATAGTCGAGAACCAGATGGCCGAGCTGCTGCAGAAGATGACGCTCGAGCAGGGCTACGACCCGCGCGACTTCACGGTCCTCGCCTACGGCGGCGCGGCGTCGCTGCACGCCACCTCCTACGCGCGCCATCTCGGCGCCAGCGACGTGATCGTCCCGGGCTCGAACATCGCCTCCGTCTGGAGCGCTTTCGGGATCGGCTCCAGCGACCCCGGGCTCATCAAGGAGTCCGCAGTCCTCCTGGCCGAGCCGTTCGCCGCCGGAGAGGTCGTGGCGCCGCTCCACGACCTGCGTGACGACGCGATGGCGGACCTGCGCGACCAGGGGTGGGACTCGGCGGACGCGCTCTTCGACGTGAGCCTCGACGTGAAGTACAAGGGCCAGCTCCACGTGATCGAGGTGCCGCTCTACGAGGACGCGCGCGAGGGGGACGCGCTCGACGCCGACCTCAATGCCATCTTCGACGACTTCGAGCGGCTCTACGCGAAGAAGTACGGAGGGGGGACGGGGTTCCGCGAGGCGGGGTACGCCATCGACGCGATCCGCCTGCTCGCGCGCGTCCCGATCCCCAATCCGGTCGCTCACGTGAACGGCCACGCGGCCGGCGCGAAGGGGAAGAAGGCCGAGCGCGAGGTCTACTGGCCTCACCTGCGCGAACGCCGCACCGTGGCGATCTACGACGGTCCGTCCACGCGCGAGGCGACAGGGCCGGCGATCCTGGAGTTCCCGTTCACGAGCATCGTCCTCCACGAGGGGGATCACCTGCGGATGACCGAGTTCGGCGACGCGCAGATCGCGATCGAGGCGTAGCGCCCGGGGAGAGAGGAGAGTCATGGCCGACACCAACGGAAGGTGGGACGGAAGCGTGCTTCCGTACCTGCCCGCCGTCGACTACCGCGTCGACCGATTCGTCGAGACCCACACCGACACGTCCGAGGAGCTCGACCCGATCACCTTCGAGGTGATTCGCCACGCGCTGTGGAACGTCAACGAGGAGCACAGCCTGGCGATCATCACCACCTCGCCGTCACCGGTCGCGGCGATCGTCCACGACCTGAACTGCGCGATCCTGACCGAGGAGGCCGAGTACGTCTACTTCGCCCCCTACCTCCAGCATCTGAACGCCGCGGCGGACTCGGCGATCAAGTGGACCTGCGAGTACCGGGCGCCGACGATGGGGATCCGTGACGGCGACGTCTTCATGAACAACGACCCGTGGATCGGCACCAATCACCAGCAGGACGTCTGCATGTTCAGCCCGGTGATGGTCGACGGCACGGTCTTCTGCTGGGTCACCAACTCGCTACACCACTTCGACCTCGGGGGGACGACCCCGGGGTCGTTCTGCCCCGACGCGACCAGCGTCTTCGTCGAGCCCAACCCGTGTCCTCCGATCAAGATCGTCGACGCGGGGGAGGTTCGTCCGGATGTCGAGCACATGTTCGCGCGCCGCTCGCGGATGCCGCACATGGTGGCGCTCGACCTGCGCTCGCAGCTGTCGGGCATCAACGTCGCCCGCTCGCGGGTCCTCGGCATGATCGACCGGTACGGCGCGCCGACGACAAAGGCCGTCATGCGAAAGATCATCGACGACGGCGAGCGGGGCTTCGTCGACAAGCTGCGCCAGATCCCGAACGGGACGTGGAGCGAGCTCGTCTACCAAGAGAGCGCGTCCGTCGGCGACCGGGGAGTCCATCCGGTACAGCTCAACATCACCAAGAA
Organism: uncultured Thermoleophilaceae bacterium; assembly: GCA_963728155.1. Classification (GTDB taxonomy): domain Bacteria; phylum Actinomycetota; class Thermoleophilia; order Solirubrobacterales; family Thermoleophilaceae; genus JACVRW01. The sequence goes on along the minus strand of CAVSJF010000006.1, from coordinate 289,362 downwards.
GGACGATGAGCTGATCTTCTCGAACGCCGGTACGGGCGAGGCCGCCGGAGCGCTGAACACGAGCTTCGTCGGGTGGAAGGGCGCCATCACCGCCGGGATCATCCCGCTGCTCACCTACGACCAGCACTTCGCGATCGGTGGAGGACTGAGACACGTCAGCTTCGACCCCACCCCGGGGACGATCACATGCGCGACCTGGCCCGCCCCGACGAGCTCGGGGCCGGCGACCGCCGTGCACCTGACGATGAAGCAGTCGACGCAGGCGCTCAACCGGATGCTGCTCACGGCCCCCGAGCTCGAGGAGGAGATGCTCTGCTGGGGCTCGGTCAGCCAGTGGCCGCTCGTCTCGGTCGAGGGCCAGACCCGCGACGGCGAGTACTTCGGGAGCTCGCTGCTCGAGCCGATGATCGGCGGCACCGGCGCGCGTCGCCATTCCGACGGGGTCGACAGCGGCGGCCATACGTGGGATCCCAAGAGCTCCGGCGCCAACGCCGAGGAGAACGAGCTGTTCTACCCGATGCTCTACCTGTCGCGCGAGGAGCTGCCCAACTCCGGCGGCGCGGGGCAGTACCGCGGCGGCAACACGGTCGTCACGCGCTTCATCGCGCACGGGAACGAGGGCATCAACCACTCGCTCACCTCCAGCGCGCAGGAGTCGTGCGCCACCACAGGTGTGGCCGGCGCCAATCCGGGCGCTCCGAACCGCATCCGGCTGGCGCGCGACACGGGCGTGCGGCAGATGATGCGCGACGGCGCGATCCCCACGACCTTCGAGGACGCGGGCGGCGAGATCGAGCTGATCCCGACGAAGGCGCGCGACTTCTTCCAGGCGCCCGACGACATCTACGAGCTCGTCTACACGGGCGGGACCGGCCTCGGCGATCCGCTGGACCGCGATCCCGAAGCGGTGGCGCGTGACGTGTCCGAAACGAGCACGACGCCCGAGGCGGCCCACGAGCACTACGCAGTCGCGGTCACCCAGTCCGGCCCGTACGAGTGGCGCGTGGATGCCGAGGCGACCGAGGCGGCTCGCCGCGAGCGGCGCGAGGCGCGGACGCGCTTGCCGATCTTCGACGGCTCCGAGCCGGAGGGGGGCGAGGTGCCGGAGGCCGACCCGTTCACGCGGGTGCTGCTCAACCTCGGCGTGGCGGAGCACAGCGGCCGCCGGGTCTGCTTCTGCACGCAGTGCCGGGGGATCGTGTGCGACGCGAGCGAGAACTACAAGACACGCTCGCGCTTCGAGGAGGTCGAGCTCCCGCGGACCAACGAGCACTTCATCGAACCGAAGACCTTCCTCGACACCGGGTTCGTGGCGCGGCGCTACTTCTGCCCCCGCTGCGCGGCGCTGTTCGACCTGGAGGCGTGCGAGCCCGGCGCAGAGCCGTTCCGCGACCTGACGCTCGAGGTGCCGGCTTAAGCACCAGCTCGACGGTCAGGCTCCGAGGATGCGCGCCTTCTCAGCCGCGAACTCCTCCTCGGTCAGCACCCCCTGAGCCCGCAGGTCACCCAGGTCCTTGAGCTTCTTGATCCGGTCCTCTCCGCCGGCCGGTTGTGCCGGCGGGGGTGGGGCGGCGTACTGCTGCTGCTGGGGCGCGGGCTCCTCCTGCGCGGCCCAGCGTCGACCCTGGCGCCGGCTCACGCGATTTGAGACAGATGTTGCGGTGCCGGCTATGACAGCGGTGCGGGCGACGCCTCGGAGCAATCCTGGCATGGTGGTCCTTTCGTAGGTCAGGCCGTCGCTTCGACGGCGTCGAGGGCGCGCATCAGGTCTTCGACGGAGATGCGCTGGTTGTCGACCATCACGCCGCCGTTGCGTCGCACCGCGGCGGCGAACGGTGCCGCCCAGCGATTCTCATAGACGATCATCACGGCGGCGCTCCCCGGTTCGATCGCCTCGGCCGCGGTAGAGACGTCGTCGTCCCCGAGCAAGCCCGAAGAGGCGCCCTCGAAGGCCGTGAAGTCGCCCACCGTGTCGCCGTCGAGGTCTGTGGCCTCGAACCCGGAGAACGTCCCATCCTCGTTCTTCATGACGAACCTGGCGTCGAGCACACGGATGATCCCGCGGTCGACGAGGTCCATCATCAGCGGTATGGCCTCTCCTGTCATCGGGGCGTCCGCCGGGTAGGCGATCACGACGATGTCGATGGGCCCCAGTTCCTCATTTTGCGCTTCCATCGGGCGAAGGTAGAAGTGCCGCGCCCTGCCCGCATCATCCTTTCAGGGTGAAATGTCGGCCAGGAACATGAGGGTGGCCTTCACGCGCTTCGAGACGTTCTCCGACCCGGCCAGGCCGAGCTTCAGGAAGATCGCGTTCACGTGCTTCTCGACCGCCGGCTTGGTCAGCACGAGTGATTCAGCGATGGCGGCGTTGCTCTTGCCCTCGGCCATCTCGGCGAGCACCTCGCGCTCTCGCGGCGTGAGCTCGGCCAGCGGCGATTGCTCGATGCGGGCCTTGCTGTCCACGAGCAGCTCGACGATCTTGGGATCGATCACGGAGCCGCCGCGCGCGACGGTGTCGATGGCCGACACCAGCTGCCCGCGCTCGTGGATCCGCTCCTTGAGCAGGTAGCCCCGGCGATCCGAGCCATGCTCCAGCAGCGCCAGGACGTACGGGGGCTCGGCGTACTGGCTGAGCACGACGACGCCGGTAGAAGGAAGGGTCTGGCGCAGGTTGGCGGCGAGACGAATGCCCTCGTCGGTGTTCGACGGCGGCATCCTGATGTCGGTCAGCACGACGTCGGGCCGATCCTCCTCTACCGCCGCGAGCAGAGCATCGAGATCTCCGTAGGCCGCGACGACCTCGACGCTCGGTGAGCCGGCGAGTAGTCGCTGTACTCCCTCGCGCAGGATGAGGCTGTCCTCGGCCACGACAACGCGGATAGCCACAGGACGACCATATCCGCAACGACCTATTCTTCTTCCGCCAAGAACAGAAGTGCCGCGGTGACGCGCTTGCTCACGTCCGCCGCGTTGCCCAGCTCCAACTTCGTGAAGATCGCATGAGTGTGCTTCTCCACCGCCCGCTGGGAGAACTCGAGCTCCCGGGCGATCGCAACGTTGCTCTTGCCCTGCGCGATCTTCGCCAATACGCTGCGTTCGCGGTCGCTGAGCTCTCCCAGCGGCCCGCTGTCGGCGCGGGACCTCGCTTCAACGAGGACCTCGACGATCTTGGGGTCGATCACCGACCCGCCCTGACGCACCGCGTCGATCGCGGAGGTCAGCCCGGCGATCTCATGTACGCGTTCCTTGAGGAGGTAGGCCCGGCCATCGGAGCCGGATTCCAGCAACGCCAGCGCATATCCGGCATGCGAGTACTGACTCAGCACCACCACGCCGATCTGAGGATGTGACACCCGCAGCCGAGCCGCCGCCTGGATGCCTTCGTCGCTGTTCGTGGGCGGCATGCGGATGTCGGTGATCACCACGTCCGGACGCTTCGCGTCCACCGCTACGAGCAGTGCGTCGAGGCTGTCGCAGGTGTCGATGACCTCGACTGCGGTGCGCGTGGCCAAGAGCTCGCGAAGCCCTTCCCGGAAGACGAAGCTGTCGTCCGCGAGGATCACCCTGGTCATGCGAACGACCATATCCCGGGCGCTTAGGGGCTCGGGCCGTGGTGGGTCAGCCAGAGGTCCCTGAGCATCGCCGGACCCAGATCCTGCTTGCGTACGAGAGCGACCGCCCCCGATGCCTCTGCCGCGGGCCGCCAGGGGACCCCCTGGTCCACGGAGATGAGCACCACAACCACCTCGGGATGGGTTGCGCAGATTCGTCTGGCGGTCTCGATGCCGTCTATGCCCGGCATCTGCACGTCGAGCAGCACGAGGGCCGGCTCGAGCTCCTCGACGGCGTCGATGGCCGCCTCGCCGGATGCCGCGTCGCCGACCCACTGGAAGCCTTCGGTGGCGTCCACCACCTCTCGGGCAACAGCCAGAAAGACCGGCTGATCGTCGACCGCGAGCACTCCCACCCGTTCTTGAGTGAGGGATCGCCCCATGGCGGCGATCTTCCGGACACGCCCGGCGCCGCGCAAGGAAGCGCCCCTGCGGGTGGGGCAGGCGATAACCGCACCGTGAGAGGAAGTGGGCCGCACCAGCACACGCAGGCGGGCGCGGTTGTCCGGCGCACCGGCCACTGACAGGCTTCGCCGCTGTGGCCCATGCCCTGACGGCACCCCTCGGCAGCATCGAGTCGCGTCTCGCCCCGAGCGTGTTGGGGCTGCCCACCGGCATCGAGACCGGCCTGCTGGACCTGAAGGGCAAACCCATGGCCTCGCTCTCGGGGAGCGTGCGCCGAGAGCGGCTCGTCGGCCGGCTCTTGGCCGGCCGCGACCTCCCGATCGCCCTCCTCGTCGCTCCGGCCGGCTATGGGAAGACGACCGTCATGTCGCAGTGGGCAGAGCGCGACGAGCGGCCGTTCGCGTGGGTGAACCTCGACGCTGGGGACAACGACCCCATAACGCTGCTCTCCGCCATCGCGCTCGCGCTCGACGCCGTCGAGCCGGTGGGCTGGGAGGTCTTCGAGGCCCTGTCCTCCGGGCGGTCCGACGCGTCGACCGTAGCCCTGCGACGCCTCGCGCGCACGCTCAAGAGCAGGGATCTGCCCTGCGTGCTTGCCCTCGACGATGTCCATGTCCTCGGGAGAGCTGTCGCGCACGAGTGGCTCTTCCCCATCGGTCGGGCCCTGCTCCCGGGCTCTCAGCTCGTGCTGGCGGGCCGCAGCGACTCGGCGCTGTCCGTCGGGCGCCTGCGCGTCCAGGGAAGCTCCCTCGAGCTCCACGCCGAGCACCTCGCCATGACGAGGTCCGAGGCATCGGCCCTGCTTCAGATGGCCGGCCTCGACCTCTCACCTGAACAGGTCATCGAGCTCGTGCGCCGCACGGAGGGGTGGCCCGCCGGGCTGTCGCTCGCCGCCCTGTCCCTGGGCGCGGGGGATGGGAGCTCTGCCGACCTCGATGACTTCGCCACCGACGACCGCGCGGTGACCCAGTACATCCGCGAGGAGTTGCTCGCCGGGCTCCCGGCCGAGCAGCTCCAGTTCCTGACGAGGACCTCGGTTCTGGACACCCTTTCGGGGCCATTCTGTGACGCCGTGCTCGACGCCCACGGCTCAGCGGACATGCTCGAGCGGCTGGCTCACTCGAACGTGCTGCTTACGCCGAGCGATCGCAGCGACACCTCCTACCGCTACCACGAGCTCTTCGCCGGCGTCCTCCGGGCCGAGCTCGACCGCTTCGAACCGGGCCGGTCTACAGACCTTCATGCACAGGCAAGCCAATGGTGCGAAGTCCACGGGGACACGCACGGCGCAATCGGTCACGCCATCAAGGCTCACGACGTGCAGCGTGCCGGCCGGCTGTTGTGGGAGAGCGCGTTGGGCGACCTGGCACGAGGGCACGGCGAGCTGACCCAGGGCTGGCTGGGCCGCTTCACCGACGCCGAGATCCGCAGCCAGCCCTTCCTCGCGCTCGTGAGCGCGGCGGGCTGTCTCGCCACGGGCAACCTCGACGACGCCGAGCGCTGGATCTCCGCGGCCACCCACGCCGCCGAGCCCGCCGACCCGGTCCGGGCCGGCGTGGCCATCATGCGTGCGGGCATCGGGCGGCAGGGAGTGACGCAGATGGGGATCGATGCGTCATTGGGACGGGCCCTGCTCGAGGAGGGCAGTGAATGGCAGGCGCTCTGCCTTCTCCTCGATGGGGTGGCGCTGCACCTCGGTGGCGATCCGGTCCGCGCACGCGACTCACTTCAGGAAGGCGCACATCGCTCCGCGGTGTCCGCGCCCCTGGTGCAAGCGCTCTGCCTCGCGCAACTGGCGCTCCTGACGGCTACGGCGGAGGAGCACGACCGCGATCAGGCGGCCGCGTTCGCCGACCGGGCTCGCGCGCAGGTCGAGCGCTGCGGATTGAGCCGCTGCCCGTCGACGGCTCTCGTTTTCGCCGTTTCGGCGGCGGTGCGAGCGGAGCGTGGTCAGGTGGAGGAGGCACGCGCCGAGCTGCGCCAGTCCCTCGACCTGCTCGGTGAGCTGAGCGACCAGAGCGCCTGGTACGCGATCGAGTCCCGCATCCTGCTGGCGCGGGCCGCGTTGAAGGTGAGCGGCCCGTCCGGCGCCCGGGAACTTCTCGCGCCCGCGGCCCGGCGGATGGCGGGCGAGCCTGAGCACGGCGTCCTGGCCGAGTGGCTGCGGGAGGCACAACGTGACGTCGAGGCTGCGCTCGGCTCGATCGCCCAGACGGAGTGGTCGCTCACCGCCGCCGAGTTGCGCTTGCTGGGCTATCTCCCAAGCCACCTGTCGTTTCGTGAGATCGCCGAGCGCCTGTTCGTTTCGCCCAACACGATCAAGACCCACGCGCGCGGCATCTACCGAAAGCTCGGCGTCTCATGCCGCGGCAGCGCGGTGGAGTGCGCGCGCGATGCCGGTCTCGTCGACGTCGTCGGAGAAGGAGTGCGCTAAAGGTGTTGGCCAACAGCCCCGCGGCCGTCTGATGTGCCGCTGGAACGCGTACATCGGTGAGCCCCTGCTGATGGGGGAGCTGCTCTACCGCACCCAGCACGGGCTCATCGACGAGAGCCTCCACTCGCGCATGGGCGCCGAAACGACCAACGGTGACGGCTTCGGAGTGGGCTGGTACGGCATCGACGATCGCACCGTTCCCGCGCGCTATCGAAGCGTCAACCCGGCGTGGAACGACTTCAACATGCGCGAGCTCGGTGACCACATCCGAACTCCACTCTTCCTCGCCCATATACGGGCGGCCATCGGAAGCCCCGTTCAGCAGAGCAACTGCCATCCCTTCCGCTACGAGCGCTGGCTGTTCGTGCATAACGGCTACATCGCCGGCCTATCGACCCTGCGGCGTGACCTGTTGATGGCGGTCGACCCGGCGCTGTTCAACGGCATCGGGGGTTCCACCGACTCCGAGCTGGTCTTCTATCTGGCGCTCACCTTCGGGCTCGAGCAAGATCCACTGAGGGCGATGGAGCAGGTGATTGGCTTCGTCGAGGCCAAAGCGCGCGAGCTCAGCGTCGAGAACCCGGTTCAGGGGACCTTCGGAATCAGCGACGGTGAGCGGCTCTGGGCCATCCGGTATTCGACGGTGCACGACTCGCGCAGCCTGTTCGTTTCCGCCGACGTGGCCGCGCTTCAGCAGCTGCATCCCGAGAACGAGCGGCTGCAGCAGCTGAGCGAAGGCGACCGCGTAGTCGTGTCCGAGCCGTTCGGCGACCTGGAGGGCGCGTGGCACGAGGTCCCCGAGTCAACCGCTCTCGTGATCGAGGACGGCGACGTGAGTCAGCGGCCCTTCACGCCTTCGGACTAGGCAGGCTCTCCTACCGGGTCAGCCGCACGAGCGCGCGCGAGATCCGCCGCGATGCGAGTAACCGCAGAGGTGACCGGGGCGGCCAGGATCAGGCCCGGTGCGCCGAACAGGGCGCCGCCGCCGATGGTCACCACCAGCACGGCGAGCGGGTGGATACCGAGCGCCGCTCCGTAGGCGATCGGTTGCACCATCTGCTGAAGCAGGCCGTTGGCGAGCAGCTGGATCACGATCATTCCCGCGGCCGCGTCCGTGCCCGCGCCACCCAGCGCGATCAGCACCGAAAACGCTCCGGCGCCCCACGCGCCGAGGTAGGGCACGTAGGCACCGAAGAAGGTGATCGCCGCGATCGTCCCGGCGAGCGGGATGCCGAGCAGGAACGCCCCTAGACCCACTACCACCGCGTTGAACGCCGCCACGATGGTGACGCCGAAGAAGTAACCGCGCAGCGACTGGAGCATCCGCTCGGTGATGGTCCGGGCCACCGGCAGCGGCAGACCGACGTGGCGCTCCCCCCAGGCCCGGATCATCGGCCCGTCCTTGAGCAGGAAGATGAGGCTGAGGGCCGTCAGCGCGAGAAAGAAAAGCAGCGAAGAGAGCTGCTTGACCCCGCTCGCCACCCCCCCGAGCAGGGTGCTGACCGCCGCGCTCGCAGACGAGCTCGCAGCTTCCTTCGCGTCGCCGGCCTGCTTTGGGTCCACGCCGGCATCCTCGAGCCAGCCCTCGAGCGTGTTCTTGGCCTCCGTGAGGTGGCCGCCGATGTCGCCACTCTGGCTGGTGATGCCGGCCAGTACGACCAGAACCAGCCCCGCCCCGAGCGCGACCAACAAGACCAGCAGGAGCACCGCTCCGAGGCCCCGTGGCACGTGGTGATTCTGAAGCCAGCGGACAAGTGGAGCCGCGACCGCTGCTACCAGCCCCGCCGCGATTAGCGGGAGCACGATCGTGTGCGTAAGCGAGAGGAGCCACACCGCTCCCAGCAGGAGCAGGATGGTGCCGACGAGGAGCCAAGCGGTAAGGCCGATGTCTCGAAGCCACGCGGGAGTGGTGAAGAGCCCGGACAGCTCGCCCGCATTGAGCCCGGCCAGCTTGTCCTTGGACTCCCGCGCCCGCTTATCCGGCATGGCGGCACGATCCCCGGTTGTACGTACCGCCGCATCGCCCGATTGGGGTGAGGCCCACGGCGGCGCTGTCGTCACCCGGATCGGATGAAGACCTCCGGCACATCGAGAGAGAAGATCCCCTCATGAGCGAGCCAATCGCTGGGTGGCAGCCGGTCAAGCCGCGGCTGAAGCTCCTGCGGCTGTTGGTGGCCTGGTTGGTAGCCGCGGCGTCGGTCTACGTCGCCGCCTGGATCGTGCCCGGGTTCGACCTCGATGAGCCTGTCTCTGCGTTCGTTCTTGCGGCGGCGATCGCCGTGTTCAACGCCGTGCTGCCACCCCTCGTGGCGGCGCTACGGCTGCCGTTCACGCTGGTGGCGGGTTTCCTGTTGGTGTTGATCGTCGACGCGCTCGGAATCATGCTCGCCGACGCCCTGCTCCCGGAGTTCGGGAAGGTCGACTCCTTTTGGAGCGCCCTCCTGGCCGCGCTCGTGATGGCCGCGGCCTCCCTGGTGCTCCAGGTCATGCTCGGAACGAGCGACCAAGACGAGTACGCCCTGAGGGTGGTGCGCCGGGTCGCACGCCGGCAGGGCGCTCTGGAACGCACCGATGTTCCCGGCATCCTCTTCCTGGAGATCGACGGCCTGGCCCTGCCGGTGCTCAGGCGCGCGATGAGGGACGGAAACGCGCCGGTCATGGCCCGCTGGATGGAGGAAGGGGGCTATCGGTTGGCGGAGTGGGAAACGGATCTGTCGTCGCAGACGGGAGCCAGCCAGGCCGGAATCCTGCTCGGGTCGAACGAGGACATCCCGGCCTTCAGGTGGGTGGAAAAGGAGACGGGCAAGATGATGGTGTGCTCGTCGCCTGAGGACTGCGCCGAGATCGAACGGCGGCGCTCGACCGGGATCGGGCTGCTCGCCGACGGTGGGGCGAGCCGGGGGAACCTGCTCTCCGGGGAGGCCGAGGAGACGATTCTGACCGTAAGCCGCATGGACGCGGAAAAGGGGGCCAATCCCGGGTACCGGGCCTTCTTCGCCGACGGAGTCAACGTGACCAGGGCGCTGGTTCTGTTCTTCTGGGAGGTGCTGATCGAGTGGACGGCGGCGCTACGCGCGGCCCGGCGTGACGTGCGCCCCCGAGGCCATCGCGGAGGGGCGTACCCCTTCCTGAGAGGCGTGCTCTGCGTGATCGTTCGCAACGCGATCGTGTTCGGGGTGCTGACCGACATGATGCGCGGACGGCCCGCCGTCTACGCGACGTTCTCCAGCTACGACGAGGTGGCCCATCACTCGGGCCTCGAGCGGGCCGACACCCTCGAGGCGCTGCGCAAGCTGGACCAGAAGTTTGGAGAGATCGAGTCCGCGCGCCGGTACGCGCCGCGACCGTACGAGATCGTCGTGCTGTCTGACCACGGCCAGACCCAGGGGGCCACCTTCAAGCAGCGCAACGGCTACGGGCTGGACGAGCTGGTGGAGCGCTCACTGAAGGGAGCTGAGGTGGCCGCGTTCGCCGGGGGGGACGAGGGCAAGGCGATGGTGGGGCACGCGGTCAGCGAGGCCACGGGCTCCAAGCCCAAGAAGCGCGCCAAGAACGACGTCTCGGGCCGCCACGTCGTGGTGCTGGGATCGGGGAACCTCGGCCTCGTGTATCTGATGCAGGACGCACACCGGCTGAGCCTCGAGGAGATCGAGGAGCGACATCCGCGGCTCCTTCCCGCTCTGCGGGAGCACCCGCACGTGGGCTGGCTGCTCGTGCACTCGGCCGAGCACGGGCCGTTGGTCCTCGGCCCGAACGGCACGCGCAACCTGATCTCCGGAGGGGTCGAGGGTGAAGATCCACTGCTGCCCTTCTCACGCACCGCGCCACGACACCTGTTGCGCACGCACGGGTTCCCCCACGTGGCGGACATCATGGTGGGCAGCTTCTACGAACCCGAGCGAGACGAGGGTTGCGCGTTCGAGGAGCTGATCTCCTTCCACGGCGGGCTAGGGGGTCCCCAGACGCGTGCGTTCATCCTCCACCCGGGTGGGCTGCCGATGCCCGACGAGCCGATCGTGGGAGCAGCGTCGGTCCATGCTCTACTCCGTCGCTGGCGGGGGATGCTGCAAGGCGGGCGAGCGTTCGATGGTCACCCAAGTCCCGGCGCAGTCCGACCGACGGGCGCCGACCCGGTGGCCACCGTCCCGCTCCCCGGGATCGACTCGAGCGAGAAGGTTCCCTGAACCCCGGCAAGCCGGTCGGCCATGTTGCGAAGGCCCGATCCCTCCCTCTGGCTCCCCGGGACGAAACCAACGCCGTCGTCGGAGACGCTGAAGCTCACAACGTCCTTGTCAGGCCACAAGCGAACCTTCACGTGCACCCCGGGTCCCCCGTGCTTGGCGGCGTTCTGGAGTGCTTCGACGCAGGCAAAGTAAAGGGCGGCTTCCACGTGCGCCGGGTAGCGAGGGACCGGTTGAAGATCCGAATGGGTTGGCACTCCCGAGCGGCCTGCGGCGTCCCTCAACGCGGTTTCCAGGCCGAAGTCGGCGAGGACCGAGGGGTAGATTCCCTGCGCCGCTCCGCGCAGCTCCTCGAGCGCCCGGTCGAGATCGTCGCCGAGCCTCGCGAGTCGGGCTGAGGTGTCCGGGCTGGCCCCAGCCCGCTCGCGTGCAAGCTCGAGCCCGATTCGGATGGCGACCAGACGCTGCTGAGAGCCGTCGTGCAGGTCTCGCTCTATGCGCCTGCGCTCCTCGGCGACGGCGATGGTGAGGCGGCGCTCGGAGAGCTGCAGCTCTTCGCGCGACTGGCGGAGCTCCTCGTCCAACCGGCGGTTCTCCAAGCTCAGGACGGTGGCCTCCCCGGCGGCCTGGACAAGCTCAGGATCTTCGTCGAGCGCGCTGTCGTGAATGATGGCGATCAGCGGTTCGCCCTCGGCGGACCTGAACACACGCACGCTTGCAGCACTGCTCGCGGAAACCAGGTCCAACGGCTGTGCGTTCACGTCCACGAACCCGCGGCGATCGGGCAGCCAGAAGGCGAGTCGCGCAGTGGTGTCGTCGAGCACGCGACGGACGGTGAGCTCCACCGCCCTCAGGGTCGCGTCCCTTCTCAGCTCATGGACCATCGCCTGGAGCGCTCCGCCGGCGTGGGCCCGGGTCAGTACCAGCGCGGCGATGAAAGCAAGTGGGAAGAGCGACCGAGTCACTGTGATGCCCACGCCAAGATGGTCGATTACGGCGGTCGAGGCGTGTGCGTTGACCGCGCAGTTGTAGATCGTGAAGGCGCATAGCCAGAGCCCGAATCCCAGGTAAACCGGCCATAGCGTTCGTCGCCGCGGCCGGCTCGCGCGAAGGAAACGGGTGATGAGGAGAGCTACGACGGCCACCGTCACCCCAATGCGCGCTCCCCACCGCTCGATGTGCCCGAACAGATCGGCGAGCCCGGGATCGGAGGCGAGCAGGAGATGGTTCGGCGGGCAGGCAGCGGTGCAGCGCGCCAGCGGGGTTGCCCCTTCGATATCGACCGACATCAGGATCTTCGGCACGAAGGCCAGCGCGAGCACACCGCCGGCGAGCGTCAGGAGGACGCGGCCGGCGGCATCCAGCCTCTGTGCCGGGAAGACGAGGGTCACGTACCAGGCGAGGAAGACCGCCAGCCCGTCGAGGAGGACCGTGATGCTGAAGGCGAGACCGTTTGCGCTGCCCTGGAAGGCCTGGATCCCGAGCACAAAGCCGAGAACGCAGAGCAGCGGCCCGATCTGGCTCCAGGGCCGGGCCCGCCACCAGATCAGTCCAGCGGCGGTGAAGCTCAGGACCGACCAGGCGGCGAAGAACGCGAAGCTCACCGGGTGCACCAGCGTCTGGGCGGATATCGGCACTACCAGTGCGACAGCAGCGCAGACGACCGCCAGCCCGCCGATTGCCAGCTCGCGAGCACGGACGGACACCTCGCCGAGGCGCCAGGGGGCAACCCGGCCCGGCAGGGGGGCCGGCGACAACGTGTCCGGCGCCACCGCCCGGCCAGGAGCGGTCAGCGGCGAAGACTGCTGGGTAGCGGAGTCCATTCGCGCGAGCTCACCAGTCCAGACTCTGGAGAATTCCATCGACTGGGCCTGTTGAGAAGAAGAAACGTACCGTCCAGCGGGGTACAGTGTCCAGCGGTGTTCTCCCGCATGGTGAGGCTCGACGCCGGCGAATTCCTGATGGGCAGCGTCGACCGCTTCGCCTATCCCGACGATGGGGAGGGGCCGGTGCGGCGTGTCCGGCTCGATTCCTTTTGGGTCGCCACCCGGGCGGTCTCAACCTCCGAGTTCGCTGGGTTCGTGGAGGCGACGGGACATGTCACGGAGGCCGAGCGGTTCGGCTGGTCGTTCGTGTTCGGGGGCTTGCTGCCCGACGAATTTCCTCCCACCCGGGCCGTTCAGGCTGCGCCGTGGTGGCGTCAGGTCGAGGGGGCGGACTGGAGGCGCCCCGAGGGACCTGGCTCGGGACTTGATGGGCGCGAGAACCACCCGGTGGTGCACGTGAGCTGGAACGACGCCGGCGCGTATGCCCGGTGGGCCGAGGCCCGCCTGCCGACAGAGGCCGAGTGGGAGTACGCCGCGAGGGGAGGCCTCGAGCGCAAGGCCTTCCCCTGGGGCGACGAGCTGGAGCCCGGCGGCGAACATCGAATGAATGTCTGGCAAGGAACGTTCCCGCACGAGAACACGGGGGAGGACGGCTTCTTGGGCACCTGCCCCACGGACGCTTTCCCTCCCAACGGCTATGGCCTGCACAACACGACGGGCAACGTCTGGGAATGGTGCTCGGACCGTTTCAGTAAGGATTTCCACACTCGCGACAAGCGCACGAATCCGCAGGGTCCCCCCAGGGGCGAGCGACGATCCACGAGGGGTGGCTCGTACCTGTGCCACGCCTCGTACTGCCGCCGCTACCGCGTGGCAGCCCGCAACTCGCTCGAACCGGACTCGACCACGGGCAACACCGGCTTCCGGTGTGTACGCGACGCTTGAGCGTGGCTTATTCGCGCGACATCATGGCCACGGCTTCGCGCTCCAGGTCCACGTAGGGCTCGCCGCTCACGTCGATGGCCACGCGGTTGATCGTGCCGCCGGTGAATGACCAGGGCGCCGCGCCGGGGTAGTCGCCGGTGACCGGGTCGCTGCTGTCGCGCCCGACACAGAGCCCGTCGCCCCCCAGAGAGAACTTGCCCGGCTGGGTGCGGATGCGCCCCTCGCCGACCTTCACGTCGCGGTGGAAGAGCGAAAGCGCGCCCACGGCCACGCCGGGCGGATCGTCGCCCTCCTTCTCAAAGGCAGCGGACAGGACCAGTTCCTCTCCGGTCGGCAGCTCGTGGTCCGAGACGATCTTCTGTTCCAGGCTGCCCACGAAGCTGTAGACGTAGTGAAGGCGGTTGTCCTTGACGTAGAGCGCGTGTCCGCCGAACCGCGAGCCGTGCGCGAACAGCACGCCCTCGGCACCGGGGGCGGGGATGTCCACGACCGCGCCGATGGCGTAGGAGCGGTTGCGGATGTTGGCGGCCTGGGACTCGGGCACGTCGGCCACGCCGGGGTAGTAGACGTAGCGGTTGCGCGGCGGCGAGAGCACCGGGCGTGGTGTGGTCAGGAGCTCAACCGCCGCACGGTCGTCGAGCGGGAACGCGCCGTTGGCGCCCGCCTCGGCGTACCAGAGGTTGATCAGCTCCCCCAGCCGCTCGGGTTCCTGGCTCGATAGGTCGTGAAGCTCGGAGCGGTCGACCTCCACGTGGTACAGCTCCCAGGTGTCCGAGGCGTAGTTGCCCCAGCCGCTGAGCGTTGGGTGGGTGGTCACGGCCTTCCAGCCGTCGTGCCAGATGCTGCGCGATCCGAGCATCGAGAAGAACTGCGTTGACCGCGCGCTGGGCAGCGACCCGTTGTCGAAGCTGTAGCGCATGCTCACGCCGTCGAAGTGGCTCTGGACGTGCCCGGCGATGGTTTCGGGTGCTTCGACGCCGAGCGCATCGAGGATGGTCGGCACCAGGTCGATGGCGTGGTGGTACTGCTGACGGATCTCGCCCTTCGCTTCGATGCCCTGCGGCCAGGAGATGATGCACGGGTCCGTGGTGCCGCCGTTGAACTCGTAGCGTTTCCACATCTTGAACGGCGTGTTGAACGCCATCGCCCAGCCGTTGGGGTAGTGGTTGTAGGTCTTCGGGCTACCCAGCTCGTCGATCATGGCCAGGTTCTCGTGGAGGTCGTCGGGGAGGCCGTTGGCGAGCTTGTTCTCATTGACGGACCCGTTCGGGCCGCCCTCGCCGCTGGCGCCGTTGTCGGAGACCACGATGACCATCGTGTTCTCGCTCTGGCCCGTCTCCTCGAGGTAGTCCAGCAGCCGGCCGATCTGCGCGTCGGTGTGCGCGAGGAAGCCGGCATAGACCTCGGCCATCCGGCTGAACAGACGCTTCTCTTCGTCTGACAGGGAGTCCCAGGGCCGGGTGAAGTCCAGCGCCGGGAACGGCTGATCGTCTGGTCCCGAGCGGGTGTCGGGCGTGCCGATCGGGTTCAGCGGCGGCAAATCGGTGTCGCGCGGGACGATGCCCATCTCCTTCTGGCGCGCGAGCGTTTGCTCGCGCAGTGCCTCGTAACCCATGTCGAAGCGGCCCTTGAAGCGGTCGGCCCACTCCTTGGGCGCGTGGTGCGGCGCGTGACACGCACCCGGGGCGTAGTACAGGAAGAACGGCTTTTCGGGGGCCAGCACCTTGGCGTCCTTGATGAACTCCAGCGCCCTGTCGGTGAGGTCCTCGGTCAGGTGGTATCCCTCGTCCGGCGATCGCGGCGGCTCGACGGGGTGGCTGTCGTACACCAGCTCCGGATACCACTGGTTGGTCTCCGCGCCCAAGAAGCCGTAGAAGCGCTCGAAGCCGCGGCCCGTCGGCCAGTTGCGCCGCGTCGAGGCAAGGTTCATCTCGGCCTCCGGGCAGAGGTGCCACTTGCCCACCATGTAGGTGTTCCAGCCCCTTTCGCCGAGGATCTCCTGGATCTGACCGTTCTCGGGCGGGATCACCCCGTTGGCGTTGGGGAAGCCGCTCGCGCATTCGGTGATGCAGGCCATGCCGTTACGGGTGTGGTTGCGCCCGGTGAGAAGGCAGGAGCGCGTCGGCGAGCACAACGCGGTCGTATGCCATTGCGTGTAGCGCACGCCGTCGCCGGCGATTCGGTCGATGTTCGGCGTCTCGATCGGCCCGCCGTAGGACTCCATGGCGGAGAAGCCGACGTCGTCGAGCACGATATAGACCACGCTCGGCGCGCCGTCGGGCGCCTTCGGCGGCTCAAACGGTGACCAATCCGGTACCGAGTCGCGGATGTCGACGTTGATCTTGCCCTTGAACGGCTCAGTCATCTATGTCTCCTGGTGGGTGGGAAGACGGTGGCCCAGTCGTTCTTGACGCTCACGACCGTCCAGCCGTCGGTGTCGGCCTTCTGCAGTGCACGCTCGGCGCCGCCGGCGTAGTCGAACTCCCGCTCGGCGTCATCGTGCAGGAGGAGCAGCGCTAGGAACGGCTTGTCCCCGTGGTGGCTGAACTCGAGCATCGGGATGTCACCGTTGGAGTTGCCGGCCGCGAGCAGTGGCCGGCGGCCGGTGCGGCTCCAGATCCGGATCGGCTTCTGTGGGCCGTCGTCGAGGTAGTCGGCCTCGGGCTTGTGGGTGATCGTGCCGCCGCGATTGTCGCTCACGTATTCCAGCGTCGATGCACTGCCGATCACCCGCTCACGCGGAATGCCGTAAACCTCCTGGCTGATCGGGCGCATGAAGTCACGACCCCCGCCAGAGGCGATGTAGTTGGAAAACCCGTTTGCCTCCAGGTAGGCCAGCAGCTCGAGCATCGGCGCATATACGCATTCGAGATATGCGCGATCCAGGGTCGGATGCTGCACGGTGCGCAGGAATGCGTCGGACTTCGCCTCGAAGTCATCGACAGTGATCCCCGCGAAGGCGGTAAGGACGCCGCCCAAGAGCGTGCGCACATTCGTGTCGTCGCCCGCGTAGTGCTCGGCCATCATCCTGCTCAGCCACGCGTAGTCGCGCTCGTGGGCGGCCTTCCAGGGCTGGCGCTCGCGCAGCTCGGGATCGGCTTCCGCCATCTCGAACAAGCGCCGGAGAATGAAGTCCGCCTGGATCGGCAGGGGCTTCTCGCACCACAGCGTCCCGTCGTTGTCGAACGCCGCCACCCGCTCCTCGACCGGCACCTCCGACACCGCGCGCTCGACGAAGGCAACCACCGCCCGCTTCGCCGGCCCGTCGTTCCAGTTATCCAAGATTCCAGTGAGGCTAAGAGCGTCCAACCGCGGACGCATCGCCCGATTGGGATGAACTGCACGGATTTCATGCCATCGGGGTGATGACCCCAGCGCTCAGTCGCGTTTTGATCGCATCCGGGTCGCGACCAGCGGCCGAAATCAACCCTAGGAGGTACGGATGCGAGGCACAGGCCGAGTCGTGTTCGCCGCGACGCTGCTCTTGATCGCCGGCACGCTCAACATCATCTACGGCATCGGCGCCCTTGACGGCGCGAACATCTTCGTCGACGACAACCGGTACGTACTGACCAACCTCAACGCGCTCGGGTGGGTCCTGATCATCCTCGGCGTGATTCAGCTCGGCGGGGGTTTCTCGCTAATGGCCGGCAACGCCTATGGCCGTGTGATCGGCATCATCGGCGCAAGCCTCGGGGCGATCGGAGCGCTGCTGTCGATCGGCGGCGCGTACCCGTGGTGGTCGCTCGCCATCTTTGCTCTCTGTGTCTACGTCATTCACGGGATCGCCGTCTTCGGCGAGGACGAGAGGGCGGCCAGGACCTGAGCTCAGATCCGGTCACGGGCGCAAGCCGGCGCCTAGACGCCGGTTTGCGCTTCGATCCTTCCTGAGTCCACCGCGTCGCGCACAGCCGCGTAGTCGAGCTCGTTCTGGTCCGCGTACGATTCGGCGAAGCGTGCCAACGCGCGGTCGAACTTGTCGCCCTTACCGAGGTAGGCCGCTATGGCCGTCGCGTCTCCGGACCGGGCGTGGGCAGACGCGAGCCCCCTTCCGCAGAGCTCGGCGTAGATCGTCATCACCGCGGGGTTCATGGCCTCGATGAGCGCCGATCCCTTCCGGTCCCACAGCTGGCGGACGTAGTAGTCCCGTTGCACGCCGTCGACGCCGGGGAACCTGATCCAGCCGAGCAGGATGTCGCTTGCGGCCTGAGCCAGTCGCTGCCCCTCGACTACTCGCTGCCCGTGGTTCGAGAACTTGCTCTTCCCCAAGAATCCCTCGAGCACCGACGGCTGGGCTTCCTTGAACTGGAGGAAGAGAGGGTCCTCGGCGTCGCGTCCGGTCAAGAGCATGATCCACGCCCGGGTGCCGACGCTCCCGACGCCAACCACCTTGCGTGCGGCGTGCACATATCGAAAGCGTCTGAGCAGCCGGCGGCGGTCGCCGGGCAGCGAGCGCCCGTAGGACCCCATGACCGTTCTCATCGCGTCGTCGATCTCCTCGGCGCGGGCGGCGCTCGCTATCTCCTCGATCGGGATCACGCTCGGGGGATCACTGACAATTCGAGCTTCGCCGTCCACGATCTCGGTGAGCTTGTCGAACGCTCGCAGGCTGGTCTTGGCCTGCGTCTTGGCGAGATTGCGCTCGAACCGCTTGACCTGCTTGTCGCTCATCTGGTCCAGCCAGCGAGTGGCGGAGTCGGCGACGTCCTCACGCAGGTACCAGAGATCGAGGGTCCCCATTCGTGAGAAGTCGCGCATCGCGCGCCGATACGCCTTCGCCACGGTCATGTTGACCGCGGCTCGCTTACCGGCGCTGAAGCCGCGGTCGCGACCCGCAACGGCGAAGCTGGCAACGAGCCGCTTGACATCCCACTCGAAGGGGCCCGGAAGCGTCTCGTCGAAGTCGTTGATGCTGAACACGAGCCGGCGGTCAGGGGCGGCAAAAGCACCGAAATTGGAGAGGTGAGCGTCGCCGCAAAGCTGGACCTCGAGTCCGGTCCTCGGCTCACCTGCCAGATCTGTGGCCATGATGTACGCGCCGCCGCGAAAGAAGGTGAACGGGGACGCGAGCATTCGCCCGTAGCGGATCGGCACCAGCTCCGGGACCCGGGCCTGGGCCTGCTCCTCGAGAAGGGCCACGGGGTCGCGCGAGCCTCCCGGTGGCGCCCAGCGCCCGTGTGACGACCGAGGTACATCGGCCCGGATGTCCCTCCCCTGGGCCGCTCTGTCGGGAGAGGTGGTAACCGTCACCAAGTCAGCTCGATTTCCAGCTCGCGCTTGTCGCTCTCGATCTCGATCTCGATCTTGAGCTCGACCTCGTCGGGAACGTGCACCTTGAAGCTCATTCCCCCGCGCTCGAACTCGATGTCATTGTGGCGCGCGAGCATGTCCGCAAGGCTGCGCAGCCGGGCTGCGACCTCCTCGCGGCTGAGACGTTCCTTTTGCTCTACCTCAAAGATGTCCATAACTCTCCTTTGTATTGGGTTTGGTGGGCAGCAGGGGGTCGCGCCCGGCGGCGATCCGCGCCAGCGCGCGGGCGCTCTGCCCCGGGGTCTCCGGCAGCATCGCCGACGGCGAGGCGCCCGGATGCCGGCGCGCGATGCGTACGCGCAGTACGCCGGGGCGGATCTGAAAGCGCAGGGGCGGCTGCAGCTTCACCGCCTCGCCGTCGATGCCCGCGGGCACGGCGTGATCGGCGTCGACCTCGAAGACCGGCGCGGTCCACTCCCGCCATGGTCGCTGCGGCAGGCGTCCGCCCGCGCCGCGACCTGTTGGGGCCGCGACGACCGTGATCCCCAGCCGCCCGTCGTCGATTCTGGGGCGTGTGCCCGAGCCGACCGCGCGGCCCAGCCGGTAGCGGTTGTTGGAGACCAGGATCGCGGCTCCCGAAGCGTGCTCGTGTCCGCGGGGCCCCGTCCACCGCAGGTCGAGCCCGGTCGCGTCGGATCCGAGCTCTTCGGGAACGGTGTCGAGCAGGGTTCGCAGCTTCGCGTCGCGGTAGCCCTCGTGCTGGACCGCGTCGGCGTAGAGCCCGAGCGAGACATTGTTGACGAACACGCGCCCGTTGACCTCGGCCAGGTCGACCCGGCGCTCCCCGCCGTCGACGAACGCGTCGAGGGCGCCGACGACGTCGTCTCGATCGACGCCAAGGTCGAGCGCGAAGTGGTTGCGTGTGCCCGCCGGCACGCAGGCGTAGGGCAGTTCGAGCTCCGCCGCGATCGCGGCAACGACGGCCTGGGAGCCGTCGCCGCCGGCCATTGCGAGCCCGTCGGCGCCGTCCGCCACGGCGTGGCGCACGAGCCCCTCGAGGTCCCAGGGGGGACCGAGCTCGATCGGCTCGATCCCGCGTGCCTGGGCTTCTACGGCCACCGCGAAGCGCTCGGCCTTGCCGCCGCCGGACTTCGGGTTGAAGAACAGCACCGGCCGGCGCGGCGCCGTGGCCGGCGGCAGGTGCGAGCGGAAGGCGAACGCCGTCCGCGCACATACGACGCTGAGCAGGAGCGCGACGACGACGATCAGCTCCTCCAGTAGGCGGTCGCTGACCACCAGGAGGATCGCCGCGCCGAGCCCGAGCGCACCGACCGACAGGCCTGCGACGCGGGCCGCGCCCCGGCGCAGGACGCCGTACCACGCCGCCGCGGTTGCGAGCCCAACGCAGGCGAGCGCGATCAGGCCACGCGGAAACTCCTGCACCGCGACAACGACCGCGAGGCCGAGCCCGCCGAAGCAAAGGAGCAGGGCGCCGATCGCTGCGGTCCGCCGCGGACCCACGGTCAGTACCCCATCACCAAGGTGGCTCAGCTGGATCGCACGGCCTGAGCCAGCGCGGCAAGCTGCGGCTCCATGGCGGCCACGGTCTCGGGGGTCAGGAAGCTGTCACCGAGGCTACGCCCGCCCGCGTCTCGGATCGCGCGCTTGAGCCCTCGAGCCCAGACGTGCTCGATCAGGACGAGGCCGGCCGAGGCACCGGGCGCAAGCGACGCGCCCATCTCCTCGATCTCCTCCGGTGTCAGGCCGAATGGGTGCTCGTCCTCTCCTTCCAGCTTCAAGCCCAGCAGAGCGCCCAGGATCGCTCCGCTGCTCTCCTCCTGGTGCTCGAGCACGACCAGCTCGTCCGAGTCGGTGTCCTTGGCCACGAAGAGCAGGTCGAGCACCCGAATCGTTCGCTCGCCCTCCAGACGCGCCAGCTCGCCGGCGATCTGGCCCTCGAAGTTCGCGCCGGGCTCGAAGCCCACCGACATCAGCTGAACCGGACCAATATCAGCCAGCTCGTTCATCTCCTTGCACCGCCTCCTTCGAGGTCCGTTACCCGTCAGCGAAGTCTGGTGGCGCACCGAGCAGCCGCAATCACCCAGAAGGGGTGATGTCGCGGCCGCGCGTGCGGCATGAGACAGTTCTCGCGTCGATGACGGCCTCGGAGCAATTGCCGCCGCGCAAGCAGAGTACCGGCCTGGCCCGGCTGCTCCCGCGAGGAAATCTGGCCGGCAGCCTGTACGGACTGATCCTCGTGACATCGGTGTTGGCCACGCTCGAGCAGAACGAAGAGCGGGTCGGCTTGATGATCGTCGCCCTGGTCGTCACGACGGCGGTGTTCGCGGTGGCCCACGCTTGGGCCGACGCGCTCGGGGCGGCCGGAAAGGCGAGGATGCCGGTCGACCGCCACCACCTCGCCCACGGCATTCGCCACGAGTGGCCGATCGTGCAGTCGGCCCTGCCGGCTTCGATCGTCCTGGCGCTCGCCGCCTCGGACCTCCTCACGGTCGGCACCGCCCTCTGGATCGCTACGGGGGTGAACGTCGGGCTGCTGTTCGTGTGGGGCGGCGGATTGCGCCAGGTCGCGGGCGGCACCCCTCGTCAGATACTCCTCGCCGGCCTTGCCAGCGCGGCGCTCGGCCTGCTGCTGGTGCTGCTCAAGGTGATCGTCTCCCACTGATCGTGAAGCCGCTGCCGCGCTCAGTGGCCAGTCACCCACGGGTTGCGACCGTGGTGGAGCTCTCACGTCGCTGCGTGGAGCGCGTGATAGAGATCGAGTTCGTCGATCGGGCCATCGCGCTGGCCTCGCTGGCCTTTACGGCACTGGTGCCGTTGGGCGTCGTCGTCTCCTCAACCGTGCCGGGCGTCGACCGAGAGGGCTTCGCCGATTCGATCATCGACCGCTTCGATCTCGACACGCAGACGGCGGGGCTCGTACGCGGCGCATTTTCCGCGCCCGACGACGTCCGAAGCACGGTGTCGATCCTCGGCATCCTGCTGGTGATCGCCTCCGCGCTGAGCTTCACCCGGGCGATCCAGCGCGTCTACGAGCGGGCCTGGCGCCTACCGGTGCTCGGCATCCGAGCCACGCCGGCCGGGCTTGTCTGGCTGGCCACGGTCCTCGTCTTTACCTCGGTGTTCAGCGGGGTCCGCTCGCTGCTCATCGACATCTCGGGGCCGATCCTCTCTCTGATCGTGGCGCTGGCTTTCGCCGCGGTGGTCTGGCTCGGCACGCCCTGGATCCTGCTTTCGCGACGCATCCGCGGGCGGCAACTCCTGCCAACGGCCATCCTTACCGCCGTGTCGATGACCACCCTGTCGGCCGCGTCGCTGGTCTACATGCCGCGCTCGATCGCCGACTCGGCGCAGACCTACGGCACCATTGGCGTGGCCATTTCTCTTGTGTCTTGGCTGGTGGCAGCAGGCTTCGTCCTCGTCGTGTGCGCCGCCATTGGGGCGGTGCTCGCCACACCCGAGGACAAGGGGGTTTAGATCGACTCGGGCGGGGCATGCGGTTGTGACTATTACTACGAGGAGGCGAACCATGCCTGAGGAGAACGAGCCCGGTGGCGCGAGCGAAGAGACCGTCCCGGACACCCCGCTGCATGCATACGCGGAAGGACGCGAGGACGACGTCGAAGGCAACGTCGAGAAGCTGAAGTCGGGCGACCCTGAGGAATCGCAGCGCAAGGAGATCATGGAGGGCGCCGAGGAGTCGGATCTCCCCAACCCGGACAAGCACTAGGCCGGGGCGGGGCTGCTCACGCTCATAGCCGGTCGCGCAGCTCGGACTCGAAGAAGTCCAGGAACGCGTCCACGTCCGGACCCGCGCTGATCAGCGCGAAATGGTCGTAGCCCGCCTCGCGGAACTGGTTGAACACCTCGAGGTGGCGCTCGACATCCGGGCCGCAGGCGGCCGACTCCCGCATGGTGTCGGAGGTCACGTGGGCGGCGGCGGCCTCGAAGTTGATCGGGTTGGGCAGCTCAGCCATCACCTTCCAGCCCAGCTGGCCGAAGCGAAACAGCGAGTGCGCCGACTCCACGGCGGCCTCGACCGTGTGGGCGTAGGCCAGCGGCACCTCGCAGTAGCGCGGCCCGTCGCCGCCGGCCTCGGCATAGGCGGCTGTCAGCTCAGGCAGCGGCTCCGTACCGAACATCCCGTCGCCCAGCTCGGCGGCCAGGGCCGAGGCCTGGTCGCCACCCGAGGCGACGATGATGGGTGGCTGAGTCTCAGGAAGGTCGAACACACGCGCATCGGAGAGCTGAAGGTGCCTGCCGTCGTAGGACTGGTAGCCGCCCGACCACAGCAGCCGGATGATCTCCAGCGCCTCCCTCAGCATGGCCTGGCGGACGTCGACCGAGGGCCAGCCACCGCCGATCACGTGCTCGTTGAGCCGCTCGCCCGAGCCGACACCGAGAACGAAACGCCCGTCGGCCAGCAGCTGCGTCGTCGCGGCGGCCTGAGCCACGATCGCGGGGTGGTAGCGCATGGTTGGGCAGGTCACCCCGGTGGCGAGGCGAACCCGGTTCGTGGTCGCCGCCGCCGCGGCGAGGACAGACCATGCGAAGGGCGAATGCTCCTGGCTGTAGAGCCATGGGTGATAGTGGTCGGAGATCTCCACGAAGTCGAAGCCGACCTCCTCCGCACGGACTGCCTGGCGGACGAGCTCGTTCGGCTCGTAGGCCTCGGCCATGAGCTTGAATCCGATTTGCATCCGGGCCCTCTACCCGGCTCGCTCGCGTTAAGCCGGCAGACGGCTACCGGTGGGTCTCCACGCCCTCGGCCCGGGTAGACTGCGCCAACCTTTCCAGCGATCTCTGGGGTGTGGTCTGATGCTGAGCCGGACGCGGCGCTTGATGGCGATTCTGCTGACTGGGCTGGTCGCTTGTCTTTTGAGCGCTGCCACGGCGCAGGCCGAGATCGCGCCGCCCTGGTGCGGCACGCCGGAGACCGACGCGGCCGAGAACCTGCCCGACGGCACCGACCCGGCCGATCCGCCCGGCAGCTTCCCGCACATCCCCTACTACGCCATCGGCTGCACGCTCGAGTCGATCGTGGACCAGAGCGACGGCCGCATGACGCTCGAGAAGAGTGGTGAGTCGGCGCTCGGCCGCGACATGTACGTCGTCACCGTCAACGCGCTCGACACCCGGGCCCAACAGCGCTCCTACGCCCGCCTACAGCGGCTGGCGGGCCTGTACGCGCGCAATCCGAGGCGCGCGCAGCGGTTGATCACCCTTCGCGACGCGAAGGTGCCGCTCTTCATCCAGTCCGGAATTCACGGCGATGAGTACGAGGGCGTCGACGCCTCCATGCGCCTCATCGAGCGCCTGGCCACGACCCCGTACGGGACCGATGCCGAGGTGGACGCGATCCTCGACCACGCGGTCATTGCGTTCCACGTGATCCAGAACCCGGACGGGAGGATCGCCGGAACCCGCACGAACGGCAACGGCTTCGACCTCAACCGCGACTACATCACCCAGTCGCAGCCCGAGACGACGGCGTCGGTGAACATCATCAAGCGCCTGCCGTTCATCCAGACGCTCGATCTTCACGGTTACGTCACGCCCACCCTGCTCGAGGGGACGACCGTGCCCCACAACCCGGGCATCGAGTACGACATCTGGCTGAAGTGGAATCAGCCACGCCTGGACGCCAATCAGGCACGGCTGGCGACCGAGGGCTACGGGATCAGCCGCCCGGTGAACAACATCCTGGACGAGTGGATCCCCACGGAGCCCCCGGGCGAGACGTTGCCCCAGGGCTGGGACGACTGGGGCCCCTTCTACACGGGCCAGTACGGCCAGCTGCGCGGCCTGGACGCCTCGACGATCGAGATGTGCTGGGAGGACGACGCCAGCTGCGGGATCAACGGGGTGGCGCCGCAGGCGATCGGCCGCGCCGGCGCGCTTCGCTCTCAGGAGCTGAGCGTGTTCTCCTCGGTCGACTTCGTGATCGAGAACCGTCGCGAGATGATGTTCGATCAGTTCGAGATCTATCGCCGGGGCGTGGACGACGCCGCGCGCGTGAGGCTGACCGACCCGCTGCCGGTGGTCGGCACCGCGGCGGATCACGACTACATGACGGATTACCCGCGCGCGCACGTGATCCCGGTGGGCAACGGGCAGCGCAGCGACGCGGAGGCCAAGCGGCTGGTCGACTTCCTCCTGGAGAACGACATCGAGGTCAGCCGGCTGCGGCGGGACTACCGCCTCGGCAGCCAGGTCTTCGAGGAGGGCTCGTACGTCGTGCGGACGAGTCAAGCCCTGCGCGCTCTCGCCAACACCATCCTGGACGTGGGCGACGACATCTCCGACCGCGTGACCCAGCTGTACGCGCCGCCGGGAGCGTGGAGCAATGGCTTCCTCTGGGGTGCCGACGTGGTGACGATCGGCAGGAACCGTCCGTTCTCGCCGGCGACCACGAGGATCGACAGCACGGATCCCGTCGACGGCGGGGTCCGCCCCGGCCGCTCGGACTGGTACGCGCTCGAGGTGGATTCCCCCACAGCCGTTCGGACCGTCAACGACATCGTCGGGGCGGGGGTGCCGGCCAGGCTCGCCACCGAGCAGTTTGAGACGAGGTCGGGCGACCTGCCCGCCGGCAGCGTGCTGTTCACGGCCAACGCCAGGGCTCGGCTCCGGGCCGCCGGGCGCGCGGCCGGGCTGTGGTTCGAACCCGTGCAGGGCCTCCTGCCCAGTCGTGAGCCGATCGAGCGCGTTCCGCGCATTGCCTGCCTGTGCTCGGCCTACGAGAACTGGGCGCTGGAGGCGCGGCTCGGCTTCTCGGCCGACCGCTGGACGAACGAGACCATCAACTCGGCTGCGGCCGACCCGCTGGCCGGCTACGACGTGATCTACAACACCACCCAGACCTACCCCGAGGACACGCCCGAGAACGCCACGGCGCGCGCTCGCTACGCGGCGTTCTTCGCCGCCGGCGGCGGCTACGTCGGGGCCCGCATCGACGGCGCGGACTTCCTCGTCGCCGACGGGGCCACGCAGCTCAGGGGCCTGGCGGCGCAGTCGCAGGGGCGGCGCTCCAACGCCGGCAAGGCGACCGAGCGCGTCGAGGAGCTCATCCGGGCCTTCGGCCGCGCGACCCCGGCGGTGCAGTTCGACGTCAGCGGAATCGTCTACTGGGACAACGAGGGCCGCGACAGCAGCCCCATCACCGGCGCCTATCCGGGGCGCGACACCGGCCTGGTCGAGGATCCGGTCTGGTTCACCGAGGTCCCGGCCGACATGACGGTGGACGGCCGCCTGCCGGCGTCCGGCTACCTGGCGTCCGGCCACTGGCCGAACCCGGATGCGTCGGCCGCAGGCTCGCCGGTCATCGTCCACGGTCCCAACGAGGCGAATACCTCCCGGATCACCCTGTTCGGAATCGACCCACTGTTCCGGGCGCATCCCGAGCGGAGCTTCCCGGCAGTGTCCGAGGGCTTCTACTGGGGAGATCGCTAGTGCAGAACGTCCTCATGCAGCGCCGCCATGAGGCCGGGATTGTCCTGGTAGTCGACGTGTACGCCAACTATCACCGGGCCGGGCGTATCCATCGCCTGACGCAGCACGGGCGCCACATCCTCCGGCCCTTCGATGCGCAGCCCGGTTGCGCCCATTGATTCGGCAAACTTGACCAGGTCGACAGGGCCGAAATGCACCGCGGCGTCGCGTCCGTACGCCGCGACCTGCTGGATGCCGACCATGTTGTAGCTGCCGTCGATCCACACCAGATGCACGAAGTCGCAGTTCAGCCGCACCGCGGTCTCGAGCTCGACGGCGGAGAACAGGAAGCCGCCGTCGCCCGAGACCGAGATGACCTTGCCCCCGGGATTGGCGAGGCACGCCGCGATCGCCCAGGGCAGGGCGACGCCCAGCGTCTGTTGGCCGTTGCTGAACATGATCTGCCGCGGCCGGTTCGCGACGAGGTGGCGGGCTATCCAGATGTGGAACGAGCCGATGTCACAGCAGAGCGTCGTATCCTCGTCGAGCAGACCCTGCAGCGCGTGAACGAGCTGGAGCGGATGGATCGGCGTGCCGGCATGCCTGCTCGCTTCGGCGCCCAGCCCCTCGCGCGCTCGCCGGATCTCGCTCAGCAGCTCGACTCCGGCGGGACCCGGCCGAGCCGCGACCACGCCGGTGAGCGCCTCCAGCGTGGCGGCAATGTCGCCCAGCAGCTCTGCGTCTGGCTGGTAGTCGCCAGTGATGTCGGCCGGGACGCAGTCGATGTGGATCAGCTTGCGGGCGCGGCCGCGGTTCCACAGAGCAGGGTCGTATTCGACCGGGTCGAAGCCGATCGTGATCACCAGATCGGCGGCATCGAGGAGCTGGTCGGCCGGCTGGTTGTGGAACAGCCCGACCCGTCCTGCGAAGCAATCGAGCTGGTCGCGCGGCACCACGCCCGCCGCCTGGTAGGTGCCCGCGACAGCGAATCGCGCCTTGGCGAGCAGGGCGCGCACCGCCGACGTCGCTGAGGGCCGGCTTGCCAGCAGGCCGAGCAGCACCACCGGGCGCTCTGCCGCGTCGATCAGACGGGCGGCGTCGGCGATCGCGCCGGAAGCGGCGGCGCCAAGCAGGGGCGGCTTGAACGGCGCCAGGACCGACCCTGGCGCGGCGGCCTGCATGATGTCCTTGGGGAGGCCGACGAAGGCCGCACCCGGGCGTCCCGACTCGGCGGCCCGGAAGGCGCCGGCCATGATCTCCGGGCCGGCGTCCACCGCATCGATCTCGGCGGCGTACTTGGTCACCGGACGCAGCATCGCCACTGCATCCATGCTCTGGTGAGTCTGCTCGAGCCGCTGGGCCACGGGAACCGCGCCGCCCAGCGCCACGACCGGATCTCCCTCGGTGTTCGCGGTGGCGAGCCCGGTCGCGAGATTCGAGCAGCCCGGACCCGAGGTCACCAGCACGACACCCGCCTTGCCGGTGAGACGGCCCAGCCCCCCGGCGATGAAGGTGGCGTTCTGTTCGTGGCGGCAGACCACCGTCTTGATCTTCGAGCCGACCAGCGCGTCGAAGACGGGATCGACCTTGGCGCCGGGAATGCCGAAGACGTATTCGACTCCGTGCGCCTCCAGGTCGGCTACCAGGAGCTGCGCGCCGTTGCGACCGGCGCTCATTTCGCCGGCTTCTCTGCCTTCTCGGTCGCGTCCTGATCCTCGAAGACCGCCTGAGCGGTCATCAGCGCGTTGGTCGCGGCCGGGAAGCCGGCGTAGGCGATCATCTGGACGATGATCTCGAGCACCTCTTCACGAGAGGCTCCGGTCCGCAGCGCGGCGTCGATGTGCAGCTTGAGCTGGGGAAGGGAGAACCCCTGGACCGTGAGCGCCGCCACGGTGCACAGCTCGCGCGTCTTCAGATCGAGGACGTCGCGCGTGTAGAGCTCGCCGAACGGAAAGGTGACGTTCACCCAGGCGAATTCCGGCGACAGCGCCTTGATCTTCTGGATGTAGGAATCGGCCATCGGTCCGAGCTGCTCGCGGATCTCGTCCATTCCGCGCTGATACTCGGCGGATGCCTCGTCGTGCTCGGCTTGTGAAAGCTTCTTTGAACTCACCGAGGTTAGATTTGCCAGAGGCCGCCTAGACCCTTCCGCGGCGGCCTTCAGTCTCACACGCGGCCGCCGAACACAGGGGTGTGCGCCGCCTTCGCAACGGCCCCAACCGATGAACACCCCCCGGGTGATCCTGGTCGTCGACGACTCGCAGTTGATCCGCCAGATCGCCCAGGTCGCGCTGGGTCGAGTCGACACCTGGCGGGTGATCACCGCCGAGTCCGGACAGGAGGGAGTCGAAATGGCCGTCCGCGAGCGCCCCGACGTGGTTCTGCTGGACGTGGTCATGCCTGACCTGGACGGCCCCGCCACGCTAAGCCTCCTGGGGCAGGGGGACGCGACGCGGGCGATCCCGGTGATCTTCCTGACGGGCAAGTCCGAGGACGAGGATCGCCGGCGCTTGGAGGCCCTGGGCGCGGCCGCGGTGATCGGCAAGCCGTTCGACCCACAGACATTGCCCGAGCAGGTGGCCGGCGCGTTGAGGTGGCCCGTTTGACCGCTGACGGGCTCCACGCCGAGGCGCAACCGTCGGACGCCATCCGCGCCATCTGGGAGAGCAGCCGGTCCGAGGTGGTGGCGCAGGTCGACGTGATCGAGGAGGCGATCGCCGCCGCTCTGGGTGGCGAGCTCGCGCCTGACCTGCGAGTCCGTGCCGAGCGGGAGGCCCACAAGCTGGCGGGCTCGGCCGGGACGTTCGGGTTCGCGCTCGTCTCCGAGCATGCGCGCGAGCTCGAGCACGCCCTGGGCGGCTCCGAACCGCCGCCGGACCTGCAGCGCCTCGCGGACCTGATCGTGGCAGTACGCACCGGGCTCGAGGCCGATGGCAACAGCGAAGCCGCCGGTGAGGAGGCGGGGAACGAGCGCGCCGCCGCCGACGCAGTGGAGCGCTACGGGCCGGTTGACCTGCTCGTGATCACCGCCGATGCCGGCCGCGGGCGCCGCTTGGTCGAGGAGGCGCTCAGCCGCGGCCTGGCGGCCACGTCCACCACAACGCTCCAGACGGCACGGCGCCACGTGGGTGGAGCGTCGCCGGGGGCGGTGTTGCTGGACCTCTGCGTATCCGAGGACATCGATGCTTCGCTCGCGTTTCTGGCGGAGACCGCAAGCACGCGGCCGGTGGTGGTGATGACCCACCAGGACCAGCGCGTCGATCCCGTCGAGGTCGCGCGACGCGGAGGTCGCGGCTTCCTTCCGCCCTCGGTGATGGACGGCCAGGCGGTTGAGTCGGTGATCGCTCTGCGCGAGCGCCTGCGAGCCGAGGGCACGAAGGTGCTCGCGATCGACGACGATCGTGCGGTCCTGGACGCGCTCGGCGCGGTCCTTGGGGCGGGCGGTCTCGAGGTGGAGACCAGCACCGACCCCACCCGCTTCTGGACGCTGCTCGAGCGCGACGTCCCCGACCTGGTGGTGCTGGACTTCGACATGCCGGAGATCACCGGCCCCGAGCTGTGCCGGGCGCTGCGGAACGACCCGCGTTGGGAGGGCGTGCCTGTGATGTTCCTGACGTCGCATACAGACGCCGCCTCGGTCCACGAGGTCTTCGATGCCGGCGCAGACGACTTTCTCTCCAAGCCCTTCCTCGGTCCCGAGGTGGTGGCCAGGATCACCAACCGGCTCGAGCGCGTGCGCCTGTACCGCGCGCTGGCCGACACCGACGGCCTGACCGGCCTGCCCAACCGGCGCAAGTCCGCCGAGACTCTGGAGGCCTTCCGGCGATCAGCCGCACGCCTGGGTCAGCCGCTGTCCATGGCGATCCTCGACGTTGATCACTTCAAGCGGGTCAACGACGGCTTCGGGCACGCGATCGGAGACGCCGTGCTGCGCGGCATCGGGACGGCCCTGAGGCAGACGTTCCGCGGCGAGGATGTCGTCTCGCGCTGGGGTGGCGACGAGTTCGTGGTCGGGATGCTCGGCATGTCCGAAGCCGACGGCCGCCAGCGGATCGGCGATTTCATCGAGTCCGTGCGCGACCGGCGCTTCGGTGAGGGTGCGGCCCACACCACGGTGACCCTGAGCGCCGGCCTCGCGGAGTTCCCGAGCGACGGCCAGGAGATCGACGACCTGTACCGGGCCGCCGACCGCGCGCTGTACGCGGCCAAGGGTGAGGGACGCGACCGCGTGATCGCGACCGGCCAGAATGGGGGACCCGCCCACGCCGACGTGGTGGTGGTGGAGGACGACCCCGTTCTCGGCCAGCTGATCGAGCACGCCTTGCAGACCCGCGGCTATCGGACCCGCTGGATCACCGACGGCGTTGAGGCCGCGACTCAGTTGGCGGACGCCAATCCGAGTGTGGTGGCGCCGCTGGTTCTTCTGGACTGGGACCTGCCGGGTATGGACGGCCTTCGCCTGTTGCGGATGCTCGGCGCCAACGGGACGCTCGACCGCAGCCGCGTGATCATGTTGACCGCTCGTGCCGGTGAGCAGGAGGTGCTGGAAGCGCTCGAGGCGGGGGCGGTCGATCACGTGGCCAAGCCGTTCAGCGTGCCCGTGCTGATGCAGCGGGTGCGTCGCGCGATGGAAGATCGGCCGCGGGCGGCGCGTCTTTAGCTCTCGTCAGGCCGATGCGACGCCGGACGCGTGACTCGCCGCGACCGCGAGCGCGGCCGCCAGGCTCTCCGGCGGGTCCCGTAGCGCCTCGTGGTTGATCGCCGGCCACGGGGGCCCGGGGCGGGCCAGCAGGTAGCCCTGAATCAGCGGCGCCCCCGCGGCGCGCAGATAGGCGAGCTGATCGGGGGTCTCCACGCCCTCGGCCACGAGCATCCCACCGGTGCGGCGGGCGTAGTCGGCCAGCGCCTGGACGAGGGCCACGCGCGACGGCTGGATGTCGACGTCACTCACCAGGCTGCGGTCGAGCTTGATGTACGAGGGGCGAAGGCTGGCCATCTGCCCGATGCCCGAGTAGCCGGCGCCGACATCGTCCACGGCTATGCGCAGGCCGCGCTCGCGCAGGCCGGCAGTGGTGTCCTCGATCTCGTCGCTGTGGCGCACGAGGGTCTCCTCGGTGATCTCGATGATCAGGTCGGCCAGCGCCGGGCACGCGTCGAGGAGGGCCAGTGTGCGCCGGTCGGTGACCAGAGGGGCGGAGAGGTTGACGCTCAGGCGGGACCCGGCGGGCAGCTCGGGGAAGAGCTCGAGCGAAGCCCGCAGACAGGCCAGCTCGAGCTCGGCGCGCATGCCCAGCTCGTCGGCGAGCGCGAGCCAGTGAAGCGGCCCCTGCCCGTCGCGGGTGGCGAAGCGCGCGAGCGCCTCGTAGGCGTGGACTTCCCCGGTCGCGACATCGACGATCGGCTGGGTCGCCATCTCCAAGCCCTCCCCGCGGCAGAGCCGTTCGAGTGCGGCGCGCGCTCCGTCGGAGTCCGAGCCCATCGGAGCGCCCATGTAGACGCTGAAGCTGTTGACGGGGCCGCGTTTGGCGAGGCGCAGCGCCACATCGGCGGCGGCCAGCAGCGCCTCCGAGTTGGTGCCGTTCTCGGGGCAGCGCGCGATTCCGGCGCTCGCGCTGGATCCGGGCATGCCGGCGCCGGTCGCGGCTTCGATCAGCCGGTCGGCCAGCGCTTCGGTGTCCCCACCGAGGACCATCACGCCAAATTCGTCGCCGCCCAGGCGGCCGAGCAGATCATCGTCGCGCACGACGGTTTCCATCGCTCGAGCTACGTCTTTGAGCACACGATCGCCCGCCGCGTGGCCCTGGCGCTTGTTGATCGCGCCGAAGCCGTCGAGGTCGATCGTGATCAGCGTGGCGGGCGCCTCCGCCGTTGCGAGCCGCGCCAGGGTTTCTACGTGGGAGCGGAAGGCGCCGCGGGACAACAGGCCGGTGAGCGAATCATGCGTCGCGTCGTGGCGCGCGCGCCGCAGCAGCTCGGTCTGCTCGCGCGAGACGCGCCCGGTGGCCAGGAGCAGGGCGATCGAGCCGAGCGCGAATCCGATGTTCTCCGGGCTCATGGTGCCCGTGGTCACCAGGGGCGAGAACAGCGCCGCCGTGACCAGCACGCGCGCCACCGGGCCCACGCGCCCGCCGCGCGCCAGCACGCCGCTGGCCGCGGCCGTGAGCCAGAGCACGCTGAGCACGTCCACCCGGCCGCGGCTCCAGCCGACGATGCACACGGCTGCGAGGCAGGACAGGGCTTCCTCCACCGCCAGCCAGCGCTCGCTGCGCACCATCAGCTCCATCAGGCCGGTCAGCGCGATCACGGCGAATCCGATAGCGGCCGCAAGCGGAGCGGCGGAGATCTCCGGGTCGATCACCAGCAGCGTTCCGCCTGCAAATGCCAGCAGCACACGCACGCGCGCCGCATAACGGCGCGCGCTGGCCACCTCCGGGGTGGGCTCGGGTCGTGGCGGCATCTGCCTCAGCTTCGGCAGAACGTCGCCCGCGCTTTACGAGATCTGCCTGGAAGTGGCGCGTTATCGCGCGCCGGCCGAGAACGGCGGAGGGCCCCCTAATCGGGGGCCCTCCGTGCCCTGCCCGAGCTCCTTGCGGTGCGCGTCAGTCGGTGCTGAAGCCCGGGGCGCGGGGGCTCTCCGCGGCGGCCGAGCCGATGTCGCGGGTGCCCTCTTCCGGTCCACCGTCGAAGCGCAGGCCGGGCACCTGGGCGGCGACGATGCCGCGGGTGCCCTCCTCGGGACCGCCGTCATAGCGGCTCAGCGGCGGCTGGACCGTGGTCGCGCCGCGCGTGCCCTCCTCGGGGCCGCCGTCGAAACGGACGTTGGGGGGAAGCGCCGTGCTGCTCGCCGTACCCGCCTGCACGCCCTCGAAATAGCGGGGGCTCCCGACCGGGTTGGCGGACTCCGCCGACTTGCCGGCGATCGTGCCGCTCACGCCACCCTGGTCGTCCGCGAGGATCACGACCGCGCCGGACAGCCCGACGAGGCCGACCATGGCAACCGCGAGCAGGTTGCGCAGGTTGTTGTAGTGAGAACGAAGGACGACTGCGGGGTGCTGCGCGGGAATGGTGGCCTGGCTCATGACTGGCTCCTTGTGTGTGTGGGGATCAACATTGGGGCCGATGGTGCAGGCGACCGGTAGCAGGACGCTTGCGGCGCGGTAACAGCCCGGCGACGGGGTTTGGCGGTCGCGCGGGCCTGCGGTACGTTGGGGGTCGCCGGACCCAGGGTTGGCTGCTCGCATGGACTTCCGCATCCTCGGTTCCCTCCAGGTCCTCGACGAGGGCCGTGAGATCGCGCTCGGAGGTAACAAGCAGCGCGCGCTGCTCGGCGTGCTGCTGCTGCACGCCAACCAGACGCTCAGCAGCGATCGCCTGATCGAAGAGCTCTGGGGCGAGCAACCGCCCGCCACGGCCGGCAAGACCGTGCAGGTGCACGTCTCGCGCCTGCGCAAGGCCCTGGCCGCCGGCGCAGCGGGCGCATCCGGCGAAGTGGTCGTGACCCGCGAGCACGGTTACGAGCTGGCTCTCGATCCCGAGCGCCTCGACGCGAATCGCTTCGAGCGGCTCGTCGCGACGGCCCGCGGCGCCCTGGCCGACGACCCTGAGCAGGCCGCCGCCCTGCTGGAGGAGGCCCTGTCCATGTGGAGGGGCCGGCCGCTCGACGACCTCGCCTACGAGCCGTTCGCCCAGCGCGAGATCGCGCGACTCGAGGATCTCCACATCGGAGCGATGGAGGAGCTGACCGAGGCGAAGCTGGCGCTCGGCCGCCACGGCGAGGTCGTCAGCGGGCTCGAGGGACTGATCGAGGACCATCCGTACCGCGAGCGCCTGCGCGGGCAGCTGATCCTGGCCCTCTACCGCTGCGACCGCCAGGCCGACGCGCTTCAGGCCTATCAGGACGCCCGGCGCTCGCTGGTGGACGAGCTGGGGATCGAGCCCGGCGAGCGCCTGCGGGAGCTGGAGCGTGCCGTGCTGGCCCAGGATCCGGCGCTGGCGCTGGCGCTGCCGCCGCCGGCTCGGCCGCAGCCCGCTGAGCCGCCGCCGGGGCCACGCGAGGCACCCGCTCGCGAGGTCACGCGATCGGCCCGCCGGCTTGTGAGCATCGTGTTCGCCGACATCGTGGGATCGACGGGGCTGGCCGAGCGCCTCGATCCGGAGTCGATGCATGGCCTGCTCGATCGCTACATGGACGCCTGCAGCGCGGTGATCGAGGATCACGGGGGCACGGTCGAAGGGTTCGTCGGCGACGCGGTGGTGGGGGTGTTCGGCCAGAACGAGATCCACGAGGACGACGCTCTGCGCGCGGTCCGGACCGCGCTGGAGATCCGCGAGGCCGGCGCAGCGCTCAGCGCCGACCTGGAGCGCGACCGGGGAGTTAGCTTCGGCATGAAGCTCGGCATCGAGTCCGGTGAGGTGTTCGTGAGCGCAGGCGCGCGGCGGTCGATGTTCGCGGCGGGCGACGCCTTCAACGTCGCGGCCCGGCTCGAGGGGGCTGCGCCCGAGGGCGAGATCCTGCTCGGCGAGAACGTCTACCGCCTCGTAGAAGACCAGGTGCGCGTCGAGCCGCTCGAGCCGCTGGCCCTGAAGGGCCGGAGCGCGAAGGTTCAGGTGTGGCGGCTGCTGGACCTCGAGGACGAGGGTCCGGCGTTGATCCGGCCGCCCGTGAAGCTGATGGCCAACCGCGAACGCGAGATGACCGAGCTCCGAGCCGCCTTCGCGCGCGTGCGCAGCGAGCGAGCCTGCCACGCGGTGACCGTGGCCGGCCCGGCCGGAATAGGGAAGTCCCGTCTCGCGCAGGAGCTCGTTGCGGACATGAGCGACACCGCGACGCTGGTGGTCGGCCGCTGCCTGCCGTACGGGGAGGGGGTGACCTACCGTCCTCTCGCGGAGATCGTCGGCCAGCTTGGAGGAAGCGACCCCCAACAGCGCGTCAACGAGCTCCTAGAGGGCGACGACTCCATGGCGCAGCTCGTCACGGGGGCGATCGGGCTCTCCGAGGGACCGGTCCACGCCGAGGAGACCTTCTGGGCCGTTCGACGGCTACTCGAGCGGGCGGCGTTGGAGCGTCCGCTGGTGGTGGTCGTCGAGGACGTCCACTGGGCGGAGCCGACGCTGCTCGATCTGCTCGACTACCTCGTCGCGTTTTCGAGCGCACACTCGATCCTGCTCGTGTGCCTCGCCCGGCCCGAGCTCTTCGAGGCCCGCCCGGCTTGGATCACGCCCCAGCCGAACAGATCACTCCTCACGCTGGACGCGCTGTCGGAGACCGAGGCGCGCCAGCTCGTGGAGAACGTCGCTGCCGGCGGGCTCGAGGCGCGCGCGAAGGCACGGATCGTCCAAGCCGCGGAGGGCAACCCGCTCTTCCTCGAGCAGCTCGTCGCGGTAGGAGAGGAGAACGGCGACGCCGCCCTGCCGTCAAGCATCCAGGCGGTCCTGGCGGCGCGCATCGACCGCCTCGACTCCGGGGAGCGCACGTTGCTCGAGCACGCTTCGGTCCAGGGCCGAAGCTTCTATGTGGGCGCCGTAGAACAGATGCTGGGGAAGCAGGATCGAGCGGAGACGGCGACCAATCTCGTCGCGCTCGTTCACAAGCAGCTGATCCGCGCCGAGCGGTCCGAGCTCCCGGGCCAGGACGCCTTCCGGTTCACGCACGTGCTCATCCGCGACGCCGTGTACCAGGGCATGCCCCGCCGGCGGCGAGCCGAGCTGCATGAGCACGTCGCCGAGTGGCTCCAGGCATCGCCGGGCGCCCCTGACGAGACCATCGGACACCATCTCGGCGAGGCCTATCGTGAGCTGGCCGAGCTCGGGCTCGCCGGTGAGCACGAGCGAGCCCTGGCCACCTCGGCCGCCCAGCGACTCGCTGCCGCCGCGGAGGCCGCTCTGCTTCGCGGCGACGCCCCGGCGGGAGCACGGCTGCTCGAACAGGCGGCATCGCTGCTCGAGTCCGACCAGCGCGGTCGCAGTGAGCTGCTGCCGGCACTCGGCGCGGCGCTGTTCGAGGCGGGCCGGGTGCAGGAGGCCGCTCGAGTCCTGGACGATGCAATCGCGGGTTCGGCCGAACCGGGAATCAAAGCGCGCGCCCAGGTCGAGCGCGAGCTCGTGCGGCTGGAGTCGGACCCGAATGCCGGAACCGAGCACGCCCGGCGGGTGATCGAGGTGGTGGCGCCGGTGCTCGAGCGCACGCAGGACCAGTACGGGCAGAGCCGCGCGTGGTTGCTGCGCGGTCAGCTGTCCTGGAGCGCGGGGCGCGCGGAGAGCGCCGAGGAGGCCTGGCAACGGGCCACCGAAAGCGCCGATCGCGCGGGCGACCCACGCGGGATTGTCGAGATCACGGGTTGGCGCGCGCTGGCCGCGGCGCTCGGTCCGACCCCGGTCGAGCAGGCGATCCGCCGCTGCGAGGAGCTCCGCGACCGCGTACGCGCGAGCCCGTTTGCGACCGCGTCGACGCTCAACCCGCTCGCGCTGCTGCACGCGATGGAGGGCGATTTCGAGATCGCGGGCCGGCTGCTCGAGCAGGCAGGCGAGATACTCCAA
This sequence comes from uncultured Thermoleophilaceae bacterium, assembly GCA_963728155.1. Classification (GTDB taxonomy): domain Bacteria; phylum Actinomycetota; class Thermoleophilia; order Solirubrobacterales; family Thermoleophilaceae; genus JACVRW01. Next base: position 252,725 of record CAVSJF010000006.1, on the reverse strand, counting down.
GAGCTCGGTGGCCTGACCTCCTCCGTATCCCATCTCGAGGCATGGGTCAGGTTGCTCGCGGGAGAGCCGGCGCTCGCCGAGGCGCCTCTGCGCGCCGATCTCGAGACTCTCGCGTCGATGAGCGGAAGCGGCGCACTCGCCACCAGCACCGCGCTTCTCGCCCAGGCCGTCTATGCCCAGGGCCGCACCGGCGAGGCCGGCCAGCTGAGTCGCGTCGCACACGACATCGCGGCGCCCGACGACATCATGACCCAGGTGATCTGGCGCGGAGTCCAAGCGAAGGTCCTCGCTCGTGAGGACCGGTGCGAGGAGGCAGAGGCTCTCGCGCGCGAAGCGGTCGCCCTCGCAGAGGCGACCGACTTGCTCTCGCACCACGGTGATGCGATGCTCGACCTCGCCGAGGTGCTGCGGACCTGCGAGCAAGAGGAAGAGTCGGATCGGGCAGCTCGGACCGGGCTTGCAATGTACGACCTCAAAGGCAATGCAGCGGCGGCCGCACGGGCGCGGTCGTTGCTCAACGATCGACTAGGAGGCAACTGAATGCCGGCTAGGCCAAACTTCGCAGAGACCGCCGAACTGATCGACAGCACGGTGCGTGTGGAGGGCCAGTCACCGGACCTCTCGGACGTCGTCGACATCCGGGTCGCGCTGCTGCAGGGGAGCCAGGTCTCAGTCGCAAGGGTGGACAAGCTGGGCTCGCCGTGGCACGCCATCCTCCCCGATCCCGACGGCCCGGACGCCGGCTCGGTGGAGTTCGAACCCGGCCTCGCGGTGGCGCTCGGGATCGAGACGCACAGTGAGAACTCGCTCACGATCAGCTGGTCCGAGCCGGTGACCATCCGCCCGCAGACCCCGTCCTGATCACCGCGCGACACGGGACGGCGGTCCCGCGCGGGCACGCCGTCGACGCCCGCCGTGCCCCTCCCCGGGGACGCTTCGGGCAGATGTTCCCGGACCTGGAGGCATGCGATCCACCTGCCGGTGCGATCGACGCGCTCGTCGCGTGGATGGGCGACGAGAACCGCAATCCCCCCTCGGGAGACAACACGACCATCCCCGCCGGCTTCACCTACCTCGGGCAGTTCATCGACCATGACATCACCTTCGATCCAACCCCGATGCCCGAGAGGCGCCGAGACCCCCACGCCCTCGTCAACTTCCGCACCCCCCGCTACGACCTCGACAGCGTTTACGGCCTCGGTCCGGTCGTCCAGCCCTACCTGTACGACTGGGAGAGCGAGCCGGAGGGGGAGAGGCTGCTGATCACCCACAACGTCGTCGACCAAGCGTCCGACGATCCGCTCGCGCCCCTCGACCTGCCGCGCAATCAGCAGGAGCAGGCGCTCATCGGCGATGCCCGCAACGACGAGAACGTGATCCTCTCGCAGCTGCACCTGCTGTTCCTTCGCTTCCACAACGCCATGGTCGACCGCGTCGGCAACTTCGAAGAGGCGCAGCAGGTCGTGCGATGGCACTACCAGTCGATGGTCATCGACGAATTTCTGCCCAAGGTCGTGGGCAGGGGGATGGCGAAACGGGTTCTCGCTCCCGACGCCGCTGGCGCGCCGCCAACGGTGCATCGCAAGTACTACAGCTGGCAGCGTGAGCCGTTCATCCCGGTTGAGTTCTCAGCGGCGGCCTTCCGGTTGGGTCACAGCATGGTTCGCGCGAACTACGGCCTTCAGAGGCGTCCCGGGGACGTACCGGTGCAGGCCGCGATCGAGCTCGCCGATCTCCTCGCCGGATCCACCTGGCTGGTTGAGAGCCTCCGGATCGACTGGGAGCGCTTCTTCAAGCTGCCCAACGTCAAGCGCGCCCCGCAATCCAGCAACCTGATCGATACGGCCATCGTCCGCCCGCTCTTCGATCTGCCCGAGAGGCGCGGCGCGCTTCCCCGGCTCAACCTCCTGCGCGGGGTTCGGCTGGGCCTGCCTTCGGGCCAGGTTGTCGCGGACGCGATGGAGGAGCCCCTGCTGCCGCCGGAGGCGCTGCAGCTAGACGGGGTCGAGGCGAAGTTTCGCGCGAACCTCCTCGCTGCGACTCCGCTCTGGTACTACATCCTCTGCGAGGCGGCGCACGCCGGGGAGGGTCGCCACCTCGGTCCGGTGGGCGGGCGCATCGTGGCCGAGGTGCTGGTCGGCCTGCTCGAGGGCGATCCGAGCTCCTACCTGAACAACTGGTCCGCCTGGCGCGCGAGCAAGCTCGGGACCGGGCGCCACTTCAGGGTGGCCGACCTGATCGCGTTCACCGGCTAGACCGCCCCGCTCCGGCGGATCCTCGGGTCGAGCCAGGCGACGATCACATCGATGAGCGCGCTGGTTAGCACCACCACCAGTGCGAGATAGATGGCCATGCCCACGATCGGGGGCAGGTCGAGGCCGCCCAGCGTCTGCTCGGCGAGCAGGCCCACGCCGGGCAGCCCGAAGATCGCCTCCACGTACAGGGCGAATCCGCCGAAGGCGTGAGCGAAGTCGAGGCCGAAGATGTTGATCGCTGGAATCAGCCCGTTGCGCAGCACGTGACGGCGGATCACGAGCTTCTCCCGCAGGCCCTTCGCGCGAGCGGTGCGCACCCAATCCTCGTCGAGCGCCTCCAGCAGAGAGGCCCGCACCACCTGGGTGTAGGCGCCGGCGAAGGGCAACCCGGCCGCCAGCCACGGCAGCGTCAGGTGCCAGAACCACTGCAGCGGGTTTTCGGTCAGCCCCACATAGCCACCCTCGGGGAAGACGTGCCACCGGTAGCAGAGAAACGCCCAGAACACGGCAGCGAGCACCAGCGAGGGCAGCGAATAGGCGACCGTGGCGGCGGTCAAGATCACCCGATCGGCCCACCGCCCCCGATAGCGCACGCTGACCAGGGCTAGGCCGATCCCCGTGCCGATGGCAAACAGGGCGGCCCCGGCGATCAGCCAGAAGGTGACCGGCAGCGACTCCAGGAACGCGTCCCGGAGGCTGGCGCAGCCGTAGAAGCATTGGACGTCACCGTTGACGATCTCCTTCATCAGCCGCACGTACTGCACGGGCAACGGGTCATCCAGTCCGTACTGCTCGGTGGCGCGGGCGCGCGTTTCCTCCGTTCCGTGCCTCGCCCCGCCCAACCAGAAGGCGGGATCGACGTTGGGGATCGTCCAGAAGAGAACGAACGCAACGATCGAGGCTGCGAACGCAGTGAACAGTGCCCACCCGAACCTGCGGGCCGCGAAAGCGATCACTGTCCGTGCACCCGGCCGGCTCCGATCTTGATGTGCGGGTTGAGCACACGCCGAAGCGCCTCGGCCACTCCGCTCAGAGAAAGGATCACGAGCACCATGGCGAGGCTCGGCGCCAGCAGCAGGTGCGGGGACAGCACGACGTCGTCGATCCCAGCGGAGATCAGGGTGCCGAACGACGGTTGAGGAGGCTGGACGCCCCCGCCGAGGAAGGACAGCGCCGACTCCAGCACGACGGCGTTCGCGAAGAGAATCGGCGCCAGCACGAGGATGGTCGCCAAGAGATGAGGCAGCATCTCCGAGAACATCACGCGGACCGGGCCCATGCCGCACGCTCGTGCCGCCTCGATGAAGCGCTGCTCGCGAAGCTCGAGCGCCTGGCCGCGCAGAGGACGCGCCAGGTACGGCACATAGGCGAGCCCGATTACTGCTACCGGGACCACGTTCGATCCGGACGCCAGGTAGAAAGGCCCGATCCGAGCACCGGCAAGACTGATCGCCGAGGCGAACAGGAAGCCGAGGAGCAGCGCCGGAAACGACCAGATCAGGTCGAGCAAGCGGCTGATCAGCGCGTCCGTGCGACCGCGAAAGTAACCGGCCGCCAGTGCGAGCGGTACGGCGCACAGCATCGTCAACCCGAGCGCGCCCAGCCCGATCAAGAGGGAGGTCCGCGCGCCATAGAGGACCCGGACCATGAGGTCGCGTCCGTTCTCGTCCGCGCCGAGGAAATACTCCCGCTGCCAGGTGGGACCCAGCGGCACCCCGTCGAGCGATACGACGAACTCGCTCTCACCGTCGATCGTGATCTCGTCGGTCAGGTGGTTGTCCGCTGGACCCGTCCCGGCAACCCAGGTTGCGTAGAGTGGCGCCGCGGCGACCGCGAGCAGCACCAGCGCCAGCACGGTGCAGTAGATGGCCCCCTCGGGGTCTCGGCGCAGCCGCGACACCATTCAGAGCATGACCGGATCGGGCATTTTCGGTTTCGATCCCGCCCCAGCCGGTAATGCCAAGATCAACGGAATTCGACCGAGGAGCACTGCCAGCATGAGCCAGACCGATACCCCGCCCGAGCCCCCCACCAGCACGGAAGCACCCACCCCTCCGGAGCCGGAGTCGGAGTCCAAGAGCAGCAAGGGCAAGGTGGCCGCGATGGCCGGCGCCGGAGCGGCCGTGGCCGGGCTCGCGGGCGGCATCGCCGTTGCGTCGCGGGACACCCGCCGGCGCGTACTCGGTGTGCCGGTCGGCAAGCGCGGGCGCCTCGAGGAGACGGCGAGCACGGTGGTCGGCAAGGTCGGCAAGGTCGGTGAGCCGGTGAAGAAGGTCGGCTCGCGCTTCTCGCGCGACTAGCGCGCCGCGCCGTTTGGGGCGGCGCGCCGGCGGCCCGCTGACGCGCCGCGGAAGGAACTTCCCGCGTCCCGGCGAAAACCTCGCCCGTGACGAGAACGGGGACGACCGCACTCACCCTCTCCGAGGAGATCCGCCAGCGCTTCGACGAGTTCTCGCGCTCCCAGAAGGATGTGGGCCAGTACATCGTGGACCATTTGGAGGAGGCGGCCTTCCATACCGCGGAGGAGCTCGCCCGGCGGGCCAACACCTCCAGCTCGACCGTGGTCCGGTTCGCACAGGCGCTCGGCTTCGAGGGCTTCCCCGAGCTGCAGGCAGCGGCGCGCGACGAGTACCGCCGCGCGCGTGACGACGGCACCGCGGCCGAGCTCACCAGCGCCCCGCTCTTCCCGATCGACCAGACCGAGTTCGAAGGCGCCCTGGCCGCCGACCACGCGAACCTCGCCGACACCGCCCGCAAGGTGGACCGCGACGAGGTGACCGCGGCGGTCGATCTGATCTCGCACGCCGACCGCATCGTTCTCTGCGGGACCGATCAGATGGCCTTCTTCGCCAGCTACCTGCGCCACCTGCTGATGCTGCTCGACCTCCACGCCGAGGTGGTGGCCTCTCCCAGCCAGGACAACCTGGGCAAGCTCGGGCGGGTGACCGACAAGACCGTGATGATCGGCTTCTCGGCAGGGCGCCCGCACCCGCTCGTGGTGCGGGCCATGAAGCTGGCGCGAAACCGCCACGCCGCCACCATCGCCATCGCCGACGCCACGCTGTCCGAGGTGGCCAAGCTCGCCGACCATCGCCTCTATTACTCCTCCAATAGCCCGGCTTTCGTGCGCTCGCACTCGGCCCTGCTGGGCGTTATTCAGGCGCTGGCCTACGGCGTCTACGCGCTGGACGAGCCCGCGTATGCGGACCGAATCAAGGCGTTTCGTCTGAAGTAGACCGGGGAGTGTCCCCGGTGGATGCTCGCCCTGGACGGACTGTCGCGGCGCTACGGCCAGACCGTCGCCCTCGACGGGCTCTCGCTCGAAGTTCCCGAGGGTGAGGTGGTCGGGTTCGTGGGGCCCAACGGCGCCGGCAAGACCACGGCCATGCGCATCGCGCTGGGCGTGCTCGAGCCCGACGAGGGTGAGGTCAGCTGGCGCGGGGCACCGGCCACACGCGACGTCCAGCGGGGCTTCGGCTACATGCCCGAGGAGCGTGGCCTCTACCCCAAGATGCAGGTCGCCCGCCAGCTGCGCTACCTGGCCGTGCTGCACGGGCTCGACGAGGCCGATGCCCGGTCGGCCACCGGGCGCTGGATCGAGCGCCTCGGCATCGATGAGCGGGCCGAACAGCGGGTGGAGGAGCTGTCGCTGGGTAACCAGCAGCGCGTCCAGCTGGCCGCCGCGCTGGTGCACGATCCCGCCGTTCTGATTCTCGACGAGCCCTTCTCGGGCCTCGATCCGATCGGTACCGACGTGATGTCGGGCGTCCTGCACGAGCGGGCGGAGGCGGGCGCGGCCGTGATCTTCTCGTCGCACCAGCTCGAGCTGGTGGAGCGGCTGTGCGACAGCGTGGCGATCGTCAACCGCGGCCGCATCGTGGCCGCCGGGCGCGTCGACGAGCTGCGCGCCGAGCGCTCCGCCCCGCGGGTGCGAGTGGATGTGGAGAGCGACGGCGACGGCTGGACCGACGGGCTGACCGGGGTGGAGGTGGTGGCCCGCGACGAGACCGGCGTGGTGATCGAGATGCAGGACGGCTCCGACGACCAGGCCATACTCGACGCCGCGCGCCGCGCCGGGCGGGTGCGGCGCTTCCAGCCGGCGCAGCCCACGCTGGCCGAGCTGTTTCGCGAAGTGGTGGAGGAGTGAGCCCCGCTCGAGCGGCTCTGGTGGTGGCTCGCCGCGAGTTCGGCGAGCGCGTGCGCACCCGCGCCTTCCAGATCTCGATCGCGGTCACGCTGCTGATAGTCGGCGCCGTCGCTCTGCTCGCCGGCGTGCTGGGCGACGACGGGGCGACCGACTACACGGTCGGGGCGCAGGGCGCCGAGGGCGCGGCCATCGTCGCCGCGGCGCGCGCCGCCGGCCCCGGAGTCGGCGCCCGGGTGGAGGTCCGGCGCTTCGACAGCGCGGCCGCCGCCCGGGCCGCGGTGCGCGAGGAGAGCGTGGACGCGGCGGTCAGCGGCGGCGTGATCGTGACCAGCGACGAGCCGGACGAAGAGCTCGAGCAGCTGCTCCAGGCCTCGGCCCGGCAGGTGCGGGCCGCGGGTGCGCTGCGCGCGGAGGGCGTGTCGGGCGAGGAGGCGCGGCGGGCACTCGACCCGCCTCCGTTGCGCACTCGCGCGCTCCAGGGCGAGGGCGACGAGGGTGACGACGGGGTGGCCTTCGCCGCCTCCCTGCTGCTCTACCTACAGCTGATCGTCTACGGCCTGGCGGTGGCCTCGGGGGTGGTGGAGGAGAAATCGTCGCGGGTGGTGGAGGTGCTGCTCTCCGCCATTGCGCCGCGGTCGCTGCTGGCCGGGAAGATCGCCGGCATCGGCCTCCTGGGCCTGCTCCAACTGCTCCTCACCGCCGTCGTGGGCCTGGGCGTCGCCTCGGCCAGCGGCGCGATCGAGCTGAGCGCCGACGACGCCGGCGTGCTGGCGGTGGTTCTTCTCTGGTTCCTGCTCGGCTACGTGCTCTGGGCCTGCCTGTACGCGATCGCCGGAGCGATCGTCTCGCGCCAGGAGGACCTGCAGTCCTCGACGACGGTGCTCACCATGGTGCTCGTCGTGTCTTACCTGGTCGCCTTCCCCGCGCTCGACGATCCCGACGGGACCATCGCCGTGGTCGCGTCGTTGGTCCCGCTGTCCTCGCCGATCGTCATGCCCGTGCGCGTGGTGGTCGACGCGGCCAGCACGGCCGAGATCGTCGCCTCCCTCGCCCTGCTGGTGGCCGGGATCGCTCTGCTCGTGCCGCTCGGCGCACGCATCTATGAGAACGCCGTTCTGCGCATGGGCAAGCCGCTCAAGCTGCGCGAGGCCTGGGCCCGGAGATAGCGCTCCCGGCGCAGCCGGCAGAGCCGGCTGCTTCGGGCTAGCCTCCCCGCCCATGCGGAAGGCGTTACCGCTCGTGGCCGCGCTCGCCGCGCTCGCCGGCGCGGCTCCGGCTCCCATCCAGGCGGCCGCGCCGGGCTGTGACCCGATCGATCCGGCCCAGTGCCTGCTTCCCTGGCCCAACGATCACTTCACGGTGCGCGATCCGGACACCCCCACGGGCCGGCGCGTGCAGCTCGACCCCGGCGTGATGCCCACCAACGCGTCGGGCGTGGTGATCGAGCCTTCGGACTACAACCGGGCCGACGGGTTCAGCCCCGGCGCCCTCATCGTGACCAAGGTGCCGGGCCTCGATACGCCCGAGGCCTTCGCACGCACGGGGGCCGTGCCGATCACCGATGTCGGCCGCTCCTACGATCCCGGACAGCCGGTTGTGCTCATCAACGCCCGTACCGGGCGCCGGCAGCTGATCTGGTCCGAGCTCGACTCCAACGCCACCTCGCCCGCGACCACCGCCCTGCTCATCCACCCGGCGAAGAACCTGCGCGAGGGCGAGCGCTACATCGTGGCCCTTCGCCGCCTGCGCGGCGCCGACGGCGCCGTGCTCGAGCCGAGCCCGGCGTTCAAGCGCTACCGCGACCGGATCCCCGGCGGGTCGGTCGTCTTCGAGCGCCGCCGGCCCCACATGGAGCGGATCTTCAGAGGGCTGCGCAGGGCCGGGGTCGCGCGCCGAGGGCTCTATCGGGCCTGGGACTTCACGGTGGCCAGCGCGGACACGCTGTCCGGGCGCATGCGCCATATCCGCGACGACGCCTTTGCGCAGCTGGGCGACCGGCGCCTCGGCGACCTGCGGGTGGAGGGTGCGTCGCCGCCCTTCACGGTCGACGCGATCACCGAGTTCGCGCCCTGCGGGGACGACGGCTGCGGCCCCGGGGAGGACGCCGACATCCGGCGCCGCGTCGAGGGCACGGTGGAGGTGCCCTGCTACCTCGACCAGCCGGGCTGTCCGGCCGGCTCGCGCTTCTCGCTGGGTCCCGACGGCCTGCCCCGGCGGCTCCCCGGCAACGTCCACCGGGCCGGTTTCATCTGCAACATCCCGCGCTCGGTCACCTCGGCCAATCCCGGGCGAGTGTCGCTCTACGGCCACGGCCTGTTCGGAAGCGCGCGCGAGGTGAACAGCATCGCCCGCGGCCCGATAGCCACCGAGCACGGGGTGATCCTCTGCGCCACCGACTGGATCGGCATGTCGGGCGGCGATCTTCCCAACACCGCGGCCATCCTCGGTGAGCTCTCGCGCTTTCCGACCCTGGCCGACCGCCTGCAGCAGGCGATGTTGAACTTCCTGTTCCTGGGCCGGGCGATGATCCACCCCCAGGGCTTCTCCTCGAGCCTCGCGTTCTGGGACCCCGGCGGGCCGCTGATCGATCGCCGCGAGCTCTACTACTCGGGCGGCAGCCAGGGTGGGATCGCCGGCGGGGCCCTGACCGCGGTGGCGCCGGACTTCCGGCGCTCGGTGTTGATCGTGCCGGCCATGAACTACAGCCTGCTGCTCACGCGCAGCATCGACTTCGACCCCTTCGCCGCGCTGATGTACCCGGCCTACCCCAACGAGCTCGAGCGGCCGCTGCTCCTGTCGATGGTCCAGATGCTCTGGGATCGCGGCGAGCCCAACGGCTACGCGCAGCACATGACCGGCGACCCCTACCCCAATACGCCGGCGCACACCGTGCTGCTCCATATGGCCTTCGGCGACCACCAGGTGGCCGACGTGGCGACGGAGGTCGAGGCGCGCACGATCGGCGCGCGTCTGCGGACGCCGGCCGTGGACCCGGGTCGCCACACCGACCGCGTGCCCTACTTCGGCATCGAGCCGATCCGCCGCTATCCCTACGAGGGCAGCGCGCTGGTGGTGTGGGACACGGGGCCGCTGCGAGGGACCGAGGGCACCGCGCCGCCGCCGATCACCAATACGCCACCGCGCCTGGGTCGCGACCCGCACGGACTGACGGGGCGCGAGCCGCTCGCGCAGCTCCAGTTCTCCGAGTTCCTCGACGGTGTGTTGATCGACGTGTGCGGCTCCTCCCCGTGCCGTGCCGCGGGTTGGAGCGGGCCCTAGAGATGAAGTAGAACTCGGCCATGACACGGATCGCCGCGCTCCTCACCGCCCTCGTAGCCGCCCTGGCCCTCGCCGCCGCGCCGGCTACCGCCGCGCCCTACGTGGCCGGCTCGGCCGGATCCGGCGACCCCTTCTTCGAGCTGGCCGGCAACGGCGGCTACGACGTCCGCCACTACTCGCTTCGGATCGCCTACGACCAGCCGGCCAACTCGCTCGAAGGCCGTGCGGCCATCCGGGCACGGGCCACCGAGAACCTGTACCGCTTCAACCTCGACCTGCGCGATTTCCTGACCGTGTCCCGCGTGACCGTGAACCACCGCCGCGCCTCCTACGCGCAGGAGCAGGGCCAGGAGCTGGTGATCACCCCGCGCAAGAAGATCAAGGCGGGCGGGCGCATGCTCATCACCGTCGAGTACGCGGGCACGCCCGAGCTGGTGGTCGATCCGGACGAGGCGATCGAGGGCTGGGTCCCCACCGATGACGGAGCGTTCGTGGTCAACGAGCCGCAGGGTTCGCCGGGCTGGTACCCGGTCAACGACAGCCCGCGCGACAAGGCCACCTACGACTTCCGCGTGAAGGTGCCGGCGGGCAAGACGGCGGTCGCCAACGGCAAGCTGATCTCCGAGCGCACCCGCCAGGGTTGGACGACCTGGCACTGGAGCCAGGACGAGGTGATGTCGTCCTACCTGGCGACAGCCACGAACGGCACCTTCCTCACCGAGCAGTACACGGCCAACGGCGTGTTCATGTACGACGCGGTCGACCCCAACACGCGCGTGGACGAGGCCGATCCGCCGAACCCGTCGCTCGCCTTCGCGCGACTCGATCCCCAGCCGGAGATCATGGCCTTCTTCTCCGACCTCTACGGGGGCTACCCGTTCAGCGCGGGCGGCGGCATCATCGACTGGGCTCCCGACGTGGGCTACGCGCTCGAGTCCCAGACCCGCACTAACTACGAGGTCATCCCCGACGCTACGACCGTGGTGCACGAGATCGCCCACCAGTGGTTCGGCAACGCGGTCACGCTCGCCGTGTGGCCCGACATCTGGCTCAACGAGGGCTTCGCGACGTTCTCGGAGTGGATCTACGACGAGCGTCACGGCGGACGCCCGGCGCAGGAGGCCTTCGATGAGCTGTGCGCGACGCCCGAGAAGGGCGAGGACGGTGAGGACCTGTGGTTCCCGGCGCCGGCCGCGCTCGAGGACGCGAGCCAGCTCTTCGGCACGCCGGTGTACTCCCGCGGCGCGATGGCGCTGCAGGCTCTGCGCACGGCAGTCGGCGACGACGCCTTCTTCGACACACTGCGTCGCTGGTACGCGCAGAATCTCTACGGCAACGCGACCACGGCCGATTTCATCGCGCTTTCGGAGCAGGTCTCGGGGCAGCAGCTCGACGAGCTCTTCGACGTCTGGCTCTACGAGGAGGGCCGCCCGGCGGCCTGCGACGCATAGGTCGCTCCACGATTGTCCGACATGGCCGCGCCCTGGCGCGCGGATACACTCAGGTCATGCGTGATGAGGGCACCCTGAGGGTCAAGACTGGCCTCGCCGAGATGCTCAAGGGCGGGGTGATCATGGACGTGGTCGACGCCGACCAGGCGAGGATCGCCGAGGATGCCGGGGCGTCCGCGGTCATGGCGCTCGAGCGCGTGCCCGCGGACATCCGCCGCGACGGCGGCGTGGCCCGCATGTCCAACCCGGCGATGATCGAGGCGATCCAGCAGGTCGTGACCATCCCGGTGATGGCGAAGGCCCGCATCGGGCACTTCGTCGAGGCCCAGGTGCTCGAGGCACTCGAGGTGGATTACATAGACGAGTCCGAGGTGCTCACGCCGGCCGACGAGGCCCACCACATCGACAAGTGGGCCTTCAAGATCCCCTTCGTATGCGGCGCCACGAACCTGGGCGAGGCCCTGCGGCGCATCGGCGAGGGCGCCGCCATGATCCGCTCCAAGGGCGAGGCGGGCACCGGCAACGTGGTCGAGGCCGTGCGCCACATCCGTGTGATCACGGGCGAGATCCGGCGCCTGGCCACGCTCAGCCCGATGGAGCTCGCCGCCGCGGCGAAGGAGCTGCAGGCGCCGCTCGAGATCGTTCGCGACGTGGCCGAGAAGGGCCGCCTGCCGGTGGTGCTGTTCTGTGCGGGTGGGATCGCCACCCCGGCCGACGCCGCGCTGATGATGCAGCTTGGCGCCGAAGGCAACTTCGTCGGCTCGGGCATCTTCAAGTCCTCCGACCCCGAGCGCCGCGCCCGGGCCATCGTGGAGGCCACCACGCACTACGACGACGCGGACCGCGTTGCCGCGGCCTCCAAGGAGCTGGGCGAAGCCATGCCCGGGATCGAGATCGGCACCCTCGAGGCCGACGGCGGGCTGCTTCAGAACCGCGGTTGGTAGACGCTCCGACAATAGGTGTGCTGGCCCTTCAGGGCGGCTTCGAAGCGCACGCCAAGGCGCTAGAGGACCTCGGCGCCCAGCCGCGGCGCGTGCGCGTGCCGGCCGACCTCGAGGGCCTCGACGGCCTGGTGATCCCCGGCGGCGAGTCCACCACCATCACCCTCGGCGTCGAGCGCGAGGGTCTGGCTGAGCCACTGCGCGAGTTCGTGCGCTCCGGGCGCCCGGTGCTCGGCACCTGCGCAGGCCTGATCATGCTCGACCGCGACCACCTCGACCTGCTCGACGTGACCGTCCGGCGCAACGCTTTCGGGCGCCAGCTGGCCTCCTTCGAGGCGGAGCTCGACTGGGAGGGCGAGCCGCTCCAGGCGATCTTCATCCGTGCCCCCTGGGTCGAGGACGCCGGTGACGGCGTGGAGGTGCTTGTCGAGGTGGAGGGCCATCCTGTCGCCGTGCGCCAGGGCAACATCCTGGCCGTGTCCTTTCACCCCGAGTTGACCGACGAGCGGCGTCTGCACCGTTGGCTGCTCGAGCATGCGAAAGTCACGCCAGCATGAGAGACCATCGCGCCGACGCCCTCGCCCAGATCCTCGTCCGCTATTCGACCCAGGTCAGCAAGGGCGACGTTTGCGTGATCCAGTCCACCACCGCTGCCGAGGTCCTTGTGCAGGCGATCTACGAAGAGGTGCTTCGTGCGGGGGGCCTGCCGGTCATGCAGCTCACCAGCGAGGGGGCGAAGTCGGCGTTCTTCGAGCTGGCCGCGCCCGAGCAGCTCGACTGGATCGCTCCGCCCGCCACGTGGGCGGCCGAGAACGCCGACGTGCAGATCGGCGTGATGTCCGATGTGAACGCGCGCGAGCTCTCGACGGTCGATCCCAAGAAGCAGGCGCGCGCCCAGAAGGCGCGCCGGGGGCTCATGGAAACCTCGATGAAGCGCTCGGCCGCCGGCGAGTACCGCTGGTCGCTCACCCTCTTTCCGACGCACGCGTACGCGAGCGAGGCCGGCATGTCGCTGCGCGAGTACGAGGACTTCTACTACGCGGCCTGCCTGGCCACGGACTCGGACCCGTTGACGGCCTGGCAGCGCCAGTCCGACCAGGTCAACCATCTCGCCGAATGGATCGAGGGCAAGGAGGAGGTGCGCATCCAGGGGCCGGGCACCGACATCACGCTCGGCACCGCCGGGCGCCACTGGATCCCCTGCACGGGCGAGCACAACATGCCCGACGGCGAGTTCTTCACCGGGCCGATCGAGGACTCGGCCAACGGCGAGATCAGCTTCTCCTTCCCGGCCTCCTACGGCGGCCGGACCGTGTCCGGCGTGCGCTTTCGCTTCGAGGACGGCAAGGTGGTCGACGCGTCGGCCGACCAGGGCGAGGAGTTCCTGATCGAGATGCTCGACACCGACGAGGGCGCGCGCCGCCTCGGCGAGCTCGGCATCGGCACCAACTACGGGATCTCGACCGGGACCAAGGAGATCCTGCTCGACGAGAAGATCGGCGGGACCGTGCATCTCGCGGTGGGGATGAGCTACCCCGAGACCGGCGGGGAGAACAGCTCGGCGGTTCACTGGGACATGGTCTGCGACCTGCGCGAGGGCGGGATGATCAGCGTGGACGGCGTCGAGCTCCAGCGCGACGGGCGCTTCGTGGTCTGAGCGGTGGCGGGCCATTCCAAATGGGCGTCGATCAAGCACAAGAAGAAGGCCGTCGACGCCAAGCGCGGCGCGCTGTTCACCAAGCTCACTCGCGCCATCACCGTCGCCGCCCGTGAGGGCGGGGGCGACCCCGACGGTAACCCCGGGCTCGCGCTGGCCATCCAGAAGGCGCGCGACGCCTCGATGCCCAAGGACAACATCGAGCGCGCGATCGCGAAGGGCACCGGGGCGGACTCCGACGCCGACGCCTTCGAGTCGGTGCTCTACGAGGGCTACGGGCCGGGCGGCGTGGCGATCCTGGTGGAGGCGCTGACCGACAACCGCAACCGCACCGGCTCCGAGGTGCGCCACACCTTCACCAAGCACGGGGGCAGCCTGGGTGAGCCCGGCTCGGTGGCCTGGATCTTCGAGAAGAAGGGCGAGATCGTGGTCGACGGCTCGCGCTACGCGGAGGACGAGCTGCTGGCCGCCATCGACGCTGGGGCCGAGGACGTGGCGCTCGACGGCGACGTCTGGGAGATCGTGACCGCGCCGGGCGACGTGGCCGCCGTGCGCGACGCGCTGGCCGCCGAGGGCGTGGAGATCGAGTCGGCCGAGCTTGCGCAGCGCCCGACCACGCGAACCCCGGTCGGCGAGGACCGGGTGCGGACACTGATGAACCTGATCGAGGCCCTCGAGGACGACGACGACGTCCAGGCGGTCCACGCGAACTTCGACGTCGACGCCGACGTGCTCGAGCGCGTGGCCGCGGCGTGAGCGGCAGCCGGGCGCGGCTCGCTCTCGGCGCCTTCTGGATCCTCGCCGGGACCCTGCATTTCGTTTCGCCGCGGAGCTACCAGGCCATCATGCCCACCTATCTGGCCCGCTGGGAGCGCGAGCTGGTGGCGGCCAGCGGCGCGGCCGAGGTCGCCGGCGGCCTGGCCGTGCTCCCCGAGCGCACCCGGCGAGCGGGGCGCTGGTGGCTGCTGGGCACGGTGGTGGCGATCTTTCCGGCGAACATCCACATGGCGGTCAACGCGCAGGACTTCGCGAGGATCCCCGAGCCGCTGCTGTGGGCCCGCCTGCCCTTCCAGGGGGTCTTCGGCTGGGCGATCTGGCGCGCCACCCGGTAGGAGGCGTCCGCCCCCGTGCGCAGAATCTCTCCTATTGGTGATCGTCCTCGGCATCGACCCCGGCACCGCGAACACGGGCTACGGGGTGGTCGTCTCACGCGGCTCCACGCTCGCGGCGCTCGACGGCGGCGTGATCGCCACGCGGCCGGGCACCCCGCTGGAGCGGCGGCTGGCCGACATCCACGTGCGCGTGTGCGACCTGATCGCCGAGCACCGGCCCGTGGCCCTGGCGGTGGAGGACCTCTACTTCGGGCGCAACGTGCACTCGGCGTTCGCGGTGGGCCAGGCGCGCGGCGTGGTGCTGCTCTCCGCCGGGATGGCCGGCGTGCCCTGCTTCTCGTACACCCCGCAGGCGGTCAAGCAGGCCGTGTGCGGCTCCGGGTCGGCGGCCAAGGAGCAGGTCCAGCGGATGGTCGGGGCGCTGCTCTCCCTGGCCGAGCCGCCCCAGCCCGACCACGCCGCGGACGCGCTCGCGGTGGCCATCTGCCACGCCAACGGCGCGCCGCTCAAGGAGGCGCTCGGATGAGCACGGGCGCGCGGTCATGATCGCCTCGATCAGGGGCGAGGTCATCTCCCGGCTGGGCGGGGAGGTCGTGATCGAGGCCGCCGGAGTGGGCTACCGCATGGCGGTGTCAACGGAGACGCTGAGCAGCGTTCCCGCCGCGGGCGAACAGGCGCGGCTGTTCACCCACCTCGTGCTGCGCGACGACGGCATGCATCTTTTCGGCTTCGCCAGCCAGCCCGAGCGCGAGCTCTTCCTAATGCTGATCGGAGTGCAGTCGGTCGGCCCCAAGGTGGCCCTGGCCGTGCTCTCCGGCGGCACGCCGCGCGAGCTGCTGAACGCGATCGCGTCGGGCGACAGCGCCCGCTTCCAGGCGGTGCCCGGCATCGGCAAGCGCACCGCCGAGCGCATCATCGTCGAGCTTCGCGAGAAGGTGGCCGGCAAGGTCTCCGACGAGATCGTGGTCCGCCACACTCCCTCCGACGATCCGCGCACGCTGGCCCGCGAGGGCCTGCTCGGATTGGGCTTCTCCATCCAGGAGGCCGACTCGCTGCTCGACAAGGCCGGAGGCGACACCCCCGAAGAGCTGATCGCCGGTGCCCTGCGAGGTGCGCGGTGAATGATGCCATCCGGACGCCCGGGGTGGAGCGCCTGCAGGATCCCGCACCCCTGCCCGCCGAGGACGAGCTTGACCGCTCGCTTCGCCCGCGCCGGCTCGAGGACTTCGTCGGACAGGAGCGGGTGAAGGAGCAGCTCGCGGTGTTCATACAGGCGGCCAAGGCGCGCGGCGAGGCTCTCGATCACGTGCTGCTGGCCGGACCCCCGGGACTCGGCAAGACGTCGCTGGCCCAGATCGTGGCCAACGAGCTGGGCGCCGACTTCATCAACACCGCCGGGCCCGCGCTCGAGCGCAAGGGCGACATCGCCAGCTACCTCACCGCGCTCGCCCCGCAGAGCGTGTTCTTCGTCGACGAGATCCACCGCCTCCCGCGCGCGCTCGAGGAGACGTTCTATCCGGCGATGGAGGACCGCAAGCTGCCCATCACCGTGGGCCAGGGGGCCGGGGCCGCCGTGGTGACCCTCGACCTGCCCGAGTTCACCCTGATCGGGGCGACCACGCGCGCGGGCCTGCTCACCACCCCGCTGCGCGACCGCTTCGGAGTGACCCACCGCCTCGAGCTCTACGGCCCGGCCGACCTGGGCCGCATCGTGCGCCGCTCGGCCCGGATCCTCAACGTGGAGATCGACGACGCCGGCGCCGAGGCGATCGCCTCGCGCTCGAGGGGCACCCCGCGGGTGGCGAACCGCCTGCTCAAGCGGGTGCGCGACTTCGCCGAGGTCCGGGGGGCGGGAACGATCGACGCCCCCGTAGCGGCGGAGGCGCTCGAGCTGCTCGAGGTCGACGCCGCCGGGCTGGACCGCCTCGACCGCGAGATCCTGCGTGCGATCTGCGAGAAGTTCGGTGGCGGGCCCGTGGGGCTCTCGACCCTGAGCGTGGCCGTGGGGGAGGAGCCGGACACCATCGAGGACGTCTACGAGCCCTACCTGCTCCAGCAGGGCCTGCTCATGCGCACCCCCCGGGGCCGGGTGGCCACCGACGCCGCCTTTGCCCACATCGGGCTCGAGGCACCGCGAGGCGGCGCCGGGCGCCTGTTCTGACTAACCTCCGCGCGCTCATGATCCGGAGACACCTCACCGCCCTGCTCCTGGCCCTCTCGGCCCTCGTCGCGCTGCCCGCCGCGGCACACGCGGACCACGCCTGGTACGTCAATGGACAGCCCGTCCACTGGGCCTCGACCGTCGAACCGGCACAGATCGACCTCGGCGAGAACCTCACCGACCCGGTTTGGGACAGCCTGAGTTTCATCCCAGCCTTCGTGTGGTCGCTCAGCCCGTCCACGCCCGGGCAGCTCGGCCTTAGTCCCGTCCTCCGGGTGAACAACCGCGCCGGGGGCCTGCCCTCGAATGAGGTGGAGATGTACGACGGCCTCTATGGCCTCAACGGCTGGATCGGCCAGGCCACCATCAGCGTCGACGCGCAGGGACACATCACCAACGGCACCGTCCAGCTCAACCGCTCCTACACGCTTTCGCAAAGCGAAAAGCACGCGGCGATCAACCACGAGGTCGGGCACACGCTCGGCTTGGATCATGAGGATGCGACCGTCATGTGCGCGGTCCTGTGCGGGATCGAGAACCCGGTCACCCACGACTACGAGGTGCTGACCGAAGTGAACGCGCACGTCGACGCCTACAGCACCACCGTGGGCGACGTGCCGGCCGCGGCCCCGGTGGGACGGGCCACTGTCCGGCGCCATGGCCCGCGGGCCGTTGTGTACGTGACACGGCTGCGCAATAGAGGGGCACGGGTGATCTTCCGCGACTTCGTGAGCGAGAAGGCGGCCACGGCCGCCATGCGCGGCTAGTCACCTAGAGCCGGAAGGGCGCCTCACCCACATCGCCGAGCACCGCTCGGGAGCGCTCGAGGGTGCGGGTCCACTCGTAGGCCAGCCCCTTGCAGTGGTTGAGCTCGATTCCCTCGGCGACCATCCGGGCCAGCCCACGCTGCTGCATCTCGCCCGGGGAGAAGACGGCGTCCTCGACCACCACCACCCTCATGCCGCGCCCCATGAGCCCGATGGCCGACTGGGCCACGCACACGTCGGTCTCGAAGCCGACCAGCACCGCGGTGTTTCGCCCCGTGTCCTCGATCCGGCCGACGATCTCCGGCGTGCCGGCGAGCCCGAACGTGGGCTTGATCATCGCCGTGGCGCCCTCCAGCGCCTCGGCGATGGGCGCGAACGTTGCGCCGTTTCGCGCCGGGTCCTCCTCGGTAACCACCGCCGGCACGCCCAGGCGCCGGGCGACCAGCGCCAGCCACGTCATGTGATCGAGCGCCGCTCGAGCGGGAGCGCTCTCGTCCGCCGGCAGCCGGCTGCCGTAGAAGCCTTCCTGTGCATCGATGACGACCAGGACGCTGTCGTCATGGTCCACCAGACCCACTAGTTGAACTGCGCCTCTTCGGTCGAGCCGCTGAGCGCCCCGGTCGACCCCTTGCCGCCCGAGATGATCTCCGCCACCTCGTCGAAGTAGCCGGCGCCGACCTCGCGCTGGTGCGAGGTGGCCGTGTAGCCGTTCTCCTCGTTGGCGAACTCGCGCTGCTGGAGCTCGGCGTAGGCCGTCATCCCGCTGTCGCGGTACCCGCGGGCCAGCTCGAACATCGAGTGGTTGAGGGTGTGGAAGCCGGCCAGGGTGATGAACTGGAAGCGGTAGCCCAGCTCGCCCAGGCGCGCGACGAAGCCCTGGATCTCGTCGTCGGACAGCTGGCTCTTCCAGTTGAACGACGGTGAGCAGTTGTAGGCCAGCAGCCGCTCGGGGAAATCGGCGTGGATGGCCGCGGCGAACTGCTCGGCCTCGTCCATGTCGGGCTCGGCCGTCTCGCACCAGATGAGGTCGGCGTAGGGCGCGTAGGCGAGGCCGCGGGCGATGGCCTGGTCGATCCCCGCCTCGGTCCGGTAGAAGCCCTCGTCGGTGCGCTCGCCGGTGAGAAAGCGCTCGTCGGCGGAGTCGGCGTCGCTGAGCAGCATGTCGGCGCCGAGGGCGTCGGTTCGGGCGATCAGCACGGTGGGCACGTCCTCCACGTCGGCCGCGAGCCGGGCGGCCACCAGGTTGCGCACGGCCTGGGCGGTCGGCAGGAGGACCTTGCCGCCCATGTGGCCGCACTTCTTCTCCGAGGCGAGCTGGTCCTCGAAGTGGACGCCGGCCGCGCCGGCCTCGATCATCGCCTTCATCAGCTCGAAGCAGTTGAGCGTGCCCCCGAAGCCGGCCTCGGCGTCGGCCACGATCGGTACGTACCAGTCGATGTCGTCGTTGCCCTCGGAGTGCTCGATCTGGTCGGCGCGCCGCAGCGCGCGGTTGATGCGGCGGACCACCGCCGGGACCGAGTCCGCCGGGTAGAGCGACTGATCGGGGTACATCTCCCCGGCCAGGTTCGCGTCGGCCGCCACCTGCCAGCCGCTCACGTAGATGGCCTCGAGGCCGGCCTTGACCTGTTGCACCGCCTGGTTGCCGGTGGAGGCGCCCAGCGCCTGGACCGGGGTATCGCGGTCGAGCAGTTCACGCAGGCGCTCGGCTCCGCGCCGCGCCAGTGTGTGCTCGACCCGCAGCGACCCCCTCAGCCGTTCCACGTCGTCGTTGCCGTACGGCCGCTCAGTGTCCATGCCTTACGGGTTCCCCGACCCTCGAAGCGCAAAACTCCTAACGCCTGACCGCTCGGCGACCGATGGCTAATCTGAGCCCTCTACTCATGCCGATCTTCATCTGCCCCAACTGCGGCGACCGCAGCGTCTCGACCGAGCGGACCGCCGGTTTCCAGAACCGTGCCCGCGCGTGCAGCAAATGCGGCTTCGGCTTTCTCTTCGAGCTGCTCGACGACTACTACCCGGCTCCCAACGCAGCCTTCTTCCTGCTCGACCAGCAGGGCCGCCTGATCGGCACCGGCCGCGGGGCGCGCGAGCTCACCGGGCTCGGTGACCTCGACGTGATCGGCCGCGACGTGACCGAGGTGCTCAATCTCGCCTCCGAGTCGGGGGACGACCACATCGCCACCGCGCTCGAGTGGGGCGTGCGGGTGCTCGACAAGCAGGTCGTCGTTCACGCGGAAGGTGACCGCCCCGAACCGGCGAAGGCAGACATCTTCCCCGCCTACGACGACGACGGCGGGCTTCTTCTCGTGCTCACGCCTCGATGACCAGCCGCACGCGCAACCTGGCGATCCTCGGGGCCGTTGCGGTCCTGCTCGTGCTCGCGTTGCTCGTGATCCTGCCCGGCTCGCCGCTTTCGAAGGACACCAAGCTGGGGCTTGACCTCGAGGGCGGCATCGAGCTGGTCTACGAGGCGCGTCCCACGCCTCAGGTACCCGAGGTGACCCAGCAGGCCATCGACGACGCCATCGAGACGATGCGCAAGCGCGTGGACGCGCTGGGTGTGTCCGAGCCCGAGATCCAGCGCTCGGGGCGCGAACAGATCGCGGTGGGCCTGCCCTCGGTTCAGAACGCCGAGCGCGCCAAGGCCCAGGTGGGGACCACCGCGCAGCTCCAGTTCTACGACTGGGAGCCCAACCTGCTCACCGATCGCGAGGTCTACTCGGGCGGCAACGCGCTCTATGACGCCACCGAGGCGGCTTCGAAGCAGAAGGGCAAGGCCGAGCGGGTGGACGTCGTCCCCGGGTCAGGCGACACCCCGGAGGAGGCCGACCGAAAGAACAACACCGCCAACGACCGCTACTACCTCTTCGGCCCCGACCAGCTGCCGATCGGCCCCGACGGCAAGCCCGTGCGCACCGGCACCTACGAGCCGTCGGGTTCCTGCGACGAGCTGCTGGCCGAGTACCAGCCCGAGGGGGGCGCGGGCAAGGAGTACGCGAAGACCACCGAGTGCCTGTCGGAGCTCGAGGCGCTTGGTTCCGGCGGGCCGCCGTCGGGCTCACGCGTGATCAAGGTGCCCGAGGGGGTCGTGGTGGTCGAGCAGGAGCGCTCGCCCAACCAGCCGCCCCAGATCAAGCGCTTCAGCGTGCTCGAGGACGACTCCGAGCTCTCGGGGCAGGACATCAAGAACCCCGAAGCCAACACCGACCCCAACACCAACGCCCCGCTGGTCTCGATGGAGTTCAGCGACAAGGGCCGCGAGGCGTTCGCGCGGGTGACCAAGCGGATCGCCGAGCGCGGTTTCGACGCTTCCACTCTCAACCCGGGCGGCGACAAGGAGCAGTTCTTCCAGCGCTTCGCGATCACCCTCGACGACCAGATCGTGTCCCTGGCCACGATCGACTTCGTCCAGCTCCCGGAGGGGATCGACGGCCGCAACGGCGCCCAGATCGAGAACGTGGGCGACTTCCAGGCCGCCAATGACCTGGCGGAGAGCCTGCGCATCGGCGCGCTGCCCGTCGACCTCAAGCTGATCTCCGAGACCCAGGTGTCGGCCACACTCGGGCGCCAGGCGCTTGACCAGGGCCTGCTCGCCGCCGGCGTGGGGCTCGCGCTGACGGTGCTTTTCCTGCTCATCTTCTACCGCGTGCTCGGCATGGTGGCCACGGCCGCGCTGCTGATCTACGCGGTGCTGCTGCTCGCCCTGGTCAAGCTCATTCCGATCACGCTCACGCTACCCGGCATCGCGGGCCTCGTGCTCACCCTGGCGGTGGCGGCCGACGCCAACATCGTCATGTACGAGCGAATAAAGGAGGAGGTGCGCGAGGGGAGATCGATCCCCGCCGCCATCTCGGCCGGCTACACCAAGGCGCTGCGGACGATCATCGACGCGAACGTGGTCACCGTGGGCGTGGCCTTCATCCTCTTCACGCTCGCCACGGCGGGGGTCAAGGGCTTCGCCTTCACGCTCGGTGTGGGAACGCTGGTGTCGCTGTTCACAGCGGTGCTGGCCACCAGCGCGATCCTGGGCTCGATGGCGCGCACGCGCCTGCTGCGGCGCCCGAGTGCGCTCGGCGTGGGCAAGGATCACAAGTCGTGGAGCTTCGACTTCATGGGCAACGCCCGCTGGTTCTTCTCCTTCTCGGGCGTGATCCTCCTGGTGGGCGCGATAGCCATCTCCACGCTCGGCATCCAGTTCGGCATCGACTTCGAGTCGGGCACGCGGATCACCACGCCGCTCGAGCGTCAGGCAAGCGTCGACGACGTGCGCGGGGTGCTCGGCCCGCTGGGCTACGACGACGCCAAGATCCAGGCCGTCGACGACCCGGAGCTGGGCGACAACGTCTTCCAGATCTCGGTGCCGGAGCTCGACCCCTCCGAGGTCGACGACGTGGAGGGGGCGCTCGACCAGCGCTTCGGTGTGGCGGTCGGCGACTTCTCCTCGCAGTCGATCGGCCCGACGTTCGGCGAGCAGATAGCGCGGACCGCGCTGATCGCGGTGATCGCCTCGCTGCTGCTGATCTCGCTCTACATCGGCTTCCGCTTCGAGTGGAAGTTCGCGGTGCCGATTCTGATCGCCCTGGCCCACGACCTGCTCATCACCGGCGGCGTGTACGCCCTGTTCGGAAGGGAGGTCACGACCTCGACGGTCGCCGCCCTGCTCACGATCATGGGGTACTCGCTCTACGACACGGTGATCGTGTTCGACCGAATACGGGAGAACGTGCCGCGCATGCCGCGCGCGACGTTCTCGCAGATCGCCAACCGCTCGATGTCCGAGGTGTTCACGCGATCGCTGGCCACGAGCTTCGTGGTGCTCATGCCGGTTGGCGCGCTGCTGTTCTTCGGCGGCGACACGCTCAAGGACTTCGCCTTCGCGTTGCTCGTGGGTGTGGCCTCGGGCGCCTACTCGTCGATCTTCATCGCCACGCCGGTGCTCGTGGAGTGGAAGGAGCGCGAGCAGGTGTACATGCGCCGCCGCCGGCTCGTGATGGAGCAGTCGGGAGGACTCGTGCCCGCCTTCGCCACTGGCGCTGTGGCCGGCGGCCCGGCCGTGGCCACGGCCGCCGCCGGCACCGGTGCGGGAGCACCGGCCGGCGCACCGCGGCCGCCGCAGGAGGGCCGGGCCGCCCGGCGAGCCGCGCGGGCCGCGAAGCCGAGGCCCGCCCCGCAGCCGGCCACGCCACCCGCGGCCGCCACCCAGCCCCCTGACGCCGGGACCACCGAAGCCGACAAGGGCGCCGCGCCGCCGCCCGAGGCCACCCGGCCGGTGCCGCCCCGCCCCGGCGGCGACGGCAACGGCGGCGACGGCAACGGCGCGCCGGCCTCCCGCACCACCTCGACGGCAGGTAGCGGCAAGCCCAAGCGCCAGCGTCCCAAGAAGAAGCACGGCCGCCGATGAGCCTCGTGGTCTGGGTCATGATGGGCATTGCGCTGTGGCACTTCACGGTGTTCGTGCCCGACCGCTTCTACGGCGGGATCGTGGGCGCCTTTCTCGCCTCGGCGTTCTTCGCCGCCCTGTTCGGTTTCGCGGCCAACGGCCTCACCGTGCCGGGGGCGAGCGACACCGACATCGTGCAGGCGCTGATCGCCGTGCCCGGCTCGGCCATCGGCCTGGGGCTCTCCTACTGGTGGGGCTCCCGGATGGACCGCCAGCACGGCATAGATCACGGCTTCACGCGCGCCGGCTCGCACTGAGCGCCAGGAACGCCCTCGTCAACCGCGCGAGCCCGTACTCGTAGGCGGCGGCGCCCAGGTTCGCACCCCCGAGAAAGACGAGAGCGTCGGTCGAGGAGACCGAATCGCTCAGCGCAACGGCGCCGAAGGCACCGGCGTAGTAGGGCGCCTCCTTGACGAGCTCGGTGCCCACGTAACCGACGGCCGACGCGATTTTCTGCGTGCGGAGGCTCGCCGATCTGAGTTTCGTCAGATCGTGCGCCGCCTTCGACAGGGCATTGGTACTTGTGCCCGTCTCCTCGAGCAGCGTCCAATTCGCCTTGAGGTTCACCCGCAGTCCGGCTCCCCAGACCACGTAGGTAGCGGCGACCAGTACGAGCACCAGTGAGTGATCGAGGCCGCGCAGAACGTGCGAGGCGGCCAGCAGGAGTCCTGCCGCGGTGGCGATTGCGTCCAACGCGTAGGTCGATACGGCCGTGGCCACGAAGGTCACGGCCCATCTCCTCAGGCCGAGCCATCTGCGTGTTGGGGTGGGTTCGCGGAGAAATTCCATAGATACGTACGGTACGTATGTAAATACGGACGGTACGTATCGTGTAGCGTCAAGTCAAGTCCGGTGATGGACGTACCGTGTGTGCCGGAGTCGAAGGAGCCTCGCCATAACCCCCAAACAGCACCCAGGACGGTCCACGCTTCCGCAGCGCGAGGCCCGCGAGCGCTACGTCGAGATCGGCGAGCTCGTGGCCCTGGAGCAGATCAAGACGGACTCCGAGAAGCTCGACGCCCGGTCAATCGCGGTTGGCCCGTTTGCCCGGCTCGACGCCGGCGCGGTCGCCGCGCACGATGGCAAGACTCGCGGGGCGATCACCAACCTCTTCGGTAGCCAGGCCGCCTTCCAGGTCGAGACGATGGAGCGAGCCCTCAGCGCGGGTGGGTCGATCGAGCAGATCCAGCTACCCGCTCCGCACGACTACACGAGCGCCGAGGAGTGGCTCGATGCCTTCCTCGCCGGCGAATCGGCGCGGGGGCCCCGCCAGGGCGCCAGGCCGACGACCGGCTACGCCTTTCTGTGGGCACTCTGGCTCAGCGCCGTGCCCTACGGACTCTGGAGCAAGCAGGTCCGCCGCCCCAGCATGGACGAGCACGCGCGCTGGGTGGAGCGGCTGGAGGGGATGCTCGAGAACGCGCTCGACCACTTCGACACGGCCCTCGAAGGGGCCACGACGGTCAACGACCTCGCATGCGCGTACGCGAGCCTCGTCGAAGGCGTGTGGCTCAACCAGTGCCTGACCACCCGTCACCCCTCCGATCCCGACGAGCCGATCTCCACCGTCCTGCGCCGCTCCGGGCGTCTGCTGTGGCTCGGGGCCACGAGACCCCGCGCGGATTCCTGACCGCCGCCTGACCCAGCGGACGGGGCGAAGAGTTCCGTTCTGTCCGCTTCCCTCACCACGATGGGCCGGATGCAGTCCAAGCCGGCCAGGTGGGTGTGCGAGCCCTACGAGGTGGCGCTCGCCGAGCGTCTGGCCGAGGACCTGGGCGTATCGCGCATGGTCGGCGCGATCCTGGCCCGCCGGGGCTTCGGCGAGGTGGAGGAGGCCCGCCGTTTCCTGGCCGCGGGGGAGCGTCACGATGCGGCCTCACTACCGGGCGCCGGTGCCGCCTGCGAGACGATCCTGGGCCATGTCGAGCGGGGCTCGCGGATCGTCGTGTTCGGGGACTATGACGTCGACGGTGTGTGCTCGACGGCCATGCTCGTGCGCACCCTTAGAGAGCTGGGCGGCGATCCCGCGTGGGAGCTGCCGAGCCGCTTCGACGAGGGCTACGGCCTCTCGATTGCCGCGGTCGAGCGCCTGGCCGGGCGCGGCGTCGACCTGCTGGTGACGGTGGACTGCGGGGTGACCGCGGTCGAGCAGGTGGCCGCCGCGCGGGAGGCGGGGCTCGACGTGGTTGTCACTGACCACCACCGCCCCGGAGCGGCGCTCCCGGACTGCACCGTGGTGCACCCCGCGCTCGACTCCTACGGGTGCCCCGAGCTGTGCGCCGCCGGCGTGGTGCTCAAGCTGAGCGAGGCGCTGCACGCCGCCGCCGGCGCGGATCCCCGCGCCGCCGAGGAGGACCTCGACCTCGCCGCGCTCGCCACCGTGTGCGACCTCGTGCCGTTGCGAGACGAGAACCGGCGCATCGTGCGCGAGGGCCTCACGGCTCTCTCGCGCACGCGCAAGCTCGGTCTGCGGGCCCTGATGGCGGTGGCCTCGGTGGAGCCCGCCGAGCTCAGCGAGCAGCACCTTGGCTTCCGGCTCGGCCCGCGGATCAACGCCGCGGGGCGGATGCGCCGCGCCGACGCCGCGCTCGAGCTGCTGCTCACCGAGGACGAGGACCGTGCGCGGGAGGTGGCGCGCGAGCTCGACCTGCTCAACGGCGACCGCCGCGAGGCCGAGACGCGCATCCAGTTCGCCGCCGAGGCGGCCTGCGAGGCCCAGGCCAGCCGGGCGGCGATGGTGGTGGCGGGGGAGGGCTGGCACCCGGGGGTGGTGGGCATCGTGGCGTCGCGGCTGGTCGAGCGCTGGCGCCGGCCCTGCGTGGTCGTGGCTCTGGAGGACGGCGCCGGCCGGGGCTCGGGACGCAGCATCTCGGCCTACGACCTCCACGCGGGTCTGGCCGCATGCGCGCAGCACCTCACGCGTTTCGGGGGGCATCGGATGGCGGCCGGGGTGGAGCTCGAGGCCTCGGCCGTCGAGGACTTCGCTCGCGCGCTCGCCACCCATGCCGGGCATGCCCTCACACCCTCCGACATGGTCGCGCGTGAGCGCGTGGACGCCGTGGTGCCGGGTGGGCTCCTCGGACTCGAGCTGGCCGACGAGCTCGAGTGCCTGCGCCCCTATGGGATGGGCAACCCACAGCCGACGCTGCTCGTGCCCGCTGCGCGCTTCGAGCACGTGGTGGCGATGGGCGACGAGAAGCAGCACTCGCGCTTCACCCTGGTCACCGCGGGTGGGTCGCGCTCCCGCGGCGTGGCCTTCGGCACGGCCCCCAAGGCGCTGGCGCCCGCCCAGGCCGCCAACCACGACATCGCGCTGCGCCTCGAACGCAACCGCTGGAACGGCATGGTCGAGCCCCGCGTTCTCCTGCGGGCGCTGTGCCCGACCCACGCGGGGGAGCTGCGCGTGCTCGGCGAGGACGGGACGTTCTGGGAGCGGGTCGCCCGGGCGCTCCAGCGCGGGGGCGCTTCCGTGGAAACCATCCATGGGGCGAACACTGAGCCCGTCGATCGCCGTGGCGAGGGTTTCGCCGGCGTGGCCGGCGACCTCTTCACCAGCGGCGAGGCGGTGCTGGTGGTGGTGGCCGACGTCGGCCGCCGGGCAGCGGGCCTCGAGCAGATCGTCGCGGGCTTGCACGAGCAGGCGATGCCGGTGGCTTCGTGGGAGACGATCGAGGCGGACCCGGCGCTGGCCGTCCCGTTCGCGCACCTGGTTGCGCTCGATCCGCCTCCGGGCGGGCGCGCCGATCCGCTGCTGCGCACGGGCCCGCGGACCCACATCGCCTGGGGTCCGGCGGAAGCCGAGTTCGCCCTGCTCGTATACCGGGCCGGGCTCGACCTCAGACCGGCGCTGGCCGACGCGTACCGGGCGCTTCGGGACCTCGGCGATCCGGCGCCCCCCGGCGCGCTCGAGCGGGCGCTGCGCGGCGAGGGGCGGCATCCGCGCACGGCTGAGGTCTGCGCCCGGATGCTGGCGATCCTCGGTGAGCTCGGCCTCATCGAGTTCAGCCTCGAGCCGCTCGCCTGCCGCGTGGTCGAGGCCACGCGCAGGGAGCTCTCGGAGTCACGCCTGTTTGCCCGCTCCGCGCAGCGCCTGGCGGCAGTCGAGCAGGCGCTGGCCGACGTCGAGAGTCAGCGCCCCGCGGCGCGGGCGGCCTGATCTCGAAGGGAGTGGCCGAGAGCACCGGCAACTCGCTCTAGAATCGACTGCATGGCGAAGGGCAAGACCAAGCCCAGCGAACGTGGCGGCCGGACCGCTGCCGCCACCAAGCGCCGCAAGCTGCCCAAAGCCGGCCGCGGCAACGGGCGCGACTTCGACCACCAGCGCGTCGACGAGCACGGGCCGCGCGGTCCCGCGGGGCCCAAGACGCGCCTCAGCGACGATCAGCGGGTTCTGCTCGGCGACCTCTTCGCGGTGGTGGAGGAGCACGCCGAGGAGGCCGTCGAGGCGGTCGACCGCGAGCTCGTGACGAACGCGTTCGTGTTCGCATGCGCGCGGCACGCCGACCAGCGCCGGGCCAGCGGCGAGGACTTCATCGTCCATCCCGTCGGCGTGGCCAAGATCTGCGCCGGGATGCGCATGGACACCGCGACCCTGTGCGCCGCGCTCCTCCACGACACCGTCGAGGACACGAGCGCGTCGCTGGACGAGGTCGACGAGGTCTTCGGCGGGGAGGTCTCCAAGCTGGTGGACGGCGTGACCAAGCTGTCGGGCGTCACCTTCCAGAGCCGCGACGACCGCCAGGCCGAGAACTACCGCAAGATGATGGTCGCGATGGCCCAGGACATCCGGGTCATCCTGATCAAGCTGGCCGACCGGCTGCACAACATGCGCACGCTCGGCTCCATGCCCAAGCACAAGCAGCAGGAGAAGGCGCGCGAGACGCTCGACATCTTCGCCCCGCTGGCGCACCGGCTCGGCATCCACGCCATCAAGTGGGAGCTGGAGGACCTGGCCTTCGCCACGCTGCACCCGCGCAAGTTCAGCGAGATCAAGCAGCTGGTCTCTCAGCAGCGCGAGGAGCGCGAGGCCTACGTCTCGCGGGCCGGCCAGTACCTGCAGACCGAGCTCGGGGCCGTGGGCATCGAGGCCCAGATCTCCGGGCGCGCGAAGCACTTCTTCTCGATCTACTCGAAGATGACCAAGAAGGGCCGCGAGTTCAACGAGATCTACGACCTCACCGCGATGCGGGTGATCGTGGGCTCGGTCAAGGACTGCTACGGCGCGGTGGGCGTGATCCACTCGCTGTGGAAGCCGCTCCCGGGGCGCTTCAAGGACTGGGTCGCAATGCCCAAGTTCAACATGTACCAGGCCCTGCACACCACGGTCATCGGGCCCGAGGGCCGGCCGCTCGAGATCCAGATCCGCACGATGGAGATGCACCGCACCGCCGAGTACGGAGTGGCCGCGCACTGGATCTACAAGGACGACGGCTCGGAGCCAATGGAGGAGCAGGCCGAGTGGCTCGCCCACCTGCTCGACTGGCAGGACGACATGAAGGACCCCCAGGAGTTCGCCCAGACCCTGCGGGCCGACCTGTTCGAGGACGAGGTCTTCGTGTTCACCCCCAAGGGCGAGGTGAAGTCGCTGGCCGCGGGGGCGACCCCGCTCGACTTCGCCTACTCCATCCACACCGACGTGGGCCACCGCTGCGTCGGCGCCAAGGTCAACGGCAAGATCGTGCCGCTGCACTACGAGCTCGAGTCGGGTGACATCTGCGAGGTGCTCACCTCCAAGAAGGAGCGCGGCCCCTCGCGGGACTGGCTCGCGCTGGCCAAGACCACCCGAGCGCAGTCGAAGATCCGCGCCTGGTTCAAGCGCGAGCGCCGCGAGGACTCCGAGCGCACCGGCCGCGAGACCCTGCACGAGCACCTAAGCGCGCCGGGCTGCCGCCGCAGAAGATCGCCGGCTCGCCGCTGCTGGCCGACGTGATCCGCGAGATGGGCTTCCGCAAGGGCGAGGACTTCTACATCGCTCTGGGCCAGGCCAAGATCTCGCCCAAGACGGTCACATCCAAGCTGATGCACCGCCTCAAGGAGGGCGAGGCCGCGGTCGAGCCGGCGTCGGCGGCGAGCGAGCTGCTCGAGCGCCGGGAGAGCCCCAAGAAGACGGCCGCCTCCTCGAACTTCGGCATCAAGGTCGAGGGCGTCGACGACGTGATGCTCAGGCTGGCCAAGTGCTGCCGGCCGGTGCCCGGCGACCCGATCGTCGGCTACATCTCACTGGGCAAGGGCATCACGATCCATCACGACCACTGCCCGAACGCCGAGGCGCTCAAGCGCAATCCCGAGCGGTTCACGCCCGTCGCCTGGGAGGGCGACACCTCGGCGCCCTTCCGCGTGGAGCTGCAGATCGACGGCTGGGACCGCACCCGCATGCTCGAGGACCTCTCGCGGACCTTCGCCGAGACCGGCATCAACATCCTCGAGGCGCGCTGCACGGTGGTGCACCCGATGGTCAAGAACCGCTTCGTGGTGGAGGTGGGGGACACCCAGGCGCTGAAGACCTGCATCGCCCGGCTGCGCAACATCGAGTCGGTGTTCGACGCCTACCGCGTCACCCCGACCGGCTAGACCGCGACTTCCGCCGCCGGGGCGGGTTGCGCCCCACCGTGGACCGGTTTCGGCCAGCATTGCCCGCGAGGAGGAGACGGAGTTATGTCGACTCCCTATCATGGCCGCCAGTGCGAATCTTGCTGGCCACCCTGGGGGTCATGGTGGTTGCGGTCGCGCCTGCTGCGGCTGCGCCCACGCCCTCCCACATCGTCTCGCCCGATCCCACCTGTGGCCGGGCAGGCGACGACGTTCACCTCCACGTCCACACCGGACCCTCACCATGTCCACGATCGTCCTGACGCGAGTGGGACTTCGCCGGCGGCACCTGGATTCGAGCAGGACGGCAATCCGACGACCTTCCCCTACGGCTCGTGCGGCCTCAGGACCGTCCAGCTGAGAGTCGAAGAGTCTGGCGCAGAGGACGTGCGATGCACGTTCACGCGTCGACGTCCAGCCCGGCGCCATCGCGCCCATCGCCCAGTTCCGCTTCTCCCCGACCTCCCCTTCGGTGGGCCAGGAGGTCCTCTTCGAGTCCAGAGCTTTGACCCGGACGGCGAACTGACGCGGTACGCATGGGACTTCGACGGCGACGGCGACTTCGACGACGGGGCCAGCGCCAGCGTTGCTCACACCTTCTCGACCCCGGGCCCGAAGACTGCGCGCCTGCGCGTGTACGACAACTCGTGCCGGTTCTCGACCGTCGCTGCCGAGACCCTCACGGTCTCCGCGGCTGCGAGCAACCGCCTCCCCGTCGCTCAATTCTCCATCTCTCCGCTTCGGCCCGTGGTCGGCCAGCAGGTCTCCCTGCGCTCTTTCTCCTACGACCCCGACGGCTCCATCGTCGCTCAGCGCTGGGATCTCGATGGCGACGGCGACTTCGACGAGAACATCAACGGACCGACGGCCTTCACGGTGTTCCCCAAGAAGGGTGAGCGGCTCGTTCGCCTTCAGGTTCGCGACTCGGGCGGCGCCGTCCAGACCGAGACGCTGAACGTCAACGTGCGCCCCCGGCCCGCCTCCGCCGTGGCCCTGATCAACCCCTTCCCGGTCGCTCGCCTTGCGGGCAGCGTCTATCCGGGCGGCGTGCGGGTGCGGATCCTCGAGGTGCGGACGCCGGCCAAGTCGAAGGTGGTCGTCCGATGCTTTGGCCAGAGCTGCCCGGCCAAGGAGTTCAGGAAGACCTCCAAGAAGAAGCCGGTGCGCTTCAAGAGCATGTCTCGCTTCCTGCGCGCGGGCACGATCATCAAGGTGTCGGTCCGCAAGAGCGGGCAGATCGGCAAGTACACGCGCTGGCTCATCCGCGGTGGCAAGCTGCCCAAGCGCCAGGACCTGTGCCTCTATCCCGGTCGCAAGAAGGGCCGCCCCTGTCCCTGAGCCTCGCTCAGGAGACCGCCAGCAGAGCGCCCGGTACCGCTTCGAACTGCACCTCGGTCGTCTCGCCTATGTAGTCGCCGTCGACCTGCACCGGGAACGGCTCGTCGTCGATCGCCTCGACGCGCAACCCGCTGAGCGCGCCGAGCGACTCGACCTGGCGATGGCGCAGCACGGCTTCCGGGCGGCCCGAGAGCAGCCGGGGGATCAAGGTGGGCAGCTCGAGAGGCGTCGCGCTGCGCAGCACCGCCACCCCGAGCGTCCCGGTGTGCAGGCCGGCGCCGTCGGCCACCCGGACCGGCCGCTTGCGAAAATAGGTGAACGGATCGGAGTTCTGGACGATCACGGTCACGGCCTCGAGTTCCCGCCCGTCGGCGTGAACGCGGACCCGCGGCGCGTTCACGAGGTAGCGCCGGGTGAAGATGCCGACCCCCGCCCAGCTGTAGTACCAGGCTCCGTAGCGCGCCTTCAGCCGAGGGTGTTGGTCCACTCGCTCGACCACAGAGGCGTCGAGTCCCACGCCCGAGGCGAACACGAAGTGGCGGCCGTTGGCCCGCCCGAGATCGATCCGCCTCGGCTCGAACTGGTCGGCCATCCGCAGCATGTGCTCGGTGGCGTCGACCACGTCGTTGGGGATCCCCAGCGTCCGCGCCCAGACGTTGGTCGAGCCGCCCGGCAACGCGGTGAGCGGCGTGTCCGACCCGGCCAGGCCGTTGGCGGCCTCGTTGACGGTTCCGTCCCCGCCGAACGCCACGACAACGTTGTAGCCCTCGCGCGCGGCCTCGCGGCAGAGCTCGGTGGCGTGGTGGGGCTCCTCGGTGTCGATCGCCTCCACCGAGTAGCGCGACTGCAGGGCATATACGACGAGGTTCCGCAGCCGGTCGGAAACCGTGGTGGCGTACGGGTTGACGATCACCAGCATGCGCCGCTTGGGCGAGCGATCGGGCAGAAGGCGCTCCGCAAGCTCCTCGGCGCGTTCGAGGGCGGTTTCCGCGGCCGGCAAGGCCAGAGAATCTATCGCGGGTCGAATGTTGCCGGAATCTTGCGATTTCGCGAAGGCGTGCATACGCTGGAACCCCACTCGACATGACCCTTCGCCTCTACACGGACGAGTCCGAACCGGAGGAGTCAGGCTCAGCGGCGAGCGATGTGGCCATCTTCGAGCGCGATACGGAAGTCGCGCTGATCGGGGCGATCATCGACCGCGCTCTGGCCGGATCCGGCGCTTTTGTGATTCTGGATGGACCGCCCGGCTCGGGCCGGTCGAAGCTGCTCGAGCTGGCCGGCGAGCACGCGGCGTTCAACGGCATGCGTGTGCTCTACGCGATCGGCAAGGAGTCAGAGCGCGACCTGACCTTTGGCGGGGCGCTTCAGCTCTTCGAGGAGGAGCTCGAGCGCACCGAGCCCGACGAGCGGGCCACGCTGCTCTCGGGCGCCGCGGCTCTGGCCGGGCCGCTGATGGCCAAGGGCCCGAGCGACCTGCGTCCCCAGGAGCCGGCTCCCTTCGGTCGTGCACGGGCTCTACCGGCTCTGCTGCCACCTCGCCCAGCGCGCTCCGCTGCTCATCTGCGTCGACGACGCCCACGTGGTCGACGACGCCACCATGCAGCTGCTCCTCTACCTCAGCCACCGCCTGGACGACCTGCCCGTGGTGGTGCTGTTGGCGGCCAACACCGAGATGATGCCTCCCGCGGTGGCGGGCCTGGTGCGCCACCCGCGAGCCATTCACGTGCGCCTGGCGCCGCTGTCGCCCGACGGCAGCGCCCGCTGGCTGCGCGAGAACGCCTTCCCCGACGCCGAGGACGAGTTCTGCCGCGCCTGCCACGAGGCCACCGGCGGCGATCGCTACTTCCTCCAGGAGCTGTCGCGCGAGCTCGCCGACCGCGGCTGGGCGGCGACCGCCGAGGAGGCACCCGGCGTGGCCGAGGTCGCCCCCGCCGCGGTGGCCGATGCCGTGCTCCTGCGCCTCGCCCGGCTGGGCCCCGGCGCGGTCGAGCTGGCGGGCGCCGTCGCCACGCTGGGCGCCGGGTGTGATCTCCGCCACGCCGCGGAGCTCGCCGGACCTCGATTCCGAGGAGGCAGCCCGGTCGCTCGAGCGACTGGCGGCCGCTCGCCTCGTGAGAGGAGCGGCATCCTCAGCTTCTACCACCAGATCGTTCCCCGCTCGCTCGAGGCGCACTGGGCTCCGGCCGGGCGCGGAGAGGCGCACCTGGCGGCGGCGCGGATGCTGCACGCCGACCACGCGGAGGACGTGGCCGTGGCCGAGCAGCTGATGCGCGCGCGCCCCGCGGGCAGCGACTGGACCGTCGACCTGCTCGAGCGCACCGCCCAGACCGCCCTCGCCCAGGGGCACCCCGAGCAGGCGGCCGGCTACCTCAAGCGTGCTCTGGCCGAACCGCCCGACGGCGAGCGCCGTCGCGAGCTGGTGGCCACCCTGGGCCGCGCGGAGGCCATGGCCGGCGCCCCCGAGGCCCTGGGCCGGCTGCGCAGGGCGGCCGAGATGCTCGATCGCGGGCCCGAGCGCGCGGTCGCGAGCCTGTGGATGGGCCGCATCCTGATGGCCGAGGCGCGCTTTCGCACCGCGGCGACCGCCTTCCGCCGCGGCGCGGCCGAGATCGGCGACTTCAACGAGCCGCTCCACACGGAGCTGGCCGTGTCCTACGCCGTGGCGGCCCGGCTCGGATTCGCCGACCAACCCGACGACCTGCAGACCGGTTGGAGCCTCGGCGACGCGACCACTCCCCAGGGCCGCCTGAGCCTCGCCTACTGCGCCTACGACGGGGCGCTCCAGGGCAAGCCGGCCCCCGAGGTGCGGCAGATGGCGCTGTCCGCACTGGGTCCGGGAACGCTCGTCGAGGAGCACGGCGCCGATGGTCTCGGGCCGGCGCTGGCCGCGCTTGCGCTGATGCTCACTGGCGACCTGCAGTCCGCCGAAGCGGTGCTCACCGCCGTGATCGAGATCGGGCGGGAGCGCGGCTCGGCCGTCGGCCTGACCATGGCCCACAGCCTGAGGGCCACGGCGATCCTCCGCCGCGGACGGGTCGGGCATGCGCTGCGCGACCTTCAGGCCGCTCGCTCGACTCATCGCGACGCCTGGCGCGACCGCGCGTTCCCCGCCCAGGGGCTCGTGCCGCTGCTGCTGCTCCATCAGGCGGCTCCGGAGATCGCCCTGGCCCACGTGAGGCGCTGGGAGCGCAGCGCCGACCCCACGTCGGGCATCCCTTACGCGAACTTCCTCCTCGTCCGCGGACAGGTGCGGCGGTCGATCGGGCAGGCCGAGGACGCCCTGAGCGACCTCCGGGACTGCGGCGAGCGGGCCGCGCAGCTCGGTGCCGGCAACCCGGCCATGTTCCCGTGGCGCTCGGAGGCCGCGCTGGCCGAGCTCAGCCTGGGGCGCCGCGACCGGGCTTCGGCACTGGCGCAGGCGGAGCTCGATCTGGCCAACTCCTTCGGCGCCCCGGAGACGGTCGGGCGTGCGCTGCACGTGCTTGGTCTGGTGGAGGGCGGAGCCGACGGCCTCACGCTGCTAGAGGAAGCGGTGACCGCGCTCGACTCCTCACAGGCCATGTTCTCGCTGGCCTCGGCGCTGATCGACCATGGCGCGGCGCTCAGAAAGGCGTCGCGGCGCCGCGACGCCCGCGAGCCGTTGACCCGCGGGGTCGACCTCGCCCAGCGCTGCGAAGCCGAGGCTCTTGCCCGCTACGGCCTCGGCGAGCTGTCCGCTGCGGGGGCCCGCCCGCGCCGCGTCGCGCTCAGTGGCGAGGAGTCGCTCACCACCCGAGAGCGCCAGGTGGCGCTGCTGGCCAAGCAGGGCCACTCGAACCGCGAGATCGCGGAGAAGCTCGTGATCACGCTGAAGACGGTCGAGTGGCACCTGCGCCAGTCCTACCGCAAGCTCGGGATCGAATCGCGCCGTGACCTGGCCGGCGCGTTCGGCGCGTAAGGCGTCCGAACACCCCGTGTGATCCGATCCGGCCGTGACCCCGAAGTGTGGGGTAGATGTACAGGGCCAAGCGCGAAGTCGAGGTCGCGCTCGACGAGTTCGCCATCGAAGAGGTCGAGCGCGGCGCCGGGCTGCTGGGCGTACCGCGAGCGCGGCTCGTGCAGCGCGCCGTTTGCCACTGGCTGGACGCGCGGGCGGCGGGCCGGCCCGCCGCCCGCCCGCCCGTACGAGCGCCGTCGGGCGCCCTACCCGCCGTGTCCCTGGCCGTCGATCTGACGCCGGCGGACTGGCAGCGCGGTCAACCGCGAGGCAGAGAACCTCGACATCGAGCCCGCCGCGCTGGTGGAGCACGCCGTGCTCCTGCTGTTGGCCGATGTGCACTCAGGCCGACTGGCCGCGGGCGTGCCCCGTTCCGACCCGGCGGGAACGAGCGCGCAGCCTAGGCCTAGGCCGCGCTGCCGGCCTGGACGACCGGGGCGGCGTCGAGCGCGCGCAGGGCGACCTGGAGCGCTCCACGGCCTCGATGATGCAGGCCGTGCACTGAGCTCTCGGTCTTGTCCATGTGGCGGGCGATCTCCAGCGGAGACAGTCCCGCGACGTGGCGCAGCACCAGCACCTCGCGCTGGTCCTCGGGCAGCTCGGCCAGCGCGTCGCGCAGCGAGGTGTAGCGGTCGAAGCGCAGCTCATCCTCGCCGTCCTCGCTGATGCGCACCTCCTCGACCGGGACCATGCGCCTGCTGCGCAGGTGATCGAGCGAGGCGTTGCGGGCGACCCTCAGGATCCAGGCCGAGAAGGGCACCTCGCGCTGCTCGTAGCGGCGGACCTTGGTCAGCAGCTTCGAGAACAGCGTCTGGGTGATGTCCTCGGCCTCGAAGCGGTCGTGGACGATGCTCTGCACGTAGCCGCACACGTCGTCCGCATAACGTACGTAGAGGAAGTCGAGCGCCGCCGGGTCGCCTTCCTTGGCCCTGGCGATCGCACGTTGCAGCAGATCACCCTCGTCGCGGGATGCCGCGGGAGAACCTGCCGGTGTCTCGCCGGGGGCCCTCGACGGGGGCGACGGCCGCGGGGTGAATGCGAAGGGAACTCATCCTTTCGCGACCGTAATCCGATACCGGTCCCCCCGCGCTGGGGTAAGCTACCCCAGAATTTAATCTTTCCTTAGGGTCGGGTGAGGGACACCTCCGCGCCCTCTCCAACCGTGAGGCGTAGCGCCCTGGGAAGGCGGAAATCGCGGGAGACCTTCGACTGCTGGCCGAGCACACTGGCCTCGAGCCGGCCCCCCAGGTAACTGATGGAGGCGCCGGCGAGGATCACGGAGTACTCCACCTCGGCGCCCTCCACGATCACGTCGTCGCCTATGGACGTGTAGGGGCCTACGTAGGCGTTGCGCAGGTGGGCGCGGGCGCCGATCACGGCCGGGCCGCGCACGATGCTCGATTCGATCCGGGCGAGCGGATGGGCCACCACCGGCCCCTGGATCTGCGAGTTCACGATGTCCGCGCGCTCGAAATCGGCCGTCTGGCCCTCCAGGGCGAAGCGGTTGCCCTCCAGCAGGGCGTCGGTGCCCCCGCCCCTGAAGCGCCACCAATCGTGGACCGGCCGCGTGCGGACGCAGCCACCGCGGTCGCCGATGACCCCGGCGAGCGTCTCCGCGACGTGATCGCTGGGCCCGTCGAGTGAACGGGCGACCTCGATCGCCTCGGCGCTGAGCACGGCCACGCCTGCGGGGTTTCCGGCGCTCCTGGGCCGGGGTCGCGAGCCGTTGCGGTGCAGGTCGATCACCTGGCCGAGCTCGGCGGCCCCCGTGTTCTCCTCGATTAGGACCGCCTCGGCCTCGTCGTCGCCATCCGTGAGTGATCTGAGGCTCTGCTTGGACACGCTGTCGGCCGAGTGCAGAACGAAGGGATCGCCGTCGATGAACTCGCCGAGCTGCCCCAGGGAAGAGGAGAGAGTCTCGTCCGGCAACTGCTCGCGCCAGCGGACGTCGAGCCCGTCGCACGCGCCCGAGGCCGCGTGGCGGACGGGCTCCGTGAGCTCGCACGGCGCGATCACCATTGCCTCGCGCACCCCCGACTGGGCGAGCCAGTCGAGCGCATGCGCCAGCAGAGGCCGGTTGGCCACGGGCAGCAGGGGGGCGGGAGGGAGGCTCTCGCGTACGAAGCGGGATCCTCGGGTAGCCGACTTGAGCGCCTCCTGGGGGTGCGCCAAGACGACTGCCTTGGTGGGCGTCACATCAACGACCGCCGAAGGTGGCGAGGCCGGGTTCGGCACTGTCGGTGCCCAACACGATCGACATCAGTCCCTCCTCAGGATCGAGCACGAGAGTCGCCGCTTCCCGGCGCGAGCGTACGCCGAGGCGGTGAAACGCCGCCGAGAGATGACTCTTGACGGTGCTCTCCGCCAGGCACAACGCGGCGGCGATCTCCCCGTTGGTGCGGCCCGTGACCGCCAGCTTGAGCACCTCGCGCTCGCGGTGGCTCAGGGTCGGCTTGTCCACCGCCACCTTCAGCGCACGCGGCACGCAGGTCTGGTTGGCCGCCACGGCACGGATCGCGGGCACGAGCGCGGTGTCGACGTCGGTGTCGAGCACGAGCCCGCTCGCCCCCGCGCTCAGGGCGCGCCGCAGAGCAGCGCCGTGGGTGTCGGGGGACACGATCACGGTCTGGGTGCCCTCGGATTCCTGCACCTCGGCGCGAAGGTCCACGAGGCGGGCCACCTTCGAGAGGTCGCGCACCAGCACCACCACGTCTGCTTCTCGGCCTTCGGGGGGGCCGCCGTGCAGCCCCACGCCGGCGTTCGCCAGCGTTGCGTTTATGCGCCTGCGCAGCAGTCCGTCCTCGCCTGTCACGGCCACTGTGACTTGATCGTAGGAGAGTGCGCGGCGGTCCCGTCCGGCTTCGGGTTGTGCTTGGTACATGGTTGACTAACGGACGAATGGCCGCCGCCCTTTTGCGCCGTGCAAGCACCGTCCGCGCCTAGTCGTTGTGTGAGGTGCCGGACGCGGGCGGCCGAGCGGTTAGCTATGGGCAAAACGGGCAATCTCTAACTGCGAAATGTCGCCTCACTGGACATGCGAAAGTTGCGGCGCTCGGCTCTACAGCGCCAGCGAGAGCCTGCGATGGGGTGACTGCCCGGTCTGCGCCAGCGTCCTCAGGAAGGAGGGGCAGGAAGAGCCTCGAACCGGCTTCGAC
Organism: uncultured Thermoleophilaceae bacterium; assembly: GCA_963728155.1. Taxonomy (GTDB): domain Bacteria; phylum Actinomycetota; class Thermoleophilia; order Solirubrobacterales; family Thermoleophilaceae; genus JACVRW01. Next base: position 214,455 of record CAVSJF010000006.1, on the reverse strand, counting down.
CCTGCTCCGTCGACTCCCGAGCGCGTCCCTCGTTCGTCAGGAGGTCCAGGTGACCCAGCACCTCCGAGAGGGTCAGATACGCCTGAGTGACGGCGATGTTGCCCCACAGGGCCTGCGCGATCTCGTACGCCGACCGGCTGCGCTCCTCCAGCAGGCGCTGAATCTTCCCCGCCCGGCGCCGGTGGAGGGCCAAGCGCCGGTCTATCAGAGCGTGGGGGTCGGTCACCGGTTCGCCGTGACCGGGTAGCACCAGATCGAGCTCCATCTCGCGCGTGGCGGCCAGCGAGTCGAGGTAGTGCACGAGGGCCTGGGGTCGCTGTCCGGAGCCGTCGCGGGGCCTTGTGATCAGGGGGTTGGAGGAGATGTGCCCGATCAGGTGATCCCCGGCCACGAGCATCCGCCGATCGCGATCGTGGAAGACCGTGTCGGTGGGCGAGTGGCCCGGGCGATGATGGACGTGGAAGGTCCGGTCGCGCAGCGCGAGCGCCTCGCCGTCGCGCAGCGGGCGCGTGACCTCGGCCGCGGCGCCCCAGGCCCGGTAGGCCCGGGTGACCGAATGCAGGGCCGCGGCCACGTCCTCGGGGATGCCGTGACGCAACATCATCCCGAGGGCGAAGTCGTCGTCGGCCTGGGCCTCCTCCGAGAAGTTCTCGATGTAGGGCACGGCCACGTCGAGAGCGGCCACCTCGGCTCCCGAGTGATCGGCTACCAGCGACACCAGGCCCAGATGGTCGATGTGCTGGTGGGTGATGATCACCAGCTCGATGTCCTCCAGCGCGTGGCCGAGCTCGGCGATGCCCCGCCCCAGCTCGTCGAACGACGTGCCCGAGTTGGGGCCCGTGTCGACAAGGGTCAGGGGATCGTCGTCGATCAGGTACACGTTGACCCGCCCGACGGCGAACGGCGTGGGTATCCCGATGCGGTGTATCCCGGCCGCCGCGTGCACAGCGCGGTCACCCTATTGGGCCTGAGAACCTATGAGCGTGGCCGTGCGCATCGCCCTCCTGTGCGCGCTGGTGGGTGCTCTGGCCGGCGTGGGGTTCGCCCTCGCCCAGGAGCGCGACTACACCGCGCGTGCCTTCGTGATCCGAGTTCCGCCCCTCGACGGCCGCGACAGCGTGCTGGCCCGAGCTCGCAGCGATGCGATCCTGGAACGTGCGCTCGAGCTCTCCACGGTGCCCGCTCCCGGCGGCCTGGCCTGGCTGCGCGACCACTCGGAGGCCGAGTTGACCGGCCGGCTCGACCTGGCCCTCAGCGTGCGCGCCGGGGACCGCGAGCAGGCGATGGAGCTGGCCACGGCCTACGCCAAGGCGGTCAAGCGCAGCTTTCCGGTGGAGCCCGGCCTGAACACCCGCGGGCGGGGAGCGCGGTCGGCCCAGCTGGAGCGCGGGCCGCTCGCCTGGGGGCTGATCGGGCGCCGCGGCCGGCCTGTGGATCGGCGCCGCCCTGGCGATCGTGATCAGGCGCGGATCAGCGCGAGCAGCTCGTCGCGCTTAGCCTCCATGTGCTCCTCGGAGGTCAGCGACTCGAGGTTGAGGCGCAGCAGCGGCTCGGTGTTGGAGGGCCGCACGTTGAAGTGCCAGTCGTCGTAGTCGATCGAGATGCCGTCGAGCTCGCCCAGCCGGCCGTCGGAGTACTCGGAGCGGATCTCGTCCATCTTCGCCTCCTGGTCCGACACCTCGCTGTTGATCTCACCGGAGATGAAATAGCGCGAGCGCAGCGGCTCCAGCAGCTCACTCAGCTTCTTCTTCTCCACCGACAGGAGCTCGAGAATCAGCAGAGCCGGAAGGGTGCCGGAGTCGGCGCAGTAGAAGTCGCGGAAGTAGTAGTGGCCCGAAACCTCGCCCCCGAAGGCGGCGCCGGTCTCGCGCATGCGGGTCTTGAAGAAGGCGTGACCGACGCGGTTGACCATGGCCTCGCCGCCGTGGCCTTCGACCACGTCGGCCACGGCCCGCGAGGCGCGGACGTCGTAGAGCACGGTTGCGCCCGGCTCCTTGCGCAGCAGCGCCTCGGCGAGTAGCGCGGTGAGGAAGTCCCCGGCCACGAACTCGCCGGTGTCGTCGATGAAGAAACAGCGGTCGGCGTCTCCGTCCCAGGCGATGCCCAGGTCCGCGCCCACCTCGAGCACCTTGTCGATGATGAAACGGCGGTTCTCCTCGAGCAGCGGGTTCGGCTCGTGATCGGGAAACGTGCCGTCGGGCTCCCAGTAGAGGCGCGACTGCTCCAGCGGGAACGTGTCGAGCAGCGGACCGAGCATGCTCCCGGCCATGCCGTTGCCGCCGTCGAGCACCACGTTCAGCGGCTCGATGTCGGCCGTGATGTAGCCCAGCGCGGCCTTGCGAAAGGCGTCGCTCACGTCCTCGCGCTCCACCCGGCCCGGCTCGGCGGACTTCTCGCCGGGCTCGCCCGCGGTCACGATCTCGCGCAGCTCCCCGATCCCCGAGTCGCCCGACAGCGCCAGCGCGCCGCGCTTCACGAGCTTCGCGCCGGTGTAGGCGGCCGGGTTGTGGGACGCGGTGCACATCAGCCCGCCGTCGAGCTCACGAGAGCCCACCGTCCAGTAGAGCATCTCGGTTCCGACCATTCCGATATCGAGCACGTCGGCGCCCTCGTCGGCGATGCCGCGCACGTACTGCTCGGTCATGTCCGCGGCGGTGAGGCGCATGTCGCGGCCCACGCCCACACGCAGATCGGACACGGGAATGTCCTGCAGCTGGCCCAGCACCTGCGCGAACGCCCGCCCGAGCCGGTAGGCCAGCGCTTCGTCCATCTGGTCGGGGTAGGTGCCCCGGACGTCGTAGGCCTTGAAGATCGATTCGTCGACCACGGGTCCGGCAGGGTAGCTCAGGACGTGCGACGGGTATGAGCCGCCCCATGCCGCTGATCGGCCTCCACTGCTCGCACGAGCAGATCCCGCCCGGCGACCTGCTGGCGGCCGTTCGGCACGCCGAGGAGGCCGGATTTGGCGCCGCGATGTCGTCCGACCACTTCTCGCCCTGGAGCGAGCGCCAGGGCGAGTCCGGCTTCGCCTGGTCGTTTCTCGGGGCCGCGCTGGCCACGACGCAGCTTCCGTTCGGAGTGGTGAACGCTCCCGGGCAGCGCTACCACCCGGCGATCGTCGCCCAGGCCGCCGCCTCGCTCTGTCACATGTTCCCGGGCCGGCTGTGGGTGGCGCTGGGCACCGGGGAGGCCTCCAACGAGCACATCACGGGTGCACGCTGGCCCGACAAGGCCGAGCGCACCGCCCGCCTGGGCGAGTGCATCGACGTGATCCGCGCGCTTTTCGCGGGCGAGGTGGTCGACCACGACGGTCTGGTCAAGGTCGACCGGGCCAAGCTGTGGACCCTGCCCCCGGAACCGCCGCCCCTCATCGGACCCGCGATCAGCGAGGAGACGGCGGCGTGGGTGGGAGGCTGGGCGGACGGCCTCGTGACCGTCAACCAGCCCCGTGAGAAGCTCGAACGGATGATCGCGGCGTTTCGTGACAACGGAGGCGAGGGCAAGCGCCTGGCCGTGCAGGTCCACCTGTCGTGGGCCGAGAGCGAATCCAGAGCGCTGGAGATCGCCCACGATCAGTGGCGCACCAACATCTTCCCCCCGCCGCTGTGCTGGGACCTCGCGACGGTCGAGCAGTTCGACATCGCGGCGCTGCCACGTGCGGCCCGAGGACGTGACCCAGACCGTCGTGGTGTCTTCCGATCCGGGCCGCCACCTCGAGGTTCTCAACGAACTGGCCGAGCTCGGGTTCGAGGAGATCTACCTCCACCACGTCGGTCAGGACCTGGGGCCCTTCATCGACACCTTCGGCGAGCGCGTGCTGCCCGAGCTGGCGGGCGCCTGATGCGCCTCGACCAGACCAGCGACCTGTGGTGGAAGAACGCGGTGATCTACTGCCTCGACGTCGAGACCTACCTCGACACCGACGGGGACGGGGTGGGCGACTTCGCCGGGCTGATCCGCCAGATCGACTACCTCGCCGGCCTCGGGGTCACGTGCCTGTGGCTGATGCCCTTCTATCCCTCGCCGGGCCGCGACGACGGCTACGACATCAGCGACTACTTCGGCGTTGACTCCCGCCTGGGCTCGCTCGGGGACTTCGTCGACCTCGTGCGCACGGCCAACGACCGCGGCATCAAGGTGATCGTCGACCTGGTGCTCAACCACACCTCGGACGAGCATCCGTGGTTCGCCGAGGCGCGCGCGAGCGAGGACTCTCCGCGGCGCTCGTTCTACATCTGGCGCGACGAGCCCTCCGACGAGCCCAAGGGCATCGCCTTCCCCGACAAGGAGACGAGCAACTGGGAGCGCGACAAGACCACGGGCCAGTGCTACCTGCACCGCTTCTACCGCTTTCAGCCCGACCTCAACGTGGCCAATCCCGAGGTGCGCGACGAGATCGCCAAGATCGTCGGCTTCTGGCTGCAGCTGGGCGTGGCCGGCTTTCGGCATGGACGCCGTGCCCTTCATGCTCGAGCTCGACGGGATCGCCGAGCAGGTCGACGGCGATCCTCACGAATGGCTGCGCAGCCTGCGCGCCTTCGCGTCGCGGCGAAACGGCGACACGGTGCTGCTGGGCGAGGTGAACACCGGCCTGAAGGACCTGGCCCGCTTCTTCGGCGACGAGGACGGCGACCAGCTCAACATGCAGTTCGCCTTTCTGCTCAACCAGAACCTCTGGCTCTCGCTCGCGCGCGAGAACGCCGAGCCGCTCGAGTCCACGATCAGCAGCCTGCCCGACCCGCCGCCCGACAACGCCTGGGCCACGTTCCTGCGCAACCACGACGAGCTCAGCCTCGACAAGCTCACCGCACCTCAGCGCGAGGAGGTCTTCGCGGCGTTCGGGCCCGACGAGGGCATGCAGCTCTACGGGCATGGGCTGCGCCGGCGGGTGGCGTCAATGCTGGGCGGCGACGGCCCGCGCCTGCGCATGGCGTGGAGCCTGATGCTCTCGCTGCCCGGCACGCCGGTGATCTTCATGGGCGACGAGATCGGGATGGGCGAGAACCTGGACATCCCCGACCGCATGAGTGTGCGCGTGCCGATGCAGTGGTCGGACGACGCCAACGGCGGCTTCTCCACGGCCCCGAAGAAGGACGTCGTGCGCCCGCTCACCGGCGGTGGCTTCGGCCCCAAGAAGGTCAACGTCGCCGCCCAGCGGCGCGAGCCCGACTCGCTGCTCAACTGGATGGAGCGCCTGATCCGCCGCCGCAGGGAGAGCCCGGAGTTCGGCTGGGGCACCAGCGAGCTGATCGAGACCGCGGAGCCGGCGCTGTTCGCCCACCGCTGTGTGTGGCAGGGCTCCACGGTCGTGGCGGCACACAACCTCTCGCGCAAGGCGATCAGCTGCACCCTCGAGCTGGGGATGCCCGAGGGGGAGAAGGTGGAGATCGACGACCTGCTGGAGGAGCGCGCCCACAAGCCGGGGCGGGACGGCACCCTCGACATCGAGCTCGAGGCCTACGGCTACCTGTGGCTGAGGGTCCGGCGCGAGGGCGAGCGCGCCCTCAGCTAGGTGGTGGTTTACTCGGCGCCATGACCGACAAGGCTGACTTCAACGCGGAGGAATGGTCGACGCTGACGGAGGCCCCTGCCCTGGTGGGGCTGCGGGTGGTCGCCGCCGAACGCGGCGGGACGCTACGCGAGAGCCTCTCGCTTGGGCGCGCGTACGCCGAGGCCCGGCAGGCCCACGGCGGCGACCTGCTCGAGGCGATCATCTCCTCGCCACCCGAGATCGAGCGGGACAAGATGAAGGACACCAAGGGTCTCGAAGCCCGAGCCAACGCCGTTCTGCGCGACGCGCTTGCGCTGCTGGAGCAGAAGGCGACGCCGGAGGAGACCGATGCCTACCGGCAGTTCGTGATCGGGGTGGCTGACACCGTGGCCCACGCCCACCGCGAGGGAGGCTTCCTCGGTATCGGAGGCAAGGAGGTCAGCGAGCGCGAGCAGGCGGTGCTCGACGACGTGGCGGCGACGGTGCGCGGCCCGAGCGGCTGAGGGCGGCCAGATAAGCTCCGCGGCCTGGCGAGAGAGAGGAATGGCGTGGCCGGCGACGACGAAGCGACGGGACCTGAGAAGCCCAGCGAGCAGCGGGGCGGAACCACGCCCGATGAAGCCGAGGCGCGCGAGAAGGGTGAATGGGCCGCCACGGCGGACGAGGGCGTCGTGCCCGCGGATCTCGGGGGCTCCGACGCGCCCGCGAGATGCTCGAGGAAGATCCGCAGCTCGAGAGCTCGGTCCTCGGCGAGACCACCGGCTCGGACGAGCCGGCCACCGAGGGCGGCGTCGACCTGAGCGCGGGGGACAGTGCCGACGCGGTCACCGACGGCGGTCCGGACACCCCGCCCGGACGCCGAGCCCGACACGAAGGACGTGGGGCTTTCCCCGCGGCCGACCGACAGCGAGTCGGCCGGCTAGGTGGCTGCTATAAAATCCGCGCCCTCAGGAGGGGAATGAGGGAGACGAGGAGGAGCAGTTGACCGGCTGGGTCGTGGGTCTCGTGATCGGCGTCGTAATTATCGCGGTGGCCGCCGCGATCCTGATCACGATCGTGATGCTGGCCATCCGGATCGCCAAGCAGGCCAGTACGGCGGAGGATGCCGTCGAGGTCGTCCGCGCGCAGACGGCCGAGCTGGACGGCGTCGCGCGCATCAACGACTCGGGCGTGAGGATCCTGCACGCCGCGCGGGCCCTGCGCAAGGTGGCGGTCGGCAAGTGACCCTGCTCGCCGTCTCGGGCGACACCTACTGGGGCATCGCGCTGGCCATCGGCTTGGTGGCGGCGCTCGTGGTGGTGGTCCTGCTGGTGATCCTGCTTCAGAACATCGCGCGCATCCAGCGCTCCGTGGAGGGCCTGCTCGAGACCGCGGGCAAGGTCGCCGCCAACACAGCGAACATCCCGCAGCTCGAGGCGACCGCACCGGTGCTGGCGATGATCGTGGACGAGGCCGTGGTCCAGGACGGCTACATGAACGCGCTCACCGACGGGTACGGCGAAGACGAATGATGGTCCTGACCGTCATCCTGGCCGTGGTCGTGATCGCCGTGCTGGCGGTTGCCCTGATCTTGATCCGCCGCGGCCTCCTGGCGATCTCGGAGGGGCTGGCCACGCTGGGCGCCGCCCTGGAGGGCGTGGAGGCCGAGCACCTGCGCCCGCTCGAGCCGGCGGTCAAGGCCATCAACGCGCAGTTCGACATCATCCTCGGTGCGCTGCCGGGGATCGGGCGCAAGGCCGCGATCGTGGCCGAGAGGCGGCCGCGATGACTCTGCTGTGGATCGGCAACGCCGTGCTGCTGCTCGTGGTCCTCCCGCTCGTGATCTATCTGCTGAGCGGCGTGCTGGAGGCGGCCGCGAGCATCGTGCCCTCGGTCAAGAAGATCGCCACGGTGGCGTCCGCCGGATCCAAGGATCTCGACGCCGCCGCTCTGCTGCTCACCACCCAGCAGCAGGTCGAGCAGACCGTGGCCGGCGTCGCCGGCTACGGCGGGTCGCTCGACGTGATCCTCGACGACGCGGAGGAGCAGCGATGACCGCCGCCGGGGCCGTTCTCATCGTGATCGTGCTGTTGATCGTGCTCGCGCTCGTCTATTTCCTCGTCTCGACGATCGTGCAGCTGCGGAAGATCACCGCCGGCCTCGACGAGGTGATCGCCGGCGTGGGCGAGATCGTCGAGAAGAGCTCGCCCGTGAACGACGTGGTGAACGCGATCAACGGCCAGCTCGACGCGGGCGTCGACCTGCTCGAGGGCCTGCTCGTGAAGAAGGCCGGCCTCGCCGACGCCATGGGGCTCATCGACGGTCTCTACCCGGGTGCCGCCGCGGAGGGTCTGCGCTCCATCCCGGAGAGCACCGAAGTCGACGCTCCGCGCATCGGCGAGGTCTATACCAGGGGCACTCTCACGCTCGCGCGCCTCGGCCGCGAGGCGCCGATCGCCGCACTCAGCCCCAAGGGGGCCGTCCTCCGCAACGTCGAGGGCGGCAGCCTGGCGGCGCGGCAGCTCTACCCAAGCGTTCGTCACGAGAGCCCGGAGAACCTGCCCACCTCGCCGGGCATCGGGGCCGACTCGCCCGACCAGTACGAGCAACGCGAGGACATCGGCGCCCCGCGCAAGCGCTTCCGGCCGGCCGGTCGAGTCGTAGCTCCATGCAAACTCCCGCGCCCTTCGAGTACGAGCGTGCCACCAGCGTGGAGGGGGCGATCGAGGCCCTCGGCCGGCTCGGCTCCGAGGCCCGGGTTATCGCCGGCGGCCACAGCCTGCTGCCGATGATGAAGCTGCGGCTGGCCACGCCCGAGCACCTCGTCGACATCAACGACCTGAGGGAGCTGCGCTACATCCGCGAGGAGGACGGTGAGGTGCGGATCGGGGCGCTCACCCGCCACGTCGACCTCCTGAAGTCCGAGCTGCTGGGCCGGCACTTCCCGCTGTTCGCCGACGCCGAAGCCGTCATCGCCGACCCGGTGGTGCGCAATCGCGGGACCATCGGCGGTTCGCTGTGCCAGGCCGACGCGGCGGAGGACCTCTCGGCCGTGTGCTCGGCCGCCAAGGCGCGGGTGGTCATCCGGGGCCCCGGCGGCGAGAAGGTCGTGGCCATGGAGGACTTCCACGTGGGGCCGTACATGACCGCCGTGGGGGAGGGCGAGCTGCTCACCGAGGTGCGGTTGCCGCTGCGCCCGGGCGCGGGCAGCGCGCACGAGAAGGTCGAGCGCCGCGCGGGCGACTGGGCGATCGCCGCCGCGTCCGCCGCACTCTGGCTCGACGGCGGGAGGATCGCCGACGCCGGGATCGCGCTCAGCGCGGTCGGCATGACCACCATTCACCTGTCCCGCGCGGAGGAGCTGCTGAGGGGCCAGGCACCGTCGGAGGACCTCTTCGCTCAGGCGGGCGAGATCGCATCCGAGGACTGCTCGCCGAGCGCCGACGGCCGCGGGCCCATCGACTACAAGCGCCACCTCGCCGGCGTTCTCACGCGACGCGCGCTGAGCCGCTCGGCGGCTCGCGCGACCCGACAGGAGGGCTGATAGTGCAAGTGTCGGTAGTGGTCAACGGGGAGCGGCGATCCGAGGAGGTCGAGCCGCGCCAGCTGCTCGTTCACTTCCTGCGCGAGACCCTCGGCCTGACGGGCACCCACTGGGGCTGTGACACGTCGAACTGCGGGGCCTGCGTGGTCCAGATGGACGGCGAGCCGGTCAAGTCGTGCACGGTCCTGACCGCCATGTGCGAGGGCCACGAGATCCGCACGATCGAGGACCTCGAGACAGACGGCCGGCTGGATCCCGTCCAGCAGGGCTTCCACGAGCGCCACGCGCTCCAGTGCGGGTTCTGCACACCGGGGATGATCATGACCGCGCGCGCCCTCCTGGACGAGAACCCGGATCCCAGCGAGGAGGAGATCCGCACCGCGATCTCCGGCGCCATCTGCCGCTGCACGGGTTACAAGAACATCGTGAGCGCTGTCCGCTGGGCGGCCGAGCATGAACAAGGAGCGCGCCTGTGACGGTCGTCGAGAACCTGCCCAGTCCCACCACCGAGCGCCCGATCGGCTTCGGCCGCCTCAAGCGCAAGGAGGACCCGCGCTTCATTCGCGGCCAGGGCACCTACCTCGACGACATCAAGCTGCCGGGGATGGTCTACGGCGCGATGCTGCGCAGCCCTTACGCCCACGCGAAGATCGTCTCGATCGACACCTCGGCCGCGCTCGAGCACCCCAACGTGGCCGCCGTGGTCACGGCCAAGGACCTCGAGACGCTGGGCCTGGCCTGGATGCCGACGATCTCCTACGACACACAGGCCGTGCTGGCCGGCGACAAGGTCCGCTTCCAGGGACAGGAGGTCGCGTTCGTGATCGCGACCGACGAGTACTCGGCCAACGACGCGCTGTCGCTGATCGACGTCGAATACGAGCCGCTGCCCGTGGTGGTCAACGCACGCAAGGCGCTCGACGACGACGCTCCGCTGATCCGCGACGACAAGGCCGGCCAACGCGACAACCTCGCCAGCCCGACCTGGGAGGCCGGCGACCAGGAGGCCACCGACCGTGCCTTCGCCGAGGCCGACACCGTGGTCACGCGCGACATCATCTACCCGCGCTGTCACCCGGCGCCGCTAGAGACCTGCGGCATGATCGCCGACTTCAACCCGGAGACGGGTCAGCTCGACCTCTACAACGGCAACCAGGCGCCGCACGCCCACCGCACGGTCTACGCACACGTGGCGGGGCTGGCCGAGCACATGATCCGCATCCAGTGCCAGGACATCGGCGGCGGCTTCGGCAACAAGGTGCCGGTATACCCGGGGTACGTGTGCGCCATCGCCGGCTCGATCGTCGCCGGCGTCCCCGTCAAGTGGGTGGAGAACCGCTCCGAGAACCTGATGTCCACCGGCTTCGCGCGCGACTACGTGATGCGCGGGGAGATGTGCTCCAAGGACGGCAAGATCACCGGCCTGCGGGTGGACGCCATCGCCGACCACGGCGCCTTCGACAGCACGGCGCAGCCGACGAAGTTCCCCGCCGGCTTCTTCCACATCGTCTGCGGCTCCTACGACCTCGACGCGTCGCACGTCAAGGTCAAGGCGGTCTACACCAACAAGGCGCCCGGCGGCGTGGCCTATCGCTGCTCGTTTCGCATTACCGAGGCCGTCTATCTCGTCGAGCGCATGGTCGACGCACTCGCGCTGGAGATGAAGACCGACCCGATCGAGCTGCGCATGGGCAGCTTCATCGGCCCCGAGCAGTTCCCCTTCGAGACGACCACCGGCTGGACCTACGACTCCGGCGAGTACGCCGAGACCATGCGGGTGGCCATGGAGATCGCGGGCTACGAGGACCTGCGCCGCGAGCAGGCCGAGAAGCGCGTCCGGGGAGAGCTGATGGGGATCGGCGTGTCCTTCTTCACCGAGGGCGTGGGCGCCGGGCCTCGCCAGCACATGGACATCCTCGGGCTGTCGATGAACGACGGCGCCGATCTGCGCGTCCATCCGTCGGGCAAGGCGGTGGTCTCGATCAGCGCCCAGACCCAGGGCCAGGGCCACGAGACGACGTTCGCCCAGATCGTCGCCGAGGAGCTCGGCATCCCGCCGGAGGACGTCGAGGTTCGCCACGGCGATACCGACAAGTCGCCCTACGGCCTGGGCACCTACGGCAGCCGGTCGACGCCGGTGTCCGGCGCGGCGGTGGCCGTGGTCTCGCGCAAGGTGCGCGACAAGGCGCGCCTGATCGCGGCGACGATGCTGGAGACGCGGCCCGAGGACCTCGCCTGGGAGAAGGGCCGCTGGTACGTGAAGGGCGACCCGGAGAAGGGTGCGCTGATCGAGGACGTCGCCGAGCGCGCCTACAGCGGCGACCCGATGCCGGACGGCATGGAGGGCGGCCTCGACGGCCAGGTGATCTACGACCCTCCCAACCTGACCTACCCATACGGCGCCTACATCGCCGTGGTCGACATCGACCCCGACACCGCCCAGGTCACGGTCCGGCGCTTCATCGCGGTCGACGACTGCGGTGTGAAGATCAACCCCATGATTGTGGAAGGCCAGATTCACGGCGGCCTAGCCGAAGGCATCGGCATCGCGCTGATGGAGGTGATCACCTTCGACGAGGAGGGCAACTGCCTCAACTCGTCCTTCATGGACTACCTCATCCCAACCGCGCTCGAGTGCCCCGACTTCGAGGTGGGCGAGACGGTCACGCCCTGTCCGCACCATCCGCTCGGCGCGAAGGGCATCGGGGAGTCGCCCAACGTCGGCTCGCCGCCGGCGATCGTGAACGCGGTGATCGACGCCCTCCACGAGACACACGGCGTCGACCACGTGGACATGCCCTGCACCCCGGCGCGCGTGTGGGCGGCGATGCAGGGGCGCCCTGAGCCGCCGCAATGATCTCCGCGGCGATGTCCCGCCGGGCCCAGGAGCTCGCCGAACAGGGTGCGGCCTTCGTGACCGCGACGGTGGTGCGCGCGCAGCGCCCGACCAGCGTGGAGGCCGGCGACGCCGCGCTGGTACTCGCCGACGGGTCGATCGAGGGCTTCGTCGGCGGTTCGTGCGCCGAGCACAGCGTGAAGGCGTACGCGCTCGAGGCCATCAGCAGCGGGGAGCCGGTGCTGCTGCGGATCCTGCCCTTCGGTGAGGAGGGGGAGGTCTCGCGCGAGCCGGGGGCGGTCACGGTCCAAAATCCCTGCCTGTCGGGCGGCTCGATCGAGATCTTCCTCGAGCCGGTTGTGCGCGCGCCCCGTGTACTGGTGGAGGGCGACACGCCGATTGCCCGTGCCCTGCACCGGATCGCGCCGGAGCTGGGTTTGGAGACCGCGGCCGTGGGCGGCGAGGAATTCGAGTTGCGCCCCGACGACCTCGCACTGGTGGTCGCCGGCCACGGACGCGACGAGCTGGGCGCGCTGCGCCGCGGCCTCGAGGCAGGCCTGCCCTACGTGGGCCTCGTGGCCAGTCCGCCACGCGGCCAGGGCGTGATCGGCGACCTGCGCGGCGACGGCATGCCCGACCGCCTGCTCGAGCGGATCGATACGCCCGCCGGCTTCGACCTCGGCGCCCGCACGCCGGCCGAGATCGCGCTTTCGATCCTGGCCCGGATCGTGGCCGTGCGTCGCGGCAGGCCGGTTTCCGAGACCACCGAGCGTGCCGCCTTCACCGACTGACTCCTTCGTGACCGGGCTCGTGCTCGGCGCGGGCGGCTCCCAGCGGCTCGGCCGCCCGAAGCAGTTGCTGCCCTACTGCGGCGAGACGCTGCTGGGCCACGTGGTCGGCGTAGCGCGCGCCTGCCCGTTCGACCAGATCGTCGTGGCGATCGGCGGCGCGGCGCCGGAAGTGCGCGCAGGCGTGGACCTGTCCGGGGCCGAGGTCGTGGTCAACGACGCCTACGGCGCCGGCTGCTCGTCGTCGATCGCCGCGGCGCTCGGCGTGGTCGACCCGCGCTGCGAGGTGATGGTCCTGATGCTCGGCGACCAGCCGGGAGTGAGCGCGGGCACCGTTGCGGCGCTGCTCGGCGGCCGAGGCGAAGCGCCCCTGGCGATCTGCCGCTACGAGGACGGGCGCGGGCACCCGATCGCCTTTGCACGCGAGGTGTTCGGCGACCTCGCCGGTCTCCACGGCGACAAGGGGGTCTGGAAGCTGCTCGACCAGCGCGCCGCTGACGTGGCGGAGGTGGCGGTGGCGGGCCGGATCCCCCTCGACGTGGACACCATCGAGGACTACCAGGCTCTGGTCGCGGCAACATGAGCGAACTGGGCCGCCTCGTACCCGACGTCGAGACACTCGCTCAGCGCCTGGGCGCGGTCGACTACCTCGTCGACGAGGGCCTCGCCACCTCGATGTTCCTCAGCCTGCGCCTGCCTCAGCCGCTGTTGCTCGAGGGCGAGGCGGGTGTGGGGAAGACCGAGGCGGCGCGCTCGCTGGCCGCGGTCCTCGACACGCCCCTGATCCGCCTCCAGTGCTACGAGGGAATCGATGCGTCCGAGGCGCTGTACGAGTGGAACTACCCGCGCCAGCTCCTGAGCATCCGCCTCGCCGACGCGGGCGGCTCGGCCCTGAGCGAGGAGGACCTGTTCGGTCCCGACTACCTGATCCGGCGGCCGCTGCTGCGCGCACTCGAGCATCCGGGCCCGCGGCCGGCCGTGCTGCTGATCGACGAGATCGACCGCGCCGACGACGACTTCGAGGCCTTCTTGCTCGAGCTGCTGGCCGAGGCCGAGGTGACGATCCCCGAGCTCGGCACGATCGTCGCCACCCATCCGCCGGTGATCGTGCTGACCTCCAACCGCACCCGCGATCTCCACGACGCGGTCAAGCGGCGCTGCCTCTACCACTGGATCGACTACCCGAGCCCGCAGCGGGAGGTGGAGATCATCCGCCGGCGGGTGAAGAGCTCCTCGCAGACGCTCGCCGTCCAGGTGGCGGATGCGGTCTCGCGCATGCGCGACTCCGACGTTCAGAAGCCGCCGGGGATCGCCGAGGCCATCGACTGGCTGGCCGCGCTGGAGCTGCTCGGCGTCGAGCGCCTCGATCCCGGGTCGGTGGAGCTCACGCTGGGCTCGGTGCTCAAGTACGACGAGGATCAGGAGGTGATTCGCGCGGCCGGCTTCGATTCGCTCGTGCGCAGCGAGTGACAGGGTCGGGAGGCTCGTTTGGCGTTGAGACGATCGAGCTCGACCTCCCGCCGCTCGCGGGCGCCCTGAGCCGCCGGCTACACGACGCCGGCCTGCCCGTGACCCCCGAGCGCCCGGCCGAGTTCGCTCGCGCGCTCACGCTGGTGCGCCCGGTGAGCCGCCGGCGGCTGTACTGGACGGCCCGCGGCGTGTTCGTGTCCGACCGTGCGCAGGTCAGTGCCTTCGACGCCGTCTTCTCCTCGATCTTCGGGGCACCGGCACGCGACGAGCCCTTCGAGCCCGACGAGGCCCCCAGGGTCGCCACGGCGCCCGACCAGCGGTCGGTGGCCGATCACCCCGGCTCGAATGCCTCCAGGAGCGCGGCCGGGCTGGCCTCGCCCTCAGGCTCCGGCGCCGGCGAGGACGACGCCCCCGAGGCCGGCGTCCCGCTCGCCACGGCCAGCGACGAGGAGGTGCTGGCGGGCAAGAGCTTCGACGCGCTCGACGCCGATGAGCTCGCGCGGCTCTATCGGCTGATGACCCGGCTGGAGCTGGCCACGCCGCAGCGGCGCACGCGCCGGTATGAGCGCGGGCGCCACGGGCGGCAGATCGACATGCGGCGCACGCTCAGGGCCGGACTGCGCACCGGGGGTGACCCGATCCGGCTGGCGCGCCGGCGCCGCCGCGTCGCGCGCCGGCGCCTCGTGATGCTGTGCGACATCTCCGGGTCGATGGAGCCCTATGCGCGCGCATACCTGCATTTCCTCACCTCGGCCACGCGCAGCGGTCCCGACGCCGAGGCGTTCGTGTTCGCCACCCGCCTCACCCGCCTGACCCGGGCGCTGGCCTCCCGCCACCCCGAGCGCGCCATCCAGCGCGCCGCCGCCACAGCGCCGGACTGGTCGAGCGGAACACGGATCGGAGACGCCCTGAAGACCTTCAACGATCGCCACGGGCGACGGGGCATGGCCCGCGGCGCCGTGGTCGTGATCCTCTCCGACGGCTGGGAGCGCGGCGATCCGCAGCTCGTCGGCCGTGAGATGGAGCGCCTGGCGCGCCTCGCCCACCGGATCGTGTGGGTCAATCCCCGTGCCGGCGCCGCGGAGTTCTCGGTGCGGGCCGGCGGGATGGTCGCCGCGCTGCCCCACTGCGACGCCCTGGTCAGCGGACACAGCTTCAACGCCCTGTCCGAGGTCGCTGATGCCATCGGCGGGGTGCCCGCGGACATGGAGGCGCCGCCCGCGCCACCCGCCGAAGAGGAGGAGGAGTGGGCCAGCGCAACGCCGGTGGCCGGCAGCTCGGTGGCGATGCCCAGCGGCTACGGGCCGAGCAGGGGCAACACCACGCCGGGGGGCTGGGGCGAGCGATGAGCACGGGCAAGACCTGCATCTACCCGGGTTGTGAGCGCCCGGCGGTGCCCCCCCACCCGGCGGGCGGGCCGCAACCGGCATTCTGCGACCTGGAGGACCACAACGCCCTGAGGGCCCATCAAGAGCGAGAGCGCCTCGCATCCGAGACCAAGAGCGATCACGAGGAGAACCAGTAGTGGCTGACGAGGCTTACCGAGCAGTCTTCCTGCGCGTGCACCCGACCGGCAAGATGGTGCTCAGCCTGACCACCGACTCCGACGGCAAGGAGGGCGAGTACGCGCAGCTGGTGGGCAGGGAGCTGGGCGTGCACGCTCTCGACGTGAAGGTCGTGGCCGGCGACACCAACCGCTTCGGCACCGGGCACGGCTACAACACGAGCCCGTCCGGGGCGACGCCCGCGGCCATCGAGAGCGCCACCGCCAAGATCCGCGACAAGGCGCGGCTGCTGGCGGGCATGGCGCTCGACGCTCCGCCCGAGAGCCTCAGCTGGTTCAAGGGCGCGTGGGTGTCCGGCGACGGCAGCGACCCGGCGCAGGTGAAGACGGTGGAGGACATCGCCCTCTACGCACACGGCACCGGCGCGCTCCCGCCCGGGGTCGAGGGTGGGCTCGACGCGCAGACCGTGTACCGCGACTGACGGCTACAAACGGCCCTCGAGCACGACCCTCACGTCCTCATGGACCTTGAGCGCGCCGAACAGAGCGGAGTAGGGCTTCATGCCCCAGTTGGTCTGGGTCACGAGCGCGGTGGCGCTCAGGGTGCCGTCCTCGCCGATCTCGAGGTCGAACTCCACCGGGTGGGTCTTGCCGGCCAGCGTGAGATCTCCGACCGCGCGGATCTGCCTGCCGTCGCCCTGCACGTCGGTCGAGCGGAACCTGATGTCCTGGCGCTGGAGCACCTCGTCGTCGATCGTCTGGTGGATGCTCGCCTTCTCCTCGTCGCCGAGGGCCTGGATCCCGCCGGTGCCCTTCTGCACGCGCAGGGACGTGGAGTCGGCACTGAGCTCCATGGTCGTGGCGGCCGCGTCTTCGGCGAGCTCGAGCGTCGCCTCCCAGGCGGTCACGTGCATCACGAGGTCGTGCCCGGCCTTGGCCGCGGCGCCCTTTCGTCCCGTATGCACCGACAGGGTCGCGTTGTCCGGGCCGAGCCGGTGGGTACCCGTGTCTGGGGCCATGCGCCGAGCATATATTGGGGAGCCTCGACACAGGAGATGAGCTGATGGCAACGGAGCTGGATCATTCATTCACCACCGACAAGTCGATCGACGACAACTTCGCGGCGATCACCGATCTCGAGCGCGTCGTGCCCGCCGTTCAGGGCGGCCGCGTGATCGAGCCCACCGGCCCGGACGCGGTCAAGGCCGAGATCCTCATGAAGATGGGGGCGATGTCGATGAAGATGCTCGGCACCGTCGAGGTGGTCGAGAAGGACGCCGAGGCCCACCGCGCCGTACTGAGGGTCAAGGCCAGGGAGTCGCAGGGCCAGGGCCACGCCAATGCCGACGTGACGTTCGAGCTCAACGACGGCGGGGGCACGATCCACACCCGGGCCCAGATCACCGGGAAGGCCGCCTCGATGGGCGAGGGCGCCGTCGCGGGCTTCCTCGACGGGATGATCACCGACTTCAGCACCAAGATCGGGCAGATCTGAGCGCTCGATGGCCGACGTCGTGATGCGGGAGATCCGCGAGGGCGAGGTGCCCTTCGCCGCCGGTACCGCGGTCCAGGAGGACCCGGGCCGCCCCGCCTTTCGCGGCAACGGCCCCGACGACTACGTCTGCGTGAAGTGCGGCAACGTTTTGGCCGAGGCGATGGACTCGACGCAGATGACCAAGAAGGTGCGCGTGCGCTGCGGGCGCTGCTCGACGGTGAACGTGGCGGTTACGGGCGACTAGCTACGGCCAGTTCGCGAAGCTGCTGCGCAGCGGATTGGCCACCTGGGCCTTGCGCCGCGGGCCGTCGGCCTTGCCCGGCGAGTCGTAGAACAGGCTGCGGGTGACCGCCAGGCGGTTGGCGGCGCCGATGGTCGGGTCGGTGTTGGGCAGTGAGCTGGTGACCCGGGTGCCGCTGGAACCGTAGGACGAGGCGTCGCCGGTGCACTGGGTTTCCGCACCGCCGGCCGGGCTCTGCTTGTCGAAGTAGTACGAGGTCCAGTTGAGCGCGATGTCGGTGCTGAAGGTGTGCACGATGCCGAGCGAGCCCTGCGGGCCGTCGACGCTCTCCCATGTGATGGGCCCCGGTGTGGGGGAGTCCGGCACG
The DNA here is from genome assembly GCA_963728155.1 of uncultured Thermoleophilaceae bacterium. Classification (GTDB taxonomy): domain Bacteria; phylum Actinomycetota; class Thermoleophilia; order Solirubrobacterales; family Thermoleophilaceae; genus JACVRW01. The sequence continues at coordinate 196,740 of CAVSJF010000006.1, read as the reverse complement.
CCGTCGATCGTGACCCCGCCGGGGGCGAATTCGTTGCGGTAGGTCATTCCCGCGGCGGCGGGCGCGTAGTCGAAGAAGTCCATCACGCCGGGGATCGCGTGGACGCGCAGGTAGGTGGTCACGTCGTGGCGGCGCTCGTAGAAGAGATGCTCGCGGTGGGTGTAGACGCCCGAGTTTGCCCCGATGTAGGAGCGGATGGCGCGCACGGGGCCGTTCTTGTTGGCGATCATCGCGCCCGCGCCGCTCGAGAACGTGTTCTCGCTGCGCCCGCAGTTCCCCGGGGCAAAGAGGTTCTTGTGGCGGTCGAGGATGTCGGCCCCGCCCGCCTGCGGAGCGGTGATGGCCAGCGCGTCGTCGATCCAGCGGTCGGAGAAGTGATGGCGGTAGAAGGCGGTGGTGACCGTGGAGTCCTCGGGGTTGGGGCCGGCGCCGAGGTTGTAGGTGCTCCTGTAGTCGCCCGACAGGAGGTTGAAGCGGTAGTCGACGTAGCGCCTCCCGGCCGACGGATCGAGCGATCCGGTCTGGCGAAAGAGGTACATGTACGCGGGGGAGGGCTCCCCGATCGAATCGACCACCCTCACCTCCACGCCGGAGCCGGCGACGGTGCCGGGAGGCGACGAACCGGCGGGCGCCTTGATCCCTGCGTCGATGCCCATGAAGGCGATCTCATCGTTGGCGTCGACGCTGGCGTTGGGATCGGGACCGGTGAAGGTGTTGGGGTCGGTGTAGGTGAGGAAGGTGTGGCCCACCGGCGTCGCGTTCTTGGGCTTGGCCAGGTCGAGCACTGCACGCTCGTCGACCTGGACCGGCACCTGGGTCCATACGCCGTTCAGGTAGTGGAAGGCGAGCACCTTGCCGGGGGCCGCGCCCTGGAGGCGGGGGACGTCGGCGCCGGTGATGACGACCGGATCGGCGGGGCGCTCGGCCACGCAGCCCGCGAAGGCCAGGGCGAGCGGCGCGAGCACGAGGAGGCGAGAGCGGCCGGGCACGGGGCCCGGCAGGCTACAGAAAGCCGCGCCGGCGAAAGTAGGTGACCATCCCGACCAGCACGAAGACCATGCCGGCGATGATGGCCCAGAACGCGGCCACGCTGCCCTCGAACGGGAACTTCACGTTCATCCCGAACACGCTTGCGAACAGCGTCAGGGGCAGTACCACCACGCTGATGGCGGTGAGCACCCGCAGCACCTCGTTGACGTGGTGGGAGAGGACCGACTCGTTGGTGTCCTCCAGCGCCTCAACGACCTCCTTGTAGTTCTCGAGCATGTCCCAGATGCGCTCGGAGGCGTCGACGATGTCGTCGAAGTAGATCTCGAGATCCTCGGCCAGGTAGCGCTGCTTGGTGCGCTCCAGGTCGCGCAGCACGGCGCGCTGCGGGCGAATCACCTTGCGGAAGTTGATGATCTCCTGCTTGGAGTTGGAGAGATCGCGCACGACCTCCTCGGCCTTGCCCTCGAAGATCTCCTGCTCGAGGCGCTCGAGCTTGTTCCCGATCTTGCGCAGCATCGGGAAGCAGTAGTCGAAGGAATCGTCGACGATCTTGTAGAGCAGGTAGCCCGAGCCCTTGGAGAGCATCGCGGCGCGCGTCTCGGTCGAGGCCCGGCAGCGCTCGAAGAGGTACTCGACCGGCGGGAGCGGCGAGTTGGGCAGCGTGATGATGTAGTCGGGCCCGATGAAGATGTCGAGCTCGGCGGCGTTGAGGCGGCCGACCGTCTTGTCGAACACCGGGAAGTGCAGGACGATGAACAGGTAGTCGGGGTACTCGTCGATCTTCGGCCGCTGGTTGCGCGAGCCGACGTCCTCGTAGTCGAGCGGGTGGAACTCGAAGTGCTCCTCGAGCCAGGCGCGATCGACGGTGGTGGGGCGCTCGATGTTGATCCAGCGCAGGTCGCCGAACTCGACGACCTCTACGTTGGGCTCAGTGGCAGGCTGGACCGACGAGCCGTCGGCCCGGGAGCGCGCCGAGCGCCTGAGGCGGGGCTTTGGAAGGCTCGGCATCGGGTCTGATCGGGTCGTCCAACGGGTTCACGCCCTTCATTCTAGCCCCGGGACCCGCTATCCTGCCGTTCTTCATACATAGCCGTTGCATCGAGAGGGGTGGAGGGACATGGCCCTGTGAAACCCCGGCAACCTCCTTCGACAGTTGTTTGGTCGAAGGGACGGTGCCAATTCCATCGAGATGTGGCAGGGCGCCTTTCACGAGGCCTCCGTCACAGGGCGACGGAGGCTTTCTACGTGAAAGGGGCTTTTCATGGCTGTCCAGGCGCTTGCCTGTAAGGAATGTGGAACGGAGTACGAGCTGGAGGCGCGCTACGTCTGTGAGCGCTGCTTCGGGCCGCTCGAGGTTCGCTACGAGCTCGGATCGATCGACGCCGACGCCGCCAAGCGGCGCATTCAGGCCGGACCTCAGAACCTGTGGCGCTACGCCGACTTCCTGCCCTTCGCGCAGGCGCCGCGCAGCGCTCTGCCGGCCGGCTGCACGCCGCTCGTGAAGGCCACGCGGCTGGCCGAGCGGCTGGGCCTACGTGAGGTGTGGGTCAAGAACGACGCCGCCAACCCCACCCACTCCTTCAAGGACCGGGTGGTGTCGGTGGCGCTGGCCAAGGCTCAGGAGCTCGGCTACGGGGTGGTCGCCTGCGCCTCGACCGGCAACCTCGCCAACGCCGTGGCGGCGCACGCCGCCGCCGCGGGGCTCGAGTCCTACGTGTTCATCCCGGCCGACCTCGAGGAGCAGAAGATCCTCGCCACCGGCGTCTACGGCACGAAGCTCGTGACCGTCCGGGGCAACTACGACGACGTCAACCGCCTCTGCACCGAGCTCTCCGGCGAGCACGACTGGGCCTTCGTCAACGTCAACGTCCGGCCCTACTACGCCGAGGGCTCGAAGACGCTGGCCTTCGAGGTGGCCGAGGGGCTGGGCTTCGAGCTGCCCGATCGCGTGGTCGCGCCGATCGCCTCCGGCTCGCTGTTCACGAAGATCGCCCGCGGATTCGACGAGTGGCGCTCGATCGGGCTGGTGGAGGGCGAGACGCCGATCATGAACGGCGCCCAGCCCGAGGGCTGCTCGCCCGTGGCGGATGCCTACGAGGCCGGCTGGGACATCTGCAAGCCGGTCAAGCCGTCGACGATCGCCAAGTCGCTGGCCATCGGCAATCCCGCCGACGGGCCCTACGCGGTGGACCTGGCGCGGCGCACCGGCGGCGCGATCGACTCGGTCACCGACGACGAGATCCGGGCCGGAATCCGCCTGCTGGCGGAGACCACCGGCATCTTCACCGAGACGGCGGGCGGCACCACCACCGCCACGCTGGCCAAGCTCGCCGAGCGCGGGGACATCGATCCCGGCGAGCGCGTGGTGCTGGTGATCACGGGCGAGGGCCTCAAGACGCTCGATGCCGTGCGCGGCACCTTCGTGACGCACGAGATCGATCCGACGTTGGCTTCGTTCGACGCCGAGGTGCCCGTGGCGGCGGCTGTCTAGTATTGCGCCGCGATGGCCGTGACAGTCAAGATCCCCACGCAGCTGCGAACCGTCACCGGCGGCGACGGCGAGACCACGGTGGACGGGGCCACGACGGTCGGCGAGGTGCTCGACGGCCTGTATGACCGTTTCGACGGGCTGCGTGACCGGATCGCCGAGGACGGCGACCTGCGCCGCTTCGTGAACGTCTACGTCGGCGGCGAGGACATCCGCTTCCTGGACGGTCTGGAGACCACGGTCGAGGATGGCGACGAAGTGACGATTTTGCCCGCAGTTGCAGGGGGTTGATTCTCCCTCCGGTCGAAACGGCAGCGGCCGACTTTCGACAACGGTCCATAGGCGCGGGGGCCGCGGACCGGCCAGAATGCAGGTATGGCCCAACCTCGAATCAAGCGTTACGCGTTGATGCCTGAGCGGGACGGGCCGGGGATGCGCAGGTTTCACCTCGCCCGGGTCGCCCCCGCGTCCCGCTCCGCTCTGGGCGTAGACCGCCTCGAGCGAATGGAGGAGATCGCCGCCCTGGACCACCTGCGCAACAACGGGTCGCGGCGGCGTCCGGACTAGGGCCAGGCAGCCCCGCACTGCCCAAGCGGGTGTTCATCACCGGCGCGCTGGGCTTCATCGGGCTCCGGCTCGCCCGCCGCTACAGGGAAGCGGGCGTGGAGGTGGCGGGGGTCGACGTGCGCCCGGACCAGGGCCTCGGGGTGGTTGCGGGCGACATCGCCGCGGGTGGTTCGTGGCCGGGGGCCGCCGGCGCCGAGCTCTTCATCCACACCGCCGCTCGCGTCGGCATGCATGGCCGCGCGGAGGACTTCCAGCGGGTGAACGTGCTCGGCACCCGGCGCGCCCTGGATGCGGCGGTGCGTGCGGGAGCCCAGCGCTTCGTGCACTTCTCCTCGATCGTCGCGTTCGGCTTCGACGTCCCCGAGAACGTCGGCGAGGACCATCCCGTGCGGACCAACGGGGTTCCCTACGTCGACACCAAGGTCGCGAGTGAGCAGGTCGTGCTGCAGGCCCACGCGGCCGGCGAGATCGCCTGCACGATTGTCCGTCCCGGCGACGTCTACGGGCCGGGCTCCCACTTCTGGACCGTCACCCCGGTACGCGAGTTGGCCGCGCGCCGCCTGATCCTGCCCGCGATGGGGCGGGGCCGCGTGAGCCCGGTGTTCGTGGACGATCTCGTGGAGGGCGTCATCCTCGCCGCGGGTCATCCGGGTGCGGCGGGGCAGGTGTTCACGCTCAGCGGAGGCCGCGACGTGAGCACCTGGGACTTCTTCGGCCGCTACGCGCGCATGCTCGGGCGGCCAAGGGTGCCGGTGGCTCCGACGCCGGTGGTCGTGGCCCTGGCGGCGGCCGCCACGCGCGCAGCGCGCCTGCGCGGCGCCACCACCGAGATCACACCGGCGGCGGCGCGATACCTCGCGCGCACGGGGAGCTACTCGATCGACAAGGCGCGCTCGGTGCTCGGCTACCGGCCGCCTACGGATCTCGACGAAGGAATGCGGCTTTCGGAGAGGTGGCTCACGTCTCGGGGGGTGCTCGGGTGAGCACGCGCCGATAGGGGCAACCACTTGCCTCCTTGGTCGGGGAGGCGTAGCTTGCGCGGCGCTCGCGAATCGATGACGTGGAGGCCAAGGATTTCGAGATGAACCGTTGGTCCCCAAAGGACCACTAGCGCCGTCCGGCAGAGACGTTTCTACGCGCCCGGCAGGATTCGGACCTGCGACCTCTCGCTCCGGAGGCGAGCGCTCTATCCACTGAGCTACGGGCGCCCGCGTGGCAGTGTAGACGCGGATGCTCATCGCGATCATCTCCGACACGCACATGCCGCGCGGCGACCGGCGGCTCCCTGAGACTTGCGTCGAGCGCATCGCGCGGGCGGATCTGCTCCTGCACGCCGGTGACTTCGGCACCTTGGAGGTGTTGCGCGAGCTCGAGACGATCGGCCCTCCGGTGCTGGGCGTCTACGGCAACGTGGACAGCGCTGAGCTGCGCCGGCTACTGCCGGCGGAGCGGATCGTCGACGCGGCCGGCGCCCGCGTGGCCATCATCCACGACGCCGGAGGGCGCCCGGGACGCCTCGAGCGCATGCGGCGGCGCTTCCGCGGCCGGGCCGAGGCCGTTGTCTTCGGGCACTCACACCTGCCTCTGCACGAGCAGGACGAAGACGGCTTCCAGATCTTCAATCCCGGCAGCCCGACCGAGCGCCGCAGGGCCCCGGCCCACAGCATGGGGGTGGCCCGGGTGAAGGACGGGCGCGTGCGCTTCGAGTTGATACCGTTTACGGTGTCATGACACCGGAACAGCTGATTCGCGAGACGCGCCTGCGCAAGGGCCTCAGCCAGCGCCGCCTGGCCCTTCGAGCGGGCACCAGCCAGAGCGCGATCGCGCGCCTGGAGGCGGGCACCGAAGCGGTCACCTGGCCGCGGCTGCGCGCGATCATGATCTCGATGGGGGAGGAGCCGGTGCTGTCGGCCCAGCCGCTGGCAAGCCGCTACGACGCGGAAGATCTCCTGCGCGACCGCGCCTCCTCGCCGGAAGTGCGGCTCAGCAACGGCGCGGAATTCAACGGCTTCGCCACCAAGCTCGCCATGGCCGGCGAGCGCGCCAAGGCGGTTGATGAGCCAAGCTGAGTCGCCCCTGCGACTCGACGAGATACTGCGGACACTCACCGAGTTCGGGGTTGAGTTCGTGGTCGTCGGAGGGGTGGCGGTGCAGGCGCACGGCTATCTGCGCGCGACCGGCGATCTGGACGTGGTGCCCAACCCGACGCTGCTCAACCTCAGCCGCCTGGGCGAGGCCCTGTCCGACCTCGATGCCCGGCCCCGCAGGGCGACGCTGCCGGTGGACGTGACTGATCCACAGCTGTTGAAGCGCGTGCCGCTTGCGCCGTTGACGACGCGCTACGGCCGGCTCGACCTGCTCAACATCGCCAATGTGAGCGGCGCCCCCAGATCGTTCGAGGAGCTCCTGGGACGCGCTCTGACGGTGAACCTCGACGGGCTCGCCGTGTCGATCGTTGGTCTCGACGACCTGCTGCGCATGAAGCGGGCGGCGGGCCGCCCGCAGGACCTGACCGACATCGGAGCGCTCACCCGTACCGACGAAGAGCTCGAACGCGAGGCGAGCGAGTCAACATAGGGCGCCATGGACCTCGACGTCCTCTTCCTCGGCACGGCCGGCTCGGCGCCCAGTGCCCGGCGCGGGCTTCCCGCCACGCTCGTGCGGCGCGGAGGGGAGCGGCTGCTGTTCGACTGCGGCGAGGGCACTCAGCGCCAGCTCGTCCGGTCGATCGGCCTGGTCGAGCTCGAGGATGTCTTCCTCACCCATTTCCACGCCGACCACGTGCTCGGCCTGCCCGGGATGCTCAAGACCTTCGGCCTGCGCCATCGCGAGCGCCCTCTGACCATCCACGGGCCACGCGGGCTCGGCGAGCTCTTCGGCCTACTGGGACCCCTGGTCGGGCGGCTCAGCTTCGAGGTCGAGCTGGTGGAGCTCGAGGCCAACGACGAGCTCGAGCGCGACGGCTACCGGATCGCCGCCTACGCCACCGATCACGTGGCGCGCTCCATCGGCTACGCGATCGTCGAGGATTCGCGCCCCGGCGTGTTCGACCCCGCCCGCGCGCGGGACCTCGGCGTTGCTCCCGGTCCCGACTTCGGGCGCCTCCAGCGCGGTGAGTCGGTGAACGGAATCCAGCCCGACCAGGTCATGGGCGAGGCGCGGCGGGGGCGCAAGGTGGTGATGACCGGGGACACAGCGCCGTGCGACATGACTCGCCTCGTGGCCTGGGAGGCCGACCTGCTGGTGCACGAGGCGACCTTCCTCGACGAGGAAGCCGAGCGCGCGGCCGAGACCCGTCACTCGACGGCTCGCGGCGCGGGCGAGCTCGCCGGTGCGGCGGGAGTACTCATGCTGGCGCTAACCCACGTCTCGCCGCGCTACGGCGGCCGCGAGCTGCGCGAGGAAGCCCGCGACGCACTGGCCGACGCGCTCGGTGGCGACGTGGATGCGCGTGAGCGCGTGATCGTCCCCCGCGACTTCGATCGGGTAGAGATTCCCTTCCCGGAGCGGGGGGCGCCGCTCTACGTCAAGGAGAGCCGGCCGGCGCCCGACCGGGCCCCGAGCGGCGGGCAATAGACGGCGTCGGGTTCAGCCCACGGCGGCCAGCGGCCCGCACGACTCGATGTCGCGCAGGAGCTGCTCGGCTCGCTGCGGGCCCCAGCGGCCGCTGCCGACGAGCTCGCCCGCCAGGTCGCCCACGCGGGTGAGGCCCTCACGGGCCTCGTCGTCCCAGGCGAGGTCCTCGCAGAAGAACAGCGAATCGGCGGCCTCCCGCACGAGCGCGCGCTCGTCGGGGCCCAGCGTCGGGCTGCCCTCCTCGTTGACCGTCTGCATCAGCCGGCCGTACGCCTCTGCGCGCTCTGGACTCATCCCGGCCCAGGGTAGCGCCGGTGCAGTGGCCCGTGGCGTAACGGGTCCGTTTGTCCCGCTTCGGTCGGGGCCGGGTGTTACTCTCGGCGCACGATCCTTTAACCCGGTCCCGAGAGGCCAGGAAGGGCAGCGCCTTGAGCGAAAAGACGGTCCTCGACCGCGAGGACGTGCGGCGCACGCTGGTGCGAATCGCACACGAAATCGTCGAGAAGACGGGTGGAGAGGGAGTCGCGGTCGTGGGAATCCACCGTCGCGGTGCCGTGCTCGCCGCCCGCCTTCGTGACCACGTGGCCGACCTGCTGGGCGAGCCGGTTCCGCTCGGCGACGTCGACATCAGCTTCTACCGCGACGACCTCGACCGGCGCGATCCAACCGCCCAGCCGGTGGTGCACGCCTCGCACGTCGACTTCCCGGTCGAGGACACCACGGTCGTGCTGGTGGACGACGTGCTTTACACGGGCCGCACCGTGCGCGCCGCGATCGACGCGCTCTTCGACTACGGGCGCCCAGAGCGGGTGCAGCTGGCCGTGCTCGCCGATCGCGGCCATCGCGAGCTGCCAATCCGCCCCGACTACGTGGGCAAGAACCTCCCCACCGCGCGCGGCGAGCGGGTGAACGTGAGGGTGGAGGAGATCGACGGGGTGGACGAAGTGGCGATCGCCGCGCACGCGGGAGAGCCGGCATGAACGCCCATCTGCTGTCCATCGAGGATCTCACGCGCGAGGACATCGAGCGCATCCTCGGGCGCGCCGAGAGCTTTGCCGAGGTGTCGGGGCGCGAGATCAAGAAGGTGCCGACGCTGCGCGGGCGGACCGTCATCAACCTCTTCTACGAGGCCTCCACGCGCACGAGCTCGAGCTTCGAGCTCGCGGCCAAGCGCCTCAGCGCCGACCTCGTGAACATCAAGTCGAGCGGCTCGGCGGTGGACAAGGGCGAGTCGCTCAAGGACACGGTCCAGACCCTCTCGGCCTACGATCCCGCCGCGATCGTGATCCGCTCGCCCCAGGTGGGCGCCGCGGCGCTGGTCGCTCGCTGGACGAGCGCGTCGGTGATCAACGCCGGCGACGGCAAGCACGAGCATCCCACCCAGGCGCTGCTCGACCTCTACACGCTCAAGCGCCGCGTCGGCTCGCTCGACGGCCTGAACGTATGGATCGTGGGCGACGTGCTGCACAGCCGGGTGGCTCGCTCCAACATCCTGGCCCTGTCGCGGATGGGCTGCCAGGTGACCGTGAGCGGCCCGCCCACGCTGATACCTCGCGGGGTCGAGTCGCTCGGGTGCCGGGTGCGCACCACGCTCGACGACCTCCCCGAGGCGGACGTCGTCTACGCACTGCGCATGCAGCTCGAACGCATGAGCGGCTCCTTCGTGCCCTCGCTTCGCGAGTACGCGGCCCAGTACCAGATCGACGGCCGCCGGCTGAGGCCCAACCAGCTGCTGATGCACCCGGGCCCGGTCAACCGCGGCGTGGAGCTCGCGGCCGAGGTGATCGACTCCCCGCAGGCCCTGATCGTTCAGCAGGTCGAGTCCGGAGTGGTGGTCCGCATGGCCGTGCTCTACGAGCTGCTGGCCGGCCGCGGAGCGCCCGGTGGCGCCCGCGCGGAGACGGCGAGCGAGCCCCAGCCGGCGTGAACACCGCGCAACAGGACAACCGAGCGGGAGTGGTCGAGCTCGACTTCGCGCCCCCGGCGCCCGCCACGGTGCTGGTGAGCGGCGCGCGCGTGCTCGACCCGCGGACCGGCGTCGACGACGTGATCGACGTGCTGGTCCGCGACGGCGTGATCGCCGAGATCGGCGAGTCGGTGGAGGCCCCGCCGGGCGCCGAGCGGGTGGACGGGGAGGGCCTGCACGCCTTTCCCGCCTTCGTCGACCCGCACGTGCACCTGCGCACCCCGGGGCGCGAGGACGAGGAGGACATCGACTCGGGCACCCGCGCCGCCGCGGCGGGCGGCTTCTGCGCCATCCTGGCCCAGCCCAACACCGAGCCGGTGGTGGATTCCGCCCCCGTGCTGCGCTCGCTGCGCGAGCGGGCGCGCGCCGAGGCGCGCATCCCCACCGGGTTCCTGGCCGCCATCACCGTGGGCCAGCGCGGCGAGCAGCTCACGGAGATGGCCGAGCTGGCCGCGGTGGGCGCCGTCGCCTTCACAGATGACGGGCGGCCCGTGAGCTCCGCCGGCGTGATGCGCCTGGCGCTTCAGTACCAGCGCCTGGCCGGACGGCTGTTGGCGCTGCACGAGGAGGACCCGTCGCTGTCGGGCGAGGGAGTGATGCACGAGGGCGCGGTCTCGGCGCTGCTCGGGCTGGCCGGCATACCGTCGGTGTCGGAGTCGACGCAGGTCGCGCGCGACTGCGCGCTCGCCGCCTACGAGCAGGGCCGCATACACGTGCAGCACGTCTCGGCGCGCGAGACCGTCGCGGTGATCGAGAGCGCCAAGGCGGCAGGAACGCAGGTGACCTGCGAGGCCTCGCCCCACCATCTGCTGCTCACCGACGACGAGGTCCGCTCGCTCGACACGAACTTCAAGATGAATCCGCCGCTGCGCGCAGAGGAGGACCGCCTGGCGCTTGTAGAGGCACTGCGCTCGGGGACGATCGACTGCGTGGCCACCGACCACGCGCCGCACGCTCGCGAGGAAAAGGAGCACCCCTTCGAGCAGGCCCCCATGGGAGTCACGGGCCTCGAGACCGCGTTCGCGGCGCTTCATACGGGCCTGGTGCTTCCCGGAACCCTGGATCTCGCTCTCCTCGTGGAGCGCATGACCGCCGGGGGCGAGCCCTTTGGGCTGCCGGTTCCCCGCATCGAGAAGGGCGCGCCCGCGAACGTCTGCCTCGTCGACCTCGACGCCGAGTGGGAGGTGGGCGAGCCCGGCTACGAGAGCCGCTCGGCCAACTGCGCGTTCGCCGGGCGGCGCCTGACGGGACGGGTGCGCATGACGATGGCCGCCGGCGCGGTGGCCTACCGGGAGCGCACCTTTGCCCTGGGGGCGGTGCGGTGAGGCCGGCGTACCTCCTGCTCGAGGACGGGAGCCGCTGGGAGGGTGAACAGGTGGGGGCGCACGGCCAGGCGCGCGGAGAGGTGGTGTTCAACACCGCCATGTCGGGCTACCAGGAGGCGGTCACCGACCCCAGCTACGCGGGGCAGATCATCGTCTTCACCTACCCGCTGATCGGCAATTACGGAGTGGCGGCGGACGCACATGGAGTCCGACCGCATTCACGCGCGCGCGGTGATCATGCGCGAGGGCGTGGACCGCGAGGACGCCGCCCACGCCGAGGGCGGCTGGCTGACGTGGCTGGCCGATTGCGGCGTCCCGGCGCTGACCGGGGTGGACACCCGCGCGCTGGTGCGCCACATACGCGACAAGGGCGCGATGCGCGGGGGCGTTTTCGGCGCCGAGGTGCCTGAGGCCCGGGCGCGCGAGCTGGTCGCCGACGAGCCCTCGATGTCGGGTCGTGACCTCGCCCGCGAGGTCACGCCGTTGGAGCCGACCGTGCTGGAGGGACCCGGGCCGCGGGTGATCGGCCTGGACACCGGCATCAAGAGCTCGATCGTGCGCAACCTGCGTGAGCGCGGCGTGCACCTCGAGCTGCACCCCTGCAGCGCAGGTCCCGACGACCTGCTGGCTCGCGATCCGGACGCCGTGTTCCTGGCCAACGGGCCCGGGGACCCCGCCGCGCTCGACCACGTGGTCGACACCGTGCGGGGCCTGGTGGGTCGCGTGCCCGTGTGGGGGATCTGCCTGGGCCACCAGCTGCTCTGTCGCGCCGTCGGCCTCGAGACCTTCAAGCTGCCATTCGGCCACCGCGGCGCCAACCACCCGGTCAAGGACCTGGAGACGGGGAAGATCGAGATCACCTCCCAGAACCACGGCTTCGCGGTGCTGGGCCCGGGGGGCGAGCGCACCATCGACACCGACGAGCCGGTGCGCTGGGAAACCGACTTCGGCACCGCCGAGCTGCAGCAGCTCAACCTCTACGACCGCACGGTCGAGGGGCTCGTTCTGCGCGACGTTCCCGGATCGACGGTGCAGTACCACCCCGAGGCCGGCCCCGGGCCACACGACTCCCTCCATCTGTTCGACCGCTTCATCGAGAGGCTGGCTGCGGCCTGATGCCGCGCCGCGACGACATCAAGAAGATCCTGGTGATCGGCTCGGGGCCGATCGTGATCGGCCAGGCCGCGGAGTTCGACTATTCCGGGGCCCAGGCGTGCAAGGTGTTGCTCGACGAGGGCTACGAGGTGGTGCTCGTGAACTCCAACCCGGCCACCATCATGACCGACCCCGAGTTCGCCACCTCGACCTACATCGAGCCGCTGCTCCCGCACTCGGTGGCCCAGATCATCGAGCGCGAGAAGCCCGACGCCATGCTGCCCACGCTCGGCGGCGGCACGGCGCTCGATCTCGCGCGCCAGCTCTCCGAGGACGGAACGCTGGCCCGCCACCGCGTCGAGCTGATAGGCGCGGACTACGAGGCGATCCGCCGCGCCGAGGACCGCGAGCTGTTCCGCGTGACCATGGAGCGGGCCGGCCTGCGCGTGCCCCGCAGCGCTGCGGTGAAGTCGATGCGCGAGGCGGAGCAGGTGCTCGGCGACATCGGCCTTCCCGCCATCGTGCGGCCCGGCTTCACCATGGGGGGCGCGGGCGGCGGCATAGCCCGCTCCGAGGTCGAGTACCGCCAGGTGGTGGCCGAGGGGCTCGCGGCGTCGCCGATCGGGCAGGTGCTGGTCGAGGAATCGGTGATCGGCTGGGGCGAGTTCGAGCTCGAGGTGATGCGCGACGCCAACGACAACGTGGTGATCGTGTGCTCGATCGAGAACATCGACCCGATGGGCGTGCACACGGGCGACAGCGTGACCGTGGCGCCCCAGCAGACCCTGACCGACCGCCAGTACCAGCGGCTGCGCGACCAGGCGCTCACCGTGATCAGGGCGGTGGGGGTGGAGACCGGCGGCTCGAACATCCAGTTCGCGGTCAACCCGCGCACCGAGGAGATCGTGGTGATCGAGATGAACCCGCGCGTGTCGCGCAGCTCGGCACTGGCGTCGAAGGCCACGGGGTTCCCGATCGCCAAGATCGCCGCCCGCCTGGCGGTGGGCTACGCCCTCGAGGAGATCGACAACGACATCACCAAGAAGACGCCCGCGTCGTTCGAGCCCTCGATCGACTACGTGGTGGTGAAGATGCCGCGCTTTGCCTTCGAGAAGTTCCCCGGCGCGGACGGCCAGCTGCACACGGCGATGCAGTCGGTGGGCGAGGCGATGGCGATCGGGCGCACCTTCAAGCAGGCCTTCGCCAAGGCGCTGCGCTCACGCGAGCTCGACGTGACGGCCTCCCTGGAGGGCGACCTGCTCGAGCGCCTGCGGTCCCCCTCGCACGATCGCTACGAGCTGATCTTCGAGGCGGTGCGACGCGGCCACTCCGAGGAGGAGCTCTGCGCGAGCACGGAGATCGACCCGTGGTTCATGGCCGAGATCGTGGCGCTGGCCCGCGGGGAGGACCCGCAGGCCGGCCTCGAGCGCTCGTTCAAGGCGGTGGACACCTGCGCCGCCGAGTTCGAGGCCGAGACGCCCTACTACTACTCGGGCTGGGAGCGCCGGGCCACCCACGAGGTGCGTCTCTCCGAGCGCGACGCCGTGGTGATTCTGGGCAGCGGGCCCAACCGGATCGGCCAGGGCATCGAGTTCGACTACTGCTGCGTGCACGCCGCGATGACGGTGCGCGAGTCGGGACGCGACGCGGTGATGATCAACTGCAACCCGGAGACGGTGTCGACCGACTACGACACCTCCGACCGCCTCTACTTCGAGCCGCTCACCCTCGAGGATGTGCTCGGGGTGCTCGAGTACGAGCAGCCCGAGGGTGTGATCGTGCAGTTCGGCGGGCAGACCCCGCTCAAGCTGGCCGCGGGCCTGGCCGCGGCCGGGGTTCCACTGCTCGGCACCCCGCCGGAGTCCATTCACCGGGCCGAGGACCGCCCGAGCTTCGGTGTGCTGCTCGAAGAGCTCGACCTCAAGGCGCCGCCCTACGCCACCGCGGAGTCCGCCGCGCAGGCGCTGGAGGTGGCGGAGGGGGTGGGCTACCCGCTGCTGGTGCGCCCGTCGTACGTGCTCGGCGGGCGGGCCATGGAGATCTGCTACTCCCGTGCGGCGCTGGCCGGCTATCTGGAGCGAACCAACGGCGACGGCGGGCAGCGCACAATCTTCCTCGACCGCTTCCTCGAGAACGCCATCGAGATCGACGTCGACGCCCTGTGCGACGGCGAGCGCGTGCAGATCGGCGCGATCATGCAGCACGTCGAGGAGGCCGGGGTTCATTCGGGCGATTCGGCCTGCGTGATCCCGGCGATGTCCCTCGGGGAGGACATGCTCGCGCAGGTCAAGCACGCCACCGAGGCCATCGCGCTGCGGCTCGGCGTGATCGGGCTGATCAACATCCAGTTCGCCGTCTACGGCGACGAGGAGCTGTACGTGATCGAGGCCAATCCGCGCGCCTCGCGCACCGTGCCCTTCGTCTCCAAGGCCACCGGGGTGCCGCTGGCCAAGCTGGCCTGCCGGCTCATGCTGGGCGAGCGCCTCGCCGAGATGGCGCTCCACATCGAAACCGCGCCCCGCCACGTGTCGGTCAAGGAGGCGGTGCTCCCGTTCGGGCGCTTCCCGCACGCCGACGCGGTGCTCGGCCCGGAGATGAAGTCGACCGGGGAGGTGATGGGCGTGGCTACCGACTACCCGACCGCCTTCGGCAAGGCGCAGGCGGCCGCCGGTGCGGAGCTGCCCCAGTCGGGGACGGTCTTCATCAGCGTGACCGACGGCGACAAGCCGGCGGCGACGCAGATCGCAGGCGCCTTTCACGACATGGGCTTCGGCGTGCTCGCCACGGGCGGCACCGCCCAGTCGATTCGCCGGATGGGGGTGCCGGTCGAGCGTATACGCAAGCTTTCGGAGGGCTCGCCCAACGTCGTGGAGCGCATCGAGGCGGGCGCGGTCGACCTGGTGGTGAACACCCCCACCGGCTCCGGCGCGCGCGCGGACGGCTGGGAGATCCGGCGCGCCGCCATCGGCCGTGGCGTGCCCTGCATCACCACGATGTCCGGCGCCAGCGCCGCCCAGCGCGCCATTCGAGCGCGCCGCAGCGGCGAGCCTCGGCCGATTTCGCTGCAGGAGCTGCACAAGCCAGCTGAGCAGAACCGGGCGCACTCGGCGGAGCCGAGTGCTTCCGGCTAAACCGATCGTGAGCGCAGCCCCAGCCGCTGAGCCGCGCAGCCTCGCTCCGCCCGAACGCCGAACCGTCGCGGTGGCCGAGAACGCGCGGCTGGGCGCGTACCGGTTGATCACGGTGCGCGAGGCGGGCGGCGTTCCCGCGCCGCGTCCCGGCCAGTTCTTCATGCTCTCCAGCGCAGCGGGCTGGGGTGGAGGCCTCGACGAACGGCCCTACCTGCCGCGAGCCTTTTCCCACGCGCGGGCGCGCGAGGGGCAGCTGAGCTTCCTGGTAGACGCGATCGGCCCGGGCACCGAGCGGCTCGCGGAACTGGCGGCGGGCGAGGAAATGAACCTCGTCGGACCGCTCGGGGTCGGCTGGCGCCCCGCGCGCGAGCACACCCGTCCCGTGCTCGTGGGCGGCGGGATCGGGACGGCGCCGCTCCTGTGCCTCCAGGACGAGCTGGGCTCCGGCGCGCCGGTGCTGCTCGGCTTTCGCTCCGCGGCCCACTCCGAGGCGGCGGGCCTGTTCGCCGGCCGGCCCGAGGTGGCCACCGACGACGGCACGGCCGGCCGGCAGGCGCTCGTTACCGACCTGCTCCGAGAGGAGCTCGACCGCGGAGGGCGGGCCACCGTGTTCGCCTGCGGGCCGCCGGCCATGCTGGAAGCGGTACGACTCCTGTGCGCGGAGGCCGGCGCCCGCGCCCAGCTGGCCCTCGAGTCGGGAATGGCCTGCGGCTTCGGCGCCTGCTTCGGCTGTGTGGTGCCGACCAAGGCGGGCTACGTCCGCCTGTGCGTCGAAGGCCCGGTGCTCGACGCCGCCCAGCTCGACACGGCTCTGTTTGCCGGAGCCGGCCACTGATGATCGACCTCTGCGGCGTCCAGCTCGCCGGCCCGGTGCTCAACGGCTCGGGCACCTTCGACGCGATCGCCGCGCGCCGGGCCTTCGGGGACTCGCTGCTCGAGCGCTTTCCCTTCCACGCCTTCGTCTCCAAGACCATCACGCTCGCGCCGCGCGAGGGCAACCCGCCGCCGCGGCTGTGGGAGACGCCGGCCGGACTGATCAACTCGATCGGGCTACCCAACAAGGGCCTCGACGGCTTCCTGGCCTCCGACCTTCCGGAGCTGGCCGAGCTGCCGGTGCCACTGGTGGTGTCGGTGATGGGCTTCAGCCGCGACGAGCTCGGCACGCTCGCGGCCCGCGTGGGCGAGCGTGAGGAGGTGGCCCTGATCGAGCTGAACGTTTCCTGCCCCAACGTCGAGACCGGCCTGATCATGGGTGCCGACCCGGCGGAGACGGCGCGGGCCGTCGAAAGCGTCCGCACCCTCACCGACCGGCCGCTGATCGTCAAGCTCACCCCCAACGCCGCGGACCCGGCCGCGGTCGCCCGCGCCGCCCAGGAGGCCGGGGCCGACGCGGTCTCCCTCATCAACACGCTCAAGGGGATGGCCCTCGACCCCCGCAGCGCGGCGCCCTGGCTCGGGGGCACCACCGGAGGCCTCTCGGGGCCGGCGGTGCGGGCGGTGGCGCTCGAGCAGGTGAGCAGCGTGGCGCGGGCCGTCGAGGTGCCGGTGATCGGCATGGGGGGCATCGCGGACGCCCGTCACGCGGCTGATTTCCTCGCCGCGGGCGCCCGCTGCGTCGCGGTCGGCACGGAGAGCTTTCGCGATCCAGGAGCGGGGCGCCGAGTGGCCGCGGGGCTGGCTGAGACCAACTTTTCTTCGCAAGGAGCGGGTTTTTTCCCGTCCCCCGAGGGTCTGGCGCCTACGAGGTCTTGAAAATGCCTGCAAACCGTGCCATTACGCTCAACTTCCCGCAACCCGCCTCAAGCTAAGGTGGAGGTCGAGCTAAATTCGCAGTTTTTTTGCGACTACCCGCCCTCCGACGGCGCTTCAGCGTGTACTATCGCCGCCCATGTCGGCCCCCCCGCAGACGCCCACCAAACCCCCGGCAGCGGGACTGGCGCCTGAACGGTCACTCAACCAGCGGATGGACGCCCTCAAGCGGGCCAATGAGATCCGCACACGGCGCGCGCGGCTCAAGCGCGATCTGAAGGCTGGACGGTCACAAATTCACGGTTTGCTGCTCGATCCTCCCGAATACCTACTCACCGCCAAGGTTTTCGACCTTCTTTTGGCGGTTCCGAAGTACGGCCGGGTGAAGGTCAACCGGATTCTCACGCACTGCCGGATCTCGCCCAGCAAGACCATCGGCGGGCTATCGGACCGCCAACGCAACGAGCTGGTTTCGTTCCTGCGGCGATAACCCCGATCCTCGTCGTCACCGGTCCCTCGGGAGTCGGTAAGGGAACGCTGATCAAGGGCCTGCTCGAACGCGTTCCCGGGCTGCAGCTGGCGGTGTCCGCCACCACTCGCGGCCCGCGCCACGGAGAGGCCAACGGGGTCGACTACCACTTTCTGAGCGCGGAGGACTTCGAAGATCGCGTCGCGGGCGGTGAGTTCATAGAGCACGCCCACTACGCCGGCAACCGCTACGGCACGCTGAAGTCGGAGCTGGCCCGGCCGGCGCGCGCTGTCGTGCTGGAGATCGACGTCCAGGGGGCGCGCCAGGTCCGCGAGACCCTCCCCGAGGCGGTGCAGGTGTTCATCGAGCCGCCCTCATTCGAGGCGCTCGAGATGCGCCTGGCCGGGCGTGGATCGGACCGCCCGGTGGAGATCGCCCGGCGCCTCTACGCCGCGCGCCAGGAGCTCGAGGCCGCGCCGGAGTTCGACCACCGGATCGTCAACGACGACCTGCAGCGGGCCCTGCAGGAGCTCGAGGATCTCGTCGCTAGGATGTATGAGCCGTGATCTACCCCCGCCTAGACAATTTGCTCGAGCAGGTCGACTCCCACTACGCCTGTGTGCTGGTGGCCGCCAAGCGCGCGCGGCAGATCAACTCGTACTACCACAACCTCGGCGAGGGAACGTTCGACGAGTACCCGCCCCCCATGGTGGAGACCGGCTCGAAGAACTACCTCAAGATCTCGCTTGAGGAAATCGCCGCCGGCAAGATCAAGTACCGCTACCGGTAGCGGCGCGTAGGGATCAGCCCGTGGCGCGAATCCTGCTCGGCGTCTCCGGCGGGATCGCCGCCTACAAGGCGGTAGAGCTGGTGCGCCTGGCCACCGCGGCCGGGCACTCGGCGCGCGTGGTGCAGACGCCCTCCAGCCTTCGTTTCGTGGGCCGGGCGACCTTCGAGGGCGTCACGGGAGCGCCCGTGCTGGTGGAGGAGTTCGAGCGCGACCCGGCCCGCGGCGCCTACCCGGGCGAGGCGGCGCCCGAGCACGACCCGATCTCGCATCTCGAGCTGGCCCGCCGCGCGGACGTCCTCTGCGTCGCGCCCGCATCGGCCAACACCATCGCCAAGCTGGCCGGAGGGCTGGCGGACAACCTGCTCACCGGGGCCGCGCTGGCCTGCACGGCCCCGATCGTCGTCGCGCCGGCCATGAACAACCACATGTACGAGCACCCGGCCACACGGGCCAACGTCGAGACCCTGCGATCCCGCGGCGTGACGATCGTCGAGCCCGAGCGCGGCCCGCTGGCGTCGCGCGGCGAGTGGGGGGTGGGCCGGCTGGCCGACCCGGCCACCATCCTGGCCGCGCTGCAGGCCGAGCTGGGGGTGGCCGGCGGAGCGCTCGACGGCCTGCGCGTGCTGGTCACGGCCGGCGGCACCCGAGAGCCGATCGATTCCGTGCGTTTCGTGGGTAACCGCTCGTCGGGGCGCATGGGCCTCGCGCTGGCCGAGGAGGCGGCCCGGCGCGGCGCCGACGTGACCGTGATCGCCGCCAACGTGACCCTGCCCAGCCCTCCGGCGGTGCGAACGATCGAGGTCGAGACCGCCGCAGAGCTGCTCTCCGCTGCGGAGAGCGCGTTCACCGAGGCCGACGTGCTGCTCATGGCCGCCGCGGTGGCGGATTTCCGGCCCTCCGCGGCGCTGGACGCGAAGATCGCCAAGACGGGACGTGACCGGCTGGCTCTCGAGCTCGAGCCCACCGAGGACGTGCTGGCGAGCCTCGCCCGCCGGCGCCACGCAGCGCAGACGCTCATCGGGTTCGCCGCCGAGCACGGCGAGGGCGCCGTCGAGCGCGGCCGGGCCAAGCTCGAGCGCAAGGGCCTCGACGCCGTGGTGGTGAACGACATCTCGCGGCCGGAGATCGGCTTCGACTCGCCCGACAACGAGGTGACCATCGTGACCGCGGCGGGGGCGAATCCTGTGCCGCTGGGCTCGAAAAAGGAGGTCGCCGCGGCCATCCTGGACGCGGTCGAGGCGCTGCGGGCCACCGCCGCCGAGGTGGCTAACTTGGGCGAAGGATCGTGAGCTCCGAGGGCGCATACGAGCTTTTCAAGAAGGGCAGCGACCTCCTCGAGAAGGGCGACTTCATGGCTGCCTCCGTACCGCTGGAGCGAGCCCGCGACCTCGAGCCCGACAAGAGCTCGATCCGCGAGGCCCTGGGCCGCGCCTACTTTCGCTCCGCCCGCTTCGAGCAAGCCGCCGAGGAGTTCGCCGCCGTGGTCGAGCGCTATCCCGTCAACGACTACGCCCACTTCTGCCTGGGACGTTCACTCGAGAACAGCGGACGCCGCGCCGAGGCCCGCAAGCACGCGGCCCTCGCGGCCTGCATGCGGCCGGATCGCAAGGATTACCAGGCGTTTCGCGAGCGCCTGCAGGCGGCCTAGCGTTCTCGAACGGCAGCAATAAGGGTGGGTACGCGGCCGGGGTGGCAGATATTGCATCCAATGGATGCAGAATCGGCCAAGGATGCCTAGCGCCCCCGCACCGCCACCACCGCCTCCACCACCAGCCCGAGCAGGCGGTCGATCGCCTCCTCGTCGATCGCCGCCACCGGAATGTCGGCGTGCACCCAGATCTCGCGCGAGCGCGTGCAGGCGAAGCGCACCATCCGGGTCTGGCGGTTCCACCACAGCAGCATCCACGGATCGAGCTGATCGGTGGAGGCCAGCGCGGGTGCCTTGGCGCGCAGCAGGCCGTCCGACACCGAGAGGCCCATGTCGAGCGGCTCGCCGAGCGTCTCGGCCGGGATGGTCAGCCCCCACTCGGCGTGGGCGAGGCGTCTGACCTCCCCGGGTAGGGAGCCGAGGTAGGTGTCGAGCACGTCCGTCGCGGCCACGTTGTCAATCTACGGGCGAGTGCGGGCCCTGGTGCAAAGAGTGAGCGAGGCCGCGGTGACCGTCGAGGGCGAGGAGGTGGCGCGGATCGGCCGGGGCCTGCTCGTGTTGCTGGGGGTGAAATCGGGTGATGGTCCCGACCAGGCCGACCGGATCGCGGGCAAGCTCAGCCGCCTGCGCGTGTTCGAGGACGACGCCGGGCGCATGAACCTCTCCGTGGCGGACGTCGGCGGGGAGGTGCTCTGCGTGTCTCAGTTCACCCTGTACGGCGACGCCCGCAAGGGCAACCGGCCCAGCTTCGTGGCGGCCGCCGCGCCAGAGCAGGCCGAGCCGCTCTACGAGCGCGTCCGGGCGGCGCTGGGCGCCCAGGGCGGCGTGTTCGGGGCGCGCATGAGCGTGGCGCTGGTCAACGACGGGCCGGTTACGATCCTGCTCGAAGCCTGAGGAGGAGAGATATGGCCATCGCCCCGGACACCCTGACCCGCGACAAGCTCTTCATCGGGGGCGAGTGGGTCGAGCCCGCCGGCAGCGGGGCGATCGACGTGATCAACCCGACCACCGAGGAGGTGCTTGGCAGCGTTCCCGAAGGCACGGCCGATGACGCCGGGCGCGCCGTCGATGCTGCGCGGGCGGCCTTCGACTCCTGGTCGGCCCTCCCAGCCGAGGAGCGGGCCGGCTACTGCGCGGCCATAGGCGCTCAGCTGGCGGATCGGGTCGACGAGCTGGCCGCGCTCATCACCAGCGAACTGGGCATGCCGCTCGAGCACTCGAGGGCCTACCAGGCGGGCCTGCCGCCGCTCGCCTTCTCCTCGATGCCCGAGCTGGTGCGAGAGCTGGCCTGGGAGGAGAAGGTCGGGAACTCGGTCGTGGTGCGCGAGCCGGTCGGCGTGGTGGCGGCGATCACGCCCTGGAACTACCCGCTCAACCAGATCGCGCTGAAGGTCGCTCCGGCGATAACCGCGGGCTGCACCGTGGTGCTCAAGCCCAGCGAGGTCGTGCCCTTCAACGCGTTCGTATTGGCCGAAGCCTGCGAGGAGGCCGGGCTGCCGGCCGGGGTGTTCAACCTCGTGACTGGATACGGCCAGGTGGTGGGGGAGGCGATCGTCTCGCATCCCGACACCGACATGGTCTCCTTCACCGGCTCCACCCGCGCGGGGCGGCGGGTATCGGAGCTGGCCGCGGCGCGGGTCAAGCAGGTGGCGGTCGAGCTGGGCGGCAAGTCGCCCAACGTGATCCTCGAGGACGCCGACCTCGAGCAGGCGGTGACGGCGGGGGTGGGGAACGTCTTTCTCAACTCGGGCCAGACCTGCAGCGCCCTCACCCGGATGCTCGTCCCGCGCGAGAAGCTCGAGGCGGCGGAGCGCATCGCCGCCGAGGCGGCCAAGGGCTACGCGCCCGGCGATCCGTTCGCCGAGGGCTCGGCGATCGGGCCGCTCGTGTCCGAGGTGCAGCGCGAGCGCGTTCGCGGTTACATCGAGCGGGGCGAGGAGGAGGGGGCGAGGCTGGTGACCGGAGGAGCCCAGGCCCCCGAGGGCCTCGAGCGGGGCTGGTTCGTGCGACCCACGATCTTCTCCGGCGTCACGACGGACATGACGATCGCCCAGGAGGAGATCTTCGGGCCCGTGCTGGCGATCATGCCGTACGACGATGAGGAGGAGGCCGTGCGGATCGCCAACGACTCCGCCTACGGCCTTTCCGGGGCCGTGTGGTCGGGCGATGAGGAGCGCGCGCGCCGGGTGGCGGCGCGCATCCGCACGGGGCAGGTGGCCATCAACGGCGGCGCCTACAACCCCATGGCCCCGTTCGGGGGCTTCAAGCAGTCGGGACACGGACGCGAGGCGGGCCGCTTCGGGCTCGAGGAGTATCTCGTGACCAAGAGCCTGCAGCTTTAGAAGCGTCTAGACGCGTCTATACTCGACGCTTGGACTTCAGCCGTACGCCGCCCACCGGGCGGCGCCTGAAGGTGGGCCTCGCGGTCCACCTTTTTTATGGGGACACGCACATGCAGACCGACGCCCACACGCACGACATCGAGCACCGCCTAGCCTCCGCCGAGCCGGAGGTGGAGCTGCTGGTGGTGGACAAGGTCGGACCGGACCGCCTGCGCCTGTTCATCGACCATCCCGACGGGGTGTCGCTCGAGCTGTGTGAGCGGGTCACCCATCACCTGAGCGACCTGCTTTCCGACTACGGCCTCGAGGTCTCCTCGCCGGGCCCCGAGCGCCCGCTCACCAAGCCCGACCACTTCCGTCGCTTCATCGGGCATCGGGCTCGGGTGCGCCTGCGCGAGGCTCGCGAGGGCAACCGCAACTTCACCGGTGAGCTCGTCGGCGCCTCCGAGAAGGAAGTGACCGTGGCCGCCGAGGAGGGAATCGTGTCGATTCCCTATGCCGAGATCAATCGCAGCAACCTGCTGGAGGGAACCGGATGACCAAGGAGATCGTCGAGGCCGTCGGCGTACTCGAGCGCGAGAAGGGGATCTCCGCCGATCGCCTGATGGAGGCGCTCGAGGACGCGCTTCTCTCGGCCTACAAGAAGACCCAGGGCGCGGCCCAGTACGCGCGCGTGGAGGTGGACCGCGACAGCGGAGACTTCCTCGTGTACGAGCTGATCCTGCCCCCGGACCTCGAGGAGCAGCTGCTCGACGAGGTCGAGGAGGAGGCCGGCGAGCCGACCGTCGATCCGGAGACCGGCGAGATGGTCTATCCCGAGCCGCCCGAGATCGACCAGCAGCGGCTGATGCAGTACCGCGATCAGATCGAGGAGCACGACGTCACCCCCGACGACTTCGGGCGCATCGCCGCGCAGACGGCCAAGCAGGTGATCCTCCAGCGCATCCGCGAGGCCGAGCGCGACATGATGTTCGACGAGTACCAGGACCGCGTGGGCGAGCTGATCACCGGGATCGTCCAGCAGTCGGACTCGCGCTACACCCTGGTCCAGCTGCGCGAGCGAGTCGAGGCCCTTCTGCCCCGCGGCGAGCAGGTGCACGGCGAGCGCTACGACCACGGCCAGCGCGTGAAGGCGATCATCACCGACGTCTCAAATCAGGCCAAGGGCCCGTCGATCATCGTCTCGCGGCGCTCACCCGAGCTGATCCGCTCGCTGTTCGAGCTCGAGGTGCCGGAGATCGCCGACGGCCTCGTGGAGATCCAGAACGTGGCCCGTGAGCCGGGCTACCGCTCGAAGATCGCGGTCGTGTCGCACGCCTCGGGCGTCGACCCGGTCGGCGCCTGCGTGGGCCCGCGCGGCTCGCGCGTGCGCATGGTCGTCTCCGAGCTGCGCGGCGAGAAGATCGACATCATCCCCTTCAACGAGGAGCCGGCCCGCTTCGTGGCCAAAGCCCTCTCGCCGGCCCGCGTACGCGAGGTGCTGGTGGACGACGAGGCGCGACAGGCGACGGTGATCGTTCCCGACGACCAGCTCTCGCTCGCCATCGGCAAGGACGGCCTCAACGCCCGCCTGGCGGCCCGCCTGACCGGCTGGCGCGTGGACATCCGCTCGGAGACCGAGTTCGCCGAGGAGGAGGCGACGATGGGCTACGACGAGGAGGAGGTCAGCGGACGCTGCGCCGCCATCCTCGCCAACGGCAAGCGATGCCCCAACGCCTCGCTCCCCGGCTCGCGCTACTGCGGCCTGCCGGTCCATCAGGCGCTGACCGAACAGCCCACCGACTATGTGGTCCCCCCGGAGAACGGCGAGCCCGAGTTCGTGGAGGACGGCGAGCCGGTCGAGGGGCCCTCCGCCGAGGAGCTGATCGAGGGCGAGCCCTCGGTCGAGGAGCTCGTGGACGGCCAGCCTCCCGCGGAGGACGTGCTCGAGGGGCAGCCCGCGCCCAGCGAGGTCGTCGAAGAGCAGCCCACGGTCGAGGATGTGATCGAGCAGGAGCCGGTGGTCGACGAGGTGGTGGCCGATCCGGTGACCGACTCCGTGGTCGACGACCCGGCGGTCGAAGAAGAGCCGGCTCCGCCGGCCGAGCGGGAAGAGGGGTCGTAGATCCGCTGCGTCGCTGCGTCGGCTGCCGGCGCTCGCTCCCCAAGAGCGAGCTGCTGCGGCTGGTCCGTGACGAGTCCGGTGAGGTCCGCCCGGATCCAGGCGGCCGAGAGGAGGGGCGGGGCGCCTACGTGTGCCACCGCCCGGAGTGTTCAAAGAGATTGGCCGACGGCCGCCCGCTCGCTCGAGCGTTCAGGGCCGCGGCGGAAGTTCGACAGGAGACCATAGAATCGGTGTGCGAATGGCAAAGAAGCGCGTTCACGAAATAGCGAAAGAACGGGGCATCACCAGCAAGGAGGCCCTGGAGGTACTGCGCAGCGCAGGCCTCGAAGTGAAGGTTGCCGCCTCGAGCGTCGAGGAGGCCGATGCCGCGCGCGCGTTCGGCAACGGCGCGGCCGCGCCGGCGGCCAAGCCCGCCGAGGAGGCCCCGAAGCCGGCGAAGGCGGCGAAGCCCGCGAAGACCGAAGCCGCACCGGCTGAAAAGCCCCCGGCCCGTCCCCGGACCCAGCGTGAGAGTGGCCCGCCCCAATCGCGCCCGGGCATCCAGCCGCCCGCGGGCGAGCCCGTCCGGCGCGCCGGCCCCGAGGGCCGCGGCCCGCGGATCCTCCAGGACGCGCCGCCGCCGCAGCCCGAGCGGTCCAAGCAGACCGAGCGCCCCGCCGGTCGCGGCGCCGGGGGGCAGGATGGCGAGCGCAGTGCCCCCGGGGGCGGACCGCAGGATGGCGGCCCGCGTCCGGCGCGCGGCGGGCGCGGCGAAGCCGGCGGTCAGGGTGGCCGCCGCCGCCGCGTTGTGATCGACTCACAGGCAGCACGGCGCGATCGTGTTCCGCCCCCGCCGCAGCAGCCCGCACGGCGCGGCCGCGGCCGGCGCCGCCGGCCGCAGTGGGTTGAGCCCGATCTCGAGGCGGAGGCACGCGCCAAGCTGGAGGCCGAGCAGGCCGAGGATCCAGCGGTGTCGGTGCGCTCCGGTTCGACGGTCAAGGAGGTGGCCGAATCGCTCCAGCTCTCCTCGCCCGAGGTGATCAAGAAGCTGATGGAGCTGGGCGAGATGGCCACGCTTACCCAGACCCTTTCCGACGAGGCCATCGAAGTGCTCGCCGAGTCCTTCGACAAGAAGGTCGACATGGTCGGCGCGGCGGAGTCCGAGGACGACGATCCCGTCTACGAGGACACCGACGAGGAGCTCGTCGACCGCCCACCGGTGATCACCATCATGGGCCACGTCGACCACGGCAAGACGTCGCTGCTCGACGCCATCCGCGAGACCGAGGTGGCGGCCGGCGAGGCCGGCGGCATCACCCAGCACATCGGCGCCTACCAGGTCCGCCACGACGACCGCACGATCACCTTCCTCGACACCCCCGGCCACGAGGCCTTCACGGCCATGCGCGCCCGCGGGGCCAAGGTCACCGACATCGCGGTGATCGTGGTGGCCGCCGACGACGGCGTGATGCCGCAGACCGTCGAGGCCATCGACCACGCCAAGGCGGCGCAGGTGCCGGTGATGGTGGCGGTGAACAAGATCGACAAGGAGGGCGCGGACCCCAACCGGGTGCGCGGCGAGCTGGCCCAGCAGGGGCTAACCCCCGCGGACTGGGGCGGCGACACCGAGTTCGTCGACGTATCCGCCAAGACCCACCAGAACCTCGACGACCTCCTCGAGACCCTCGTGACCCTGGCCGAGATCCAGGAGCTCAAGGCCAATCCCGACACCGAGGCCAGCGGCTTCGTGATCGAGTCCAAGCTCGACCCCGGGCGCGGCGCCGTGGTCACCCTGCTCGTTCACCGCGGGCGCATGCAGGTGGGCGACGCGGTGGTGGCCGGCGACCACCAGGGCCGCGTCAAGGCCATGCATGACTTCCGCGGGCAGCGCCTCCAGGAGGCCACGCCGGGCATGCCGGTGGAGATCCTGGGCTTCGACGGCGTGCCCGGAGCGGGCGAGCACTTCCGCGTGGTGGCCAACGAGCGCGAGGCGCGCCGAGTGGCCAACGAGCGCGGCATCCGCCTCAAGCAGGAGGCGATCGCGCGCCAGTCCCGCCGCCGCGTCTCACTCGAGGACGTGCTCGCGCGGGCCGAGCGGGGCGACAAGGAGCTCAACCTGGTCATCAAGGCCGACGTGGCGGGGTCGCTCGAGGCGCTGGCCGACGAGATCGCCCGCCTGCCCCACGAGCAGGTCACGGTCAACATCATCCGCGACGGCGTGGGCGGCATCTCCGAGTCGGACATCATGCTCGCGTCGGCCTCCGACGCCGTGGTGATCGGCTTCAACGTGCGCCCGGTCGGCAACGCCACCCAGGTGGCCGACCAGGAGGGCGTGGAGATCCGCACCTACTCGGTGATCTACAAGATCCTCGAGGAGATGCGGGCGGCCATGGAGGGAATGCTCGAGGCGGTCGCGGTGGAGGAGCAGATCGCGCGCGTCGAGGTGCGAGCGACCTTCAAGGCCTCGCGCGTGGGGACCATCGCCGGCTCGTACGTGACCGAGGGGACCGTGCGCCGCGGCGCGCAGTGCCGCCTCGTGCGCGACGGCACCGTGATCTACGACGGGCGCATCGGATCGCTGCGGCGCTTCAAGGACGACGTGCGCGAGGTCACCTCCGGCATGGAGTGCGGAATCGTGCTCGAGAACTACCCCGACCCCAAGGAGGGGGACGTGATCGAGGTCTACGAGACGCGCCAGGTGGAGCAGACGCTCACATAGCCGTAGCCGTGAGCTACGTCTGCCTACTCGAGATCCACCTGCACTTTCCCACCAACGGAAGCCTCAAGGGCAAGCGCAAGGAGCTGTCGTCGCTGAAGGCGCAGCTGCGCCGGCGGTTCGGCGCCTCGGTGGCGGAAACCGACCACCACGATCTCTGGCAGCGCTCCACTCTCACGGCCGCGATGGTGGGAACTGATGCAAAACCTCTGCACGACGCGGCGTTGAGCATGGAGCGCTACGTGCTGGGCACGTTCCCCGAAGGAGCGCGCGTGGAGATTCAAATGGTTTCCCGAGCAGACCTCTATTAGGATGGCCGTCGACCGCATGCGGAGAGTGAACGAGGCGGTCCGGGAGGTCCTCTCGGCACGGATCGCCGAGGGCCTCAAAGATCCGCGCATTGGATTCGTGACCGTCACCTCGGTGGACACCAGCCCTGACCTTCGCCATGCCCGCGTCTACGTGAGCGTGCTCGGCGACGAGTCCGCGCGTGAGGAAACCCTGGCCGGGCTCGGCTCGGCCCATGGCGTGCTCCAGCACTCGATCGCGGACCAGCTGCGCATGAAGCGCACGCCCACGCTGGAGTTCGTCTTCGACGAGTCGATCGACCGGGGCATGAGGATCACGGAGCTGCTTGACGAAGAACAGGACTCGTGAGCATCGCAACCGAACAAGAGGAGGTGCTCGCGGAGCTGCGCGCGGCGGACAAGCTGCTGCTGACCACCCACGAGAACCCGGACGGCGACGCCCTGGGGTCCCTGCTGGCGATGCACTGGATACTCGAGCAGCTCGGCAAGGAGAGCGTCATGTACATGTCGCCCGACGAGTTCCCGCTGCCCTGGGAGTACCGCGCGTGGACCTTCGACGGGATCGCCGGGGCCCCGCCGCCCGACCTGGCTGAGCGCACGATCGTCTTTCTCGACTGCGGCAACATCGATCGCATGCCGGTGGACTTCCTCCAGAGGGATGGCCTGCGCATCCTCAACATCGACCACCATCACGACAACACGCGCTTCGGCACGGTCAACCTGGTGGTTCCGGAGGCTTCGTCAACTGCCGAGATCGTCTACCGGCTGGCCCAGGATCTCGGGGTGGAGATCACGCCACCCATCGCCGACGCCCTCTACACCGGTCTTGTCACCGACACGGGCAAGTTCATGTACGAGAACACCTCCCCGGCCGCCCACCGGATGGCGGCGGAGCTGATCGAAGCCGGCGTCGAGCCCCACGAGGTACACCGCCGTCTCTACGAGGATCTGCCCTTCCGGCGCCTGCAGCTGCTCCAGCGCGCGCTGGCCAGCGTCGAGCGCCACGATCATGGCGCCATGACGGTCGCCCACCTGGTCAAGGACGACTACGTCGCCACTGGCGCCTCCGAGCAGGACTCCGAGGGAGTTGTCGATCACATGCGGGCCGTCGAGGGCACCGCCGTGGCCGTGCTCGTGCGCGAGCTGCTCTCCGAGGACCGCGACGGCCTGCGCAAGGTGAGCCTGCGCGCCACCGACGGCCGCGTCGACGTGTCCCGCATCGCTCGCGAGTTCGGCGGCGGCGGGCACCCTCAGGCCGCCGGCTTCTCCACCCCGCTCGACTACGGCGCGCTGATCGAACGGTTGCGCGGGTTCGTGGCCGAGCAGCTCCAGCCGGCCTAGATCCGTGGACCTCTCCGGCGTCCTGCTCCGCGCGAAGCCGGCGGGGGTGACCTCGCACGACGTGGTCGCCCAGGCGCGACGGGAGTTGCCTCGCGGTACGCGGGTCGGGCACGCGGGCACGCTGGACCCCTTCGCGACCGGCCTGCTGCTGGTGCTCGTGGGGCGCGCCACCCGGGCCCAGCGCTTTCTGGTGGGGCTCCCGAAGACCTACCGTGCCGTAGCCCGGCTGGGATGGCGGTCCAACACCGGCGATCGCGACGGCGAGCTCGTCCACACGGCTCGCCTGCCCGCCGAGACGAGGATTCCGGTCGGCGAGCAGCGACAGCGCCCACCCGCCTACTCGGCGCTCAAGGTGAAGGGCGAGCGGGCCTATGCGCTGGCCCGGCGTGGGGAGGACGTCGAGCTCGAGCCACGGCCGGTCACCGTGTACCGCTCCGAGCTGCTCTGGCGCGAGGGCGACCGGGCGGCGTTCGAGATCCAGTGCTCGGCCGGAACCTACGTGCGCACCCTGATCAGCGACCTGGGTGACGCCTACTGCGAGGAGCTCGAGCGGACGGCGATCGGGCCGTTTCGGCTCGAGGACGCCGGCGACGACGTCGTGCCCCTCGCCGACGCACTGGCCTTCCTCCCCGAGCGGCGGCTGACCGAGGAAGAGCGGCTCGCGGTGAGCCACGGCCGCCGCGTGGCGCGGCGCTCCGACCACGAGGGGCCGCTCCGCCTACAGGCCGAGGGAGGGCTGATCGCGATCGGCGAGCCGCGCGATGACGAGATCCAGCCCGTCGTAGTGTTCGCGCCCGCATGAAGGTCACTCCCCTATCCGAGGTCGACCCGGCCGCCGGGCCGCGCAGTGTGGCCATCGGCACCTTCGACGGTGTGCACCTCGGGCACCGCGAGGTGATCCGGGGCAGCGACACGGTCCTGACCTTCGATCCCCATCCGCTCTCGGTGATCCATCCCGAGGCCACTCCCAAGCTGCTCAACACGTTTGACGTCAAGCGCGACCTGATCGCCGGGCTCGGCGTGAAGGAGCTGGTGGTGATCCCCTTCGACGAGAGCTTCGCGGCGCAGAGCGCGGAGGAGTTCGTCCAGGAGGTGCTGATCGGGAGGCTGGCCGCCGAGCGGGTCTCGGTGGGTGAGAACTTCCGCTTCGGCAAAGGCGCCAGGGGCACCGAGGAGCTGTTGCGCTCCCACTCGGAGTTCGAGACTCACGTGACGCCCTTGGTCGAGGTGGAGGGGGAGACGGTCTCTTCGTCACAGATCCGTGGCCTGGTGGCCGCCGGTGAGGTCAAGGAGGCGGTGGCCTTTCTGGGCGAGCCCTTTCTCTTCGAGGGCGAGGTGGTGCACGGCGACCAGCGCGGCCGCGAGCTGGGCATGCCCACGGCCAACCTGGTCCCCGACGGTCGGTTCGTATGTCCCGGCCACGGCGTCTACGCGGCCCGCGCCGGCGGTCACTGCGCAGCGGTCAACGTCGGCGTCCGCCCGACCTTTGTCACCGGCCGTGGTCTCCTGGTGGAGGCCTACCTGCTCGGCTTCGACGGTGACATCTACGGTCAGACGCTGCGGATCTCCTTCCTCGAGCGGATGCGGGGCGAGCGGGCCTTCGAGTCCGTGGACGCCTTGGTCGAGCAGATGAACCGCGACGTCGACCAGGCGCGCGAGATCTGCGAGCGGGCCGCGGTCAGGTAGCCGGGACGCTCACCGCCACTCGCCTGCCGCCGAGACGCCCTCCGATGCGGATGTTGCGGGCCTCGGGGCTGAACCAGTCGCCGCGCAGGCTCAGGTGGCCATCGGCCGCGGCTGGACCATCGACCCTGACCCTCGCGGTGACGAAGCTGCCCTCGGCGAAGGAGAGCTTCGCCCTTCCGCTGATCCGGACGTCGCGGCTGAAGCGCAGGCCCCGCAGGCGGAACTTCACGGCGACCTGCTCCTCGCTGAAGACCCCCACGAAGCGGCCTCCGCGCAACCCCACGCCCTTGACCGTCGGGGTCGGAACGGAGCCGTTCAGGCGCATCGCGTCCTGCAGGGCCAGCCAGGCGACGCCGGCCACGCGTCGGTCGATCGTGCGCGACCGATCGCCGCGGCGAGAGCTCGCCGGGCGGGCTCCGCGTGCGCGCAGCGGGAAGCGCCCGATCGCCGGGCGATCGGCGTCTCCGCGCTCGACGCAGCTCGTGTTGCCCGTCTCGAGCGTCCTGAGAAAGCGGGCGTACAGGGGTGGGGTGCACTGGCTGTAGAAGCCGGGCGTGTGACCGGCGTTTCGCAGCACCACGAAGCGGCTGTTCGGCCACAGAGCGGCGGTGAAGCAGCCCGTTGCTCTCGGGGGTGACCAGATCGAGCTCGGCGGAGACCACGAGCGCGGGCACATCGGGGAAGGTGACGCCGGGCGTGAAGACGGGCCGGGGATCGGTGGGCGCCGGCCACTCGGCGCAGAACTCGGGCCCCCAGAAGTCGACCCAGCCTTGCACCGAGATGGGGCTGAAGGTGGACTCCGGGAGGGTGGCCCAGGCAGCGGCGGCCTGAGCTCGCCGCTGGTCGACCGGGGCGTTCAGGTCCCACGGCACCGGGAAGTCGGCGCAGCCGGCCGCCACGCTCATGCCGGCGGAATCTCTCCTGTAGCCGTCCTCGTAGTCGAAGTCCGGACCCGTGAACGCCGCCAGGCGCAGGAGCGGCTTGCGATCGCCCTTGCGCAGGGCGGCCGCGGCGGCGGGCAGCTCGCTCTGCCCGATGTAGGCGTAGTCGTCGCCGCTTATGATGCGCGCCAGCATCCGCTCGTCGATCGTCACCCGCTTGCGGGCGCCCAACTCATCGCGGCCGATGCCGCGGAACGGATGGGCCCGTAGGCGGGCAGCGAGTTGCTCGAGCGCCTCCGCCGGACGGCTGTTGTCCTGGGCGCACGACGGCGAGCGCCCGCAGATGAGAGGCACGCTCCTCGCGCTCGCGCCGGCGACGTCGCCGCCCGCCTGCACGGCGGTGTCCCACTGGAGTGGGTTGAAGGCCCCGTCGAGTATCAGCGAGCGGACGTGCGATCCATGGCGCAGCGCGTAGGCCTGGGAGTGGACCGTCCCGTACGACTGGCCGTAGAGGTTGATGAGCTCATGGCCGAGCGCTGCCCGCACGGCCTCGATGTCGTCGGCGATATCCGCCGCGCCGTAGTCGTCGGCCGTGCTGCCGAGCTGAGCGCCACAGGCGCCGACTGTGCTCTGGATCAGCGCCGCGTTGCTCGTCTTGAGCCGCTGTAGAGGCCGGCAGTTGACGGCGTCCGAACGGCCCTCGCCGCGATAGTCCACCACGACCAGGTCGTGGCGCCGGCGCGCCGGCTCGAGCAGGAACAGCCCCTCGGTCGAGTAGCTCGGCGCGAAGCCCGGCCCGCCGTAGATCACGTAGACGGGCGTCAGCGGCTCGCGCTTGCGGTTGGTGTGCCGGAAGACCGTGAAGTGGATGCCGATCTGGCGCGAGGCCGGATTGCCGCGCTCTAGCGGCACAGCGACCGTTCCGCATCGAGCCTCCGGGTTCACCTTGGGACAGCGCTTGAGCTTGACCTGGGCGCCGGCCGGCGCGGCGCCGGCCAGCAGGGCCGTGGCGACGAGTAGTGAGATGGCCGTTCTGATCAGCGTGGTTCCTGGGGCTCGCATCGGCACAAGCTCGCTCAACGGCGTCCAGGAATCGTTACGGCGGATGGGACTGCCTGCTGCTACGGTTTTCCGCCGATGTCACTGACCGCCGAGAAGAAGCAGGAGATCTTCGCCCAGCACGGGCGGGGTGACGGCGACACCGGATCCACCGAGGTCCAGGTCGCGCTGCTCACGGCCCGCATCAACGAGCTCACCGAGCATCTGCGCGAGCACACCAAGGACCATCACTCGCGCCGTGGCCTCTTGATGCTGGTGGGCAAGCGCCGCCGCCTGCTGAAGTACCTGCAGGCCAGCGACATCGACCGCTACCGGGCGCTCATCGCGGAGCTCGGTCTGCGGCGGTGATCGAGACCGGTTCCGCGGCTCCCGACTTCACCCTTTCCGACCAGGACGGGGAAAAGGTGTCGCTCGCCGATTTCCGCGGGCGAACCGTCGTGCTCGTCTTCTATCCGGCCGACTTCAGCCCGGTCTGCACCGACCAGCTGAGTGTCTACCAGGAGGTGCTGGGCGAGCTCGAGGAGCGCGGCGCGAAGCTCCTCGGAATCAGCGTCGACAGCGCCTACTGCCACAAGGCCTTCCGCGACCAGATGAACCTGACCATGCCGCTGCTGGCCGACTTCCACCCCAAGGGCCAGGTGGCCAAGGCCTACGACGTCTGGGGCGAGGACTACGGCATGTCCGGGCGGGCGCTGGTGATGATCGACCCTCAGGGCGGGGTCCAGTGGACCTACCTGTCGCCGCCGCTCGAGGTTCCCGGGGCAAACCTGATCTTTGACGCGTTGGACCAGCGCAGCGCCGCCTGATCCCGGGCCGGACGACCACGTTCGAGGCAGCGGCCCGGTCGTGATCGAGTACGCCGATCTCGAATGCCCCTACTGCGCGCAGGCACACCTGCGGCTCAAGCAGCTGGCTATTACGCGGGTGTTTCGCCACTTCCCGGTGGTCTCCAAGCACCCGCGAGCACGCGTGCTGGCGGCCGCGGCGGAGGCCGCGGCCCGACAGGGGCGTTTTTGGGAGATGCACGATTCGCTGCTGGAAGACCAGGGACACCAGGACGACCCGCACCTGTGGGAGCGGGCCCGGCAATTGGGGCTCGATCTCGAGCGTTTCGAGGCCGATCGGCGTGCCGAAGACGTGGCCGAGCGGGTGGAGCGCGACTTTCGCAGCGGCATTCGCGCGGGGGTGGCGACCACGCCGACCCAGTTCGCCTGCGGCGAGACGCACCCGGGAGTGCCCGGTCAGGGCTTTCTGGCCCGCTGCTAGCCTTGACGCCGTTCTAAAGGGAACAAAAAAGAAGCCATTGCCGCCAACCGGAGGCGGCCGAAAGGAAGCATATGACTGATGGAGTGAGCCGCGTCTCGGTAGAGATCGGCGGCACCTCGATCGCGTTCGAGACGGGCAAGTACGCCAAGCAGGCGTCCGGCTCGGTAGTAGTGACGGCAGGGGAGACGATGGTGCTGTGCACCGCCACGGCGGGTAACCAGCGCGACGTCGACTTCCTCCCGTTGACCGTCGACGTGGAGGAGCGCATGTACGCCGCGGGCAAGATCCCCGGCAGCTTCTTCAAGCGCGAGGGACGGGCCGGCGAGAAGGCCACCCTCACCGCGCGCATGATCGACCGGCCTCTGCGCCCGCTCTTCCCCAAGGGCTGGACGCGCGAGACCCAGCTCGTGTCGATCCCCATGTCGATCGACCACGAGAACCCCTACGACATTCTCGCGATGAACGGCGCCAGCACCGCGCTGATGCTGTCCGACATCCCCTTCCCGGCGCCCGTGGGCGCCGTGCGCATCGGCCAGGACGCGGAGGGCAACTTCCTCGTCAACCCCGACGAGGAGTGGCTGCTCGAGTCCCCGCTCGACCTCGTGGTCGCGGGCACCGAGGAGGCCATCCTCATGGTCGAGGCCGGTGCCAACGAGATCACCGAGGCCGAGATCCTCGATGCGCTCGACATCGCCCACTCCGCCATCAAGGAGCTGTGTCAGGCCCAGCACGACCTGCGCAAGCAGGCCGGCAAGGACAAGGTCGAGTCGACACCGCCGCAGGTGGACGAGTCGGTCCTCGACCGAGGTGCAGGACCGTTTCGGCGCCGCCCTCGGCGAGGCGACCCAGGTGGTCGACAAGCTCGAGCGCCAGGAGGCCACCAAGCGCGTCGAGGAGGACGCACTGGAGTCGCTCTCCGGCAATCCCGACGAGCCCGAGACCTACGCCATCCGCCGCGGCCAGGTGCAGCTGGCGTTCGACAAGCTCGAGAAGGAGCTGATCCGCAAGCGGATCGCGGTCGATAAGAAGCGCCCGGATGGCCGCGGCGCTCAGGAGATCCGCGACATCTGGATCGAGGTCGGCATGGCGCCGCGCACGCACGGGTCCGCCATCTTCACCCGCGGCCAGACCCAGGCGTTCACGGTCGCCGCGCTGGGCACGACGCGCGAGGAGATGCGCCTCGACACGCTCGGGCTGCAGGAGAAGAAGCACTACTTCCACCACTACAACTTCCCGCCGTTCTCGGTCGGGGAGGCCGGCTTCATGCGCGGCCCCAAGCGCCGCGACATCGGCCACGGTGCGCTCGCCGAGCGGGCGCTCGTGCCCGTGCTGCCGACGGTGGATGACTTCCCCTACACGATCCGTGTGGTCTCGGACATCCTTGAGTCCAACGGGTCGTCATCGATGGCCTCGGTGTGTGGCTCGTCGCTCTCGCTGATGGACGCGGGCGTGCCGATCAAGGCGCCGGTGGCCGGAGTGGCGATGGGCCTGATCAAGGAGGGCGAGGACTACACCGTCCTCACCGACATCGCGGGCGTGGAGGACCACCTGGGCGACATGGACTTCAAGGTCGCCGGTACCTCCGAGGGCATCACCGCCCTCCAGATGGACATCAAGATCACCGGCGTGACGTTCGACATCCTGCGCGACGCGCTCGCTCAGGCCAAGGACGCCCGCCTATCGATCCTGGGCAACATGAAGGACGCCATCTCCGAGCCGCGCGGCGAGCTCTCGCAGTACGCCCCGCGTATCAGCGCGATCCAGATCGACACCGAGAAGATCGGCGCGGTGATCGGCAAGGGCGGCGAGACGATTCGGGCGCTGTCCGAGGAGTTCGACGCTCAGATCGACATCGATGACGACGGCATGGTGCGCATCTACGCCCAGACCGGCGACCAGGGCGACGCCCTGGTGGACCGCATCCGCTCGATGACCAAGGAGATCGAGCTCGGCGACGAGTTCACCGGCAAGGTCGTGAAGACGACCACGTTCGGGGCCTTCATCGAGCTGGCCAAGGGCACCGATGGCCTGCTGCACATCTCGAACATCAAGCCCGGCGAGCGGGTCAACACGGTCGAGGACGTCCTCAACCGCGGCGACGAGCTCAAGGTGAAGGTGGTCGAGGTGGACCGCGAGCGCGGCCGCGTGGGCCTGCGCCTCGCCGACGACCCGGAGATCTCCGGCAAGTCGCCCGAGGAGCTGTCCTCGATGGGCACCGGGGACAAGGGCCCCCGTGGCGACCGCGGCGACCGCGGCAGCCGCGGCAACGGCCGTGACCGGGACCGCCGCCCGCGGGACCGCGATCGCCGTCCTCGCGAGCGCACCTAAGGCGGCCTGTGAGCCTCGATACAGCACGACTCAGCACGCTCGACTCGGGCGTGCGGGTCGTGACCGAGGCGATGCCCTCGGTCCGCTCGATCGCGCTTGGCTTCTGGATCCGCAGTGGATCCCGTGACGAGCCGGTCGAGCAGGCCGGCATCTCGCATTTCCTCGAGCACCTGCTGTTCAAGGGCACGGATCGCTTCAGCTCACGCGAGATCGACGAGGTGTTCGACGCGATGGGGGCGGAGGTCAACGCCGGCACCGGCAAGGAGACCACCTCCGTCTACTCGCGCTTTCTCGACCGCCACCTGGAGCACGCCTTCGACGTGCTCCAGGACATGGTGCTGCGGCCCGCCTACCCGGATATCGATTCCGAGCGCCAGGTGGTGATCGAGGAGATCGCCATGTACGAGGACGAGCCGTCGGACAAGGTGCACGACGTGCTGTCCGGTGCGGTCTTCGGCGACCACCCGTTGGGCCGGCCGATCATCGGCACGGCCGACGTGATCGCATCGGTGCCGGTGCCCACGATCGCCGAGTGGCATGACCACCGCTATACCGGCGCCAACATCGTGGTCGCCGCTGCCGGCAATCTCGAGCACGACGCGATCGTGGAGCTGGTGTCGGGCGCGGTGTCCCCCGGCGAGCGGGGCACCGCGGCGGTCACCGGATCTCCCAACGGCGTCACGCCGGTTCTTCGGTTCCACGAGAAGGAGACCGAGCAGTATCACCTGTGCATCGGGGGTCCGGGCATACCGCGCGGCGACGATCGCCGCTTCGCGCTGCGGGTGCTCGACACCATCCTCGG
Organism: uncultured Thermoleophilaceae bacterium; assembly: GCA_963728155.1. Lineage (GTDB taxonomy): Bacteria > Actinomycetota > Thermoleophilia > Solirubrobacterales > Thermoleophilaceae > JACVRW01. Next base: position 160,134 of record CAVSJF010000006.1, on the reverse strand, counting down.
CGGCTCGACCTCGTCGCGGCTTTTCCAGGAGGTGCGCGAGAAACGAGGGTTGGCCTATGCCGTCTTCTCCTACTCGAGCCACTTCCTCGATTCGGGTCAGGTGGCGGTGTACGTGGGCACGCGGCCCGACAACGTGGCCGAGGCCATGGATGTGATCGGCACCGAGCTGCGCCGCCTGCACGCCGAGGGCGTGAGCGAGGAAGAGCTCGAGCGCGCGCGAGAGAACGTGAAGGGCCGCACCGTGCTCTCCATGGAGTCGACGCTGAGCCGCATGAATCGGCTGGGCAGCTCGGTGCTCATGGACGTGCCGCTGCTCACGGTCGACGAGGTGCTGGCCGCATTCGACGCGGTCACCCTCGACGACGTGATGAGCCTCGCCGGGGAGCTGTGGAACCCCGAGCGGATGTCGGCCGCGGGCGTGGGCGGAAGCGAAGAAGCCTTCCGCGCGGCCCTCGAGCCGGTATCGCCGGGGCTCGCCCACGCGGCATGATCAACGTCGCCGTCTCCGGCGCCGCCGGGCGGATGGGGCAGACCGTCTGCGACGCGATCGACGGAGACGACGACATGGCGCTGGTGGGCCGCGCCGACCCCCTGCTGGATGACTCTCTACTCGACGTGCTCGGTGACGCCGACGTGGTGGTCGACTTCTCGACTCCTGACGCGGCGCTGGAGAACGCTCGGCACTGCCTCGAGGCCGGTGTCCACTGCGTGATGGGCACCACCGGCGCCGACTTCGCGGAGCTCGAGGGAGTGGGGGAGGCCAACCTCTTCGTGGCCCCGAACTTCGCCATCGGCGCCGTGCTGATGATGAGGTTCGCGACCGAGGCGGCGCGGTACATGCCGGACGTGGAGATCGTCGAGCTCCACCACGACCGAAAGCTCGATGCCCCGTCGGGCACGGCGCGGCGCACCGCGGACCTGATCGCGGCAGCCGGGGGCAACGTCCACGAGCCGATCCACTCGATCCGGCTCCCGGGGCTGGTGGCCCACCAGGAGGTCATGTTCGGCGGCCCGGGACAGACGCTCACGATCCGCCACGACTCGATCGACCGCGAATCGTTCATGCCCGGCGTGTTGCTGGCGGTACGCGGTGTGGGGACGCTCGAGCGGTCGCCCACGGTGGGCCTGGAGCAGCTGCTGTAGGACCGGAGCGGCGTCCGCGCCTACGCCGCGGCGACGCGCAGCGCACCGGAGAGCTCGCCGGCCAGCCGCGCCTCTCGCGGAGGCTTGGGCACGAAGCCGTCGACCCCCGCCCTAGTCCACGCTTCGCGCCCGCCCTGCGGCGCAATCAGCACCAAGACCGGCACTCGCGGCGCGAACGAGCTCGAGCGGATCGCCTCGACGAGGGCGGTCTCGTGCACGTCCGCCATGCCCGCGTCGAGCAGCACCGCGTCGTAGGGGAAGGAGCTCGCGGCGGTGCGCAACAGGTCGAGCGCGGTGCCGTCGTCGTGGGCTGTCTCGCACGCCACGCCCCAGGCGGTCAGACGTCGCTCCATGAAGTCTCGGCTCATAGCATTGCGATCCACCACCAGCACCCGGCTTCCTTCAAGCTCGGGGCGCGCGGTCACGATCGGCGCAGCGACCGGCTCCAGAGGCAGTGAGAACCAGAAGCTGCTGCCCTTGCCCACAACGCTGTCGACGCCGATCTCGCCGCCCATGAGCGCAACGAGCTGCCGGGAGATCGAGAGGCCCAGGCCGGTGCCCCCGTAGTGGCGCGTGGTCGAGCCATCCGCCTGCGAGAACGAGTCGAACACGCGATCGACGGACTCCGCGGCGATCCCGATGCCCGTGTCTCTGACCTCGAAGCGAACTCTCGCACCGCCAGCCCCAGGCTCTCGCGTGACCAGCATGGCGATCTCGCCCGACGCAGTGAACTTGACCGCATTGGTCATCAGGTTGGTCAGCACCTGGCGCACACGCGTGGGGTCGCCGCGCACGGCGGCGGGCAGGCCGCTCTCGACGCACACCATCACCTCGACGCCTTTCAAGTGCGCCGGGGGAGCGGCAATCGCGCACACCTCCTCGACCAGCGTCGCCAGCTCGAAGGGCGCCTCATCGAGATCGAGCTTCCCTGCCTCGATCTTCGAGAAGTCCAGCACGTCGTCGATGACCCCCAACAGAGCCTCGCCGGACGCTTGCATGGCGTCGGCGTACTCGCGCTGCTCGTCGGTCAGCGGGGTGTCGAGCAGCAGGCTGTTCATCCCAATGACGCCGTTGAGCGGCGTACGGATCTCGTGGCTCATGTTCGCGACGAACTGGGATTTCATCCGGGAAGCCTCCTCCGCCCTGTGATGGGCTCGGGTCAGCCGCTCCTGGTCGAGCTTGTCCTGGGTCAGGTCGGTGAACGTGACGCACAGCAGCCGCTCGGCGTCAACCTCGAGCATCGAGGCCGCCACTCGCACGGGAACCGGCTGTCCGAGGGACCCGGCCAGCTCCAGCTCGATCGGTTCGGCGGCATCGGCGGCGCTCACCAGGGCGGCGAGCACATCCCGGTGGCCGTCCGCCATCAGGGACACCAACTGAGCGCCGATGATCCGGGAGAGCGGCTCAGCGCAGAGCTCCGCCAGGCGCCGGTTGGCGTAGAGGACGACCCCGGCTTCGGACACCGTCGCCGCGCCGTCTCGCATGGCGTCCACGAACATCCGGTAGGGGCGATCGGCGCTCGAGAGCGTGAACACCTGCTCGCCCGGCGAGCCGTTGCTCACCACGAGCGCGTCGACCTCGCCGGCGCGGATCGCGCGTAGCGTCTCGAGGGCCTCGGCGAGCCGCTCGTCGACGTTGCCCGCTTCTCGTTCGTTCCCGGTCATGCACCGGCCTCCGGACCCGGCGCACCGGACGCGCTCTCGACGAGAGCCTTAAGAGTGCGCTCGTGATCGGAGAAGTCGCCGACGATCATGCGCTTCGGCGAGGGATGCTCTCTCAGCAGCGTCGGGGTGGCCAGCACCCTGCGGTCTCGGGCCAGCTCCGGATCCTGGTTCAGGTCGACGATGTTCAGCCTGTAGCGCCCGCCGAGATGCGCCTCGCAGAGCGCCTTGACGTTTCCCACGGCTCGCGAGGACAAGCTCGACGCGCCGCTCACGAACAGGGTGAGCTCGAAAGGCCCGGTCTCCCGCTTGACCAGGGCTGCCTCCATCTGCCGGCGAGACGAGTCGGACGACACGGCTAGGTGTCGGTCGACAACAGCTGAAGACCGACCAGGACGCGTTCGGAGTCCGACAGATCGCCGATGACCTTGCGGATCGGCTCGGGCAGACGTCGCACCAGAGTTGGGATTGCGAGGATCTCGTCGCCCGCGGCGAGCCGCGGGTTCTCGACGAGATCGACGACTTCGATCTCGTAGCGCGAATCGAGGCGCTCTTCGCAGAGCCGCTTGAGATTCGCGAGGGCCGTGAGCGATTTCGGTGACTGCCCGGCCACGTAGAGCCGCAGCGACCCAGACGTCCCCGTCCGGGACGTCGCCGTTCGGCTGCGTGGCGGCGGGCACGGAGGTCATCGCGACACCTCGGAACCATTGACGGCCTCCTCGAGCCCGTAGACGTCAGCCAGCAGAAGCCCACGGTCCGTGAGCAGGAAACTCGCGGATCTGGTTCGAGTGCGCGGTGCCCCGAGCCTTGAGGATCGACAGCGAGCGGCTGCGTTCGCGGTTGGCCTCGTGGATTCTCACCGACAACCAGACGTCGATAAGTGACGAGATCTGGTGGCTCGACTCCGTGGCAGGACCGCCCTGGTCGAGGCTGGTGAACACGGCTGTGACGCCTCTTGTCTTCAGGAAGTCGACCTGACGCGTCAGCATGGCCGATACGTCGCGGCTGGCCCCGGCCGCGAGCAGGTCCGAGATGGGATCCAGCACGACGACCGAGGGCTCGAGCTGCGTGACGAGATCCTGCATGGCGTGGAGGTGGGCCTCGAGCCCCAGCAGGCTCGGCCGCGTGCACTCGAACCGCAGAACGCCCTGCTCCACCCACTGAGCCAGATCGATCCCGACCGAGCCCATGTTGCGGACGATCTGGGCTCGCGACTCCTCGAACGCGAAGTAGAGCGCGCTGTCCCCACGCCGGCACGCCGCGTCGCAGAACTGGGCGGCCACGGTGGACTTGCCGGTGCCGGCGCCCCCGCTCACGAGGACCGAGCTGCCGCGAAAGACGCCGCCGGCGAGCATGTCGTCAAGCCGATCGGCGCCCATGGACAGCCGCTCGTCGGAGACGTCGTGCTGGAGGCCGAGTGACGTGATCGGCATGACCGACACACCGCGCTTGCCGATCAAGAACGGGTACTCGTTCGTGCCGTGATGCGAGCCGCGATATTTGAGCACCCGCAGCCGGCGAGTGGAGGTCTGCTCGTTCACGCGATGGTCGAGCACGATCACGCAGTCGGAGACGTATTCCTCGATTCCGTGGCGCGTCAACTGCCCCTCGCCGCGCTCACCGGTGATCACCGCGGTCACGCCTCGGTCCTTGAGCCAGCCAAACAGCCTTCGAAGCTCGGCCCGGACCGTGGCCGCGTCGCGGAATACGCCGAAGAGATTCTCGATGGTGTCGATCACCACGCGATCGGCGCCGACGGCGTCGATCGAGGCGCCGAGCCGGATGAACAGTCCCTCCAGGTCCCATTCGCCGGACTCCTCGATGTCGCTCGCCGCGATATTGACGTGGTCGAGCGCGAGCCGGCCGTCGGCCTCTAGCTGGGCCAGATCGAAGCCAAGCGAGGCGACGTTCGCGATCAGGTCCTCGCGCGTCTCCTCGAAGGCCAGGAACACTCCGGTCTCGCCGTAGTCCTGTATGCCGTGCATCAGGAACTCGAGTCCGAGCAGGGTCTTGCCGCAGCCCGCAGGACCGCACACGAGCGTGGGGCGACCGCGCGGCAACCCGCCTCCCGTGACCTCGTCGAGGCCCTTTATCCCCGTCGGTGCCTTCGGCAGCGACTCCAAGCCGGGGCGATCGGCGCCGGGAGGCGCCTGCTTGGTGGGTGCGTGCATCGATGCTCCTTGCGGCTCGAAACCGCGAATCGGGGAATCCGTGCCCCCTTGATCGGACATTCGGCCACGGGCTTGAGCCGGGCCTAAAGCCGGCGAGTCGGCGGCGCCGTCGTGGCTTAGGCGGCGTTTGCCCCGCGCAGCGAGCGCGGCACCACGAAGCGGATGCCCGACCGCTCGTCGTCGATCGAGCAGGTCTTGTTGTCGATCAGGCCCAGCCGCTTGGCGTGAGGCACGAGCGCCATCTGGTTGATGTAGCCCTCGTGGCCCCGCTTGCGGGTGATCACCCACACGTATCCGGTGTCGCGTATGCGCGAGCGGTAGCGGGCCAGTGTCTTCCTGGCCTCCTCCTCGGACTCCACGAGCACGATCACGCCGTCGAGCTCGCCCGACTTGACGAGGCCGCGCCCGAGTGCCTCCTTGACGTCGCGGCGCAGGCCGGACCCGACGTCGCCCGTGACCTCGATGCGCTGGTCGGGCTGCACGCCGAGCTTCTGGACGGTGGTCCGGTGGCTGTAGTCGCGTTCGGTCGTCATCTGCGCGTCGGCCATTCTGACATTCGCGACCACCGTTTCGGAAGGGGTGAATGGCTGCTCCCGTCCGTCCGGCGGCGCGGTACGCTCCTCTCTGACGATCGGAGGAAGAACCATGGGCTTCATGGACAAGGCCAAGAAGCTCGCCGAGCAGGCACAGCAGAAGCTCGACGAGGCGCAGACACAGTTCAATCAGAACCAGTCTCAACCGTCACAGGGGCAGCAGGGCGGGGTGCGGTACGACGAGCACGGACGCCCGCTTGAGCAGGAGCCCCCGGTTGCGCAGGAGCCCCCGGTTCAACAGGAGCCCCCGGTTCAACAGGAGCCCCCGGCGGCCGAGCAGCACGACGAGGAACCACCGCCGCGCCCGCCCTCCGGCGACGTGAACGCCAGCCCCGATCCGTTCAAGCCGCTGCAGTAGTGCCCCACATCGGCGGAATCCTCACGGCGATGGTCACGCCGTTCGACCGCGACGGCGGTCTGGACGAGGAGGCCGCGGTGCGGCTCATGGGCCATCTGCTCGACAACGGGTCCGATGGCCTGGTGCTGGCCGGCAGCACCGGGGAAGCGCCCACTCTGACCGACGAGGAGAAGTGCCGGCTGTGGGAGCTGGCGGTGGCCGAGTGCCCCGCGGGCACGACGATCGTCGCGGGCACCGGCACCTACGATACCCGCCACTCGGTCGAGCTGACCGAGCGCGCCTCGGAGATCGGGGTGACCGCCATGCTGGTGGTCGCCCCCTACTACAACAAGCCCAACCGGCTCGGCATCAGGGCCCACTTCGAAGCCGTGGCCGGGTCGACCGACCGCCCGATCGTCGTCTACAACATCCCCGCCCGCTGCGTGATCGACATCTCAAACGATCTGTTGGGTGAGCTGGCCGAGATCGACAACGTGGCGGCCGTCAAGCAGGCTCGCTACGACGACATGCGGCCCATCGACGGCCTCGACCTGCTGGCCGGCAACGACGAGGTGCTGGCCCGGGTGATGGACATGGGCGGCACCGGCGGCATTCTGGTCGCGTCGCACCTCGTGGGCCGCGAGATGCGCCGCATCATCGACGAGCCCGACAGCCGCCGGGAGATCGAGGACGGCCTGCACGATCTGTACGACGCGCTCTCCGTCACCACCAATCCGATCCCGATGAAGGCCGCCCTCAACATGGCCGGCCACGAGGTGGGTGGGCTCAGGCTGCCGCTGGTCGAGGCCACCGAGGAGGAGAAGACAGTCCTCCGCACCGCGCTCGAGCGTCACGGTCTTCTAGCCACGGTTTGACCCCGAGCGGCACCCTCAGGATCCTCCCGCTGGGCGGGCTGGGCGAGATCGGCAAGAACATGACCGTCGTCGAGTACGACGATCGCCTCGTGGTCGTGGACACCGGCCTGATGTTCCCGGCCCCCGATCAGCTCGGGATCGACCTCGTGCTCCCCGACTTCACCTACCTGCGCGAGCGCGCGGAGGACATCGAGGCGATCGTGCTCACCCACGGACACGAGGACCACGTCGGCGCCCTTCCCTTCGTGCTGCGCCAGCTCGGGTCGACGCCACCGATCTACGGGGGCCCGCTGACCGCGGCGATGGTCCGCTCCAAGCTCGACGAGCACAAGCTGCGCGACGTGCCCGTACAGGACGTGCTCGCCAGCCAGACCTTCGACGCCGGACCGTTCTCGGTCGAGATGGTGAAGATGGCCCATTCGATACCCGACGCGTTCGGGGTGGCGCTCACCTGCGAGCTCGGCACGACGCTGCTGACCGGCGACTACAAGTTCGACCAGACCCCGGTGGACGGTGTGCCCGCCGACGTGGCCCGCCTGGCCGAGCTCGGGCGTGAGGGGCTTCTCCTCCTGTGCGGTGACTCCACCAACTCCGACCGCGCCGGCATGTCGCCCTCGGAGTCGAGCGTCGGCCCCAAGCTCGAGGAGGTGTTCGCGCGCTGTCCCGGGCGCATCGTCGTCACGTGCTTCGCCTCGAACATCCATCGCGTCCAGCAGGTGGTCGACGCGGCCTCGGTGGTGGGCCGCAAGGTGTCGCTGGTCGGCCGGTCGATGCGCAAGAACGTGAACATCGGGCGCATGCTCGGGCACATCGACGTGCCGGAGGGAATGCTGGTCGGCCCCAAGGAGATCGAGGACTTCCCCGATCACAAGCTGGTGGTGATCTCCACGGGCAGCCAGGGCGAGCCGCTCTCCGCGCTGCGGCGCATGGCCCACGGCGACCACCCCAACGTCGAGCTTCACGATGGGGACACGGTCATCTTCTCGGCCACCGCGATCCCGGGCAACGAGCGCGCGGTGAACGAGACGATCGATCGCATCTACCGCCTGGGCGCGAACGTGATCACCGCCGCCGATGTCCCGGTGCACGCGTCCGGCCACGGCTATGCCGAGGAGCTCAAGCTGATGCTGAACCTGACCAAGCCCCGGTACGTGCTGCCCGTGCACGGCGACTACAAGCGCCTACGCCTGCACTCCGAGCTCGCCGAGGCGGTCGGGGTGCCGCCCAAGTCGATCTTCCGCGGCGAGAACGGCCTGCCGCTCGAGATCGACGGGTCGGGGGCGCGCTTCGGCGAGCGCGAGCAGGCGGGCATGATCTTCGTGGACGGCGTGGACGTGGGGGACATCGAGGACGTTGCCCTGCGCGACCGCCGAATGCTCTCGGCCGACGGGATCTTCATCGTGGTGGCCACCGTCTCCGAGCAGGACGGCCGCTCGGTCGTGCCGCCGGAGATCATCTTCCGGGGCGTGCCCTTCCTGGACGACTCCGACGGGTTCGTCGACGAGCTGCGCGAGGCGGTCGACGACTCGCTGGGGCGCTCGGCCAAGGACCAGGTGCGCGAGATTGACCTGCTGCAGGACCACCTGCACGACGACGTCGCGGCGTTCGTGTACGACCGCCTGCGCCGCCGGCCGATGATCCTGCCGGTGGTGGTGGAGGTCTAAAGCCCGCGAGCTAGTTCGCGTGGGCCATCCCGAAAAGGCCGCAGTCGTTGGTGGTGCTCAGCACCTCGTTGCTGTCCTGACGCGTCTCGGCGTGGATCGTGACCACGTGGCCGCCCGCGTTGGCGTACACGAGCTGGGCGATCCCAGCCGGCGCGTTGTTGGCCACGACGATGGTCTCGCCCACGTCCAGGTCGGGCTCGTTGAGGCTTGTGCCCGGGAAGATCGACGAGACCTCGGAGTTCGAGGCGGCGGTGCTGGCCCGCACCTGCAGGATGGGTGACATGCCCATGCCGCAGGCGGCCTCCAGTCTAAGCCCGCCGAGGTTCAGCACCTCGACGAACCCGCTGCCCGCCTGGGCGGCGTAGGAGATGGACTTGGGCGTCACGCCGTTGGCCGACCCCGCAGTGACAGCGGAATCCGCCGCGATGGCACTGGGCACCTTGTCGAGGTCGCGTTCGCTGACGTCCGCGCCGGTGAGCGTGTTGAGCGCGACGTCGCGGCCCTGCACGGTCGAGTTTCGGATGTCGAAGCCGCGCACCTCGTTGTTGCGCAGGTCGAAGGTGCGAACCGTGTTGTTGCGCAGGTCCTTGGTGCTCACCGTGTTGTTCTGGATCTCACGGCTGTCGATGAAGCCGGTGGCCACGCCGTAGGACACCCCGCCCAGGGACACGAACAGCGCGACACAGGAAATGACGAGGGCCGGCGATGGGCGCCGGCGCAGAATGGACTTCAAGAGAGCCTCCGAGGAGAGAACGATTGGTAGCAGTCAGGACTTCTGTGGCGTGAACACCGTAGTCGGCGGATCGGAGCGCAGTGGCTCCGATTCCGTCGCGGGCAGCCTCACCACAAAACGGGCGCCGCCGCCGTCTGCTTTCGCCAGCTCCACGCGGCCGCCGTGGGCGTCGGCCACGGCCTTGACGATCGCCAGGCCCAGTCCGCTGCCGCCGATGGGCGCCCGGTCACCTCCGCCGCGCGCGAAGCGCTCGAAAAGCCGCCCGCGCAGGTCAGCCGGCACTCCGGGGCCGCGATCGGCCACCTCCAGCACGGCCCAGCCGCCCTCGCGCCGCACCGATACCGTCACCGGCGTTCCCGCTGGGGTGTGCAGGAGGGCGTTCTCGATCAGGTTGCCGGCGAGGCGGTGAAGATCGTCGGCCGCGCCGTTGATCACCACCGGACCCCGCACGTCGAGCGCGAGTGGGTGTTCGGCGGAGAGGGCGCTGGCTTCGGCCGCCGCCTCGCGGGCCACAGCCGCCAGATCGAGCGGGACGCGAGGAACCTCGCGGCCCGCGTCGGCGCGGGCGAGCAGCAGCAGATCGGCCACGAGGCGGCGCATGCGCCGCGAGGAGCGCAGGGCCGACTCCGCCATCTCGCGCTGTTCGCCGCCGAGCTCGGACTCGAGCAGCTCGAGGTTGGCCAGGATGCTGGTGAGCGGTGTCCGCAGCTCGTGAGAGGCGTCGGCCACGAACTTGCGCTGGCGGTCGAGCGTGTCTTCGGTCTCGGCACGCGCGGCGCTCAGCTCGCTGAGCATGGCCTCGAAGGTGTACGCGAGGTCGGAGACCTCATCGTTGGCCTTGGGCTTGGCCAGGGTCACGTCGGGGTCGCGCGTGCGGGCCACCTCCCGGGCGGCGCGGGTGAGGCCGGCGATGGGTCGCATCGCGCGCTGGGCCACGTAGAGGCCGCCGAGGAAGGCGAGCAGCGTGCCGCCGATCACGCCGAACGCGAGGAAGATGCGCACGCGGCTGATCGTGCGCGAGACGGTGCTCTTGGGCTTGCCGTACTGGACGAAGCCGGCGTAGTCGGCCACCGACTCCTCCAGGAGCGGGCCGCCGAACGGCTCGCCGGAGCTGTTGCGCGAGACGGTGAGGGGGCGCGAGACGATGCGGTAGTCGTCGACGTCGACGATCCCCTCCACCCCGAACGCCACCAAAGGCGGCAGGCCCCGGGGAAAGGCGACCTGACCGCTGCGATTGAGCAGCCGCACCTCGGCGTCGCCCAGGCTCGCCGCCACAAGCGCCTCCTGGTCGGAGGAGGTGATCTGCTCGCCCAGGCTGTTGAGCAGGTCGGCGGTCGTGGCCCGCAGGTCGTCGTCGAAGCCGGCGCGGATGCGCTGCTCGGCCACCGCGCCGATCACCACGGCAAAGAGGCAGAGGATCCCGAAGGTCAGCGCCGCGGTGACCACCGCCAGCTTGAGCTTGACCGGCAGCCGGGTCCTCATGCGTCTCTCAACACGTAGCCGGCACCGCGCACGGTGTGAAGCACGCGCGGCTCGCCGCCCGACTCGAGCTTGCGGCGCAGGTTGGAGATGAAGACGTCGACGGTGTTGGTCTCGGCGAACGGGTGGTAGCCCCAGACCTCGTCGAGCAGGGCCTGGCGCGAGACGACGATGCGCTCGTTGCGCATCAGGTGCTCGAGCAGCTCGAACTCGCGGGCCGTGAGCTCGAGCTCGCGCTCCCCGCGGAGGACCTCGTGGCTGTCGGGATTCAGGCGCAGGTCACCCACAACCAAATAGGCGCTGCCCCGCGGGGGGCGCCGGCGCAGGAGCGCCCGCATGCGGGCGAGGAGCTCCTCGCGCTCGAAGGGCTTGACCAGATAGTCGTCGGCGCCCGAGTCGAGCCCCGCAACGCGGGCGTCCAGGGCGTCACGCGCGGTGAGGATGAGAATGGGCACGTCGCCCTCCTCGCGCAGCCGGCGGCACACCTCCACTCCATCGAGCTTGGGCAGGCCCAGGTCGAGCACCACGGCGTCAGGCTCGAAGTCGTCCGCCTCGTCGAGCGCGGACTCACCGTCGCCGGCTATGCGCACCTCGTAGCCCTCCTTGTCGAGGGAACGACGGAGCACGCCGGCGATATCGGCGTCGTCCTCGACCACAAGCACCCGGGGTCGTCCGCTCATCCCGCCTCATGGTAGGGAGGGTGATGGCGGCCTTTGTCGAAGCTTGGCGGGATGGCTGCATCACGCCGCCGCAAGCGTCGACGCCCCCGATCGTCCTGGCCGTCGCTCGAGCTGCCCTCGCTCGAGCAGCGCCACTGGGACCTGATCGGCCTCGCCCTGGTCGCCTTCGCGGCCTTCTTCGCCTGCGTGTTCTACCTCAGCTGGGCCGGCGGCCAGGTCGGCGAAGCGCTCGCCGACGCGATTCTCTTCTGCTTCGGCTCGGTGGGCTACCTGGCTCCCGTCGCGCTGTTCGTGACGGGAGCGCTGCTGGTGGTGCGCCCGATGATGGGGGTGGTGCACCCGTTCCGGACGGGGGCGGCGTGCCTCGTGGCCGCGCTGACGCTCGGCCTGGCGGCGGGGTCCCTCGGCCTGGGTCCCGGAGAAGCCGCGCGTGAGGGCTTCCTCGACGCCGGCTATCTGCGCGAGCACGGCGGGCTCGTGGGCGAGACCCTGTTCTGGGTCTCCAGCACGCTGTTCTCGGAGGCCGGCTCGCACATCCTCTTCGTCTTCCTGATGCTCGCGGCGGTCCTGCTGCTCACCGGTGCCTCGGTCGCGGGGGTGGTGCAGACCGGCCGCCAGGCGGCCACCACCACGGGGGACCGGGTGCGCCGCACCGCTCATTCGCTCAACCTGCCCACCGAAGCCACGCGACCCGTGGGGCCGCTGCCCGGCGACCCGATGGGGGAGCCCGTGGAGCCGCCCGAACCCGTGGGCCAGGAGCCGGTGGTACGCGCCACTCACGTGGAGGCGCCGGCTCTCGATGCCGCCGAGCGCTACCCCGATCTCTATCCCGAGGACGAGGCGGAGGAGGCCTCCTACGAGGAGGCCGATCCGCCGGACGACGCCACCGAGCCCCTGCCGGCGCCCGAGGAAGAGGAGGAGCTCACCCCGATGGGCAACCGCCGCTCGGCGGTGACCGAGGCCGATGACGTCGAGTACCGCATGCCCAAAGCCACATTCCTCGCCCGCTCCAACGGCGCCCAGAAGGTCGACACCAAGGGGATCGCGAAGGTCGGAGCCCAGCTGACCGAGGCGCTCAGCCACTTCAACGTCGACGCCCGCGTGATGGGCACCGTGACCGGACCCCACGTGACCCGCTACGAGCTGCGCCTCGCCCCGGGGATCAAGATGTCCAAGGTCTCCCAGCTCAAGGACGACATCGCCTACGCGCTGGCCGCCGAGCAGGTGCGCATCCTGGCCCCGATTCCCGGCAAGACCGCGGTGGGCGTCGAGGTGCCCAACCGCGTGCGCAAGATGGTCCACCTGGGCGACGTCTTCCAGGACGCCCCCAAGGGCTGGTCGCCGCTGTCGGTGTGGCTCGGCAAGGACATCGCGGGCAAGGCGATCGGCACCGACCTGGCCAAGCAGCCGCACATCCTCATCGCGGGTACCACGGGCTCCGGTAAGTCGGGCTGCGTGAACGCGATGCTCTCGAGCGTCCTGCTGCGCTCCGATCCCAACGAGGTGCGGATGGTCCTGGTGGACCCCAAGCGCGTCGAGCTCAACCACTACGAGGGCATCCCGCACCTGCTCACCCCGGTGGTCACCAGCCCACGTCTGGCCGCCAACGTGCTGCAGAACCTGATCAAGGAGATGGAGGAGCGCTACGGGGTGATGAGCAAGGCCAAGACCCGCAGCCTCGTGGAGCTCAACCGCGTGCGCGTGAAGCAGGGCGAGCGCCCGCTGCCCTACATCCTCTGCGTGATCGACGAGCTGGCCGACCTGATGATGGTCGCACCGGCCGACGTGGAGGACTCGATCATCCGCCTGGCCCAGAAGTCGCGCGCCGTGGGCATCCACCTGGTGCTCGCCACCCAGCGGCCCAGCGCCGACGTGATCACCGGCATGATCAAGGCCAACGTGCCGGCGCGCATCGCCTTTGCGGTGTCCTCCCAGACCGACTCGCGCGTGATCCTCGACCAGAACGGCGCCGAGTCGCTGCTGGGCCAGGGCGACATGCTCTTCCGCCCCGCGGGTGAGAGCCGCTCGGCGCGTATTCAGGGCGCCTTCATCACCGAGGAGGAGATCGAGCGCCTGACCGAGTTCTGGCGCCGCCAGGGCGAGCCGGAGCTGCAGGAGGAGCTGCTGGAGGCGGTGGAGAGCGACGAGGGGGGCGAGGCGGGCGAGGGCGACTACGACCCCGACCAGGACGATCTGCTTCCCGACGCGATCGCCACCGTGGTGCAGATGGGCACGGCGTCGACGTCGATGTTGCAGCGCCGCCTGCGCGTGGGCTACACCCGCGCGGGGCGCCTCATCGACATGATGGAGCGCCGCGGCGTGATCTCCGGCTACGAGGGCTCCAAGGCGCGCCAGGTGCTGATCACCGAAGCGGACGTGCCGCGCGTGCTCGAGGCCCTGGCCGAGCCCGCCGCAAGCTGACCTGCTTGTCGATACGCGCCCGCCACGATCCGACAGAATGGGGCCCGCGATGGCCACAATCGGGGAAACGCTGCGAGAGGCGCGAATGCGGCAGCGACTCGACATCGCGGACGTCGAGGCTTCGACGAAGATCCGGGCGAAGTACCTGCGTGCGCTGGAGAACGAGGAGTTCTCGATGCTCCCCGGCCCGACCTTCGTCAAGACCTTTCTGCGCACCTACTCGGAGGCGCTGGGGCTCGATCCCCACCTCCTGGTGGAGGAGTACCGAGCGACTCACGAGGCGGGTGAGGACCCCGAGCCGCTGAGGCCACTCGGACCCCCGGGCAGCCCGCGAGAGCGGCGCCGGGGCGGCGGCGGTCCCCGGAACGTGGGGCCGCTGGCGGTGATCGCTCTGGGCGTGCTGGCGGTGCTGGCGGCCCTGCTCGTCATCGGCCTGCTGAGTAGCGACGACGGTGGGGGCGATGAGGATGGCGGTGAGCGGGCCACCCAACCAACCGAGACCGAGCCGCGCACCGAGCGCACCGAGCGTGACCGCCCTGCCCCACGACCGAGGCGAGTGATCCTGCGTATCGCGCCGGCGGCCGAGACCTACGTCTGCGTCGACACGGGGCCGGGAACGGAAACCAGCTTCGAGGGGACGCTCACGTCGCCCCAGACGTTTCGGGGCCGGCGAGTGCGGGTGAACCTCGGCAACACCTCGGTGGAGATGACCCGCAACGGGAGGCCATTCCCGATCGAGGCGGGCGGTGAGCCGGTCGGCTTCGCCTTCACCCCGCGCTCCAGCCGTCCGCTGCCCCTGGGGGAGCGGCCCTGCGCGTAGTGTTCCGCCCTTGGCCGCGCGGGCGGGAATAGTCGTAACCGGCACCGAGGTGCTCACCGGGCGGGTGCGGGACCGAAACGGCCCCTGGCTGTCCGACCGCCTGCTCGAGCTGGGCATCGAGCTGGCCCACATCACCATCTGCGGCGACCGGCCCGAGGACATGCGCGCCCAGCTCGAGTTCCTGACCGCCCAGGGGGTCGACCTGATCATCACCAGCGGCGGTCTCGGCCCCACCGCCGACGACCTCACCATCGAGGTGGTGGCCGAGTTCAGCGAGCGCCCGCTCTTCCTCGACGAGGACCTGGAAGCGCGCATCGCGGAGATTCTCCGCCCGCTGATGAAGCGCTTTCGCGACCTCGACTTCGAGGCGGTGCGAGCGTCCAACCGAAAGCAGGCGCTGGTGCCCGAGGGCGCCCACGTGATCTATCCGGCGGGCACGGCGCCCGGCCTGGTCGTGCCCGGCAAGCCGGCCATCGTGGTGCTCCCCGGCCCACCGCGCGAGCTGCACGAGATGTGGCCACAGGCGGTGGAGACCGAGGCATTCCAGGAGGCCGTCGGCGCGCGCACGCACTACGAGCAGCAGACGCTGCGCCTGTTCGGCATACCGGAGTCGGAGATCGCCGAGACCCTGCGCGTGGCCGAGGATGAGGTCGACGGATTCGAGGCGCTCGAGATCACCACCTGCCTGCGCCGGGCGGAGGTGGAGGTGGTCACGCGCTGGGAACCTGCCGCGAGCGAGGCCTGGCAGGCCGTGCTCGACCTGATCACCGAGCGACACGGCCGCACACTGTTCTCGACCGACGGCTCGCGCGTCGACGACCAGGTGGCCGACCTGCTCGACGGCCGCGCTATGGCGGTGGCCGAGTCCTGCACGGCCGGGCTGATGGCCGCGCGCCTGACCGAGCGGCCGGGATCCTCCGCCTACTTCGCCGGCGGGGTGGTGGCCTACTCCAACCAGGCCAAGGTCGACCTGCTGGGCGTGGACCCGGCCCTGATCGAGCGCCACGGCGCCGTTTCGCCCGAGGTGGCCGAGGCGATGACCGAGGGTGCCCTGGAGCGTTTCCGCGCGCAGGCCGCGGTGTCGATCACCGGCGTGGCCGGGCCCGACGGGGGCACGGAGGCCAAGCCCGTGGGCTACGTGTGCTGGTGCGCGAAGCTCGCCGGAGGTGAGGCCCTTGCGCGCGACGTGCGCCTGCCCGGCGACCGGGCGGAGATCCGCGACCGCTCCACCACGGTGGCGATGCACCTGATGCGGCGGCTGCTGATGGGGGAGGACCTCCCGCTCTGAGCGGTCCCCGCGCGCGCATGTTCGTGGCCCTCGACCTGCCCGAGGAGGCCCGCGAGCGCTTGGCGGCGTGGCGCGACGAGGTCACGAAGGGCCGCGGCGATCTTCGTCCCGTGGCCCCCGAGGCGCTGCACGTGACGATGGTGTTCCTCGGCTGGCAGGACGAGAGCGCGGCAGAGGCCATCGCACGGGCCGCGTTCGGCGCCGGCGAGGGAATGGGAGCGCCTGTGCTGAGCCCGGGCGGGGTGCGGGCGCTGCCGCCGCGCAACCCGCGCCTGTTCGCGCTGGACCTCGCGGACGAGGCCGGACGGGCCACGGCGCTCCAGGGGGCGATGTCGAAGGCGCTCGAGGCCGGGCGCTGGTATCGCCCCGAGAAGCGGCCCTTCTGGCCCCACCTCACACTGGCGCGGGTGAAGCGCGGCTCGCGGCGCGTGGGCGGCCTGGCGGCCACGGAGGCGCCCGCCGGGCCCTTCCGGGCCGGGCAGCTGACGCTCTACCGCTCGACGCTTCGGCCCCAGGGGGCTCTCTACGAGCCCCTGCAACGAATTAACCTCCCGGCGTGAGCTACGACAAGAATCCCCGTGTGGACGAGTACATCGATCCGCTGCCCGAGTGGCAGCAGCTGATCTGCCGCCGGGTGCGCGACCTCGTGCACGAGGCCGATCCCGAGGTCGAGGAGACGATAAAGCGCAGGGTCCAGCCCTACTTCGTGCTCGAGGGCAACATCTGCGCGCTGCTGGCGACCAAGAAGTACGTGAACGTCTTTCTGTACGACGGGGCCATAGTCCCGGACCCCGAGGGCATCATCACCGCCGGCCACGGCAACAAGACCGCGCGAACGATCTCCATTCACGAGGACGAGCCGATCAACGAGCGCGCGCTCGTGGAGATGTTCCGGCTGATCATCGCCAACAACCGCGCTGGTGGCTGGCGCAAGATCAAGGCGGCCCGGGGCGAAGCGTGAGCGTGTACGAGAGGCTCGCGCGGCCATTGCTCTTTCGTCTCGACGCCGAACAGGCCCACAACCTCGCCCTGCGCTCGTGCGAGCTCGCGGGCCGGTTCGAGGTCACACGCCGCGCCGCGGGAAACGCGTTCGGCTTTCACGACGAGCGCCTGCTCGTGGACTGCGGCGGCCTGCGGTTCGCCAACCCGCTGGGCCTCGCCGCGGGCTTCGACAAGAACGCCCGCGCCGTGCTCCTGCTCAGCCAGCTCGGGTTCGGCCACGTCGAGATCGGCTCGGTGTCGGCCCATCCGTCGGGTGGCAACCCGCGCCCGCGGCTGTTCCGGCTCCCCGAGGACGAGGCGATCGTGGTGTGTTACGGGGTGCCCAACGAGGGGGCCGAGGCCATCAGCCGGCGCCTCGACGGGCGGGCCCGCGGCGCGAAGCTGGGCGTGAACCTGGTCAAGACCAACGACCCTCAGCGGCCGGCCGTCGAGCCCGACGTTTACGACGACTACGCCCGTTCGTTCGCGCTCGTGCAGGACCGCGCCGACTACGTCGCGCTCAACATGAGCTGTCCCAACTCGCCCGGCGACCGCGACTTCTTCGACCACCTGCCGAGGTTCGACGCGCTGCTCTCGCGGCTCGGTGAGCTCTCGCCTCGCATCCCCGTGATCCTCAAGCTCAAGCCCACCCGCGACGAGGGCGTGCTGCGCGAGATCGTGGCCATCGCCGACGCATACCCCTTTGTCGCCGGCTTCTCCATCAACCTCCCCGCTGGCAAGCCGGCCGACCTGCGCCTCAGCGCTACGCGCGAGCGCCTGGAGGGCATGCCCGGAGCGGTCGGGGGTCGTCCGGTCGAGGCGCTGATCAACGACATCCTGGCCCGCCTGTACGGGATCGTCGGGCCGGACAGCCGCTACGGGTTGATGGCCGCCGGCGGCGTGTTCAGCGCGGCGGACGCCATGCGCAAGATCCGCCTGGGCGCGTCGGTGGTGCAGCTCTATAGCGGGCTCGTCTACCGAGGCCCGCGGCTGGTGCGCGAGATCCTGGCCGGAATGGTCGACCAGCTGGAGCTCGAGGGCTTCGCCCGCCTGGCCGACGCGGTCGGCGCGGACGCGCGCGCTTGATTCATCCGTCCGCGGCGATCGGCTTCTCGCGCTCGGCCGATGCCTACGAGCGCGCGCGCCCGGGCTATCCGGCCGACGCCGTCGAGTACGTGGTCTCCCAGCTTCCCGCCGGGGCCCGCGTGCTGGATCTCGCCGCCGGCACGGGCAAGCTCACGCGCCCGCTGATCGCCGCGGGACTGGACGTGGTGGCGGTGGAGCCCGTGGCCGAGATGCGCGCCGGGCTGCCGGATTTCGTCGAATCTCACGAAGGCACGGCCCAGGCCATACCCGTCGCCGAAGGCTCGGTGGACGCGGTCACCGTCGCGCAGGCCTTCCACTGGTTCGCCGAGGCGGCCGCCCTGCGCGAGATCCATCGGGTGCTGCGGCCCCAGGGCCTGCTCGCCCTGGTGTGGAACCGCCGGACGGACGACGACCCCGTGAACCGGCGCATCGACGAGCTGCTCGCGCCCTACAAGGACACCGCGCCGACGCATCGCTTCAACACCTGGCGATCGGCGTTCGAGGCCGTACCCGAGCTGTTCGGGCCGTTGGAGGAGCGCGTGTTCGCCAACGAGCAGGTGCTCGACGCCGCCGGCTTCGAGGGGCGCATAGGCTCGATCAGCTTCATCGCCGCGCTCGACGAGCCCGAGCGCTCGCGGGTGCTCGAGCGGGCGCGCGCGCTCGCCGGCGACGGGACGGCGGTGGTCCCATATCGCTGCGAGGTCCAGACCTGCCGAGCGCGCTGTCCGTGACCAACGTCACGGATGCTTGCGGCCGGCGTTCCTAGCTTCTCGCTCATGTCCGCTACCTACACGCCGGTTGTCGCCGGCGACGCCAAGGAACTCGCCATCCAGACCCTCGACGCCATGCGCTCGGGCACCCGAGCCGATTTCGACGCGGTCTGTCATCCCGACTTCTACAACCACGAGCAGTTCGACGAGCCGCCCGCGGCGCGCGGCCTTGGTCCCTCGACCGCCCACGCCACCGCGCTCTGGCTACGTGACGCGTTCGCCGACCTGCGCTGGGAGGTGCACGGCGTGGTGGCCGAGGACGACCTGGTGGTGGTTCACTGCACCATGTCCGGGCGCCACGTCAATCCGTTCGCCGCCTACGCGCGCGACGGATCCGTCGACGAGGTCTTTCCTCCGACCGGTGAGCGTTTCGCCACCACCCAGACCCACTGGCTGCGCATAGCCGACGGCAAGATGATCGAGCACTGGGCCAACCGCGACGATCTGGGCACGGCCAAGCAGCTCGGCTGGGTGCCGCCCACCCCGCGCTACCTCGTCCGCATGGCCCTGGCCAAGCGGCGGGCCCGGCGCGCCGCCGCTAGGGGACCGGCGTGAGCTCGATCACCGGGATCTGCCGGTGGGCCGCCCGCTTGCGGTAGGTCTTCCAGCCAGGATAGATCTCGATACCACGGGCGTACTCGCGCTCACGCTCGTCACCCTCGAGCTCACGGGCGGTCATCTGCCGCTCCGTGCCCTCGAAGACGACGGAGGCCGCCGGGTGGGCGCGCAGGTTGTGGTACCAGGAGGGGTTTCGGTACTGGCCGTAGTTGGACGCGATCACCATCAGCCGCTCGCCCTCGGGGAGGGCCACGAGCGGCAGCGTGTGCCGGCGGCCGCTCTTGGCGCCGGTGGTGGTGAGCATGACGATCGGGAGGCCCGCGACCCAGGAGGTGAACGTCGCGCGCCCTCGCGTGAGCCGGAACGCGATCCGGTCGAAGTGGTGCAGCGTGCGCGCGTAGAACCAGGAGACGGGCGGCCACGCTGCCGACACGCGCACGAATCGCCGGATCGGGTTGGCCTGTCGGAGTTCGTACAAGACAGGTGGGAGTATG
Organism: uncultured Thermoleophilaceae bacterium; assembly: GCA_963728155.1. Lineage (GTDB taxonomy): Bacteria > Actinomycetota > Thermoleophilia > Solirubrobacterales > Thermoleophilaceae > JACVRW01. The sequence continues at coordinate 140,380 of CAVSJF010000006.1, read as the reverse complement.
CGGCAAATGGAGCAGCGAGTGAGCGTGATCACCCTGGGCGTGCGCGACCTCGAGCGAGCACGAGGCTTCTACGAAGGGCTTGGATGGCGCACGCGAGCGGCGCCGGGCGACGACGTCGTGTTCTTCGCGGCCGGCGGCATGGTCTTCGCGCTGTGGGACCGGGCCCGGCTCGCCGAGGACAGCGGCGTGCAGGACGGCGGCGGCTGGGGCGGCGTGACCCTGGCCCACAACGTCCGCTCGCCCGCCGAGGTGGACGCCGTGACCGAGCAGGCGCGCTCGGCGGGCGCGACGATCGTGCGCGAGCCGGGGGAGACCTTCTGGGGCGGCTATTCGGCCGCCCTGCTGGACCCCGACGGCCACCCCTGGGAGATCGCCCACAATCCGCGCTGGAAGCTCCGCGAGGACGGATCGGTCGAGCTGCCCGCCTGACGGAACGGGGGCGAACGTCTGTCCGATCCGACTCCTACCTTGTGCATTCCGAGAACTTCGAGAGGACTGACCGATGGACAAGGAGCAGCAGAAGGCGGCGCAGGCGCGTGACTCCGCGCTGAAGAACGCCCTGGGGCAGATCGAGCGCCAGTTCGGCGCCGGCTCGATCATGAAGCTGGGCGAGGCGGCGGCCGCGGTGCGCGTCCAGGCCATCCCCACCGGTGCGCTGTCGCTCGACCTCGCGCTCGGGGTCGGCGGGGTCCCGCGCGGGCGCATCGTCGAGGTGTTCGGCCCCGAGTCGTCGGGAAAGACCACCCTGCTCTACCACGTGCTGGCCAACGCCCAGCGGCTGGGCGGGATCTGTGCGTTCATCGACGCCGAGCACGCGATGGACCCGGGCTACGCGAAGCGCATCGGCGTGGACGTCGACGAGCTGCTCGTGTCCCAGCCCGACCACGGCGAGCAGGCGCTGGAGATCGCCGACCTGCTCATCCGCTCGGGCGCGGTCGACGTGGTGGCGATCGACTCGGTGGCCGCGCTGACCCCCAAGACCGAGCTCGAGGGCGCGATGGGCGACCAGACGGTCGGCCTCCAGGCCCGGATGATGTCGCAGGCGATGCGCAAGCTGGCCGGCAACCTCAACCGCGCCAACACCCTGTGCATCTTCACCAACCAGATTCGCGAGAAGGTGGGAGTGATGTTCGGCTCCCCGGAGACCCAGCCGGGCGGCCGCGCGCTCAAGTTCTATTCCTCCCAGCGTCTCGACATCCGCCGCATCGAGACCCTCAAGGAGGGCACCGAGGCGGTAGGCAACCGCGTGCGCGTGAAGGTGGTCAAGAACAAGGTGGCCGCGCCCTTCCGCCAGGCCGAGTTCGACATCGAGTACGGCGCTGGTATCTCGAGCGAGGGCTGCATCCTCGACCTGGGCATCGAGCACAACATCGTCCAGAAGTCGGGCTCGTTCTTCTCCTACGGCGACGAGCGGATGGGCCAGGGGCGCAACAACGTCAAGGGCTACCTGCGCGAACATCCGGAGATCAACGCCGAGATCGAGCGCAAGATCTACGAGGCGCTCGAGGTGGAGCCTGCGCCGCTGATTGCGGTCGCGCCGGTCGACCCACCGGATGGCGAGGCGCCCGCGCCTGAGGCGCCGCCGGCGCCTGAGGAGCAAGCCGCCTGAGCGAGGAGATCGAGCACCGGCGAGCGGTCGAGCTGGCCTACCGGGCCATCGGCTACCGCGAGCGCACGGTGGCCGAGCTGCGCGGGTTTCTCGAACGCAAGCACGTCGGGCCGCTGGTGATCGATGATGCGGTGGCCGAGTTGATGGAGGCCGGCGTGCTCGACGACGAGCGCTACGCGCGGCGCTTCACCGAGGACAAGCGCGAGCTCGATCGCTGGGGCTCCCAGCGCATCGCGCGCGACCTTGCCCGGCGAGGAGTACCGCCCGATCTGATCGAGGCGGCGGTCGCCGGGCGCAGCCGCGACGCGGAGCTGGAGAGCGCGCTGCAGGTTCTCGAGGGGCGCATGGGCCCGCCGGGCGATGACCGCGAGCGCGATCGCGCCTGGCGTCTGCTGGTCCGGCGCGGCTACGAGACCGAGGTCGCCTACGAGGCGGTTCGGCGGTACGAGCGCGCTGACCGAAGCCTCCCGCTCGCTTGATCGAGTCCCGGTGCGGGGTTACCCTCTTGTTAACGCGGTCACACCGGCCGCCACTGAGACTGAAACACCCAGCAAAGCCAGTTCTTTAGCGGACATGACCACACCCCAACTGCCTGGAGGAACGACTCGGGAAGGTCCATAGCGCTGCATCGCGCGCGCCCGGAGCGGCGCGCGCTCCGTTGAGGAACTCGTACTGGTGTCTCGTGGCGCCGAGCCGGCTGCTCGGAGATTGATTGACGAGGTCGGCGCCTGGGCGCCGGGACATAGGAGACACCCAAATGGAGATTGTGTTGGCGGCGCTTGTGGCGGCAGCGGTTGCCGCGGCCGTGACGCTGGTGGTGCAGCGTCCACGCGCGGCGGGCATCGCGCCCGCGCCCCTCGCAGCACCCGAGCGCCGCGAGGCCGGCACGCCCAGCGCAGCGCCCGTGCGCGGTGAGCAGGCCGCCGAGGCCGCCGATGACCTGCCGGCTCGGCGCTCGGAGATCGCGCGCCTCGAGGAGCGGCTGAGCGCGAAGGAAGGCTCTCTCGAGCTCCAGTCCCAGCGGGTCGCCGAACGCGAGCGCTCACTCGACGACCGCCAGCGCAACCTCGAGCGCGACCGTGAGGAGCTCAAGGAGGCCAAGGTACGCCAGGTACGAGAGCTCGAGCGCCTATCCGGGCTGAGCGCCGGCCAGGCCAAGCAGCTGCTCATGCGCGAGCTCGAGGACAACCTCCGCCACGACAGCGCCCGCCTGATCCGCCAGGTGGAGGAGGAGACCCGACAGGACGCCGACCGCCGCGCGCGCAGCATCCTCGCCGCCGTGATGCAGCGCGTGGCCTCGAGCCACGCCGTGGAGACCACGGTTTCGGTGGTCGAGCTGAAGTCCGACGAGCTCAAGGGCCGGATCATCGGGCGCGAGGGACGCAACATCCGCGCCCTGGAGACGCTGACCGGTATCGACTTCATCATCGACGACACCCCGGGCGCCGTGCTGCTCTCGGGCTTCGACGGCGTGCGTCGAGAGACCGCCCGGCTGACGCTGGAGAAGCTCCTGCAGGACGGTCGCATCCATCCCGCCCGGATCGAGGAGGCCTTCCACCAGGCCAAGTCCGAGATCGACCAGCACGTGGTCGAGGTGGGCGAGCAGGCCGTGTTCGAGGCCAACGTGGGCTCGGTCCATCCCGAGCTCGCCAAGCTGCTCGGCCGGCTGCGTTTTCGCACCAGCTACGGCCAGAACGTGCTCCACCACTCGATCGAGTGCGCCCGGCTGGCGGGGATGCTCGCCGCCGAGCTGGGCGCGGACCCGCGCACTGCCGCGCGGGCGGCGCTGCTGCACGACATCGGCAAGGCGGTCTCCCACGAGGTCGAGGGCCCGCACGCGCTGGTCGGGGGTGAGATGGCGCGCCGCTACAAGGAGACCGAGGGCGTGGCGCACGCCATGGAGGCCCACCACAACGAGGTTGAGCTGCAGACTGTGGAGGCCGTGATCGTGCAGACCGTGGACGCGCTCTCGGGAGCGCGCCCGGGAGCCCGCGGAGAGTCGCTGGAGCACTACGTCAAGCGCCTGCGCGAGCTGGAGTCGATAGCAACGCGCCACGACGGTGTGGACAAGGTCTACGCGATGCACGCGGGCCGCGAGATCCGCGTGATAGTCCAGCCCGAGGAGATCGACGACGATCACGCCGCGCTGCTGTCCAACCAGATCGCGCGAGCGGTGGAGAAGGAGCTCGACTATCCCGGCCAGATCAAGGTGACGGTGATCAGGGAGAGCCGGGCCACCGACTACGCACGCTAGCTTTTCGGGCCGCCGCCGGCCGGGCGTTCGCGCTAGCCTCGCGGAGGTGAAGAGCTACCACCTGACCACCTTCGGGTGCCAGATGAACGAGCACGACTCCGAGCGCATGAAGGGCATGCTCGAGTCGCTGGGATACGCGGAGGCCGGGGAGCGCGAGAGCGCCGACCTGATCCTGTTCAACACCTGTTCGATCCGCGAGAAGGCCGACAACCGGCTGGTCGGGCACCTGGGTGAGGCCAAGCGCCTGAAGAGCGAGGACCCGCGGCGCGTGATCGGCATCGGGGGGTGCTGGTCGCAGTCGATGAAGGAGCAGGTGTTCGACATGTTCCCCTTCGTCGACGTGGCCTTCGGCCCGGGACAGGTGCATCGGCTCGCCGAGTTCCTGACCAGCGACAGCCTCAGCGCTCAGGGCTACTTCGAGTTCGAGGGGTTCACCGGCCACCTGCCGATGAAGCGTGAGCGCGAGCACCAGGCCTGGGTTCAGATCTCCGTGGGCTGCAACTGCGCGTGCTCGTACTGCATCGTGCCCTCCACGCGCGGACGCGAGGTATCGCGGCCCGCCGGGGAGCTCCTGGCCGAGGTCGAGCGGCTCGCCGCCGACGGCGTCAAGGAGGTCACGCTGCTGGGCCAGAACGTCTGTTCCTACGGACGCGACCTTCCCGTGGGGGCGAAAACGAGCTTCGCCGAGCTTCTATCGATGATCGACGCCGTCGACGGAGTGGAGCGAATCAGGTATACGAGCCCCCATCCCAAGGACATACGCGAGGACGTGATCCGTGCGCACGCGGAGCTTCCCAGCGTGTGCGAGCACATCCATCTGCCGCTCCAGTCCGGATCGACGCGCGTGCTCAAGGCCATGCGGCGGACCTACAACCGAGAGCGCTACCTCGATCGCGTGGCCCTGATCCGCGAGCTCGTGCCCGATTGCGCGATCACCACCGACATCATCGTGGGCTTCCCCGGCGAGACCGATCCCGAGTTCGAGGACACGATGGACGTGGTCGAGCAGGTGCGCTACGACTCCGCCTTCACCTTCGTCTTCTCGCCCCGCCGCGGCACGCTCGCGGCGGAGCTGGAGGACGTGCTTCCCCACCAGGTCAAGCGCGAGCGCATGGGGCGCCTGGTGGAGACCGTGCAGCGCCACGCGACCGAGCGGGCCCAGCGTTTCGTCGGGCGCACGGTCGAGGTGCTGGTGGAGGGCCCATCGCGCACCGATCCGTCGCGCCTGCGCGGCCGCACCCGCCACAACAAGACGGTGCACTTCGCGGGGATGGCCGCGCCCGGTGAGCTCGCCCCTGTCGAAATCGACTCGGCCACGAGCACCACGCTGGCGGGCCAGGAGCGCCTGATGGCGCGTCTGGGCTAGCTGCCGAGCGTCCGACGGAGGTCATTGAGCGCCGCCTGCGCGGCCAGCGACCCACCCTCGCTCGCCCAGGCCGAGCTCTCGAGCTTCGCGCCGTCGCCGCCGCGCGGGACGAGCTTCACCCCGGCGTCGGCGAGCACCGCCGCGGCGAACGAGTCGCGGGCGTAGCTTCCGGCCACCTTGGCGTCCGGGGGCAGGGAGTCCCGCACGCTCGCGAGCTGCTCGTCGTAGGCGCTCAGGAGCGCCTCGGCGTCGTTGGTGCGCCCGAGGCCCTCACCGACCAGGCGCAGGTTGAGCTTCCACTGGGCGCCGCCTTCGTCGATCACGACGGTGGGCGCCACCGCGCTGAGCTCCACGAACTGTGCCTGGGTCTGAGGCACGCTGGCGATGATTACGTCGGTGTCGGCCGGCGGCATCGCCCCCGGCTCGAGGAGCGGCACCTCCGCGGCCCGGCTCCGCAGATAGGAGGGCAGCTTTCCACCGGCCACCGAAGCGGCGACGGGCTCCACCTCCAGCGCGAGGGTGTCGTCCAGGGCCTCGGCGCTCAGCGCGGCCGGGGCCTCGGCCTGACCGGGAACCTTGGTCTCGCCGAGCACGTGCTGGACCTTGAGCGGACGCGCGGTCTCCTTGGCCTCGTCGAAGCCCGACTCCTGACAGCCGAGGCCGGCGAGCAGACAGAGACCCGCGACGAGGAGGGCTGGGGCGCGCACGCCCGGTATTACTAGCGATCGTGTACGTGATCGCGCTATTCGGGCCCACCGGGGTGGGAAAGACCGCGGTGGCGATCGCTTTGGCCGATCTCCTGCGTGGCCGCGGCGAGGACCCCCTCGCGGTGTCGGCCGATGCGCTCCAGGTCTACCGCGGCCTCGAGCTGCTCACGGGCGCGGCGGACGCGGCCGAGCAACAGCGCCTGGAACACCGCCTGCTCTCGTTCGTGGAGGTGGACGAGAGTTTCTCCGCCGGCCGCTTCGCCGCGCGCGCACGCGAGGAGATCGACGCCGCGCTCGCCACTGGGCGCCGCCCGCTCGTGGTGGGAGGCACGGGCCTCTACCTGCAGGCGGCGCTGACCGACCTCGAGCTGCGCCCGCCGCCGGAGCCCGAGCTGCGCGAGCGGCTAGAGGCGCGCGTTACCGAACACGGCTCACACGCCCTGCACGCCGAGCTCGCCCGGCGCGCGCCGGAGGCGGCGGCTCGGATCGAGCCGGGCGACCGCGCGCGCGTGATCCGCGCTATCGAGCTCCTCGAGATGGGCGAGCAGCCGGCCCCCACGGGCGAGGAGTCGCGGCTCTGGACCGCGCGCCTGCGCCACCCGACGCTGCTGTGCGGCCTGGTGATGGAGCGAGCGGCCCTGTACGCGCGCATCGATGCGCGCGTGGACCACATGGTGGCCGCCGGCGCGGGCGACCAGGTCCGCTCCGCCGCGGAGGCGGGCGCATCGCGCACGGCCCGCTCGGCGCTGGGCTTCGAGGAGCTGTTGCGCTGCGACGTCGAGGCCACCAAGCAGCGCACGCGCAACTACGCCAGGCGCCAGCTCTCCTGGATGCGCCGCCTCCCCGGCGTGGAGGCGATCGACCTCACCGACCTGGCGCCCGAGCCCGCCGCGGAGCGGATCGCCCATATACTGGCTGCGCGGCCAGGGGAGGCCCCAACCTGAGGAGAGATCTGTGAAGCGCGCGTTCCTGTTCGCCGCCGTCATGGCGGCTTTCTTGTCCACCGTTGCAAGCGCCTACGCGGTGCGCGACTACTCGCGCACCGCTCGCAACATCATCCCGTCGGGCCAGTACGGCGGCGTGCCGGTGCCCCCGGAGGGCGATCGCCAGGCCGAGATGTACGACGCGCTCACGCCGCTCTTCGACGACGTCGACAACGGCGATCTCTTCACCCTCTTCAAGTCCGAGAAGCTCGGCACCAAGGGGCAGGGCCCACTCAAGACCACGCGCCCGCGCAAGGGCGTGCGCATCGTGCGCGACGCGTTCAACGTTCCGCACATCTACGGCAAGACCAACGACGCCGTGACCTTCGGCGCGGGCTACGCGCTGGCCGAGGACCGGGCGCTGCTGCTCGAGCAAGCGCGCTACAACTCGCGCGTCGCCGCGATCGATGCTCCGGGACTCAAGGCCATCAACCTCATCGTCGGGCTGAAGATGTTCCAGCCCAGCCGCCAGACCGAGCGCGAGGTGGCCAAGGAGGCCTCGATCCTGCGCAAGCGCTATGGCCGGCGCGGGCGGCGCTTCCTCCACGACATCGACGTCTTCGTGAAGGGCATCAACGCGCAGTTTCGCGAGTCGAACAGTCAGTCCAAGCCCTGGACGCGCAACGACGTAATCGCTCTGAATGCGGTCAAGAGCCAGCTGTTCGGAGAAGGTGGCGGCGGAGAGATCAACGCCGCGCAGATGCTCGACGGCCTGCAGGACTCGCTGGGGGGCGACCGCGGGCTGTCGGTCTGGAACGACCTGCGCCAGCGCCAGGATCCGGAGACGCCGGTATCGATCAAGGGCAACTTCCCCTACGCCCCGCTACCCAAGAGCCGTAGCGGCAACGTCGTCATCGACAACGGCTCCTTCCAGCCCATTCCGGTTCCGGGCACGACCAGCGCGCGCGCGGCCGGCACCATGCCGTCACAGGCCAGCAACGTGCTGATGGTCGCGGGCAAGCGCTCGCAGTCTGGAAATCCCCTGTTTGTCGGCGGCCCGCAGATCGGCTACTTCTATCCCGGCCTGACCCTCGAGATGGACCTCCACGGTCCGGGCTGGACGGCCCGCGGCGCCACGTCGGCGCCCTTCCCCGGGTACATCCTCATCGGCCGGCGCGAGGACTTCGTGTGGTCGCTCACCTCGGCCGGCGCGGACATCATCGACCACTACGTCGAAACGCTCTGCGACGGCAGCGACACCAAGTATCTCTACCGGGGCAAGTGTCGCTCGATGAGGCACTTCAACGCGGGCACCATCGACGGCCAGCCCGTTGAGTTCGACCGCACCGTTCACGGGCCGGTCGTGGGCTACGCCACGGTCGGCGGACGGCGCGTCGCGATCTCGCGGAAGCGCTCGAGCTACCTGCTCGACGGCGTGGATCTGCTCCTCTTCCAGCGCCTCACCCGTGGCCGGATCCGCAGCGCGAGTGACTTCTTCAAGGCCGCGGCCATCTCACCGCAGACCTTCAACACGTTCTACGCCGACGATGACGAGGCGGCGATGATCACCACCGGGCGCCTGCCGATCCGACCCGAGGGCGTCGACCCCGGCCTCCCCACCGACGGCCGCGGCAAGCACGAGTGGCGCGGTTTCCTGGCGGCAAAGGCACATCCGCAGGGAATCGTGCGTTCCGGGGTGCTCAACAACTGGAACAACAAGCCCGCACGCGGCTTCCCAGGGGCGGACAACCAGTGGGCCTACGGGCCGCTCGGCCGGGTGGACCTGCTCAACCAGAACACCGACAAGCGGCGCAAGCACAGCCTGGCCAGCCTGACCGGCGCCATGAACGCCGGGGCCACTCAGGACGTGCGCACGATGACCTTCGTGCCGTTGCTGGCCGAGTTGCTCAGGGGCGGAGCCGCGCCGTCGCCGCGGGCCACCCGCATGCTCGAACTCCTGGAGGACTGGAACCGCCAGGGCGGGAGCCGCCTCGATCGCGACCTCGACGGGAGGATCGACCATCCCGGTGCGGCCATCCTCGACACCGCCTGGAACCGGCTGGCCGACGCCGCGATGGTGCCGGTGCTGGGTCAGCCGCTGGCCAACCAGCTCTCGGACACGCTGCACCGCCGCTATGACCTCCCGCCCAACGGACAATTCAGCGGCTGGCACATGTACATGTCCAAGGACCTGCGGACGCTGCTCGGAAAGCCGGTGAAGGGCCCGCTGCGCAACCGCTACTGCGGCACGGGCGACGTCAACCGCTGCCGCGCCGACCTGTGGGCGGCGATGGAGGCCGCGGGCGCGGAGCTGGCGGCGGCTCAGGGCGCCGATCCGGCCGCCTGGCGGGCCGATGCCCTGCGCGAGCGCATCACCTTCGCGCCCGGTCTGCTGCCCTACACCCTGCGTTACACCAACCGGCCGAGCGGAATCCAGCAGGTGATCGAGTTCAAGGGGCACCGCTGAGTAGATTGAGCGGGCGTGGAGTTCGAGAAGTGGCAGGCACTCGGTAACGACTACGTCATCGTCGAGGAGCGAAAGCTCCCCTTCGAGCTGACCCCGCAGCGCGTACGCGCGCTGTGCGAGCCCCACACGGGGATCGGCTCGGACGGCCTGCTGCTGCTGCGCGAAAGCGGCGAGGCGGGCGTGGCGGCGGAGGTTCGCATCTACAACCCCGACGGCTCGGAGGCCGAGCTGTCGGGCAACGGTGTGCGCCAGGCGGTGATGTACCTGCGCCGTTCGGGCTGGGTCGAGGACGACTCCTTCTCGGTGCTCACCGCCGCCGGCCCCGTTCACCCGACCATCGAGGGAGAGCTCTGCACCATGGGTATCGGCCGGGCCCGGCTGCGCGCGCCGGACGACTTTCCCTCCGGCGGCGAGGACGGCACGGGCACGCTTCGTTCCTCCGGCCGCGACTTCGCCTTCCAGTTCGTGCAGGTCGGGAACCCTCAATGCGCGATCGAGGCCGGCGATACCGTCGAGACCCTCGACATGGGGCGCTACGGCCCGGAGATCGAGAGCAACGAGCTGTTCCCGCGGCGCACCAACGTGTCGTTCTGGGGGCGCACCGGCGAGGGTGCCATCCGCGCGCGGATCTTCGAGCGCGGGGTGGGGGAGACCATGTCCTCGGGCACCGGCGCGACCGGGGCGGCGATCGCCGCCGTGCGCCGCGGTGTCGAGAGCCCCGTGACCGTCGCGCTCGACGGCGGCACGCTCGAGGTCGAGGTGGCCGCCGACCTCGAAGTGAAACTGACCGGCTGGGCGCGCCCCGTGTACGCGGGAACGCTCAGCGATGAATTCATAGAGGAGCTCAATGCAGCCAAGTAGACGCCTGGACCGCCTGCCGCCCTATCTCTTCGCCGAGCTCTCGCGCAAGATCGCCGAGAAGCAGGCGGCGGGCGTCGACGTGATCTCGCTGGGCATAGGCGATCCCGACCTGCCCACCAGCGAAACGGTGATCGACGCGCTCTGCGCCGGGGCCCGAGAGCCAGGCACCCACCAGTACCCGTCCAACCTGGGCCGGCCCGAGCTGCGTCAGGCCTTCGCCCGTTTCTACGAGCGCCGCTTCGGCGTTGAGCTAGACGCCGACAGCGAGATCGTGCCCGCGCTCGGGGCCAAGGAGTGCGTGTTCAACCTCAACCTCGCCTTCCTCGACCCCGACTCGGTGGCGCTGGCCGCCGACCCGGGCTACCCCGTGTACACCGGCGGGCCGTTGATCGCCGGCTCCGAGGCGGTGCTGATGCCTCTGCTGCCCGAGCTCGGATTCGCCCCCGACCTGGACGCGATCGGCGGTGACGTGGCCGGGCGGGCACGGCTCATGTACCTCAACTACCCCAACAACCCGACCGGCGCGATCGTGCCCGACGGCCTGTTCGAACGCGCCGTCGAGTTCGGGCGCGAGCACGACGTGCTGATCGTGCACGACGCGTCGTACACCGAGACGACCTTCGACGGCTACGTGGCGCCGAGCTTCCTGGAGACCCCGGGGGCCAAGGAGGTCGGAGTCGAGATCTTCTCGCTGTCCAAGGGCTGGAACATGACGGGATGGCGCACCGCTGCCATCGTGGGCAACGCCGAGGCCGTGAGCGCCTACTGGCGCCTCAAAACCAACATCGACTCGGGCATGTTCGAGGCGGTCCAGCTGGCGGCCGTGGCGGCTCTCGACGCCGGGGCGCCGGCGGAGATGATCGAGATCTACCAGCGCCGCCGCGACCTCGTGTGCGACGCGCTGGCGGAGATCGGCGTGGACGTGACGCCTCCGCGGGGCACGATCTACGTCTGGGCGCCGGTGCCGGATGGGCACACCTCGGCCTCCTACTGCGAGCTGGTGCTCGAGGAGTCCGGCGTGGTGGTGTCACCCGGTGGGGCGTACGGGCCGAACGGCGAGGGGTTCTTTCGCATCTCGCTCACCGTCCCCGACGAGCGCCTCGCCGAGGCGGTCGAGCGGTTGCGGGGTAGCCTGGGCGGCTGATGCACTACTGCGGGGTCGTTCCAATGCAGGGGGCGCTCCAGCTCGCGATGCTGGAGGAGGTGCGCGCGCCCGAGCCGCCGATCCGGCTGTCGGCCATGTTCTTCGAGCCCGGATCGGCCGCGCAGGTGGCCTCCGAGCTACGCGCCCTCGGCGACGTGGTGCTCGGGCTGGGCGGGGCGCTGGGCGCCTCGCGCGCGTGCGACTCGATGCTGGTCGAGCGCGGGGTGCCGCCGCAGCCGGCCGACCAGGAGACGCTTCTGCTGCGCGAGCTGCTCGGCGAGCTGGAGGCCTTCGCTCCGCACGACGACCATCGTGAGGGCGCGGTCCCCGAGGGCGCCTACCACCACTCGGCTCTCTTCGAGACCAACCCCGACGGGATCTTCTGCGCGCTGCAGGGCCGCCGCCTTCCGGCCAAGCGCCACCCGCTTGGCCTGCAGCTGCGTATCGCCGAGCTCGACGACGATCACGTGATCGACGAGGGCGGTGACCTCTGGCACCGCCGCATCGAGGAGATCGACGCCGTGGCCTGCGCGCTGTGCGCCCACCGCTACGCCCTCGGGCATGCCTGCTGGCTGGGCGACCCCGACGAGGCGGTGATCGTGCTGCCGGGCAGCTCGCTGCCGTCGGAGTTCCCGCGTGACGGCGTGCTGCCGCCCGTGGAGCGTCTGCACCTGCCCACCGTTTCCGGTTAGGGGCGGCCTAGACTGGAAGGCATGCAGCAGGGCCTCGACGGAGCAAATTCGCGCGCTCGCCAGCGCGCCTTCTGCATTGCCGCCGGCCCCGAGCCACACGATCTGGCCGAGCTCGGCGAGCTCCTGCGCACGGCCGGAGTGGCCGTGGTGGGGGAGATGAGCCAGCGCCGGCCCGAGCCCGACCCCGACCGCTATTTCGGCAAGGGCAAGCTGACCGAGCTCAAGCAGGCGATCGCCGAGTCGGGGGCCAACCTCGTGGCCTGCGACGACGAGCTCAAGCCGCGCCAGGAGCGCAACCTCGAGGCGGCGCTCGACGTGCCGGTGATCGACCGCACGGCGATCATCCTGGACATCTTCGCCGACCACGCGCACTCGGCCGAGGGCAACCTTCAGGTGGAGCTGGCCCAGCTCGAGTACAACCTTGCGCGCATGCGCGGGCTCTGGACGCACCTCGAGCGCCTGGGCGCCGGGCGCATGGACGGAGGCATCGGGACACGAGGGCCGGGCGAGACCCAGATCGAGACGGACCGCCGGCTCGCGCGCGACAGGATCTCCGCGCTGAAGCGCCGGCTCTCCCACACCAAGAGCACACGCGACACGATGCGCCGCGAACGCGAGCGCGCCGCTCTGCCCACGGTGGCGCTGGCCGGCTACACGAACGCGGGCAAGTCGACTCTGCTCAACGCGCTGACCGGGTCCGAGGTGGGGGTGCGCGACCGGCTCTTCCACACCCTCGACCCGACCACCCGTTCCTTCGAGATCTCGGGCCGCACCTACCTGCTTACCGACACGGTCGGCTTCATCCGCAAGCTTCCCCACCAGCTCGTCGACGCCTTCTCGGCCACCCTGGAGGAGGCGCTGGGCGCCGACCTGATCGTGCAGGTGGCCGATGCCTCGGCTCCCGAGGAGGAGCTGCACGAGATGCTGGCCGCCGTGGACGGCGTGCTGGCCGAGACGGGCGCGGCCGAGCGCCAGAACCTGCTGGCCCTCAACAAGGTCGACCTGCTCGACGACGAGCGCCGCCGCGAGCTCTCGTTTCGCTTCCCGCGCGCGGTCCAGGTGTCGGCGGCCCAAGACATCGGGCTCGACGACCTGCGCGCCGCTATCGAGGCGCGCTTCCTGGCCACGCTCGAGCCACTGGACCTGCTCGTGCCCTTCGCCAACGGGGGCACGCTGTCCGAGCTGCACGAGCTGGCCGGGGAGCTCGAGCGAGAGGACACGGCGGAGGGCGTCCGCGTGAAGGCGCGCGTTCCCGCCGGAGCGGCGGCCCGCTTCGAGCGCTTCTCGGTTAACGGCGCGCTAGCGGTAGTCGCCCGAGCCGTGCAGGACGGCGCGATCGCGGCGCGAGAGCAGCTTGGCCAGGTTCGCCTCCGCGATCTCGTCCAGCTCGAGCCCGGCTTCGGTGGCGAGCTGGGCGAGATACCAGAGCACGTCCCCGAGCTCCCCGGCCAGCGCATCGCGCCGCTCCGCGGTGAGCTCGCCGCCGTCGTCGCGAATGGCCTTCTTGATCTTCTCGGCCGCCTCGCCCGCCTCACCGCACAGGCCTAGGGCGGGGTAGGTCAGGTTCGACCCGGCGTCCGGGTACACCGCCGTCGCCCGGGAGCGGCGCTGATAGTCGGAAAAGAGCACAGAATCAACCTACCGGCCTGGGCGGTCGGCCCTCGCGCGAGGTAGGGTAGTCGCGCCTTGCTACCGCTTGCTGTGGAGCGTACGTCGCGTGACGGCGTCGATGTGTTGTTGGTCGAGGGGGAGATCGATGTCGCCACCGCCCCTCGGCTGATCTCTGCGCTGAACGATGTGGTGGCGGAGTCCACCGGCTCCGTGATCATCGACCTGACGTCCGTGGGATTCATGGACTCGACCGGGCTCGCGCTGTTGATCAACGCCCATCGCCGCCTGACCCGAGCGCGCAAGCGCTTTGCCGTGGTCTGCCCGATGGGCCCTCTCTGGCGTGTGTTCGAGCTCACCGACATGCTCGACACGCTGAGCGTCTGCCCGGACCGCCAAAGTGCGGAAGATGCGGTAGCTGTGGCGTGATACCTGTCAACCCCTGAGTCCCGGCTGCCGATACCTGGGTCATGATCGAGATCCAGGCCGCCCCGGCCTCCCCGGCCCCCTCGTCCTCCGCGTGCGGACTCACGCCGCCTTCTCACCGCACGGCCGCCAAGCGCCGAATCGGTGACGTGATCGTGATGCTCGGCTTTGCCGAGCGCGACACGATCGAGTCGGCGGTCAGCGAGGGGCGGGCCCGGGAGTCACCCTGGGCCAGTCGCTGATCGAAGCGGGCATCCTCGACTCGACCCAACTGGCCCGCACCCTCGCCGAGCGCAACGGGCTCGACTTCGTCGACCTCAGCGAGTTCCACGTGGACCACGGCGCCGCGAATCTGATCGACGCGGCGATGGCACGGCGCCATCGAACCATCCCCATCGCCTACCTGGGCGAGAGCACGGTGCTGGTGGCCACCGCCGACCCCGCGAACGTGCTCGCCTTCGACGACATCACGATGGCCACCGGCTACGAGGTGTCACGTGCGGTCGCGTCACCGGACGACATCGAGGCCCTCATCGGGCGGCTGTCGCGGTTCCCGTCTCGCTGATGGCCGGCTCGCCGGGGAGCTGAGCGCGCCTCACACGCCCGCGGCGCGGCGCGCGGACGCGTGGGCCGCGTCCTCGAGCTCGTCGTCGCCCAGCGGCTCGAGCTCGATTCCGAGCGCCAGCTCGATCAGGCGGTCGGCCAGCCAGATGTTCTTGGGCAGGAGCGGCCCGTGCAGGTAGGTGCCGATCACGTTGCCGCGGCGCACTCCCTCGAACCCGTCGCTCCCGTTGTTGCCGTGCCCGGCCAGCACCTTTCCGAGCGGCTGCTCGCCCGCGGCGAGGTAGGTGCGCCCGCCGTGGTTCTCGAAGCCGGCGATCACCCGCGGGCCGCCGCCGAGGTCGGCCTCGATCGCGCAGTTGCCGATCAGGCGCGGGCCGGCCTCGCGGACCGTGGTGAGATCCACCAGGCCGACGCCGGGCAGCTCCCGCCCCGCCATCTCGTAGGAGTGGCCGAGCAGCTGATATCCGCCGCAGACCGCGAGCACCACGGCCTCGCGGCTCGCGGCCGCGTGTAACGCGTCGCGCTTGGTCTGGGCCATGTCCTGGGCCACCGCCTCCTGGTCGCGGTCCTGGCCGCCCCCGATGTAGAAGAGGTCGTGGGCGTCGGGGTCCAGACCCTCGCCGAGGCTGGCGGCGGAGTGCTCGAAGCCCAGGCCGCGCCACTCGCAGCGCGCTCGCAGAACGGCGATGTTGCCGCGGTCGGCGTAGATGTTCATCAGCTCGGGGTAGAGCGAGCAGACCCTCAGCGCCGGCACACGACCACCGTGCTTCCGATATAGGCCTCTGTCTGGCTCACCTCGTGCCTGGATTCCGGGCTCAGGCCCTGCGCCGCGGCCTCGCGCTCGAACTGGCCCAAGTCCAGCGAGTCGAGCGGCTGGGTGTGGCGCTCCTCGGTGAGCTTCCCGGCCGGGGATACCTTCTGGCGCAGCCACTCCACCGCCACTCCTCCCGGCTCGGGGCGAACGTCGAGCGGGAGGCTCGAGTAGATCCAGTCTCCGCGCTGGCTCACGTCCGGCAGCGGCGGCGCGGCGTCCTCGGCGGCCACGGCCTCGTCGAGGTCGGCGATCGCGGCCGCAAACGCGCCGCCGGGCTGAAGGCAGCGGGCGGCCCCGCGAGCAGCCCGGCACGCCCCTCGGAGCCGCCCAGGATCTGCACGAACTGCATGGGAGCGATCACGAGCGCGAAGCGGAGCGCTGGGTCGAGCCGGCGCGCATCGGCCTGCACGCACTCGACGTGCAGGCCCCGCTCGCGCGGCGCGCCGCGCGAGCTCCTCGAGCAGCGCCGGGTCGGAGTCGAGCGCCGTCACCTGGTGCCCGGCTTCGGCCAGGTCGAGCGCCACCCGGCCGGTGCCCGCGCCGACGTCGAGAACCGGACCCTCGGCCGCATCGCGCCAGCCGGCGCCACAGCGCGAGGTCGGCGTCGTAGCCGCCGTTCTCGACGTCGTGCCAGATGACGCTGTCGCTCATTCTGACCACCGCTTGGCCAGGCCCCGGCGGGAGAGCAGGTCGCGCAGCTCGAGCAGCGCGGTGTAGGTGGGTAGCGCGTACAGGCGCCCGTCGGGCGCGTTGCTCACCGCCGCGTCGAGCGAGCGCGGGAGGTCCCGGTCCACGACCAGCTCGGTCTCGATGCCCGCATACTTGAGGCGCAGGGCCATCTCCTCGGCGCGGGTCCCGGTGCAGGTGACTCGCCGCACGTGGCCGGCCAGCACCTCGAAGTCCGCGTCCCAGATCCAGGAGACGTCGCGCCCGTCGGCGATGCGGTCGTTGAGGGCCAGCCACAGGTCGTGGCGTCCCTTCTCGAGCGTGAGGGTGCGCAGCACCTCGTTGGCGCCCGCCGGGTTCTTGATCAGCAGGATGGAGAGCTCGCCGGCCCTCGATCGGGATCGTCTCCACGCGCCCGAAGGCGCCGCCGAAGCCCTCGAGCGCGCGGCCGGCGGTGGCGAGCGGCACGCCGAGCTCGAGTGCGGTGG
Source organism: uncultured Thermoleophilaceae bacterium (assembly GCA_963728155.1). Lineage (GTDB taxonomy): Bacteria > Actinomycetota > Thermoleophilia > Solirubrobacterales > Thermoleophilaceae > JACVRW01. The sequence continues at coordinate 123,791 of CAVSJF010000006.1, read as the reverse complement.
CAGCAGCGGCGACCGCGTTGTAGACGTTGTAGAGCCCCGGCAGCGGCAGGGCCAGGTCCAGCTCGCCCGCCGGCGTGCGCAGCGTCACGCGCGAGCCGCGCATGCCGTCCAGCGTCACCGCGCTGGCCGCCACCGCCAGGGGCGGGCGCTCGCGGCCGCAGTTCGGGCAGCGGTAGCGCCCGAGATGGCCCAGGTACACCGCCTCGTAGGCGTAGGCGTGACCGCAGTTGCGGCAGTGCTTGGAGTCGGCGGCGTGCGGCAGGCCCGGCAGCGCCTGGGATTCGTCGTCGATTCCGAAGTACGGTGACGCCGGCGCGGCCCGCGGCCGAGGTCGGCCACCAGCGGGTCGTCGGCGTTGAGCACGAAGGCGGCCCGGCCGTCCAGCTCGCCCACCAGGGTGGCCCAGCGGTCGGCCAGCGTCTCGAGCTCGCCGTAGCGGTCCAGCTGGTCGCGAAAGAGGTTGGACAGCAGCAGCAGCCGAGGGCCGATGGCGCCAGCCACCTCGGGCAACCAAGCCTCGTCGAGCTCGAAGAGCCCGAGCTGGTGCGGCGCGCGGCCCGCGTCGAGCAAGGCTGTGGCCACGCCCCAGGCCATGTTCGAGCCGGCGCTGTTGGCCACCACGCTGCGGCCGTCGGCCTCCAGGCAGGCCGCGATCATCGCCGCCGTGGTGGTCTTGCCGTTGGTGGCGGAGACGAGCACCGAGCCCTCGTCCAGCTCCCCGGCCATGGATCCCAGCGCGCCGGGGAGAGGCGCAGCAGCAGCCGTCCGGGTGCGGTGGTCCCGCCCGTGCGCCCGAGGCGGCGGCTCGTGGCCCGCACGCCGCGGGCCAGGGGACGGGCCACGCGGAGCATCAGGCCGGGGCGATTACGCGCAGGCAGCGGGCCTCCACGCCGATCACGGCCGGGGTGGCGCCGATGGGGTCGCCGTCGGCGTAGATCACGAATGGGCGGTCGGAGGCCACCTCGATCCGCCGCCCCTCGAGGAACTCGACGTGGGGAGAGTCGACGTGGGCGCCCTTGAAGACCTTGGGCAGCTCGCGCAAGAAGGTGAGCTTGGGCGCGTCGGTGGAGAGCATCACGTCGAGGCGGCCGTCGTCGAGCTGGGCGTGGGGGAGGATGAACATGCCCCCGCCGTAGGCCTTGGAGTTTCCCACGGCCACGGTGTAGCCGGTGGTCTCGCGGCGCTCCCCGTCCACCGTCACGGCGAAGCGCGCCGGCTTCCAAGCCGCCAGTGCCCGCAGCGCGGCATAGAGGTAGACCGCGTTCCCCCTCACCAGCTTGGCCTCGTTGGCCACGCGGTTGGCGTCGGAGTCGAAGCCGAAGCTGGCGATGCCCATGAAGGGCACCCCGTCCACGTCCGCCACGTCGAGCAGGCGCTCCTCGCCCTCGACCGCGAGCCGGGCGGCCTCGGCCGGATCGCTCGGCACGGCGAGCACCCGGGCGAGGTCGTTGCCCCGCCCGCACGGCACCAGCGCGAGCGCGCCGTCTCGCCCCTTGAGGACCCCGACCAGTGGCCGCAGCAGTCCGTCGCCGCCCATGGCCGCGATCGTCTCGCCCTCGTCGGCGGCCCGCTCGGCCTCCTGCGCGGCGTGCTCCATGCTGCGTGTGATCACCGTGCGGTGCGGCGCGCCGAGGCGGTCGAGCTCCGCGTGCACGGCGGGCAGCGCGTTCAGCGCCCGCCCCCCGGCCGAGGCGGGGTTGACCACCAGCGCGAAGCGCCGGCTCACTCGCTCGTCACTGCGGCGCGTGCCCGCTCGGCGGCAGCGGCTCCGCGCGCTTCGCCGCGCAGGTGACCGTGCTTGTCGACCGTGTGGATGTTGGCCTGGGCGAGCAGCTCGTCACCGATCAGGCGCTCGGCGTGCGGCTCCTCCAGGTCGTCGGGATCGAGCACGAGCAGGACGTCCTGCTGGACGGTGTGCCAGCTCTCGCCGGTCACGCGCTCGGAGGCCACCAGCAGCTGTCCGGGGCGGTGGAGCCAGTGGAGCTCGAAGAGCCCGAGGCGGTACGCGTAGAGCCGGTCACCGTCGGAGAACAGGAAGTTGAGGCCGCTCATGGATGAGCGCTGCACGGTGGTGGCCACGGCGCGGCGCAGGGACCCGACCGGGTCTGAGCCGTCGTAGCAGGACATGAGGAAGTTGAAGAAGGCCTCCGAGTCGGTGTCGCCCTTGGGCCGGGCCACGCGCGGGTCCTCGAGCAGGCGCGGGTAGCGCACGATCGTCCCGTTGTGGCCGAGCGAATGGCTCCCCAGGCAGAACGGGTGGGTGTTGTCGAGCGAGAGGCCGCCCATGGTGGCGCGGCGCACGTGGACGTTGAAGATCCGTCCCTTCTTGCTCGTCACCTCGAGGAACTCGTCGTCGTCGTGGGCGGCGTTGGGGTAGCGCACCAGTTCGGGCTCACGCCCGTCGGCCCGTTCGTAGACGGCCATTCCCCACCCGGAGTCGTGCTCCTCGGATTGGCGGATCAGGGGGTTCTCCGCCTCGACCAGCTCGTGCCGGATCGAGGCCGGCTCCGCCGCTACGCAGCCGAACACGCGGCACATGATTCAGTCAGCTTATCGGGAGGGGGCGAGTTCCCGCCGCGGTCGCCTTAGCGGTTCATGGAACCGGCGACGAAGCGAGCCGAGACGAATCTGGTGGGCGCGCCCGCGCAAGCTGTGCGCGCTCGAGCGGCCAGGCGGGGGAGGGCGCCTTCACCGCACCGATAGGCGCGGCCTGGAGATCGCGTACCTGCGCGCGCGGGGCGTGAGAACGGTGATCTCCGTGATGACCACACGGCACAACCTTGCGGCCTACGACGAGGTGGGCCTCGAGTGGCACCACGTGCCGGTGGCCCGGACCGAGGACGGCGCGCAGGGGCTCGAGGAACTGCTCGGGCTGCTGCGGCGCGGGACCCGCGCCCGCGGGGCGGTGGCCCTCCACGGCAATCTCTACACGGACTTCGTGGCCGCCGTGTGCGCTGCGCACCTGCACGAGACGCGCGGGGTCGACCCGGCGCTCGCCCTGGAGCGCGCCGTGGCGGCGGGCCTGACGGTCACCGCGGAGGCCTGCGCACTGATCGGCGTACGCCCGCGTGACGTGGAGGGGGTGGCGAAGGCGGCGTGAGGCGGGCCGCAAGGCAGCCTCAAGCGCTTACGGCGGCTATAAGGGGTTGGGTTCGGCCGAGGTTTTCCACCTTTCCCGCGCTATACGTGAGAACCGTCAATAACTACGGTGAGCAGGCCGCGATCGGATCCACCCGGGCGCTTTGTTGGCGTTTGGTGGCTCCTGCATCCATTGGATGCATGATCTGCCACCCTCGCCTGGAGGTGGCCCGGCGTGCCGCCCGACCACTTCGAGTTACGGCTCTGCGACGAAAGTGACAGGCGAGGCATGAGCGTTTGGTCTAATTGCTGTCGTTTAGACGCCCGCCTTGGCGCGCGCCACCTCGCACCGCGCAGCGCGCTTCTCGCCGAGGTCGCGGCCCCATTCGACGAGAATCCTCACTCGACGAGCAGGCCCGCCAGCGTCTCACCTACGGCCACCGGGTGCGGCTCGAACCCCTCGAGGTCGGAGCGCGCGCCTCCCCCGCTCAGCACGTAGGCGGCGTCGAGGCCCGCCGCCGCCGCGGCGGCCAGATCGGAGTCGACCCGATCGCCGACCACGAGCGTCCGGCCCTGGCCGAGGCGGTCGACGGCGGTGAGAAAGAGCTGCGGCTCGGGCTTGCCCACCAGCTCGGCGTGGGCGCCGGTGGCGTATTCCACGGCGGCCAGCACCGCGCCGGTGCCCGGCCAGTGCCCGTCGGGCTGGGGGTAGGTGGGGTCGCGGGCGGTGGCGAGCAGGTCGGCTCCGCGCAGGACGGCCTGAACGGCATTGCGCAGGTCGTCGTAGACCAGATCGGTCGTGCCGGCCACCACGACCACCTCGGCCCGGGACGCCAGGTCGGTGTTGTTGAGCACCTTCAGGCCGGCGTCGCTCACGTGGCGCAGCATCGCCGGGGTGCCGATCACAAAGGCCGTGCGTCCCGTGCGCGTCTCCGCGAGCACGTGCTGCATGGCTCCACCCACGGTGACCATGTCCCGCAGGGAGGCGCGTATCCCCACCTTCCACAGCCGGGCCACGAGGTCCTCGCCGGACTCGTAGGCGTTGTTGGTGGCGAAGGCGATGCCCTTCTCGGCCTGACGCAACCTCTCGAGGGCCTCGACGATTCCCGGAGTGGGCACCCCGCCGACCCACACACAACCGTCCAGGTCGAGGATGAACTGGTCGTAGCGAGCGGCGAGGGGGGTGAGCGGCACCGTCGCTAGCCTACGCGCCCGTGCTGCGCCCCCTGCTCGTGGTCCTGGCCCTGCTCGCGCTCGTGCTCGCCGCCTGCGGCGAGGACGACGAGGCGCCTGCTCGCAGCGAGCAGCCGGCCGCCGAGTCGACCAGCGATTCAGCCGGCGGCGAAGCGGGCGGCTGCCGAGAGGTGGCGGCGCCCAGGCCCAAGCCCGACGGGGGCGCGAAGAAGCCGGCGAAGCCGCTCGCCGCCGGCCGGACCTACGACGTGGTGATGACCACGAGCTGCGGCGAGTTCACCATTCGCCTCGACCAGAAGACCTCGCCCAGGACGGCGGCGTCGTTCGCCTCCCTGGCGCGCAGCGGCTTCTACGACGGCACCGTCTTTCACCGCATCGTCCCCGACTTCGTGATCCAGGGCGGCGATCCCACCGGCAGCGGCACCGGCGGGCCCGGGGTACTCCACCCGCGACGTGCCGCCGGCCAACACGGTCTACACCCAGGGCGTGGTGGCCATGGCCAAGACCGCCGTGGAGCCACCAGGCACTTCGGGAAGTCAGTTCTACGTGGTCACCGCGCCCGACGCGGGCCTCCCACCGGAGTACGCGCTGCTGGGCAAGGTCGTGAAGGGCCAGGACGTGGTTCAGGCGATCGGCCTGCTGGGCGATCCGGCGAGCGGCGGGGCCGGCACGCCGATCCAGCCCGTCGTCCTCGAGAGCGCGAAGCTCGTGACCAAGGGCTGACCGGTGGCTATCGACGCAACCGACGCCGATTTCACCCAGCGGGTGCTCGAGCGCTCCTCGGAGCTCCCCGTGCTGGTGGACTTCTGGGCCGACTGGTGTCAGCCCTGTCACATGCTGGCTCCGGTGATCGAGAAGGCGGTGGGCGCCCAGGGCGGCAGGATCGAGCTGGTCAAGCTCGACGTCGAGGCCAACAAGGAGACCGCCGCGCGCTTCGGCGTCCGTGGCCTGCCCACGGTCAAGGCCTTTCGCGACGGCCAGGTGGTGGACGAGTTCACCGGCGCCCAGCCGCCGCCGGTGGTGGAGCGATTCATCGCGGCCCTGGTGCCCTCGGAGGCCGACGAGCTAGCCGAGAGCGAGGACGAGCCGGCCCTGCGTCGCGCGCTCGAGCTCGAGCCCAGCCATGCCGTCGCGCGGCGGCAGCTCGCCCGGCTGCTCCTGCGCCGCGGCGAGCCCGACGCGGCACTCGAGCTGCTCGGGGACGTGCCGGGCGATTTCGTGGCCGACGGCCTGGCCGCCCGGGCGCGCCTGGCCGGCGACCCCGAGCTCGACGCCGCGTTTGCGGCCTGGGACGGGGGAGACCCGGCCGCCGCGCTCGAGGCCCTTCAGGCCACGCTGGCCGACCCCGAGCGCCAGGACCTCGTGCGCCGGGTGATGGTCGCCATCTTCACGGAGCTGGGCGCCGATCATCCGCTGGCGCGCGAACACCGGCGCCGGCTGTCGGCCGCTCTGAACTGACCCTGCGGCGCTACGCCGCCGGCCCGGCCGCTCGAGCGCTGCGAGCTCGGGCTTGGCGTCGCCGGCCGAAGAGCACGAGCACACCGAGCGCGATCACCACGAGCAGGAAGCCGAAGAAGAGCGAGCTTCCGAGGCCGATGCCGCCGAACGGCAACGCGATCAAGGACACGATTCCGAAACCGACGGCCAGGATCGCGACGACCAGGAGGATCAGGAGCACGATGCCCCGGATCCGGGCCACCATGCCCGCGCTTGCGGGCGGGATGAGCAGGCCCATCATCCGCAGCAGGAAGAGCTGGCGTCCCGACGGGGCCTCCTGGCCGAGCTTCTCCATGGCCGCCTTGAGGTCATCCGGCCGGCGTTCGGCGAGAGCCATCGACGCCTTCATCATCTGACGCAGGGCGGGCCGCTCCTGGGGATGGCACCCGGCCAGCGCCTGGTTGAAGTAGCTGCGGGCAGCATCGACGTCGTAGCGCTCGGCCGCTCGAGCACCGAGGATCGCCTTGGCCGCCACCCGGTGCTTGGACTCGCTGGCCAGCTGCTCGTCCGTGCGGCTCTCGAGCTGCGGGATCGCGGCCAGCGCCCCGACCTGCATCTGCACCTTCATCTGCTTCTGCTTAGCCACGGTCCGCCGAAGTCTCGCAGACGAGGCGCGTCCTGCCGAGCCGGTTTGCGGCGCCGACTCACGCGGGGTATGAGGGACGCATGTTGATCGGAATCATCATCGCCGTATGCATCATCCTGCTGGTTCTGGCCTTCCTGGTGCCGCGGCTCACCGGGCCACAGAGGGGTGTCGACCGCACCCTGGGCGTCGGCCAGAAAGCTGGAGGCAAGGCTCCCGGACCGCTCGGAAAGCTCTTCTCCAAGACCTTCGGGACGTCGCGAAAGGCGACCAACAAGAGCGCTTCCACCGGGGCCGCAAGGGCCGCGACAAGGATGCCCCTCTAGTCGCGCTCGCGGTCCCAGCCCCGCTCAGGGGCGCTTGAGGGCCGCTCCTCGCCGGCCTCGCCGCCACCGGGCAGCGCCTCGAGCTCGACGGTGTGATCGCTCTCCTCCTCCGCGGGCACCGAGCCGGCGGGCGGCGGCTCCTCGTTGGCAGGGGGCTGCTCTTCGTAGGCGCCCGGCGGATAGGGATCGTTGCTCTCGGCAACCACGTAGCCGGCCGTCTCGTCCGTGGCGGCCGGCTCGGCCTCGACCTCCCCGACGTCCCAGGTGCCGGTGTCCTCCGGCGGGGGTTCGCCGGCCTCGGGCGCGGGCACGCCGACGGGCCCGACGGCGGCGGTCTCCGCGGTGCTCGATTCCGGATCGGTGTCGGGCGTCTCGGCGATGCCCTCGGGCAGCTCAAGGCGCTCCATCGCATCGTCGGCCGTGGTGAGCACGGTGTCCGCCAGGGCGCGAATGTCCTCGATCAGGCGCTGGCGCTGCTCCCACAGAACACGGGTGTCGACCACGACCTGCTGGGAGTACTCGTAGGCCTCCCGGCGGATCTGATCCGCCTCCGCCTCCGCACTCTGCACGCGCTGGTCGGCGTCGATGCGCGAGCTGGACGTGAGCTGGTTGGCGGCCACGTGTGCGCGCTGGAGGATGCCCGCCGTCTGGACTCCCACATCGTCGAGGGCCTTCTGCACCACCCCTTCGCGGGTCTGACCGGCCTCGAGCTCGGCCACGAGCGCCTGAACCTCCTTGACGAAGTCGTCGACGGCGCCGCGCTCGTAGCCGCGCACCGCCAGCGGAAAGCTCACCTGGCTGAGGCGCTCGGAGGCAGACGCGGCGCCGGCTGTGGGCGGGGTGGGGGGGTCGCTGTCCTCGAAATCGGCCATGCCCGCAGTATGCCCCCCGGTCGGACGGCTAACCGGCCGTGGGCGATAGGGTGCGCGCGGAGGTGGGAGGTGGTTTCGCAAAGGGGTCGTGGCGCGCGGTTGCCGTCATGGCCGCCATGGCTCTGGCCGTTGCCTCCGAGGCCGGCGCCAAGGCCCCGCCCACAACGATCGGCGCCATGGTCACCGGGGACGCCGCCGCGGCCTACTCGGCTCTGGCGCGGGGGCCGGGCTGGAGGCGAGTCACTCGCACCGACCTGGCGGCGGGCCAGGCGGGGCGCGCGCAGCGACGGCGGTCGCTCCTGTACTTCGCCCAGGTCACCGACTTCCAGCTGGCCGACGAGGAGTCACCGGCGCGCGTGGAGTTCCTCGACCCGCTCGGGTCGCCCTTCACCGCAGCCTGGCGCCCGCAGGAGGCGTTCGTGCCTCACATGGTCGACGCTTCGGTGCGCCGCATCAATCGCTTCGCGCGCAGCCCGCTCAGCAGCGGGCGGGGTCCGAGGGCGAGGCTGCGCCTGGCCATCGCCACCGGCGACCTGGCCGACAACCAGCAGCTCAACGAGGTGCGCTGGGTCCGCACCCTGCTCGAGGGCGGCCGGCTCGACCCCAACAGCGGCGCCGGCGCGCCCGCGTGCAGCGCGGGCGCTCTCACCGGCGGGGAGGCGCGCCGGTACACCGGCGTCCAGGACCGCGGGGATATCGCCGACGAGCGCTTCTACGACCCCGACGCGCCGTCGGGGGCCTTCGCCGCCTGGCCTCGGCACCCCGGGCTGATGGACCGAGCCCAACGGCCCTTCCGCGCCGCCGGCCTCGACGTGCCCAGCTACGTGGCGCTCGGCAACCACGACGTGCTGGTCCAGGGCAACGCGGCGGCCACGGCGAGCTTCGGGCGCATCGCCACGAGCTGCGCCAAGCCGCTCGGCCTCCCGGCCGGCGGGGCGCAGGCGCCGGGCGAGGTTCCCGTGCCGCCCGACCGGCGCCGGCGCCTGATCGACGAGCGCGAGTACAAAGCCGAGCTCGCGCGCGGGAGCCAGCGCGACGGCCACGGGTTCGGCTACCAGGATCCGGCGGAGCGGCGCGCCTCCCGGGGCGCGGCGGGCTACTACTCGTTCAGCCCGCGCCCGGGCCTCCGGCTGATCGCCCTGGAGACCAACGCCGACGCCGGGGTGATCGGCCTCGACGGGAACATCGATGCGCCGCAGTTCCGCTGGGCCGCGCGCGAGCTGCGGCGCGCGGGGCGGCGCGACGAGCTGGTGTTCGTCTACGCCCACCACCCGATCAGCTCGCTGACCGCCGCGACGCCGGACGAGAGCGCGCCGCCGTGCCGGTCGCCGGAGGGGCGCAACCCGGGCTGCGACGCCGACCCGCGCTCCTCGGAGCCGATCCGTCTCGCCGCCGACTTCACGGCCCTGCTGCTCGCCCACCCGAACGTGGTGGCCTACGTGGCCGGCCATCACCACACCAACCGGGTCACGGCCTACCCGCGCCCGTACGGGCGAGGCGGCTTCTACGAGATCGTCACCGCCTCGGAGGTCGACTGGCCGGTGCAGGCGCGCCTGCTCGAGCTGATGGACAACCGCGACGGCACGCTGTCGATCTTCGGCACGCTGATCGATCAAGGCGGCCCGGTGGGTGCTCCCGCCGCCGGGACCCCGGCCGGGAGCTTCGGCCCGCGGGCGTTGGCGGCCATCGGACGCACCTTCTCCTTCAACGACCCCCAGTCGGAGGCCAACGGGGGCCCGGGAACGCCCCCGGACCGAAACGTGGAGCTGCTGCTACCGGATCCGCGCCGCTAGGGAGCGGGAACCGCGGGGTCCGGGCCGCCGCGGGCGACGGGCGGAAATCGCCTCCAGCCGGATCGGCGAAGCCCGTGCGGCCGCGATTCAACACGTTCTCGGCTCGCAGCCGGCCGGCGTTGCAGGTGGGGTGGGAGTCCGCGCAGCCGGAGCCCGACCCGCCGACCCCGAGCGGCGTCCTGCCGCGCCCGTTGAGCACGAAGTTGCCGCGAATCTGCAGCCCCTCGTCGGCCCGAGCCGGGCTGGGGCCGCTCGAGGCCCTCTGCGTGGCCGAGTCATAGGAGCCGAAGATCGTGAACAGCTGGCCGGCGCGAGGGTGCCCCCTCGGGTTGAAGATCAGGTTGTCGAGCACCCACACGTCGCGGTTGGGGATGCGTACGTAGTTGTCGCCGTCGTCGACCGCAGTCGTGCCCCAGCCGCCGGCCTCGATGTAGCTCCGGCAGCGCTCGCGACCCTCGTCGCCGGGCCGGCCGTCGCAGCTGCGCGCGCCGAACACCACCTCGAGGGTGTGGCTTCGGCGCCCCACCCGGTAGAGCGTGTTGTGCGCGAGCAGGATGCGATTGCCGCCGTTCACGCCCAGGCCCGCCCCCTCGGTGTCGTGCACGAAGTTGTCGGTCACCTGCACGTCGTAGGCCTCGTAGTTCAGCCACGGCGGCGTCATGAACTGAAGGCCGGTGCCCTGGCCGGCGGAGAAGCCGCCGGTGCCGCAGCCATAGATCTCGTTCCCGCTCACCAGGATGTCGGCGGAGCCACCCTTGGCGTAGGCGCACCAGTCCGTGGCGTGATGGATGCGGTTGGCCAGCAGGTGACCATGCTGGACGGCCACGAAGTCGATCGCGTTGTCGGCCGCCCCGAAGACATCGCTGCGCTCGACGTACACGTGCTGAGACTGGTTCACCTTGAGCGTCTCCGCGGCCTCGCCGCGACCGGCGAGGCGCGAGCGGCGGATCAGGAGGTGATCGCAGCGCTCGCAGTGGACGACATCGCCGCCGCGCGCGCTCACGGTCACGCCGTCGAGATAGAAGTGGCGCACGTCGAAGAGGTTCAGCGCGGGAAGCCTGACCGTCCCCGGGCCGCCGGCGCTCGCCACGACCACCGGCGCCTCGGGCGTGCCGTAGCGCCGCTCCCAGTAGACCGGCACGTCCGCGGCGCGGTAGCGCCCGGGCGCGAGGAGGATGCGATACCCGGTCTCCCGCAGCTCCTGGCCCTCCGGGATGCGGCGCCAGGCCGCCGAGACCGTGCGAAGGGCGCTCGCGCGGCGGGCTCCGCTTGCGCCGTCACGCCCGTGCGCGGGGTCGACCCAGATGTCGGTCAGGCGCGGCGAGCCGGTCTGATAGCTCCCGTCCGCGGCCGCACGCGGCACGAGCGACCGCGCGTCGCGTACGTCTCTCGGATGATCGGGTGCTCCGCGAGGAGCCGCTGACGCGGGCCCGCACGCCGCGCCGCCGGCCGCGAGCAGCAGGAGCGCGACCGTCAAGGCGCGGATGTCGGCGATAAGGCGCATGCGTGGCACGCGCAGGGGCGAGCCACGGCGCCGGCGCCCCTGCCGCGCCCGTCCAACCTAACTCAGGTGACCATTATTCGCCGGGTTTCCATAATCACGGTTATCGCGCGTGAATCGGGCGGAATCAGTCCCAGAAGTCGTCGACCTTCTCGCCGTCAGGCCCCTCCGGCTTGCGGCCGCCGATGCAGATGACCTCGAGGCCCTCCGGGCCGGCCTCGAACGAGCGGACCACCGAGGGAGCTACGCGCAGCGCGTCCCAGACCTCGATCTCGACGATCTCGTCGTCGAGCTTGGCTCGGCCGGACCCGGCGACGACCACGTAAGCCTCCTCCTGCTCGCGGTGGCGGTGACCCCACGGCATGCGGGCACCCGGTTCGTAGGTGAAGCGGCTCACGCCGAGCTCGGGCGATCCCAGTGCCTCGCGCGCGAAGCGCCACTGCAGGCCGGCACCCTTCGGGCTCACGTCGCGAAGATCGTTGAAGTTCTTCTTGGTCCATTCGGGCATGCTCGGGACCCTGTCAGCTTGCGACCCCCCTCGCTCTGAGGGTGCGGTTGCTTTGCGCCAACGCGCCAGTTTCCCCTTCAGAAGTGGCCTAGGGCGGCCGATGAGGCGGGTGTGTGCACGAGGCTCCGTTCAGGTGCTGGCCTTGTTGTTGTCGTCGTCGGGCTCGTCGCGCCAGGCCCGATCGCAGTGGCGGCTCCCCCGGTGGTCCCGGCGCCGGAGGTCACCGCGGGCGCTCCCTCCCTTGCCGGGCCGGCACCCAGCCTGGCCGTGACCCCGCCCTCGGTCAGCCTCGATCTGCCGCTACCTGCGCTGCCGGCGATCCCCCCTCGAGTCACCGAGACAACCGGCTCGCTGGTGTCCGGCGCCCCACAACCCGCGTCCCTCGCCGGCCGCGCGAGCGAAGCGCAGCAGCAGTCAAGCTCCGAACCGGCCTCCCCTTCCTCGCCGGCTGCCGATGCCCCGCAGTCGGGTGCGGACGCCGGCGGAGGCTCGACGACGGCCGAGCGGTCACCCAGGGCCCCGGCCTCGCGCCCACGCCGGCCGCGGACCGAGGCCAGCCCCCCACAGGCCGCCCAGGCACCCGCCACGGCGTCCGGTGACCCGTCGGCGGAGCCCCGCCGGCCGCGTGGGAGCGCCGGCAGCGACGCGCCCGCCGCCACGGCGCCGACAACCCGGCCCAATCCCACCATTGTCGAGCGGATCGTGGCGGTGGTTCCGCTGCCACTCAAGCTCACGCTGGGGGTGCTCACTGCGCTGCTCGTGCTCGTGCTCGGCGGCGCCTGGCGTACGAGACGGCGTCTTGCGCGCGCGGAGAAGCTGGCCGCCACCGATCCGCTCACCGGCCTGCCCAACCGCCGCCAAGCGGATGAGATGCTCGTACGCCTGGTCGCGGCGGCACGCCGCACCGGACGCCCGCTCGCGATCGCGCTGGTCGATCTCGATCACTTCAAGGCGGTCAACGATCGCTTCGGCCACGCCGCGGGCGACGTCGCCCTGCGCGAGACCGGAACCGCAATCCGTGCCTTTGTGCGTTCCAGCGACCATGTCGCGCGCTTCGGCGGCGAGGAGTTCCTCTTGCTTCTCCCCGACACGAGCCGGACCGACGCGGTGGCGGTGGCCGAGAAGCTCCGTCGCCGGATTGCCGGGCTGGAGGTGGACGAGCTGGACGGCGGTGTGACGGCGAGCCTCGGAGTCGCCGCCTTCCCGCAGGACGGTGACAGCCCCGACGAGCTGATCAAGGCCGCCGACGCGGCGCTCTACCGCGCCAAGGAGAACGGGCGCGACCGGGTGGAGGGCGCCAGTGAAGAGCAGCTCGCGCTGGTCGGAGCTGCAGCGCCCGCGGCCTAGGGCCGCAGGCCGCTCACGTCCAGGCCGGGATCGTCGGGCGTGGTACCCGGCGCGTAGTCGCGCACCCAGTAGGAGTGGTCCTCCAACATCTCGTTGATCTCGGGTGACTTCATCGTGCTCACGATCAGCACCCGGACCGGCTCGGCGGTCTCGTTGTCGAGGCGATGGGCGCCGTCGCGGCCGGCCGGGCAGGCCACGATCTCGCCCGTTTCCAGCTGGCGGGAGTTGCCGCCGATGCCGGTCAGCGTCGGTCGCCCCGACAGCACGACCAGGAGCTCTTCGTTGGCGAAATGGGCGTGCAACGGAAACGTGGCCGCTCCGGGCGGCACCTCGAACAGCGACGCTCCGAGCTCGCGCGAGCCCGCCTGCTGCGCGAGCTTGGCACGACGCCAGCGGAACGGGGGCTCGTCGCGCTCGGCATCGAACTCGGGCTCGAAGAGGTTGGCCACGGCGGCGAAGGCTACGACAGTGCGTCGGCGGCGTTGGTCACCGGGCAGATCCCCTCGTTGTGCCCGCAGGCGTGCAGGTCGCAGAGACGGCAGATGTTGCGCGCCGAGGCTCGACCCTCGGTGAGCCCGCCGAGCAGCTTCTCGTGCAGGCGGGTGAGCTCGGCCCGCTCGCTCGCCGAGAGCGGGCCGAGGATGTCCTCCAGCGCCGCCTGGCGCGCGCTTAGAGCGCTCTGGGCCGCCGCCCGTCCCTCGCTGGTCAATTCCACGCCAACCGACCTCCCATCTCGCCCCGGCCGGCGCCGGGCCAGCCCCGCGGCCACCAGGCGGTCGACGACGCGCACCGCCGCGGAGTGCGTCAGCCCGAGCGGGTCCCGCAGCGAGTCGATCGGGCTGCCGTCGAGATAGCCGGCCAGGCTTATCAGGGCGGCGGGCGCCGATCCGCCCTGGCCCGCCCCGGCCTCGGCGCTGCGGCGCAGCCGGTCGGAGATCGCCAGGGACACGGACCCCAGCAAATTAGCCGCGCGCCCGTCATGTGCATGACGCATACATGTACGCTATCGCGAGAATGCCCGCGCCGGTGCAAGAACCATCGCGCAAGGACGACCGCTACGAGGCGCTTCCCGGGATTGCCGGCATCCCGGGCTGGGTCTGGCGCCGCCTGCCCAAGGCGGGCAAGGTCGCCGTGGCTCTGTTCCCGCTCGTGGTGATCGCCCTGGTGCTGGCGATCGGTCCCGGGATCGACCGCTCCAAGGACGAGCGCGCTCAGGCGGAGGCCGAGCGCTCGGCTCGGCTGCGCGCCGAGCGGGTTGCTCGCCTGCGGGTCGAGCAGCGGCCGCGCTTCGGTCGCGGCACGCCCGCGGGGGCCGACGTCGCACAACGCACCGCTCTGCTGCGCGACGCGCGCGTGGCGGTGGACGCCGACGCCCGCCGGCGTGTGATCGCCGGTTCGCTCGACGGGCCGATTCGCGGGGTCGAGTGCGAGCCCTATCCGCGCAGTGTCGAGGCCACCGGCGCCCACCTCGACCCTGCCCGTGAGACTGGCCGCTATGCCTGTCTGGCCGTAACCCGCGAGGTGCCCGCCGGCCAGGGGGGCGAGGGCTCGCTGATCGGCCACCCCTACCGGGTGAGGATCGAGTTCGCCAGCGGCCGCTATGCGCTGTGCAAGGTCACCGGCCGCGCGGGCGAGGGCTCCCTTGGCGTTCAGGAGCTGGTCCCGGTGCCACGCGCCTGCGGCGGGTCCTGAACCTGGCACCGCATAGGGCAGACTCCCTCGGGTGAGCGCGCCCTGGGACCGCCCCCTGGAGGCCGAGGACCTCGACCCGGATCCCCTGGTCCAGTTCGGACGATGGTTTCGCGACGCCGAGGAGCGCGGGGCCTTCGAGCCCGAGGCCGCCGCTCTCGCCACCGCAACGCCGCAGGGTGTGCCCTCGGCACGCATGGTGCTCACAAAAGGCTTCGACGAACGCGGACTCGTCTTCTTCAGCAACCACGCCAGCCGCAAGGGCGCCGAGCTGTCGGCCAACCCGCGCGCCGCTTTGCTCTTCCACTGGCCCGAGGTGGGGCGCCAGGTGCGGATCGAGGGACCGGTGAGCCTCGTCGCCCGAGCCGAGACCGAGGAGTACGCGCGCGGCCGTTCCCGGGAGAGTCAGCTCAGCGCGCTCGCGTCGCCTCAGAGCCGGCCGGTCGAGAGCCGCGAGTGGCTCGAGCGCGAGGTGGAGACGCTGCGCGCCCGCCACGAGGGCGCCGAGCTTCCCGTGAAGAGCGACTGGGGCGGGTATCGCCTCGCGCCCGAGGCGTGGGAGTTCTGGCAGCACGGCCGCAATCGCCTGCACGACCGCTTCTCCTACGTTTCCCAGCCGGACGGAGGCTGGCAAGTCGAGCGGCTGGGGCCTTAGACGATGGGACTGCTAGAAACTCGGCCATGCCCGACGAACCCGTCCTCGTAATCACCGGCGCCAGCACCGGCATCGGCGCCGCCACCGCCCACCGGGCCGTCGAGTTCGGCTACCGCGTCGTGCTCGCGGCGCGCTCCGAGGACAAGCTGCAGGAGCTGGCCGGGGAGCTGGGCGGCGACGATAAGGCCATCGCGGTTCGCTGCGACGTGACCAGCTGGGACGACCAGCAGGCGCTCGTGGCCACCACCCTCGAGCGATTCGGGCGCATGGACGTGTTCTTCGCCAACGCCGGCTTCGGCGCGGCGCGCGGCTTCCTCGAGGAGTCCGTCGAGCACTGGAAATCGATGATCGACACCAACATCTACGGCGCGGCGCTGTCCATCCGGGCGAGCCTCGGCCACTTTCGCGAGCAGGACAGCGGGCACCTGATTCTGACCAGCTCGGTGGCCGGCCGGCGCGTGCTCCCGGGATCGCTCTACTCGGCCACGAAGTGGGCGGTGTCGGCCATGGGCGAGGCGCTGCGCCAAGAGATGGCGGATACCGCGGTGAAGATGACCCTGATCGAGCCGGGCATGGTCGACACCCCGTTCTTCGAGAACCGGCCGAGCGGCGCGCTGGAGGCCGACGACATCGCCCGCGCGGTGATGTTCGCGCTCACCCAGCCGCCCCACGTGGACGTGAACGAGATCCTCGTTCGCCCCATAAACCAGTCCGGCTGAGCGCGTAGCGTCCAGTGCGTGTGGATCGCGCACGTCGACATGGACGCTTTCTACGTGAGCGTCGAGCTCCAGCGTCGTCCCGAGCTCCGGGGAAAGCCGGTGGTGGTGGCGGGCTCGAGCCCGCGCGCGGTGGTCACCACGGCGTCCTATGAGGCGCGGCGGTTCGGCATCTTCTCCGCCACGCCGGCCGAGCGGGCGCGGAGGCTGTGCCCCGAGGCGATCTTCATCGCTCCCGACTTCGAGAGCTACCGGGCGCGCTCACGCGAGCTGATGGCGGTTCTGCGCGCCCAGGTCGAGCGCGTCGAGGTGGTGGGGCTCGACGAGGCGTACCTCGACCTGACCGGCCTCGAGCGCCCGCGTGCGGCCGCCCGCCGGGTCCAGGCGGCGATCTCCGAGGCCACCGGGCTCAGCTGCTCGATCGGCCTCGGCCCCAGCAAGCTGGTGGCGAAGGTGGCCTCCGACGCCGAGAAGCCCAACGGCTTCGTGGAGCTCAGCGCCGAGCAGGCCCGCGAGCGCTTCGCCGCTTCGCCGCCCGGCCTCGTGCCCGGCATCGGGCCCAAGACGGCCGCGCGGCTCGAAGCCCAGGGCATCACCACGCTCGGCCGGCTGGCCGAGACGCCGGAGGACGAGCTCGCCGGCTGGTTCGGCTCCCGGCTGGGGCCCTATCTGGGGCGGCTGGCCCGCTTCGAGGACGACCGGGTGATCGAGACCGAGCATCACGCCAAGTCGGAGTCGCGCGAGACCACGTTCGATCGCGACCTGCGCGGGGTGGGCGAGCTCGAGCCCGAGCTGCGGCGGCTCACCGAGCAGCTCTGCGCGACGCTGGTGGAGCACGACCGCCGCGGGCGCACGGTGGGCATCAAGGTCCGCTACGACGACTTCTCGATCGTCACGCGAGCGCGCTCGCTGCCCGCCGCGGTCAACCAGCTCGACACCGTTTGGGGCGTGGCCATCGACCTCCTGCGCCGCCTCGAGCCGCCGCGGCCCGTGCGTCTGATCGGGGTGCGCGTGGCCGGCCTGGACGAGGTAGTGCGAGGGGCGGCGGCGGAGGACCAGCTCACGCTCTCCTTCGGCTAATCGATCGTCTAGCTTTCGGTGGCCATGGCCAGCGACCGCCTGACCGGCCTCGACACCTCCTTCCTCCACCTGGAGGATGGAACTGCGCATATGCACGTGGCCTCCGTGATGGTCTTCGAGGGGCCCCCTCCCCCCTACGACGAGCTGCTCGAGGCCTTCGAGCGCCGGCTGCCGCTCGTTCCGCGCTACCGCCAGCGCCTCGCGTTCGTCCCGCTGGGCCAGGGCCGCCCGAAGTGGGTCGACGATCCCCACCTCAACCTGCGCTATCACGTGCGCTCCACCGCCCTGCCCGTCGCCCGGCTCCGAGGATCAGCTGAGAGCGCTCGCCGGACGGGTGTTCGCGCAGCAGCTCGACCGGGACAAGCCGCTGTGGGAGGTCTGGCTGGTCGAGGGGCTCGAGGACGATCGCTTCGCGGTCCTCTCGAAGACCCACCACTCCCTGGTGGACGGCATCTCCGGCGTCGACATCATGTCCGTGCTCTTCGACACCTCGCGGGCGCCCGCCGCTCCCACCGCGGCCGGCGATCGCTGGCTTCCGCGCCCGCTCCCGAGCTCCGCCCAGCTGCTGGGCGAGGCGCTGGTGGAGCGGGCCACCGTTCCCGGGGAGCTGACGCGAACGCTCCGCGCGATCGTACGTGGCCCGCGCCGTCTCATGGAGAGCGCGCGCGACGCGGCGGTCGGGGTGGGCGCAATGGCCTGGGCGGGGCTGAACCCGGCGCCCGCGAGCCCCTACAACAAGCCGATCGGCCCACACCGCCGTTTCACCTGGGTCAGAGCCGACCTGAGCGACATGAAGGCGATCAAGGACGAGCTCGGCGGGACGGTCAACGACGTGGTGCTGGCCACGGTGGCGGGCGCGCTGGGCAAGCACCTCCGGCGGCGCGGCCAGAACACCGACGGCCTCGAGCTCAAGGCGATGGTGCCGGTGAGCGTGCGCGGCGACATCGAGCGCGGCGATCTCGGCAACAAGGTGGCCGCGATGATGGCCCCGCTGCCGGTGTGGTGCCAGGACCCGGTCGCCCGTCTCGATCTGGTCAGCGAGCAGCTGGAAAGCCTCAAGTCGGGCGGCCAGGCCGTCGGCGCGCAGGTGCTGACCGGCCTGTCGGGCTTCGCCCCGCCCACGATCATGGGCCAGGCGTCGCGCCTGATGTCGCGCCAGCGCTTCTTCAATCTCGTGGTCACCAACGTCCCCGGGCCCCAGTTCCCGCTCTACCTGCTCGGGCGCCGCATGCTGGACCCGTTCCCGATGGTCCCGCTCGCCTCCGGTCAAGGGGTCGGGGTGGCGCTGCTGTCCTACAACGGGCGCATCAACTTCGGGCTGGTGGGCGACTTCGACCTGCTCTGGGACCTCGACGACCTCGCACTCGACGTGGCGGAGTCACTGGCCGAGCTGGCCGACGCGGCCGGAGTCGAGCTGCACGACACCGTGGAAGCCCGCGCATGATGTCGCGCCTCTCCGAGCGGGCGCGGGAGCTCGGCCTCGAGCTCGACGTCCAGCGCCTGGAGGCTTCCACCCGCACGGTCAAGGACGCGGCGGCCGCGGTGGGCTGCGAGGAGGCGGAGATCGCCAAGTCGATCGTCTTCGTGGCCGATGGCGACCCCGTGGTCTGCGTGGCCTCCGGGCGTCACCGGATCGACACCGAACGGCTGGCCGACCTGCTCGACGTGGCCGAGGTACGCCAGGCCGCCGCCGACGAGGTGCGCGCTGCCACGGGCTTTGCCATCGGCGGGGTTCCGCCGTTCGGACACGACCTTCCCGTCCTCTTCGACGAGCGCGCTGCTCGAACACGGGCGCGTGTGGGCCGCCGCCGGCGATCCCCACAGCCTCTTCTGTGTGGATCCTCGCCGTCTCGCCGACTGTGTCAAGGCGCGGGTGGTGTCCCTGGGCGGCGAGAGCGCTCAGGACGCGTAGCGCTCGCGCACCATGTCCGGCCAGGGCAGAGCCTTCACCGCGACGGCGATCGCCGAGCCGAGCAGAACCCACACCGGCCAGAAGTAGCCGGCGCCGGCCGCGAGCCACACCCCGAGCACGAACAGGTTGAGAATGGCCACCGCCCCGGCGTCGGTGCGCAGCCGGCGGCGACGGCGAAGCGCGCGGGCGGCCTCCGCGTCGGCCGCCTCGGAGCGGCGCAACGGCGGGTTGGCGAGCACGAACCATGTGTCGAGCCCGGCCACCAGGCCCAGCACGAGCAGCGGCCAGACGGGCCAGGCATTGGGCGCTCCGGTGAGGCCCCAGACGGCCAGGATCAAGGCCGCGACTATCCCCAAGGCCCCCAGCCGCGCGGCCAGGAGCTTGCGGCGGCGGGCCTGGCGCTCGGTCGCCTGGGAGTCACTGAGCACGAGCGGACGGCTCGGGCCGAGGACGGGCTCCACCTGCTCGGCCAGCGGGATGGTGGCGCGCACCCGAGTCCCGCCGTCGGGCGGGCTGGTGACCGAGAGCGTTCCCTCGAGCGCCCCCACCCGGTCCTGGAGGCCCTGAAAGCCGGATCCGGCGTCCACGTCGACGCCGCCCACCCCGTCGTCGCCGACGACCACCTCGACGCGCCCAGGGCCCACCGCGACCGTCACGAAGGCCTCCTGCGCCTGCGCGTGCTTGCCCACGTTCGCCAGGCACTCCGAGACCACGAAGTACGACGGCCGCCTCCACCGCCTCGGGCAGTCGCTCGCTGGGGGCGGTGACCGCGACCGGGACGGTCGCCCGGCCGGCGAGGTCGTCGAGCGCCGCCGCGAGCCCGCGGTTGGTCAAGATCGCGGGATGGATGCCGCGGGCGAGGTCGCGCAGCTCCTTTAGGGCCAGATTCGCCTCCTCCCCCGCGCCGACGGACGAGCTCGACCACCTGCGGGTCGCCCTCCGCGGCGCGCTTCTCAGCCATGCGCAGGTTGAGCGCCAGGGCCACGAGGCGCTGTTGCGCGCCGTCGTGCAGGTCGCGCTCGATGCGCCGGCGCTCGGCGTCGGCAGCCTCGATGATGCGCGAGCGGGCGTCGCGAAGATCGGAGACCTCGCGGGTGAGCACCGGGTCGGCGTTCGAGCCCAGGAGCAGCTCCGCGTAGGCCCCATATGCGCGGGCGAGCGCGCCGAGGCAGGGAATTCCCAGGCGCAGCACCACGGCGCCCAGCACGGCCAGCACCAACGCCTCTGGGAGGGTGTCGACCACCACCACGCCCAGGTCGATGCCGTCGGGGATCGCCCAGAAGGTGACCGGGGCGAGGAGCGCCGCCACACCCACCGAGAGAACGCTCGCGGTTACGACGAAGGCCACCGCGCCGAGCGGGAGCTGCAGCAGAAGGAACACAAGGTCCTTCCAGGTGGCCGGGTCGGCCAGGCGCGCCCCCAGCCGGCGCCAGAAGGACCCCTCGGCGGGCGGCGGCCGGTACGGGGTCGGCGATCACCCGCCCGGTCAGGGCCGCGATCAGACGGCGCTCGAGCTGGGCGATCCAGCGCCACGCGTAGACGGTGAAGATCAGGACCGGGATGCCGATCAGGGTCACTGCGAGCCCGGCTCCGAGCGAGATGGCGGTGACCAGGAACGTGAACTCAGCGATCCCGAGGGGCAGCGCGAGCAGCAGGTAGGCGATCCCGCCGTAGGTGCACGGGTTGAGAATGTCCCGGTCGAGCCACTCGCGCATGCAGCGCCTAGGGTAGATCCGTTCGCCGGCGCGGTGGGTACGGACACCCGTACAGGGCGATAGCTTGGAGTGGTGTCCGCTCGATGCCTGCTCAGCCTGGTCGCGATCTCGGTGTGCCCCGTCGCGACGACCGATGCCGGCGCCTCACACGGCGCGGCCTCGGCGGCGGTGCGCGAAGCGGCCGCACCGGCCTTTCCCGCGCGGGCACAGGTGAGGGCGGCCCGCAACTACGTCCGCGGTCGTGCCGGAAGCTCGTTCGCGCTCATCGACACGCGCGGGCGCCGGTACGGATTCGCCGAGCACCGGCGCTACATCAGCGCCAGCGTAAGCAAGGCGATGATGCTCGTGGCCTACCTGCGCCAGATCGCTCCGCGGCGGCCCAACGCCACGGAGCGCGCGGCGCTCGGCCCGATGATCACCATGTCGGACAACGACCGTGCCGACGCCATCTACGCCCGCGTCGGGGACGGCGGAATACTCGGCGTGGCCCGGCGGGCGGGCATGCGCGACCTCACGGTGGCCGGCTACTGGGGCAGCGTCTTCTTCAGCGCGGCCGACCAGGCCCGGTTCTTTCGCCGTCTGCCCGCCCTGCTGCCGCGCCGCTCGCGCGCCTACGCCCTCGGTCTGCTCTCGTCGATCATCCCGACGCAGCGCTGGGGCTTCTCGCGCGTGGCGTCGCGCAAGGGCTGGCGCACCTTCTTCAAGGGTGGCTGGCGCCAGACCGACAGCGGCTCGCTGGTGCACGAGGCGGCGCTCTTCGAGCGCGGTGAGCGGCGTTTCTCGCTCGCCGTGCTCACCGACGGCGCCCCCTCCCACGCCTACGCCACGGCGACGCTGCGGGGCGTGGCGCGGCGGCTGTTCGCGCGCGGTCCACGGGCCGCGTCATCCGGGCGCCGCCAGACCGGCCTCGTCGATCTCCGGCGCTACGCGCCCGGCCTGGAGGTGGACCTGGTCTACCGCACCGCGCGCAATCTCACCGGGCGCCCGCTGCCGGGCTACTGCCGCAACCGGGCGCTGATGCTCGAACCCGCGGCACGATCTGTGGGACGAGTCCAGCGGCGGCTGAGGCGGCGCGGCCTGGGCTTGCTCATCCAGGACGCGTACCGGCCGGCCCGGGCGTCGCGGGCGCTCGTGCGCTGGGCCCAGAGCACCGGGCGCGGCGACCTCGTGGGCACTTACATAGCGCAGCGCAGCCGCCACAACACCGGTTCGGCCGTCGACCTCACCCTGTTGCGCGCCGCCGACGGAAAGCGCCTGGAGATGGGCTCGGGATACGACGAGCTGGGGGCGCGCGCCCACACCCGCAACGCGAGCGGGAGGGCGCTGCGCAACCGGCTCACGCTCGAGCGGGCCATGGAACGCTTCGGCTTCATCGGCTACTGGCGCGAGTGGTGGCACTTCGAGCACCGGGTGGCCGGCGCCCGGTATCTCGACGTTCCCATCGGCTGCGGCTGATCGCCGCCCGGCACTGCGCGATAATCACAACATGGCCTCCACTCCCGACCCGCTGCGGGTGGCGCTCGCACAGATGAACGCCACCGTCGGCGATCTTGCTGGCAATTCCGCCCGGATCGCGCGGCAGGCCGCCGCCGCGCGAGACGAAGGCGCCGCCCTTGTGGTCTTCCCGGAGCTGTCGCTGACCGGCTATCCGCCCGAGGATCTGCTCCTGAAGACCGCCTTCCTCGAGGAGGCCGGGGCCGCGCTCGAGGACCTGGCCGGCCAGACTCGCGGCATCGTCGCGCTGGTGGGCTTTCCCGAGCGCGCCGAGGACGTCTACAACTCGGCGGCGGTGTTGGCGGACGGCGAGGTGGCGGCGGTCTACCGCAAGATGTACCTGCCCAACTACGGCGTGTTCGACGAGCAGCGCTACTTCCAGTCGGGCGCCGAGGCGGCCATCTTCGAGCTCAACGGAATCCCGATCGGCCTGTCGATCTGCGAGGACATCTGGGAGCCCGGGCCGCCGGCAATGACCGAGGCGCTGGCCGGAGCCCAGGTGATCGTCAATCTGTCGGCGTCCCCCTACCGCGCCGGATACGGGCGCGCGCGTGAGCGGATGCTCGTGCAGCGGGCGGTCGACTACCTGGCCGCCGTGGTGTTCGTGAACACGGTCGGCGGGCAGGACGAGCTGGTTTTCGACGGCCACAGCCTCGCCATCGATCAGGACGGCCGGGTGCTGGCCCGCTGTCCTCAGTTCGAGGAGTCGCTCAGCTACTGCACGATCGACCCGCGCGAGGTGTCCGCGGCGCGGCTGCGCGACACCCGCCACCGCGTCAACGTGCGCCGGCAGCGCCGCGCCACCCCGATGGCCGAGCCCCCCGTGGTGCATGTCGCCGCCCTGGAGGCCCCGAGCCGCGCGACGACCGTCGGCGGCAGCCTCGCGCCCCTGCTCGAGCCTGAGGCCGAGGTGTACGCCGCGCTGCGCACCGGCCTGGCCGACTACGTCGGCAAGAACGGCTTCGACCGCGTGGTGATCGCGCTCTCGGGCGGAATCGACTCCGCGCTCGTGGCCATGGTGGCCGCGGACGCGCTCGGCCCCGAGCGGGTCACCTGCGTCTCGATGCCCTCCCCCTACTCCAGCGAGGGCACCCGCGCGGACGCGCGGGCGGTCGCCGAGAACCTGGGGTGCCAGTTCACGGAGATCTCCATCCTGGAGACCATGAGCGCGTACGACGACATGCTCGCCGAGGCCTTCGCGGGGCGCGAGCCGGACATAGCCGAGGAGAACGTCCAGGCCCGCATCCGCGGCAACGTGGTCATGGCCCTGTCCAACAAGTTCGGCTGGCTCGTGCTGACCACGGGCAACAAGTCCGAGATGTCGGTGGGCTACGCGACCCTCTACGGCGACATGGCGGGTGGCTTCGCCGTGCTGAAGGACGTCTACAAGGGCTGGGTCTACCGCCTGGTGCGCTGGCGAAACGCCGACGCGGGCCGCGACCTCGTGCCGGCCAGCGTGCTCGACCGGCCGCCCTCGGCCGAGCTGCGGGCCGAGCAGACCGACCAAGACTCCCTGCCCGAGTACGACGTGCTCGACGCCATCCTCCAGGGGTACGTCGAGGAGGACCACGACGCCGTGGAGCTGGTGCGGCGCGGCCTCCCGGCCGACGACGTCGAGCGGGTCATCCGGATGGTCGACCGCGCGGAGTACAAGCGCCGCCAGGCGCCGCCGGGCATCAAGATCTCGACCAAGGCCTTCGGCCGCGACCGCCGGCTGCCGATCACCAACCGCTACGTAGGCCGCGCCGACGACGCGCCCGAACGGCGCCTGCGGGCGCTTCGCTAGCGCTCGGCGCTGCGCACCGCCATCGTCACCCGTGTGACGGCGCAGACGCGGCCGTCGTCGTCGGTGAAGGTAACGTCCCACACCCAGGTCGTGCGCCCGCTGTGCAGGGGCCGGCCCTCGGCGTGCACCGAGCCGCTCGTGACCGGCCGCAGGAAGGTCGTCTGGTTGGACTGGCCGACCGCATAGCTGCCGGAGTCCTTGACCGCGCGGTAGGTGGTGACCGACACCATCGACTCGGCCAGAGCCGCGTAGGCCCCGCCGTGCACCAGGCCCTGCCGGCTGCTGCACGCGCCCCTCCACGGCAAAGCGCGCGCGACAGCGCTCGGTGCCGGCCTCGAGCAGCTCGAAGCCGAGCACGTCGTCGAGCGTGCCGGGTGCGGGATAGGTCTCAAACTGGGCATCCACGGGGGCGCGCACACTACAGTTCCCGCGGGTTTCCTCATGGCGACTTTCGACCAGCTTTCAGATGAGCAGCGCGCGATCGTCGAGCTCGTTATCAAGCAGGGCAAGAGCTACGACGAGCTCTCCGGCATGCTCGACCTGCCCGAGCGCCGCGTGCGCGAGCTGGCGCGCGACGCGCTCGTCGATCTTGCGCCGCTGAGCGCCCGCGGCGTCGAGGAGGACTGGCGCGGGCAGCTGGCCGACTACGTGCTCGGCCAGCAGGCCGGTCCCGAGGTCACCGCGACCCGCGGTCACCTGAGGCGCTCGGAGAACGCCCGCATCTGGACGCGCTCGCTGCTCGACTCGCTCGAGCAGCTCTACCGAAACGGCGACCTGCCCGCCATTCCCGAGGGTGAGCGGGGGCGGGCCGGCGCTCCGCGGCGCGCGGCACCGGCGAAGCGACCACGGCCGAGGCCGTCAACCGCCGCCGCATCCTGGCCGCGTCCGGGGCGGTGGCCCTGCTGCTGTTGGTGGGTGTGCTGGTGTGGCCGGGCGGAGTGCTCACGGGCGGCGACGACGGCGAGGACCAGGGCGGTTCCGGCAACGCCTCGGGGCAGCAGGCGGCCGCCGGCGAGGGCGAGGAGGTGCCCGTCGAGACCCAGGGACAGGCCATCATCGCGCAGCAGGGAGGCAAGACCCAGCTCGTGGTCACCGCCACCGGCCTGGAGCCGAGCACCCAGCAGAGCGCCTACCAGGTCTGGCTCTACAACAGCGCCGACGACCGCAAATCCCTGGGTGCGACGGTCACCGACCAGCAGGGAAGCCTGCAGTCGGGCGGTGAGCTGCCCGCCGACTACCGCAAGTACCGCTTCATCGACGTGACGTCGGTGGCCGCGAAGGCGGGCAACCAGCAGCGCTTCGAGACCGGTCCCTCGATCATGCGCGGGCTGCTCGAGCTGCGCGACAAGCCGGTCACCCGCGGCGAGGGGACGCAGAAGGTCACGCTGCTGGCCGAGATCCCCCTGCGGCCGCTGCCCCAATCGGGCGGCTGATGGAGGTCCCCGCCGGCTTCGTCCCCTTCCCCGAGCAGGGCCCGTTCCTCGAGCACGTCGGTCCGGTGCACGTGCGTGAGGACGGGGAGCAGCTCGTGCTCGGGCTGCGCGCCGAGGAGCGCCACGCCAACCATCGCGGCACCGTCCAGGGCGGGCTGCTCTCGACATTCGCGGACTTCGCCCTGGGCCGGGCGATCGAGGCCGACGCCGGCGACGGACGCGACCGCGCGACGGTCAGCCTGACCGTCGACTTCCTCAAGCCCGCGCGGCCGGGAGCCTGGATCGAATCGCGAACGCGCGTGGACCGGGTGGGCGCCACGCTGGCCTTCGCCGACTGCTCCCTGACCGTCGAGGGGCGCGAGGTGGTGCGCGCCCGGGCGGTGTGGGTCGTCGCGGACTGATCCGCCCGCTACCCGGGCAGCAGCTTGCCCGGATTCATGATCCCCGCCGGATCGAGCGCGGGCCTTGGCCGCGCGGATCAGCTCGATGCCGAGCTCGCCCACCTCGGCGCGCATCCAGGGGGCGTGGTCGCGCCCGACGGCATGGTGGTGGGTGATCGTGCCGCCCGTGGCCATGATCGCCTCGCTGGCCGCGTTCTTGGCCGCGCGCCACTGATCGAGCGGGGCCTCGGCCTCCTGGCGAGCGAAAAAGGTGAAATAGAGCGAGGCGCCCGAGCGGTAGAGGTGGGACACGTGGCACATCACGAGCGCGGGCGTGCCGCGCCCGGCGAGCGTGTCGCGAAGGGCGTCCGATACCGCGAGGTAGAGCCGCGACAGGTTGCTCCAGTCGGTGGCGGTCTCGAGCGTGTCGACGAGCACGCCGCGGTCGAGCAGCTCGTCGCGCAGGTAGGGACCCCCGTAGCGGTAGCGCAGCCAGCGCTCGCCGGGCCGGCGCCCGAGCCGCAGACCTCCCCCGGCGCGCAGCAGCGCGGATGCGCGCAGGCGCCGGCGCTCCACGTCGTCGGGCTCGCCGTCGAAGCCCATGATGGCGACGCATCCACCCTCGCGGCCGCGCAGGCGCAGGTAGGTCTTGCCGATCCGCTCGGTCGCGCCCCCGTTCGAGGCCAGGGCCAGCGACAGCCGAGTCTCCTCCTCGTCGGACAGCCGCGCCACGTCCGGCGACGCGTCCGCCTGCTCCATCACGCGCAGCGCGTCGCACCCCTCCGCGAACGAGTGGAACGCCCACCCCTCGTAGCGGCGCACGGCGGGCAACGGGCGCACCCGCAGCGTGGCCTCTGAGATCACTCCCAGCACCCCCTCGGAGCCCACCACGAGCTCGCGCAGGTCGGGTCCAGCCGCGCTGGCCGGCAGCGCGCGGCTGTTGAGCTCGCCGGAGGGGGCCACCAGCCGCACTCCCTCGACCAGCTCGTCGATCCGCCCGTAGCCGGTGGAGGCCTGTCCCGCGGAGCGCGTGGCCACCCAGCCGCCGACGGTGGAGAACTCGAACGACTGCGGCAGATGGCCCAGGGTCAGGCCCTCGCGGGCCAGCCGGCGCTCGGCCTCGGGGCCGAGCAGCCCGGCTCCGAAGCGTGCGGTGAGGGAGACGCGATCGACGTCGCCGAGGCTGTCCAGGCGGCGCAGGTCGAGCGAGATCGCCCCCGCGAACCCGTCCCTGACCGGTTCCACGCCGCCCACCACGCTCGTCCCGCCTCCGAAGGGCACCACAGCCAGCCGCGCCTCGGAGCAGAGGCGCAACACAGCCGCCACCTCCTCGGCCGAGCCCGGCGCGACCACCGCGTCGGGAGCGCTGGAGGCATCGCCGCCGCGCAGGCGCACCAGGTCGGGATAGCTCTTGCCGGCGGAGTGCAGCACCCGCTCCACGCGCTCCTGGGAGACATGCTCCCGCCCAACGGCGCCCTCCAGGCGCACGCGGGCGGTCTCAGCGAGCCGGGGCTCGGGCAGCCTTACGTCGGCCAGGTCCACCGGCCCCCTGCGGGCGGCGGGATCGACTCCGAGGTCGTTACGCAGAAGATGCACGGCGGCGTCGGGAAGCACCACCTCGTGGCCCTCATCGCCCCACCCCCACCACCTCACGGCCGCGGTCCTCCGAAGAGCGCGCTCAGGCCCTCGAGGGCGCCCTTGACCTGCCGCGCGCCGGCGGCGCGGAACTGCAACGGGGCAAAGCGCGCCCAGCCGCGCGGGCGGTGGTCGAGGGCGATCGCCACCTTCGTCGCGCCCGGCTCGGCGGGCTCCAGCGAGACCTCGGTCGAGGAGGATGCGAGGATGCGCTCGAACGGAGTGCCGGCCAGCTCCTGGCTCCACTGGACCCGTTCGCCCTCCACGGTCTCGACCCGGGTGTAGTCGGCCCGCACCACCTTGCCGCGGGGCGAGGCGAGCACGGTGGTCCACGAGTCGGGCGTGGCCGCCTCGACGCGCGCGACCCCCGGCCACCAGCGCGCCAGCTGCGCCGGATCGCTCACCACCGCCCAGACCTCGGGCGGGGCGGCCTCCACCGTCGTCTCACGGCGCAGCACCACCTATTCGGACCGGTAGCTGATGAGGCTGCGGACGTCGTAGCCCTCGAGCCGCTCGCGGCCCTCCAAGAAGGCCAGCTCGATCACGAACGCGCAGCCCGCCACCGCGCCTCCGGCCCGCTCGACCAGCCCGCAGAGCGCCGACGCTGTGCCGCCCGTGGCCAGCAGGTCGTCGTGCACCAGCACGCGCGAGCCGGCGGGTATGGCGTCCGCGTGAACCTCGAGGGAGTCGACCCCGTACTCGAGCTCGTACTCGACTGAGGCCACCTCGCGCGGCAGCTTGCCGGGCTTGCGCGCGAGGATGAAGCCGGCGCCGAGCTCGACCGCCACCGCCGCACCGAGCACGAACCCGCGCGCCTCGGCCGAGATCACGTACTGGGCGTCGCGCTCACGCCCGTAGTCCACGAGCGCGCTGACCGCCTCCTGCAGCGCGCCGGCGTCGAGAAAGAGCGGGGTTATGTCCTTGAAAACGATGCCGGGCTTCGGGAAGTCCGGGATGTCGCGGATGTGGTCCTCGAGGGCCAGGGGGAGCCCCGGCGCTCAGCGCGCCAGCTTGCGCAGGTCGCGGATGAGGAGCAGGTGCTTGAGGTGGGAGGCGATCGCGGCGAGGTTCTCGAGCGCCTCCACCGCCTCCTTGCGGCGCTCGGGGTTGCGTGACCGCAGGGCCGGGGCCAGGATCTGCTCGAGCAGGGCCGCCTCGCGGTCGGCGGAGGTGCGAAATACCCTCAGGTTGCGGCCTCCCACCCCGTAGCGCTTGAGCTCGCTCACCGCCCTCACGATCTCGCGCTCGGTGTCGTCGTAGAGGACCTCGCCCTCGCGGCGCTCGCCCTTGATCACGCCGTAGTCCTCGAGCTCCTTCACGAGTGCCGGCTCCGCGCCGGTCTCGTCGAGGACCTCCTCGAGGCGGTAGAGCGAGCCCGGGCCGCGCAGCGCCACCGTCGCCCGTCGGGGCGAGCGTGACTCGGCCACGGCCGGGCTCTCGCCGCCCCCGGGGGCGTCGCTGTCGGCCCGCCCGGCGGCCAGCTCCTGGCGAATCACCCTCAGTGGCAGGAACTCGTCGCGCTGGAGGCGCAGGATCGTCCGTAGCCGGTCGACGTCGGCCGGGGCGTACAGGCGGTAGCCGCCCGGGGTCCGCCGCGGTGCAAGCAGCTTCTGATCCTCCAGATAGCGGATCTTCGAGATCGAGATGTCGGGGAACTCGCGTTCCAGCTGCTTCACGACCGCGCCGATCGTCAGCGCCTTCTCCTTACGCGGGAGCGGCTCGCCCGCGACCTCGGTGCTCATCGCTGCTCCAGGTAGGTGAGCTTGTACTTGCCCACCTGCAGCTCGTCGCCGTCCTGCAGATGGTGCGACTCGATGCGGTGCTGGTTGACGTAGGTGCCGTTGAGCGAGCCGAGGTCGTCCACGAACAGCCCGTCGCGGCGCCGCACGAGCAGCGCGTGGTTGCGCGACACCGTCACGTCGTCGAGGAAGATCTCGGCCTCGGGCGAGCGGC
Organism: uncultured Thermoleophilaceae bacterium; assembly: GCA_963728155.1. Taxonomy (GTDB): domain Bacteria; phylum Actinomycetota; class Thermoleophilia; order Solirubrobacterales; family Thermoleophilaceae; genus JACVRW01. The sequence goes on along the minus strand of CAVSJF010000006.1, from coordinate 94,644 downwards.
CGATCGTCATTCGCTCGCTCGCCAGCATGAAGGCCTCCCCGGAGCGCCCGCCGCCCGAGCGGATCACCAGGGTGGCTCCCTCGTGGGTGACCTCCTCGAGGTCGACGGCGCGCAGCTCACCGGTCTCGTCAACCTGGTACACCTCGGTCGTGTCGCCGCTCTTGCCCTCGGCCTCGCCGAGGAAGGCGCCGCACTTCTGGCAGTAGTTGGCCCCCTCGGCGTTGACGAAGTTGCACTCCGGGCAATGCACGGAGTCCCCCTAGCCGCGGTCGGCGTCCGAGGAAATTCCTTTGCCGGCCAGGATGTCGGTGAGCTGCTGGACGTCGGCGCCGCTGATCACGGACTCCCCCTCCTCGTGCTTCTTGCGCAGGCGGTTGACCAGCTCGGCCCGCAGGATGTCGATCTTGCCGTGCAGGATCCGCCTCCGGTAGGAGACTTCCTGTTCTTCTTCGGTGAGCTGCTGGATCAGGTCCTTCAGCTCTTGGTCGGACAGGGCCCCCAGGTCCGGAAATGTGTCCAACGAAGTCCTTTCAGGGTTGGGATCCGACTATACCGATTCCTCAAGTAGAGGTTGAGTCTTGGCTGATCGCCCGCCAACCATCTTGCAAGTAGAGGGCCGTTGCCGCAAGCGTCATCGCTATTCCGAGGTACAGCAGTGCCTCGGGAACCCACGAATCGACAATCAGCGCCAGCGCCAGCGCGGCCATCACCGGCCACACGGCCCAGCGGCCCATCATGTTCACCTTCAGGTCCATGCCGCGCCGCAACGCCACCTGCGTGAGCAGCAGCATGAAGGCCTCGCGCCCGGCCAGCACGAGCAGGGCCCAGCGGGGCAGCAGCTCGAACTCCCAGGCCACGATGGCGCCCGAGAGCACGAGGAGGCGGTCGACCAGTGGGTCGAGCATCGCGCCCAGCCGGCTGTACTGGCCAGTCACGCGGGCCACGATGCCGTCGAGGTAGTCGGTCCCGGCGATCACGGCAAACAGGGCGAAGGCCAGGCCGCTTTGCCCGTCGCCGGACTGAAGCGCCACCACCAGGAACACCGGGATCAGAGCCAGGCGCGCGAAACCGATCGCGTTGGGAAGGGTCCAGGGATGGAGCGCCTCGCCGCGGCGCGTCTCGGGTGGAGGCCCACCGGAGCGGTCGAGCCCGACCAGGCGGCGGAAGGTGAGTGGCCGGCGGCCGGGACTGCTCACGGAAGGCTGTCGAGCAGCTCTGCGGCGGCGCCGGCTGCGCCCTCGAGCGGCAGCGCGTGCTTCCCCTGCCCGCGCCGGACCTGCACCTCGGCCTCGCCGGCCTCGAGGCTCTTGCGTCCGATGGTGATGCGCAGCGGGCAGCCCAGCAGCTCGGCATCGGCGAACTTCTCCCCCGGGCTGGCCTCGCGGTCGTCGTAGAGCGTGTCCAGGCCGGCCTCGCGCAGCTCGTCGTAGATGCGGTCGGCCACCATGCGGGCCTCCTCGCCGGGCTTTCCGAGGGTCACGAGCTCGACGTCGAAGGGGGCGATCGAGCGCGGCCAGGCGATGCCGCGGTCGTCGTGGAACTGCTCGATGGCCGCGGCCACGATGCGGGCCGGCCCGATGCCGTAGGAGCCCATCCAGATCAGCTGCTCCTTTCCCTTCTCGTCGAGGTAGCGCGCGCCGAGCGGTTCGGAGTAGCGGGTGCCGAGCTTGAAGATGTTGCCCACCTCGATGGCGGGCTCGATCCGGATCCGCCCGCCCGCAGGGCACCGGTCGCCCTCCTCGACCGAGCGAACGTCGGCCCACTCGGTGGCGAAGTCGCGCTCGGGCTCAACGCCCTCGAGGTGCGTGTCGGGCCGGTTCGCGCCCGTCACCAGGCCGTGAAGCCCCCTCAGCGCCTCGTCGCTGACCACCCGCGCGGAGCCGCCGACCGGCCCGATGAAGCCGGGCTCGGTGCCGAAGAGCTCGCGCACCTCGGCCTCCTCCGCCAGGCGGGCCGGAACGCCGAGAGCGTTCTGGAGCTTGATCTCGTTCAGGCGGTGGTCGCCGCGCACGAGCACGAGCACGGGATCGCCGCCGTCGGCGATCACCGGCATGGCCTTGATCAAGGCGCCCGCGGGCACGCCCATCGTCTCGGTGACCGCTTCGATCGTCCGCGCGCCGGGCGTGTCCACCGCTCGCGGCTCGGCCAGCGCCTCGGGGAGCCCCTCCACCGCCTGCGCCGTGGCGCTCGCCACCTCCAGGTTGGCCGCGTAGCCGGCATCGGAGAGCGCAACGTCGTTCTCTCCCGCCGCGCAGGGAGCCATGTACTCGTGGGCGCCGAGCCCGCCCATCATCCCCACGTCGGACTCGACCCGGTACCACTCGAGCCCGGAACGGTCGAATATGCGGTCGTAGGCCTGGATGAACAGCTTGTACGACTCCTCCAGGCCCACCTCGTCACGGTCGAACGAATAGGCGTCCTTCATGATGAACTCGCGCGTGCGCAACACGGCGGCGCGCGGGCGTGGCTCGTCGCGCTCCTTGGTCTGGAAGTGGTAGAGGAGCTTCGGGAGCTGGCGATAGGACCGGATCTCGCGGGACACGTGGAAGGTCACGCTCTCCTCGTGGGTCATGGCCAGAACCAGGTCGGCGCCCCGGCGATCGTTCAGCTTGAACAGCTCGTCGATGTCGTAGCGCCCGGTCAGCCGCCACAGCTCCGCGGGCTGGATCACCGGCATCAGCATCTCCGCGGCGCCGATCTCGTCGAGCTCCTCGCGCACGATCTGCTCGACCTTGCGGTGCGCGCGCCAGCCGGCCGGCAGCCAGGTCCACATTCCCGCTCCGAGCTGCCGGGCGAGACCGGCCCGTACGAGCAGCTTGTGCGAGACCGCCTCGGCGTCGGCCGGGGCCTCGCGCGTGGTGGGAAGGAAATAGCGCGATAGTCGCGTCACGAGGGCGCGACTATAACCCGGAAAAGCTCACATTCCGGGCCGATCAGCCGATTCAGGGGTAGATGCTCGCGCCGAGGAAGCAGACGGTCCTTCTGCCGATCTGCGGTTGGGTCGCGGCCGCGCTCCTGGCCGTCTACACCCTTCAGATCGCCACCGACCTCGCGGGGACGGAGGTCACGGCCGTCTTCGAGGACTACCTCTACAACGGCCTGCTTCTCGCCGGCGGGGCCTTCTGCGTGTGGCGCGCCGTGGCGGTGCGCAAGGAGCGGCTCGCCTGGGCGATCATGGGCGCCGGCATCGTCGTCTGGACCGCCGGGGACGTCCTGTGGACCGCGGTGTGGGCGGAGGACCCGAACGCGCCGTACCCGAGCATTTCCGACGCGCTGTGGCTGAGCTGGTACCCGACGTGCATCGCCGTGCTCTTCCTGCTCGCGCGATCGCGCACGACCAACTTCCGCTCCAGCCTTTGGCTCGACGGCTCGATCGGCGCGTTCTGCGTCGTTGCGCTGGCGTTCGCTTTCCTCTACGACCCGATCGCCGCCGCCGCCACGGGATCAACCGCGGCCGTGCTCACCAATCTCGCCTATCCGGTCGGTGACATGCTGGTTCTGGGCGTGGTCGTGGCCATCTTCGGCCTCACGGGCTGGCGCCCGGGCCGCGCCTGGCTGTTGCTCGGTGCGGGAATGGCGCTCAACGCGACCGCGGACGTGGTCTTCCTCGTGCAGACCGCCCTCGGCACCTACACGGAGGCCTCCCTCGTCGACGCCGGCTGGCCGGCCTCGGCGCTGGTGATCGGCCTCGCCGCCTGGCAGCCGGCCAAGCGCGCCACCGCGCCGGAGATCGAGGGCCTGCGTGTGGTGGCCGTGCCCTTCGTGTGCGGCCTTGCCGGCATCGGCCTGCTCGCCTACGACCATTTCGACCGCCTGAACGTTCCGGCTCTCATCCTGACCTCTGTGACGGTGGTGCTGGTGCTCACACGTACGGGGCTGGTGTTCATCGACTACCAGACGATGCTCGGCCGCAGCCGCCGGGAGGCGCTCACCGATCCCCTGACCGGGCTGCGCAACCGCCGCAGCCTCATGTTGGACTTGGAGAAGGAGCTGCCGGCTGCCACCCACACCTATCCGCGCGCGCTCGCCCTGTTCGACCTCAACGGCTTCAAGGACTACAACGACACCTACGGACACCTGGCAGGCGACGACCTGTTGGCCCGGCTGGGCCTCCGCCTGGCCGACGCAGCGCGTGGTCACGGGCGCGCCTACCGGCTCGGAGGGGACGAGTTCTGCGTGCTGCTCGAGCCCGGGGCCGCCGGCGTGGACCCCGTGGTTGGCTCCTGTGTGGCCGCACTGACCGAGCGCGGAGAGGGCTTCGAGGTGACCACCTCCTACGGTTCGGTGAACGCCCCGGAGGAGGTCCGCGACGCCACCGAGGCCCTCCAGATCGCCGATCGGCGCATGTACGCTCGCAAGGGCGGGCGGCGCACCTCCGCCGGTCGCCAGTCGCGCGACGTGCTCCTTAGCATGCTCTCCGAGCGGGAGCCCGACCTCCACGCCCATCTGCGCGACACCGCCGAGCTGGCGCTGGCGGTGGGGCGCGAGCTCGGCATGGAGCCCGAGGCGCTCGACGAGGTGGGTCGCGCCGCCGAGCTGCACGACCTGGGGAAGATCGCCATCCCCGACGAGATCCTCAACAAGCCGGGTCCGCTCGACGAGACCGAGCTCGGCTTCATGCGCCGCCATACGATCATCGGGGAGCGCATCCTGCTCGCTGCGCCCGCGCTGAAACCGGTTGCCCGGCTGGTGCGCTCGAGCCACGAGCGCTACGACGGGTCCGGCTATCCCGATGGCCTCATCGGGGAAGAGATCCCGCTCGGAGCCCGCGTGGTGAGCGTGTGCGACGCCTTCGACGCGATGGTTTCCGAGCGCCCGTACCGAACGCCCTTCAACGAGGCCGCTGCCCTCTCCGAGCTCGAGCGCTGCGCGGGGCTGCAGTTCGACGCCGAGGTGGTCGCTGCCTTCGTGCGGGTGATCACGCGCGCACGAGCCGAAGTCGCCTGAGCGCGAAACGCGCAAGGATGGCCCCATGGGCGCACGGGCGGTGATCGTCGAGGACCACGACGCCCTCAGCCGCGGCCTCGAGCTCGTTCTCGGCCGGGCGGGGATCGAGGTCGTGGGGTCGGCGCGCACCGAGAAGGAGGGCTATGAGCTGATACTGCGCGAACGCCCCGGCCTGGCGGTGATCGACCTCGGCCTGGAGGAGGGCTCGGGCGTTGCCCTGGCTAGTCGTCTGGCGAAGTCCGAGCCCGAGCTCGGAGTGCTCATCTACACCGGGCTCGAGGACGAGGCGCTGCTCCGGGACGCCCTTCGCTCCGGCGCCCGTGGGTTTGCCCTGAAGGCAGGACCCGCTCGCGACCTGGTGGCGGCGGCCGCCGCGGTAGCGGCCGGAGGCACCTACGTCGATCCGCACCTCGCCGCGATGCTGGGCGACGTGGTGCCCCGCGAGGTCGCCGTGCTCTCACCGCGGGAACGGGAGGTGATGGCCCTGCTCGCCGGCGGCCTCAAGGGCCCCCAGGTGGCGGAGCGGCTGCGCATCTCACCGGATACGGTGCGCACACACGTGGAGAACGCGATGAACAAGCTCGATGCCCGCACCCGGGCCCACGCGATCGCCATCGCCCTCCGCCACCGGCTGATCGAAATCCCCGATTCGACGTATTGACCGCGCCCCGGCGGCCCGGGAACCTTCGCTGCGGAATACGAGACGGCGATGCGACCCCAATCGAGTGTCACCGTCCCGCCCCCGAGGATTCAGGGGATGAGCGGCCGGAGTGCCAGTAGGGGCTGCTTTGGCACTTCGCGCCGCTCGAACCCCCTCAGGCCCGTGTGAACCGGCGGCCCTCGACCGGCGAATCCGCCTCGTTCAGCTCGATCCGCTTGGCCTTGGGCGCGCCCGCCATCGGAAGCGCCTCGCCGTTGCCCAGGGCGTCCTCGGCGGCCGCGGCCGCTTCCATCGCCGCGATTCGCTCCGGGGTCAGCTCCCCGGCGTTCTCCTCTTCGATCTGGTTGAGCCAGGCCGCGCCCTCGGCCGCCTTGCCGTCGTCCACGATGATCTCGCCGCGGTCGATCGACTTGTCGATCTCGGTGAACAGCGCGTCGACGAGGTCGTCCTGGGGAACCTTTCGCAGCGGCTTGCCGTGGGCGAAGATGAGCCCTTCGTTCTTGGCGCCGGTAATGCCGAAGTCGGCGTGTGAGGCCTCGCCGATCCCGTTGACCGCGCAGCCGAGCACGGCCACCTCGATCGGGTCGTCGTAGGCGCGCAGGCGTTCCTCGATCTCCGCCACGACGGTGTCCATGTCGAATTGCAGGCGCCCGCAGGTGGGGCAGGCGATCAGCACCGGGCCGCGCTCGCGCAGCTTGAGCGCCTTGAGGATCTCCCAGGCGACCTTGACCTCCTCTTCGGCGTGGAAGGTCGAGAGCGAGATCCGGATGGTGTCCCCCACGCCGTCGGCCAAGAGAGTGCCCAGGCCCACCGCCGACTTCAGCGAGCCCGACCACTTGGTGCCGGCCTCGGTGATGCCGAGGTGCAGCGGGTGGTCGATCTTCTCGGACAGCAGGCGGTTTGAGGCGATCGTGTTGGGCACGTTGGTCGACTTGATCGACACCTTGAAGTCGTAGAAGCCGAGGCGCTCCATCAGCTCGACGTGCTCGGTGGCGGCGGCCACCAGGGCCTCCACCGCGTTCTCGCGCTCGAGCTCGTGCAGGTGCTTGGGCAGCGACCCGGAGTTGACCCCGATGCGCATGGGCACGCCCGCCGCGCGCGCCTTCTCGACCACCTCGCCCACCTTCTCGTGACCGCCGATGTTGCCCGGGTTGATGCGGATGCAGTGTGCCCCCGCGTCGATGGCCTTGAGGGCCAGCGTGTGGTTGAAGTGGATGTCGGCGATGATGGGAATCGGCGACTCGCGCACGATGCGCTCGAGCGCACGCACGTCCTCATCGCGGGGCACCGCGCAGCGCACGAGGTCGCCGCCGGCCTCGGCGATGGCGTGAATCTGGCGCATCGTGGCGTCGAAGTCGGCGGTCTCGGTCTTGGTCATCGACTGGACCGCAACGGGGGCGCCGCCGCCGATCTTGACGCCGCCGACGTCGATCTGGCGCTTGGAGGCCATCCCTTTAGATGGTAGTGACGGGCCGCTAGCCGTAAAGCTCTTCGATCTCGCTCGCGTACTTCTCGTAGATCGGCTTGCGTTTGAGCTTCATGGTCGGCGTCAGCTCGTCGCCGCCCGGCTCCCATTCGCCGTCGAGCACCCTGTACCGCTTGATCTGCTCCACGCGCGCCATCCCCTCGTTGGCGGCGTCCACACCGCGCTTCACCTCGGCCGTCACGGCCTCCTCGCCGTGCTGCTGGGCGAAGGCCGGCGCCACGTCGGGATCGAGGGTGATCAGCGCGACGTTGAAGGGCTTGGCGTCGCCTATGGCCACCACCTGACCGATCACCGGGCTCGAGGCCTTCACCTTGGCCTCGATGTTGGACGGCGACATGTTCTTGCCCCCGGCGTTGATGATCAGCTCCTTCTTTCGGTCCACGATCTTGAGGTAGCCGTCCGCGTCGAACTCGCCCACGTCGCCCGTGTGCAGCCAGCCCTCGGAGTCGATCGCCTCCCGGGTCTTCTCCGGCTGGTTTCGGTATCCCGTCGTCACCACCGGGCCCCGGATCAGCACCTCGCCGTCGTCGTCGGCGAGCTTGATCTCCACGCCGGGTGAAACCGGGCCCACGGTGCCGATCTTGATCTTCTCCGGCGGGTTGCACGTGCCGTAGCCGGTGGTCTCGGACATGCCCCACAGCTCGGCCAGGGGAACGCCGATGGCGTGGAAGAAGGCGATCACCTCGGGCGGCGTCGGGGCCGCCCCCACGTTGACCGACTCAACCGCGTCGAGCCCCAGTCGTGCCCGTATCTTGGAGAGCACGAGCTCGTCGGCCTTCGCGTGCTCGGCGCGCAGCTCGTCCGGCAACTCCTCGCCGGCCTGGTCGAGCTCGACCTTCTTGAGGCCCACGCCCAGAGCCCACTCGGTGGCCTGCTTCTTGGCCGGGTCGCTCTCCGCCGCCACACCCGCCTCGATCGCCGCCTTGAGCTTCTCCCAGATGCGGGGCACGGCGAAGAACCAGGTGGGCCGCACCTCGGGGAGGTAGGCCACCACCTGGCGCGGGTCGGCACAGCAGGTGGTGGTGAAGCCCAGCAGCATGGGCAGGTAGTGGCTGCAGGCGCGCTCGGCGATGTGGGCCATCGGCAGCCAGGAGATCACGCGGCCGTCCGAGGGGAAGGCGATGACCTGATCGAACCCGTTGATGGCGGCCAGGACATTGGTGTGGCTCAGCTGCGACGCCCTTCGGCGGTCCGGTGGTGCCCGAGGTGTAGATGAGCGTGAGCGCGTCATCTGGCTTGACCGCCCGCCAGGCGGCCTCGAAGTCGAAGTCCTCCGCGAGCGTGGGATTCGACCTCGCCGCCGTCGTCGTCGACGACGATCAGGTGGTCGACACCCTCGAGTGCCTCCACCCGCTCGAGAAACGCCTTCTCGGTGACGAGTATGCGCGCGCCCGCGTCATGCAGCTGATACTGGATCTGGTCCGGCGCGTAGGTGTTGTAGATCGAGAACGGCGTGGCGCCGAGGTGCAGGGCCGCCGCGTCGAACCAGTGGAACTCAGGGCGGTTGACGAGCATGATCCCCATGGCGCTACCGCGTTCGAGGCCGAGGCCGGCCAGGCCGGCGGCCGTGCGCCGCACCCTGTCGGCGTACTCGGCCCAGCTCATCAGGAAGCCGTCGTCCTTGAGGCGCAGCGCGCACCGGTCGGGGTGCGCCCTCGCCGTCAGCTGAAAGGCCTCGGCGACGGTGGACGCGTCGAGGCCCGCGGGTCGGTCGGTCCGGCGGGCGGAGGTGACGGTCATGGCGAAATTATGCCGGGTTCAGCGCACTCCGAAGCCCTCGCCCGACAATCGGCCGATGTCGTTGGTGAGGCCGACCAGGAAGATCAGGATCACCAGCATGAAGCCCACCACTCCGGCGCGTTCCATCACGCTGAACGGTACGGGCTTGCCCCTGACCTTCTCGACGATGGCCCAGAAGATGTGCCCGCCGTCGAGCGGCAGGAAGGGGAACAGGTTCACGATGGCCAGCGACAGGGAGATGATCGCCAGGATCCCGATCACGTTGGCCACGTCGTTGAGGATGGTCTGGCGGGTGGTCTCGTACGAGCCGACCACGCCCGAGATCTCCTTGCGCTGCTCGGAGTCGATCAAACGGGCGGGTAGCTCGAGGGTCGCCTTCGTCACGAACCAGAAGCGGTCGACCGTCCACGACGACCGACTCGCCGAACGGAAGCGTCTCGCGGGGGCCCGCGGCGTAGGAGAAGCCCACTCGGGTCTTCTCCGCGACCGGGTCGTAGACCGGAGTCAGCTCGAACGTCCGCTCCTGCCCCTTGCGCACGACGGTGACGGTGGCCGGCTCGGCCGCCTCACAGCCCCGCCGGGCCTCCCCCGGGCACTTGTGGGTGGCGATCTGCTCCGACAGCTGTCGCCGGGTTCCCGCGCTTGCCGTCGACCGCCACCAGCCGGTCACCGGGCTTGAGGACCGTGGCGGCCGGATAGTTCTTCTCCACCACCCCGACCCGGCTCGAGGCCGTCTCGCCGCCGATCAGGAAGATGAAGGCGAACAGCAGCACGAAGGCGAGGAGCAGGTTCATGGCCGGCCCCGCAGCGATCACCACGATTCGCTTCCACACCGGCTGGGCGTAGTAGGCCCGCGTGCGAACCTCGTCGGGCAGCTCCTCCGACGGGTTCATGCCGCTGATCTTCACGTACCCGCCCGCGGGGATCAGGCCGATCGCGTACTCGGTCTCGCCGCGGCGCCTGCTGAGGAGCGTGGGCGGGAAGAAGAGCGAGAACTTCTCGACCCTCATTCCCACCGACTTGGCGGCCCAGAAGTGCCCCAGCTCGTGAAGGATCACCAGCATCGCGAAGCCGGCGAAGGCGAGAAAGGCGCTGAGGGCGGTCACGCGGCCACCGCCCGGGCGATCTCGCGGGCCTCGTCGTCGGCCTGGTAGAGATCGGAGAAGTGCCGCACGGGCCGCGCCGGCAGCTCGCGCAGGGTCGACTCGATCACCGCGGCGATGCCGGTGAAGGAGCAGCTCGCCCTTCAGGAACGCGTGTACGGCGATCTCGTTGGCCGCGTTGAGCACGCACGGCGCGGTGCCGCCCGCCGTGGCCGCCTCGCGAGCCAGGCGCAGGCAGGCGAACGTCTCGGTGTCTGGAGCTTCGAAGGTCAGGGCGCCGACATCGACCAGGTCGAGGGTCGGGACCGGGACCTCGGCGCGCTCGGGATGATGCAGCGCGTAGGCGATCGGAACCCGCATGTCCGGGTAGCCCAGGTGGGCCAGCGACGCGCCGTCGATCAGGTGCACGAAGGCGTGGACGATCGACTGCGGGTGCACCACCACGTCGATGCGGTCATAGGGCACGCCGAAGAGGTGATGGGCCTCGATCAGCTCGAGGCCCTTGTTCATGAGCGTGGCGGAGTCGATCGTGATCTTCCCGCCCATGTCCCATGTCGGGTGGGCCAGTGCCTCCTCGCGGGACACCTCATCCAAATCGGTCCGGCCGCGGAAGGGGCCCCCGCTCGCCGTCAGCACGAGGCGATCGACCGTTCCCGGCCGCTCCCCGGCGATCAACTGGGCGAGCGCGGAGTGCTCGGAGTCGACGGGTATCAGCTGCGCGCCTGTGGCCTCGGCGAGGGCCATGACCAGCTCGCCGCCCACCACCAGCGACTCCTTGTTGGCCAGGGCGAGGTCGATCCCCTCCCCCAGCGTGGCCACCGTGGGCCCCAGCCCTGCCGAGCCGACCAGGGCATTGAGCACCAGGTCACAGTCGGTGTCGGTGATCAGCTCGACGAGGCCCTCGGGGCCGCTCAGCACCGAGCGGCCGGAATGCTCGCGCCGCGCGGGCCGCGGCGCCGGGATCGGCGAGAGCCAGCCGCTCGACTCCGAAGCGCGTGGCCTGCTCGAGCAGGAGCTCCCAGCTCGAGTCGGCGGCCAGACCGGCGACCTGGAGGTCGGCGGACTGCTCGATCACCTCGAGAGCCTGAGTTCCGATGGAGCCGGTCGAGCCGACGATGAGAATCCTGCGCACGCCTCTGAGTGTAGGAGGCTAGAAACGGGCGCCGGCCGCGAGCAGAGCCGCCGCCAGCTGACCGGCCACGGTCACCAATACCCGGGCGTCCGCCTCGTCGAAGGCGCCGATCGCGGTGTCCTGGAGGCTGATCGCCCCCCACTGCCGCCCGCCGATCATCACCGGCACGTCCAGCTCGGAGCGAACGTCGCGGGTGACGGGCACCGAGTAGAAGTCGGGCTCGGCGGTCACGTCGGTGGCAAGCACCGGCCCTCTTTCGCGCAGGCATCGTCCCACCAGGCCGCGATAGGACGGCTGAGTGAACCCCTCGAACCCCGGGTCGGCGAAGAGCCCCCGCCCCGCGGTGAAGTGGAGCAGTCCGTCCTTACCGCCGTTGCCGGGGTTCAGGCGCATCACCCCGGCGGCGCTCACCGCCATCACCTCGTAGAGCTCGTCGGCCACCAGCTCGGCCATCGCCGAGGCGTTGCCCGCAGCCGGCAGCCCGGCCGCCAGCACACTCGTCAGCCCCACCTGGCGCGTCCGCCGGGCCAGCAGGGCGGCGATGCCCTGCGCGGCGGGTCGTGGCGGCATGGCGGTGCGCATCAGCATGGCGCACTCCAACGCCGCCTCCTCGAGCGCCGAGGAACGCTCATCCGCATAGATCTCCACCAGCCAGGTCGAGTCGTCTCCGGCGGCCGCCGCCACGAGCACACCGGCGCGGCCCTCATGCTCGAGCAGCGCCCGCTCGGCCCGGTCGGCCTCACCGTCGCCGACCCGCGTGACGAAAGCACCGGCGCCGGCTTCGATGAGCTTCGCGGTGGCCGGGTAGTCCTCGATCGAGTAAACGTCGTTGTCGAAGTCGACGTGCAGTCCCTGGAGGCGCTGGTTGCGGTGGTCGGCCAAAGACACCGTATGAATGGTGTAGCCGCCCGCCGGCACGCAGGACACCGCCCAGGCGGTCGCATCGAGCGCCACCGACAGGGCTATCGCCACTGCCTCCACGCGCTCCAGTGGCCCCCTGTTGCTCAGTTCGCCCTCCAATCGCCGACCCACGTCCTGCACCGCTTCGCGCACACGGTCGGGGAGGCTGCGACGCAGCGCTCGGCGCTCGCCGCCCTCGGGCGGCTCGGGGGCGCGCGACCCCGCGGTGAAGATCTGGCCCCCGCCGTTTCGCTTGGCGCGATACAGCGCGGCGTCGGCGGCGCGCAGCAAGAGCGCCGGGGTGGCGACCGACGGCTCCAGGGCGGCCGCCCCGCAGGAGACCAGGATGTTCCGGCCCGGTCCGGCGGCCAGCGTGCGCATGGTCGCGGCCGCCACCGCCCGGGCCTCGGCCAGGCCGCCGCCGTCCATCACCACGCAGAATTCGTCGCCCGCGAGCCGGCCGACCAGACTGCCCGGCCGGGTGGCCGAGGCTGCCACGAGGGCTTCACCAACGCGTCTGCAGGGCGCGGTCGCCCGCCGCGTGGCCGGCGGCGTCGTTGATGGCCTTCAGCTCGTCCACGTCGCACAGGAGAACCGTCAGCGCTCCGCCGCGCTCCTTGGCGCGCGCCACCGCGCGCTCGAGGCGCTCGTCCAGCGCCCGGCGGTTGGCGAGGCCTGTGAGCGAGTCCTCGTAGGCCAGGCGCGAGACTCTCGTGAAGAGCTCGGCTCGTCCGATGGCGAGGGCCAGCTGGCCGGCGACGGCCTCGAGGAAGCGCACGTCCTCGCCGCGGAATCGTGGCTGGCCTGGCGCGGTGGTCGCGTAGACCTCGCCCCATACCTCGTCCTCGACGAGGATGGCCACCCCGACGTGAGACTCCTTGCGAAGGCGCTTGAGGAGCGCGACCGACCAGAAAGGGGCCTCACTGTCGTCGATCGAGTTGAAGAACGAGACCCCGTCGCGAAACAGGCGCCGGGTCACCGGGTCGTCGACCACGGCATACGACCTCGTCGGCGGGATAGCGCTCCTCCCCGGGCCCGAGATCGCCGACGTTGATGATCGTGCGCAGCATGCCGGCCTCCCGCTCGTAGCGGCTCACCGACAGTGAGGCTGCGTTGACCGCGGGGCGCGCCTCCTCGGCCGCAACCTCGAGCACCTCCTCGAGATCGTGTGTGCCCGCCGCAGCAGCGGCCACGCGCAGCAGCGCGTCGCCCCCGGGCGGACCCCGGAACGCAGCCGTGATCACCCGGGCGGGCTCCATGCCTTGAACATCGGCGTGTGGCGTCGGAGGCTTGAGGAACCGGGCTCGCCCGTCGAGCGGTCTCAGCCGTAGCCGAGGGCCACCGCGGCGTAGTAGCCGACCACCATGGTGAAGAAGACCGCGTCGAGGCGGTCCAGCACCCCGCCGTGCGCCCCGAAGAAGCGGCTCGTGTCCTTGACCTCGAGGTCGCGCTTGATCATCGACTCGAAGAGGTCGCCCACCGGGGCGGCCAGCGACACCAGGAAGCCGATCAGCAGCGCGTGCCAGCCGGTCAGCCAGTCCTGGTAGAGGCCGCAGAGCCAGAACGTCGACGGTGCCGCCCACGATGCCGCCCACGAGCCCCTCCAGGGTCTTGTTGGGGGAGATCAGCGGTGCGATCTTGCGTGCGCCCGTAGGAGCGCCCGACGAAGTAGGCGAACGTGTCGCCGACGAAGGTGGCGATCAGGACGTCGAACACGAGGCCCATCCCAGTCACGATCTCGTCGCCGTTCTCGGTGATCTGGAGGTCGCGCAGCCAGATCGCGTGGACCATCGCCAGCCCGATCCACACCGCTCCGAAGATCGTGACCGCGATCGCCCAGGAGACGTTCTCGCGGCGGGGTCGCAGCAGCGCCACGACGAAGGTCACGGGAAAGGCGGCCACCAGCACCATGACAACGTGGCGCGGCTCGCCGTAGAGCGCCGCCGCCAGCAGGGCGGTGAGCACCACGAACCCGGCCAGCGCCGGCGGGCGGACCCGCGCCATCAGCGTGTAGAGCTCGCCCAGGGCGACGATGCCCAGCACCACCAGGCCCAGCGCGAAGACCTCTCCCCCGCGCCAGACGATGAAGATGGCGAACAACGCGGCGGGGATGGCCACCGCCACCCGGGCCGGCAGGTCGGACTGGCCGTGTCTGGGCGGCGCGTCGGGCGGCGGAGGATCGCCCCGGCGGGGGTCGCGTACCGCGGTCACTCAGCGGGCTCCGAAGCGGCGGGCACGCTCACGGTACTCGGCCAGCGAGGCCTCGAAGGCCTCACGCGAGAAGTCGGGCCAGAGCTCGTCGCGAAACACGAACTCCGCGTAGGCCAGCTGCCAGAGCAGGTAGTTCGAGATGCGCATCTCGCCGCTCGTGCGGATCAGGAGGTCGGGATCGTGCATGTCGGGGGCGTACAGGTGGCGGCGGAACTCGTCCTCCGTCTCACCGCTGAAGCTTCGCGCCGCGTCGACGATCTCCGCCCTGCCGCCGTAGTTGAAGGCCACGAACAGCGTGATGCGCGTATTGCCCGCCGTCTTGGCCTCGGCCCAGTCCATCCGGCGGGTGAGATCGGCGCTCACCCCCTCGCGGCGCCCGATGAAGCGCATCCGCACGCCCTCCTCGTCGAGCTCGGGCGTCTCGCGGTCGATGCGCTCGCCGAACATGGCCATGAGGCCCTCCACCTCCGCCCTTGGGCCGTGTCCAGTTCTCGGTGGAGAACGAGTACACCGTCAGCTCGAGTACGCCCAGGCGCGCGGCGTCGCGCAGACGGGCCTTGACCGTGTCGGCCCCCGCCTGGTGGCCGGCGAGCACCGGCAGGCCGCGCTCGCGTGCCCAGCGGCCGTTGCCGTCGGTGATGATCGCGACATAGCGGGGCCGAGCCTCCTCGGCCGCCATCAAACCTCCAGGATCTCTTCTTCCTTGCCGGCCAGGGCCGTGTCGATCTCGCCGACGTGAGAGTCGGTCAGCTTCTGAAGCTCCGACTCGGCCCGGTGCTCGTCGTCGGATCCGACCTCGCCCTCGCTCTTGAGCTCGCGCAGGTCGTGCATCACGTCGCGGCGGATGTTGCGCACCGCCACCCGGCCCCCCTCGGCGATCCCGTGCACCACCTTCACCAGCTCGCGGCGGCGCTCCTCGGTCAGCTCCGGGATCTGCAGGCGGATCAGCTGACCGTCGTTGGAGGGCGTGAGGCCGACGTCGGACTCGAGGATCGACTTCTCGATCTGCTTGATGGAGTTCTTGTCGTAGGGGGTGATTGTGAGCAGGCGCGCCTCGGAGGCCGAGATCTGGGCCAGCTGGCGAAGCGGCGTGGCGGCGCCGTAGTAGTCGACCTCGATCCGGTCGAGCAGATGGGGCGACGCGCGACCAGTGCGCACGGTCGAGAACTCGGCGCGGGTGGACTCCACGGACTTCTGCATTCGGGCGCTCGCCTCGTCCAGGAAGTCCTTCAGCACCTCGCCGGCCATTAGCTGCTCACCACGGTTCCCACGCGCTCGCCGCACACTATCCGGTCGATGTTGCCCTCGTCGTCCATGTTGAACACGTGGATCGGCAGCCCGTTGTCCATGCACAGCGACAGGGCGGTCGAGTCCATTACGGCGAGGCGCTGCTCGATCGCCTCGTAGTGGCTGATCGCCGGGATGAACTCCGCCGAGGGATCCGTGCGCGGGTCGGCGGTGTAGACACCCTCCACCCCGTTCTTGGCCATGAGGATGGCCTCGGCGTGGATCTCCAGCGCGCGCAGGGCGGCCGCCGTGTCGGTGGTGAAGAACGGGTTGCCGGTGCCGGCGGCGAAGATCACCACCCGCCCCTTCTCCAGGTGGCGCATGGCGCGCCGGCGAATGTAGGGCTCGGCCACCTCGGAGATGGTGATGGCCGACTGCACGCGCGTCCGGGCGCCGCGCTTCTCGAGCGCATCCTGGAGGGCCAGCGCGTTGAGGACGGTGGCGAGCATCCCCATGTAGTCGCCGGTGGCCCGGTCCATGCCCGCCGCGGCACCGGAGAGCCCGCGGTAGATGTTGCCGCCGCCGACCACGATGGCCATCTCCACCCCGCGGTCGGTGACCGTCTTGACCTGCGCGGCGATGGCGGCGATCCGAACGGGGTCGGCCCCGTACTCGAGATCGCCCATGAGCGCCTCGCCCGAGAGCTTCAGAAGAACTCTCTTGAAAGCTGGGTTCACCCTTCTCCGACCTGGAAGCGCGCGAACCGCCGCACCACCACGTTCTCCCCCGTCCCCGCCGAGATCTCGGTGCGCAGCTCCTCCAGCGTCTTGCCCGCGTGCTTGTCCTCGTTCACGTGAGTCTGGCGCAGCAGCACGACCTCGTCGAGCCACTTGCGCAGCCGGCCCTCGACGATCTTCTCCTGCACGTTCTCGGGCTTGCCCTCGGCGGCGGCCTGCTCGCGGAACACCCGCAGCTCGGCCTCCCTGGCCTCCTCCGACACGTCCTCATCGGACACGAACAGCGGATTGGAGGCCGCGGCGTGCAGCGCCACCTCGCGGGCGAACTCCTGGAAGTCGCTGTTGCGGGCCACGAAGTCCGTCTCGCAGTTGACCTCGACGAGCACGCCGATCTTGCCCCCCGCGTGGATGTAGCTCGACACCACGCCCTCGCCCGCCGCGCGACCGCCGCGCTTCGCCGCCGAGGCCTGGCCCTTCACACGCAGGATCTCGACCGCCTTCTCGGCGTCCCCCCGGCTTCCTGGAGAGCGGCCTTGCAGTCCATCATCCCGGCGCCGGTGCGATCGCGCAGGGCCTTCACGTCCTTGGCGGATATCTCAACGGTGCTGCTCATCACTACTCCTCGTCAGGGTCGAAGGTGCGGCGTTCCCGCGGCGCCGCGGGACCGGCCGCGGTGGCGGCCTCGGCGCGCGTGCCGCTCGGGGTAGCCGGCTCGTCGGGCGCGAAGCCGGCCTCCTCCGACTCGCGGCGGGCCCGGTCCTCGGCCTCCTGGCGCTCGCGATCCTCCTGCTCGCGCAGGGCCTTCTCCTCGGCCTCGCGGCGCTCGGCCTCCTCGCGCTCCCGGCGGGCGGCTTCCTCCTCGGCACGGAACAGCGCCGAGCGCTCGGACACCACGTCGGAGATGCCCTGGATGATGAGCCGGCAGGAGCGAATCGCGTCGTCGTTGCCCGGGATCACGAAGTCCACGGGGTCGGGGTCGCAGTTGGTGTCGACCAGGCCGATGATCGGGATCTTCAGGCGCACGGCCTCGCGCACGCCGATCGTCTCGGTCTTCATGTCCACCACGAACATGGCATCGGGCGGGCGCTGCATGTCCGCCACGCCGCCCAGGTTGGTCTCCAGCTTGTCGCGCTCGGACATGGCTCCGATGCGCTCGCGCACCGGGAGCAGGTCCATCGATCCCGTCTCGGTCCACTCGCGCAGCTCGTGCAGGCGCTTGATGCGCTTGTTGATGGTCTGGAAATTGGTGAGCAGGCCGCCCAGCCAGCGCTGGTTTACGTACGGCATGCCGCACGCCTCGGCGCCTTCGCGGGTGGTGTCGCGGGCCTGCTTCTTGGTGCCGACGAAGAGGATGGTGCCGCCACGCCCGGCGAGCTCACCCGCGAACTCCTGCGCGGTGTGCAGGAGCCGCTCGGTCTTCTGCAGGTCGATGATGTGGATTCCGCCGCGCTCGCCGTAGATGAAGCGGCGCATCTTCGGGTTCCAGCGGCGGGTCTGATGGCCGAAGTGAACGCCGGCCTCCAGCAGCTCCTTGATGCCGATCTCGGTGGCCAAAGAGTTACTCCCTTGTGTTTTGTGTGGTGATCCCCGCCGGCTGCGCTGCGGACCCGGTAACGATGTCCGGGCAGGGCCACAGCGCCTGTGAGCGACGGGATAGACGACTGGTCAGCGCCCAAGGATAGCTGTGGGCGCTCAAAAGGAACGAGGCGCCCGGAAGGCGCCTCGTTCATATGTTCAGTCTCCGACTGGCCCTCCGGAGACTGGCTCCCGCCGGGCTGCGTCGAGTGCTCGAAGCAGATCGGCGGGGGGTTTGGACTCGCACGAGACGGATTCCCCGGTCACGGGATGGCTAAACACAATGGCGCGGGAGTGGAGAAACTGCCGTTCCAGGCCGAGGCGCTCTCCGCATGCGCGTCCGCCGTACGGGGCATCTCCGCATACCGGATGGCCGATGGCGGCGAGATGGGCGCGGATCTGGTGGGTGCGGCCGGTCTCGAGCGTGACCCTCAGCAGCGCGGTGCGCGGGAGGCGCTCGAGCACCTCGAAGTGAGTCACGGCGCTGCGCGGCCGGTCGCTGCGGGTCGACACCAGCGTGCGGCGCGCTCGGTCGCGGCCTATGGGCGCGTCGATCGTGCCGCTCTCGGCGTCAGGCCGGCCCGCGACCAGCGCCAGGTACTCGCGCCGGACATCGCGGTCCTTCATCTGCCTCTGCAACGCCGCGAACGCCGCGTCGTCCTTGGCCACCACGAGCAGCCCGGAGGTGTCGCGATCGAGGCGGTGGACGATGCCCGCCCGCTGCGGGTCGCTGCCGCCCGCGGCGCGCCCCCGAAGCGCCTCGGCGAGCGTGGGCCCGGCGTGCCCGGGAGCGGGATGGGTGACCAAACCGGCGGGCTTGTCCACCACCATCAGGTGATCGTCCTCGAAGGCGATCGCGAACGCCGGCACCGCCTCGGCATTCAGCTCGGGGCTCTCCTCGGAGGGCTGGACGCCCACTGTCTCCCCCGCCTGCATGCGGTGGTTCTTGGGTCGCGTCCGCCCGTCGACCAGCACGGCCCCGGCCGCGATCAGCCGCTGTGCCGCGGCGCGGGAGGGCGCGACCTCGCGGGCGGCCAGGAAGGCGTCCAGGCGCAGTCCGGCGTCCCGGTCCCCGCGGTCAGGTCGAGCGAGGCCGTCGCGATCCCCTCTCGGCGACGTACAGCAGCGCGAACACCCCCACCACGATGCACGAGTCGGCCAGGTTGAAGGCCGGCCACGCCACCGGGTCGATGAAGTCGATCACCGCGCCCTCGCGCGCCCGGTCGGCGAGGTTCCCGAGTGCGCCGCCCAGCAGGAGGCCCACCGGCAGCCACAACCAGGGCTGCTCGCGGTGCCGGGCGAAGTAGCCCAGCAGCAACGCGAGCGAGATCCCGATCAGGACGGCGAGGATCAGGCCGCCGCCCTCGAAAGCCCCGAAGGCAACGCCCGTGTTGCGCGCGTTCACGATCTGCAGACCGGGGAAGACGTCGACGGCGTCCCCGCGCACGACGCTGCGGTCAACGAGTTGCTTGGTCGCCTGGTCGGCCACCACCACCAAGCCCGCGGTCACGAGGGCGGCGGCCGGGCCGGAGGCCCTCACACCCGGATCAGGTTCTCGACGATGCTGCTGACGATGATGAGCACGAAGGTGGCCACGATCGGGCTCAGGTCGAGCGCGCCCGGGCCGATGCGCACTGGCGGGAGGAAACGCCGGAAGAGGTTCAGGTACGGGTCGGTCACGTCGGTCACGAACTTCAGGAAGCCGTTGAGGAAGCGGTTGTAGGGAATGCGCGGGATCCAGCTCAGGATGATGCGAATGAAGATCAGCACGAGATACACGAGCGCCAGCGTGCCGACGTAGTCGGCGATGTCGTTGCGCGTGACGGCCAGCCACAGGCTCATCGCCGAGTCGCCTCCACCACGGCGTCCACCGCCGATCGGCAGACCTCGCGCATGCCTCGCTCCTCGAGGGTGATCAGGCCCCGCTCGGTCGTACCGCCCGGCGTGGCCACCTTGGCGCGGATCGTCTCGGTGTCGTATCCGTTGGCGCTGAGGTAGGCCGCCGTTCCGGCCATGGTCTCGACGGCCATGCGCACGGCGTCCTCGCGGTCGAGCCCGTGGGCGGCGCCGGCGTCGGCGAACGATTCCGCCACGAGCGCCATGAAGGCGGGCCCGCAGCTCATCAGCGCCATGGCGGGCTCGATCAGCGGCTCGGAGTCCAGCGCGATCACAGCGCCCACGCGGCCCATCAGCGCGAGGATCTCATCCTCCGGGCCGTCGCTCGCGCCGGGGCCCGGCACGAAGCACAGCACCCCCCTGCGCACCTCGGCCGGCAGGTTCGGGATGAAGCGATAGACCGGAGTGTCCGGATAGACCCGCCCCAGCTGCTCGGTGGTCACGGCGGCGAGGATCGACACGACCGCCCGGGCACGGCCGGCGACCTCCGCGGCGACCTCATCGAGCTGCTTCGGCTTGTGACACAGCACCACCACGTCGGCGCGCTCGGCCAGCTCGGTGTTGGAGCCCACGGCCTCGCCTCCCAGCTCGGCGGCGAGCTGCTGCGCCTTGGCGCCGTCGATGTCGGCCACCAGGGCGGGCTCACCGATCCCGCGGGCGAGTGCGGACGCCATGTTGCCCGCCCCGATGAATCCCAGCTTCACGGCGAGGAGACTAGTCGCCCACTCCAGCGCCGCCGCGCTAGGACTGGTTGAAGAAGCCCTTCTCGATCAGCCGCGCGCGTTCCTCGGCCGACACCTCGACGTTGCGGGGTGTGAGCAGGAACACCTTGTCGGCGATCCGCTGCATCCCGCCGTCCAGGGCGTAGGTCAGGCCGGAGGCGAAGTCGATCAGGCGCTTCGAGAGGTCGGTGTCCGTACCCTGAAGGTTGAGGATCACCGGGATCGCCTCCTTGAACTGGTCGGCGATCTGCTGAGCGTCGTTGAAGCTCCTGGGCACCACGAGATGAACCTGGATGTCACCGCCGCCGCCCCCGCGGCCGTTGCCGCCGACGGGCCGCAGAACGCGCGTCTCGCGCCCGCCGCCGCGTGGTTCCTCGGCGAAGATGTCGTCGATCTCGTCGCGCCGGCGCCGCTGCAGCCGCCGCACGTTGGGGCGGTCGCGGTAGCGGTCCTCGAGCTCGGCTTCGGGCTCGGGTTCGCGCACGGGCTCGTAGCGCGGATCCTCCTCCTCGGCGAGGCCGAAGTAGACCAGCGTCTTGTGCCATGTGTCGCGGAGCGCCATGCTGACGGAGCTTTTCGCCCGGAAACGGGAAAATCCTTGCTAACAGTGTAATCCCGTGGAGGCGGCAACATTCCAGGTTCGGCGCAACGGCACCTCTCTCGAGGGCGAGTGCCTGGGTGACGGACCGCCGCTGGTTCTCCTCCACGGCCTCTCGGCCACCCGGCGCAACGTCGTGCAGGGCTCGCGTCATCTGGCCAAGCGCGGCTACCGCCTGATCTCCTACGACGCTCGCGGGCATGGCGCCTCGGCACCGGCGCAGAGCTACGGCTACCCCGAGCTGGTGGATGATCTCGAGGCCGTGCTCGACCACCTGGAGCTCGAGCGCACGGCCCTGGTGGGCAGCTCGATGGGGGCCGCCACGGCGATGGCCTTCGCGCTCGAGCACCCCGAGCAGGTGCCCGCGCTGGTGCAGATCACGCCGGCCTACTCCGGAGAGCCGGATTCAGGAGGACCGCTGGGACCGGCTGGCCGCGGAGCTCGAGCGCGGCGGTATCGAGGCCTTCGTCGAGGAAGCGCTCCCCGCCGGGTTGCCCGAGAGCTGGCGGGAGTCCACCGGCACGGCCATCCTCCAGCGCATGGAGCGCCACGAGCATCTCGACGCGGTGGCCGCGGCGCTGCGCGAGGTGCCGCGCTCCGCCGCCTGGGACGGGCTGGGGCGCCTGGACGGGCTCGACGTCCCCGTACTGATCGTGGCGTCGCGCGACGAGATCGATCCCATGCACCCGCTCGCCGTGGCGCGGGAGTACGAGCGCCGGCTGCCGCGGGCGGAGCTGGTGGTGGAAGAGGAGGGCAAGTCGCCGCTGGCCTGGCAGGGGGCGCGGCTGTCAACGGCTATCGGCGACTTCCTGGAGACGGCCGGCTACTCGTAGAGCACCGAGCCGAGGCGCACGATCGTCGCGCCCTCCTGTACCGCCACCTCGTAGTCCTGGCTCGTGCCCATCGAGAGCCGCTTCAGGCCGTGCTCGGCGGCCAGCTCGGCGAGGCGGGCGAAATGGCGCCGGCTGTCCTCGGGGCGCTCGGCGAAGGGCGGCATGGTCATCAGCCCGGTGACCGGCGAGGGGCAGCGCTCGATGTAGGCGGCGAGCTCGCCGGGGTCGATCCCCTCCTTGGACTCCTCGCCCGCCACGTTGACCTGGATCAGCACCTCGCGCGCCGGATTCTGCTCGAGCCGGCGCAGCGCCGACTCGGAGGAGATCGAGTGGATCAGGCGCACGTTGGGCGCTATGTCCTTGAGCTTGCGGCTCTGGATGCCGCCGATGAAGTCCCAGGTGAACAGGTCACCGTGGGCCTCCTGCTTGGCCAGCAGCTCCTGCGCGCGGTTCTCGCCCACCAGCTCGATGCCGGCCTCGGCCAGCAGCGGCAGGTCCTCGGTCTCGACGTACTTCACCGCGGCCAGGACCTCGACCTCGACGCCGATCTGCTCGCGCACCCGCTCGAGGTTGCGAGCTATCTGCTCAGCACGCATAGCCCCGCCTGGCGGCCGGTCAGGCCGTCGTCGCGCCGGTGGGAGAAATAGAGGTCGGGGTGGCAGCTCGTACAGCAATCCAGATGCGCGATCTCGGTGACGCCGGCGGCCTGGAGCCGCGCCTCGATCACCCGCCGCAGGTCGAGCATGCGCCCGTCGGCCGCTCCGTGCACGTCGCTGAAATGCTCGAGCACCTCGGGGCCCACCTCGTAACAGCAGCCGCCGATGCCCGGGCCGACCGCGGCGGCGGGTGGTCGCGCGAAACGGCTCACCGCGCGCTCGATGATCCCCCCGGCCAGCGGGCGCCACCCGCAGTGGAGCATGGCCGCCTGCTCGCCGTCCGCCAGCGCCACCGGAAAGCAGTCGGCCACCAGCACCAGCAGCCCGAGGCGCGGCTGGGTGGTGAGGTGGCCGTCCACCCGCGGCAGCTCCTTGCCGCCCGGCTCCGTGTACGCACGGGTCGCGTCCGGGGCATCCCACTCGCGCAGCTCGGCGCCGTGCACCTGCCAGCCCATCACCACGCGCTCGGGGTCGAGGCGCGCCTCGGCGGCCAGCCGGCCGCGGTTGTCGGTCACCCGCTCGGGCGCGTCGTCGGTGAGGATGCCGAGGTTCAGCGAGCGGTAGGGACCCTGGCTGACGCCGCCGTTGCGGGTGGAGAAGATGGCGCGCGCGCCGGGCAGCTCGAGCGTGTCAAGCACGGGCGAGCTCCAAGGCCGTGGCCAGCTCTTCCTCGCGTCCGTTCACCAGGCCGTCGAGCTTACGCCGCAGCGTCTCGTCGAGCGCACGTCCGATGGCCGGGCCCTCGGGCACGCCGGCGGCGATCAGGTCGTCACCGGAGATCTCCAGGCTCAGCGCGCTGAGCTCGGTCACCCAGCGCAGCACGGGGTCCGCCGGAGCGCCCATGGCCAGCGCGAGGGCGAGGGCCTCCGGCGGCTCGCCGGCCAGGAGGTCGCGCAGGGTGGAGGGCGTGATGTCGCGGGTCGAGAGCGCCGCCGCCAGCCTCCGCGCAATGCGCGCGGCGCGCGACACGGCGTCGCGGTCGCGGGCCAGGAGGTGTAGCCCGGCCAGCCAGAGGTCGAGCTCCACGGGAGCAGCGGCGCACAGCGCCGCCAGCGCGGCCAGCGCCCGGTCGGCCCCGATGGCCACCGCGCCCAGCGAGGCCGAGGCCACCAGCTCGGGATCGGGGTCGAGCGCCGGGTGCAGGGCATGGTCGAGGCTCAGGTCGTGCATCCGCTCCACCCCGGTCGGGGCCTCGTGCTCGGCCAGGAGATCCATCAGCTCGTCGCGCACCCGCGCCCCGGACACCGTGGACATGGCCTCCTCGGCTATCGCGGCCCGGGCGGCGCTCTCGGTGTCCTCGTCCATCGAAAAGCCGAGTCGCACCTCGTAGCGCACCGCCCGCAGCAGGCGCGTCGGGTCGTCCAGGAACGAGCCTCCGTGGAGAATCCGGACCCGGCCGGCGTCGAGGTCGGCCAGGCCGCCGTGGGGGTCGTAGAGGTGGCCGAGATCGTCGCGCGAAAGCGCCACCGCCATCGCGTTGATGGCGAAGTCGCGGCGGCGCAGGTCGTCGGTGAGCCGGGCGGCGAACACGGTCGGCAGTGCGCCGGGCTCGGAGTAGATCTCGGTGCGCGTGCGCGCCAGGTCGAAGCTCAGGTCGCGGGTGCGCACGGTGGCCGTGCCGAAGCGGGCGTGCTCGCGCGCCGTGCCGTCGAGCCGGTCGGCGAGCGCGCGAGCCGCCGAACGGGGGTCGCCCTCGACGGCGATGTCGAGATCCACGTGTCGCGCGCCGCGCAGCAGGTCGCGGACCGCGCCGCCCACCAGGTAGGTGGGCGGCAGGTCCACGAGCGCGGGCAGCAGGCGGTCCAGGCCGGGGAGACGGCGGATGCGCTCGCGGAGCTCGGCCGCGGGAGCCACGGCGTCTACGAGGCGCACGGGGATGCCGGCCGCGCGCATGCGCTCCTTCGCCTCACCCACGGTGTGCTGTCCGTAGTGGAAGATCGAGGCGCACAGCACGGCGTCCGCGCCGCCCTCGGCCACCGCGTCGACGAGATGCTCGAGCGTCCCGGCGCCGCCGCTGGCGATCACCGGCACGTCGACCGCCTCCGCCACCGCGCGCGTCAGCTCCAGCTCGTAGCCGTCCTCGGTGCCGTCGCGGTCCATGCTCGTGAGCAGGATCTCCCCCGCGCCGCGCTCCACGCCCTCGCGAGCCCACTCGACGGCGTCGCGCCCCACCGGGGTGCGGCCGCCGTTGACGTACACGCCGTAGTGCGCGAGGGGGCGGGCTCTGCCCGCACCGGAGCGAAGCGTATCCGCGCCGCCCTCAGCGCGGGCGTCGATGGCCAACACCACGCACTGCGCCCCGAATATCGCCGCCAGCTCGCCCAGCAGCTCTGGGCGCGCCACGGCGGCGGAGTTGACCGACACCTTGTCGGCTCCCGCGTCGAGCACGGCCTGGGCGTCCTCCACCGAGCGCACGCCCCCGCCGATCGTGAAGGGGATGAACACGTCGTCGGCGCAGCGCCGAGCCAGCTCGCGCCACCGTCTCGCGCTTCTCGTGCGAGGCCGTGATGTCGAGGAAGACGATCTCGTCGGCGCCCTCGTCCTGGTAGCGCACGGCCAGCTCCACGGGGTCGCCCGCGTCGCGCAGGTTGAGGAACTCGACGCCCTTGACGACGCGGCCCTTGTCGACGTCGAGGCAGGGGATCACGCGCCGCAGCAGCATCAGCCGCGGCCTCCCCGTCGAGCGCGGCCTGTCCCTCCGCGAACGCCGAAACGCCCCTCGTAGAGCGCCTTGCCGGAGATCACGCCGGCCAGGTTGAGCAGGCGCAGCTCGCGCAGGGCCACGAGGTCGTCGAGCGAGCCGATCCCGCCCGAGATCAGGAACCGGCCGCGCACCGCCTCCGACACCCGCCGCACCTCGTCCACATCGAGGCCCTCGAGCATGCCGTCGCGGTCCACGTTGGTGTAGACGAAGCGGGTGACCCCGCGGGCCTGCATGCGCCGGATGGCGTCCTCGCCGCGGACCTGGGTCTCGCGGGTCCAGCCCGACACCGACACCTGCCCGCCGCGCACGTCCACGCCGACCAGGATCCGCGTGGTGAACGCCGACAGGGCCTCGTCGAGCATGTCGGGGTCGGTGAAGGCCGCCGTGCCCAGCACCACGCGGTCGGCCCCGGCCGCGAGCGCCCGGCGGATCGATTCGATCGAGCGTAGCCCGCCGCCCAGCTCGAGCGGCACGTCCACCCCTGCGCGATGCGCTCCACGTGGTGGAGGTTGACCGGCTCGCCCGCGCGGGCGCCGTCGAGATCGACCAGGTGCAGGAACCGGGCGCCGGCCTCGACGAACGACCGGGCGGCGTCGAGCGGATCGTCGGCGTAGACCGTCTCCTGGTCGAAGTCGCCCTGACGCAGGCGCACGGCCTTGCCGTCGCGGATGTCGACCGCCGGCAGGAGGATCATGCCGCCGCGAGGCGCACGAAGTTCTTGCAGCAGCCGCAGCCCGTCGGGGCCCGACTTCTCGGGGTGCGACTGCAGGCCGTATACCGGCGGCGCGCTCCACCACGCTCACGAACTCGCCCTCGTAGTCAGCGGTTCCGAGCACGTCTCGGTCGTGGGCGGGGCGCGGCGCATAGGAGTTGGCGTGGTAGAAGGCGCAGGGCTGGGGCAGATCCTTCGGTCAGCGCGCTCTCGCGCCGCCAGCTCACCTCGTTCCAGCCGATCTGGGGGACCTTGGGCGCGTCGAGGCGCTCCACGGTCCCCTCCAGCAGGCCGATCCCCTCGGCCCCGCCGAGCTCGGTGGTGGACTGGAAGAGCAGCTGCATGCCCATGCACAGGCCGATCAGCGGCACGCCCGCCTCCACGCGCTCGCGCAGCAGCTGGTCGAGCTTGAGGCTGCGTACCCGCTCCATCGCCTTGGGCATGGCGCCCACCCCCGGCAGCACGATCGCGCGCGCCTCGCGCACGCGCGCGTGGTCGTGGGTGAGCACGGGCTCCGCCCCCACGTGCTCCAGCGCCTTGGCCACCGAGCGCAGGTTGCCCATGCCGTATTCGACTATGGCGATCATCGCCTCGACAAGATCACAGCAGGCCCTTGGTGGACGGCACGCCGCCGCCCTCGATCTCCACCGCCTGGCGCAGCGCGCGGGCGAAGGCCTTGAAGGCCACCTCCACCATGTGGTGCGCGTTGGTGCCGGCCTCGACCGACAGGTGCAGCGTGAGCTTGGCGCTGTTGGCCACGGCCCGGAAGAACTCCTCGGCCAGATCGGTGTCGAAGTCGCCCACGCGCTCGGCCGGGAAGTCCGCCTCGAAGGAGGTGTAGGGGCGGCCCGACAGGTCGATCGCGCAGGCGGCCCGAGCCTCGTCCATGGGCAGCACCGCGTGGCCGAATCGGCGGATGCCCGCACGGTCGCCGAGCGCCTCGTCGATGGCCTGGCCGAGCACGATGCCCGTGTCCTCGACGGTGTGGTGGGGCCCGGTCTCAGGTCCCCCTGCACCCGGACGTCGAGGTCGAGCCCGCCGTGGCGGGCCAGCGCGTCGAGCAGGTGATCGAAGAAGCCACGCCGGTCTCGCGCGTGCCCGCGCCCGAGCCGTCGAGGTCGAGGCTCAGCCCTACATCGGTTTCGCCTGTGGTCCGCTGGATCTGCGAGGTTCGGCTCACGCCCGGCGCTCCATCGACTCGGCGTGCACGGGAAAGCCCTCGGCGCGGGCCAGGGCGGCGCCTGCGGGCGCGAGACGCCCGGGCGCCTCGCCGGGCAAGGATACGTGAGCCATCCGGCGCCGAAACGTACTGGCCGAGAGCGCGCTCTGAAACCGCGCGGCTCCTCCGGTGGGCAGCACGTGGTTCGAGCCCGCCACGTAGTCGCCGAAGGCGGTGGCCGCGCCGGCGCCCACGAACAGGCAGCCCGCGCGGCGCACGCGGCCCGCGAGTGCCTCGGCCTCCTCGCCGACCAGCTCGAGGTGCTCGGGGGCGATCCGCTCGGCCAGCTCGAGGCGCCTCGGCCGGGCCGGCGGCGGCGAGCAGCGAGAGCTCCGCGTCGGCCGCGCTCGGGCGTCCCGGCGCGAGGCGCTCGACCTCCGCTCTCCACCGCGGCCAGCACCTCTGCCGAAGTCGAGATCAGCCACAGCGGGCTCTCCTCTCCGTGCTCGGCCTGGGCGAGCAGGTCGAGGGCGACCAGCTCGGGATCGGCACCCCGGCGCCGCCACCACCACGAGCTCGCTCGGCCCCGCGATCCCGTCGATGCCGACCCGCGTCCACGCCACCTGGCGCTTGGCCTCCTGCACCCAGGCGTTTCCCGGGCCGGCGATCACGTCCACCGCCGCCACCGACTCGGTTCCGTAGGCCAGCGCGGCGATGGCCTGCGCCCCGCCCATCCGGTACACCTCGCTCACCTCGCAGAGCACGCACGCGGCCAGGATCACGGGATGCGCGCGCCCGCCGGGCCCGGGTGGGGCGCACACGGCGATCTCCCCCACCCCGGCGGCCCGGGCGGTCACCGCGCCCATCACCACCGTGGATGGATAGGGCGCCCGGCCGCCGGGGACGTACACCGCCGCGCGGCGCACCGGCTGCTCGGCCACGGTGATGCGCTGACCCTCGGCCAGCTCGATCTCCACCGGTTCGCGCAGCTGCGCCTGCACCACGGCGCGAACATTGTCGATCGCCGTGCTCGCAGCCCGTCCCGAACATCGGGCTCGAGCACGCCGAGCGCGGCCTCCAGCTCGCGTGGGTCCACGCGCAGCTCGCCCGGGCCGAGCTCGGCATGGTCGAAGCGCTCGGTCAGCTCGATCACCGCGGCGTCGCCCTCGCGGCGCACCTGGTCGATGATGGCCCGTCACCTCGGACTCGCGGGCGGGCGGTGGCGCCGGGCGCTCGACGCGGTCGCGCACGACCCTCACCGCTCGCGCACCCGCTCCACGATGGCGTCGATCTGGCCCGCCTTGAGCTTGTGGGACACCGGATTGGCGATCAGGCGCGCCGTGCACAGCACGATCTCCTCCGTCGCGCGGAGGCCGTTCTCGTCGAGCGTGCGCCCCGTGGCGGTGAGATCGACGATCGCGTCGACCAGGCCGGTGAGCGGGGCGAGCTCCACCGAGCCCTTCACCTCGACGATCTCCGCCTGACGGCCGGTGGCGGCGAAGTGCTCGGCGGCGATGCGCGGGTATTTGGTGGCGATGCGCACGCGGCCGAGACGGCGCAGTGCGTCGGCGATCGGGTCGCCCCCCTCGCGCGCGGCAACCACCATCCGGCACTCGCCGTAGCCCAGGTCGAGCAGCTCGTAGACCTTGCGCTGTGACTGCTCGAGCAGCACGTCCTTGCCGACGATGCCGACATCGGCCGAGCCGTGCTCCACGTAGGTGGGTACGTCCGACGGGCGCATGGTCACGATTCCGGATTCCTCGAAGAGGAGCCGGCGGTCGTTGGTCCGGACCTCCGTCGTGTCCACACCAAGGCGGTCGAGCAGGCCGAGGGTGTCGGAGAACAGGGCCCCGCGCGGCACGGCGATGGTCAGGGGCGCGGTCACGCCAGCGCCTCCTCGGCGGCCTGAGCCATGTGCACGCGCTGCACGTCTAGTGCCATCCCGCACGCGGGGAGGTCGCGGCCGAAGCGGCCCAGCAGATCGTCGTAGCGCCCACCGCCGCCGAGCGCGAAGCCCACCGCCGGGTCGTAGACCTCGAATACGGCACCCGTGTAGTAGCCGAGCTCGCGCACCAGGCCCGAGGTCGAAGATCACCCGGTCGGCCACGCCGCGCTGCTCGAGCAGCTCGTGAAGCTCGCGCAGGCCCTCCACCGCGGCGGCGGCCGGCCCGTCCGCGCGGGCCAGCACCTCGGGCCCGCCGCGCAGCTCGGGCAGCCGCATCAGGACCGTGCGGTCGCGCTCGGGGAGCGCGTCCAGCGTGCTGACCCCCCTGTCGATTCCCACGAGATCGCGGCGCGAGAGCGCCTCCAGCAGCGGCCGCTGGCTCTCTCCGGTCACGCCGAAAGAGGTGAGCAGGTTGCCGTACAGCGACCCGTCCCCCACCCCGACGCG
The DNA here is from genome assembly GCA_963728155.1 of uncultured Thermoleophilaceae bacterium. GTDB lineage: Bacteria > Actinomycetota > Thermoleophilia > Solirubrobacterales > Thermoleophilaceae > JACVRW01. Next base: position 65,253 of record CAVSJF010000006.1, on the reverse strand, counting down.
GTGGCGGCGCAGCCCCGCCGCGTCCAGGGCGGCCACGGTGAGCGCCACCACCTCCGCCTCCCCCTCCGGGGCGCGAGTGCCGATCAGCTCCAGGCCGCCCTGCAGGAACTCGCGCGGCTCGCCCACCCCGCGGTCGACCGCACGCCAGGCGTGGGCGAAATAGCAGAAGCGCAGCGGCGGCCGGGCGGCGGCGAAGCGGCTGCCCACCACACGCGCGATGGGGATCGTCATGTCCGAGCGAAGCGCGAGCACGTCGCCCTGCTCGTCGAAGGTGCGGTAGCGCGCGCCGGCGGCCCGCTCCTCTCCACGGCGCAGCACCTCCTCGTACTCCACTGCGGGCGTGTGGACCTCTCCGTACCCGGCAGCCTCGAAGGTCTCGCGCATGCGGGCCGAGATCGCTCGCAGCTCGCGCATCTCGTCCGGGAGCACGTCGCGGGTGCCCGGCGGGATGGCCGCAGTGCGCGAGGGCGCGGGCTGGCCCGCGCCGGAGGGATCCTTTCGGTTCATTGAGACCTCCGAGACCTAGGCGGGCACGCGCTCGGAGGCCACGCGCTCGATGCGCGCGCCGAGCGCTCGCAGCCGCTCGTCGATCCGCTCGTAGCCGCGGTCGATCTGGCGGATGTTGCCGATCTCGGACCTGCCCTCGGCGCACAGCGCCGCGATGAGCATCGCCATGCCCGCCCGGATGTCCGGGCTCTCCACGCGCTCACCGTGAAGCCGGCTCGGGCCGCTTACGACCGCGCGGTGCGGGTCGCAGACGATGACCCGAGCGCCCATCGTCACCAGCTTGTCCACGAAGAACAGCCGGTTCTCGAACATCTTCTCGTGAATCAGCACCAGGCCGTCGGCCTGAGTGGCCATGGCCAGCGCGATCGAGGTCAGGTCGGCCGGGAAAGCTGGCCACGGACCGTCCTCGATCTTCGAAACCGCGTCGCCCTCGTCGGAGCGGATGCGCAGCTCCTGGCCGGAGGGCACCAGCACGTCCTGCCCGTCGTACTCGATCCGGCAGCCGAGCCGCTCGAAGGCGAGCTTCGTCATCCGCAGGTCGTCCGCGACGCAGCCGCGGATGCGCAGCTCGCCGCCGGTGCACGCGGCCAGCGCGATGAAGGAGCCGATCTCGATGTGGTCGGGGCCGATGGTGTAGTCGGCGCCGCCCAGCTCCTCCTGGCCGTGGATGATCATGAGGTTGGACCCGATGCCCTCGATTCGCGCCCCCATCTGCATGAGGAGGCGCGCCAGCTCCTGCACGTGCGGCTCGGAGGCAGCGTTGTGGATGACGGTCGAGCCCGGCGTGAGCGCCGCGGCCATGAGAGCGTTCTCGGTGGCCATCACCGACGGCTCGTCCATGAAGAAATCGCAGGCGTGCAGCCCGTCCGGGGCGCGCAGCTCGAACACTCCGTTGGAGCGCACCTCGGCACCCAGGGCGCGGAAGGCATCGAGGTGAGGGTCGAGCCGCCGGCGGCCGATCACGTCGCCTCCGGGCGGCGGCATGTCCGCTCGGCCGAAGCGCGCGAGCAGCGGGCCGGCCAGCAGGAACGAGGCCCGAATGCGCTCGGCCCAGGCCTCGTCGACCTCGGTGTGTGACACCTCGTCGCAGCGCACGGACACCACGTTCTCCTCGCGCCATTCGGCCTTGGCCCCGAGACGCACGAGCAGCTCGATCATCGCCTGCACGTCGCGAATGCGCGGGATGTTCCGCAGCACGACCTCCTCGCCGGTGAGCAGCGTGGCAGCCAGCGCCGGGAGCGCGGCGTTCTTGTTGCCGGCGGGGACCACCGTGCCCGAGAGCGGGGTCCCACCCTCGATTACGAACTTCTCCATGAGCGGGGTGGCAAGGGTAACGGAGGCCATTCGCTCCCATGTTCGGTTCTGCACGTGGATACCCTGCCGCGCATGACGCCTACACGCGAGGAGGCCTGGGAGCTCGTCGAGGAGTGGGTCCAGAGTCGAATCGCTGCGCAAGCACCTGCTCGGCGTGGAGGCCGGCATGGTCGCCTACGCCGCGCGCTGGGACGAGGACGAGGAGCTCTACGCCGTCACCGGTCTGCTGCACGACCTCGACTACGAGCGCTACCCGGACCTCGACACCGGCCATCCGCGCAAGGCGCTCGAGCTGTTCGAGGAGCGGGGCTACCCGCAGGAGCTCATCGACGCGGTGGCCGGCCACGCCACGTTCCTGGGCGTCCCGCGCGAGACGAAGATGGCCAAGACGCTCTACGCCGTGGACGAGCTGTCGGGCTTCATCGCCGCCTGCGCGCTCGTTCGGCCCACCGGCATCGAGGGCATGGCGCCGAAGTCGGTCAAGAAGAAGCTCAAGCAGCCGAGCTTCGCCGCGGGCGTGAACCGCGGCGAGGTGCGCGAGGGCGCTGAGGAGCTCGGCGTGGACTTCGACGAGCACGTGGCCTTCCTGATCGCGGCCATGGAGCAGCGCTCGGAGGAGCTCGGGTTAACGCCAACGTCCTCCTGACTTGGCCCAGTCGGCCATGTGGCCGGCCGAGCAGAACGCGTCGGGGATGCGGTGCGGGCCGCGGTGGCGCACCAGGACCAGGTGGACGTCGGTGAGAGCGGCCCCGCAGTGAGCGCAGGCCTCGAGCTCGCGGGCCACGCCGGCCGGCTCCTCGATCTCCCCCGCTTCCCAGTGAGCGCCCTGGATCGACCAGGGGACGATGTGCTCGAGACGGCAGAAGGCGGCTCGTCGCGCGCCGGGCACTTCCTGGACCCGCCACCCGTCACCGGGCTCGATGTCCCGGCCGCACCATGAGCAGCTCAGGGTAGATTCCGGCGCCATGCTGCGAATTATCGTCCTCGAAGGCGACGAGACCGGCCAGGAGCTGCTCGACCAGGCCCTGCGCGTGCTCGATCCCGCGGTGGTCAAGCTCGACCTCGAGCTCGAGCACTACGACCTGTCGCTGGCCAACCGGCGAGACACCTCGAACGAGGTGGTCGATGCGGCGGCCTCGGCCATGAAGGAGGCCCGCTTCGGGCTCAAGGCGGCCACGATCACGCCCGAGGGCAAGGACGACGTGGGCAGCCCCAATCGCATCCTGCGCGAGGCGATCGACGGCAAGGTCATCATCCGCACCGGCCGGCGCATCCCGGGCGTGACTCCCGTGGCGGGAGTCCACTACCCGATCGCGGTGGTCCGGATGGCGGTGGGCGACGCGTACGGCGCGAAGGAGCGGCGTGAGATCACCGACGACGGCGACGAGATCGCCGAGCGCACCGAGCGCATCTCGCGCAGCGTCTGCCGCGCGGTGGCCGAGTTCTCCTTCCGCACCGCTCAGCGCATCCACGGCCGGGTCTACGGTGGACCGAAATGGACGGTCAGCCCGGTCTACGAGGGGATGCTCAAGGAGGAGATGGACGAGGCCGCCGAGCGTCATCCCGACGTTCCCTATGCACCCGTGCTCATCGACGCCACGTACGCCGGCCTGATCACCGGCGCGGGCGACGCGCCGCTGGTGATTCCCACCCTCAACCGTGACGGCGACTGCCTCTCCGACATGGTGATGCCGATGTTCGGCTCGATCGCCGGCGCCGAGTCGGTCCTGCTGGCCTTCGACAACGACGAGTACGAGCCCCGAGCGGTGATGGCCGAGGCGCCTCACGGCACGGCCCCGGCGCTGCTGGGCAAGGACATCGCCAATCCGATGGCCATGATCCTGGCCGCGGCCGCGGTCCTGCACTACGCCGAAGGGCTGGGCCACGAGGGCGCGGACACGGCCTCGCGAGCGATCTACGAGTCGGTGCTGGAGGCCACCGCGTCCGGCGTTCGCACGCCCGACCTCGGCGGCCATGCCTCCTCGAGCGAGTTCACCAGCGAGGTGATCGCGCGCGTGCGCACGAAGATCGACATCTGGGCCTCGCTATAGACGGGTCTTGGGGTGGGTGCGCCGCTTGTGGGTGCTCTCGCCCATGGGGAGGCCCGCAGCCGAGCGCGAGGGGTCTGAGAGGTGCTTGCGGCGCCGCTTCACGTACCACCGGCGCTGGATGAAGAGAGTGATCACGCCGGCGAGCACGATCGAGATGAGGTTGATGGCGAGCTGCGCGGAGGCGCCCATCACCTCGCCCCAGTCCCGGTAGGTGGCGGCCACCGCGATGTTGGCCGCCGCCGGGATGGTGGTGACCGAGACCAGCACGCCGACCAGCGCGCCGGACTTCGCGCTGGTGAGCGAGATCACTCCCGCGACCCCGGCGATGAAGGCGATGAAGAAGGAGAAGAAGTCGGGGTTGGAGATGAAGCCGGTGAGCTGTGAATCGGCGGCTGAGTAGCTCGCCGGCCCGAGCCCCGTCTCCTTGAAGATCGTCACGGTGGCGAGGGTGAGCACCACCCCGATCGGGAACCCGACCGCCAGAGCCAACAGGGAGCGCCGCACGAGTGCGTGCTGGCGGTGCACCAGCGCCACGGACAGCCCGGCGAGCGGGCCGAACTCGGGTCCTACGACCATGGCGCCCACGATCAGGATGGGCTGGTCGAAGAGGATGCCCACGGCGGCGATCTGCATGGCGATGACCATGAAGCCGACGAAGCTGAAGGAGAGCTCGGTGTCCTCGCTCGTGCGCTGCTGGACCTCCTCCCAGACGATGGCATCCGAGGGCAGGCCCGGAGCCGCCTTCTCGGCCGCCACCGCGGCATCCGAGATGGCGGTGTCGACGTGTTCGACCGCGATGGAGCCGACGGCCGGGATGTCGAGCTCCTTGAGGTCGCTGATGATCAGGCTGGCCTCCTCGCGGACGATGTCGCAGAGGATCACGTCGCCGGTGGGCTTGCGCGACGCGCCGTGGAGGTGCACCACGTTGATGACCGCGGGCGAGGCGCACAGCAGCTCGAGCGCGTGGTGGGCCACGTCCTCCGGAGCGACGACGCGCAGGTGGATCACGGAACGGGCGCCGACGCGGCGAAGCGCCCGAGCGCCTCGCGAACCGCGGCCGGCATCTCACGCTTGCGAAAGCTCTCCGGATCGACGAACACGTGGCGCAGGCGCCCCTCGGCGAGCACGGCGGAGTCGTCGCAGCGCTCGACGGTCATGTCCAGGATCATCGAGCTCCCACCCAGGTGGGCGATGGAGGCCACGACCTCGATCTCATCGTCGAAACGGGCCGAGGCCCGGTAGCGGACCTGGGCCTCCGCGACCAGGAGGTCGATGCCGAGGTCGGTGATGTCGCGGTAGGGCCCGACCGCCGCGCGCCACATCTCGGTCATGGCGTGGTCGAAATAGGACAGGTAGTTGGGATAGAAGACGACGCCCTGGAGGTCGCACTCCGACCAGCGCACGCGCATACGGTGGCGGAAGGGCGCGGCCATGCGCCCAGCGTACCGGTGGGCGAGCCCGGCCGAGTGCAAGAGAAGTTGCAGGAAATCGCCACTTCCATCCGACGCCCGGCGTACCTTCCCGAACGCATGTTCCCTCAGCTCAGAGAGCGAATCGGGCCCGCACTCGACCTCATCGTCGAGTTCTCAACGCTCGGCGAATACCGCCTGAACGCCGACGGTGTTCTGTGCACCGCGAGTGCCCTCAGCCCCCGCCCTTGAGTGCGAGCCGCAGATGGGAGGCGCCGGCGACCCGGCGCGCTGCGGTGAGCCGCATCGTCGCGGGTGGCGCGGCCGGCACCAAGCCGGCCGCCACCCCCGCGGCCCGGCGGCCGTCGTGCGACGGGCCGCGTGCGGCGGCTCCTGAGCAGCTCTGCCTGGCCGTCTAGCCCGCAACTCGCCCTAAATATCGCGCGGCCCGGGCCGATCACCGGGCTAATGCGCCTTCGCAACCGCCTCACCTACGCCAATACCGTCGCCACCCTTGCCCTGTTTCTGGCCCTGGGAGGCAGCTCGTACGCCGCTATCTCCATCACGGGCAAGAACGTCAAGAACGGCTCGCTGACCGGGAAGGACATCAAGGGCTCCTCCCTCGGCACCAAGCAGGTCAAGAACGGTTCGCTGCTTGCCGGAGACTTCAAGAGCGGCCAGCTCCACCCGGTCCTGCAGGACCCCAGGGACCCGCGGGCGCCGCGGGAGCCGCAGGTGCACCGGGATCGCCCGGAGCCCCTGGTGCTGCCGGCACGGCTCGCGCCTACGCCAACGTCAGGACCACCTGCCCGAGCAACGACTGCATCATCGAGAACTTCAGCGGTGTCTCCCAGGCCACCCGGGCGGGCGTCGGCGTCTACTGCGTGCGAGCGCCCGGCATCTCGGGCGACGCAGGTGGCGGCGGTGGCGACACCGGAGCTCGTGGGCTCCGTCGCTCCCACAGGGGCAGTGACGGTCTACGTGGCACGAGATGATGGCGGTTCGTGCACGGCCGGCGACTTCCGCGTGCAAACGTACGAAGCCGGCGCGGTCACCAACAACGTGGCGTTCAACATCGTCATTCCGTAGGGCTGCCGCGACGCCGTAGCTCCTCTTTGAACCACTCGATCGGCTCGGGGTTCTTACCCTCGGTCGACCCGTCGAGCTCGACGAAGCGGGTGAACAGCGCTAGGTCGGGAATCCGCTCCAGCATGCGGTCGAAGGCTCGCTCGTCGACGCGCCGGTGGCGCCTCATCCGTCGCCACAGCGAGTAGGGGCGGTCGTGCAGCTCGATGGTGGCCAGTAGGCGCTCGTCGTCCGTGTAGCGCTCGGCGAGGCGCCGGGCCCGCATCGCATGGTGGTTCTCGCCGGTCTTGGGAAGCCAGTCGCGCACGCGACACTTCATCGCGTCGTGGACCAGGGCGAGGAAGCGAAGCTCGGACCTACGCGCGCCCGTCTCGCCCCAGCGTTCGATCGTTTCCAGCAGATCGGCCACATGGACCCCCACGTTGCCCTCCGGATGTCCGCCGCGAGGCTTGCCCCACGCAAGGCCTTCGAGCAGCTCGGGACTGCCGCTGACCCGACCCTCGAGATCCGTCTCGGGGCGAAAGCCAGAGACGAGCTCGGCCGCCGAGGCCGCTACTCGACGCTCTCGGCCACCCAGCGGTCGCCTTCCCGGGCCAGCGTCACCCGGCACTCGCCGTTTGGGCCGACGGCCACGAAATGGGCACGGTCCTCCTCGACACCGGGGCGATCGTCGACGAGCACGAGGTGGAGGTCGCTGTAGTCGAAGTCGCCGCGAGCCTCGGTCAGGGCGCTTCGCGCCGCGCTCTCCATCGCCTCGCGGTGCCAGCCGCGATCGCCGGCGCGGGCCTGCTCGAGCGCGGAGTCCGCGGCCGCTACGTGCTCGGCGTAGCTGCCGGCCTGGCGGCGGTCACGAGCCCGGGCTCCCAGCAGCCCGAGAATGAAGAACAGCACCACCAGAACGCCCAGGACGATGAGGATGATTGCCACTGTCGAGATTGCGAGGTACACGGCCAATCCAGTCTAGGGAGCGGGCAAAGCAAGGGCCGCCTCGGTGGACGGCCCTAAGTTAAATCGGCGGCGACCTACTCTCCCAGTCCCTTGCGGGTCAAGTACCATCGGCGCTGAGGGGCTTAACTGCTCTGTTCGGAATGGGAAGAGGTGTCTCCCCCTCGCTATCACCACCGAAACTTGGCGAGACGAGCCGAGCGGAACGCTCGCTCCGCCCTCGCCGAAGCTTGAAAACTGCACAGCCGGCCGCACTACAGAAGATCAAAAATCCGTCAAGCCCTCGAACCATTAGTACCGGTCTGCTGAGCGCATTGCTGCACGTACACATCCGGCCTATCACCTGGTGGTCTTCCAGGGGTCTTACTCCCTCTAGGGGATGGGAGAGCTCATCTCGAGGTCGGCTTCCCGCTTAGATGCCTTCAGCGGTTATCCGATCCGCACGTAGCTAACCAGCAGTGCCCTTGGCAGGACAACTGGTACACCAGAGGTGCGTTCATCCCGGTCCTCTCGTACTAGGGACGACTCCCCTCAACTCTCCAACGCCCACGGCAGATAGGGACCGAACTGTCTCACGACGTTCTGAACCCAGCTCGCGTACCGCTTTAATGGGCGAACAGCCCAACCCTTGGGACCGACTACAGCCCCAGGATGCGACGAGCCGACATCGAGGTGCCAAACCGGGCCGTCGATGTGGACTCTTGGGCCCGATAAGCCTGTTATCCCCGGAGTACCTTTTATCCGTTGAGCGACGGCGCTTCCACTTGCTACCGCCGGATCACTAAAGCCTGCTTTCGCACCTGCTCGACATGTCTGTCTCGCAGTCAAGCTCCCTTGTTGCTTTTGCACTCTACGTACGATTTCCAACCGTACTGAGGGAACCTTTGCGCGCCTCCGTTACATTTTGGGAGGCGACCGCCCCAGTCAAACTACCCGCCTGACACTGTTCACCACCCGGATTCACGGCGTGGTGTTAGAAGCCCGAGACACCAAGGGTGGTATCTCAAGGGTGGCTCCACGGGGACCGCAGTCCCTGCTTCACAGCCTCCCACCTATCCTGAGCGAAATGCCTCAGACTCCAATATCAGGTTGTAGTAAAGGTTCACGGGGTCTTTCCGTCTTGCCGCGGGTACTCGGCATCTTCACCGAGACTGCGATTTCACCGAGCCCCTCGTTGAGACAGCGCCCAACTCGTTACGCCATTCGTGCAGGTCGGAACTTACCCGACAAGGAATTTCGCTACCTTAGGACGGTTATAGTTACCGCCGCCGTTTACCGGGGCTTAGTTTCAAAGCTTCGTCATCCGAAGATGACTAACCTCTCCACGTAACCTTCCGGCACCGGGCAGGCGTCAGCCCCTATACGTCGTCTTGCGACTTAGCAGAGACCTGTGTTTTTGGTAAACAGTCGGTTGGGCCAATTCACTGCGGCCCCCTCAGGCTTTGACCGCGAAGGTCTACACCCTATCGGGGCGCCCCTTATCCCTAAGTTACGGGGCCATTTTGCCGAGTTCCTTAACGAGGGTTATCTCGATCACCTTAGTATTCTCTACTTGTCCACCTGTGTCGGTTTTGGTACGGGCACGCTACGTCCTGCCTAGAGGATTTTCTTGGAGGTATGGCGTCAAGGACTCGCCGGCCTTCCGGCCAGCTGGCATCGCACCTCACCGTAACGGGCTCCCGGATTTACCTAGGTGCCCTGGCTACATGCTTACCCCCGCGCTACCGTCGGCGGGGTTCCCTTAGCCTTCCTCGTCCCCCCATCGGTCATAACGGACGCGACGTGGTACGGGAATATCAACCCGTTGGCCATCGACTACGCCTTTCGGCCTCGCCTTAGGTCCCGACTGACCCTGAGCCGACGAACGTTGCTCAGGAAACCTTGGACAATCGGTGGAGGGGATTCTCACCCCTCTTTCGTTACTCACGCCGGCATTCTCACTTCCCAAGCCTCCACGGCTGGGTTTCCCCGCCGCTTCACAAGCCTAGGAACGCTCTCCTACCGCGTACGAGATCCCGAAGGATCACGTACACCCGCAGCTTCGGTGACTAGCTTGAGCCCCGTTACATTTTCCGCGCCCGATCACTTGACCAGTGAGCTGTTACGCACTCTTTCAAGGATGGCTGCCTCTAAGCCAACCTCCTGGTTGTCTGAGCAATCGGACATCGTTTTCCACTTAGCTAGCACTTAGGGACCTTAGCTGGCGGTCTGGGCTGTTCCCCTCTCGCCTACGAAGTTTATCCCCCGCAGACTGACTCCCCGGGTACACCTAACGGTCTTCGGAGTTTGTCTGAAGTCGGTAACCTGGTAGGGCCCCTAGTCCAAACAGTGCTCTACGGCCGTAAGGCATTGCCGGAGGCTATACCTAAATATATTTCGGAGAGAACCAGATATCTCCGGGCTTGATTAGCCTTTCACTCCGACCCACAGGTCATCCGCCCAGTTTTCAACCTAGGTCGGTTCGGCCCTCCACGGGGTCTTACCCCCGCTTCAGCCTGCCCATGGGTAGCTCGCCCGGTTTCGGGTCTACCGCCTCTGACTATGTCGCCCTATTCGGACTCGCTTTCGCTGCGGCTCCGCTCATCGCTTAACCTTGCCAGAGACGAGTAACTCGCCGGCTCGTTATGCAAAAAGCACGCCGTCACACCCGAAGGTGCTCCGACCGCTTGTAGGCACGCGGTTTCAGGTACTATTTCACTCCCCTTCAGGGGTACTTTTCACCTTTCCCTCACGGTACTAGTCCGCTATCGGTCATCAGGGAGTACTTAGCCTTGGAGGGTGGTCCCCCCAGATTCAGACCGCGTTTCACGGGTGCGGTCCTACTCAGGAACATGCTCGAGAGGCCACTCGCTTTCGCCTACGGGACTGTTACCCGCTGTGGTGCCCGTGTTCCACGGATCTTCGGCTAGCAGATGGCTTTCTTACTCCCGCCGGACCATGC